>BOYQ01000012.1:0-21032 GCA_019651595.1 Candidatus Poseidoniales archaeon | reverse complement strand
CCCGTGGACCGCCAGGACGCCGGCGTGGACATGAAGTGGTTGAAACGCCCTACTCAACACGATTCACCCCGACGACCGGAACCTACCGGCGATTTGGCCATGGAGGAACGCCTCCACGGCATCATTCGCTGGAACGCCATGATGATGGTCACTCGAGCAAACAAGTACTTCGACGGCATTGGCGGGCACATTTCCACTACGCCTCTGCTTCCCACGCTTGGGAGATCGGCTCAACCACTTCTTCCGCGGAAGGACGACGGTTCTTCAGGCGACCACCTGTACTGGCAGGGCCATGCCTCACCGGGCATCTACGCCCGTGCTTGGCTTGAGGGTCGATTGACCCACGAGCACGTCGAAAGTTCCGACAAGAGGTCGGTGGCCAAGGCCTCTCGAGCTACCCGCATCCCCGCCTGATGCCCGATTTCTGGGAGTTCCCCACCGTCAGCATGGGCTTGGGCGCCATGACGGCCATCCATCAGGCACGCTTCAACGCTACCTCGAGGACCGGGCTTGGCAACCACCAGCCTTCCCGGTCTGGTACACGATGGGCGACGGTGAATCCGACGAACCCGAATCGCTTTCGCAACTCTCCCTCGCCGGTCGCGAGGGCCTCGACAACATCGTGATGACGATGAACTGCAACTTGCAGCGCCTCGACGGCCCCGTCCGTGGAAATTCCAAGATCGTCCAGGAACTGGAAGGCCGCTTCCGCGGGGCCGGCTGGAACGTCATCAAGGTGCTCTGGGGCAGTTCGTGGGACGACCTCTTCGCTCGGGACACCCAAGGCCTGCTGGCCGCCCGCCTCAACGGTTTGGTGGACGGGGACGAGCAGCGAATCATGACCGCCGACGGCGCCACCATCCGCAAGGAACTGTTCAACTCCGACGGGCTCACCGCTCTCGTCGCCCATCTCTCCGACGACGACCTCGAAATGCTGTGCGCCGACGTTGGCGGTCACGACTTCACCAAACTCCACGCCGCTTACGCAGCCGCCACGGCCCACAAGGGTGAACCGACCGTGGTGCTGATTCGCACCATCAAGGGCTACGGACTTGGTCCTGCCTTTGCCGGGCGCAACACCACGCACCAGAAGAAGAAGGCCGACATGGAAACCATGCAGTTCATGCGCACCGACCTCGGCCTTTCGTTTACGGACAAGGACCTCGAAGCCTACCCCTACGTCATGCCCGAAGACGTTCCGGACCTCGTCGCCTACGCCAAGGAGCGCCGTGGTGCCTTGGGCGGTCCGATGCCCAAGCGCGTGGTGCCCAGCGAAGCGATTGACCTCGCCGACGCCAAAGCCTACGCGGAGTTTGACGAGGGCACCAAGGGCAGCATGGAAGTCTCCACCACCATGGCGTTCGTGAGGGTGCTTCGAGCACTCATGAAAGACAAGGCCTTCGGTCAGCGTGTCGTCCCCATCATTCCCGATGAGGCGCGAACCTTCGGTATGGATCCTCTGTTTGCCGAGTTCGGCATTTACCATCCTGAAGGCCAGTTGTACAAACCGGTCGACCACAACGTGCTGATGAAGTACAAGGAATCAGCCAAAGGCCAGCTGTTTGAAGAAGGCATCAACGAGGCCGGTGCCACCTCCACCTTCATCGCTTCTGCCACCTCCTATTCGACGCACCTCTACCCCACCGTGCCGTTCTACACCTTCTACTCGATGTTCGGGTTCCAGCGCGTGGCCGACCTCATCTGGTCCGCGGCCGACCAGCGCGCCCGTGGTTTCCTGATGGGCGCCACGTCCGGACGCACGACCCTCAACGGCGAAGGGCTCCAGCACCAGGACGGGCACTCGCTGCTGATGGCCCACACCAACCCCGCCGTTCGAGCGTGGGACCCCGCCTTTGCTTACGAGTTGGCGACCATCATCCGCCACGGCATCGAAGAGATGTACGTTGACAACCAAGACGTGCTGCACTACATCGCCATCTACAACGAAAACTACCCCATGCCACCGAAGCCAAAAGGCGCTGACGAGGGCATCATCAAGGGCATGTACCTGCTTCGCGGCGCGCCCAAAGGCGACGGACCGCTCGTACGGCTCATCGGCTCGGGCCCCATCATGGTGCAAGTGCTGGATGCGGTGGAGAAACTCGAGACCTACGGCGTGCGCTGTGAAATTTACTCCGCCACCTCCTACGGCGAACTCCGACGAGAGGGCCTGGCATGCGACCGACACAACCGCCTCCACCCCACCGAAGAGGTTCGCAGGCCCTACGTGGAGACCCTGCTCGCTGAACCGCTGCCCACCGTCGCCGTCTCCGACAACATGGCGGCCGTCCCGGACATGATTCGTCAGTGGGTCAGCGGGCCCTACACCGTCTTGGGCACCGACGGCTTTGGCCGGTCTGACACCCGCGAAGCGCTCCGTCGTTTCTTTGAGATCGACGGTGCCGCCATTGCGCTGGCTGCGCTGTCGTCGCTCGTGCGTGAAGGCGAACTCGACGCCAAGGTCTACGCCAAGGCGGAGAAGAATTTCGCCGTCTCCACCGAGCGAGACGACATCGCTTCGCTCTGAACCGTTCAGTCGATGTGAACGCCTTCTTCGCGTAGCATGGCCCGTTTCTTTTCCGAGCCGCCCTCTGCACTGTAGCCCCCGATGGAGCCGTCCGAGCGGATGACGCGATGGCAGGGGACCTCGGGTGCATACGGGTTCTTTCCACAGGCGTTGGCCACGGCTCGGGCCGAGGACGGGTGGCCGATTTGGACGGCGATGTCCGTGTAGGTTCGCACCTCCCCGCGCGGAATGGTTCGGAGGGCCGCCCACACCTTCTGCTGAAACGGTGTGCTTTGGGCCATGAGGTGCGATTCATTCACTTCCATTTCACGCCTTGGGTTCTCCTGGTTTGAAGCATACATACTCTATGGTGGACTCTATCTCTCTCAATGAAATTCGGAGGGAACCACGATTGAAGGATTCAACTTCCAGCAATCATGCGAAGAAGCCTCGCTCTGTTGTTGATTGCCTTACTGATGACCTCCACTGCTCTTGCCGGTTGCCTCGAAAGCGGGGTTGACGGCGTTGACGGTGTCGCTGGACCTGCCGGTGCTGACGGCGCTGATGGTGCTACCGGGCCAGCGGGACCAGCTGGTGCTGACGGCGCGAAAGGCGCAGACGGTGCAGATGGCGCTACCGGGCCGGCCGGTGCAAACGGTGCAGATGGTGCGGACGGTGCTGATGGTACCAACGGCACCGACGCCTCACAATGCCTTGCCGTTGACACATCCACTCACCTCGCTGTTGACTGCGGCGATCACTTCACGGTGTTTGGCGCTGACCATTCAGGCCTGACATGGAAACTCGCTGGAACCTACGACAGCGGACTTGGTGAGGGCGCCAGTGAGATTTCTGCTTACGATGCTGCCTCACAGCGCTCCTTCGTGGTCAACGCCGTTGAGGGGTCCATCGACATTCTCGACCTGTCGGACCCGACAACCCCCACCCTTCACACCCGCTTGGTGATTTCCAACGGTGAGCCCAACAGCGTCGACGTCCATGACGGCCTGGTGGCCGTGGCCGTGGCCGGCGTTGGCGAGGAAGGTTCCGGGACGAGCAAGCAAGACCCCGGTCATGTCATGTTCTACGACATCGATGGAAACCTTCTCTCAACCGTGGAAGCAGGTGCCCTTCCTGACATGTTGACGTTCACCCCTGACGGAAACGGCGTGCTCGTTGCCAACGAAGGTGAACCCAACGACATGTACACCATCGACCCTGAGGGCAGCCTGTCCTACGTCGATCTTTCGGGTGGCGACGCCTCAGCCCTGACCCAAAGCGATGTGACCCAGATCAACTTCAACGCCTTTGAGAGTCAGCGAGCCACCTTGGCTACCGAAGGTGTCCGGATGTTCGGCCCCAACGCTAACCTCAGCCAGGATTTGGAGCCCGAATACATCGCCGTGAGCGCTGACGGCACGCACGCCATGGTGGTGCTTCAGGAAAACAATGCGTTCGCCAAGGTTGACTTGACCACCCTGGCCGTGACCGACATCGTGGCCATGGGCATGAAGGATTACAGCCTCGGTATGTACGATTTCTCCGACAAGGACGACGGTGTCAACCTGGCCACCTACGCCAATGTCTACGGCATGTATCAGCCCGATGCGATCTCCACCTTCTCGGTTGGCGGCAGCGCCTACTACGTGACCGCCAACGAAGGTGACGCTCGTGATTATTGGTTTGACGCTGCCGATGAAGCGGCATGTCTTGCTGCTGGCGGCCTAGAATACGATGATGAGGACGGCTGTTTGGCTTACTCCGAAGAGGTTCGTCTTGACGACCTTGACCTTGACGATACCGTCTTCCCCGACGAAGACGACCTGCTCGACAAGGAGGCGCTCGGCCGGTTGAAGACCACCACGGCCAACAACTGTGGCGACAGCGACGGGGATGGCGACTTGGACTTCATCTGTTCGTATGGCACCCGTTCCTTCAGCATCTGGGACAGCAACGGCGCCTTGGTGTGGGACAGCGGCGACAGCATCAGCGCATTGATGGCCTCTCAGGGTGAATACATCAACAGCTACACGCAGAAGCGAAACGACGACAAGGGCGCAGAGCCAGAAGGTGTCGTCGTCGGTGAGATGTTCGGCAAGACCTACGCCTTCGTGGGTCTTGAGCGAGCCGGTGGCATCCTTGTGTACGACGTCAGCGATCCAACCGCACCCGTGTTCGACCAGTACATCTACCTCCCCGACCACGTGAGCCCTGAGGGCTTGGACTTCATCTCGGCGGCTGACAGCCCCAACGGTGCAGCCATGCTCGTGGTGGCCCACGAAGTCAGCGGAACCGTGGCCATCCTCCAGCCCTTCGTCTGATCATCAGGTGAAACTGAGGGAGCAGAACGTGCTTTTGCGTGCGTCCGCTGGCTTTGATACCCAACTACAAAGGGAAGGCCCGGTATGGCTTCCACGATGTGGGAACGTCTGCTGGTGGCCGCTTGGTGCTTCGTCGTGTTCAAGTGACCTTGATCGTACCGGCGTCGCAAATACCCTGAGCCGCACGAGGATTGGGCAACGTCAACCTTGACGACCTGCACTTCCCGAAGGCTTCCACTGGGGCACGGCCACGGCGGCGCATCAGGTCAAAGGGCCATCAAGCGAACAACTGGACGGTCCACGAGGCGGCCAAGGGACTCGAGGCGAGTGGTGCGGCGTGCGACCACTGGAACCGGTGGAAGGACGACTTCCAACTGCTGTCCGACCTCGGCATGACCTCCTACCGGTTCTCCATCGAATGGAGTCGCTTGGAGCCCACCGAAGGCGCATGGGACGAAGCCGCCTTGGCCGTGTATGCCGAGATGGTGGACGACCTCGTGGAACGCGGCATTCGCCCCGTCGTGACCCTGCACCACTTTACCCACCCCGACTGGTGGGAAGCCAAGGGCGGGTTTGCAGATCGAGCGAACATCCCAGCCTTTGCTGCCTATTGCGAGCGGGTGGTGGACACCCTGGCCGACCGAGTCAAGACGTGGGTGACCGTCAACGAACCCACGGTCTTCTCCACCATGGGCTACACCCTCGGGATGTTCCCTCCCGGCCGCCGCTCCATTCCGACGACGCTGCGGGTGATGCGGAACCTGCTGCTCGCTCACGGAACCGTCTACAAGGCCCTCAAACCCAAACACCCTGAACTTCAATTTGGCGTGGCCAAGAACGTCACGCTCTTCGACCCCAAGAACCGCTGGAGCCCCATCGATTGGCCGCTGGCCCGTCTCATGGAGTGGGTTTGGAACGGCGCCTGGCGAAGCGGCATCCAGAACGGGAAGATGTTCTTCAAGGACGTCCCAGAAGCCAAAGCCAGCTTGGATTTTGTCGGCCTCAACTACTACACGCACGTGCTGGTCGGTCCCGCCTCGGTCTCCCTGCTCAAGATGAAGTTCCCCAAACGGCGCCAGGAGGTGGCCACCGAATTCGGTTTACCCCATGTATGCGGAGGGGCCTGGCGCGTGCGCTCGATTTCCTGAGGCCGCTGGGCGTGCCGATTGAAATCACCGAAAACGGCGTGGCCGACGCTGAGGACACCCTACGTGCCGAACATCTCCGGCGCCATCTGTGGGTGTTGTCCAATGCGCTTCGCGACGGCCACGATGTCCGCTCCTACCACCACTGGTCGCTTTTGGATAATTTTGAGTGGGCCGAGGGCTATTCGATGCGGTTTGGCTTGCACCACGTCGACTTTGAGACCCAAGAGCGCACGCTTCGGCCGAGCGGGGAAGTGTACCGGGGCATCGTTGAGCAGCACTGAGCGTTTCAGATCCACACGTCGTTTTCGGCTGTCAGTTCGCCGTCCGCTTCGCCGGTGTTGACCACGCCGCGCGGTTCGACGAGCATCACCTTGCACTCTTCGTCGGCGTAGGGCTTGTGCCGGGTGCCTTTGGGAACCACGTGCATCTCACCGGCGTTGAGCGTGATGGTGCGATCTTCAAACTCGATGTTCATGCTGCCCTCAATGACGATGAATACCTCGTCGGTATGACCGTGGTCGTGCCAGACGAATTCGCCCTGAATTTTCACCAGTTTGAACTGATAGTCGTTCATTTCAGCGATGACCTTGGGGGACCAGTGGTCGGAAAACAGGCCAAATTTCTCTGCGAAGTTCACGACGCTCATGGTGGAGCCACGACGACGGCTTTACTTGGCTCTATGCCTCGGCAACGGAGGTTGCCACGTTCCGTCGTTCCGGGCGAAGTCGAGCACGTGACAGTAGAGCGTGGTGATGGTTTGGTCGGGGTCTTCCACGTGAGGCAAGTTGGTCGGCAGTCAGCAGGGGCGGTGCTCGCTTCCATGCAGACTTCGGCGTTGAGGGAAAGGGGGAACTTGAACAACGCCGGGCCGTTGACGGGCAGCGTTCGGCGGGTGAGCCACGACCGTTCCACCACGCCGGCATCATCCATGGCGTCGATTCACGCCTTTCCATGTGAGAACCTCCGGCTTTGGATTTGACCAGCCACGACGGGTTGACCGATGTATCAACGACGTAGCCTGCTTCGGCCAGCACGGTTGCCATCCACGGGGCAATGTAGCCGTTCGGGGCGCGAAAATACGGTCGAAACGCAGGGCCAGCATGGGCCTTGAGCAAGTCGGTGGAGGTCTGCAACATCGTTCGAAAACCTTCGGCGTCTTCGCCCCATGCAGACCACGAACGATGCGTGTGGCCGTGACATCCGACCGTTAACCGGTCAGGAAACGACGCCAGTGCGTGCTTGAGTTCACCCGCAAAGACCGACGACGCCAGCAGGTCGGAAATCACGAACAGCGTGACGGCCCCCTCGTGCGTGTCCATCCAGTTCACGAACCCCTTCCAGCCCTGCTGAAATTCGTCGGAAACCCCGTCAAGCGAACCCGTGAAGGGCACGGTGCTTCGGGTCGGGTGGCCCTGGTGTTTCGGCAGGTGCCGCAGGTCATCGGTGTCAACGGTCATCCACGTCGGCATGTCAGGCCTCCGGGCCCAAGTCAACCAGATGCAAATGATGAGGTACCGTTCGCTCGTTGAATTCGATACCGATGAATTCGGCCAGGCGCTCGCCGTTCCAGCGCTGGCAAATGGCGCTCGCGGTGGCCAGTCCGGCTTGGTTGTGCGGGTGAACGGCGATCTCGACCGTCGTGGTGGTGTTCCGCTCGCTGAGCCAAGTGAAGATGGTGTCAACACAGGTCGAAGCAATGGATTGTTGTCGGTAAGCACGACAGACCCAGTAGCCGAGGTTGAAGTCGGCGTGCAGGGATTGGAGTTCGTCGCCCAAGCCGACCAGACCCACGAATTCGTTGGTGTTGTGCGTGTGGATGGACCAAAAGTGCAGGGTGTCCGTACCGCCCTGCGCTTCAATGTCGTAGAGCATGTCGCGAAGTTGACGACGCACGTCGTCGTCCGGGTCAAGCCACGGCAACGCCGTTTGCGCTGCCTCAGCGTCCTCCTGGTAGGCCTCAAACATCGCCACCAACACCGCATTGGTGGCAGGACGCAGGACAATTCGGTCATCGACCCGTAGTTCCGGCGTCTCGACCATGCGACTCCCTCAGACCAAAAGTTGTGACCGTGCTTGTTGAACGTGTGGGTCGGTCGGATGAACGTAGGCGGCCATGTCCAACGTCCATTTCATGTGTTCCTGTCGACCAAGGTGCTGCATCAACACCGAAACGTGAAGCAGCATGTCGAGGTGATCGTCGAGGTGAGGTCCGAGGTGATCCAAGGTGTTGGCCGCTGCCTCCATTCGCCCGTGTTTGATGTGTTCCATGGCGCTGACAACTTCCTGGTAGACTTGCGTCGGACTCCACGCCTCGGCTTTGGGCCACGGCCAAATCCGCTGGTCTTGTGCCGAGGGAGTGGGCTCGGGCTGGGTGACGGCCGGGGTGGCGGCCTGCCTGGGAGCGCCTCGTCCTCTGGAAGGCTTGGCAGGTCGGGCGTTGAGCCGTTGTTGCGACGTCAGCCGGTTGAGGGTGAGGTTCAGCCACCGCCTCCGCAACGGGTTCCTTTTCCCGGGCAGGTCGGGCAGGTCGGGGGTTTCGGTGGCGGCGGCCTGTGCCAGGGTTGCACCGATGGCCGCGGGTTCATCCAGCAGGTCGGGCAGGTCGGGCAGGGCGTTGGGTGCAGGTCCGACGTCGCCCAGCAAGTCGTCGTCCTTGGGGGCCTCAACGGTGGGAGAATACAAGCCGCCGCGTCCGGTGTGAACGGGTTCAGCGACCTCAGCCAGCGGGTCGACCTTCCCGAGGTCGAATTCCACGTAGGTTTTCGGAGCGTCAGCCGACGTAAGCTCCTCCTCAGGCGGTTCCTGTGAGGTCACCGTGGAGGACAGCGTTGGACCTTGGCTGCCGATGAACTCAAACGATTCGGGGACCGGTTCACCGTCCTCGTCGTGCTCGGGTTCGGTCGTGGCGTATTGGTCCACTTCCACCGTGACATCTTCGAGCGAGAGCACGGCTTCAACCACGGGACCGACGTCTTCTTCCTCTTCGTTGTCGCCGAGCAGGAGGCTCATGATTTCGTCATTGGAGGAGGACGGCTCGGCCATGGGCTGGTCTCGTGCTGATTTGTTCAGCGAGTAGTAGCACTGAACGCATTGCTCTGCACCGAGGGGGTTGTTGACGCCGCAGTAGGGACATTCGACGCCGTCAGCGCCGGTGTCCTTCTTCTTGCGACCGAACATCGACCCACCCGGATTGTGCGCCGTGGAATCTCGGTTTAAGACTGAGGGTTTGTCGCTTGGCAATCGCTTCAATCTCCATCCATACGCTGATGAGGGGCCAGCCGGTGGTGGGAACATGGCGCGAAAGGGTTCGGTCAAGCGCATGAACAGCGCCAGCGATCCCGAGCCACCGATGGCCAAAGGCGAACCTGCGCCGGACCGATGGCGCCGCAGCCAAGACCACTTTTCCACCATGACCGACCTCATCAAACAGGAGCTCGACGACGAGACGCAACTGGTGGAAGAGCGGTGGAAAACGTGGTCAAAGCAGCGTTTGGTCATGGCCGGCGTGTCCCTGTTTGACCTCAAAGCCCGAGTTCAGGGCCGTTTTTTTGGGGAGGACATCGTCGTCTTCGAGGCCCAAGACAGCGGTCGCTTGCCCGAACATCGGTTTTCTCATGGCGACATCGTGCTCATTTCCCGCTCCCGCCCGTGGGGTGAAAAGGTGGTCGAGGGGTGGTGCTCGACCGCGGCCCCACCCGCCTGCGCTGGTCGTGAGCGAGCGCCCTCGAGACGTCCGAAAAGGAGGATGGCGTCTTGACCGTGGAGCAAACCGGGTGGCGCACGACCGCATGCACGAAGCGCTCATCGCCTTTCACTCAACCGAGGGCGACGGCGGGACCGTCCTTCGAGAACTCATCCTCGGCAACGTGCTCGACATCAACCAGAGCGCCGAACTGTCCCCGGACATACGTGGCAAACTGCAGCAACGGGGTCCGATGCCTTCCCACGCTCACCTCAACCCGTCTCAGCAAGCGGCCATCAAGGCCGCTGTCTCACGACGCCTCACCCTGATCCAGGGTCCACCCGGCACCGGGAAAACCACCACGGCCACCCACCTCCTTCACCAGTTGGCTCAGCAGGGCAGCGGCCCCTTGCTCGCCACGGCAGAGTCCAACGTCGCCGTGGACAACCTGCTCGAGGGGCTGTTGGATTTGGGCGTGAAAGCCCTCCGTATCGGTCGTCCGGTGAAGGTGCGGGAAACCCTTCGTTCCGCCACCCTTGATGCGGTGCTGGAAAACCACCCCATGCAGGAGGAATTGGCGTTTTTGCAAGACGAACAGCGGGAATTACGCAAAGCCTTGCCGTCGCTACGCGGGAAAGAGAAAGGCCTGATGCATCGGGACATCAGCATCAACCAGAAGGAAATTCGACGCATGGAGGACACCATGACGGCCAGCGTGCTCGACGAAGCCGAGGTCATCTGCGCCACCACCATCGGATGCGGCCACCGTTTGCTGGGGTCCAGAAAATTCCCCATCGTCTTGATGGATGAAGCCACGCAAGCCACCGAACCCAGCGCGCTGGTGCCCATCGTCAAAGGGTGTCGACAGTTGATCTTGGTTGGCGACCACCAGCAACTCCCGCCCACGGTGTTGAGTCGCCGCGCCGAACAAGGCGGGCTGAATCGCTCGCTGTTTGACCGCCTCATCGCCTGCGGCGTCGAGTCCAACATGCTGACGACGCAGTACCGAATGCACCCCATCTTGCGCGAATTCCCCAGCGCCCGATTTTATGAAAATCGCCTCGACGACGGTTGCTCCGCCGCAGAACGGCCCCCGCCTGCCGGCTTTTTGTGGCCGGACTGGGACCGACCGATGGCCTTCGTTCCGGTCGACGGCGTCGAGGAAGCCGACGAGGAAGGGAAGAGCCGCTCCAACCGTGACGAAGCGGCCAAGGTGCTGAGCGTTGTCAACGACCTGCTGGCCGTGGGCGACCTTCAACCTCAGGACATCGGCGTCATCTCGCCTTACAACGGTCAGGTGCGTGAACTCGTGCGGCTGTTTGAATCGGCCGGCGGGCGTGAACCGGGCCAGCCCTACCACGGGTTGGAAATCAAGAGCGTTGACGGGTACCAGGGTCGGGAAAAGGAGGTCATCGTCTTCTCGACCGTGCGAGCAAACGAGCGGGGCGAAGTGGGGTTCCTCGCCGATTACCGGCGGTTGAACGTGGCCATCACGCGTGCGAAGCGAGGCCTCATTCTGCTCGGGCATCCCACGACACTGCGGCACGACGGCACGTGGAAGTCCTACCTTGACTGGATTGACGAACACCAGTTGTTTGCCTGGCACGTCACGCACAGTTCGTGATGGAGCCAACGCGCCATTTGACAAAGGGGAAGTCGTCCCCGAACCATGGCCGAAGACCCGGTGACCATCGTCAAGGGCGGCACGCTGGCGCAGAACATCATCGGTACCGCCCCCGAGGGCATGCTCATCGCCCCGTCTTGGAAGCGCGTCCTCGCCTTCATGCTCGACATGATGCTCATCAGCATCGTGCTCGGCTTTTTCACCGACTTCCGACTGCTTGAGGGCCTGTTCAATTACGAATTGGCCACCGAAGGCGGGCGCTACACGGCCGAGTTTGTCATGAACTGGTTTGTCTTCTGCGCTGCGTTTTATCTCTACTTCAAGTACACCGGCCAGACCATCGGTCGGTCGCTTGGCCAGCGCGGCTTCCGCATCGCCATCGTTCACGACAACGGGACGATGCTCGAACAGCACCACTGGGGTCCCCGGGCCGTGGCCAAAATGATCTACATCGTTCCTTTCATTGGCTGGCTCTGGTTTGGCCTGCGCGACACCTTCAGCGCTGGTTCCACCACGGCCGAGTACCGCACGGCCGTTGACCGAAAGCACCACACGGTCGCTGCCGTGGACTGGTCGCTGCCTTCCGAGACCCGTCTTCGATTGCGCTGAGGGCATCCCACGAGGGCAAGCCATTGAAGTAATGCCACCGGTCAGTGGGGACCGGTGAGCCCGAGTGAGTGATGACCACAGCGCCCGTGCAGGTTCCCTGAACGCCCACCTGACATCGGTCAAGATGGAAATTGACGACGACGATGAAGACGTCATTCAGGTGGTCGTCGACGTCGTCAACGAGTCGTCCATTCCCGTGGGAGGCCTTCAGGCTGCGCTCGTGGACGCCAAGGGTAAGCGGTTTGAGGCGGTCGAGGGCATCAGTTCCATCGGCCCCGGACTTACTCGTCAGTTCAAGTTTGAAGCACGCATTCACGCCGGCACGTGGACGTTCGAATTCAACGGTGGCGGCCAAGCCATGAAACTCGGTCCCTACGAAGCCGACTTCGAGTACCAAGCGGACAAGGGCCGCGTGCTCGGGAACGCCATCGGCTCGAGTTTGTTCAGCGGTGCGTTTGACAACCACCTGGGGGATTTCGGAAACACGGAAGAGCGAGGCATCATCGATGCTTCGTCCGTGGTGATGACCTCCTACGTCGGCGAAAACATGGAAGGCGGCGCGACCAAAGTCATGCGTGGCGATGCTGTCGAAGAAGACGCACCCCGCACGCCTCCCTGGGCCACGAGCGAACCCACGCCCCTCACGCCCCTCACGCCGCTGGAAGCGCCGACATCGCCTGCGGCCGAGGCACCGGCGCCCGCCGCCGACCCGCTTCTTGCACCCTTGACGCCTGCAAGCCCCGAACCTGCAGAAGAACCGGCATCGACCCCGCCTGCTGTTCCATCCACTCCGGCGACGTCGCCTCCGTCCGTCCCGTCAGCGCCACCGACCCCACCCCCCAGCGGTCCTCCTTCAGGTCCCCCGTCCGGTCCACCCTCTGGTCCACCCTCGGGCCCACCGAGCGGTCCACCTTCTGGCCCACCCAGCGGTCCGCCATCTGGTCCCCCGTCCGGCCCACCACCCTCGGGTCCGCCCAGCGGCCCTCCGTCCGGTCCACCTTCGGGCCCACCGAGCGGCCCACCGAGCGGCCCTCCATCCGGTCCACCCTCAGGCCCGCCCAGCGGCCCTCCTTCCGGTCCACCCTCTGGTCCACCCAGCGGTCCTCCCTCCGGTCCACCCTCTGGCCCACCCAGCGGCCCTCCGTCCGGTCCACCTTCGGGTCCGCCCAGCGGTCCGCCGTCCCGACCACCTGAACTGTGAGTGTTGTTCATGTCCGAAGGTTTTGCGATGGAATTGTGCGGCACTCAGGGGTCCTATCAGATCGTCCCGGACGACATCACGAGCGTTGATCTTGAAGCCGTCGGTGGCGCCATCGAAGCAGCAGGCTATGAAGTGGGCGTCCGCTCGAGGTTGTGCTGGACGTTCACCGGCCGTTGCGAGATGACCCTCTACCCCAGCGGGAAGCTCATGGTACGCACCGAGGACAAAACGCTGGCAGCCGATGTAGCTCACCAGCATGTCACCCAGTGGGTCAACGCCTGAGGGTTGTCCATGCTTTCCGCCGACCTCATTGCTCACGTGAAGGACAATGGCGTGGTCGCCTATCCGACCAGCACCCTCCCTGGGTTGGCTTGCCTGCCCACAGAAGCATCGCTTGATGCGCTGTTTGAACTCAAGCAACGTTCGGCTGACAAACCGGTCAGTTTGGGCGTGCTGTCGCTGGACCAAGCCACCTCCCTCGTGACGGTACCTGAAAAGGTCCGAGCCTTGGAAGCGGCGTTTCCTACGGGCGTGTTCACGTTCATTCTTGATGCGGTCGAACCTCTTGACCCTCGCTTGGGCGGCGAGCGTGTCGCCGTGCGCTGCTTGGCTCATCCGAGCGCACGTGCGCTCGTTGAGGCCTTCGGACCCATCACGGCCACCAGCGCTAACGAATCCGGTGAAACGCCAGCCAACACCGCCGAGGCGGCCGGAGCCTCGCTCGGTCTGCCCGACCACGCCGTCCTCTCAGGCGATTGCCCCGGGGGCGTTGGCAGCACCATCCTCAACGTGACCGAGGGGAGCGATGGCGTGGAGGTAACTGTTATGAGAGAGGGCATCGTACCTGCGCATAGCGTGATTCAATGGTGGAAGAATCCAACTTGAAGTATTGGCGAGATGCGGGGCATGTGGCCCGTCGCACCCTTGAAGCCATGAAGGATGAGCTCCAGCCGGGCAAGACCTTTCACGAAATCATCGAATCCGCTGAGCGCTTCATTCATCGACACGGTGGAAAGCCTGCTTTCCCCGGGACCATCGCCGTGAACGACCTTGCGGCTCATTTCACCACCAACCACCAAATCGAAGGCGTTGAGGGCTGGGACGGCGACATGGTGCTCCAGAAGGGCGATTGTGTGAAGATCGATTTCGGCGTCCACATCAAAGGCCACATTGGGGACAACGCCCTGACGTTGGAAATTGGTAACAGTAACGAGCACACCGAGCAGATCAAAGCCGCCAAAGAAGCACGCGACGCCGCCATCGAAATGTTGCACCCCGGCACGCCGTGGTACAAAGTTGGCCAGGCTGCTGCCCAACCGTCGCTGGACGCTGGTTTCCAACCGATTCGAAACCTCTGCGGCCATCAACTCAAGCCGTGGGAACTCCATGCCGGGGTTTCCGTTCCCTCTTATGCTTGCGGCAAGGACAATCGCGGTTTCTCCGGCGTGGTGGAGGAAGGCGGCGTCTACGCGGTGGAACCGTTCAACACAACCGGTGAATCGGGACTGATTGAGAACATCGGTCGCCCGCACTCCTCCAACATCTATCGCGTCACCGGCCTGACCACCTCTCGAAAGGCCCGGGCAAAAAACCAACTCAAACCGCTGGGGGCACAGATGGCACGAAACCTGGAAGAGCGCTACTCCACGCTTCCGTTTGCAGAACGTTGGGCGTTCCCGATGCTCAAGAAACCCTTCCCCGATGCCGACGAGGCCAGTTTGCAAAGCAAGTGGAACGCGCTGGTGAAGAAACTCATCAGCATTCGATTTCTCGAAACCTACCACGTGCTCCGGTGCAGGGACGGTGGCAACATTGCTCAGTTTGAACATACGGTCCACGTCACGTCCGGCGGTCCGGAGATCCTACCGTGGAGTAAAGAAGCGTTTTCCGTTTCAAAACGCATATAAACGCGTTCAACTACGGTTTCATGAACAGGGCTGTTGAAGTTCTCGTTGAGTGCATCCCATCCCCTCTCGTTTTCTCTCACCCTGTTCACCTCTTTTCCTAACATCAGCGAAAGCCATGCCGTAACTTTCGCTCGGATTTTGGTATTTACAAACGGTATGTACCACTCGCCGGCGCGTTCGGACGCAAAATGTAACATGGGCATTTTTTCCGAAAAACGGCCATTTCTCGCGCGCAGGCGAAGAAAAAAGGCAGATGGGTTTAATATGAGGATGGACATAGGCAGGGCTACCCCGAATGGGGAAAGGAGGACAAAAATATGCAAAACGAAAACCGAAACGAAGAGGCTGTCAGCCCCGTTATCGCTACCATCTTGATGGTGGCGATCACTGTTGTGCTGGCTGGTGTGCTGTACGTGTGGGCTAGCTCCCTCGCTGAAGGCAACACCGACGGAAACCTTGCCCTTTACGCCATGAGCGGAAAGGACGCCCAGGGTTCCCCCGGTACTGGCACCGCTGACAACCTCATCATGTTGACCATGGACCAAGGCGGCGACATCAACTGGGCCGCTGTCTCCGTGAAGCTCGCCATTGACGGCGCAGCACCTGTTACCTGTGACAACCCTGGCGTTGAAGGCACCTCTGTGTGCAGCCTCGTCGAGTTCGGTAACACGGACGACCAAGTTTGGTCCGTTGGTGACGGTGTGACCGTCGTCGAGAACGGCCAGGACCTCTGCTCCGGCAGCTGTTCCATCGACGTGACCATCACGGACACCCGTGAAGGCAAGGTCATCGACACCACCAACGGCGTCGTCGCTGAGTGATTTCAATCGCTGAGTGATTCGTCATCCAGGTCTCCGACCTGTACAACGCGCCTCCGGCGGCCACGGCCGTCGGAGGGGCCTTTTCCCTCAAACTTCAATCTCAACGAAGCGTTCACGCACGTCGGCGTGTTGCTCCCACTGATGCAATGAACGACCGCGTGCGGTGATGATCAGCGAGCGCCCCAACGTCTCCATGCTGGACAGCCACTGGCCCAGCAGCGACAGGGGTCCAGTGGTTCGTCCGCTTCGGCTGCGCCACCACAGCCCCACGCAAACGGCTTCGAGAACGGTGAAACTGACGTGGAGGCTGTTGGCGACGGTCAGCGTTGGAGGCCACCCGTAGAGCGCAATGAAGCCCCATCGAAGGACGGCTGCCGATGCTGCCACCGTCATGGCCAGCGGCGCCACGATGTGGAAGTGATGCTGTCGTCGAAAGATTCGACCAAACACGCCCTGACGTTTGTTGATGGCTCGTTTGCGCATGCGGGTCAAGAGGCGTTGCAGCCCTTGCGCCCGTCGTAATTTCTGTCGTCGTTGCCCAGCGAGGGTGGTGGGCGCAACGTCGACAAAGCTGGCGTGTGGGTCAGCGATGCTGCGCCACCCTCGACAACGGATGGAGGTGGCGATTTGTGCGTCATCGGCGTTGGCGGCGGCGTTGAGGTCGTTGATGGCAAGGCAGGAAGGGCGCCACATCATGCATGAACCTTCCAAAAACGGGGTGCTGTCAACCATGGATTCGGCCACCCGCATGGCTTCCCACGCCGTGCGATGAAGGGTTTCATCCGGACGCCCCCCCACTCGCTTGGGCACGGCGCCGACCGCCCCGACCATGGGGTCGGCAAACCACTGCATCAGTCGATGCAAGCATCCGCGTTCCAGCAGGGCGTCGGCGTCCGTCATGCACACCAAACCCTCGGCGTGCTGGCCGAGGTGTTCCAGTGCGTGAACGACGGCCGTGGTTTTCCCCCGACGGTGGTCCATGCGTAGGATGTCAACGGAAGCAAACGCTTTCGGGTGTTGATTCAACCAATCTTCGGCGAGTTGAAGCGTGGCGTCGGTAGACGCGGAATCAACCAGCAGCAAATGGCAGGGGACGGCTTGTTCTGCGAGATTGGCCAGTTTCTTCTCGATGACCGTTGCTTCGTTCCAAACGGGGAGCAGCACGGTCAACCGTTCCGTGTGGTTGGTGCCTTTGGGGGCGTGTTGACCTCGATGGTCCCGGTCCCAGCGGTACATGTCCCATCGGTGGAGGATGAAGGGCACCATGGCTGCGGTCAACGCCGCCCCTTCGATCATGGCAGGCACGACGACCATGGCAGGGGTTCATCGTGACCTCCCCTTATGTTCTCCTCAAACCAACCGAGCCCCGAGTGGATTTGCCGACCATTTCTTGACACCGGTGAGCGTGGGACCGATATGCGCAGCGTGTTGCACGTCGGCCCCTGCCGTTCACCCGGCGGCATGGCGACCGTGATGCAAACCTTGGCCGACCGTCCTCCTGAAGGATGGAAGGCTGAACTGCTTTCGTCCCACGCCGACGGCTCCCTGTGGGCCAAATGGCGGGCGTATCAACGGGCAAGAGGCGAACTTCGCCGCCGTTGTGCCGGTCAGCAAGCGCCCGACGTCGTTCACGTTCACGTTGCTTCGGACTGGTCGTGGCGGCGAAAGTCGAGGATGATCCGTGAGGCTCAACACCACAACGTTTCCGTCGTGGTGCACCTTCATTCCGGTCAGTTCGACGCTTGGCTCGCTCAAGGCGGTGCACGTCGAGTCAACCGCGTCAAACAATCCCTCGCCCACCCAAGGGTTCAGACCGTCGTCCTCTCATCGGCATGGAAGGAGCGGTTGGAACCCCTCATCGGTCCCGCACGGGTCGTTGGTAATCCTCTTCCTTCTCCGAACCCGTTGCGTTCTGCATCGAGGGACGAGCAGCACCTGCTGGTGTTGGGTCGCAAAGACCCGACCAAGGGTCATGGGTTTGCGGTGGACGTCGCGATGGCGCTCCGGCAGGAGTTTCCTGACCTCCGTCTGACCATGACCGGTGAACACCGCAGCGAACACGATTGGGTGGACGCCAAGGGTTGGGTTAGCGATGAGGAAAAAAACGACCTGCTGGCTCGGGCAAGTGCTCTCCTCGTACCGTCGACCTTTGAGGGCCAACCGATGGTCGCCTTGGAAGCGCTCTCCGCGGGACTTCCCGTTTGCGTCAGCGACCGCGTGGTCGGCCTTCCCGATACGGTTCACCACGCCAAGTTGGGCGATGTTGAGGATTGGGTGGCCACGGTTCGCAGTCTGCTCACCGACAAGCACGACGCCGAGGAGCTGGTCGCTTCCGTTGACCATCACACCCTCGACACCGTTCAAGAGACCTGGAAAAGCATCTACGAATCCTTCTGATGCAGGGTGGTTAACACCTCAACCAAGCGGTTGACCGAGACCGACCATCCGAGGTGTTCCTCGGCGAACGCACGGACATGATCCACGTGCTGACCCTCAACGATGGAGCGGTCCTGAAGGCGTTCCAACCCGTCGAGGTGGAAGTCTTCCTGAGGCACCAGGGTGAACCAGTCTTCATGAGCGCCCCCCAGTCGATGTCCCTCATGGTCGATGCCAAACACACTAAGTCCGCAAGCCAAATACTCACTGCGCTTGAGGGGGCTCGCCAGGGTCCAAACGGTTTGTTTGGGCATGGGAAGTAAACCAACGTGGCAGGAGGCCAGCAGCGGGGCGAGGGACGCCTGCGGCATGGGTGGGTGAAGGTGGATGAAGTCGTTGGCGTCGGCCAGTGCCGTCAGTTGACGGCGTCAGGTTGCCTTCCCCGACAAACATCACGTCGACGGCGAGCCCTTCCAGACGTGCTTTTGGGCGAGCATCGCACACGCCAAAACCCACGGTGGCGGTCCAACCTGCCGTGGTAAACCATCGTGAGCGTCGGTCGTTTGGGTTGCGGCTTGAACAGCGAGAGGTCAACCCCTGCCTGAAGCACGACGGTGGAGGCGTGTCCGGTGTTCCTTTCACAAACGCTTGGTGCGCAGGCGAGACGACGAACCCCGGGGCTTGCGTCGGTTTGGCCATCCTCCATGCCGTTTTCCAACCCCGCCATTGCAACCGTCCCAACAGGCCGGCATCGGCCGGCGGACTGCGGTCCATCAGGGCCCAAGGGATGCCCTGTCGGTCAAGTTCGGGGACGACCCACGGTGCAACGCGCCATTCCACCACTGCGACCGCTCCCGACGGAGGGTTGCTCTTGAGCCACCTCACCATGGCGTTGGCGAGGGTTCGCGACTGGAGGCCACGTCGAGCGCGATGAGGAAGTGGGACGTGCGTGAAGTTCTGCCCTTCAAGCTCAACGCGTTCGTCCGGGTTCAGGAAGGTGATGGCGAGGTTGCGTTCCATCATGCCCGTCATCAACGCTCGCTGGGTGGTCGAACAGAGGTCGGTCATCGACCGCCCCGTGAACCAGAGCACATGCACCCCGGTCACGCCTCCCGGAGGGTGTCGAGGATTTGCTGCCGCAGGCCCGGAAAACACAACCTTTGGTGCCCAGTTGGTGTCCTCGAGCAACCGAGCGTTGGAGCCGATCGAGCGGGCGATGTCCCCCGCCCGTTCGGGGCCGTGGTTGGGGGCATGACGGGTGATGTCAGGGGCGACGTCTTCCAGCACGCCGTGGATTTCCGCCATCAAGTCCAACAGGGAGCATTCCGTTCTCGTGCACACGTTGTACACGTGGGTCAACTCGTTCTCCCAGGGTTGCGTGGCCAACATCAGGACGGCGCCGGCCACATCGTCGACATGGACGAAGTCCGCGCCTGTTGCCCGTCGCCGAAGATGGTGGCGGCCCGACCGGCGAGGGCCATTTCGATGAATTTTGGAATCACCGCCGCATAGGCGCCGTCGGCTCGCTGACCCGTCCGTAGACGTTGAAGAAGCGCAAGCACCGCTTCCATGCCGGCCTTTTTGGCTCAGGACCTGTTGTTCGTTCTGCCATTTCGAATCAGCGTAGGGTGAATGGAAGGTACCGGCGTGTCGCTCATCGAGGGGAAATCATCCTTCGTGCTGCACACCGCTGCGCTGGAGGCCATCACCAATCGATCAACGCCGTGTTGCTGGCAGGCTTGGATGACACAACCCGTTCCGCCAACGTTGATCTCCAGCGTTTCTTGTGGCTGTTCCACCGAGCGTGGCACGGAAACTTGTGCTGCAAAATGCACGACGGCATCGCAACCCTTCACGGCGTCGGCCACCGTGGTGGCGTTGCGAACATCGCCTTCAATGAACGTGGCGCCCATGGCTTCCAGCGCCTCCGCCGTGGACCTCAGACCGGTCGACAAGTTGTCGAGGATGCGGACGTCCCAACCCATGGCGAGCGCCGTTTTTGCGGTGTGGCCGCCGATGAACCCTGCTCCCCCGGTGACCAGCAAGGTTGGCATGGCTTTTCCCTGTCGTCGCCCGTTGATGAGCCTTCGGGAATACGATGGTCTGTCCGTTGATTACCGACATGACAATAACTCAAAGTTCACGACAAGAACACGGGGGTGATTCGTATCGATGAAATCACGAGCATCATGAGGCTCAAACGAGAAAACCATCGTCTGTAACTCTCCTTCTTTTCGGTTAGGTGTTCACATCACGACCGCTATTCGCAAACCATGGCGAGCCCCTTTCTTGTTGTCTCTCTTCCGCTCATGATGTTCTTCATCGGGCTGGAATTGATCGGTCTGAAATCACCACCGAGGGGAGCGAACATCAACCGTGCTGGCCGGCCGTTGACCAAAGGAAATTGTGTCGTGATGTTTCCAACCAACGGTGTAGGATTCGGTCATTTCACCAGGATGCTTGCTTTGGCAAGGAGGATGAAGTTGAATGACTCGAAGCTCGAGGTGATTTTTTTTACCACCATGCCTACCTTGCATCTCCTCAAACCCTACGGCATACCAGCCCACCACATCTCGGGCCCGAAATATTTCCGAGGAGTGGATTCGCAAGAATGGAATTCGCTTCTCGAGGAAGAACTCACCTTGTGCTTAGAGACGCACAATCCGTCAATGTTCGTGTTTGATGGAGCCTTTCCGTACAGGGGCATGTTGCGGGCGATCGAAGGAAGAGAGAACTTGAACAAAATATGGATGCGCAGAGGGATGTTCAGAAAAGGAGCGAGAATTCCTGTTGATGGGATACACATTTTTGGCGATTGTTCGACCGGGGGGTGCTGT
>BOYQ01000011.1:0-30046 GCA_019651595.1 Candidatus Poseidoniales archaeon | reverse complement strand
GACCATCAGTTCGCCGAAGAGGTGGGGGCCCTATCTCAATCGAATGGGCGTGAAGGCGCACCACTTGCATTCGGAAATTGACACCATTGAGCGAACCGAGATCATCAACGCTCTTCGTCTTGGCCACATCGATGTCATCGTCGGCATCAACCTTCTGCGTGAGGGTCTGGACATTCCCGAGGTGAGCATGGTGGCCATCTTTGACGCCGACCGACAGGGCTTCTTGAGAAACGAACGCAGTCTGCTGCAGACCATTGGTCGGGCTGCTCGGAATCAGCACGGCAAGGTGCTTGCTCTACGCTGACGGATTTTCGCCTGCCATGGAGGCGGCCATTCGCCAAACGCTGGAACGTCGCCAGCGACAACAAGCCAACAACGAAGCGCTCGGCATCACGCCCAAAACCATCGTCAAGGCCCTGCCCGTGATGGGTGAAACCGAGGACGCCACCATCACCGGGACGACCACAGGAAGCGATGGAAAACGCCGCCTCATCGCCAAAAAGGTGGGCGGCGAGACGGCGACTGGGCGCAACGCCTCCGTTTGGGCGCAGGCGCATGGAGTTCAACCGGGGAACAAGATAATTCAATTGAAAATTCAACTTCACAATTGACGTATGACGAACCTGATGATGTGGTGGCGAATTTGTCCGCAGACGAACGGGCTGCCCTCATGGAAGAGTTGCGTACGGCCATGAACGAAGCCGCCAAGGACCTTGATTTCGAAGAGGCTGCTCGCTTGCGGGACCGCTTGCACGAACTTGAACGGTGGAACGAATGAGGCAGACGCCCTGAGGGCGACCTTCATGAAGCAAGGCCGCGAGGTTCGGCTATGGCAGTTGACCCCGAAGCCTTCGATGTTCCCGTGGTGGACTACGATTTCTCCAAAGCGACCACGCCACGGGCGCTGATCGAGCAAATGGCTCAGGCCGGTGGGTTCACGGCCACGAAATTCGCAGAGGCGCGGACGATTCTGGCCGATATGCGCTCAACCATCGACGCCGCTGATGCCGACCCTTCCAAGGTGACCAACTGGTTGTCCTTCCCGGCCTGCTTGTGCGCCACCGGGACCCGTGGCTTCTTTGTGGAAGCCGTCAAGCGAAAGATGTTCAACGTGGTCTCCACCACCTGCGGCACGCTCGACCATGACATTGCACGAGCCTACAAGCACTACTACCACGGATCGTTTGACCTGGACGATGTAGAGTTGGGCGAGCACGCGCTGATGCGACTCGGTAACGTCATCGTCCCCAACGCCTCGTACGGCGAAATCATCGAAGCCGTGGTCATGCCCGTCCTCGAGGAGATCTACAACGATCGGTTGAAGGAGACCGGTAAAACCGGAGCCGATGCGTGGATCGGTTTTGGCTCCATTCACCTCGTCTGGGAATTGGGGAAGCGCATCGGCACCCCGGACACGTTCATTTACTGGGCCGCCAAACACCAAATTCCGGTTTGCATTCCTGGCATCACGGACGGGTCCATCGGCGCGCAGCTGTTCATGTTCCGGCAACGGCACCGTGATTTCCACCTTGACACCCTGGCCGACGAGCAAATCATGAGCGATTTGACGTGGGACGTTGAGACGTCCAACGCCTTGATGGTCGGCGGCGGGATTTCCAAGCATCACGTCATCTGGTGGAATCAGTACCGGGGCGGTCTTGACAGTGCCGTTTACATCACCACGGCCCCCGAACATGATGGAAGCCTTTCCGGTGCTCGATTGCGCGAAGCCATTTCGTGGGGGAAAATGCGCCCGGAAGCCCCTCATGTTTGTGTGGAAGGCGACGCAAGCCTGCTCCTCCCGCTGTTGGGCGCTGACCTGTTCAGTGAGGCTCACGAGGCCTGACGTTCCGATAGTTGTGCGATGACCATCATCAAGCTCTGACGCAACGGCGTCTTCGGGTGCCATCCTTCACCGTTGGCTTCCGTGAGAAACGCATGAAGGGGCCCGAGAGGTGGCCGATGGGCCTCATCGCCGATTCCTGAAACGGCAACGGTACGGACAGCAGGCACGCCACGGGCCGTGAGATGTTCGGATCCGAAGGCCCCGGTTTGTCCGGCGAGGGTTCGTTGGACCATGGCGTTGAATTCAATCCAGGTTTCCTCGGCTGACCATGAACGTCGGCCAGCGAAATGGTAGGTCCCCTCCAGGGTGGGGTCCCGAAGCATCAGCGCCACGGCCGCCGATACGTCGTTGAGATCGCACCAGTGAAACCGTTCGTCCGTCAGTTGAGGGGTTTCTTTCATCGCACTGGCGGCCATCCACTCGGTGAACATGGTGTCAAGCTCCGTCCCCTCGACCGGGGGTAGGGCGTCAACGAGGTGGAGATCTAGACCCGAGGGGGTGCCGCCCGCCGCTCCATTCGTGCGGAGCCTGATGGTGCGGGCGGTTGAGGGAAGTTCAACGGAACGCTCACCTTCGACCAACAGGTACCGTGTTGTTCGTGGGTCGATGGCGTCTGCCTTTGTGTCGCTGAAGGCATGCGTGAGCGGTGTTAAGGCTGAAGGAAAAGCGGCCACCAGCGCAGCATGTTGGTCTGTGAGTGCTTCGCAGTGGTCCGGAGTGGCGTAGAACCTCACGCCCTCAAGCGCACCTCGTCGAAACATCGCTTGAGAGAGCGGGTGGAGGGCATGGACCAGCACGCAGCCTGCGCTCATGGGAGGAGCATGGAGCGCGTGTTCATCAAGACTCCCAGCCGGATTCGTCATGCAGGGCTGCCCTGTGGGCGGAGTGTTTTTTTTCCGGCTTTATTTACGATTTTCAATTGAAAAATCGCCATACAAACGATGGAAAACCGTACGGAGGGGCGGGTCGACTTGTCGATTGATCGCTCTTTCTGATTTCAATTGAAAAGCGATTCAAAATTTGACAGGGTGCAGGTCAGATTTGTATTGAAATTACGCGCGTTATGCGACATCCAAAATCAAAATATTTTCTATATTTCAATTGGTTGAGATTGAAATTATGCGTCAAATACAATTGGAAATGATATTTTCATCGGGGAAGAATATATTAGGTGCCGAGGTCGACAGAAGGGTAAGCCGAACAAAATCGGCAAGGAGAGATGGGAAATGAAAAACACAGAATACGACATCCAGGAGTTGATCCAACGGGATGTCTATGTCAACAATACCAAAGTAGGAACGATCGTGGGTGAGCGACACCACCCCAACGAGGCACGTGTGAAGTCCATGCGGATTCAAGTGCTTCCCGACGTTGCTGACGAATACATGAGAAAACCCGCTGAACTGGCACCCCTTCCAAAGGAACTGGTGCACAGCATTCGCGGCGACGGTACGGTGAAGCTGTCGAAATCGATGCGTGAACTGCAGCGCCGCTGGCGAAACACCGTCCGCATCGACGAGAAATTGTACGCCCCCGACGAGATGTTGGACCGAGCCGTTTTGGACAACCAAGGCGAGGAAATCGGCGTCATCACCGGATTGTTCCGCGTGAAGCGCACCTACAAGGGGGTCATCGTGACCACCCGGATGCGCATGCAGATGGAATTCGGCGTGGACGAACAGATTCGCATCCCGATCACCGCCCTCGCTCGCACCCGAGAGCGCCTGGATGAAGTGGTTCTTTCTCGAACCTTCGAGAAGGTCATGCAGTTGCCATCGTACATCACGATCAACAGCATGGAAGAAGAGTGATTCGGTTCACCTCAAGGCAGGGCTTCGCGAGCCGTCATGCTTATGACGGGGGGTCAAGTCGGCGAGTTTACCCTTGCGCGGGTGGCTTAGTCGGTTAGAGCACCCGGCTGATAACCGGGAGGTCGCAGGTTCAAGTCCTGCCTCGCGCACCACTCATGCGGTCCATGCGGCTCGCAAAGAAGATGAAGGTCCAGTCGCTGGAAGGCATCAAGGGGATGGCATGGTCGTCGTATCGGGCAGCAACGCAGGTGCCATGGCCAAGCAGCTTGCCGACACGCTCGGATGGGCCCATCACCCACTCGAAACGCGACGCTTCCCAGACACCGAGGGCTACATTCGAATTCCCACCGACACCATCGAGGCGCTGAGAGAAGAACCCGTGGTGTTGGTTTCCAACACCTTCCCCGACTCCGGCATCGTCGAAACGCTCCTGATGCTGGATGCGATTCAGGACGTGCGCAGCGGGCGTTTGCAAAATTTACGAGAAATTGGCCCTCAGACCCTGCCTGATGTGGGAAAAGGTGTCATTTTGGCCGTTCCGTACTTTGGCTACTCCCGACAGGACAAGCGCTTCAAACCCGGTGAGTCGATTTCTGCCCGGGCCATCGCCGACATGCTGGCCACCCGATGCGACGGCATGGTCGTGCTCGACCTTCACGCACCGGCCGTGCTGAGCGACATGTCGATTCCGGTCGCCTTCACCACCGCCATGCCCGAACTGGCACATCACCTCAAAGAAACGGTCAACCCCGATTTCATCCTCTCCCCCGACAAAGGAGCCATCGACCGAGCGTCAAGCGTGGCCAACCAGATCAACTGCGAGTTCTCCTACCTCGAGAAGACCCGAATCGACGCCCACACCATCGTTCATCAGGCCAAGGACCTCGACGTCGCTGGCAAATCCGTCGCCATCGTGGACGACATGATCGCCACCGGCGGAACCATTTGTCGCGCCGCAGAGGCGCTCCGAAGTCAAGGCGCGATTCAAGTTCATGCCGCTTGCAGCCACGGTCTGTTCACCGGAGGGGCCATCGCACGCCTCCTCCGATACGTCGACGGCGTCCACGCAACGGGTTCGTTGCCCAACGCCAGGGACGTGATTTCGGGCGGCCCGGCGCTCGCCCGAGGGGTCGACCACGTCCTCAGCGAACTCGGACTCGAGGCATGAATTTCCGCAGACTGCGCTCAAGTTGAACAAATATTCAGGGATTTGCGGGCCCGTGCGGCTTCCGTTGTGTTTATATTCGCGAGGTTCTGCGGAGGGATGCCCCTATCACGAGGAAGGAGTGATTCCAATGAGTGTACACGTGCAATTTGAAACCCCAGAAGACCTAGCCAACAAAATCTACGACATGATCGACCTCAACAAAAACGGTCGTGTCAAGAAAGGAAGCAACGAGGTGACCAAAGCCGCCGAGCGCGGTACGGCTCAGTTCATCATCCTCGCCGAGGACGTGAACCCTCCCGAGTTGCTGGCTCACATTCCCCTCATCTGTGCCGAGAAGGACATTCCCTTCGGCTACGTGCCAAGCCAAGAATTCTTGGCCAAGGCCATCGGCATGCCCAAGGACACCTCCGCAGCCTCCGTTGCGGTGATGGAAATCACCAAAGGCGCCCAAGAGAAATTCCACGAAGTCGTTGAGGAAATCAAGGGCCTCAAGAACTGAACCACGACACCGAGTTGATTGAACATGAGTGAAGAACTTGGTGGATGGCCAGCAGAAGTGGTCGAAATCGTGGGACGAACCGGGATGACCGGTGAAGCCACGCAAGTCAAGGTGCGCGTGAACGATGCCCCGAACCCCCGGGACGTTGGCCGCATCATCAGCCGAAACGTCGTCGGCCCCATTCGAGTAGGCGATATTTTGATGCTCAAGGACACGGGCCGTGAAGCCCGCAAGCTGAACGCACGGTGAGGACAATGCCAGAACGACGAATTTGCAACTTCACGGGCGAGGAGATCGAACCCGGCACCGGCATGATGTTTGTCCGCAAGGACGGCAGCGTTCTGTGGTTCAAGAGCAGCAAGGCTCGCAAGAACCAACTCCAACTCAAGCGAAACGCTCGCAAGGTCAAGTGGACCCGTCACTACGTCAAGGGCGGCATCCAGTGAGCCTTGAAGTGCGCACAGCCCCACAGCAACGCCCTTAAACGGGTCACTTTTGGGTCGGCACGGTGAACACCATGGAAACGACCTATGTCATGATCAAACCCGACGGCGTGCAGCGAGGACTCATCAGCGAAATCATCGGGCGCTTTGAACGAAAAGGCCTGAAGTTGGTTGGCCTGAAAGCCATGGTGCCGACCGAAGACATCGCTCGTGCCCACTACGACGTGCACAAGGAGCGACCGTTCTTCCCCGGACTCATCAAATTCGTCACCTCCGGACCCGTGGTCTGCATGGCTTGGGAAGGTGTGGATGCCATTGCGGTTGCTCGCAAACTCATCGGCGCCACCAACGGTCGAAACGCCGACCCCGGCACGATTCGTGGCGACTTTGGCATGGACATGGGCTTCAACATGATTCACGGCTCCGATGCCCCGGAAACCGCCGAATTCGAACTGGGTCTCTGGTTCCCCGAGGGCTTGATGTCCTGGGAAAACACCATTGGCACCTGGGTCTACGAGTGAAGCCTCATAACGCCGCAACTTCGGTGGTGAAAGCATGACCGACGAAGAGGTCGCCAACGCCGAGGAAGGCGAAGCACCTCCTCGAGGCCACAACCGCCAACCGATCGTCTCCGTACTGGGTCACGTCGACCACGGCAAGACCAGTTTGCTGGACATGGTGCGCTCCATTGGCAGCCAGCGCCAAGCCAGCGTCATGGACAGGGAAGCCGGTGGCATCACCCAGCACATCGGTGCCACTGAAGTGCCCGCTGACGTGTTAAACGAGACATGCGCCGCCATGCTGGGCGGGAAGAATTTCAAGTCACCCGGCCTGTTGTTCATCGACACTCCAGGCCACCATTCCTTCGCTTCGTTGCGAAATCGCGGCGGTTCGGTGGCTGACATCGCCGTCCTGGTTGTCGACATCATGGAAGGCTTGCAGCCTCAGACGATCGAGTCGCTCAACATCCTCAAGGAGACACGAACGCCGTTCGTGATCGCCGGCAACAAAGTCGACCGCCTTCACGGCTGGCGCTGCGAGGCTGGGCGCTCGTTTATCGAATCGTTCAGCGCTCAACGAGAGGATGTTCGAGCGCTGTTTGAGGATCGCTATTGGAAGACGGTCGGGCAGTTTTCCGAGCATGGATTCAACCTCGAACGCTACGATAAAATTCGAGACTTTCGACAAAACGTGGCGCTCGTGCCCATGTCGGCCAAAGAGGGTGAAGGTCTCCAAGACCTCCTCGCCGTGACCGTGGGCTTGGCCGAGCGCTTCCTTGAGGACCGTCTCACCGACACGCTGGGCGCCGCTCAAGGCACCGTGCTCGAAATGCGCGACGAGGTCGGTATGGGCAAGACCATCGACGTCATCCTCTACCGGGGCGAACTGAGCGTAGGCGACACCGTCATGTTGGCCGGTCAGGACGGCCCGTTCACGACGCACATCAAGGGTCTCAAGCGCCCACAGGGCATGGCTGAAATGCGGGATGCCGGTAAGCGATGGGTCAATTTCGACACGGTTGAAGCAGCCTCGGGCGTCAAAATCGTTGCACCGAACCTCGAAGCCACCATTGCTGGCACCACCCTGCATCTGGCGAACACCGCTGAGGAGCGTTCGGTGGCGGAGGAAGCCATCCGAGAGGAGTGGCGTGCTATTTTCAACGCCATGCCGGTGATGTGCTCGTCGTGCAACGAGGTCTTTTCGCGTCATGCCTTCGGCGAGCACACGGCCTCAGGCCCGTGCCGTGGGGCGGAAGAGGACCGCACGGGTGTGGTGATCAAAGCTGACACGGTCGGTGGACTGGAGGCCCTGGCGTTCGAGCTGCACCAACGCAACGTTCCTGTTCGCCAAGCCACGGTTGGGCCCGTGAACAAGAAGGACCTCTTGATGGCAAAATCCGCTGCAGACCCGCTTCAACGGGTGATCCTCGGGTTTTCGACCAAGGCCAACACCAGCGACGTGGCGCAACAACTCGAGGACGACAGCGGGGAAGTGAAATTCATCGCTGGCCCCATCATCTATCACATCATGGACGCGTTTGAAGCGTGGCAGGACGACACCAAGGCGGCCATCGAAGAAGAGCAGCGCGAATCCCTGGTTTACCCCGGAAAGGTGCTGTACCTCAAAGACCACACCTTCCGAGCCAAGGGTCCTGCCATCGTGGGCATGCGCGTCCTGGGCGGCCGCATCCACGTTGGCCAGCGTCTCATGAAACTCGACGGCACGCCCGTGGGTCAGGTGAAGAGTTTGCGAACACGGGCCAGCGAGGACGTCAAGGAAGCCATGCAGGGTGAAGAAATCGCCGTGGCCGTTCAGGGTCCGACCGTCGGCCGGCACATCGAGGAACTGGACGAATTCTACGTTGACGTCCCTGAACGCCACGTCAAGCGCCTCAAGAAAGCCGAACTTTCACCGGTGGAGGAGGAGATTCTCGGCGAAATCGTGGCCCTTCACCGCAAGGACAATCATTTCTGGGGCCGTTAAGTTCGCTGCCTCTTGAAGTGTGGATGAGCATTTTTGACAGAGAAAGCGCGCACATTCATATAAGATATGAGCAGAGATTCTTCTTGCGAACGAGGTCTTGTCATGGAAGCAAGTATGCAAGCAGGCGCCGGTGGCGCACGTACTCAAGATTTGATTGCAACCGTTTCGGCCATCTCGAACAGCCTGATGAACGAAGTGAGCAAAGTCATCATCGGGAAGAACGAGAACTTGCGCCGTGTCACGGTTGGGATCCTTTCCAACGGCAACATGCTGCTCGAAGACTTCCCCGGCTTGGCCAAGACCTTGCTGGCCAACACGTTCGCTCGTGCCCTTGGGTGCAAGTTCAAGCGTGTGCAATTCACACCCGACCTGTTGCCTTCCGACATCATGGGGACGTACATGTACGACCAGAAGTCGGGTGAATTCAAACTCCGTGCGGGCCCCCTGTTCTCCAACATTTTGCTGGCTGACGAGATCAACCGTGCGCCTCCAAAGACGCAAGCAGCGCTGTTGGAGGCCATGGAAGAAAAGCAGGTGACCATCGAGGGTATCACCCACAAATTGCCCGCTCCTTTCGTGGTGTTGGCCACGCAAAACCCCATCGAGCAGGAAGGCACCTACCCGCTGCCAGAGGCGCAAATGGACCGTTTCCTGATGAAGATGAGCATGGGCTACCCCGACCGTGCAGAGGAGAAGGCCATTCTCGCCCGCCGCAAGTTGCGAGGTCAGGACGAACACGTGGTCGAACAGGTCACCTCACCCAAGAAGGTGGTCGCCATGCAAAAGGCCCTTGAAACCGTGCACGTCGACCCCGCCATCCTGTCTTACATCATTGAAATCGTTCAGCGAACCCGGGAAGACCACCGCGTCATCAACGGGGCCTCGCCTCGTGCCAGCCAAGCCCTGTTCAAGACCGGGCGCGCCGCTGCCGCCGTGGCCGGCCGAAACTACGTCATCCCCGACGACATCAAGGGCATCGCCCTCCAGATCATCTCGCACCGAATCAACATGAAGCCAGAGGCCAAGATTCGCGGCATCACGGGCATGCACATCGTACGAAAGATCCTCTCCGAGGTGCCCGTACCCGTGATTCAACCCGCTTGATGCGTGGGTCTTTGATGCCTGCATTGAAAGGGGAGGTCCTTCCTGCTGAGGACGCCGGAGGTGAAACACCGTGAATCCCTACAAGATGGTCATCGCCGTTGCGAACCAAAAAGGAGGGTGCGCCAAAACCACCACGGCCGTCAACGTGGCCGCCGCCCTCGCCAAAGGGTCCCGTCGCCAAGGCTTGCCTCCGGCCAAGGTCCTGCTCATTGATTTGGACCCCCAAGGTAACTGTGCCACCTCGTTCGGCCTCGAAAAAAAGAAGATCAAAAAGACGGTCTACGACCTTTTGACCAACGATTCAGGCGAAGAACTCCCGCTCATGGAGGAGTACCTCATCCCCCCCGAGGAGATCACCAAAGCCATGCGTGAGGCGTGGAGCAATCGAAACGGTGGAAAGAAAGTCCCGGACACCATCGACGCCGGTCACCTCTACATTCTCCCCAGTGATATTCACCTCTCCGGGGCTGAAATAGAACTCAGCCACAAGATCGGTCGAGAAACCCGTCTCCAAGAGGCTTTGTTGCCCATCATGGACGAGTTCGACTACATCATCATCGACACCCCGCCCTCCTTGGGCTTGCTCTCCATCAACGCCATGTGTGCGGCCAACTGGGTGATGGTGCCCGTTCAGGCCGAGTATTATGCGCTGGAAGGGTTCAGCATGCTGATGAACTCGATTAAAATGATTCAGCGCAGGATCAACCGAAACCTGAAGATTTTCGGTATCGTGATGACCATGGTGGACGGACGGTCAAAACTCAGCACCTACGTCTGCGACCAGGTCAACAAAAAGATGCCCAACAAGCTGTTCAACACCACCGTTCGGCGGTTGGCCAAGGTGGCTGAGGCCCCGTGGAGCGGTGCTCCAACGGTGATTTTGAACAAACCCACCAACTCAGGAGCCGGTGCGGGGAGTTTGGAATACTGGACGTTGGCCAAAGAGGTTCACCAGCGCGTGCAAGAAGTTCGCCGGGAGTTCGGCGTGGTCGAGGAATCTCGTCTTCGACGTGAACGCACCATTCGCTGAGGGTTGGTGGGCCGTCCCCCACGCCAAAACGGGCGTCCTCTCCACGCAACCTTTCGCATGGGTTAAGTATGGGCCGAGGCGCATCACCGACCGGGATTGCGAATGACGGCAGAAGGGATGACCTCCGTGAGTGTGAGTTATGAGATTCGACGCCAGTTGAACACGTTGCGGACCACGGGTGGTCATCGCAGCGTTAACGAACTGCTGGCCGAGATGATTCGCACCCACAAGATGCTGAAGATGCGGGGTGAAATCGACACCCTGAGAGAGCGAATGAAGCAAGCGGTGGACGTCGACGTCGAGCATCTTGCCGAGCGTCTGAACATGGCGCCGTTCCAGGTGTGATCGTCCATGATGTCGTGGCGCCCACCCGCCTACCGCTTTGGAGCGAAGGACCTGGTGAAGGCGTTGTGCAGCGACGAGACCGACCAGTCCAAACTGTTGATGGCGGCGGTCCTCGGTAAGGTCGAACTTTTTGCAGATTCTTCGGCTTGGAACGGCTTCCTGTGGCTGGTCATGAACACCTGCAAGGTCGACGGTCAACCGCTTTACACCGGGGTTGAACTGGGCGCTCTGAAGGCGAGTTTGCCCATCGTTTGGCGTTAATTCTTCCCGTACTTTGCCAGCCACTCGTGGCCGTACCATCGCCACTGGTCCATCGTCCAACCCTCGGGGAGTCCGCCTTCGGGAAGGGGCGGTGCCTCGGCCGGCATTTCAGGGGTGTGATTCAGGTTCAGGCTCGGCAGCTGGTGTTGCACCAACGCCGGCGATGGCTTCCATGCTTTCCTCTTCGTAGGTCATGCTCTCGGCCTCGGCCGGCGCGTCCTCGTTCTTGATCGCCATGTCATCAAAGCCGTCGCTATCCTGCGTGAAGTCCAGTTGGGCCACGTCGTCGTCCCACGAAGCATCGGCGATGATGCCGCCGTCGGCCGACAGACCGCCACGCCCTTCGAGCGCTTCGAGCGAGGCATTGGTTGATGCACCAGGCGCTACGCCTCCGTATTCTTTGGTGGCGGCCGCCGTCTTTCGGCGATTCATGATGAACGCCACGCCGAGAATGAGGGCGGTCAAGCCAACAAAGGCCACGAGGCCCACCATGATGACTTGGTTGAGCGTGTCCTCGTCGACCAAGGTTTCACTGCTGCCTCCTGGGTTGTCGTTCTTTGTGGTGTTCCAAGCGTTGTAGCCCAGCACGAGGGTGCCTTCCTCCACGCCGCTGAGGTAGGCCTGGTAGGCCGGGTCGTTCCAACCCATGCAGGCTTCCGACGTGTCGTTTTTGTCGTTCAAGCAGTGATCTTGTTCGGTCTGGATGAAGGCCTTGGTGTCGTCGTAGTCGGCGTTTGAGCCGACGCCGTCGCCGTCGCCGTCGAAGTGCTCGTTCGGGTCGATGTCCATGAGCGGTGATTCCGTGCGGTCGACCCAACCGTCGCCGTCCTCGTCAAGGCAGCCGAACGAGGGCACCGCCACGTACCCGGCGCTGCTGTTCGGGTCAATGCTCACGGCCTTGGTGGACGTGCCGAATTCCAAGGGCAGAATCAGCGCTTTGGCCGTCCGCCGCATCGCCGTAGCCGTCGCCGTCGCCGTCCAGCCACTGCGTCGGATTGTTGGGGAGGGCGTCGGCGCCGTTGTCAACGGTCCAGTTGTCGTCGGGGTTGGAATAGCCGTCAAGGTCGCTGTCCGGACAGCCGTAGCGGTCAAGGCTCGAAAAGCGTTCACGGTGGGGCAGCTGTCAGGTTTGAACCCGTCCGGGTTGTCGCCGTAGCCGTCTCGGTCGGTGTCGGCCCATTGCGTGACCTTCCTCGGGGAACACGTCACGTCCTGCCGTTGGTGTTGTCGCCGTAGCCGTCGCCGTCGGCGTCAGCCCACTGGTCGGGGTTGGCGGGGAAAAGGTCCGGGTTCTCTCCACCGAGGTTGTCGCCGTAGCCGTCACCGTCCGTGTCGGCCCACTGTGTCTCATCGTCCGGGAAGGCATCGGCTTGGTTTCCTGCGGCGTTGTCGCCGTAGCCGTCGCCGTCCCTGTCCTCGGTTTGCGTGGCGTCGTTGGGGAAGGCGTCCCGGAGGTCGTTGATGCCGTCGGAGTCGCTGTCGAGGTCAAAGTACCGCACGGTGGTGCTGGTGGGGAGGGAGCCGACGGCAAAGAACTGGCCGGTGAATTCGGGGATCACGCCGATGACATCTCCCGAAGCGGTGAAGGTCTCGATCACGGTGAAGTTGGTCTGATCGACGAAGGAGACGCGTCCCTGCTTGGCGCCCACGATGTACATGTCACCGTGGTCGGCAAGGTAGGTGGTTTGCTTGGTGTGGCCCAAAGAAAGGCTCGATGACGCCCACGTTTCGGTGTTGTAGTGGTAGACCGTTCCGCCGGTCGTTCCAGCCAGGAGGGTGGTGTTGTCGATTTCACGCAGGCTCGAGACGATGCCGTTCGGTTCGGACAGCGTGTTGGACAGGGTTCCGTCGCTGCCGTGGACGTAGATTTTCTTGTTGTAGGAGGCAATGGCCAACCGTCCGTCATGGAGGATTTCGAAGGCGGAGATGCCGGAGGAAATGGTGCTGCTGCTCACGCCGGTGAAGCCGTTGATGTCGTATTGGTCTGCTCGTCGCTTTCCTGCGAAGAAGGCCAACCAAAGATCGCCTTCCTGGTCGAGAATGGCGTCATCAACGGGGTCCGGAGAGGAGATGTTCCAGTAGACCGACTGCGTGGACATTTGAACCACGTAAGCGCCGTCGTCGTGGGCAACGGCCACCAGTTCTTGTGCGTCGTCGACGCGAGCATTGTTGGTGCTCACGTCAAGAAAAACCGTCCACTGCGTCATCAGCACACCGTTGTTGAAACTGTTGAGACTCACGTTTCCTTGGTCGTCAACCGTCAGAATGCGGCCGTCGTTGAGTTCGCTAAACAGGACGAGCGGGTGGTCCAGACTGTCAGTTTCACCGCCGTCGGTCAGCAGCGACAAATCGCCAGCAACGGTCCCCACGGCGCACTGGGCGCCCAGCAGGAACACCATGAAAAACGCCAAGCGGTTGTTCATGAGCAAACCGAAGACCCCGACAGATATGAACAACGCGCCCGCCTGTGTAAACAGGGTGAGGCTCAGTCTTCAGCGTCCTCGTCGGGTTTGAGTTGCTTCACGGGTTTCTTGGAGACCGGCGTGAGCGTGCCTCGAACAGGACGCAGTTCAGCTGTTTTTGGACGGCCAACGGAGGCTGAGGGTGGTGGTCCGCGTGCCTTCTTTTCGGGCATCAACATGTGGCCGACCGGCGTCAACGGTGCGGTTCGAACGGCCTCTTCCTCAACCAAGGGTTGGAGGGTTCCACGAATGGGCTTGAGCAAGGCCGTTGGTCGTGCCATGGTGGGGGCTGCCGCCTCCGTTGCTTCCCCGATTTCCTCGGGAGCCTCCATCGGCGCGCTGACCTCTTCTTCCAGCATGGCTTCGCCGATGTCCTCCATGGCCGCCTCTTCTTGCGGCACCATGGCCGGTTTGGAGATCGGCTGGCGAACCGTGCGAACCGGTTCAGGCTGGGCAATGGGCTGGCGAACGTTGCGAACGGGTGGCACTTGGCCGGCCAGTGGGCGAGCGCTGGTCATCGGTGCACGCATGTTACCCAGGCCCATACGCGGCTCTTCCTGCGCTTGCTGCCCCATCAAGCCGCGCAGCGGGCGACCTGCGGCGGCGCCCAAACCATCGGGACGTGCGCCGAGCGCTGACGGGTCCATGGCGCCCGCACCGAAGGCAGCGGGAGCCTGTCCGGAGATGGATTGCATCCACTTTTGGCGCTTTTCGGCTCGAGTGTCGGTGGCCTGAAGGGCACTGAACTCTTGTTCTCGCGCTCGCAATTCACCTTCGTCAGCGTCAATCTCACCCTGGATCTGTTGAGAGACGGCCTCGCGCATCTTCTCCTCGGCCATGTCCTTGAACGAATCCATCTTTTCTGCAAGGCCCTTGAGCCGGTCGCGAATTTCAGCACGCTTGAGACCGAGTTGCGCTTCAATCTCAGCGCGAATTTGCGCTTCCCGCTTTCGAACGTCGATGAGGGCTTTGTTGCGCATGATTTCCTCGCGCTTGTCCAACTGGCGCTCAAGTTGGGTAGCGACCTCTTCTTCCTTCCTCGATTTGAAGGCTTGAAGGCGCTCCTCCATCTCAACTTCGAGTTCAAGAGCGGTCTCTTCCTTGAGGAGGTCGAGGTCGGTTTCATGCGTCAGGCGCTCGTTGCGCAATTGCGCATCGACTTCTGACATGATGGCCTTTCGTGCAGCGGCCTCTCGGGATTGGAATTCAAGGTCGAGGCGCTCGGTCCAATCCTGTTTGTTAGCGGAGTATTGCGCTTCAAGCTGTTCGCGAAGTTCGGCTTCCCGCTCGTAGCGATAGCGGGACAGACGGTTCTGAATCTCAGCCTCTCGAGCGTGACGGTACGAGGCGAATTCGTTCTCTTTGCGGTGTTCAAGCTCGGTTTCGATCTCCGCCTGCAGGCTTCGTGAGATGTCATCGATGGCTTTGCTGAACGTCAGGTCGTACTTGGCCTTCAGGCGAGCCTTTCGTTCGGCAAGACGGCCGGATTGTTGCTCGTTGAGTTCGTTTTCAATTTGAGCGCGGAGTTCATCTCGACGCTTGGCAATGGCCAGTTCAACGTCTTCCCGCATGCGCTCTTCGAGGTCGTCGGTCTCACGACGGAGTTGCTGTTCAATGTCGGTTTGGAGTTGCTGAGCGATGTCTTCCTCGAGACGCAGGCTGCGTCGCTCATACTCCACCTTCAGGCGGGCTTCGCGTTGCTTGAGGCGCTGACGAAGTTGTTGTTCAAGACGGGTTCGGATGCCGCGACGAAGTTGTTCTTCTCGTTCTGCCAGAAGGGCTTCATGGCCTTCTTCCAGTCGGCTCACCTCCAGACCTTCCATTTCTACAAAGCGGCGCTCCATCTCCTCTTCGAGGTTGGACTCGATGTCCCGGAGACGCTGTTGGAGGGCCTGGTTGTATTCCAAACGCAACCGTTCCTTTTGGATGGCGAGACGACGGTCGTACTCCTCGTGGAGTTGGGTTTCAATGGCGGCCTTGATCTCCGCTTTACGCTCTTCCAAGCGCTGATGCTGCTCAACATCGTGTCGTTCCTGGAGGGATTGGATTTGGCGTTCCAGTCGCAGGTCCAGCTCGTGGCGGACGCGAGCCTCTTCGGCTGCCAGGGCGTCGCGTTCCATGGTTTCCAATTCGGCTTCCATCGTTCCCCGCAACTCGTTTTCAAGCGCGTCAAGGGTGAGTTCGTGTTGGGTTGCGAGGTCCTTGGCGATGTTGGCCTTCAGGGCGTTCACCCGTTCGGTGATCGCTTGTTGACGAAGGCGACGTTCCCGACGGAGGTCGGCCCGCATGCGTTCCTCTTGGCGGAACCGGGCACGGGTGCCCATGGCCTCGTCAAGCGTGGACGTGTCGGCCGTGGTGAATTGGGAACGCAAGGACGCCAAGGTCACACGCTCGGTCGCATCGCGGCCTTTGTGCGTCGCATCAACAGCCTCACTGTCATGGCTTTCGCTCATACCCATTGGAATCCCATCCACTTGTTCATGGACTTCTCTTCATAGATAAGGAGCGCGACGGAGTCAAGGGCGTAGCACGCGCTTTTTCCACCCCGTTCCGGGTGCGAACACCTCAAAATCGAACCGTGAAGTCGGTGTCGCAGGCGGGGCAGGAAATCATTCGCTCTCCGGGCCGCCGTTTCATTCGCAGGTTGCGGTGGCAACCGGGGCATTCAATCTCCACGCGAGGCACGTGGGCCTTGAGCGTAAAGTAAGATTCACACGACCCGCATTTGAGGTCGGCCGGCCGTTCATCCACGCCCGCCACCAGCACTTTCGAGCACTCGGGGCACGAGAGTTTCTCTTCACGCCATTTTCGGCGGGTTGCGGGGTGGTCCACGCGGACACGAGCCTCGCAAAGGGTGCACTGGAGTTCACCCAGGCCGGACGGCAGGAGGCCTTTGCATTTCGGACACGAGAGGGGTGGCGGTGCCACCTTGGATTCCACGCTCAATTCCTCGGCCATGGAATCACTTCTTCTTGGAGTAGAGGACCAGTTGCTCTGGGATGAAGTTCCAGGGCACGTCAAGGGTGAGCCCAAACTCTTCCGAAAGACGGACGATGAGTTGCTTCGCACTGACCTGATCGCGGGAACCTTCGAGGTCGAGCACGATGACTTCTCGACCTTCTTCGTCGACTGCAAGGGACGCCAACGTCGTTCGTGCGGTCATCGCGACGTCGGGCACGTGTTCCTGGGCTTGAGGCGGTGCGGTTGCTGCGGTGGCGTTCAGCAGTTCGGGCAGGTCCACGTGCAGGTTTTTGCGCCACCATCGAGCACGCCCCTCATCCCGGTGGTTTTCGATGAGCTCAAGCGAGGCCAGTTTCTTGAGATGGTGATAGAGGTTGTATCGGTCGACACCGAGTGCTTTCTGAAGTTGGACCGTGCTCATCTCTTGGGCGTTGGCGAGTTCAACGTAGGCTCCACGGCGTGTGGGATGAGCCAGTGCGGTGGTGATGGGGTCGCCTCGCACTCTTCCCATTCGCTCACCACTCCGCAAGAAATGCTTCTAGGGTTTGAAGATGTCGTGTCAAAACCCATCAAAAAGCGTCAGTTCCGAGCGGGAAAATAGCGTGATTTGAACGTGGAAAAGGCGAGTTTGGTGTCATCCAGCATTGTGCTGAGGGTTTGCTTGAGCAACTTGAAGGATTCACCGTTTTGTGCCAGTCGGGCGCCGTTAAGGATGACGATGATCACCGAGACCTCGTGAATCAAGACCCCCACCCAGAGTTGGTCATACCACTGCTGAACCACGGCAAAAACCAACGTGACCGTGATGAAGACCGAGAAGAAGAGGTTCTGCATCAGGGTGCGCTGAGCTTGTCGGGCGAGGTCGACCATGTTCGTCAGCAGGCGAGGGTCATCGCCGGGAATAAGCACGTCAGCGGCCTCGAGATTCACCGCTTCACCGGTGCCAATGGCCACGCCAACGTCGGCCACGGCCAGTGCCGCAGCGTCGTTGAAACCGTCGCCCACCATCATCGTGACATGAGAACTCGAGCGTGCCTGGACCCACTGAACCTTTTCTTCAGGGCTGAGTCCACCGTGAGCAGCACTTTCAGGTAATCCCACGGACCGGGCGAATTCGGAGACGGCTTGCTGATGGTCCCCTGAGAGAATTTCGACGTTGATGTTCCGTTCTCGCATGGCGGCAATGAGTTCAACCGAACCGTCCCGCGTGTCGTCGTGGACGAAGGTGACGACGGCGATGCCCACCCGGTCTTTGACCAGCAGACTGGCGCCATGACCCTCGCTCTTGGCCGTCTCGAACGCCTGAAGAAGCCGGTCCTCCACGTCAACACCCATTGATTCGGCTTTGTCCGGTCGAATGAACGCCACCTCGGCAGCACCGTGCTTTCCAGCGACACCGGCGTCGATGTCGGTCAAATTCTTGATGTTCGCCGGTTTGATGCCTTCGGCCTCGCAGTGTTCCACGATGCTCAGGGCGTAAGGGTGATTTGAGCGGGCCTCCAACCCCATCATGATCTGGAGAGCGGATGCTTGACGTCGGCCCTTTCCGAGCACCACGTCCCCGATTTTGGGTTTCCCCGAGGTCAGCGTACCGGTCTTGTCGAGCAGGATATGGTTGACGTGAGCCATCCGTTCCAGTGCATCGCCACCCCGAACGACTGCACCGCTCTGTGCGGCGTTGGAGAGCGCCGCCGCATGAGGAACCGGCGTGGCCAACAAGAGAGCGCAGGGGCAAGAAACAACCCAGAGAAGCAGGATGATTTTCCAGTCGTCCGGGAAGGCAAAGTACCACACAACAAAGGCGCCGAACAGCACCAATGGAACCCACACGGCGGTGAATTTCTCAATGCCGCTGTGAAGTCGTGGCGGGACTTCACGGAAGGTGTGGACGGCGTCAATGAGGCCGGACAGTCGCGTGTTGTCGCCCACGGCCAGCACCTCACAGACCACGGGTCCCTGAGCCAACACCAAGCCGGCTTCGATGGTGTCGCCCACCCCGACGTCAACGGGAACCGATTCACCGGTCAAGGGGGCCTTGTTGAGTGCCCCGCTTCCCTCAACGATGCGCCCGTCCGCTGGAATCAGTTCGCCGCTACGAATTTCGATGAGATCACCGGGATGAACGAGATCGACGGGGACAACGTTGTCTTCGGGGTGGTGTGCCGGCGAGTGAACTGGGGCCAAGGGGGGCGCCATCGGAAGGGAAATGCCGACCGAGGGGGCAGCGATGGAACCCAGGTTGTCAACCGAAATCTCGGGGGTTTTGCTGACTTTTCTGGCGGTGCGAGGCAACCGGTCAAGACCGCCCTGCATGGCCTCGCGTGCCTTGAGCAGGGCGTCTCCTTCGAGGTGAACCGTGAAGGCCACCAAAATGGTCACGATGAGCGCTTCTTCCCACATGCCGAGGATGCAAGCACCGATGACCGCCAAACTGGTGAGCACCTGAAACCCCATCTGCAAGCTTCGAAGTGAGCCGTACGCTTCCTTGAACATTTGAACTCCGCCGATGGCGACACCGGGCGCAGCCAAAACGGGAATGAGCGGTCCATGGTAGCCCAAAAATTCTGCAATCATAACGATGATGAGCACCGGTAGCGCAACGCCACCGCCGATGAGGCGCCACTGGTCAGGACGGACGCGATTTGAGGTTGCTTCTGTAAATTCTGGCGGGCGCCCGAGCACCGATTCAAGACCCTGGCGCCTTGAGGCCAGCAGGGCTTCGTCATTGGTGACGACGAGCTGAACAAGGATGCGATCGTCGTCAGAAATCTCGACGTCCAGCACACCGGGCTGCCGACGAATCACGCGATCGAGTCGCTGCACGGGCACACCGTTTCGTTGAGCGACGGCCGAGGCCTTGACCCCGACGAGTTCGTGGTGTTCCACGTCTGGGGCATGACCGAGTGACCGGAGGACGGATGAAATCTCGAAAAGGGGGCCGACCTCAAGGTCAATGTCCAGTTTGACCTCCCCGGAGGTGACCGATACGTTGGGGTTCGACACCTGTTTCATTTGATTCATCGCACGGGTGGCCTTGGTGGCACAATCGGGGCAGTCCATGCCGAGGATCGGCCAGCTCACGGTGTAGGAGCCGGTGGCCTCGCTGAGGACCGTGGTGTCGAGAAGATCAGCTTCCAGTGCTGGCGCTTCGTCGGCTGGAACCTCCACGCCAGTGGACGAGGTATCCTCGGCCTCCACGGGTTGAACGGGGGCCGCAGCAGGCGGGTCGTCCTCGAGGGACAGGGAAAACTTCTGTATCGTCCGAAGTCCCCATGGCGTCTGCCAATCAACGGTTGTTCAAGAAATCATCTCATTCAATCCGCTGATTGGCTGCGTGAAGGCAAGGTTCATGCCGCCCGTTCTCCACGAACGAGCATGGAATGGCTTCCACCGGACTGGTGTCCAAGTGTCGTTGTCATTGACATCGACGGGACCATCACCGACGGGAAGAAGCACCTCTCGACCGAGGCGGTGGCGGCGGTGAGGAGGTTGGAAGACGCTGGCATTCCCGTGGTCCTTGCGACCGGAAACGTCCGTCCCATCACCTACGGATTGTGGCGTTTTCTCGGTCTCTCAGCACCCATGTGCTGTGAAAACGGTGGCGTGATTTGGCATCCGTCGTGGAAGGAACCGGTCCTGAGAGCAACGGCGACCGAAGCCCGGGAGGCTGCGTTGTGGTTGTCTGAACGCATTGATGGATTGGACCCGCAAGGCATCGCCACCAATCGATGGCGAGAAAGCGAATGGTGCTTGCACCCCGACGAGCCCCTGGAACCGGTTGCCGAGGCGATGGCCGGTGGCCCGTGGCCTCACCTGAGCGTCGTTCGAACGGGTTTTGCCATCCACTTGATGGAACCCCACCTCAGCAAGGGCGAGGGGCTTCGGGTGTTGTTCGACCGAATGGGTTGGTCGGTGGAAGATGCGCTGTGCGTCGGTGATGCACCCAACGATCTTCCGATGTTCGACTTGCTTCGTTGGTCGGTTGCGGTTGGCGGGGCTTTTCCCGTCGTTTCACAGGCCGCCGACGTGCAGTCGCCTCACCCTCACGGGACCACGTTCCCGCCGCTGGTCGACGCCATTCTCAAGCGAAAGGCAGGGGATGGCCCGTGAGGGTCCTGGGCATTGATGTGGGCGGGAGTGGATTCCGTCTTGGCGTGTTTGATGTGAACACCGGCACCCTCCACGGTGAGCTTCACCGGCACGCACACGGCTCGACCACCGGGCCAGAAGAGGTCCTTTCTGCCCTCGAGACAGCCATTGAATCGCTGGATTGGCACGGCCCCATCGGGCTGGGTTTTCCGGGCGCTGTCGTCGACGACCGTCCGGTCACGGCCCCCAATTTAGGCGAGGCGTGGGTTGGCGTTGACGTCAAAGAGCGCCTGGCGCATTTCCACGGCGGCCGATTTGCCATGGTGAACGACGCCGACGCTGTCGCCATCGCCGAGGCCGTCCACGGCGCAGGCCACGGGAAGGCCACCTGCGTCCTGACCTTGACCATCGGGACCGGTCTGGGCACCACCCTTCATCAAGACGGAGCGTTGGTGGCCAACCTCGAGTACGGCCGATGGCCTCACCCCACGAAACCGGGGTGCTTGGAAGAACACCTCTCGGGGCGCGCTCGCCAGCAGGAAGGTTTGACGCTTGAGGCTTGGGCGAAGCGCTTTCAGGAGGGGTTGGACCATCTGGAGGATCGGCTATCTCCCGATCGAATCGTCCTCTACGGTGGGCTGATGGAGCACTGGGATACCCTGCGTCCCCTGCTGTCGACCGAGGCTGAACTGGTGCCTGCTTTGCTCTCAGACACCGCCGGTCCCTTGGGGGCGGCGCTGGTGGCTCATCCTTTGTGAGCGGCGTCGGTCAACGAAAAGGACGTCACCATTTGCATGGCTTGACCGTACTTGATGGTCCCGAGGTATTCGCGACTGCGACCGTGGGTGATGACCCGCAACCGATACTTGCACGTCCGCTTGGTCCTGACGCTTGCGATGATGTTTGTAGAAATGCACGCCCACCTTGTAGGTCCCCAACGGCGCATCGTCGTGCCACACCACGTTTTCGACCGGCGTGTTCGACACGGGCCGCACGTTCATGTCCACGTCGAGATGGCCGCCGCATTCGCTTTTCTTGTTGTTGAAGTAGATGCGCTCACCCGACGGGCAGAACAGGTGGAGGTCGAGGTCGTTGTAGTCGTCCCAAGCCAGCGAAATCTGTACTTCACCGGAAGCACCGCCCTCTCGCTCAAGCCGTTCATCCATGTCGACCTCCGGTTCCTCGTCCGCTTCCGTGGCCACCACCACGCCGCTCCCAACGTGCTCTTCCGCCACCACCGCAGCGTGTTCGCTCAACGGGGGTTCATGCACGTCCATCCATTGTTGACGTGATTCAAGGGCCTCCAATCGTTCCTCATCGCTTGGGATGCCCTCCTCCGGTGGCTCATCATCCGCCTGAAGCAATCCGAGGTCCAGAAAATGCTGGTTTCGACGCTCATCCCGCTCCCGCCAAGCCTCTTGTTCCGCCAGGGGGAGTTCGCCGACCTGTGGCATGCTCACCAACAGGCGCATGCGGCCCTGATGGAGGCCGATCCGAGATTGCGTGCTGTACTTCTCGAGCAGGGCTTGAGCCCGCAATTGTGCTTGGCGTTGTTGCCAATATCGATTCAGTAAGTAGACACCAAAACCTCCCAAACCGAGGCTACCGCCAAGGGTCAAGGGGTCAACCATGGTCCGTATCTTGTCGGGGTCCTTAATGAGAGAAGCGGTCGACGGACACTCAAGCCAGGAATTCAGCGTTCAGGGCATCCAGCGAGGCTTGATCGGGGCGCAGCACCTCATCAGGGATGTCGAGGAGCGGTTGGTCGACCAAACCGAGGTCTTCGGCCAGGGACGGTTTGGTGGCGTCGAAGTAGAGCAGTCCCGTCACGTGTTTTTTGTCCGTCTCGGCGCCGTGAAGTGCCGTGAGCGCCGCCATGGCGTCGCTCGGGTCGTGCTCGGCTGAGATGGTCTCCAACCGGATGGTGGAACCGTCGTGAAGGGTGATGTCTCGGAAGTGGCCTTCGGGGACTTCGATCTCTTCCATGGGGTTGAAGTGCGGGATGTAATCAGCCATGTGGAGCGTGATTTCGTTCTCTTTCACGTAGCCGTAGGAGCGCATGGACTCGTCGTTGTTGTTGAAGGTCACACAGGGTGAAATCACGTCGATGAGCGCGAAGCCTTTGTGGGACATGGCCGCCTTCAGCAGGGACGTCAACTGTTTCTTTGAGCCCGAGAACGACCGTGCAACGAACGTGCACCCGAGGTTGATGGCCATGGCGCACAAGTCGATGGGTTGGGTTTCGTTGGCGGGTCCTTTCTTCTTCTTGGAGCCAACGTCAGCGGTGGCGGAGTACTGGCCCTTGGTCAGACCGTACACACCGTTGTTCTCAACGATGTAGACCATGTCCATGTTTCGGCGAATGGCGTGGATGAGTTGGCCGATACCGATGGAGGCCGAATCGCCGTCCCCCGAAACGCCGAGGTAGAGCAAGTCCTTGTTGATGGCGTAAGCACCGGTGGTCACCGAGGGCATGCGGCCGTGAACGGTGTTGAACCCGTGGGACTGGCCCAGGTAGTAGGCGGGGGTCTTGGACGAACAGCCGATACCCGACATCTTCGCGATGCGGTGGGGCTCGATGCCGTTTTCCCAAGCGGCGGTGATGATCACGTTCGAAATTTGGTCGTGGCCGCAACCAGGGCAAAGGGACGATGGGCCACCGGTGTAGCTGTCTTTGGGTTCATTCAGGACGTTCAGTTTGACGGCTCGTGCGGGTTTATCGCTCATTGATTCACCTCCTCAAGGGTGGCCAAAATCCGTTCAGCGTAGATGCGTGCACGGGGTGGCATACCGTCGCTGTAAGCGACCGAGTGGACCTTGGTGACCAGGTCGTTGGGGAGTTCCCGGCGCAGGATGCCGTAGAGTTGACCGTCTCGGTTGATCTCGAGGACGATCACGACCTCGTGGCGGCGTACAAAGGCCTCGACATCGGAGTGGAAGGGCAGGGCGCGAACACGGCACTGGCTGACTTTGAGACCGGTTTCTTCCAGAATGTCGTCGATTTCCTGAATGGAGTTCTCCATGCTGCCGAGGAAGACGATGCCGACTTCGCATTCCTCTTCTTCTCGGAGGATGGGGGCGGGAAGTTCGTCCCGTGCCTTGTCGATCTTCATTCGAAGGCGCTGCATGAGGTTGTAGTAGTCCTCTGGCTTTTCGGAGTAAACGCCCATGGGGTTGTGGCCGGTGCCTCGGTAGAGGATGGGCGCCATCCCCGAACCGGGCAGGGTTCGGTAGGGAATGCCGTCGCCGTCCACGTCGAGGTAGCGACCGAAGGTTTCGAACGCCTCGAACACGTCCTTATCCCGGACGGTTTTGCCGCGGTCCATGGGTTGGTCGGGGTAGGTGAAACCGCCGCAAGCCCAGCGGTTCATGCCGAGGTCGAGGTCGCTCATCCCGAACACGGGCGTTTGGAAGCGCTCCGAAATGTCGAATGCTCGCCATCCGTACTCAAAGCACTCCTCCACGGTTCCGGGGATGAGCACGATGTGCTGGGTGTCGCCGTGGCTGCCTTCGTACAGCATGGCGATGTCGGATTGCTGGGTTCGTGTTGGCAGGCCGGTGGAGGGGCCAACCCGGGTGACGTCCCAGAAGACCGAAGGAATTTCGGCGAAATAAGCCAATCCGATGAATTCCTGCATCAGCGAGATGCCGGGTCCGGAGGTGGCGGTCATGCCACGGCCACCGGCCCAACCAGCACCGAGCACCATGCCGGCTGCAGCGAGTTCATCTTCGGCCTGAATCACGGCCATGTTCGCATTGCCGTCGTCGTCGGTTCGAAGCCTCGGGATGTAATTGATGATGCCTTCCGCCAGCGAGGACGAGGGCGTGATGGGGTACCAAGCCAGCAGTTGGACGCCACCGTAGTGGGCGCCGAGTGCGGCGGCCTCGTTGCCTTCGATGAAGAACTGCGGGGTCTCGACGTCGCGAGATTCCACGGCGTAAGCGTCCTCCTTGGTCAGGTGCTCTTTGCAGTAGTCGCGGCCCAAGCCCGAGGGCGGTGATGTTGAGTTCCACGGCGGTGGCCTTGCCCTTGAACTGCTTGGCGACAGCGGATTCCAGGCAGGCTTGGTCGATGCCGAGCAGTTCGGCGAGGACGCCGACGTAGATGATGTTGGTAACGAGTTTGGCGATTTTTGGGTTGATTTTTCGGGCCAGGGAACTCATCGGCACCGGGTACGAAATGATGTCCTCTCGCTCCACGGTTTTCTTCTTGGTGTCGCTGTTCCAAATCACGACGGAGCCGGGTTCGAGCGCTGCGAGGTCGTCGTCCCACGTTGCTGGGTTCACGAGGACCTGGATGTGCGTGCGGTCGCCGGGCGCCTGGTAGCCCTTGTCGGAGAGGCGGACGATGTACCACGTCGGAAGCCCTGAAATGTTGGACGGGAAGAGGTTCTTTCCGCTGACGGGAACGCCCATGTCGAAGAGCGACTGGAGGAGGATCAAGTTGGCCGATTGCGACCCGGTTCCGTTGGCGGTGGCGATGTTGATGGTGAAGTCGTTGATGATGCGGTCCATGTGAAACATCCCTCGTGGGGTGGCGGTCAACCCGTCCTTGAGGCTGGGCGGGTTGCGCACTCTTTCAACATGTTGCCACGTCATTCAGGGAACAAACGCCCGTAGGGCGCCGTGAGGTTTTGTTGAGCGTGAGGCTCAAAACCACTCGGCCGTTGGAAGGGTCATGGCGGACGACGCGATGACGGACGGTTGGGACAAGGCGGAGAAGGCCATCACCAAAGGAAAAGGTGAGTCGGCCCTCAAGATTCTTCGGGGCATTGACGCCGACGGAAAGGAGCCCACGACGCTGCGCTTGGCAGGCCACGCAACGTGGTTGGAGGCCAAGGCACGCAACAATCGCGGCGACTATCGGCGGGCGGCTTCTCTTTGCGAGAATCCACCAAAAGAACCCCGCGACAAAAAGGCCGACCGCCTCTACAACGACCTTCTCAACGAGATGCAGGACAAGGGCATCAGCGAAACCACCTTCCCTCGCTTGCTCAACGATGGAACGCCGACCCCGGCGGGCATCGTCGCCATTTTCATGGCTGGTGTGCTCGTGCTGGCGATGATCAACGTCGTCAACCGGGCCGACACCACGACCGACATCGTCGACCTTCAATTGAGGTGGAACGGCGGCGCCAACAGCGGGACGGTCACCATCGAGTTGTACCCTGATTCGGCCCCGATTCACGTTGAGAACTTCAAACTCCTCGTCCAAAACGGGGACTACGACGGCACCGTCTTCCATCGGGTTATCGACGACTTCATGATTCAGGGCGGCGATTTCACCAACGGCGACGGCACGGGCGGCCACGCCGCCAAGTGGTTCGGGTACTGCAACGGCGACAACGGCGTTTCCGAGGCCGACTGTCAACAAGACCGCTACACGATCCCCGACGAAGCCGACAACGGTCTCGACCACGAGCCGTGCACCATTTCCATGGCCAAAACCAGTGCACCCCACACCGGCGGCAGTCAGTTCTTCCTCATTCCCAGCGACAGCACGCCCACGTGGCTGGACGGCGTCCACACCGTGTTCGGTGAGGTGACCAGCGGGTGCAACCACGTTACGGCCATTTCAGGTGTTGAAACAGGAAGCAACGACCGACCCGTCCAAAACGTTGAGTTGGTCTCCGCTACCTTTGTTGGTTCGGAAACCAAGCCCTGGTACGAGTTCTGGTGAAGCGAGCGACCTTTTGATTGAATCAGCGCCTTTTGATGCCGTTCAACCCAACGTGGGTTGTGAAGGGTTTTGTTCATAGACAACGGGGTTTTCCCCGAAATGATGGCGACCTTGGACCCCTTTAACGCACGGCAAACCCTCGGTGTTGGTGGCGATTATTACGCCCTTGATGCCCTCGACGCCAACGGCATTCCTACGGCGCATCTGCCCTACTCCATCCGCATCCTGCTGGAGGGTGCCTTGCGAGGAAACGACGGTTTCCTCATCACGGAGGACGATGTTCGAAAGATCGCCGCGTGGACGCCCGACGGGGAGCGCGGGGAAATCCCCTTCCGTCCCTCCCGAGTGATTCTTCAGGATTTCACCGGCGTGCCTGCCGTGGTTGACCTGGCTGCGCTGCGCGACGCCATGGTGGAAATGGGCGGCGACCCCGAGAAGGTCAACCCTCAGGTGCCGGTTGATTTGGTCATCGACCACTCGGTGCAGGTGGACGTTTCCGGTGCGAGCAGCGATGCGCTCGACATGAACCTCGACATCGAATACCACCGAAACATGGAGCGCTACACCTTCCTCAAGTGGGGCCAGCAATCGCTGGCCAATTTCCAAGCCGTCCCGCCCTCCCGCGGCATCGTTCACCAGGTCAACCTCGAATTCCTCGCCAGCGTGGCTCGTCAGGAGCACGGGGTTTGGCTGGCCGACACCTTGGTCGGCACCGATTCCCACACCACCATGGTCAACGGTCTCGGCGTCCTTGGTTGGGGAGTGGGTGGCATTGAAGCCGAGGCCGTGATGTTGGGGCAACCCATCTACATGCTCGCTCCGGACGTGGTCGGTGTTCGTCTGACCGGTAGCCTCCAGCCCGGCGTGACCGCCACCGACATGACCCTTCGTATCGTGGAGATGCTCCGCGAGCACGGCGTGGTGGGCAAGTTCGTTGAATTCTTTGGCTCGGGCATGAAGGCCCTTTCCCTTGCCGACCGAGCCACCATCGCCAACATGGCGCCCGAATACGGTGCCACCTGCGGTTTCTTCCCGGTGGACGAGCGCACCCTTGACTACCTCCGACTGACGGGACGCGAGGATGCTGCCGTGGCCGGCGTTGAAGCCTACGCCAAGGCACAGGGGCTCTGGTGCGATGAAGGTGCGGAGGAGAAATCCTACACCGCCGTGCTCGAGTTGAACCTCGACGACGTTGTTCCTGCCCTTGCGGGCCCCAAGCGCCCGCAGGACCGTGTGGACCTGAACGAGATGAAATCCCATTTCCTCCACAGCCTCACCCATGAGGAGGGGCATCACGGGCACGGGTTGGCGTCTGAGGATCTGTCCAAGAGCGCCATCGTCGAAATGAACGGAGAAATGTTTGACCTGAACCACGGCGATGTGGTCATCGCCGCCATCACGTCCTGCACCAACACCTCCAACCCCGGCGTCATGATGGCGGCCGGTCTGCTCGCACGAAACGCACGTCAGCGCGGGCTGTCTGTCAAACCCTGGGTCAAGACCTCGCTGGCGCCGGGCAGCCGTGTCGTCACCGAATACTACGAAGCGACCGGTCTTCAGGACGACCTCAACGCCATGGGCTTCCACACGGTGGGATACGGTTGCACGACCTGCATCGGCAACTCCGGACCGCTGGCCGAACCCATCGAGGCCGCCATCGACGAGGCGGGGCTCATCGTCGGTTCCGTCCTGTCCGGCAACCGCAATTTCGAGGGCCGCGTGCACGGGAAAGTCAAGGCCTCGTACCTGGCGAGTCCGCCGCTGGTGGTCGCCTATGCCATCGCTGGAAACCTCGACATCGACTTGACCACCGAGCCCATTGGCCACGACCAAGAAGGCAAGCCGGTGATGCTCAGCGAGATCTGGCCTTCCGAGGCGGCGGTCGATGAAGCGATGAAGGTCATCACCCCCGAGATGTTCCGCCAGCGCTACGCTGACGCCATGAACGAGCCGCGCTGGAACAGCATCCCGGCTGAAGCCTCGCCGCTCTACCCGTGGCAGGACGCCTCGACCTACATTCGCCTCCCGACTTTCTTCTCCGGGCTGTCCGCCACGCCCGCTCCCATCACGACCATCGAGGGGGCGAAGGTCTTGCTCAAGCTCGGCGATTCCATCACCACCGACCACATTTCGCCGGCCGGGTCCTTCCCTGCCCAAGGCCCAGCCGGTCAGTGGCTGGTGGAACGGGACGTCAAGAAAACCGACTTCAATTCCTTCGGGAGCCGCCGTGGCAACCATGAAATCATGATGCGCGGAACCTTCGCCAACGTTCGCATTCGCAACCAAATGGCACCCGGCACCGAAGGCGGCTTTGCGTTGAACCACGAAACCGGTGAGGTCACGTCGGTCTACGAGGCCGCTCAAATCGAGGCGCCGAAGGTCGTGTTGGCGGGCAGCCAGTACGGCACCGGTTCCTCTCGAGATTGGGCCGCGAAGGCACGTACTTGCTCGGCGTGAAAGCCGTGATCGCCACCTCCTTCGAGCGCATTCATCGTTCCAACCTCGTTGGCATGGGCGTTCTTCCGCTGACGTTCAAAGACGGTGAATCCCACGAAACCCTCGGTCTGACGGGGCACGAGAGTTTCACCATCCCGCTCAGCGACGCGGTGCAACCTCTGGAGTGGGTGACCATCACGGCCCAGCGGGCCGACGGGACCTCCGTGACGTTTGAGGCCCAAGTTCGTCTGGACACGCCCGTCGAAGTGGAGTATTACCGCAACGGCGGCATTCTCCACACCGTTCTTCGGGAGATGGCTCAGGCGACCGCGTGAACCCAGTAGATTGAAAGTCTGATGAAGCACAGGCCCGGGTAATGCGTCAGTTGCGTGGGAACGTCCGGTACCGATTTCGCTCGGACGACCACGACGTCAACATCGTCATCGAAGGCGACGCTGAATGGGTGGCGAACCACGTCGATGAACTCGGCCTGACCGGGGTCGGTTGGACCATGCCGACCGGCACCGAAGTCAAGGCCAGCAACCTGTCCAGCGTGAGCCGAGAGCGGCAGGCGGCCGGCGTGAACATCGAGATGGAAGATGCGCCGGAATCGCAGGCGCCCGCTGACATGGGTCCCACTCCTGACCCGGGTCGGATTCCGGTGGTTCGACGCCCGATTGGCGAACTCAACCTTCAGGAAAAACTCAGTCAATCAGGTCTTGAGCCCGCCGAGCGGCCCGACATCATCGAACTCATGGACGTTCTCGAAGACATGGACCCGCCCGTGCCCGCTCAGGGCGCCACCAGCGTTGACCCCATGGCCGAGGCATGGTTGCGCGAACTCCTTCAGTTGGTGGTCCGAGATCACGGCATCACCGGCTTGCGCACCGAAGACATCGAGGAGATCTCCAGCAGCAAGTTGGGAGGCCGAGAGGGCACGGCCCTCGAGGTGTGGTTGGACTCCCTGTTTTCCGCCGGTAAACTCGTCAAAATCCACGGCGGAGACTCGACAGGATGGGGACCCTCGCCCAAGTGGTTGTCCGGTCGGATTTGAGCCGCCATAAACGGTTCAAATAGGAGGGAGAAAACCCTTCAAAAATTGAACATAAACGGGGGCTTGCGCCCTTGTTGCAGGGGAACTTAAGTGCAAAGGCATTATATCCGAACAGGCCGTCGCGGGGACAAGTGATGTCCATGTTTACCCAAAACGACCTCTCTAAGGCCCGAATGCGCAGTGTTTTCCTAACGCTGTTGATGGTGCTCAGCACCACCGCTGCCCTGGCGACCACCGCCAGCGCATCCGTTGCACGAACTTACACCACCAACCGCGACCCAATGGACGTCGCCATCGGGGATTTCGATTGCGACGGCCACAACGACATGGCCGTGGCCACGGACGGCAGAGATGCCCTTCTCAACGACGGGGA
>BOYQ01000010.1:0-35986 GCA_019651595.1 Candidatus Poseidoniales archaeon | reverse complement strand
GCTCACGATCGTCCAGGGGAAACCCAAATGGCGTGTATCTGACATAAACAGCGGTTCAGACCAGAGTACACCGGGATACAGAGGTGAACCCCCGTTGGTGATATTGTATTTCTCCCAGAAGGAAAGTACAGGTCATGTTTGGGGGCACGCCGCCAATTCTACAACGGCAAGTGGCTGACATTAACGCGGATCAGGAGATGGACTCGTAAGCATAGAAAGCATTGGTCCACTCGTTGGTGATACCATCTATTTCAGCGCCAATGATGGGCACCCAAGAATTTGGGCGCAAATAAAACCACCAACCACATGGCAAGTGGCTGATGTAGGGTGGCTCGTGGGCGCAATCTTCAGGGGGGTACACTCCTTGGCGACACAGTCTTTTCAGTGCCAGGGCCCCATCCGGCCCCCAAATGTGGGCGCACGACTAAAACCGCTCTCGGGGTTGACTGCCATTACCGGTAATGGTTCAAGTGGGCGCTCCATTAAAGGTCGTTGGAATACAATTTTTTTCAGGGCCACGACGGCAGTACTGGATATGAGTTCGGGGCCCCGACCGTCAATTCTAAAACCCCAAAAGTGGCTGCGTGAATAATGGTTCAAATGGCTCCCTCAATTGAAACCTTTTCCCATCGATGATACACTCTACTTCCGTGCTGTTGTGTTAATGGAAGGCCTTTTGGCGTACAATCTCTCCTCTATCAACTACCAAACGAATACGGGTGGGAATGTCCCCCTGGGCCATCAACGCCAGTTTCCCAGCGGTCTCTCCTTCGGCACCAACAACTCCCTACGGTACGCCGACCGAACTCTGGACGAAACCTCCTACATGGTTTGGGCGAACAACAGCGGGGGCTCAAGCGTGGCCTACCTCAACATCACCGTGGTTGAGGAACTTGCGAACATCAGCTACAACCCATCGACCGTAACCATCGTCCGAGGGTACACCATGGCCAATGTTTCCGCAAGCAACACTGGCGGCGATGTCGTTTCATGGGGTATTACACCTGCATTGCCATCTGGATTATCTTTCGATAACGGTACGATCTACGGTCGTCCATTGTCAAACATGAGTGCAACAACGTTCACGATTTATGCCAACAATTCAGGTGGTTCCGCTACAGCGACCTTGACCCTCACCATCAACGAGCCAACACCGAACATCGATTACAGTCCGGACAACTACACCATGACCAACGGCACCTCCTACACGATCACGCCGACGTTGCTCGGTCAAACGGGCAACATCACATCCATTCTGGGCGCCGGTACGGCTTCAGCTCATGGGGCATGCACCTACGGGAATTTGTTGATTTTCGGAACAAACGACTGGCGAATGTGGGCGTTCAATACAAGCCTACCAACCTCAACCAGCAACCCATACGTACTTGCTACGAACGTTTCAATCTCTTCATGCACCCATCGCATTGTTCACAACGGCACGATGTATTTCCAAGCATCAACCAACAGCACCGGTATAGAACTTTGGAAGTCTGACGGTACCACCGCTGGGACAAGCATGGTCAAGGACATTGTCTCAGGAACCTCTTCGTCAAGCCCAAGCAGCTTCTTTGTCTTCAACGATGAGGTTCACTTTTCTTCACGATATACCAGCAGTGGTGTTGAGATTTGGAAAACCAACGGTACGTCCAGCGGAACCGTGAAAGCCACAAACTCGGGTTGTTATGTTAGCAACTGTAACTTCCACAGCGTAATTGAGTACAATGGTTCCTTTTACGGGGGCGGGCACTGGAACAACAACGGACGAGAGGTACTGATGTACAACAGTTCGGGCTTGAGCCTTCTTGTCGATCTCTCGCCCGGTCAGCGATTCAACATACCGAGAATGACCAACCCGAGTAACTTCGTGGTTCACGACGGCTGGCTCTGGTTCTTGACCGGAGGCAATCCTCAGAACTGGAAACGGCTATTGCCTGTACCGAGCAACGGAACGGCGGCTGCCGGAACGACGTCGTTTGGTCTGGACACCGGAAAGTACGGTCTTGAATTGTTCAACGATGAGTTGTACTTCAGCCGCTCTGCGAACGGCAAGGGGTACGAGTTGTGGAAGACGGACGGAACCACATCGGGAACCGTCATGGTGAAGGACGTTTACACGGGCGGCAATTCGGCACTGGACTACGGTCTGCTCGTGTGTTCACATCGACCGATGATTACCTTTACTTCTCTGCGAAGACTGGAACGGCGAACACTGACAACGGTATTTGGCGAACCGATGGAACCACCGCCGGCACGCAGTTGGTCAAATCTGGCCTTGTTGCTGCCTCAACGCCATCAATGTCGTGATAGGTGACGTGTTGTATGTGCGTGGCACGCAATACTTCAGCAATTCCGACAGCATCTCGGGTCTCTGGAGCACCGACGGTACGACCAACGGCACGACGTTGTACACGAACTACGACGGGGATTTCCCCAACCCGTACGTCGGCGATCTCCACAACATCAACGGAAGTCTCTACTTCCAATACTACAACGGGACTGCGAGCACGTACGGCCAGATGAACAACGCTGCAGGCGCCATCATCGGCCAGCCCTCCAACTGGTCGATCTCACCATCCCTCCCTGCAGGCCTGAACTTTGGGACCAACAACGGTACGATTTGGGGAACGCCGACAGCGTTGAGCACGACCACGTGGTACAACATCACGGCGACCAACGCCAACGGCAGTTCAACCACGAGCATCAACATCACCATCAACGACCAGTTGCCGTCGCTTTCCTACACACCGGAGAACCTTACGCTCACGAAAGGTCAATCCAGCACGGATTTGCCACTGAATGCGACGTTGACCGGTTCGGGTGAAATCACCTCGTGGGAAATCAACGCCACCTACCAGCCGGCCTCAACTTCGGAACGAGCAACGGAACGATTTGGGGTGTTCCGACGGTCTTGCAGACAACGGCCACCACCTACACCGTTTGGGCCAACAACAGCGGAGGTTCGACCTCGGCCACCATCAACATCACCATCAACGACGAGGCACCGGGTCCGTTCGAGTACATTCCAGAAAACAACATCTGGACCAACAATTCCTACGTGAACATCGGGCCTTCGTTCATCAACATCACCACGGGCAACGGTTCCTCTTGGCAAATCAACCAACTTGATCCAACCAAGTTGGCGGTCTTCGTCGGTGATGTCGTCTACATCAACGGCCCAAAACCCGCGATGTGCAATTGCCAGTTCGGTCCTCTGACTGCGCTCAACACGTCCAACGGAACCTCCTGGCAAGTCCTCTTTACGCATGACAACGGAGAACGCATGTCTTTCTTGGTTGGCGACGTCATCTATTTCGACGCTTTAGGGAACAACGGTACCGAACTGTGGGCCTACAACACCTCAAACAACACCGGCTGGATGGTCAGCGACATCAACAACTTTTCGCACAGCAATCCGGGCGAGTATCTGTCCGTCCTTGTCGGCGATACCATCTACTTCTCCGCAGACGACGGAAGCACCGGAGTTGAACTCTGGGCGCACAACACCACCAACGGCACGACGTGGCAAGTGGCCGACATCTGGAGCGGTACGGATTCGGGGTTGACCCCTCCATCAATCTACACCAACAAACCCCTTGCGCACCTCATCGGCGACACCGTCTATTTCGCTGCGAACGACGGAAACGACGGTACTGAGTTGTGGGCGCACAACACCTCCAATTTGACGACGTGGCAGGTGGCTGACATCTCGCCATACAGCAGCAATCCGGGATCCGCATCGTCCATTCACATCGGCGATACCATCTATTTCAACGCCGACGATTACACTCGAGGGAACGAATTGTGGGCGCACAACGCTTCAAACCACACCACGTGGTTGGTCAGCGATATCAACCCAGCAAACTACAATCAAGCCAAGCACAGTTACCCTGGTGTCTACATGCCTTTCATGCTCACCGGTGAGGCGTTCTACTTCAGTGCGGATGGGAATTACGGCACGGGTGTTGAGCTCTATGCGCACAACACCTCGAATCATTCCACGTGGCTTGTGGCCGACATCTTCCAAGATTATTCGTATTCTTCGAGGAACAGCAGCTTGCCGGGCGACAACATGGCGGTGCTCATCGGGGACACGCTGTATTTCGATGCGAGAGACGACACCACAGGGTTGTCTCAATTGTGGGCGCACGATACTTCGAATCGAACGACGTGGAAGGTGCACGATGCCAGTGCCCAAGGCGGTTCGATGAGTGCGTTCAGCGCCAGACTCGTCATGGTTCTTGGTGATACCCTCTACTTTAGAGCAAATCTCGACACGGCGTACGGCGTTGAGATGTGGGCGCACGACACCTCCAATCAATCCACGTGGCTGGTTTCGGACCAGAACCCCGTGCACAGCTTCCCCGGCTACGCTGGTACGCAGTTCTACCACAACGGAACCATGTATTTCAGTACCCTGACATCGGCGGGCCACAAACTGTGGGCCCACAGTCCGTTGTCGATCAACCACCAAACCAACACCGGTGGAGCCGTGACTTCGTGGGCCATCAACGGAAGCCTGCCAAGTGGTGTGTCCTTCAACACCCAGACCGGGGTGCTTTCGGGAACGCCGACGGAATTGTGGCCACAAACCACCTACATGGTTTGGGCCAACAACAGCGGTGGTTCAAGCGTGGCCTACCTCAACATCACCGTTGTGGACCAACTGCCGACCATCGCTTATTCTGCTTCCAACCTCCTCCTGACCAACAACACCGCCTCGACGGATTTGCCGCTGGTGCCGACCCTCACGGGTGCCGGTGAAATCACCTCGTGGGCCATCAACGCCAGCCTGCCGGCCGGTTTGACCTTCGAGACCAGCAACGGTACGATTTGGGGTACACCGACCGAGTTGTGGAACACGACGGCCTACGTCGTTTGGGCCAACAACAGCGGCGGCTCAAGCGTGGCCTACCTCAACATCACCGTCATCGACCAGTTGCCCACCAGCCTGACGTACACACCGGAGAACGTGACCATGGTCCGCGATGAAGTCAGCACGGACCTTCCGTTGGTGCCCACGCTCACCGGTCCTGGCGAAATCACGTCGTGGGCCATCAACGGGAGCCTGCCGTCCGGTCTGTCCTTCGGCACGACCAACGGAACGATTTGGGGTGTGCCGCTGGTCAACATGACCACGACCACCTACACCGTGTGGGCCAACAACACGGGAGGAAGCCTCAGCACCACCATCAACATCACCGTGCTCGAGCCCGCCGTAGTGCTCGACTACAACCCCGAGAACATGACCCTCATCCGTGGTGTGCAAATGGCCACGCTGTTCCCGTCGGTCTCGGGCGGTAATGCCTCCAGCTGGGCCATCTCACCCGACCTCCCCGCCGGCCTCAACTTCAGCGACGGTGTCATCAGCGGCACGCCAACGGTCAACATGACGCTCAGCATGTTCACCGTGTGGGCGAACACGTCGGGCGGTGCGACCAGCCACACGGTCAACATCACCATCTTGGAGCCGTCGGGCAACCTTTCGTACTCGCCTGAAAACATCACGCTCACCCGTGGCGTGGCCATGTCCAACCTCCATCCGACCTACAGCGGCGGTGTGGTGGAAAACTGGTCCATCCATCCTGCTCTGCCCGACGGCCTGAACTTCAGCAACGGCATCATCAGCGGTACAGCGACGGTCAACCTGACGACTTCGATGTACACCGTGTATGCCAACAACTCCGGAGGTTCGGCGGCGGCGACCATCAACATCACCGTTCTCGAACCGATGGTCGACCTGCTCTATTCGCCCGACAACCTGACGCTGATGCGCGGCACGACCATGTCGCCGCTGCACCCCACCGTTTCGGGCGGCAACGTCAGCGAGTGGTCGCTGGTGGGCACCCTGCCAAACGGCCTCTCGTTCTCCAACGGTGTGTTCAGCGGTACGCCGCTCGTGAACATGACCCAGACGCAGTACCTCGTGTACGCCAACACCACGGGCGGTAGCGCCACGGCGTGGGTCAACATCACGGTGCTCGAACCGGCGGTCAATCTGTCCTACGACCCGTACAACCTCACGCTGATTCGCAACGAGACGATGGACACGCTGTCGCCAACGGTCAGTGGCGGCAACGTCGGCAACTGGTCCATCACGCCGACACTGCCGGACGGTTTGACCTTCGTTGACGGCCTGATCTCGGGCACGCCCGAGGTCAACATGACGACCACGATGTTCACCGTCTGGGCCAACACGTCGGGCGGTGCAGCCTCAACCACGGTCAACATCACCGTTCTCGAGCCGGTGGTGGACTTCATCTACAACCCGAACAACCTCATCCTCACCCGAAACGAGACCATGGGCCCGCTTCGCCGGTGTTCGGTAGCGACGCCATGGCCGAAGCCTGGGGCATTTCCCCGGCGCTGCCCGAAGGCCTGAATTTCACCAACGGTACGATCTCTGGCGCGCCGCTGGTCAACATGACGGCGACCGTCTTCACGGTCTACGCCAACAACTCCGGCGGCACGGGTGTGGCCTACCTGACCATCACCGTGCTTGAGCCGGTGGCCACGGTCGTCTATGTGCCCGAGAACATCACGCTCACGCGAGGCGAGGACAACGCCAGCATCGTGCCGATGCTCGGCGGTGGCATGGTCGCCTCGTGGTCCATCAGTCCCGAACTGCCCGAGGGCATGGTCTTCGACAACGGCAGCATCACGGGCGTGCCGCTGGTGAACAGCACCAACACAACCTACACCGTGACGGCGCTCAACAGCGGTGGCACGGCCATCGCTTTCCTCAACATCACGGTGGTCGAGCCGGTCGCCGTCCTGACCTTCGACGAGCGCTTCTTCGGTACCCGAGGCGAGACCTTGTTCAATGCCACCGTCAACAACACGGGCGGTACGGTGGCGACCTGGGAAATTGAGCCGGCCCTGCCCGATGGCGTGGGTCTGTGGGACGGTTGGCTTTACGGCACGCCGTCGGTGAACCTGTCCGAGACGACGTTCACGATTTGGGCGAACAACTCTGGGGGCTCAGCCAACATCACGTTCACCATCGAGGTCATCGAACCGGTCGTGATCATCGACTACCCCGAGGCAGAGGTCGTCCTGGTCAACGGCGTCACGCGCGGCCGTCTCATCCCCGTGCTTGGTGGCGGTGTGGCCGACAACTGGTCGATTGAACCTGCCTTGCCACCCGGCCTGACCTTCGTGAACGGCTACATCATCGGCGTGGCGACGACCAACTTCAGTCAGACCACGTACACCGTGTGGGCCAACAACTCCGGTGGAAGCGCCGTGGCCACGTTCAACCTGACCGTGAACCAACCCACGTTCTACGCACGCTACCCCACCACTCGCGTGGTGTTGGACGTCAACGAAACCATGCCGACCCTGTACCCCATCTACTACTTCGGCGCGAATCAAAACCCGGTCTGGTCGATTGCACCGGCCCTGCCAAACGGTCTCCTGTTCGAGAACGGCCAGATCTCGGGCACCCCCACCGAGGCGTCCAACGAGACGAACTACACCATCACCGTTCTCGGTGAGATGGTCCCGCTGGAATTCCACGTGATCATCGAAGTGCGGGCCGAGGCCAACCTGACCGTGGAATCGGTTCGAAACGCCACCGAGGTTGAACAGTTCACGCTGCCCGAGCCTCCGCAGGAGGAATCCTTTGACATGTACTGGGTCTGCTTCCCGCTTCTGCTGGTCATCACCCTCCTTGGCGTTGCCGCCATCAACAACTTCCTCGCCCTCACGGCGAAAGACGAGGACGAGGAAGACGACGCCGAGGGCGATGAGGAGAGCGGTGACGAAGGTGGTGAAGACTGAGCGGCCGATGCCCCGGCGCCGCCGTCTCTCACCGAAAGTCATAGAGAATGCCACCCCCTCGGAAAGGTTGGAGGGGGCGCAGTGTACACCATTGACGACTTGAAGACGGACCCTGACGCACAGATAACAGTCGGTTGCATCGTCTTCTTTCTCATTGCCTTCCCTGCGTACTTCAACTTCGCTGCCGGTGGAGCCGACGGCAGTCTCGGGGGCGGCGTGGCCGACTACAAGGTGAACGGTGAAATCACCTTCGTGCTTCTTGATTCAGGTTCGGAATCCATCGCCGACGGCGACACGTGGTCGATGACCTACAACACGGACGCCGTCAACAACGCCGAAGACCTCAACATCGTGGGTGTTCGCATTAGCATGACCTACGCCGAAGACGAAACCGGGAACGACGCTTTCTTCTGCACCGGTTCCAACGCTGCAGATACCATCACGGGCACCGCCAGTTATCTTGAGTACAACGGATCTGCTGATGGACAGAACAACGGAGGCTCTGGAGCTCACGAAGCGATGGCAACTTGGTACAACGAATCCATGGTGGGAGCCGTCGTGTCCGGACTTACCATGGACGAGATCAGAGCCCAAATCGATTTGAAGGCCGACGGTCTTGGCGACCATACGGTATCCATCAGCGTTGATGCAGAAGCCGGAAACGAAGCCAACCCTGTCTGCGGGCAGCGCTCGGACGGCGGCGAGCAGGTGGACTACACGGTCGAACTGATGGTGTTCGACTACACCATCGCCCCCCACTTTGACACCAGCGATATTTGATCTGAGTCGAGGACGAGGCTTCCCGCTCAAGCGTTGAGTAACGTTTCGATGTTGATGACGCCGCTGACCCGCTCGTCAGCCAGCGCTTTCATGGTGGCGAGTTGGTCTTCGGTGGTCGCCTCCATGCGCATCACGAGCACGGGTTCGGTGTTGGACTTGCGTGCAAGGTACCAGCCCACGTATTCACCGTCTTCGTTGTTGAAGCGCACCCGCACGCCGTCCACGGTCGAGCATTCCATGTCTTCAAAGGCCTCGGTGATGGCCGCCACCACTTCCAATTTGTTCTCTTCAGCGCAGGGCACCTTGACCTCGCCCGTGGTTGGGAGCGGTGGCGCAAGTCGGTCGAGTTCGCTCGAGAACGTCGGACCGCCATCGGTTGAAGGCGCTTGACGGGACCACAACTCGATGAGGCGTGCTGCGTTGTACAGCGAGCAGTCAAAGCCGTACCATCCACGGTCAGCGAGGAAGATGTGCCCGCTCATCTCGGCCGCCATTTTGCAGTCAGGCATGCTGGCCAAGACCCGCTTCATGAACGAGTGGCCGGTGCGAGCCATCACGGGTCGTCCACCGGCCTGGAGGATCGCTTGTTCCACGTTCATGGAGCACTTCACGTCGTAGACGATGCGCAGATGCTCGTCGTCCGCTGCGTCCTCGGGGACCTCGTCCTCGTCTCGCAGCAAATCCTCAGCGAGCAGGGCAATGAGTCGGTCGGGGTAGATGAACCGGCCTTCTTCGTCAACTGCACCAATGCGGTCGCCGTCGCCGTCCGCACCCATGCCGAATTCGCAACCGTGCTCCACGACGACCTTCCCGAGGTCGACCATGTTCTTCGGTCGGGTGGGGTCGGCGCCGTGGTTCGGTTCGGTGGCGTCCCAGTCGCAATACAGATCGACGTGTTCCACGCCCATCTTGTCAAGCAGTTCGCTCATGAACGGTCCGGGCACGGCGTTGCCGCAGTCCACGGCCACCTTGACGGTGCGGGCCAACGGTCCGGTCGAAGCGATGATGGCGTCGAGGTAGGCGTCCATGTGCGGGTGGTCGACGACCTCGCCCGTTCCCTCTCGGAAGTCACCCTTGAGAAAGACGTCCTTGAGTTCTTGAATTTCTTCACCGGCCAGCGGCAGGGTGCCGCGGCACATCTTGAAGCCGTTGTGCGTGGGCATGGGCAGATGACTGGCGGTGACCATCACGCCACCGTTCACGGGCAGCGTCCAGCAGGCGTGGTAGACGCACCCGGTCGACACGATGCCGAGGTTCCACACCTCGACGCCACCGTCGGTCAGACCGGCCATGAGTTGCGAGGCGAGCGCAGGCGACGAGTCCCGGATGTCTCGCCCAACGGCGAAGGAATCGCATTCGAGGTAGGTGGCCAGGGCGCGGCCCAACCGGTAGGCGAAGTCGGGGGTCAGTTCTCCCGTGCCGTCCCCGCTGGCGAGTCCGCGAATGTCGTAGGCCTTGAAACAGGCTTCGGGCCACGTTTCCATGGTGGTTGGGAGAGGTGGCGGGTTTTGAAGGCTGGGTTGCAAAGGCCGTGTAATAATACCACGAGTCAGAATTATTAGTTTTGTTCAAATACGTAATAAAATTCGGGCAGTCAGGTGAAGACATGAGTGCTGCTGCTGAAACCGACGACCGAATTCCCGTGACCGTATTGACTGGATTTTTGGGTTCAGGAAAAACCACGCTGTTGAATCACATTCTCACCAGCATGGACCACAAGAAGAAGTTCGCAGTCATCGAAAACGAGTTCGGTGAAGTGGGCATCGACGAGAACATTCTCGTTGAGAGTTCCGAAGAGACCATCATCGAGGTCATGAACGGCTGCATCTGCTGCACGGTTCGTGGCGATCTGACCGAGGCTCTGGACAACATGCACGACCGCATCAAGGATTTCGACGGTGTTCTCATCGAAACCACCGGCCTGGCGGACCCTGCCCCTGTGGCACAGACCTTCTTTGTCGATGAGCGGGTCACTGAGCGCTACTACCTCGACGGCATTGTCACCGTGGTGGACGCCAAGCACATCATTCAGCACCTCGACGAGGAAAAGCCCGAGGGCATTGAAAATGAATCCGTTGAACAACTGGCGTTTGCCGACCGCATCATGCTCAACAAAATTGACCTCGTTGACGAGGACGGACTGGCTGAAGTTGAGTCTCGCATCAAGTCCATCAACGCTTTTGCTCCCATCACTCGGACCCAAAACAGCATCATCGACCCCAACGAACTCATCAACATCGGTGCGTTTGACTTGGAGCGGACCCTCGAAATGGACCCCGAATTCTTGGACACCGAAGCAGAACACGAGCACGACGACCGCGTCACGTCGACGAGCTACAGGTTTGTCGGCGAATTGAACGTGAACAAACTCCAGTCGTGGATTGGAAAGCTCATGCGGGAGCAGGGCGAGGACCTGTTCCGCTACAAGGGCGTCCTTGCCGTCAAAGGCATGGATGCAAAGTTTGTCTTCCAGGGCGTTCACATGCTTTTTGGCGGAGAATTCAGCGAAGAGATTCGGCCTGTGGAAAGAAGGCGAAGAGCGCGAATGCCGTTTCGTGTTCATCGGTCGCGACCTCGACCCGGAGGCACTCCAGCAAGGCCTCATGGCCTGTCAAGCCGAAGAACTCCGGTTCAAGGTCGGTGATACCGTCTACGCCAACATCGGTGAATTCACCAAGGGACGTATCCTGAAGTGTTGGGACGAAGGCAACCCGTACCGTGTCGAGATTCAAAACGAGGAGAAGACCAACGTCTGGGTGCCCATTGACAACGACAACTACGTCCGCAAGGGCGTTTGAAGAACGCCCATCCCCTCAGGAAGCCTGCCCATGAAGCCCACGGTCAACGTTTGCGACGGCTGTTGCTGTGGCCGCGTCAACAAGAGCAACCTGGCCGTGCCGAAGGATGAACTCAAAACGCTCTGGAGGGAGCACGACCTCTCCAAGCACGTCAACCTCCGGGTGACCTCCTGTTTGGGCCCTTGCAGCCGTGCCAACGTCACCTTGGTGAGCACTGCAGAGGGCCGCACATGGCTTGGCGGCATCGCCAGTGAAGACCACTACCAGACGTTGGTTGATTGGGCACAGGGTGTCGCTGAACAAGGCGTCGATTACCCGCTTCCCGAGAGCCTGCTGGCCTTGAAGTTCACACCTGTTTGAGGTGCGACCTCCTCAGCGGACCATCCAGTTGACCGCCAGCATCGTCACCGTGATGATGGCCAGCGCCTCGAGCAGCACGCCGTGGTAGGCACATGCGACGAGAAAAGCCGTCGCAGGCAAACCGACCACGCGTAGCAACCTCGGCCACGTCCACAGGCCTCTGGGCGGCTCATCCAAGTAGGGCGAACCCGGCATTTCAATCGCTCTTGACGGCTTGAACGACAATTTCCACCAGCGCATCGGCGGGCAGGGCGTCGACGGCAAACGCCGCTCGGGTGGGTTTGATTTCGACCCCTTCGAGCCACGCTCCGTAGACCTCGTTCATCGGAGCGTAGAAGTCCATGCTCTTGAGCAGGACTTGGACGAACACCAGGTCGTGCTTGGAGGTGCCCGCTTCAGCGAGCAGACCGTCGATTTTGGCCAGCGTGCCTTGGGTTTGGGAAACGATGTCGTCGCCCGCATCGATGTTGATCTGTCCGGAGAGCCAGACGTGGTTGCCTACGACCACAGCGGGGGTGTAGGGGGCGTAGGTTTTGCTTCCAGCCGGGTGGATGCCGATTTTGCTCATGCCTGCTCACCCCCCGAACTCGCTCATCAACTTCTCCCATGCGATGCCTTGAGGGTGGCCACCTTCTCCCACGGGTCATGCGCACCTGCTGGGTTCTCGAGCATCCGGCTCACGTGCGGCTGTTGGCTGAATTCCTGCGAAACGGAACGACAGCCGACCTCATCGTGGCGTGCGAACGGCCCGAGGTTCGCGCCATGTTGGAAAACGGGGACGGTCGTCTTCCCCGCCGACAAACGCTCTGGGTGCCTCGTCCCGTGGGCGAAGGACGGAAGCGAAAAGCGGTGTACCGAATCAGCAGCGTTCAGCGGTTTCTCAAGGCCGCCGGTCAGGACGGTCAGGGTCCCGTGGAACGCATCGTGGGCGTTGGAGCGGCCTTGGAGATGATGGCGGCCAAACCGCGGTGGTGGCGTCGCTCAAGCGTGCGGGAGCGCTGGTACATCACGGACACCGAAATCAATCACCTCGCTCACCGGCTCGCCATGAAGAGCGCCACGCACGTCGTCGTTCCTACGCACTGGCGGGGGGATCTTGACGGTGGCTTTCTCGCTTCATTTGGCGGCACGATTCATCGCTTGGACGGCCTCCACGCTCACGTTCATCTCGTTCCGCATCGACGGCCTTCAGCCGTCTCTGCACCTCCTCGGGTGGTGGTTCGTCGCTTGGTCGGTGGCGGCGTTCACGACGGTGGTGAACTTGTTCCAATCCCGGGAGATGCTCTGGACGGGTTGGCCGTCATGACCGCCGACGAGAATGCCTACGAAGGCGACCCGTGGGCGCTTGACCGGGAACTCGCTGCTCACGACGGTGTCATCACGCAGTCGGTAACCCTCGCCAGCGAGGCCGTCCTGCTCGGCACTCCGACGCTTCTGATTTCAGCTGCCGAGCGAGGGTTCCTCGACCGTTTGGAGGCGGAAGGGGCGCCGCTGTTTCGCTGGCGCGGCCCCAACTCCGGCGTTGAGTGGGCGGCCATCCACGCGCAGTTTTTGGCGGGCTTGCACTTGACCGATGCGTTGGAAGCGGCGGTGTGGCCCAACGCAAAAGGGCAACTTTCGGCATGGCTAAGGACTCCCTGACCAGGACCACAAGCGCAGCATCTTGCGTTTCTGTTCAGAGGTCAAACGACCATGTGGCTTAAACATGGGTTGGTGCTAAATCGGTCCGTGCGCCTCCCCCTTCTCGCCATGTTGACCACGGCCCTCATGCTTTCCAGCATGCTGGTGGGTTGCCTCGGTGGAAACCTCGAAAACGACATGGTTTATGTTGACGATGTCAGATATGAGTCGACCAATGCTACCATCGTCGAGGTGTGGGAAGACGGCGCAGTGGTTGAGACAGCCTATCCTGTTCTGTCGTTTGATTTCAACGAATCCTCCGCACCGTCGGCCTTTCTCTCCTACACGGTCAGGGGGACGCACGTTGATGAGACGGTGGACGCTTCACAAACAACCGTGGTCAACGTGGAATTCAAACACCACGGTTTTCATACGCTTGAGTTGATTGCCGACTACGAGGATACGCCCGACGAGCGCGGCGATGACTCGCGCCATCTCAACGAAATCGTCGTTCGCATTGAGAAACGAATCGAGTGGCGGGAATCGTCCACCAACGAGCCGATACCCATGACCCTCGACAGCCGTCACGAAGTGGGGGACCACCCACCAAGCGTTTTGGTCCTCGCCTCGACCGTGCACAACCCAGCGCTCATCGCCAACGTAGGCGGTGGCCAAGAGGTCGAGGTGTTGTGGGAACTCATCGATGATACCCAAGAGGCCTGCCAGTTCCAACCCGGGACCGTCAAGGATGGTGAATCCGCCTCATGGAACACGGTGCATTTCAACACCGACGAGGTGCATGACCTGCGGGTCACTTACGAGGAAGGTCAGGACGCCATCGATGTGGACCATACGGTGGACATCGAATATGAAGCGCTTGAGACGGCACCGACGGCGTGATGATCAGCAACATCCCTCTTCTCGCATCGGTGCGGAGATGAACGTGACCTTGTCGATGTTTGGCGTGTTGTGAAGGATTTCAATGGCCTGACGGAAATCGGCGGCCCTCCCCACAGCGTGAAGGACATCAACACAGGTATGGCTGTGGGCCAAGCAGCTGTGGTTGTAGGACGTGACTTTGAGGGTGTTGGAGTGGCGAATCTCGATCAGTTTCCCCTCAGCGTCGTGCTGGTAGTACACGACGAGGTGCCCCTCAACCACCTCGTCATCGGCCATATCGGAGAGCTCTCCACGTCGCTTCATGTCCGCAAACGCTACCGCTGAATCACGAAGAAACCGACTCCGGTTCTGGTAGCCCGAGGCTTGCATGAGGTTTTCCAATCCTGAGGCAAACTGATCGTCCACGCTGAACGAGATGATTTTACTCATGATACGGCGGAAGAAGGTCCGATTGATAACTATTACGAGTTCTGTAGTTATTAGGTTCAATTAAATAGTTAATACCGAAGGGCCGGCCATGAGCAGACAGACGCAACGCGCGCTCTTCGCCAGCCTGATGATGATTCTCGCCAGCCTCGCCGGCTGCCTTGGGAACGACACCGAAGTGGAGGACAACACCGTGATGGTGTCCACCTATCACATCTCCGAACTTGTTTCCGCAGTGGGCGGTGACCTGGTGAACATTGAGATGATGAGCATGGACAACATCCCCGTTCACGACTACCAACCTTCTCCACAAGACATCATTCGTCTGCAGAACGCTGACGTCTTCTTTTACCACGGTCTCGGTCTGGAGCCATGGGTCGACGCCACGCTGGCCAGTATGGGGGCGGACGCTCCCCTGGCCGCCTCCACGCACGCCATGCCGTCCGGCATGTCAGCGCTTGACTTTGATTCGCTCCTCATTGACGAGCTGTGCGGGTACCTGAACGGCCCAAGCACCACGGACGTTCATCTTCTGGCCGAACATGCCGAGGACGGCGAAGAGATTCATGGCGAAGCGGGTGCCTACAACCTGGCCATGCCTGAACACCACGACGAGGATGAAGACCACCATGAGGAAGACGATCACGACGAGGACGAGCACGACCACGACGAGGACGAGCACGACCACGACGAGGACGAGCACGACCACGGCGGAGCCGACCGCGTCCGAGCAGAGGAAACCCTCTCAACCAAAGACAGCAACTGTCCAGCCGGCACGACGGTTTCTGTCTACCATCTTGAAGAAGGCGAGTACGTCTTTGAGTTCGAGGCCGAGGACATGGCGTCCTTCACCATGGCCATGGCCGCCAAGAGCGGTGCTCACGACCATGCTCACGACCACGGCGACGAGGACCACGATGAGCACGGTGATGAGGACCACGACGAGCACGGTGACGAAGATCATGACGAGGACGAAGGCGAACACGACCACGGCGACGAGCTCCCTGTTTGCCACGAGGAAGCCACGCACGAGAACCACGATGAATACACCACCAAAGCCTCGTGCGAGGCCGCAGGCTACCTCTGGCTCGAAGCGGACGAGGACGACCTTCACGCCATCATGGAATCATTCGACGCCAACAACGATTCCTCGCTCTCCCTCGAGGAGTTCCTCGAAGGCATGGAAGCCATGGAAGAAGATCACGACCACGACGGTGAAGCGTCCAACCAAACGGCTGCCTCTAACGAGACGGAGCACGAACACGACGCTCGTCATGAACTTGAAGTGGCCATGTGGACGTACCTGTTTGACCAAGCCGATACCGACAACAACTCTCTCCTCAGCATGGCTGAACTCGAGGGCCTCGATGAGATGATGGACGAGGACGAAATTGACGCTGAAGCCATGGCTCAAATCTTCATGACCGTCTTTGACGAGGACAACAACGGTTCCCTTTCCTCTGAAGAATTCAGCGAGATGATGGGCGTCATGATGACCATGGACGAAGACGACCATGAGCACGATGAGGCGAACGACAACGAAACCGAGGCCCAGAACATGACGGCCAGGTACGAGAGGATGTTCACCATGTATGACGCCAACCAAGACGGCTCCGTTGATGCAGACGAACTGCTCGAACTCACCGAGATGATGGGCGGCCACGATGAGGATGTTGGCTTCATCCACGTCCACGTGGAGCGCGAGGGCGATTACGGCATTGCACTTCCTGAAGGCGTCGAACTTCACATCTTGAGCGAGGGTGGTCATGAAGGTCATGATCACGGCGACCACGACGAAGACCGCCATGACGAAGACGGTCATGACGAGGACGAAGACGGCCACGACGAGGACGAAGACGACCACCGAGACCGAGAGGAAGCCGGCCACGACGAGGACGAAGACGGCCACGACGAGGACGAAGACGGCCACGACGAGGACGATCATGACGACCACAGCGATGACGAGGCAATGGCTTACGACCCGCACAGCTGGCTAAGCCCCAAGGCGTTCTCCGCACAGATTGACGTTGTGTTGGGCGTGATGAGCACGGCGTTCCCCGACCACGCTGATGCGTTCCGAGCGAACGCCGATGCCTACAAGGCTGAACTCGCTGCCCTCGACGGTGAATTCGAGGCGGCCTTCGGCGAAGGAGGCACCTGCTCCGAAAACACCGTTGCTGCCAACCACAACGCTTACGCCTACCTGGCCGATGCTTACGACTTGGACTTCGTCACCGTCCACGGACTGGACCCAGAGGGTGAGCCCAGCGTTGAGGACATCGCCGAGGTGGTTGAGCGCATCGAAGAGGACAGCCTCACGGTGTTGTTCATTGAAGAATACACCGACGCTTCCGCCGTGGACAGTTTGGTGGCTCAGACGGTGTCCGACGACTTGGAGGCAGGTGTGACCGTGTTGACGCTCTACACCATGGAAATGGCGCCTAAGGATGCAAGCGACGACTATCTCTCACTGATGACAAAGAACCTCGAGAACCTGAAAACGGGCCTTGGTTGCTGAACGGACGGCCTTACGAAACAAACGGGTGGTACACATGCATACGGCTGACCTGCTTCCCATGTTGTTCATCGGCGGCGTGATGTCGGTCCTGGTCGGACGCTTGGTGATGGCCTACTTCAAAGCGAAGTTGGCTTAACCCACCCCGTCGTCGTCAGCCTACGGAGGGACGGTCGCTTGGGGCAGTCGAACAACGAATCAAGCCCCATCCTTGATGTCCGCAACGTCTCGGTTTATCGCTCCGGCGTCCCTGTCCTTCATGACATCAACTTGAAGATCAGTGAAGGAGAATTCGTGGGTGTTGTGGGTCCCAACGGGAGCGGCAAATCCACCCTTCTTCTCACGATACTGGGGGAGTTGACCCATCGGACGGGGACCGTTTCGTTGTACGGTCAACCTCCCTCTCCCAAACGTCTCTTCGGAAAAATAGGGTGGGTTTCCCAAGCAGCGGCCAACCTCCCAAGGGACATCCGACTCACGGTGAAGGAACTGGTCAACTTGGGGACCATCAACGTCTCAAACATGTTCAATTTCTTTGACCGTTCACGCACCGAACGCGTCCTCAAGGCCATCAAGATGGTCGGCCTAGAAGCGGTGCAACACAACGATGTCGGGCGTCTTTCAGGTGGCCAACGGCAGCGCGCCGTCATCGCCCGAGCGTTGGCTTCAGAAGCCGACTTCATTTTGCTGGACGAGCCGCTGGTTGGGATTGACCGGGAGGCGCGAAACGCCCTGCTCAAACTTCTGGACCAACTTTGTCACGACCAAGGGAAGACCATTCTGATGGTGTCGCACGACCTCGCGGCGATTCGTCAAACAGCCCATCGCATGATTTACCTCGAAGAGACGATTCGGTTTGATGGAGAAACCGAGCAATTCCCGGGCCTGTCAGAACTCGCCAGTCTTCGCGGCATTCAACCCGTTCACGACCACATGCACCATGACGATGTTGCAACCAAGAAGGAGGCAAAGTCATGATTGGGGTGGGAGGTCCGATACTTGAATCGGTCACTCCGGTCTTGGAGTGGATCGCCCCCTTTGTTCCCGGTGAGGTCTTCCCCTACTTCTTCACCATGGAAATGTTTCAACGAGCGCTCATTGCCACCTTACTGGTGACCGTCATTGCGGGAATTCTCGGTACCTACCTGCTGGTGCAAAACCTCGCCCTCATCGGCGACGGGTTGGCGCACGTCTCCTTCGGGGGTGTTGCCGTTGGCATCGTTTTGGGGGCCACCTCACCGCTGATGTACGCCCTGGTGTTTAGCATCATCTCCGCCGTACTTATTCACGAAATGCAAGCAAGGAACATGCTCAGCGGTGATGCCTCCATCGCCATTTTCCTGACCGGCATGCTCGCCCTCGGCCTGGTGCTGTTGCGACTCTTCGGCGGTGGTATCACGACCGACATCGAAGGCTACCTCTTCGGGAATCTGTTGCTCATCGACGAGGACAGTTTTGATCTCATCGTCTTCCTTTCGCTTTCGTCCATGGTGCTGATTGGTTTTCTTCGGAACGCTTTGCTGGCTGTGGCGGTTGACCCTGTTGCGGCCAGAATCCAAGGCCTCCCCGTACGCAACATCGGCCTGCTTTTCAGCGTCATCACGGCGGCGGTCGTGGTCAGCATGGTCCAGGTCGTCGGCACGCTGCTGGTGACGGCGCTGTTGGTCACACCGGCCGCCACGGCGAAACTCGTTGGGGGCAGCTTCCGTTCATGCATGCTGTGGACGCAAGTGTTCGGCATTGGTTCGGTCATGCTTGGGTTGTATTTTTCCGCTGAGCACGACACCGGTAGCGGCACCATGATCGCCCTTTTGGCGGCCGTGGTGTTCGCCATCGTCGCCGTGAGCAAAGTGGTGTCCGAGGGCGTGTTTCGCCACGACGACAACATGAACTGATCGCAGCGGAAGGCGTCATCGGTTCGGTTGATTCTACGGCACGGGGTTGACACGCTCACGACTTAAGCCAGTTGGTCAGGATTTCCAGATGGTCGCCCGCCAGCGTCAACTCCCCGCTGAACACGGTCTCGATGGGCCAGAACTTGGCGTCAGAAGCGTCGTCGCCGGCCGAGGGCGTTTGGTCGTCACTGACCTGGATTTCGTAGACGACGCTGACGATGTGTTTGCGCGGGTCCCGCTTCGGGTCGCCCATCACCATCAGTAGGGTCGGCTCGGTTCCGACCAAGCCCGTCTCTTCCTCAAGTTCCCGAACGGCTGCATGAAGGGGGTCCTCACCCTGGTCGACAAAACCACCGGGCAGCGCCCAGGCACCCTTCATCGGGGGGTGTTTTCGCTGGATGAGCAGGACGGTGTCGCCCCTTCGGACGGCGGCGTCAGCCGCAAGAGCGGGGTTCAACCAGCCGTTGCATTCGTCGCACGTTGGCATGTCACTCACCGTAGCGGCGACCGCGTTCCTGATAGGTCCGAATGGCCTTGAGCAAGTCCTTTTTGGCGAACGAAGGCCAGAACACGTCCGTGAAGTAGAGTTCGGAATAAGCCATCTGCCAGAGCAAGAAATTCGAAATTCGCTCTTCTCCGCTGGTGCGAATCACGAGGTCCGGATCGGGCATGTCAGCGGTGTAGAGGCGCCTGGAAACGGCCTCCTGATCGATGTCGTCCAGTGAAATGTCACCTGCCGCGTAGTCTTTGGCGATGGTCTGAATCGCCGTGATCATCTCTTCTCGACTGCCGTAGGCGAGGCAGACGGTGAACACGAAGTCCTCGTAATCCGCTGTTTTTGATTCGGCGTAGTCAATCGCTTCATTCACTCGCTCGGGCAACAACTCGCGTCGACCGATGATGTTGACGCGGACGTTGTTGTCGTGAATGCGTTCGTCGTCAGCGATGTCTTTCAGCCCTTCCACGTAGAGGTCGAACAAAACGTCGAGTTCGGCCTGCGGCCGGTTCAGGTTCTCGGTGGAAAGGGCGTACACGGTGAACCACGGAATCTTCAATTCCAACACCCAGTCAAGCACCCGCTCAAGTTTCTCTTTTCCAATGCGGTGGCCTAAACCGGTGGCGATGTTGCTGCGCCAGGCAAAGCGGCGATTGCCGTCCATGATGATGGCGAGGTGATTGACCTGCAGCGGGTGCTCGAGGACTTCACGCAGAAGTTTGGCTTCGACCGCCTGGCCGAGCACATCACCCATGCGTTCCGAGATGCCCATGCCTTCCCTCCACTCGGTTGTGGACCAACACGGTGTTTGATTGCTCCCCCTCTCCGACGCAAGCCCAGGCGTCATGTTTGAAGGGAAACGGGTGCTCGCTGGGGCATGGCAGCGTCCGCCTCTCCCGCCACGGCCGAGACGACTGCGTCACCGTGGTACCCCCAAGCGTTGCTTGACCGGCCGTGCGACCCTTCCATGTTTGAAGCGGGTCTCCCCAGCCCGTGGGGCCGGGTGCACGGCTGGGACCACACGGCTGCTCTTTCCCCGGCCTGGTGGAACACGGCACCAAAGGGGCGTTGGGGGGCATGGCCCGAGGCCATCACGAAGGTTGAGGTTGTTGCCGAGAACCGTTGCGGCGTCATCGTTCACCTCAACGGGGCATGGGTCGCTCATCTCTATCCGTTTCAAACGGGACGCGACGTGTCGGCGCTGGCCCGTCACGAACCCTGGGCGCAGCTCCTGAGTGAAGGGCCGGTTCTTCTTCCGGTGGCAGGCGTGACCGACGAGCGAGGCGATCGCGTGGCCGTGTTTCCCATGCACATGTTAAGCGACAGCGAGCGCGTCAAGCGTGAGCGGACTGCTGCCGTTCGTGCGCTGGGCGTGGTTCACGCCCTGCTCGTACCGCAGGCGACGCCCAACACCGAACGTCGTTGGAACGACCGCCTGAAGGCCGTCGAGGACGGTCTCAAAACCACCACGCTGTGGCGTGCACCGCACACCAAGCACGTGGTGGGCCTGCCTTCGGTGAACATGACCCTCGATGGGTTTGCTGAGGTCGAGGGTACAACGGTGGTGGTGCCGCAACCTCGTCCGCTGGTCGACCACTTGCTGGCGGCTGACGAACGGTTGCCCGGCGTGGCCACGGTGGCGATGTTGGAACAGCGGTTGGCGTTGGAGGGCACGTTCAGCGGTACGGAGGAACGGGCGATGTTCTATCGCGCTTGGGGCGACACGGTCCCACCGGCTTGGACCTCCAACGCTTCGCTTTCCACCGTGAACGGCGGGGTGTGGATTTGGCGCTACCACGCCACGCTCCTGATGCTGGCTGAAGCGCGGGCGTACGGCTTGGACGACCAAGCACGCCGTTGCGACCGTTGGCTGCTCGATGTCTCGCGTATCCAAGCGAGACTGGGCGAATTGCGAACGGTCCACGCCGTCCGTCGAGGGGGAGTACTGGCGGGCATTGCTGGCGCCCTCATCGGGTCGGGTTCCCTCCAAATTCCCTTCATCGTTGGCGCCGCTGCGGTGGCGCTGGTTGCTCACGTCGTCCATCAGCGACGCATGCCGCCACCGTTCTGAATCAGCGTTGCTGTCGCACTCGACCGTCGTAGAACTCAATGCCGAGGTCTTCAGCGATGTTCTTGATTTGGATGATGAGTTTGGCTCGCTCTTGCCGCTCTTCAACACCGCCGGAGACGTCCCAGTAGAGGTTGAGGTCCACGTCTAGGGAGGTGGCCGAAATCATGCTGACCTGACAGAACGAAGCCTCTTCCTTGAGCGTCTTGGGGTGGTCTTCAATCGCTTTGAGGACGCGCTGACAGAAGGTGTCGACGGCGCCGCCGTCGGCGTTGATGTCGAGGTGGAGTTGGGTTTGCCACCGGCGCCATCGTCGCTTGCCCACGTTCTCCACGGGCGTGTTCACGAGGTTGGCGTTGGGCATGGTGATGATGGTGTCGGCGGAGGTTCGAATCAACGTGGTGCGGAGGTTGATCTCGATGACTTCGCCTTCAGCAGCACCGACGATGATCCAGTCGCCAACCTTGAACGGGCGGTCCAGCAACACGGTGATGGCACCGAAAAAGTTCGAGATGGAATCCTTGGCCGCCAACGCCAGCGCCAAGCCAGAAATACCCAACCCTGCGATAAGAGAGGTCAGATCGAAACCCATCGAGTCGGCAACAAAGACGGCGCCGACAAAAATGATGGCGAATCGGAGAACGCTCTGAAGGGCAGAAATGAGGGTCTTTTCCGTGCCGTCGAGTTGGTCGTCGGTGTCAAACAGCATGACGACGTCATGGACGATGTTGACCAGACGGAACGCCCAAACGACGACGGCGATGGCCACGATGAACTGGAGGATGCCGGGCAGGAAACTGGCGGCCAGTTCCGGCATCATGACGGGGGAGCCGATTCGGTCCATGTCGTCGATCATGATGCCGACGAGCAGGTAGGCGAGTCCCACGCCAGCGGCCGTGCCGAGGGCTTTGTCGGATTCCTGCACCGTCTTTCCTTTGATGGCCTCAGAGCGGATGATGGTCCCCAAGACCGTGGGGGCGAAGCGCATCGTCAACAACCGCACGATGAAGATCATCACGAGCAGACCAACCACGGCCAGCAACGTGAACGTCGTGAAGCCGAACACTTCGTTTCGCAAAGCCGAATCAGCAGCGGGGTTCCACAAGCCGTCCATGGTCAGGCCAGCCGGTCATTGGGGTTGTTTTTTCCGGCCCAATCCTTCGCTTCCATGATGCATCAGCACGCTGTCGGCACGAACGCTTGAAGAGGTTGAACGGGCTGGGCCAGACGATAGCATGACGACCGCCGCGCCCGTTGCACTTCGCTCCACTGCTCCGCGCCCCACCTTGGGCTTCCTTATCGTCCTCCCGCTCTTGCTTTCCTTTGCGGCACCGGTCGCTGAAAACGCCTACGCAGAGGAGCCGGTCACCGGGGACACGCCCGAGGCCATTTGGTCGGACGATTACATCAACATGATTTTCCCGTGGGCGCCCGCCAACGACGACATTCTCCAGTTCAAGCAATACCACACCTACGAGACGATGAAGACGCGAATGATGCGTCTCGCCGAAGATAACCCGGACATTTTCGAATACCACGAAGGCATGAACGGCGGAACCAACGCTCGTGGAGAAGAAGTGACCGCAGATGCCTACGAAGGCTGGTATTACGGTCATTCCTCACCTTGGATGAAGATCACGCAGGACGTGCAGGGTGGCGATTACAACCCCTTCGTCGGTGACAACGGCAACTACGCTGACCGACACGACGTGATGATCGTCGGCAACCACCATGCCCGCGAGTGGATGTCGTACGAAGTGCCCATGATGCAGCTCGAGGTCATCGCGTTTTCCTACGAAAACATCGGCTACGACAACGATGGCGACGGTCGCGTCGATGAAGACACCTGGGGCGACTCCAACGGCGACGGGCAACTTGACGACGACGGCGACTGCCTCGCCCTGGCCGCGGAATTCCAAGACTCCAACGGCGATGGGACGGCGTGTGGACCCGGCGACCTCGGCGTGGACGAGGACTACTCGGAACAGTTCATCACCGACCTGATTAATTCCCGAGAACTCTACATCATCCCCATGCTCAACGTGGACGGCAACATCTACGACCGAGAGGTGTTCTGCCCGGCGCCCGCTTGGGAAACCTGTCCCTCCGGCGGATGGCGAAAGAACCTGCGAGACAACACCTTCACGGGCGTCACCCCCCTCCCCGATTTGAACGAAGAGGTGGACGAGGACTGCGACGGCGTGGACCTGAATCGAAACTACCAGTTCGAGTGGGGCGCACCGCTGGGAGCAACCGGCCCCCTGATCCCCGGAACATGTTCACCGGCAGAGGGTGAACTTGACGGGTCGAACAACGATGTCTACAACGGTCCGGTGGACGATCGCGACAACGACGGCGACGGACAGGTCAACGAAGACCACGTCGACGGAAAAGACGACGACGCTGACGGCGTGACCGACGAAGACTGGTGGGGAGGCAACTCCGAACCGGAGACCAAGTTCATCCAGGACATGACCGAGATGAACGACGACACCGGCGACGGGGCCAGTGAATTCAAGTCCACCCTGACCCACCACTCCTACTCCGAACTCATCCTGTGGCCTTGGGGCCACTGCACCGACTGCGAGAGCCCCGACCATGCGCAACTCGAGTACCACGGCCAGAAGATGGCTGACATGACGCAGTACGCCAACCTCCAATCGTCTTCTCTCTACCCAACCTCGGGCGATTTCTGCGACTGGCACTACGGCGTGCACGGCTCGTACTGCTACACCTCGAAATCGGACGGCGTTCCACCAGCGACCCGAGGACATCGACCACATCGCCGTTCGGAACCTCGGTCTTGGCTTCTACATCGCTGAGATCGCAGACAACCCACGAGAGCGTGCTGACCTCGAAATCGCCAACATCTCCCAGCAGAACTACCTGAAGGAGCCCACGATGATCACCATCCCCGAAGAGGGCGACATCCCGGTTGACCTCTGTGTGTCCGACCAGTTCCCCTACAGCACGAGGGACACCGTCGTTCAGTGGCGTCAAGTAAGCCGAGCCGCACGCAGAGCGACTTTGGCCCACGAGAATGGTCCAACACACCCTGGGAAAGCACGAGCGTTGAGATGGTGAACGGCGGATGTTCCCTCGCCGCCGGCAACGGGACGCTGCTCAGAGCCATGCTGCCAGTTTCGGAAACCGCCGTGGGTAAGATTCACTACAAAGCCACGGTGTCCACGCTGGGCGGCGCTGACCTCTATCAGTACCCCACCGACCTACCCTATTACACCCTCGAGGTCAACTATCGAGCCGCTTTCGGTAGCGTCTTTGGCGCCTTCTTCACGTTCACCGTCGTGGCGACGTTCGTGTGGGGCGGTTTGGCGGTGGCCCTTCGCATCATGCTCAGCGACGATGACGACGACACCGTGACAGCGAAGGATCTGCGTGAGGAGTCAATTTCGGTCTACGATTTCAACGAGGGCTGAGGTGAACCCATGTCACAAAGCGACCAGTTCAACGGCCGTCTCGGCCTCATTTTCGCATCCATCGGCGCCGCCATCGGCACCGGCAACATTTGGCGATTCCCTCGCATGGTCGGTGCCAACGGCGGAGAGGACGTTCCTCATCCCTGGCTCATCTTCCTCTTTGCGTGGTCCATTCCGCTCGTCATTGCCGAGTACGCCATGGGGAAGCGCAGTCGAACGGGCACCATCGGGACCTTCCGTATCTTCGCCGGTCGTCGATTTGCCTGGATGGGGCTGTGGACCGCGTGGATTTCCACGGCCATTGGCTTCTACTACGCCGTGGTTTCCGGCTGGACGCTGAAGTACTTTCAACTCGGCATCACCGGTGCGCTGAGTGGCGACAAGGTGGACACCACCGAAGTGTGGAATGCGTTCTTGCAGTCTCCCGGCCAGGTCATTTTCTTCCAGTTCCTCGTCATTCTGCTGGTGCTGGGCACGATTTGGAAGGGCGCCAAGGCCATCGAGAAGGTCAACTTCTACCTCATGATTTCGCTGTTCGCCCTGCTCTTCCTCACCCTCTTCCTCTCGTTGTGGATGGACCTCAGCGACGGCAGTTTGGACGGTGCGCTGTTCATGTTCACCGTGGACTTCGACATGTTGTTTGAGCCGGAAGTGTGGATCAACGGGCTGTCGCAATCAGCGTGGTCGTGTTCGGCCGGCATGGGGATGTGCATCACGTATGCCGTCTACATGAGCAAGGACGAGGACACCGTGCTCAATGCGTTCACCATGGGCCTGGCGAACAACAGCATCTCCATCATGCGGGTTTGGCCGTGCTCTCGGCCATCTTTGCGGTCAACCCCGACCCCTTGGCCACGGTGACCGGTGGTTCGTCCGCCATCACCTTCCTCGCCCTTCCCGAGGTCTTTGCCCAGGCGCCCGGTGGTGCCATTGGGCCGCTCATCATGACGGCGATGTTTTTCCTCGCCCTGTCCTTTGCTGCCCTGACGTCGATGATCTCCACCGTTGAACTCTGTGTTCGAAACTTTGTTGACCACGGCTACGAGCGAGAACGCTCGGTGCTCATCACCGGTCTGGCCATCTTCATCTTCGGTCTGCCCTCCGCCATCCTGTGGATCAACTCGACAATTCGGGCGTGGCCTTCCCCGAATTCCTTGAGGTGCAAGACCACATCTGGGGCTACGGCCTCATGTTCTCTGGTCTGTTCATCGCCTTCTCGATTTGGAAGTACGGCTACGTCAAGTGGCGAACGGCGGTTGACGAGGGCACGGCTCCACCGGCTTCGCCGGCTACCTCGGGCTGGGTGTCTCGGCCTTCCGTGATGATTTCATCAACACCGGCGACAACGACTGGAGGTCGGTCGCTGGTGGGACGTGCTGATTTACATCGCCTTCCCGATCTTGTTCTTCGTGCTGATGGCGTCGTACTTCTCCGACATGATCGCCAACACGCCCAACGTCTGGGACCCCTCCAACCCGAAGGGCCTGACCATCATTCTCCTGTTCTGGGGCGTGGTCGCAGCCTTGTTCATCGGCCTCAACCGGAAGCTCATCGAGCGACCCGCTGTTCCGAAACGTGCCCGAAGGCGCCGACGCCGACATTTCCGAACTTCCAGGTGGCTCCGACGACCTCATCGGTCAAGTCGGCGATGTCATCGCTGGCTTTGAGCACCTGGCTGCCACCGTGGACGCAGAACTGGCCGATTGAAGGTGAGGCGCCATGAGCGAGTTGTGGGAGACGCTCACGACCGGGCTCATTCTCTCCCTCCTGTTCATCGGCGTCAGCTACCTGTTCTGGAAACGCTACGACAAACCCACGCCGCTGATGATCGAACGTCAAGAGGAACGGGACCGTCTCAAAGAAGAGCGCAAAACGTGGCGAGAAGTCGAGGCTCGCTTGCGAGCCGAGCAGGACGAGGCCGAACTCAAGGCCGCTTACGAGCGCCGCAAGGCCGAGGAGCGCGCACGCGCCGTCGTCCCTGCTTCCTCCGAGGTCAAGGACGCCTGGAAGTCGCTGGGTGTGTCTGCTCCGGCCGAATCCACCACCTTTGAGGCCGAGGGAAAGGACGCCAACGCTGACCTCCGACCGCTCGACCAAACATCGCTCAGCGAAGCGGTAGCGAGCGACGAGGACGTGCTCAACGCCGCAGACCCCGTCCAGGTTCGTCAAGACCCGGGGGTCCAACTCGGCGCCGAAGAACCCGATTGGGAACTCATCGAGAAGCTCGAGGAAATCGCCAGCAAGGACGAGATCGTGGTGCCCGACGTGCCCGAGGCGCCCGACTTGGATGCTGTGGCTCAAACGCCCCGGGAAGAAACCGATACCACCCGCCCAACGCTTCCGACGTTGACGCCACACCATCGTCTGAAGCCGAGAAATCGACAGATGAGCGCTCAGCAGACGAGCGCCAAACAGACGAGGGGTCGTCGTCAATCGAAACCACTGAAGCTCCTGCGTGGGACTTGGAGGACGGCGAGGATCTCTGGGGCGGGGCTGCTTGGGAAGAAGAGTAGTCGGGAATCCGCACTGGCTCCCGGTGTTGAAGGCGAAGGGGTCTTGAAGCCTCAACCGCACCGTGGGAACGATGGTGCAGCGACCACGCGGACTCGCGACTTCACGCCGGCGCCGATGAGGCGACGTTTGGCGCTGGAGCACCTGCTCGAAGAAGTGGCGCAGCGCCACGGTTTTTCGCGCGTTCAAACCCCGATCTTTGAATCGCTTGAATTGTTCACGGCCAAGTCGGGTCCCGGCGTGATCAACCAGCTCTACGCGTTCCAGGACAAGGGTGAATGCGAACTCACCCTGCGCCCCGAACTGACGGCCCCCGTGATGCGGATGGTCGCCGAAGAGATGCGAATGGACACCAAACCGCTCCGCCTGTCCTACTACGGCCAGTGCTACCGCTACGAGGAATTCAAAACCGGTCGTTATCGAGAATTCTTCCAGTACGGCGTGGAACTCATCGGGGCCTCAGGACCGCTGGCCGAAGCCGAAGTGCTGGCCCTGGCGGTCAACATGCTCCACGCCACCGGCCTCGAAGGCTGGGAGATTCGCATCGGCCACGTGGGCGTGCTCAAGGACGCGTTAACCGGGCTGGGGCTCTCGGGCGAGGTTGACGCGACCACCGGTGAGCCGCCCATCGCCAGCGCCATGCGCCTGCTGGACAAAGGCGATGATGCGGGCCTGGCGGACCTCTTCTCAAGCCACGGTCTCGACCCGGCCAACGCCGAACCGCTCCGCGCCCTCGCCTCCCTCAACGGCGGGATGGAAACGCTGGAACCGGCTCGTGAATTGCTCTCCAGCATGGACGGTGTTTCCTTGGAGGCGCTGGACGAATTGGAAACAACGCTCACGGCCCTCGCTGCGCTGGCACCGGCCCCCGACCCTCGCTGTTGACCTGACCGTGGCCCGAGGCCTCGACTACTACACCGGCATGGTGTTCGAAGTCAAGGTGGAAGAACTCGGTGGCGAAGGCCAGGTGTTGGGCGGTGGGTCGTACAAACTCCTCCACCTCTTTGGTCTGCCCGATTTGGACCCGTGTTGTGGGTTCGGTCTGGGCTTTGACCGCGTGTTGCTGGCCCTCGAAGCGCAGGCCAGCGCCGCCGGTCGAGAAGAAGCCGTTCCCGGTGAGGTTGACGGCCGCCCGCACATCGCCATCGCCCCCAACAAGGCCGACCACATGCCGTTGTTGCCGCTGGTGTCGTCCCTGCGTGAAGCCGGCGCCCGGGTTGAGTTGTTGCTCTCGAAGAAGAACTACGGTCGAATCATCAAGTGGACCGAGGGCATCGGAGCGAGCCACTTGCTGGTGGTCAAGCCCGAGGACCTTGAGACCGGCGTGGCTCGCCTTATCAATTTCAAAACCGGCGATCGCACGGACGTTCAACTCAACGCATCGTCCGTGCTTGATGCGCTTTGAGGCAATTCTCAAGCAGACCGCTCGGGGCCGCTTACTCGGCCTGAATGGAACGTGGCCCGGAATTACTCGGTGTCGTTGTGTTCACGTCGCTGGTTGACGAAGAGCGCCATGCCGAGGGCGGCTGAGGCCACCACGAGGGTGAAGCCAGGGGTATCCTCGCTTTCGTCCATCATGCCGTCATCGCCCGGTACGAAATCCTCTTCCCACGAAACCGGATCGATCGGCATCTCAAGGCGGCTCTCCGTGCCGAGTTTGATGGCGAACCAAGCGGGGTCGCCCTCAAGGAACACGCCACCGGGACCGGTGTTCTGCTGGTTGCCCTTGACCTTCATGGTGACCTCGATGATGGGGTTGTCGTCTCGACCGTCCCAGAGTTTGTGGTCCTCAGTCACAGCGAAGGCGAAGGGCACGTTCTGTTCGCCCTGTTGAATGCCGGTGAACTGGTTGGTCCACACCTCGGCACCGCCTCGGAAAATGGTGATGTTGAGGTTCTCGCAGTCGTTGTTGCACGGCCCGTTGTTGTCGCCGTTGGTCCAATCACCGCCCACATCGATCTTGAAGTTGCCACGGAATTCACCGTTTTCTTCCATCAGGAGCGTCTTCTGCAGGTCGGGCTTCATGCGGAATCGCAGGTTGATGTTGATGAGGCCGTCGTCCTTTTCTTCTCGGTATTCGCCTTCAGCAGCTGAGTCTTCATCACTCGCGTTGAAGTGGGACCAGGCGTCAGCAAAACCGTCGTGATAGAGGTACATCGTGGTGTTGTTGGCGTTGGGTTGACGAGGGTCTTCTTGCTGTTCTTGTTGGGCTGTGACATCGCCTGCTTGAACGGGAACGAGCAGCATGGCGACGAGAATCAACGCAATCACGGCGGTGCGACGCATGGTAAATCCACCTGAGGGCTTGCATTTGAAGCCTTCTTCGTGGGGGGCAACTCGCTCAATCGTTCCAGCGATGGAAATCCACGTTGTTGGGTCGGTCGGCCTGTTGCTGACGCGTCAGGCGAAGGGCTTCACCCAAGGCATCGGGTTTCATCCGGGCCGTGTTGAGGGTGGTGCCGCCCACCCCGGTGATGATGGCCATGACCTTGATGGTGTCACCAAAACCGGCGTCTTGGCGTGCGCCCCAGATCACGTTGGCGTTCTCGCTGACCTTTTCGGTGAGCAGGTCAACCACCTGATTGGCGGCTTCGAGGGTCATGTAGGGGCCACCCGTCACGTGGATCAGCACGCCGGTTGCGCCGGTGATGTCCACGTCCAGCAGCGGGTGGTTGAGCGCTTCGTGGACGACTTCTTCGGGGCCGCGGTCAGACTCGCCGTAGAGCATCATCGTGACGCCGCCGTTGGCCATGATGGCTCGAATGTCGGCGAAGTCCAAGTTGATGAGCGAGGGCAGCGTGATGGTCTCAACGATGCCTTTGACGATCTCGGCGACGAGCTGGTCCATGATGGAGAAGGCTTCGTCGAGGGGAAGGTTGGGCACGAAGTGAAGCAATCGGTTGTTGTCGAGCACGAGCACGGCGTCGGCGCAGCGTCGCAGCGACTCCAGCCCCTCGAGGGCACGGGCCATGCGTTGACGGCGTTCAACGTGGAACGGTGTGGTGACGATACCGACGACCAGGGCACCGGCCGCCTTGGCTTCCTCCGCCACGATGGGGCAGATACCGGTGCCTGAACCGCCGCCCAGCCCGGAGGCGATGAAGACGAGGTCGGCCCCGGTCACGATGCGCTTGATCATCTCACGACCGGCTTCAGCACAGCGTCGGCCGGTGGACGGGTCGCCGCCCGCACCCAAGCCTCGGGTGATGTGGCGGCCGACGAGGAGTTTCTGAAGCGCTCGGGTGTTGTCGAGGTGCTGCTTGTCGGTGTTGATGGCGACCGTGACGGCTCCTTCGACACCGAGGTGCGTGATGCGGTTGAGCGTGTTGTTGCCCGAACCGCCGCAACCGACGATGAGAATGCGCGGGTCAGGAACGCCCAAGGTCCCGACTTCTTCGTCCATGAGGGAGGTCGCGCCGCGGTTGATGGCCTCGTTTTTCAGGCCTTCAATCATGTCCGCAAATGCTGCGTCGTGCGCCGATGGTCCACCCACCGATGATCCTGAAGTGCCTGAAGGTCCCATCCCTTTCACTCCTCCATTGGCGAGCCTTGTCTTCCCCCTCTTAACCGCGACGCTCGCGACCGCGCCAAAGACGCCGATTTGACGACCCTGAATCCTTGACCAACCATGGCGACATCAGTTTCACCCTTGTTAACCCTTGCTCCCAGGTTCCGGGAGGGGGTGGCTAAACCGGCCTCGCTCATTGATGAGGGTTAAGTAGTGGAGGCAGGTGGGAGAAGATGCCTCGCTTAGCTCAGTTGGTAGAGCACCTGACTGTAGTTGTGTAAAAACAAACGTCTCAGCAGACATCAGGGTGTCCCCAGTTCAAGTCTGGGAGCGGGGACCTGGCAATGGAAGTTTATGTGAAACATGTCCCCGCTGAATCGAGAGGTTGATGGTTTCCATTTGCTTCCTCTCTCTCATGGGAGCGGGGACCAACGACTTCGCATTAGTTTCAATGTTGGTTGACCCCAAGTTGGTGGATGGACAGTTCTACATCTGAGGAGTTTTTTGTCATTTTTCGTGGCTTCATATACTGTCTGTTATTTGTTATACTTATCCGCAGGGAAAAGGAGTGTGGTGCTGATGCCAGAGAAGCCAGAACGAAAGCGAAGAACGACGACACACGAACGAATGAAACCTCGGAGGGCCCGGGAAGCTGGAATTCTGTGCCCGGGCAAGACGGTGAAACCTCAATCAAGATTGGTCATGTTGACATCCCGTACTACCTCATCATCGAAATCAAGTTCATGCGCGAAGAAATGACGACTTCTGCTACATCGGATATCAGAGAGCATTTGAAATGATGAGCTCGCCACGCTGTTCGACGAAGAGTTGGAAGCGATGTTCGACGAGGTGGTTGAGCACGTCACCACTGGGCGCGATGCGAGACCACCGTTTTGCGTATCTATGAGGTGTTCTTCAAGGCGGTTGAGCATTGGTTGAAGGTGATTGAGCGCCCTCACGAGCGCCGTTTCATTATTGCGGTTTGAGAGTATATGTGCATCGCGCTTCAGCCTTAGCTGACCATGGAGACCCCCTCTTCGGGCCAAGTTTGAGCCCAGCGTTGAATTGGATGAATTTACAGGAAAACACTCTTGCGTTCGTTGAGGCTTTCGAGGCCGTCAGACATCCTGGGATTACACTCTGCTCCAACGTGGATTTGAGCGAAGACCAACCCCTCGATCGTGAGAAACATGTTGACCATGGAAATCGGTTGGAATTTCCCATCTTTGAAGCCGCAAAAAGAATTGATGCACACAACGGCTGTACGGCTATCCGCCCACATACCGCGCACCAACTCGAAAGTGGAACGGTCAGCCACGCACGTTCCGGAGAACTGCGAGAAGATGAGTTCATTGGTCAGGCGGTGGACATGTGGTTAATCTTCCCCATCATGCTCATTTGTTTCAGCATCGAGTCTCATGTGGACCGGATGATTGATCGTTGGTATTAACCGGGTTATCGCTTAGAGCTCAACACCTAGCGCCCACGCACGTAAACCTCGCCGTCGTTGAGACGATGACTCGTCCGTCGGGTCAAGGTAGCCCCATGCTTGGCGAGACCCGTTGGAGTTTCCTGTCTCCATAGATGAAGAACCACAATTCTTGTCCCTTTGTGGTCTAGGTTTGTCTGAGCCATTTAACTTCTTACCTTCATCATCTTACTGGAGCAGTCGACGAAGTTTGTTGTTCGGGTCGTTTCTGTGCTTTGAGTTTGCATCTATCCTCGATGTCCCAGATGATTTGGTCAAAGTCGTGTCAGATTTTTATTATTTTCATGACCCTGTTCAACCGCAATTGAACAGGCAAGTGCAATGATCGTTAATTGGATATGGAATCTTTTCCTTAACTAGGGAAATCAGAACTTTCCGTAAAACATCTTTGTTTGAACCGTTTTTTTGCATAAATAAAGCTCGTTGAAATGCTCTTGTGTCATCTTATGTGTTCTTTCTCTGACCTGCTTGCATGCTTGTTCAATAAAATCTCCATTATTCCCTCGTCAATCATCATAGAACTTTCTGCTTGCAACCCGCCTCGCCTCTGAGGAACTGTATCTGTAATCAGCGTACAAGTGAGGTTTTGTACTGTGTATCTCTTCTGATTTCATGAGGTCTCTGTTCTCCACATCACGATCCATGTCTACAAGAGTATGAACGTTGATGCCCGATCGTGGCTTTTGATGCTGGGCTATTGCCTGCGATTTGCTTGAAGTAACACAAACTCGCTTTTCGGATAGAACTGACTTTAATCTATCTTCCTTTTCCACCATGCGAATAAACTTTCACAAAAATCAGATCACTCTCGCCTCAAAATGTGCAAAGAAAACAGAGTGTGTTTTATATGCATTTTTTCTGGCAATATAAGGCCCTTATGGTATGCACTCCTGTGGCGGTCCAGATGCCCTGCATACACAGCTCGCCACGGTAGAAACCTCCGATGATTCGATGGAACGGCAGCGGCGGCAAAGGAACCACACAATGTTTGTGGAATGGTGGCGACAGATTGGCTCGAGACCTCGTCAAAGGCGTGTAATTATGTTCCAAACCAATCGTTCTGGCCGTGGCCCACATGAGCCTTTGCCCGACCAAGAGAGGAGATGAGGGAACCTTCCTCGCGCCCTTTGACTGCCGGTAATGAGGGGGCCAGATCAGGTCGTTGATCATTCTGATGACAGATGGCGGCTCATTCATGGCGCGTGGAACGCATTGAAATTCGCACCAAGATCAGCAATGCATGGTCTTCCTTTTTCATGCCCACTGCTGGGCCAAAGAACGGCAATTCGTACAGTACTGGAGAGTTTGGGCGCATCACGCCGAGGGGGTTGGCCGTTTAGCATGGCTTTATGATACCCGGGGGAGACCCCCTGGGCCCAAACAATCCTTCAAATTCCTGCCCTTATTGCCGGGGGCTCCTCAAAAAAAATCAACCCATTCCCTTGGGGTTCCACCGGGGCTTTTGGCCCCCCAGTTGGTTTCCCGTCACATTCTTTGAGGTGGTCGGTCAGCAACGAAATTGAAAAAATTGTGAAGACAACCCTCCATCACCACATCAATGCCTTGTTGTTCTTGTTGGTTTCCCCCAACTCCCGTACCATGTTATTTTGAACCCATTCGGGTTTGAATATTGATTCAACGATGGGGGCATAATCATGCAGCATTAAAATCTAGCATTTCTTTCTTGATAGAAAATGTAGAGGATTTCAAACCAAGGGCTGTGAACAGTCGGTTTTTTCCTCATCATTCATCAAGCTTCCTCAATTCGCTGGATTTCTCTCAAGCCCCGAATTTTTGGTGGGGATGGCACCAATTTTTTCAAATGTTAATCTTTTTGGGGTTCCCGCGATTCCCAATAGGGGGTTTGGGGGGGAATTGTTTTGGTTCTTGTTCTTTTGTTTGAGCCATAAATCAAAACCGATTTAGCTAGTCCACCGATGTCTTCGCCTTCGCATTCCTCTAGGAACGATTTAATCCTTCATCCCCCTTATTTTCGACATTGAAGTGGTCTCTGCTTGGTTTCGTGTAAGGGTAAATCTTTGATATTTTTGGTTTATCCGGGGTCTCCTCCCCTCCTCAACCCCGAACCCCTGCCCCAAAATCACCTTGATTTCCTCCCGCCTCAAAACGGATGGACAAAGTTTTAAAAATAAAGGGGTGGGTGTAACATCTCTTTCCCCCCAAAGGAGGTAATCAGCGACTTGTCATTTCGCTGTATGTATCGGCTGTCGAAACCAAATTGCCTTTTGAAAATAACCCCCAAACCCCCTTGAAATTTATTCGATCAGGTCCCAATTCTACCACAAAATCAAGTTCTAGATGGCGAATCCCCATTTTTTTAACGCTTCTGCATTTTTTTTTGAATCCGTTAGCGTGAATCGATTTTGCAAGGGCCCAAATCTCCCGGATCCCGCAGGGGGATGCCATTTTGTACCCCCAACAATACCGGGAGGTTGGTTTTCCTCTATTTCCCCCAAACTCAGTGAACTCTCCATCCTCCCTCCTCCAGCTTGAACGTCTCCGGACTGGGGGGCCCGGGAGGAAACGTACAGCATCCCCAACCGCGGGAGCCCTTCGGTAAGTCATGTTTCTTGATTGGTTTGCTAAAAAATCACCCCGGAGACCTTTGTAAACCCATCTACATCCCTTCCCATCTGGACAAGTTCTTGTAGACTAATGAATTAAAATCCTGGAAACAGGGTTCAAGATCTCTTTCCCTTTGTGTGACGCGGTTTCTGCCCTCAACTCGAAAAAAGAAATCTTCCCCTCGTGTGGCTATACACCATGCTCGTTTCAAATTTCCCTCAACGAAGCCGCGTAAAATTTGGGTGGATTTGAATCCCCCCGGTGGAAACGCAACAAAAAATTTTCCCTCACTTTCTCTGAACTCCGTGATAAGTTTAAAGAGCAGAAAAATGGTACACCATGTTTGAAACGTTTCGGAATCTCAATTCGATGAACTGTTTCCCAAAATACCTGGGATTACCCGGGGGCCACAGGGGAAACGGGCCCGCGCATGTCAGAAAAGGCGCTCTCCTTTTTCCCTCGCCTAAGCAAATCAAAAGGGAAAAAACAAAGGGTCAAAACAATAAAAAAAGAAAGTTGCGGAAAAAAAAAAGGACTGTACAAAAAAAACGGGGGTGTCCGGGGGCTTTGTATGAGGGCGCCTTCCAGAAGGTTTGGGTATCACTCCAAACACCATGGGTGTCGGGACCTTTAATCTCCCGGGGGAACGTTTTCCGACCCGTTGGGTTAAAGACCTCCAGGTTCTCAATATCCCCATTTAATTCAAGACCATTGGGCTGGGATGTTTTAAGTCAACAACATGAGGAAAATGCTTGAACAATCACGGAAAACGGGGCTGATTGCCATTATGCGAACTTAGAAGACCGTTTACGAAAAAT
>BOYQ01000009.1:0-37773 GCA_019651595.1 Candidatus Poseidoniales archaeon | reverse complement strand
AAACAAAAGGAATTTCCCGCCTCTTGGCCCGGAACCGAGATGCGGCGTTTTGACGGGAATCAAACGGTCTGGGCCTCGCCGAAGGTGTAGACGGTCATGCCTTGGTTCTGGTAGATTTGGGGCATTTTCTTGTCCTTGGCGTAGCGGAACAAGGCAGCGACGGCCACCTGTTCGGCGGTGTTCACCCACGTGATGAGCAGACCGAAGAGCACAGCAGCGACCACGTAGCCGAGGGGGCCAGCAACGATGATGAGGCCGATGGACAGGCCCAAGATGGGGATGGCGAAGAGGAACGCGACGAGACTGATGCCCAACCCGGACACGATGTTCTCGCCCCAGGTGTCAAAGAAGGTGGTCTTGCTGGCCTTGAGTGCATCACCGACGCTTTTGCCTTCGAGGATGAGGTGGGGGATCATGAAGAAAGTCATCACCCACCAGGCGAGTCCACCGATGACGTGGATGACGCTTGCCATGGCCGCTGCGGCAGGATGGTCGCTGCTGCGAGCGGCGCCCTCGAGGAACTTGAGCAACAGACCGACCGTACCGGCGACGATGCCCCACACGATGATGACGGGAAGCCGCTTGAACGCAGCGTTGAGCCCGTCGGCGAACTTCGGATCGCCGCCTGTCAGGCGGATGTTGGCGTTGGCGATGATGGCGCAATTCCAGAACACCGACGATGATGCTGAGGACCATGTAGGCCAGGAAGACAAAGCCGAGGTAGGCGGAGGTGAAGCTGCCGTCAGGGTTCAAGGCCCATGCCATTTCGAGGGTCTGAGGCATGCTCATGCCGATGAGGCACGCAAGGCTCATCACGCCCGAGATTATCATGTAGACCAGCAACTCAGGGTCTTTCTTGACGACGCTCATGCTCAACTTGCTCATTTCCCAGCCGCGGCCGATGGCTGCAAAGAAACCCATGGGCGCCGTTGCGATACCTTGCTTTAATTCAGTTTCCCAGTGATTGGCGCTGACGAAGGGCTTCCACGGCCAAGACGCTCACCGCCACCTGAAGGTTGTAGGACGGGACAAACCCGTCCATCGGGAGTTTGACCACGGCGTCCGCCGCCTCCAACACCTCCGGGCTCACGCCCTCACGCTCGGCACCCACCACGAGGAGGATGTTGCCCGTCAGGTCCTCGTCCCACGGGCCCCTAGTTCCGATGTCTTCGGCGGCCACGATACGGAAACCGTTGGCTTTGGCCGCCCTCAGTACGTCGGGTGTGGTGGTGTAGATGACGGGAATGAAGCGGTCGGCTCGCATGCTGGCGCGGCGAATCGTGCGCCGTTCTTCATGGGTTTTGTTGACGTTGAGCACCACGGCGTCGGCGCCCGAAACCTCAGCGGTCCGGATGGCGAAACCGAGGTTGGTGGAGTATTCCACGCCGTCGAACAGCCAAACGCACCCGCCGGTGGCCATGACATCCTCGAGGGTTTCGTTTTGCGTTCGGCCGACCAGGGCGAGGGCGACTTGCGCCCCGTCGGCTGACATCCGCCAGAGGTCGTTGGCCGAACCTTCCTCCACCGGGACCTTGGCCGCCTCGCACAGGGCGCGCAGGGCTGTCGTATCGTGGTCGCGGTCCACGAGCACGCGGTCGAGGATGACGCCGTTTTCGAGCGCCTCCATGACGGCGTCAAGGCCCGTGATCTGCCCTGCCATGGTGGCTGGCTGGTGCGATGCCCTCAAGAGGCTAACCCACCTGCGAAAATCATGGCCAAGAAGCACAGCCCGAGGTTCCTCGCCATCGTTGAGGCCGCACGCAGCGACATCGGTGAATGCGAAGCGCATCACCTTCGGGCGATGATGGGCGACGGTGAGCCGCTGGTGGTCATTGATGTGCGGGAACGCCACGAGTTTGAGGCCGGCCATCTCGAGGGCGCCATGCACATTGGAAAGGGCGTGCTCGAGCGCGACATCGAGAAGCATGAGTTGGCCGATGACGCTCGCATCGTGCTCTATTGCGGTGGCGGTTTCAGAAGCGCCATCGCTGCTAAATCCCTGCAGGACATGGGTTGGACCAACGTTCAATCCCTGTGGGGTGGATGGCGTGGCATTCAGGCTGAGGGCCTCCCAACGTGGGCCCCGTGAGGGTGCTCAAAGCGCGTGGGCAGGCTCATAAAGGGGAGATAGGTCGGCAAGACGCTGAGAAGCAGAGGTGAACACCATGGCGCAAGGATTGTACCAACACGTTCGAGACACCTGGCGACGTCCAAAGGACGCACTGCCCCACATGTACCGACAGCAGCGCATGGCCCAGTGGCGCCGTGAGCCTGTCAACTGCCGCATCGAGCGACCCACCCGTCTCGACGCTGCTCGCCGCATGGGTTACAAGGCCAAGCAAGGCGTCGTCCTCATTCGCACCCGTGTTCGCCGTGGTGGCCTGCGCAAGGGCAAGATCCACATGAAGCGCAAGCCGTCCAAGGCCGGTATCTCGAAGATCACCATGGCCAAGAACACGCAGCGCATCGCCGAAGAGCGTGTCAACCGCCACTTCCCCAACCTGGAAGTCCTCAACTCCTACTGGGTCGGCCAAGATGGCAAGCACAAGTACTACGAGGTCATCATGATCGACACGCACCACCCTGCCATTGTCAACGACAAGCAACTCGGTGTGTTCTCCAGGGCCAACGGCAAGCGAGCCCACCGTGGACGAGCCTACCGTGGCAAGACCTCCGCTGGCAAGCGCGGCCGTGGTCTGCACAAGAAGGGTAAGGGCGCTGAGAAGCTGCGACCTTCGCTGCGTGCCAACCTGAACCGCGGCAAGTGAGCCCTCCCAACGAGGCGCACATTGGCGACATTTTCACGTGCTCGAGCCGTGGCTTTATTGAGTCTCAGCAGAAGCGGCCTGCATGGTCAAAGGCGTGGAGGTCATGTCCCATTGGACGGGGCTCGACGTCTACCTGCCCGACGGGCGGAAACTCGGCATCGTCCACGACGCCGTGATCGACGCGGAATCGCTTCATTGCACGCACTTGTTTGTGCGTGGGACACCCGAGCACCTCGTGGAAGGTTCCATCCCCCTCGCCGTGCCGTGGCGCTGGATTCGAGCCATCGACGACATCGTGCTCTTGCGTTGGTTTCCCCCCACGCCCATCCCGATTCAGTCCTGAGGTGATGCTCCATGGCGCTTGACGTTCACGTGCTCGGTACGGCGTCTGCTCGTCCCACGCCCGACCGTGCTGTCAGCGGGAGTTTGGTCAAGGGACCCGACGGTATTGCCGTCATTGATGCCGGGGAAGGCTTCCAAACCCGCTACGCTCACCAACGCCGTCGAATGAAAGCCCACGCCCTCGGCGAGACGCTCAAGCCGAGCAACGTGGACGTGCTGGCGTTCACGCACGGCCACCTCGACCACACGTGGGGTGCGTTGCCGTGGTTGCAATCCATGGACTTGGAGAACCGCCAGCGCCCGCTTCTCATTCTCGGACCGACCTCATCAGGCGCCCTTGATGCCCTCCTTGAACGGGCTGTCTTGCCGGACGACGTCCCGCCCGCTGATCTTGCCCGTCAGTGGCTGGCGTGGTACGCCTTGGGAGGGAGTGGCCTTCGGTTTCCGGTGCGTTGGGTGCTGGGTGATGTGGCGAACCAGCGCTGGGCCGAAGTGGACCCGGTAATGGGTTCAGCCACCTTGCTGGACGCCATGCCTCAGCCCGAGGGCTGGTCCAACAGCACCCTTCGTCCGTTTGCGACCACCCACACGGTACCGTCGTGCGGTTGGATGATTCAGCAGCACGCCATGGCCGGGAAGTTTGACCGGCAACGAGCGGACGAACTGAACCTCTCGACCAAAGAACGGGCCATGCTCGCCCGAGGCGAGGACGTCACCACCGCAGACGGCACGACGCTTGAATCGGCGTGGTTCCGGGGCGGCGAGCGAGCGCCGGTCAGCGTGCTGGTTTCCGGCGACACGGCCGCCATGCCCCCAGCGTGGACCGATGAGGTCAGACCGACCCTTCTGGTTCACGAAGCCACCTTCCTCGACGAACAGCAGGACAAAGCCGATGAGCACCAACATTCAACCGCCACCGGGGCGGTGGCATCGGCCTTGGCGGTGGGCGCAGAAAGCCTGGCGCTCACCCACTACAGCAACCGAATCAAATCCACAGAGGAGCCGGTCAGCGAAGCAAAATCAGCGGCCGGGGCCTTACCGGTGGTGGCCCTCAACGACAACGATCGGATGGTGGTGGACGACGAAGGCCGCGTTCATCACTTGTCCTGGACGGAAACCGGTTGGGCGTCCTTGAACATCAAACCCAATCGTTGAAATGAACCGTGGAGATGGCCATCTTATGCGTTGGTCTGCGGCGTGGGGTTTGGTGCTCCTTCTCGTGGTCGCGCCGTTCGGTGTCCAAGCCGATGCCGGTCGAGCTGCCCCTGAATGCATTGAACAGCCGGCCTCCTCCCTGCCGCCGACCTTGGCCGTTGATCCCGGCGTGTGCGTCACCGTTGACCTTGGTGTGCTCTCCCCCGGCGACGTTTACGATTTCAGCATCATCGTGGTCGACGACGCCATCGACGTCCTGTTCTTTGACCAAAACAGCATCCAGCCTTACGAACTCGGCCAATCGTACCGGTCGGTCATGGCTCAACCTGCAAGTACGGAATCCGCTCTGGGTGCGCTTGAATTCCACTGGAAGGTTCCGCCCTCCATTGCTGGAAAACGGTGGTACATGGTGCTGGACAACAGCGCCCATGACGGAGACGCTGGTCAGGGCGATCAGGGCGGTTTACGAAGCACCGTTTCCGCCACCGTGGAGCGGCTCGATCAGGCCTACTGGACGCCGTACCATGACCTTGTTTCCGTGGAGGCTGGGGCGCATGAAGTCCTCCTTTCTGGCGACGACCTCCGCTTGGACGCCGGGACCACGATGGTCCTTTCAGCATGGGACTTGACCTTTGTCGGCGACGTGTACCTGCAAACCCGGACGATGCACGACCGCTACCTCTCGGGCGGTGTCGGTGTGCAATTCATCGACGGTGGGGCCCTTCAGTCGGTGGACACCCCGAAGTCGCTGACGTGGCAGGTTCCTTCTGGCCTCGAGGGCGAGGAGCTGCTGCTGGTGGTTGACAACACGGACGCTCCTTTGGGCGGTGGAAACGGCACGGAAGCCCTCCGCATGACGGTTCGATTGGAACTGGCGCCCCCGCTCACGCCGACGGTGGTGGACCATCAAAACGGGACCGTCGCCCTCGGTGAACTCGCCACCCTCAACGCTTCCACCACGCCGAACCGGCTGGGCCAACAAGGGACCTTCGTCTGGGACATGGATGCCAGCGTGGACGCCAACGGGGATGGGAACCCAACCAACGACGCTGATGCCAGCGGCGTGGTGGTGGAGGGGTCGTGGTCGCTGCCGGGTTTGAAGACCATCACGGTCACGATGACGGCCCCCTCCGGCCAGACCGCCACCACGACCCATGCGATGACGGTGGTTGACGTCGTTCCACCGGTCGCTCGACTCCAAACCGACGGGGTTCCAGTCGCCGGCGGTTGGCGCGTGAACGTCAACAACGCCATCGTGCTCAACTGCGCTTCAAGTACAGACGATCACGCCGTGGCGGGATGCGACTGGACCGTCGACGGTGAAACCACGAACAACACGAGCACGCGCACGCTCACGCCGGACACCATCCGCTCGTACAACGTCACCCTGACCGTGACCGATCTCAGCGGGAACACGGCCAACGTCTCGGCCGTCATCGCTTCAGTGGACCCGACCGTTCCCACGTTTGACACGGGCTTGCTGGCTGCGTTCCCCACGAGGGCCTCGCAGGGCGAGACCGTTTCGTTTGAGGTGGCCGTCGACGATGCGTTTGATGCCGCGACGCAGTTAACGGTGTACTGGGATCTCCAACCCAGCAAGGACACCAACAACAATGGCGACCCCCGCGACGACCCCGACCGAGTGGGCCTGAACCCCGCCCTGACCTTTGACGAGCCCGGGTTGAACGAGATCGTCGTCACCGTGTTCGACGCCTCGAACAATTCAGCGACCTACGCCTTTTCCGTCAACGTTGAGGCGACACCTGGTTCCATCACCGACTACACCTTTCAAGCCCTTTGGTTGGTCGTTCTGACCATCATCGCCGTCTCGTCCGTCGTGGGGTTCCGAACTGTTCAACGCCATCGTGGCTTCAACCTCCTGCTCAGCAACGGATTGAGTCCAGAAGAGGCTCGCGCTCGCATGGCCAAAGTGGCTCAACAGGGGTCCCTCGGGTTGTTTGCCTCACCCGAAGACCACGCAGGCGTGAGTTCAGGCGAGCGTGTGGTTTCCGCCGAAGAGCAGCGAGCCGCCGAAGCTGAGGCCGAAATGGAAGCCATCTACGGCAATGCACCGAGCGCCGACCCGAACGCCGGTTTTGCGCCCTCATCGTACAACCCGCCCCAACTCTCGCAGGCCAGCAGCCAGGCGGCGGCCGAAGCCGCGGCCCTCTTTGGTGGTGACCCGGTCTCCGATGCAGGTGCTGACCCCTTGAGTAACCTTGTGGAGGAGATTGCAGGGGCTTCCGCCGTGGCCGTACCGGTGCAGTCGGCGACGGTAGAAACGGCGCCCAGCGTTCAATCGGCCGTCAGCGAACCCTCCGTGGCGCTTCCCGAGGGCATGCCGGGGCTCGCCGAGGACAGCGAACCCCCCGCTCCACCGCCTCCTGTTTCATCGACGCCGCCTGCCCCCCGGCCCCCACGGTTTTTGCAACACACGTCACGTCCTGCACCGCCGTGTTTGAGATCGACATGCCCGCCGGCCTGTCCAGCGCCATCGTAGCGTGCCCGGGATGCGGTGTCGACCAAACCGTCGTTTCGGGTCCCTGACCGGCCGAAGTAACCTCCTGTTGTTGAGGCAGACCGGCGAATCCTTCTCAAAGGAGAAGCGTCGAGGTCGAAGCATGGATGAGCCATCGCTGCGTCTCTTGAGAGTGGGGCTTCCTCAGCCCAACCCTCGCGGGCGAACCGCCATCCTCCTCGTTGCCGTGATGCTGCTGTCCATGATGCAACCTGTTTCGGGCAACGTTACCGTGGCACGGGATGACTTCGACGTGCTTGACGCCTTTGCTGCCACGCTGGAAGACCGGGCCGCAGAAAGCGAATCCCTTGTGGCCATTCAAGGGGCGCAATCCGCTTTTGCGCTGGTGGACGCCAGCAAACGTCCCGTTCAGTCGGGGGATGCCCTGGCTGATTCAGAAAACGTGCTCAACCAGGTTGAATTGAGGGACACTTCGCCGTTTGAAGAGGACCACCCCCGGCCCTATGAGTTCCTCACCGACGTCGCCACGCACCCCGATGCTTGGCCTTACAACCTCTGGCAGACGCTGTTCTCGGTGGAGAACCTGGGGCTTGACAACATTCTCGGCATCGGCATCAACACCTACGCCGTGTACGTCAATTTCTCCTCTCGAAACAACGGCCCCTCCTACGAGGCGTGGGACCAGGGCACGTTCACCGGTGAATTGTTCGTTGGAACCGACCTGGTCCTGTTTGAGAACTACATCGACGTGGACGGGGACGGAACGGACGACCTCTCCGTTGCCCTCACGCTCGAGGGGTTGACCACTTTGGGGGAAGGCTTTGGCATCGAGACCTCGGACAACCCGATTCCGGGGGCACCGGGCGTTCCTACCGAACTCTGGATCCGTCCGACCTTCCAGTGGGCCGTGAGCGCCTTGAACATCAACGACCCTCTTTGGGACGAACTCGAGCACCTCGAGGTCACGCTCATGAAGGGTCTGGCGTTTGACATCACGCTTTCCAACTCCGAGTCTTACGCCGTCGTGGTCGACACCCGCTTCACGCAACCGCCTTCGGACGTAACCCTCGGGGTCGGTATCGAGCGCATATCGTTTGACATCACCAGCGCCATTGCCCTGCCGCAGCAATTCCTCGCCTCGCTTCTTTTGGGCGACGTGAACTCCAGCGACCTGTCGCTGACCGGCGTGACGGCACCGTACGCCGTTCGTTTGACCAACCCCAACGCCCCGGGGAGCACCGACCAAACCGACTGCAGCGAGACGCTGAACTACGACCCTGCTACGGACCACGGCGCCAAGAGCCGAGAACACAAGTGTGGCATTGGCATCGGTGTGGGTTACGTCCACTTTGACGAGGTCCAGCCCGACCAGTCGGTGGACATTCTGGAATACGCCTACCTTGACGTCGGCTTTCACCCCGAGGAAGGCAGCACCATCATCCCCAGCGAAGTTGATTTAACGCTGCGAAACGACAACCTCGGCGACAACAGTTTCGACACCATCGAGATCTTCTCCAACGTGGGCACGGACGTCTACATCCATTACTTCGAGGACCGCTCCAACGTACCGGAAGGTGACGCTCCCTTCGGTAACATCACCGATTCGAGGCTGTGGATTCGCGGCCTGCCCTCGGGTTCGCTCCATCCGGATGAAATCGCCGCCATCTTCACCGTCATGGGAGAAGCGCCAGGTTCGGTGAACCTGCCCGGAGAAATTCCGGACCGACTCTCGTTGATGATCGCCATCAAGAACTTCTCAGCCGACAACAGCAACAACGTCGATGACCCCACGCTTCCCATCAACCCGGCAGAGCCGCCCAACACGATGCTGCTCATCGCCGGAACGTCGTCCATCAAGGAATTCAACTACGCGTCCACGTTCAAGCGAGGCGGGTATTCAGGGGACAGCTCGTCCATGCTGGTTGAAATCGAAGACGTTCCACGCGTCATCGTCATCCAGGGCAGTTTCCTGCTCTCGTCGACCGGCGTGAGCCGCGTGAACTTTGACAACCCCAACCTGAACACCCTCGCTCAGATCTTCGATAACGCGCTCCTGACGGTGGTGGAAATTGTTCTCGACATTGGGGCCATCCTCAACGGGCTCCCCACGGCCGTGGTCGGTACGGCAGGTTCCACCGGCGGTATCATCGACATCCAGTGCTACAACCAGGTCAAGAAAAGCCTGCCCAGCAGCAACCGAGAGGCCATGGAAATCGGTCAATTGCGCTTTGCGCTGGCCAGCAGCCCGCAGCCGTGGCTGCCGGGGTCGGACCACATTCTGCTTTCCGAAGACACCAACATCGCCGTTGTTGACGGTCGTTTGGGGCCGGTGGACCCTCTCGTTCCCATCGCCATGAGCATGTCCGTTGGGGGCATTTCTCACGTTCGCCATGCGTTCGACCCCATCAATGAAGTGCGGGACATGCAACTCGACGGGTCGGCCAGCGGCTCCCTGCTCATCGGTCACATCAAGCACGACGACGGCGACATGCCCAACGCCATCAAGCAGTCGGCCATGGTCTCCAACCGTCCCGCTCAATTCAACATCTTGCAGCAAGCTGAATCCCTGGAATACCAAGCGAGCGAGCCCATTGGCACCATCACCTACGGCGGCCAGTCCGGAGAACAACGCAACGCCATTCGCCTCTCCGGACTGCCTTCGTCGTTCACTTTGGTGCTGGGTGACACGGTCGGCTACGTGGCAGACGGGCCCATGGAGAGCATCCAGGTCCAGATGACAAACGCCACCACGCCGTTGACCATGGACGGCGACCACATGCGATTTTGGGTTGACGAAGACTCTGCTGAAGCCAGCCTCAGTTTCATGCTGTCCGACATCACGTCCATCGAACGGCTCAGCCCGCTCGTACCGGGTTCAACCGGTCCGGAAGGCAACTCGGAAGTTCGGTTGGTGCGAAGCCTCTCGTCACCGTTCAGCGTCTCGTTTGAGGACCAATCTGAACACGCCAACCCGTTCTTGGGCCTGAACGGTCAAGTCTACTTCGACCCGCTTCCTGCCAACATTACCCTGACCTTGCCGTCGGACGTTGATTCCGACGGGCTTGAGCTCCCAACCTTTGGAGAAGAGGAAGGCATCGAAGGGCTTTCCTTCTTCCTCAGCGACCTCGTTGACTTTGGGAGTGTCGTCAACGATTTCATCCACGCTCTGACCGTCAACGTGGGCGGTGACATCGGCGAGAGCGAGAACATGAGCCTTGGGCTGAACCTCTTCACCGGTGAGGCCTTCAACATGACCGTGGACCTCCAAAAGGGGTCGAACCTCGAAACCGAACCAAACTGGATGCACGGTTTGGGCATGGAGGCGCTTGAGCAAACGCGCCTTGAGGCGAACCTTTCTCGCATGCCGACGTACACCGCCACCACTCGAGGACCGCTGGAAGAAATCCTGCAGGACGGCCGCATCGACGCCGGCGAGCGTGTGCGGGCCCTCGCCGTGTTGGAATCGATCAACATCACCGCTGCAGAGCAACTCGTTGACGCTCTCGAGGACGGTCGCGTCTCCGCTGAGGAGGCTGCTGGAATGAACCTCAGTCTGTTGGCCGACCAAGGGCTGAGCCTCCAAGACACGAGAGCCTGGCACCTTCGTGCATGGTTGCCCTCGTTGCCCGCTGGTGAAATTGACATCGTGTACGACTTCCGCATGCTGGCGGGCGTGCCCACCTACGAGGTGGACCTGAAGATGTCGCAGTGGATGCCGAAATACCCGCAGTTGACCATCGTTGCCAACGGTTTGGAAGGTCAAGATGTCGAACTGTTCATCGACGGTTTGGACACCACAACACCGCGCAACGTCGAGGTGAATGCTGTCTTTTCAACCCAAGAAAACCTCACCGTCCCTCGGGTTTCCGTGGACATGTTCTACGATGCGGGCGTGCGTCTCAAATCCGCTCATGCCATCCTCATTGACCACAATGCGCTGACTCGGGTGGAAGCCCTCGTGGTTGGCATTCCGCAGTCCACGGACGTGTCCTCGGTCATCGGCGACGTGCTGCTGTTGAACCTGACCGTTCCGGAAGAATATCGAATCAACGGGCATTCCGCCGATTCCTTGATGCTCAAACAACTCCGCTACGTCGACGGGTTTTGGTACCCGTCAACCGCCTTCATGCGAGACCTCCCCGGCCGAATGGAACTCGTCACGGAGCCCGATACCCGATTCGACATCCGAAAGCAAACGGCGTTCCAAGGCATGCGAACGCTCGACTACTCCTCCAACACGGACGACATGGACCTCTATCTCGAAGCCAGCGGACGAGCCATTGAGGCCAAGGGCGACGTGTTGATGCTGGCCGAGGACCTTCCAACCCGCTTCGTGTTGGAACTGACCGATGACTTCGGCATGCGGGTGGAATCGTCAGGCTCCGGTGTCAAGAAGGTCTACGTTCGCCAAACCGACGTTCCAGCGACGCCAGGCGTGCACATCGAACGCGTCGAGTTTGTGGGTCAAAATCTGAAGGGCGCCACGATTCACATCTTCTCCGGTCCAGAGGACTACCCGCTCATCGTCATCGACGACATCACCGACGGCCGGTTGGTGGCCACAGCGGAGGCGTACGTACAGCCGGGTGTTGTGGAACCCTGGCTCCGTCCGGTCTTTGGCGATTTCGAGATGGAAGGTCGTGCCGTGCTTCTGGACGCTCAGTTCACGGGCATTGTTCCAACGGCATCTTCCATTGGCGTCAACGGGATCGTCACCGACCTGTCGTTGGTCGGTTCACTGACCGGCGAGTTCGTCGAAACACGCCACATCATGGTCATCGACCCGATCAGTTCTGCGCTTGCCAGCGGATTGGCTATGATTTTCGGGTGATGAACATGGTGGAACCAACGGCTGAAGATCTGCGCCACGGGGGCTCACCCCTCGAAGGTCAGGAACTCGAGGACTGGGAGGCGGCACAGGAAGCGGCCAAGTTGTTGTCCACGCTTAAGCGGGAGGTCACCCCGTCTCGTGTGGCGATGGCGGGGGCCGTCTTGTTCATGCTCATCACGCTGGCCGTAAGCGGATGGTACTGGGTGCTGCCCCGTGATTCCGTGACCGTTGAAACGCATTACATGCAACGCGGCGGCCACCTGATGATGAGCGAACTGCACAACGACGGCAGTCGAGCCATCACCGACGTCCTGCTCGAGGTTGAGTTCCAAACGGTGGACGGTGAACTCATCGACCGCATGTCGCTGGACCTTGGGAAGCTGGACAGTCACTCCTCCATCTCAGGGGACGATTTGGAAATGATGGTCATCGGCTACACCGTTTGGGACGAATACAAAGTCGTCATCGACCTTGAGTATCGCGATTACACCGGGCAACTTCGTCAGCCGGGTACCTTCACCCACACGGTGGGCGAGTGGTCGCAGGAGATTTTCATGGACAAGGCAGAACGGCATGTTTGGCCGCTTGATTGAGCCCTGTTTGGACATCAAGACCGAACCGATAAAGGACAGGAGCCTGAGGCTTATCCATGGCTGGAGTTTCCAACCGCCTGAGCGCAGGCGTGTTTGTCGTTCTCCTCCTCTTTTCAACGACCAGCAGTCTGCTGCTTCCACAGCAGGAATCAGACGAGGTCCCCAGCTTCAATTCCGAGTGGGTCCGTTTCGACGTTCGTGAGGACACGTACCGGGAAGCACAAGGCCTGCTGGATGAATCCTTGGAGCCTGAGCAGCGGGACCCGTTGGCGAGAACGCCGATCGGCGTGTTCGACGCCTTTGGCTTGACCTTGGAACGTCCGGTGCCTGCGTCGCTCCTCGAGCCTCGTTTTGACGTCCTGATGCTCATCGTTTCCAACGAAATGCATCTTCAAGAGGTTCGAAACGAACTCGACCGAGAACCTGGCCTGGCCGTTCGCGAATTCATCGCTCCGTCGGGCCTGATGGTTCAGGGCACGCCCGACGCCCTTCAGCACGCCGAGATGCACCCCGGGATCGCCACCAGCCACGCCGTTCCGCTGGCGATGTTTCTTCACGGCGACCTGCTCGACGTGACGCTGCTGTCGGAAGGTGAAGAGGCGCTCGAGGGGACCGTGCTCCGTCTGGACGGATGGCGGGATGCTTCGGGGCCGCTTGAAACGGTCCGGTTGAACGACGGTTTGGGTACGGTTCTCGAGCAGGACCTTGGCGACGTGGCTCGGGAAACCTTGGACGACTGGCGTGCGTGGGACGACGGGCGGTACGAAGGGACGCTCGGCGCAGTCGACCTGTCGACGCTGCTGCGTCAACCCGCCGTGATGCAACTCCGGCCGGACCCGGCCTTCACCGCCTTCAACGACCAATCTCGAGGGCACATGGGCACGAACGTCATGACCACCTACTTCACCACCGACCTGGACGGTTCGGGCCAAACGGTGGCCGTTGCCGATGCAGGTCTGGATGAAGATCACGGTGATTTTGGGAACCGTGTGGTTGGCAATTACGACGTCATCGGTGACGGTTCAACCGCCGACCGGCATTCCGGCCACGGCACGCACGTTGCCTGCACCGTTCTCGGGGACGGTTTCCGAGGTGGTTATGGCGGCGTGGCCCAAGCCGCCGACCTTTACTTCCAAGCGATGGAAAACGACAACACGGGTAACTTCCAATCCCCGTCGCTCAACAATTTACTCAACACGGCCTACAACGCAGGGGCCAGGACACACACCAATTCGTGGGGCTCCTCCGCCACCAGCCAGCAGGGGAAGTACAACTCGGAAACCGAAGACGTTGACGACCGTGCCAGCTACTACGACCGCTACTACAACGGCGGCGAAGGGCTGACCATTCTCTTCGCAGCAGGCAACGACGGCCCCGGCAGTGGAACGGTGTCCCCACCCGCCACCGCCAAGAACGTCCTCTCCGTTGGTAATCACAAAAACCGAGGAAGCGGTTCACCGGACTCGGTGTGGTCGGGGTCGTCCCGTGGGCCAACCGAGGACGGGCGAATCAAACCTGATTTGGTGGCCCCTGGCGCATACGTCCGTTCATGCAGGGCGCAAGAGGCCACGGACACCGGCAGCGCCACCTGGAGAAACTCGTACTACCTCGAATACACCGGGACCTCCATGGCCACGCCCAACGCTGCCGGTGCAGCCGTGATGGTCCGAGAATACCTGCAGGAAATTGCTCAGCGGCCATCGCCTCAAGGGGCGCTGGTGAAGGCGTTGCTGGTGCTCGGCGCCCAGGACATCGGGTCGCGGGACATCCCCAACCAAAACGAGGGGTGGGGGCGCGTGAACCTTCGAAACAGTCTGGCTCCGCCGGGGGGCCAAGGCATCTGGGTTGACGATCGTTCGGTCATGTCGGGAACCGGCAACAGCAAATCGTACTCCTTCAACGTCTCGCAATCGTCAGGGCTGTTCAAAGCGGTCTTGACCTGGTCCGACGAGCGTGGCTCACGCTTTTCAAATTCCCAACTCGTGAACGATTTGGATTTGGAAATCACGGCCCCCGACGGGACGGTTTACCTCGGTAACGACTTCGCCAACGGTCGGTCAGCGACCGGCGGGACGCGGGATAGCGTCAACAACCTCGAGGTGGTCCTCATCGACAACGCCGCTCAGGGCACTTGGACGGTGAAGGTCAAGGACGCTCAACACAGCGGAAGCAGAACGCAGCCGTATGCCATTGCCGTGCTGGGTCACGGTGTGAACGACCTCCGACCGGACCCGAAGGTGGTTCCCGAGGCCTTCGAGATGAACGTGGCCATTCCTCAGGTCGATGACCCGGTGCAACTCACCACCTCGTTCTTCAACTTTGGAAACGTCAAGGCCGACGCCTTCCCCGTCGCGTTCGAAGTGGATGGAACGGAACTCTCCCGAACCACGATGGAACTCGGAGCGGGGTCGGCAAAAGTGGTCATGTGGCCGTGGACGCCGCAGGCCGCGGGCGAAACCACCCTTTCGTTCATCATCGACCCCGACGATGACATGGAAGAAATCCGGGAGGACAACAATCGGCTGGACGTGCAGGTGAACGTCACCGCTCCCGGGGTAAAACTCCAGACCGCCACGCCCGTTCAGACCCTCGCCTCAAGCAGCGTCACGACCACGTCGTGGAACATTTCCCTCACCAACACGGCGCTGATCCCCACCAACGCTTCAATGCAAACCGGTGAGGTGCTTCACGTTGAATCCGGGCAGGTCATGCCGTGGTACGTGGGCAGCACGGAATCCAACTTTTCGATGGAAGGCCAAGCCACGGAATCGATCACCGTAACGCTGGTTCATCCCGACCCGCCGGCACCTGGTAGCTACCGCATCGACCTGTTGGCTCTTGACGTGGACAACAGCGTGGACTACCCGTTGGACATCACGCTGGTGGTGCCGGAATTGTCAGAAGCTGACCTTGCGTTTGACTACCAGGTGGTTCCTGTTCACCCCACCGATCCGACCAACATGACGGTTCGATTTTACAACAACGGCAACGCACCCATCGGCTACGACCTGTTCCTCGAAGCCCCTTCCGGTTGGCAGGCCGGTTTCACCAACCTCGGCAGCGAAGCAGGGGCCCTGTCCGGGTCCACGGGCCTCATCAACAACGAAGCATACCGAGCGGTAGGATTGATGTTCACGCCGCCTCAAGTGATGACGGCGGCCGGCGCTGAGCGCATCGTAAGGCTGACCGCCGTCAGCCAAACCGAGAACGCTGAACTGGAGGTGTTTGAAATCCCCATTCGGGTGATGGCGATTGAGGACGTTCTCATCAATGTCGAATCCAACCTTGGGACGCTTCGTCCAGATTCCACCATCACCCTGCAGTATTCCCTCGAACACAAAGGCAACGTTGAGCTTGACCTCACCCCCTCTTTCGAACTCCCTGGAGGCTGGTCCGTGTCGTCCTCCCTCGAGGTGGTCAACCTACCTTGGGCCACCAGCAAGAACCTCCTCTACACCCTCGAAGCGGGCAGCAACGCTCGGTCCGGCACCGTCAAACTCCATCTCGACAACGGTTCCAGTCGCTTCACGTGGACGGGTCAGCTCAACGTCGAAGCGCTGCCCGAGCCCACCCTGACCTTCGTGAGTCTTGAGCTTCAAGACGGTACGACGTTCACCAACCCCCAAGGCTCTGGCACGCATCCTTCGGGTGAAAACCTGAAGTTCACGTGGTTGTTGAGCAACGAGGCCGAGACCGTCTGGAACCCAAGCGCCAGCCTTCGGTTGGACGCCGGCCTGTTCGGGGACTGCACGCCGGTTGAACCCGTTGGAAAAGGCGATGTTTCACCCGTGGTGTGCAACCTCGTGATCGACCAGGACATGGCGCCCATGTCGGAACCTTCGTTCACGGTGATCCTCAACGACGGAGGCATCGAAGAAACCACCAACGTTGGCTTGCTCGTGGCCACGAACGAACAAGTGGCGTGGGACCTCGACGCCGTGCCGTTGTTCACCACCGGGCAGGAGCGTGAGATCACGGTTGAAATCACCAACGTCGGCAACACACCGTTCCAGCGGCAGTTGGTGGTGGGTGCTCCTGAGGCATGGTCGGCCAGCATCGATGGGGAGGACATCGTTGACCTCGACGTGGGTCAGTCCTCGCTGATGAGAATCTCGCTCCGAGCCGATTCCCCCGGTGAGGCCTCCATTTCACTCACCCTGGCGCAGAGCCCCGCTTCCGAAGCCACGTACAGCTTCACCGTCACGTCCTCAGGTGAACCGATTGGGACGTCAAGTGAGAGCGGACTGAACAGCGCCTTGACCGTTGGCTTGCTCGTTCTCGTTCTTCTCGTCGCCTTTGGCTTCCTCGGCGCTCAGGTGATTCGGAATCGAAACGGTCCTCGACCGACTTCGGCAGCCCCCGCTTTCCATCCCGTCCTTCCGGTCCCGGCCGCCCAATCGCCCGCGGTCCCGCTGGCTCCCCAGCCGGCTTCCCCGGTTCCTGCAAAGGTCCCTGCAGCCCCCTCCGCCCCCCCAGCGACGGCTCCGCCGCCGATGTGTTGGACGTGCCGTCAACCCGTCACGACCGCCATGATTGGCTGCCCGTCGTGCGGTGCCCGCTACCACGCCGATGGATTCAACGGCTGCGGAGCGCATGAGATCGAGACGTGTGTGAACTGCGGTGCAGCCTCTTCCACCTTCGTTGATGCGTGAATCAATCAAGCAGAATGAAGCACGTGGAGCATAGGGTTTTGATAGGAGAACGCCGAGCGCAGGCCATGATGCCTACGGCAAGCGCAGTGGCCGCTTCACGCCGGACGGCCGTCCTTCTCGTGCTGGTTATGTGCGGCGCGCTTCTTCCGCTGTCGGCGCCGATGGTTTCCGCTGACGGACGCGATGCGTCCATCCTTGTCACGGCCATCCCGTCCGCCCTTGAAGTCAACCCTGGTGAGGCAGGCGAATACACCATTCGTGTTCGAAACACCGGCTCAAACCCCGTCACGGTGCAGATTGCTTCGTCCGAAGAAGCCACGCAGGAATGCAACGCTTACACCTCGAGCGTGACGCAAATTCCCGGCCCGATCGACGCAGGCTCCTACGAGGAGGCCACCATGAACATCACACTGGCCCAGACCGCTGAAGGCGAGTGTGACACCACGGTTACGGTCACGGCAAACGAACAAGCCACGCCACCTGACGTGGCAGGGGCGCCCGCTCAGGAATCCGTCACCGTCACCACCACGGCCGGCGACGGTTCGGGCAGCGCCGTGTTTGGCGTGGACCTCATCATCAACCAAAACAGCAAGAACTGGAACGGTGAGGAGGAAATCGACTACCTCGTTGAGGTTGAAAACACCGGCCAGACCAATGAAACGGTCAACCTCGTGGTTGAGGAAGGAACCGGCCCCGGTTGCGCACCGTCCTCTTCGTTCACCGTCACCCTCAGCGAAACTTCGGTCAACGTGGACCAGGATGACTCCGAAACCGTGACCGCCACGGTTGAGGTGCCAGAAGGGGCAACGGCAGACAAGTACTGCTGGGAAATCACCGGAACGGTGGCCAACGACCCGGCGCAAGAAGCCAAAGACACCGAGGGCTTTGACCTCGAGGTGCCCGAACTTCGAACGTGCACCTTGGCCCTCAACAAAGCCTCGGTCAGCGTGAACCCCGACGACGAGACCAAAATCACCGCCACCTACGCCAACGACGGCAACGCAGACTGGACCGTGTACGCCTCAGCCGTGGGCAGCAAATCGTCGTGGGTTCGCGTCGACGGCCCCTCTTCCGGCCTGCTTCCCTACGACAACGGTAACGGCGAGCGAGCGTTTGACTTCATCGTCTCACCCGATGACTCGGTGACCGCCGGGTCCGAATCCGTGGTTCAAATCGTGGGCAAAGACGGCAACAACGGCCCCATTGAATGCCAGGCCGACCTGCGCATCATCGTGGGCCAATCACGGGGCGCCAGCATTTCAGTGGCCAACGCCGTGCTCTCCAACATCGAACCCGGCAGTAACAAATCCACCACGCTCACCATCACCAACCAGGGCAACGGACAGGACAACCTTCGGGTGGCTTCTTCCATCGCTCCCACCGGATGGGCCGTGCAACTCGACGCCTCCTCGGTGTCCGTCGGCTCTCGCCATGGAAACGAGAAGTCAGCCACCGTCGGTGTGACCGTTCGCGTCCCCACCAACGCCCTGGCCACCGAAGAGATTGAACTCATTTTCAGCGTCCTTCCCTCCTCGGGTGGAACGGCTTACGACACGGTCTCGCTGAGGGTGACCGTCGCTGCCATTCACGGGCTGGAGATCGACACCCCTGCAACCGACCAGACGGGTCGCTCCGGTACCGAGGTCCGCTTCCCCATTGACCTGATCAACGAAGGCAACGTTCGAGACACCATCGGCCTGTCCGTGGTTTCGCAAACGGCCAGCCCGAGGTGGGATACCTCGTTCGAAAACGAGGAAGGCATGCCGTTCACCGAAATCGAGGTTGAACCGCAAAGCACCACCACGGTCTACCTCGTTGTCAGCATTGACGGCGAGGAAGAACTTGAGAACTCGAGGCTGACCGTCCGAGTGCGAAACAAGGACGACCCCAACTCGCAGGACAAAGACGGTGACGGCATACCCGACAACCAACGGCAGGCCGAATTCCTCGCCGTTTTGTCCGACCGAAACTTCTCGATGGACCTGCGTCTGGAGAACACCGACACGGCCACATCGGGCTCCGTGGTCCTTCCACCCAACGGCCAGCAAACACTGGGCATGTGGGTCCGCAACACCGGTGATGGCAACGACGATGCCGTCTTCACGCTTGGTGGCCTCGAAGGTATTGCGACCCGGTCGATGGTGGCCTACAACCTCCCTGTCACCGGTGAACTTCCCGTACCGAAGGGTTACGGCATTTGGGACCTCGGCAACGGCACATTCGTGATGGACCCAGAGACGCAGGAACCGCTACATCGGCGTGGACCAAAACGCCGCTGAAAACATCATGATCGACAAGAAACTGATGGATGGCCACGAGGCGCGTCCGTTTGAGGTCTACATCGAACTCACCATCAGCGTGAACCCCGGGGCACAAACCGGGCAGGGCGGTCTGTTGGAAATTTTGGTCACCAGTGTATCCAACGCCGCTGATCGGTCGGGCTTGGTCACCGTGTCCCTTGAAGTCAGCATCATTCATGAGATTGAATTCATGGAAGCCGGTGAGCGTCAGGAGCTCGACGTGGTTTACGGCCAGCCCGCCGTGACCCAAGAAATCAGCGTGGTGAACACCGGGAACATCCGCAGCGAAATTCGCGTCTTCGCCTCGGAAAACCTCCGAGGATGGTCGGTCGTGCTCGACAGCGATCATCTGGGTTGCACGATGGAGAACAACGACCTGTTGTGCATGGTCGACGAAGGTGAGACGCTCTACGTCAACGTGACCGTTCGAGCGCCGTACGGGGCAGAAATCGATGACACCTACAAGTTCACCGTGTCAGCCGAGCCGACCGAGACCGGTGTCCTCGATCGCCAGAACATCGAATTTGCCGCCATGGGCACCGCTCCAGAGGGTGTGCTCGGCCTCTCCAACGTCATGGTCGCCCAGGTGGCTGGAGCTGTTTTGGTCGTACTTCTCATCGCCGCTGTTTTCAGTCGCCGAAGATGAGGGTTGCCTCCGCCTCGATGAACCTGCAGTAAACGAGGGCCTGCGGCCAAGTTCACGAGGTCGTTCCACCCCCCATTGGAACGAGGCGACAGACAACGCTTATGGAGGGGCCTCAAGTCGGTAAAATCGGAGAGCGTACGCGCTTTCCGGGGGGGCCTACGAATGTCGGGACTTGAATCCGTGCCAAGCGCCTATCTTTCCATCGGTTTCTTGGCCGTGGTCGGCATCATCATGCCGCTAACCAATTTCCTCATCACGTGGGTTGTCCGGCCCAAGGTTGACCCTGCCCGGCCTCACGTCACACGCTCCTACCTCCTCGAAGGCTACGAGCGAGACCACAGCCTCTACCCCCGTCGCTTGACCACCTTCGAGTGCGGCAGCGAACCCGTCGGGGAAGCCATGATTCAATTCCACTTCCAATACTACTGGTACGCCATCATCTTCCTCGTCTTTGATGTGGCGTTCATGTTCCTCGTCTTGGGCGGTATGGTCGCTTCCGACGCCACGGCGGCCGACGTCATGGACCGTGAGACCGCCGTGGCTGGTGCTAAGAAAGCCCTGGCGACGTTGGCCGTCTTCTTCACCACCATGTCGCTGGGCGTGTGGTACGTGTTCCGGAAGCGAGGTCGCATTTACATCTGAGGTGATTTAACATGGCTGGACAAGACGAAAACTACGCCGCATTCAACAGCCGAGCCCTCGTTGAGATGGTGGGCGACGTGACCGACGAAGCGCTCAAAGCCACCAAGATCAAGCAGTTTCTGAGCGTTCTCGCCGGTCGCTACTTCAACTGGGCGGGCCGCAAATCCTTGTTCACGCTCCACTTGGGCATCAAGTGCTGCGCCATTGAGATGGCCGCTGCAGCAACCCCTCGCTTTGACGGCGACCGCTTCGGGTCCTGTTTCGCTCCTCGCCCCGACAATCTGACGTGCTTCTCGTGAACGGGCCCATCAGCAAGAAATTTGCCGACAAGATCGTCCGCCTCTGGGAACAGATGCCCGAACCCAAGTACTGCATTGCGATGGGCGAGTGCGCCATCTCCGGCGGCCCTATTTCCAATCCTACAACATCCTCGAAGGCGTGGACACCGTCATTCCCGTGGACGTTTACATCCCCGGCTGCCCACCCCGCCCAGAAGCTCTCATCGACGGCTTTGGGCTGCTCCGTGAGAAGATCATCCGCATCGGCGCCGCACCCAGCAGCGGTCGAAAGGGTGACAAACCCATCATCGTCGGGGAGGACTGAACGTGGGCATGCGCATCACCAACGAGCAGGCCGACGCAGCGGCCGAGCACGCCGTTGCCAGCGTCAATGACCGCTTCGGCGGTTCAGACGTCGTGGCCACCGTTGAGCACCATGCCAACGCCCTGAAGATGGCGTTTGTTCGCATCGTCGCACCACCGCAGCACTGGACGGCGGTGGCCAAGCACCTCAAGTTCGACCTCGGCACCAACTACTGCTCGATGGTCACCGGGACGCACTACCCCGAGGGCGGCCCGGACCGTGGCTGGGAAGCCGTCTACCACCTGATGCGGCAACCCATTGTTAACCAAGCACCTCACACGCACACCGTTCACGTGGCCGAGGAACTTCAAGGGCACCGACATCCCCCTCGAGATTGAGGTCGTCGTGACCTTGCCCCAAGGCGAATCACCGTCGGTCCCGAGCGTTCAGAACATTTGGGTCGGTGCCGACTGGAACGAGAAAGAAACGTGGGACTTGGTTGGCATCCAATTCGAGGGCCACGAGAACATGCATCGCGTGTTGAACCCTCACGACAGCCCTGACGGCTTCCACCCGCTGCAAAAGCAGCACAAAATCCGCTATCACGACTTCAACGAAATGTACGACGACGCCCAGGGCTTCGGTCGAAAACCAACCGACGAGGGTCGTGTAAAGTGAGGTGAAATCATGGCACAAATGTGGATTACGATGGGCCCCCAACACCCAATGACGCACGGCCTGTGGACCTTGCGTGTCAAAGTCGACGGTGAAACGGTGGTCGACACCGAAGCCGAACTCGGCTACATCCACCGCGGCGTGGAAAAGATCGCCGAGTCTCGTGACTTCACCCAAATCACACCGTACTGCGACCGTCTGTGCTACGTGAGCGCCATGACGTGGGCCAACTCCTACATCTACGCCGCTGAAGACCTTCTCGAGGTCGAAGTTCCCGAGCGTGCCGAATACATTCGCCTCATCGCCGCAGAGTGCCAGCGTTTGGCCTCCCACTTGATGTGGCTGGGCGCCTACGGCCCGGACATCGGCAGCCTGACGCTCATGACCTGGTGCATGCGAGACCGCGAGATGTTCCTTGACCTTCTTCAGGAACTTGGCGGCTCCCGAATGCACTACAACTACCCGCGTGTTGGTGGCGTGAAGCGTGACATCCCTGTCGGCTTTGCCGACCGATTGGTGGCCAAGGTCAAGCTGTTTGAGCACCGCATTGACGAGTACGAAATGATGCTCGATGAATCCACCATCTGGCTGGTCCGACTGCAAGGGGTCGGCTACGCCAAAGCCGAAGACATGGTCAACGCCGGTGTCTCCGGCCCGAACATCCGAGCGGCCGGCGTGAACTACGACGTTCGCTGGGCGCACCCTTACTCGGTGTACGACCAGGTTGACTGGGAGCCGGCCGTTGAGAAACCGACCTCGGTCAAAGGCGCTGACTGCTACGATCGCTACCGTGTCCGCATGGAAGAAATGCGCCAGTCCTGCCGGATGATCCTCGACGCCATCGAGAAGATTCCTGGCGGCAAGAACACGAACTACGCCAACGGCGACGAGATGATTCTGGCCAAGGCCCCCACCCGAGCACCCGAAGGCGCCAGCGGCTTTTCGCACTACGAATGCACCCGTGGCGCATCGCAGTTCTACATTCAGGGCGGCGGTGACGGTCGAGGAAAGAACCCGTACCGGCTCTCCATCCGGTCGCCGATGTTCATCACCATTCCCTACGTGGCGAAAACGATGATCGGCTACAAGGTGGCGGACATTCCCGCCATCATGGGCAGTTTCGATCCGTGCATTGGGGAGACCGATCGCTGAGGTGAAATCATGTATGACAAGTACGATTTGGTAGGCTTCTTCCTCAGCAAGGACGGCTTGCTCCGTTCCGGCATCATCGGCCTTCTGGAGGGCTCACCGCTCGAAGAGAGCGCAGGAAGCCTCTCCTTCGCCGTGGCCACGTTCGCACTGGTCAACGTCGTGTTCTTGTTGCTCTTTTTCTCTCAGTTCGCCATCCTTTGGATCGAACGAAAGGCGGTGGCCCGCATGCAAGACCGCTACGGCGCCACCACGGCCCTCCGCTCGCTTTGGGTCGGTGAAAACGGCGTCACGGCCGGTGAATGGTGGAACATGCTCCCGTTCGGTTTGGGCAAGCCCATCGGCGCCGTGAACAAATGGCTGAACAAGAATTTCGGCAACCGCGACGAAAACTTCGCCACCGTCGACCGCGTCAACAACCGCTCGTGGATGGGCAAAACCATCGTCCCGGGCTTTTTCCAAAACGTCGCTGACGGCATGAAGTTCCTCGTCAAGGAGCACATGGTGCCCCAGCGGGCCGACCGACTCATCTTCGAGGTGTCGCCTTTCCTCATCGTGTCTTCCACGCTGCTCATCTTGGGCATGATTCCTCTCTCCAGCGGCATCTACGCCACGAACCCCGACCTTTCCATTCTCTACGCCATCGCCATCTTCGGTATCGCCCCCATTGGCGTGTTCTTTGCCGGCTGGTCGTCGAACAACAAGTACACCCTCATCGGCGGCATTCGGTCGGCGGCACAACTCACGGCCTACGAGATTCCTCTCCTGTTGACGCTGCTCTCGGTGGCCATCCTCTCGGGCACGTTCAACATCATCGACAGCATTCACTTCCAGCACATGGCCGGTACCTGGAACATCTTCCTCATGCCGCTCGGTGCTGCGTTGTTCTTGGTGACGATGATCGCTGAAGTCGAGCGCGTGCCGTTTGACATGCCAGAAGCAGAAGCCGAACTGGTGGAAGGTTGGTGGACGGAATACGGCGGTATGCGATTTGGCATGCTGTTCATGGCGGAATACATCCGCACGTACGCCGCTTGTTTCCTCTTCACGCACTTCTTCCTTGGCGGATGGCACCTCCCCTTCCAGGGTACCCTCGCCTCGGTGATCGGTGGAACGGCCGTGGGCTTGTTCCCCGGGGCCATCATGACGCTCGTCAAGTCGTGGCTGGTCTTCCTTATCGTGTTCGTGTGGGCTCGCTTTGCCTTGGCTCGCATCCGAACGGACCAAATCCTCGAGTTCGGCTGGCGCATGCTCCTTCCGCTCTCGGTGCTCCAAGTGGTGCTGGCCCTCGTCTATCGCCTGTACCTCTTCAACCCTGAAGGCATGGCCGCCAAGGACGACGCTACCGGCGGCATGGCGTGGGACGCCTTTGGCATCCCCTTCTTCGTCCCCGTTCTGACCACGGCCTTCTGGCTGGGAGTCTTCTTCATCTACCTCAACGATGAGGATAAATCGGTCAATCAGGAACGTATGTTCCACGTCCATACGGACAAGCCCGCGGGGACGGTAACCCCCGGGCAGGAGTGAGGTGATACCATGCCCATGCATCCACACGCACAGCCCAACTTCCGAAACCTGTTCTGGTACCCGTTCAAAATCACGCTGATCACGGCCTTGCGCACGTTCCCCTTCATCGGAAAGCGCTTCGGAAAGCGTCTCGGTGCCTACCACAACACGTCCCATCCGGAGTTCCTCGATGCTGGAAGTCGCGCCCGTGCGGCTTCTTCCGCCGCGATGAACGACATCAGTCGACAGGAATTCGCACCCGACCGAGTTACCTCCGACCTCAAACCCACCCTGTGGAAGCCTCAAACCGTTCAGTATCCCTACGAACGTCTCGAGGACATGGAACCTTGGCTCTTCGTGCCGGGCAACTACAACGGACGCATCGGTGTCATCTGGGAAACGTGCACGGCGTGCAAGATGTGCGTCAACATCTGCCCCAACGACTGCCTTCACATGACGACTGAACTTCGCGTGGACGTCCTCGACAACGCCGAGGGTGAACACGCCGGTTTTGGCGCTGAACTCGAGGTGGGCAAGTTTGCCGCCGTTGAGGTTCCCGAGGTCGTTGCCGAACTGGGCACCTTCAATCACGTGACCGCACACACTGCGCCCCCCGAAGAATGGCGTTTCGCAGAAGTGCTCGACCTGTCGGGCACATCGGCCACGGTGCGATGGAACGACTCGGGCGAAGAGGCCGTTGTCTCCACTTCCGAACTTTACCCCGCCGACGACCAGATCGTGTCCGGTCGCATCGATTTGGGCCGCTGCATGTTCTGCGGTCTGTGCATGGAGGCCTGCGGCTTCACCTCGTTCTTCATGACCAACGAATACGACGGCATGTCTGGGTTCACTCGTCAGGACCTGTGGTTTGATGCCGCTCGCACTCGCGTGCTGCCCGGCGTTCACCAGGAAGCCGTCGACGCCGAGTTGGCCAAGCGGGCCTCCAAAGAGCGCGACAAGCGTGCAAAGAAAGCCGCGAAGGAAGCCAAGGCGGCGGAAGCAGCCAAACCCGTTGAGGCCGAAGTTGAAACCGTCAAGCCCGCCAAATCCGAGGTCGCCGAGGCGAAAACCCTCACGAAGGAAGAGAAGAAGCAAGCCGAGCTTGAGCGCGTCAAGGAACGGTCGAAGAGCATCGATTTCAAGGTCCTCGGGACGGCCGATGCCAGCGAGAAAGACGACCTTCAAACCATCAAGGGCGTTGGTCCTTTCATCGAAGAGAAACTGAACGCTCTGGGCATCTACACCTTCTCCCAAATCAGCAAAATGACCAGCGAGTTGGAGGATCAGGTCAATGAAGCCATCGAGTTCTTCCCCGGGCGTGTCAAGCGGGACGAATGGGCCAATCAGGCCAAGGTTCTGCTTGAAAGCGCCCTGAAGGGGGACGCTTGAGATGGACGTGGCCAGCGCGGCTGAAACCGGTGTTTTCTTCCTGTTTGCAGCCATCACGCTCGGTGGAGCGCTCGGCCTCATCTTTGCTCAGCGAGTGGCGCATTCCATGCTCTCGCTCATCTTTTGTTTCATGGCGGTCTCGGGAATTTTCATCCTCTTGGGTGCTGAATTCTTGGCGGCCATTCAAATCCTGGTCTACCTGGCCAGCGTCGGTCTGGTGGTGCTGTTCGGTATCATGTTGACCCGACGGCAAATCCTTGAGGAGGATTTCGAATGAAGTTCACCTCGTTGTTTGCACGTCTCGGTTTGTTGGCGCTCGGGTTCATTCTCGTGGCCGTGCTCAACGACGACAGTGTTTGGGCCAACGCCTCCACGACTGCGCCTGCAACTTCGGGCACCGGTGGCCTCGCTGAGACCTTGCTCAACGAGTGGGGCTTCGGTCTCCTCGTTCTCGGTCTTCTCATGGCCATGGCCATGATGGGCGCCGCCTACCTCGTCCGTGATGAGCGGATGGAGAACCTTCTGTGGGAGTTCGGAGGTGAAGAAGAATGATTGATCCAGCGTGGGTTTCAGGTTTGTCAGCGCTTCTGTTCGTTATCGGCTTGGCCGGAGCGTTCACTCGAAAGAACGCCATTATCGTCCTGATGTGCATTGAGTTGATGCTCAACGCCGCCAACATGCAATTTGCTGCCGCTGCCGTGCACCACGGCGACACCACCGGATGGGTCTACACCATCTTCGCCATCGCCATCGCTGCGAGTGAAGTGGCCATCGGTTTGGCCATCTTCCTTGCCATGTACGGTCAACACGAATCGATCACGCTGGACGACGTTAACGTCCTGAGGAACTGAGGTGGGATGATGGCAGGTTCAGGCAGTTCAGAAGCGATTCAAAGCACGGCGTTGGAATACGCCCCGTACATTCTCTTGCTCCCCATGTTGGCCTTCCCGGTCATCCTGTTCTTCGGGAAGATGTTCAACGGCAACTCGATGTGGAAAAACACGCTCAAGGAAGGCGGCTTGATCGCCCTTCCAGTCATGGCGGGTAGCCTCGTGCTCTCGTTGTGGCTCATCTCCGATTTCATCGGCGGCAAGGGGCCGGCCGACACCGAGGGTTGGACGTGGTTCACTTCGGCCATGTGGGACGCTGGACAGGTGACCACCACCGAGATCTCCCTCGGGTTTGGAGTTTACATCGACCACGTGACGGTGATGCTGCTCTTCATCGCCTCGTTCCTGTGCTTGCTCATCAACATCTTCGCGGTCGGCTACATGAACACCGACCCCATCAACGACAACCGCAACCACCGCTTCTACGCCGAGTTTGTTCTGTTCTGCTCTGGCATGCTCGGCATGGTCTTGGCCGATTCCTTCCTCTGGCTCTTCATCTTCTGGGAGCTGATGGGTCTGTGTTCCTACCTGCTCATCGGCTTCTACTACGAACGTCCCAGCGCTGCTTACGCTGCCAAGAAGGCCTTCCTGACCACCCGTGTTGGCGACGTCTTCCTGATGGTTGGGTTGGCCGTCCTTTGGTCGCTGTTCCATCCCTACGCGGGCCCCGACCAGGGTGCGCTGGACTACGCCGTCGTCTTCTATCCAGGCAATATCGAGCAAGTGGCTGCCAACCAATCCGGCACGCTGGCTTGGGCGCTCGGCCTGATGTTCATCGGGGCGGTGGGCAAATCGGCCCAATTCCCGCTCCACGTTTGGCTGCCCGACGCCATGGAAGGGCCAACCCCTGTTTCCGCACTCATTCACGCTGCAACCATGGTCAACGCCGGTCTCTACCTTGTCGCTCGCATGTTCCCGTTCTTCGGTGCTGATGCCCTTCACGGTGAGTTAGCCGACTTGGCCTTCATCATCGCCGCCATCGGTGGAACCACGGCCGTGATGGCTGCAGCCATCGCCTTTGTTCAGCACGACCTCAAGAAAGTCCTCGCCTATTCGACGATGTCGCAACTCGCTTACATCTTCACCGGATTGGGTGCGGCGCTCTACCTCGCCAACACGCTCTACTGGCACGAGACCCTCCCTGACGGGACCGTGAACCCTGACTACTACGTCAACCACGGCATTGTCATTGTGGCCTTCGGTGCCGCTCTGTTCCACCTGTTCAACCACGCCATGGCCAAGGGCATGCTCTTCATGGCCAGCGGGGCGGTCATCCACGAAGTCCATCACGCCCACCACCACCTCCACCACCACGACGACCACGGGCACCACGATGAAGACCCAGAGGAGCTTCTCATGCTCGCCAACTACCTGTCGGACAGCGGTCAATCCGTCTTTGGTTTCTTCAATTCCATCGACCTCGACCAGTCGGGTGAAATCGACACCTACGAGTTCCAAACGGCGCTCAAGAAGGCCGACATCGCCGACCTACCGCCGTGGGACATGCAGCGCCTGATGAAGGCGGTGGACATGGACGGCAACGGACGCATCAACGTCCCGGAGTTGGAATTGACCCTCGGGCGCGTTCACCTTGCCTCGCTGGCCGGCGACGACCATCACGACCACCACGACGAGTTTGACGCGCAGTCGATGGAGAACATGGGCGGCTTGGCCTCCAAGATGCCCCTGACGGCGACGGCCATGCTCGTCGGCTCCTTGTCCATCATGGGCTTCCCGCTCATCGGTGGCTTCTGGTCCAAGGAAGGCATCATCGCCAACACTTGGCGCGTGGCTCTCGACGACCCCCGCTTCTTCTACCCCGCCATGTGCGTCCTGCTCGGCGCAGCCATGACCGGGTTCTACATGTCCCGCATGTGGCTCAAGACCTTCGCCGGTTCTCCCAAGACCGACGTTGCGGCTCACGTTCACCCCACCAACACGTGGATCAAAACGCCCCTGTTCATCCTGACGTTCATGAGCCTCAGCGCCATCGTGCTCGCCAGCATGGGCTTCACCCACTGGGTGCCCGACGAGTACTACAAGCCGTTCTTTGACGGAAAGAAGACTTTCTTGGAAGGCTTTGTGTACGAGATGGAGCACGCCTTTGCCAACGACAAAGCCTTCTTCTTTGTCCTGACCTATGTCGCCATCCTGCTCGGTGCCATCGTCGGGCCCGGCTTGGCGCTCTCCCTTTACGGCGGCAAGCTGGACGAAGGCGAGAAGACGCTACCGTGGTTCGGTCCGGTCTTGGCCCTCAACCAGTTTGTGAAGGGCCGCTATCACTGGGACAACACCTCCTTTGGTCAGTCCGGTTTCGCCACGGCGCTTGAAAATCGGCTTTACTTCGACCACTACTACGACTTGGCCATGCTGAAGATCGTCGCCGCCTTCTCGACCAAGGCCGCCGATGCCGATTCCGGTGTGATCGACGGGACGGTCAAGACCATCGAACGAACCTCGCAACAAATCTCAACCAAACTGCGTTCGTTGACCACGGGGTCGGCTCGTGATTACATCCTGATGGCGGCGGTGGGCACCTTGGCCCTCTTTGCCATGATTTGGGGGGTGGTTGCTTGACGACAACCGATTGGATTTCGATTCCCCTCGTGGCGTTCCCGATCATCAGCAGCATCGCCATGCTGGCCTTCGTTGGCTACGCATCACCCGCTGCTCGCGAACGAATGGGGTCATCAATTCGAATGGCGACGCTCGTCTTCTCGCTGTTGATGCTGGCCCTCACCACGGCCATGTTCTTTGGCCACGAAGCGCTGCCACTCCTCTTTGACTGGGGTTCAAACGAAGCCTTTGGGAAATTCAACTACGAAGTCCGCTACACCTGGATTGAATCCCTCGGTATTCACTGGAGCGTCGGTATGGACGCCCTGTCGTTCCCGATGGTGTGGTTGACGACGTTCCTGCTACCGGTCACCATCGCTGCGACGTGGAACGAAAAGAACGCCGCCGTCTACTTCCCGCTCGTGTTGATGATGGGCGGTGCCCTCATTGGCGTCTTCGTTGCGCTGGACCTGTTCATGTTCTACGTCTTCTGGGAACTGACCTTGATTCCCATGTTTTTCCTCATCCTCAAGTGGGGCGGCTACGACCGAAAATACGCGTCTCAGAAGTTCTTCATCTACACCTTCACGGCCTCGGTCATCATGCTCTTGGGTCTGGTCACCGTTTACTTCCTTCAGCCAGAGGACCTTTCCTACGCCGGTGCTTGGACGGGTCGCACCTTCGACATCCCCACCCTGACGGCATACGCTCAATCAGCCAACGCCGGAGGTGCCTGGTTCCTGGGCGAAAGCCTGCAAAAGATCCTCTTTGTGATGTTGATGATCGGGTTCCTTGTCAAGCTCCCCTCCGTGCCCTTCCACACCTGGCTGCCCGACGCCCACGTTCAGGCACCCACGGGCGGCTCGATGCTGCTGGCGGGCGTCATGCTGAAGATGGGCGCTTACGGCATGTTCCGACTGCCGCTGGCCATGTTCCCGCACGCTGCACAGCACTTCCAGTTCGCCTTGATGGCGCTGGGCATGATTTCGCTCGTGTGGGGCGCTGTGGTCTGCCTCGGTCAGACCAACCTCAAGAAAATGGTCGCCTACTCCTCGGTTTCGCACATGGGTGTCATCCTCATTGGCATCGCCACCATGCAACCGCTCGGGTGGGCGGCTGCGCTGTTCATGATGTTCGCTCACGGCATCATCAGCCCGATGCTCTTCGCCGTGTGCGGCGCCTTCAAGCACCACTACCACAGCATGGAAATCGGTTCCATGCGAGGCATGGCCAAGCACTCGCCTTGGCTGGCCACCTCGATGATGTTCGGATGGATGGCCTCGCTGGGTCTTCCGTTGCTGGCCGGTTTCGTGGCTGAATTGATGATGTTCCTCGCCCTTTGGCACTTCTTAGCGGCGGAAGGGTGGAGTGTGTTGTGGATGGTCGGGCCGGCCTTTGTGCTCGCCATCACCGCAGCCTACTACCTCTGGTCGATGCAACGAACCATCTTTGAGGGCGGCGACGAAACCCAACCCCCCGAGAGCCTGAACGGTCAACCCGTGCCTGACATTGACGACAGCGAAAAGTTGGCGATGCTCATCATGGCGGCGTTCACCATCCTGTTCGGTGTCATGCCGTGGATTGCACTTGACATGATGAACGGATGGACGGTTGGGTTCTTCCAATCGCTCTTGATTCCAATTTTGGGAGGTGCCTGAAATGGAGAAGATCGAGCCCTTTGCACAAGGCTTTGCCCTCGCTCTCGCTCCGGAACTCGTTCTCGTCATCGGCTTGTTCACGCTGATGATCGTGCCCAACTTGGGAGATGCAAAATTCCGTCTGCCGCTCACGCAGATTCGAATTCCATGGCTGTTGGGCGGTCAGCGCGGCAAGCTTGACAGCGATCCACGTCTGCCAGGTTTGTTCGCTACCGTGTTCTTCACCATCGCCTTTGGGTTGACCGCCGTGTCCTTCTTTGGCGGCATGAACAAAACGCAAATCGTCACGCCGAGCGGCACGGTGATGCTGCAAATCGACGAGTTCAGTCGTATGTTCGAGCTGATCTTCTTCGGAGCCCTTGCGCTTGCCAGCGCCGCTTCGGTGAACCGTATTCCAGCCACGAGTCGTGCCGACCGTAGCCTGAGCGGGCTGTACAACAATCGCCGTCAGGTTGACTTCTACATCCTGCTCATCACGACCGGTCTTGGCATGGCCGTCGTGGCCCTCGCTCAGGACCTGTTCATGCTCTTCATCGGGCTTGAGTTGGCGTCGTTCTCGACCTACGTGCTCGTGTCCTTCATGAAGGAGAGCAAAGAAGGCACCGAGGCCGGAATGAAGTACTTCATCGTGGGCTCAGTTGCGTCCGGTGTCGGTCTCTACGGCCTGTCGTTGCTCTACCTCTGGTCGGGCTCCCTTCAGTTCACGGACCTCGCCGTGGCCTTCGAACAGAACGGCATGGAAGCGTTGCCGCTCATCGCTTTGGGCATGTTGCTGGTCGGCTTTGGGTTCAAGGTCAGCGCTGCACCGTTCCACTTTGCAGCACCCGACGCCTACGCCGGCGCCACCGCTCCCGTGGCCGGTGTCCTCGCCACCGCCAGCAAGGCGATGGGCGTGCTGGGCTTGCTTCGCATCCTACTCGTCGTCGCCTCACCAGAGGCCACCGACGGTTCAGCCGTGTGGCTCGTCGCCCTGGGCGTGCTCTCGGTCATCACGATGACGTGGGGCAACCTTGCTGCGCTCGGGTCGACCAACCCCAAGCGCATGCTGGCCTACTCATCGGTCGCTCATGCCGGCTACATGCTTGCGGCCATCACGGCCATTGGAGCACTCAACTGGGAGGACGGCCATGTCGACCTCAGCAACGATGCGGCCCTCGTGGTGGTCACGGCCCTCATCTTCCACCTGTCGGTGCTGGTCTGTTTCAAGTTGGGTGCCTTCTTGGTGCTGTCCCTCCTGGAATCTGAACAGGGCGGGCACACGCTGGCGTCGCTCGGCGGCTTGGCCAAGCGTGAACCCTTCCTTGCAGCGGCCATGTTCATCTTCATGATGTCCCTCGCCGGCGTTCCACCGCTCTCGGGCTTCGTGTCCAAGTTGCTGGTTATCATGGGCATCGTGAAGGTGGCTTTGCTGGACGTTACCGTGAACAGCGATCTGGCTTTCAGCGACATCCACTGGGTCTGGTACCTTGCGCTTTTGATGGTCATCAACTCGGCCATCTCGGTGTTCTACTACCTGCGCGTCGGATTGGTGATGTATTTCCACGAGCCTGAAGAAGGTCGAGAAGGCCCGCTTGTCAAGGGATCGTCGGTTCGCTTCGCCATCATCGCCTGCCTCATCACGACCGTTTACTTCGGCGTGGGGGCCGGCCAACTCATCGCGCTGTGTGAGTCCGCTGCCAACGCCCTTGTGGGCGCTTGGTGAAACGCCGACACCGTTTCAGCCCCCGTTTTGGGTGGTGACTTCAAGAAGGGTTGACCACTCGCAGGAGCAGGTGAGACTGATTGGGTCGCAGATTTGAGGAAAAAGTGGACGTCGAAGAACTCGCACGTCTTGAGAATCCTGAAAATGCCAGTGACGGGAAAATCCGTGTCAAGATGCCCAACAAAAAGGTCAACGAAATGTTCGCCCTTGCGTCACAAATCCTCGGTGGCCGCCGCGTCACCGTCCTGTGCGAGGACGGCGAAACCCGAATGGCCCGAATTCCAGGGAAAATGCGCCGACGGCAGTGGGTTCGTGAAGGCGACCTGATCATCGTCTGGCCCTGGGACTTCCAAGATTCAAAGGCGGACGTGAAGCACCGCTACACCAAGACACAGGCCATGTACCTCTCCCGAAAGGGCGTCTTGCCCGACGACGTTGACATGTTTGGCATGGGCGTTTCGCTCGACGAAGACGGTGAACACGACGACCTCTTTGCGTCAGGTGCCGTTGAGGATGAATCCGAACCCGCCGACGCCGACGAGGGCGAGGACGATCTGTTTGCTGACGACGACGGGGACGACCTGTTTGCTGATGACGGCGAGGATGACCTCTTCGCAGACGATGACGACCAGCCGGTGGCGGATGAGACCGAAGAGGTCCCACCTGCCGAGGATGCGCCTGATGAGGCACCCGCTGCGGTTGAGGAATTCGTTGAAGAAGAACCGGCGAGCGACGATGAAGACGATGACGACGACATCGATGCCCTGTTTGCTTGACACCATGAGGAAGCCGCATGGCCCGCGACGAGGACTGGGACGAGTTGGGCGGTCGTCCTCGTAAAGGACGCAAACCGAAGAAGGGCGCCAGCGGCGAACCAAAGCCGAGCGGCTCGACGACGAGCACCACCGTGCGGAGCAGAACGAATTTCTTCGCGGTCTCAACGACCGACAAGGTCGCTACGAGTGGATGAAGGAAGAACGCTACAACACGATGTTTCGGACATTGAGGCCAAAATTCAGGGCGCGATGGGGACGGGGACCTACGATTGGGTCGACCGGCGTGTGTTTGACCAGGTGTTCGACCGCCTCACGTTGATGGCGTGTACAAGATGATGAAATCCGGCGTCATCGACACGCTTGATTTTCCAGTTGCTCGTGGCAAAGAAGCCCACGTGTTTCACGCCACGAACCTCGCCGGCGAGCCGGTGGCCGTCAAAATCTTCCACACCTCCAACGCCGTGTTCAAGAACCTCATTCAGTACATCGAGGGCGACCCTCGGTTCACGGGGCTGCGTCGCAAGCACCGTGATTTGGTTGAGGTGTGGGTCAGGAAGGAATTCCGCAACCTCAACCGCCTGGCCCGTTGGGGATTGAACGTACCACATCCTCGCGGGGTGCACAAGAACGTGCTCGTCATGGATTACGTCGGTAGCGCAGCGTCGCCTTCTCCCAAACTTCGGGACGTGGCGATCGAAGACCCCCAGGCCGTGTACGATGACCTGCTGAAGTTCTTGGCCGTTTCCTGGCAGAAAGCCAGCCTCGTTCACGGAGACTTTTCGCCCTACAACATCCTCTGGCACGACGGTCGAGCCTGCGTGATCGACGTTGGTCAAGGGGTGGTGGACAGCCATCCAAAAGCACAAGAATTCCTGGTTCGCGACGTCACGCGCCTCGTGGAATGGGGGCAAAAAAACGACCTGGACGTGGACTTGGCGGGCGCCATGTACGAGGTGCTGAACATGGACCTGTCCGATGTCGAACAGGTCGAACTGTTGGAATGATCACTCCTCTTCCCACGTGATGGCTTCGTCTTCGGCGAGTTCCATCATTTCCGTGACGGCCTCGTCATCTTCCGGGTCGACCTGCGCAGCCTTCATTCGACGGTTTCGCCGTTCCTGAGAAATCTCAGCCAAGCCGGGCACCAGGCCTTCAAAGCCCGAGGTAGGGGCCGAGGACGGTGCTCGCTCTTCGTACACGTCGAGCGATCTGGATTCCATGCGTGCTCGCTTCCGGTCGCGCTCCAAAAAGCCGATGACGGTGCCGTGCTCTGACCCGCCAGCCAACATCTCAATCGCTTGTCGCGCTGCAAACAGGCCGCTCTCCTCGCCGACCAGGACCACGGTCGAGTTGTAGATGCTGATTTGCGTGTCCGTCAACTGCTCGATGAGTTTCCGAATTTTTCCTTGTCGGCCGATGATGCGGGCCCGAATTCGCCGCTGCTGATTGGACCGCTTGCCGACGTAATCGCGGAGGTCAACGAGTTCGAAGAAGTGGTTGTCCTCCAGCAGGCGAACCGCAGCATCAGGCGCCATGCCCCGACCGATGGCCTTGACCACGTCGGGGAGTTTCATCGCTTTCACAGGGTCGTAGGTGCCAGGTTCGCCCCATTCCACCTCGATGTCACCGGATTCGGAATCAATGACGAATTTCAGACACCCAGCGGCTTCCCGAATGGCTTTGCTGGTCGCTCCCTTGGCCCCGATAATGACCGCAATGCGGTCTTTGGGTACTCGTGGAAGCGACTGGCGCATGACCGGCCGTGAGGCCCGATGCTTTTCAATCCCTTGTCCTGTGCTGGAGGAGAGCAAGGGCGAAGCCCACGAGCACGATGAGCAGCAAGGAGGGGGCGAAGGACGGCACCAGTCCGGGGGCGTCGAGCGAAGCGCCGGTTACGACGAGGTAGTTGTTGTTGTTGCCCTCGTCGAATTCATCGATGACGTTGGCGTGGTCGATGACCAAACGGAGGTCGAACTGGCCCGCTCGCGGAACGGTGTACGTCCAGACGATGGTTTCGGTGCTGTTGGACAGGGTGCCAGCGGGGAGGTTTCGGGTTTCCATGATCGTCCAATCGTACGTTTGACGAGCGGTCGGCCGGTGCCGTTTCCAAGCGCACGATGACGCTCCCGCCGTAGTCTTGGTTTGATTCGAGCACGCTCGTAATGAGGACATTGCCCGTTTGTTCCCGGGTCGAACGACGATGCGGTCGACGTTGGTCTCGCTGACGTTCCAGTGCAAGTCGAGGCCGGGTAGGATTTGAAGGAACTGGCCCCGGTGGTGAAGGCGTTGCCGGCCTCGTCGACGAGAACGGCTCGAACATGAGGTGCTGCCTCGATTTCGTCGCCCAGCTTGCCAGACCCACCTGGCCGGACAGGCCGTTCACGCCAAGGGTCAACCAGCGTCCAGAAAGGTCGGGGGTTTCACCCACGCCGTTGGAATCAAACCCGTATTGGATGTAGGATGCGGCGTTATCAATGCCCGATGCGGCGTCCTCTGCGCTAAACGAAACGTTGGCTGCACCCACGCGACTGGTGGTGAGTTCATCCACCGACCACGAAAGGCCGATGGGGGGGTTTGGTCGACGCGAACGGTCACGGTGCTGGTGGCACCGGTGTTCGACACGATCGGTCGCTCGCAACGTGAGGGCGTGGACGCCTTCCGTGAGGGTCAGGTCAACCGCATCGCTGGTGGTGGGGTCCACGCGCCACCGTTGAGGGCGTAGTCAACGCTGGCCACGCCGGACCCTTGGCCGTCGTCCGCCTCCGTCATCAGCCCGCTGACGGTAACCTCAGGGATTGCTGCCATGCCCCGCCGTCGCGACGGTCACCGAACCGATGGTCGGTCCGGTGCGATCGATGCCGATGAAGAGGGTTGAGGTGGTTGGACAGGCCGGAATGATCCTGAACCGTGAGTCGCGGCGACCACGTGCCTTCCTGCATGCTGCCGCTGGCCCAATCCCAGCCGTAGCTCAGCGAGGTCGGCCCGTCGGTCGGTGGCGTTCCGGGCCCGGGAACGTTGGCGAGGGTGGCTTGTTTGAGGTCGTCATCGCTGGCGCCCCATCGGAAGGAAAGGGTGCTCTTGAGCGCCGATGTTGAACCACGCCCGGTCGGAGAGGCTTGCACCCGTGCCCGCATCGGGGTTGAGAACGGTGAAGGTGGTGATGGACGGTACCGGTTGGTGATGTTGAACCAGCCGCCTGGCAGGGCAAAACTTTCGCTGTCGCTGCCCAAACCCCGGGCTCGGAGTTTGTAGGTGTCGTTGGTCATTGAGTGGTGTCAAACGGGTACACCCAGGGGTGGGTCAGGTTCACCGGGTGGTCCAGACGATTCATCGCTGGTGTTTTCAGGCGCGAAGCCAACGTACCGGTCCCACCAACGCTGAAGGTGAGGGGTGGGTGCCCTTGATGTCGTCGTTTGGGCGGGACCGTTGGAGAAGGCGTTGGGGCCCGGAGGCCCGCTGCGGTGAGCGTCCACGGAACGCCAAGGGTTTCCACGCTCGGATGATGCTGGGGCAGGAAAAGAAAACAGGGGCCCCGAGCCAAAGGGCCGCACCCTTTTCTCCACTTCCACACCCCGGTGACCCTTTCAACTCTCCCCCTTTCCCGGGTTCGGGCAGGTTGGGGTTGGGGAAACCCTTTTGGGGCCCCACCTTGAGGAGAACCCCGGGCGTTTTTTTGGCAACTGGAGATGGGCCTTTTACCAACCAAGGAAAGCCCGGGAGCGTAAAGCAACGGGTTGTTCCCCCTCGGGCCCTTTTGTTAGCGTGTGCCGTTGGCGGTTTACCGAAGAAAAAGGGGGGCGTTTTTAAACGTCCGCCGTGCAAAAGTCGCTCTCACCCAGCAACCCGTGATGGGTGGTTCGTGGACGCAGGGGATGCTGTACAACAGTCAGCAAAGGGTCCCTTTAACTCGAGGTCGCATTCTACAAGGAAAAAATCGCCGCCAACAACGTCGCCCCGACCGTTACCGTCCCCGCCGAAGACTGGACCCTCGCACCACGTGGCGGGTTTTACCGAGGGCGTTCACAAGGTCGGTTTGAATTCCTCTGGGGGCGAAAACAGGCCCGTTTCAACAAAGGGAAATTTACCGTTGCAGGGCTAACTTGCGCATTGACACGCTTGAATCAACGCCACCTCAGGTGTACGCCGGCGACACGGTGGGGTGTCGGCGCTGGTGTTGAACTCCAACCGTGGGGCCCCGCTTCCAAACTGCTGCTTTAAGTTCCGAATCCAGCGACGTCCTGCTGGACACCCCCGCCCTCACCGCCGGGTTCGGGGGGAAAAAACCACCATCGTCCCCGGCGGTGTTCCCCCGGGCAAAAAAATCCCCACATCGAGAACGTCATCGGGAAACCTGGGGAGAACAAGGTCCGAGGGTGGTTTGGGGGTGACGGATGGATTTAGTTTCAAAGACGGGTTTGGCGGGGCCCGCAGAGGGGGCGCTCGAAGGGCCCCTGGACCGTGGAGGGCCCAAAGGTCCGCCCC
>BOYQ01000008.1:0-47341 GCA_019651595.1 Candidatus Poseidoniales archaeon | reverse complement strand
TTGAGGCTGGGCGGCGGCGGTGAGCGTGGCCAACGCATAGGCGAGCGGACGCTCACGCACGATTCGGAAGGTCGGCACATCGCCGAAGAAGCCAACGACAAACACCGCCAACAGTACCAGAACAGCGGCGAGGCCCCCCATCTTCCACGGATGGCGCAGCCACGTTCCGATTCGATCGGTTCGTCCGTCCTCGATCATCACCCAAGCGAAACCAACGACAAGCGTCAACGCCCAGAGCCCCCAAACAGAACATCATGCCGAAGCCCTTCCAGCCAAGCAAGAGCAGCACCGCCGTGGCCATCATCAGAACATGGAGCAGTCGTTCGTGTCGTAGGGCGCCCTGATTGAACAAGAATCCAATCACGCCAAGGCCAGCGATAAGGGCCAAAAGACCCTCGTCATACCCGCGGCCAGACACAAAGAGAAAGATTGGACTGAGAAGCACCAGCGCCGCTGGCGTTGGGTCAAACCGCCCCGGTTGTATGGACCATTTTGGCACCGCACCTGCCAGCAAAGCCACGCCGAGGACTCCAGCAAAAGCCGAAATTTTGACCGATGTTTCAGACGCAAACCAAGGTGGAATGTAGCCGTTGTATTCACCCGGGTCATCCGGTGATTGACGCGTGCTGTCCTCAACTCGAAGGTTTCCCCATGCCAAATCCTGTCCAGTGGCCGTTTCGTCCATCGCTGCGTTCAACCGGACATGAGCATCAAGGCCAAGATCGCTGTTCATCATGCCCAGCGCGTGAAGAAGGATCCCCAAGGCCATGAGCGCATACCAGCGCCGTTGAGGCTTGCTCGAAGGGTCCACGTCCAACGCACGAACCTGCCGAACATGGACGTTGTGGTGGTGGGGGACCGTGTGGCGCCGAGAGAGAGATTTGAACTCCCGAGGGAACGGGCCCACGCGATTTCCAGTCGCGCGCACTACCAGGCTATGCGATCTCGGCTCTACCCCCGGCGAGCCCCCTTTCTCGTTTAACCATCACCCTCAGAAACCAAGCCTGCTAAACGGTGAAGCGAAAGGACTCAAAGGGGCGAACGCCAGCAGGTCACCATGGCCGATGATGTGGCGGAGAAGGTTGGCTCGAGCGCCGCCAACTCCGACCTGCCGTTTCGCATGAGCGAAATGAAACTCATCAAGGAAATCCCCGCTCACATTCCGCTGGCAGACACGATGAACACGGTTCAGAAAGAATGGCTGTTTCAGTGGAAATTACTGCGAAACGACTGGACTCGTTCGCACTACACGACCATTCTCTTCGGCTTCCTTGCCCTGATTTTTGGATCCGTTTCCAGCGAGTTGATCAACGGAGGCGACGCAAAGGTCTCTGGACTGGACGGCGTCCTTGCCATCAACGGCTTCCAGTTTTTCCAAGTCATGGTCTCGCTGATCTGCTGGGGCTGGTTTGCCTACCAGGCCTGGATGTTGTTTCCCGTCATGCGAATTCACGCCATATCGCTCTTGGTGATGTGGAACGGTCTGGTGGGTGCCCAGATTTTTTTTCATCAAAAGAACCCAACGTTTCCCGTGGGCCTGAATCTGTCTGACATGATGCAAGGGACGCTCGTTGTGCTCGTCGTGTTCTTCTTCTTGTTCTTCTTCTGGAAGGCCGTGGTTGAAACCCGAGATTTGCACGTCGAAATCAACCATCTTCACGAGGACGTGAGGGTCATGGAGGAAGCCCTGGCCGACCACTCCCTCCGGGGATGGAGCGCTGTTTTCGCAACGTGGGTGATGCTCGTCGTCATCTCATCGTGGGCCGGACTCCACCACGTCGCATCGTACGGAGAGAGCAACATCGGCTTCCTCGTCGTTCATCTTCTCACGGGGTTGCCTGCCATCCCCGTGCTGATGTTTGTGTTGTGGTACCCGCAGCGCATGCTCGGGAACCAAGCGCAAGTGCGAACACGGGCAGCGGTCGATGCTTCGCTGGAAATGTCGGGGGTTGTTCCAGCCATGAGGAAAACCAGTGCTGCTTGCCCCGAATGCGGCGCATCCTCTCCGCTGTCGTTGAACAGCACAGGTGAATTGGAGCATCCATGCATCGGACCGGGATGCTCCGCCTTGGTGGTGGTTGGTAACTCGTGTTATGCCTGCACCACCCCAATGCCCAGCAGGATTGATTGCCCGTCGTGCGGCGTCAACGCACCTGCGCTTGATTACATGCCGGACCAGGAGGCTTGGTGAGATGCTAAAGAACTACAGAGACGATTTTCCGACCCTCAGCGGCGACCATCCCCCTGCCTACCTGGACAACGCTTGTGTCACTCTCAAACCTCAATCGGTTATCGACACCATTCACCGATACTACACGGAAACACCGGGATGCGGCGGTCGGTCGGTTCACCGCTATGGAACCGCTGTTTCGAAATCGGTCTCAGAAGCTCGGAACAAACTGGCTCGGTTCCTCAACGCTCCCTCTCCCAACGAGATCGTGTTCACCAGAAACGCCACCCACTCGATCAATCAGGTCGCCCACGGACTGACGTGGGAGAAAGGCGACGTGGTGTTGACGACGGACCGAGAGCACAATTCCAACCTCGTGCCGTGGTTGCAACTCGAGCAGGAACAAGGCATCGACCACCGGGTTGTTCCAAGTCATCCGGACAACACCTTCGACATGGAGGCGTTTGAGGCCGCCTGTGCGGAAGCCGGAAAGAATCTCAAAATGGTCGCTATGAGCCACGTTGGAAATCTCGACGGCATTGAGATACCCGTAGCGGAGGTGACGAAGTCGCTCGCGACCACGACGCCCTGGTGGCCATCGACGGTGCCCAATCCACACCGCACATGAACGTGGATGTCCAAGCCTTGGACATCGATTTCCTCTCGTTTTCCATCCACAAAATGTGCGGCCCATCGGGCATGGGTGGATTGTGGGGGCGTTACGACCTGCTGGATGGCATGCGAACCATCCAGTCCGGTGGCCAAACCGTCCAAACCTCCTCCTACACCGATGCCACGTGGGCGGCTCCACCCGCTCGGTTCGAAGGAGGACTCGGAAATTTCTCAGGCATGATGGCCACGGGAGCCGCCATCGATTACCTCTCCAAGCTCGACATGGATGCGGTCCACGAACATGAGATTGCGCTGAACCGAATCATGACCGGGGCGTCAAAGATCTCCCAGGCGTCTCCATCATCGGCCCAGAGGACCCAACCAAGCGTGGAGGCATTTGCTCCATGCTGATGGACGACCTGCCTGCGCACGATGTGGCGCTTCTTCTTGACGAAGCAGCCGGCGTGATGGTGCGAAGCGGGCAGCACTGCGTCCACTCATGGTTTGCCGACCGAGGCCACCCTCAGGCTCGCTGCGAGCCTCGGCTATCTCTACAACAACGAAGAAGACGTCAAGCGATTCGTTGATACACTGACTGAAATAGTTCACACCCTGAGTTGATGGCATGGAACCGGTGGATGACGTCAGCACATCCGTCGCTGAGGGCCACGCAATTCTGGTCAGCACCACCGCCCTATCAAGCCGAATTTGACTACGAAACCGGTGATGTCCGGGCGATCAAACTCATCGTGAGCATCACGCTTGGCATCACCCTCGTTCTCGCTGCCGGCTACCTCGCCGCCGTGGTCCTCAGCGACGGCGCCATTCTTCTTCGTCCGAGTGAGGTGGCGCTTGAGCGCCATTCGACCTACCACGAGTTGATCAACCCGGTCCCAGAATCCATGACGGGAGCGGGCGTCACCGCGTGCATCGTCGATTCCGGTATCGCCCTTGACCATGAGGACCTCGAGGGCGTGAACTTGGTCGGCTGGAAGGACTTCATCAACGGCAACGGCAATCCGTACGACGACCACGGCCACGGCACCTCCATGGCGGGATTGTTGGTGGCGAACGGATGGCTGAAGGGCGTGGCGAAGAACGTCGACCTGTTGGTCGCCAAGGCCTTGGGAGCCAACGGAAGTGGAAGCGACACGCTCGTGGCGGACGCCGTTGATTGGTGCGTTGAAAACGGCGCCCACGTGATTTCCCTCTCCCTTGGCGGGGCACCGAACATTCTCCCGTTCTCCGTCGGTTCAGGCCGCACATCGGGCGATGCGGCGAACGACGCCATCGATGCCGGCATCTACGTCGTGGCCGCCGCTGGAAACGACGGTGAAGACGACGACGGCGACGTGGCCCACCCCTCAAGCGAAGCGGGCGTCATCTCGGTCGGCGGCGTGACCATCAAAGGCACGCACTGGCCGGGTTCGTCCAAAGGAGACAACAACGGCCGAATCTTGCCCCTTCCCATTTTGATGCCGCGTGGAGACCCCAACAAGAAGCCGGAGATTGTCGCACCTGCAGAGGGTGTGCCGGTGTTGCTCGAAGACGGTGGCTGGGGCATCGCTGACGGCACCAGTGCAGCCACCGTGTACGTCACGGGTGCGCTTTGCTTGCTGCTTGAACAAAAGCCCGATTTGAAAGCAGGAGGGACACAAAACGGGGCCGACAACGTGGACGCCGTCAAGCGATGGCTCAAGGACAGCGCTGTACCAGAGGAAGGCCAAGCAACGCACGATGACTATTACGGCTACGGCCTGTTGAATGTTTCAGGGCTCATCGACCTCGCCGTTCAGGCGTGAGGCAGCCAGGCGACCAGAGTTCCACCGAACAAGGGCATGAAGGCCACGTGGTGGGTGGCTTGCGAATCGCTGACAAGTTCAATCCAGCGATTGAAGCCATTGACCAGCGCCATACCATCTGCATCGTTTTCATCCACCTCACCCGTTGGCATGTCAGGTTCCACCGTGAACAACACGCCGTTGTTGTTCAACATGGGAAGATAGGTGGCCACAAGGCCAGCCCGTGAGGGGATGGACCGTCAACGACAACCACGTCATACCCGACTCGAACGGGGTGTTGGACAGTTCAGACCCCGTGGCCGAAGCCAAGGCCCATGCTTGGTGTTCGGCTGCCAATTGTTCGGGCTCACCCACCACCACCGACGCCCACGTCAGGGCTTCGTACCGTTGCAGAAGACGCTGAAGGATCACACCGAATTTCCCCCCTTGCTCAACCAGTGTGAGAGCGCTTGGGGTTCGTTCCTTCCGTTCAAAATCGTCCAGCAACCAGGCCGTACGATGGCCGATGCTGGCACCCACCTCCAAAATTCGTTCAGGCGCCAGTCGGCCAACAGCATCTCGCAGGCGACGGAGCACGGAGATGGACCAGGTTGAGAGACCCATGTGCTGAAGTTGCTCGTGGATGTTGGCGGCAATGAGCGGTTCATCCTGAGGTTGGCTGCTGTCTTTGGCGAGGAGGTGGGCGAGCACGTCGCCTCGAGCAAGGTCCTCCAAACCATCCGCCATGCTCCACGGTTCCCCACCCCCAACATCAAGGCTTGCACGCCATCCAAATCGGAGGTTTCAAACCCGCCGGGTCCAGCGCAACCACTGAGGGAACCCCATGGATGAGGACGAGGTGTGGGAAGAAGAGGAGGTCCTCGACAACGCCACCCTTTGCCCGTCGTGCGACGAAATGACCGCCCACGAGATTCTTCATGAGAAAAAAGTCGGCAACGGTGCGGACTTCAAAGTCCGATGCACGGCATGCGACCGCGTCCACACCGTGGTCTTCCGTCCTCCTCCACCGACCAACATCCGTTCATCCTGACCGACGGACCTCAATCCGTGCGCGTGGTTTTGGTGGTTGATGCTGACGAAGAATTCGTGGTCGGGGATGTGTTTGAGGAGGACGAGATGCTGTGGAGAATTCATCAAATCGAACGCCGCGACGGACGGCAGGTGACAGCTGAAACAGCCGCCTCCATTGCGCGAATTACGGCGTTGAGAACCGACATGGTTCGTGTCAAACTCACCCTCACCCGAGGCGAAGATTCCACCCCCGACGTCATCGTTGTCCCGCAAGAAACGACGTTCACCGGCTCCCACTTGATGGAGCACAACGGTGAGACCTGGCGCATACGGGCCATCCATACCGGAACGGGACGAACGATGCGAGGAACCGTAGAAGCCCCTGACATCAAACGCATGTACCTTCACGAGCCTCCGAAGGGGGAACACTTCGCACCTCGGACACCCCGAGAGCGTCGGCAAGCGTGGAAAGAGGGCCGATTGGGGTTCAATCCCAACCCCGAGCGACCCAAAGAGCACGTCAAGAAAGGTGTGAATCCAAACGCCAATCGCGGGCGTTCAAAGAAAAAGAAGCGCAAGTGATCACGGACGATTGGTCCACGGCATCAGAAACGCTTTGGCCACGTGCGTCCCGATCGTGGGGTTTTCTTGGAGCCGGCGGATGCTGTACTCGTACCACTTCTCGCCGTAGGGAATGTAGACCCGTGTTCGATGTCCGTCTCGGAGTAACTTCCGACGGAGCGGACCAAGCACGCCCAGCAACATTTGGAATTCATACCCCGGCCCCTTGTGATGACGAAGAGGTCCGGCGTTGTCTCGCGGGTCTGGAACACCCGGGCCCATGCCGTGAGACTGAAGCGCCGAGAGCGTATGGTCGACCACGGCTTGGTCGTGACTTGCGACCCCGACGTAAGCACCAGCTGTTAACATCCGGTCGATCGCTGCGTTGGTGGCATCGACGATGTCTCGGTATCGTGAAGGAAATCTCCTCCGGCTCAAGGTAAATCCCCTTGCAGATGCGATAGTTCTGCTGCGGGCCCCAATTCGGTCTCAAGGGTGTCAATGTCAGCCAGCGTTCGGAACAACCGCCCTTGCAACACCGTCCCGACGTTGGTGAGCCCTCCTTGTGCAGCGCCACCACTGCGTTGATGGTGTCAGTGGTAACACGACGATCTTCCATGTCAAGGCGAACGAACATGTCCTCCTCGGCCGCCAATTTCACGAGGTGGCGAATGTTCTCCATGCCCTGTTCAGGGTCGATGAGCAGGCCGAAGGCGGTGGGTTTGATGCTGATGTTGGCATCAAAATCATTGGCCCTGATGGCCTTCATGACACGAATGTATTCCTCGAGAAAGAAGGTTGCTTCGTCCATGGATGAAATTTCCTCACCAAGAACGTCGATGGTAAAGCAGGCACCCTCGGCACTCAACCGTTTCATGACCGCCACGGCTTCCTCAAGCGTGGAACCTGCGACGTAGCGACGGCTCACCCAACGAACGAACCATTTTGGCATCCTGATGGTGGTGGCGACGACCAATTTGGAAAACCAGCCCACCATGTCCAACCGACATCGGAGGCGCTCTTTGACCCTTTGTGCTGTTCGCTACTCGACCGCCAAACGCTCTTTGATTTGGTTCGTGGTCAACAACGGTACGCCCTCGATTTCCAAAAGGTCCCGAACGGCTTGTCGCTGCCAACCCTTGAACGCTTTTTTGTCCATGGAGCACACGAGGGACCCGCCGGGGAAGGCCTGCCGAGTCGCATCCAAGGCGGCAAGAATGGACTGTCGCCAGGCACCCTCCACCCGACCACTCTCCGTTTTCTCGAACGGCAAAGCGTAGGTTGCCAACATGTGACCCAACCACACGCCGTCGAGCGCCGCCAACTGGTTTGCACGAGGTGCATAGTGACCACCACCGAGGGTCACAAGGACCAATTCACCTTTGTTTTGCTCGGCATCCCATTCACCGTGCCCGTCCATCAATCCTCGACGGATGATGGAGGCCAGCAATCGTGCTGCACCCTCATGGCCCCACGTCGCTTCGGTGGAACCGACTTCAATGAACATGCTGGGCACACCGACGGTGGGGCCGTGATGGGTCACCTCAAGCGACAAATCGAAGCCCTCAACGGCGGGGTCGTCGGGTGCGAGCTGCAAGAGGAGTTGCCACCAACGGGCCAAGCGCGTCGAAGGTGGTGGAGCCTGACCACCGTGGCCGCCGTAGGGACCTTGTTCACCCACGCCAAGGTGAGGCACACCGATAGGGTGGAGCGTCAGCGACGCTTGACCGCTGGCGGCCACGTGTCGAGATGGAAAGATGATTTCAGCCACCGATTCTCCGGTCGCTGATTCCCAACGACGCTCAAGGTGGTCTTCAAAGAGCAAACCATCGGGGAGGTAGAACATCCGGAGGTGCTCAAACGCATAACATGGGTGGCCCTCGACGGGCCCAATCTCATCCCAAGCGTCCATATCACGAAGGGCTGCTGCTTGGTTGGTGCTCGCCACGTCGCGTTGATTCACGACAATGAGAATCACCGAGGAAGTGGCCATGGTAGGTTGTCCTATGGGTGCTATTTTGAGGTGACTGAGACGAGGTTTGACATAGCAGTGTCGTGTAAACAATGCATGGACGAGGGACTGCCCAACCGCATCCCGTTTCTTCCTGACAACCTGATTCATCACTCCGAAGGTGCGCTTGTCACCGGCATGGACGGTGAGTTCCTCTGGCTTGACAACCACATGCAACCGGTGAGCAAGGTTTCCGTCCCCCATCCCATGCGTCTGCGCCAGGGCGCCATCGCTGACGGACACCTCATTGCAACATGGCTCGACAGGGAGTTAATGTTGGCCTGCATGGGCGCCATCCCCGTTGGTTCAGCGGATGAAGGAAAACCACGTGCTGTCCTTCGAACGTCCATCGGCACCCGCACCAATCACCACCCTGCAGGAAGCACCTGGGCGCACTCACTCGACGCAGAACCCATGGCCCTCGCCACGGACGGTGACGTGGTGGTGTTCGTGCTGTACCGGCGTGGCCTCTACGGTATCGGTCTCAACGCAGATGAGCACTGGCGCATGCCCCCTCCCGAATGGTCCTATCCGAAAAAGAGACCGCGGAACGAAGAAACCGTGGCGCTCAACATCGTTGGTGAAGAGTGCTGGATCACCTCGCGAGGCGGTCGAGTCCAACGGCGATCGCTCCACACCGGGCAGTTGCTCGAGGAGCACCTTCTCGACCACGCCGAGGCACCCATCGAACACCATTTCAAGCACGAATCTCACGATTTGTTGTGTTCAACCGACGGCACTGTCACCTGGTTGCACCGAATGGAGCCCGTCAAGCACGCACGCCTCAGTGGACCGGTTCAATCCGCAGTGTTCGATTCGTTAGCAGGAGGCTGGCGTATCGCAGGCTGGCGAGAAGAGGTTGTGATTCACCGAGAGGGTGAAGACCGCCGTTCAACCAACGAGTTGCCAATTCACATCGTGCCGATGGGTGGGGGTGCACTGGTGCTGTACAACGACGGTTCGTGGGGGAACAGCCCGTTCGAATACGTACAACAAGGCAGTGATTGAATCACTCAGCCATTTCCGTGTAGCCGCAACGGCCGCAGGATTTGCGGTTGTTGTGCGTGGCGAGGAAAACACCAGGTCCGCAGTTTGGACAGTGCTCGGCACGGACGAGTTTTCCGTCCTCAACCTTGTATTTCGACCACTTGGCTTTGGGGTTTGGTCCGTCGCCCATCACTCATCGCCTCCTTCTTCTGCAGCCTCTTCAGCCGGCGCCTCGCTAGCGGAGGAGGTGCGCAGGTCTTCGTGGCGCTTGTGGATAAAGCCGGGCTCCACGGCCATGGCCTCAGCAGAGTCGTAAATGTAGGCCGTGCCCGTTGTCAGGGGTTGACCGAAGCGAGTCGAGCAGTCTTTCACGACGATGAGGTCTCGATTTGCACCCGGCTCGAGGGTTTGGACGAGGTCCATGATTTCTTTTCGGGAAGGCGTGGACTTCTTGTCGTGCTTCCAGCTGAATGAAATTTCAACTCGCTTGAGAATCTTGTTTTCTTTACGTTCTTTGATTTGCATGGTACCACCTTCATCGGATGTTGACTTTCAGGGCGTAGCGACCCGGCTTCTCAACTTGGAGCCGCTTGGCGATCTCCGAGCGGCCGGGGTTGACAATGATGACGTAGCCCGTCCAGTCAGAGGAAACGGGCGCTGAGGGGTGGTGTGGGCACTGGTCCACACCGTCGTTGAGCACGAGATGACACTCGCCACAGGAGAAAGGCATCTTGGCCATGTTCACTCACCACTTCCTTTGCTTGTCCCACTGAGGGGGAGCCAAGTCCATCCTGCTTGCTGGTGAGACCGATCTTTGACCGACGTGGGTCGGACGTATCGGGGGACAGGGAGACGATGCGTGCTCGAACGAAAGAGCCGATGGAGAGTTCTCGACCGCTCTGCCGTCCCGTGATTTTGTTGGCACCGATGTTGATGTCGACGGGCTCATCCATGATTTGGGACTTGTGAAGGAGCGCTTCCATGGGGCCGATGCGAACGAAGGCCCCAAATTCGTTCACCTCTGAAACGGCGCCTTCGACGACTTCTTGGTCGTCCATGCAAAACAACACGGCGTCGAATTGGACACGCTGGTAGATGGCACCGTCGCCGTGGATGATGCGCCCGCGACCGATGGTTTTGTGGTTGTTGGTGACCAGAACGAATCGGTTCTCAGCGTCGAATTTTCCTTCGAATGCGTCCATCGACAACCGGTCAATGTGTTGGTCAAGGGATTGACCCTTGCGCATGTATTCCGCTGGAATGCGGATGGTGTCCTCCTTGGTTACGACCTTGTACATTTCATCACCTCTTTGCGTTCTCAAGAGGGACGATGGGGACGGGAAGTCAAGCGACTCTTCCGTCCTTCACCGGTGAACCCTCAGGAGAGAATGCGACCGAAGTCATGCCTTCCACCGACGACCCCTATTTAATTCAAGCGGCCTTCGCAGCCATTCGTTTCCACTCCGTCCCCTTGTTTCGCTTGAATTGATGCAGCCGTGAAAAGGTGTTTTAGGTGTTGAATCATCCATAAGCAATAACAACCCCCCGAAGCAGGTGATTGACGATGAAGGGCATAACGCCGCACAGCAACCGGCAACATGCCGTTGCCGTGGCGATGATTTGGCTGATGATCAGCGTCGTCGCAACCCCACTGGCAGCCCCCTTCGATTTGCCAGAAACGCATGCGGTGAGCCGCAGTGGAGAAACGCCGTGGCAAGGGCATGGAACAACCTTGGCCGCAGTATGCACGGACGCCGACGCACAACCAAAGCGTTCCATCTCACGGACCCGACGGTGGGCCCGGAACCGGGTCGGTGGCCAACGTCACAACCCTCGCAACCTTGGAAAACCCCATCGTGAACTGGCAAGTGTTTGAAGACAGCACCGAAAGTGATGCCTACGGTTCGATCGTCGGGGATTTCTCGGCCAGCGTGACGGCCTCAGAGACCGCCGTAGAACGGTGCGGGCAGGGCACGTTGTTCCCGGTGCTGGTCTCAAGTGAAATCGCCGACGGTACTCGAACGAGCTACCTGAACATCGTGTCGGGCAACGATGCTAAAATTGCGTGGCGAGTGAGCCTTGGAGCGACCGAAAGCGTGCGCTCAACGCCGATGATTCACGACATCGACGATGACGGGATGCAGGAAATCATCGTGGTCTACGACACGGCGTCGGCGTTCAACATCGATGTGTGGTCGCCCAGACTCACCTGCACGGAATCCAACTGGCAGACGTCCGGCCACAGCAACGAACTGGTCTGGTCCTACAGCGACGCTGACGTACGCATCGGCTCCCCGTCGCCCCACTGGCCAACGGCCAACAGCGACCACAAGGCCGTCACGCAACCGCTCCTGGCCGACCTTGAACTCGACGGGACACCGGAACTGGTCGTGGCCGTGGTTGACGACCCCGACAACAACCCGCTGGTCAAAGTCAACGCTTACGGTCTGACCACCTCACCACCAACCGAGGAGGACTGGAGCGTCGCTTTGGACCGTGGAACCCACCCCTCCGACCCCGTCTGGGCCCAACTCGACAGCACCACCACGTCCGTCGTCCTGACCACCATCGACGGTGATTCGGGGAACATGTGGATCTGGAAAATTGACGGTGATTCGGGATCCCTTGATTGGGAGCGCGTGGCCGTCCAAGGGACCGACAGCGACAGCGATGCACCTCGGCTGCGACTTCCGGGTCCGGTCATTGTGCAACTGGACCAAGATGCTGCTCCGGAGATGATCCTGACCGTCCCAACCGATGCCAACGGACGTACTTCGGGTAGCGGTGCTCGTTTCATCGGTATGGAGTTGACCTCGACCACGGAGGTGTTCAATTTCCGTGCGCAAAACGGGTACGCTGATGCCCAACCGCTGGCGTTGGACACCGACGATGACGGTGTTGACGACCGTTTGTGCTGGGTGACATGGTACTCAGAAGAATCCTTCAACTTCAATCGGAAAGGCATGCTGGGTTGCACCGACATCTCGGACAGTACGCCGGTCACGGAATGGACCCGAGACCTGCAACGTGGAGCGGGCACCGACAACGATGAAATCGCAGCCTCGCCGCCGTTCTGGCTGGACATTGACGGACAGGGGACACCCGAGATTTTGGTCGGCTTTGGGCGCAGATTCTGGGCGTTTGACGGGGACACGGGTGCCTCAGCCGACATCAACGACGCGTGGTCAACGCCCCTCAGCATGCCCCACCGAGTGTGGACCTCGCCCGCCGTGGCGGACGTCGACGGTGATGGCCACCTTGACGTCCTGTTCGGAGACACCCTTGTGTCGAACCAAGGTGCCGACCTTACGCCGGCGCTGGACAACCGGGGTCTGTCCTTCAACCCGGCTCAAGCCGACCCCGGTGAAACCGTGACCGTGACCGGACAGTTTGCCAACGTGGGGACATCCGAAGCCGACGACGATGTCGATGCAGCGATCCTGATGAACGGCGTGGAACTCATCAGGGAACGGTTCACCAGTAGCCCACCGGTCGCACCGTCCGGTGAAGGCGGGCCACTGACGTTTTCTGCTGACTTCGTCGCAGAACTTGGCGTTCACGATTTTGAATTGGTGCTGGATGTGAACGGCAACATCACGGAACAGCGAGAGGACAACAACCGTGCAACCACGCAGTTCACCGTCGTCGAACCCTACCTTGCGGAACTCGCTGGACCGCTCGAGACGCCAAGGATTCCCCCCGGAACATCGCAACAAGTCCAAGTTGACATGATGGCGACCGGGTCCAAGACGGCGGACTGGACCCTGACGTACGACGAGACCCAACTACCTGATGGCTGGACATTTGAGTTGGCCAACAACGCGCCTCTTACACGGGAACTCGTGCCCGACGTTGCCCAAACCGTGACCTTTGATGCCAGCATCCCCTCAACCGCTCTTGGCGATGAGTCTGGCGTGGTCAGTTTCGTGCTGGCCCTCACAGCAGATCCAACCGTCAACACCACCCTCGACGTGCAAATTGACGTCTTCCGGACCCGTGGGTTGGACCTCACCGGCGCCACCGGAATGAACGCCTCCACCGGCCACGGGCGACCGAGCCAGACGGCCAAGGCGTGGTTCATGGTCGAAAACTTGGGCAACGCCCCTGAAAGCACCACCTCCATCACATGGACGGCGCCCTCGTGGGGCGGGTCGCCTTCGATTCACGATGCCACTGGCACCCAATTGTTCAGCGTCTCGCTGAACCCCGGCGAGTCAACGGTCCTGTTCGCCCACCTCGACGTGCCCGCCAGCACGAGTTATGGTGCGTCAACGCAGAGCACGTTGACCATGTGCATGGGCAGCGGTGAGGAGGCGTTGTGCGAGTCCATGCCGTTCTCGTTCATCGCGAGCAAAATCGTGGCGGAACCGACGCACCACCGGAGCCTGCCGGACACCGATCTAACATGGGTGCTCAGCGGGACCCTTCCCGCCTCAGGCACCGCCACGTGGAGCATGAGCGCCATGGGGATGCTGCAACCGGATTGGACCTGGACGGCTACCGGCGATTTGACCCTGAACGGCACCGACTTGGTCGCACAGGGTACACCCAACGGCGTGCTGAACGGCGAACTGGTTCTCCAACTCCCCGCCGACGCTGTCCCTAAACGCCACACCTTCTCCAGCGTTGATGCCAACGATGTCGACGCCATCTTCAACATCAGTCTTCACGTGCTTCAGGTCTTTCGGTCCAGCCTGTCCATCATTGAACCCACCCCCTCCGTGCCCGGCCAGCCCATTGCACTGAACGTCAGCGAAACCCACCGGTTCCTGCTTTTCCTTGAGAACCCGGGCAACGGCGATGACACGTTCGTCCTCTCAGCCGAGGTCCGTGGCGAGGATTCAAGCTTCACACCCGAGGTTTCGTTCACCTACTACGACCCGCAAAAGACCCTCGGGGCCTTGGCCACCGGTATCGGCACCGTCGATGTGGTTCTCTCCTCAGAAATACCCGCCCTGACGCCCTTCCACGTCGACTTCACATGGACTTCTCTGGGAGGCGACAACGTGGTTGATGTCACCAGCGTGGAACTGCAGGCCGCACCAAGTCACGAATGGTCGGTGGTGCCGCTGAACGGAACAGCGGCAACCGGCACGCCGGGCCAAGACCTTGTCTTCGGTTTCAATCTCACCAACCTGGGGAACGCCCCGGATGTGCTCACGCTCCAACCATCACTCGAGCTGTCACCGTTTGGTGATGATGCATCTGTTTGGACGGCGGAACCGGTGCAGACAACGACGGTTGCGATCAACGGGACCGAACAGTTGTACTTTGCAGTGGACGTGCCGACAACGGCTTGGGCCTCGTCCTCGGTCAACATCACGCTTCACCACATGGCCAACGGGTACGCCATGGACACCACCACGTTGACGGTCATGGTTGAGGCCGTGTCAGGGTGGCGACTGAACCTGACCAACGCTGACCTCGAGGTCGACCCTGCGGGAGAAGATTTGGACTTCACGCTGGTCCATACGGGCAACGCCTTCGAACAACCGTACTTTGCCAAGGCAGGTGCCGGATGGAACATCACACTACCCGACAACGTCACTGAGGTCGCCCCCTATTCCACAACGACCATCACGGTTCACGTGCAACCGCCCGAAGACGCCATCGCCGGCGAGGTCGGAGTTCTTCGGATACGCATCACAGGCAACGACACTCGCGGCCTCATCGTGGAAGAAATCCCCGTTCGTGTCGGTGCCTCACCCCAAATCAACATTGACCATCGCGGCGTTTGGAGCGTGAACGAGCACGGGGGATACCCCGCAGCGTGGGTTGAGAATCTGGGCAATGACATTGCGATGTTGACGGTGGACGTCGACGGCCTTCCCGACGGATGGGCCACCGAGCAGGGCACACAAATCATCCTCGCCCCAGGCGAGGTTTCGGGCATACCGCTGACGCTCACCCCCGCCGAAGACTGGAACGACCAACGCTTCCTGTTGACCATCAACGTCAATCATCCCCTGTTGGGCGTTCAGAGCCACAACATCGAGGTGGCCTACAGTGAGGTGATCTTTGGAAGCTCACCCGTCGTCGATGCTTATGTGGGAACGCAACAATCCAGACGTTCGTGGCGGACGATGGGCAGACCACAACTTTTGGTGGTCCGCTTCAGGTTGCGGTCTCCGGACAACAGGTTCAGTTCGACCAGCCTGCCAGCACGGGAGAATACTTACTCAGTTTCAGTTCCGGAGAAACAACGGGAAACCTGTCGATTTACGCCGTTGCACGCCAGTACCCTGATTCGAGCATCAATTGTGCGTTTATCTCCGGGGCGTTTGATCAACTGGGGCGCCAGGACGTGGAAGGTGCGGTGGTAACCTGCGATCTCATCGCAGGTGAGGACGAGGAACTCCGTGCGGTGTTTACCATGCGAACCACCAACGGAGAACGGGTTGAACTCGCCGACGAAACCTTCGTTGTGTCCGCCGGTCAAGAAGAACAGGTGAACATCAGCCTTGAAGGTTGGAACCCAGCGCCCGGCGTGTTTGATGTTCTCCTTGCAGCCTATGACCAGTACGGTCGCAACTTGGACGAACGAAGCCAGTCGGTGGTGGCTCGAGAGAGTGGGTGGAACGTTGGCATCAGTTCCTTGACGAGTGATGGGAACATCAACATCGGTGTAAAACGAAGCGGATACACCCTCTTGGCGGATGCCGTGTGTGAACTGACGGTTGAAGCGGACGGCGGCTGGAGCACCACCCAAATCGTCGACATCGCCTATGCGGACAACGCCCCGGTCATTGAAATCAAGAATCCAAACAGCATCGAGCGGGACGAGAAAATCACCGCCAGCCTGGCCTGCAGCTTCCCCTTTGATATCGATGACAACCCTGAGGATGACACACTGAGCACGTACTACAAGCCAGGGAGCCTTCTGGCCGTGTCCACCAACGAAGTGGGGTGGGTGATCGGCGTGGCCGGTGTGGTGGTGGCACTGGCTTGGTTGTTGGGTGGCGTCCAAGCCAAGAAACCGAGGCAAGACCGTACAAAACCCGTCAAACAAACATCCTCGACACCGGCTGCGGAGACCGCCAACCAAGGCCCTGTAGCCGCTCCAGACCCCGTGGATGAAGACGATTTCAATCTGCAAATCGATCGGACCGAATCCGATGAGGTGACCGAAGAGGTTGAGGTGGTGCCGGAAATCACGGAATCCATGGTGGAGGTCATTGAACACGTTGAGCCCGAACCCGAACCCGTCGACATCACCCCGAGTGGACGCCTCGCAAGTCTCCGAGAAGAGATGGGCGATGGTGATGTACAACAGCGAGAAGGTTCGATTGAGGACCGAATGAAGAAGTTCTTCGGCGACGGTGAATGATGCAAGTCCTTATGTCGCACTGCAGCGGGGTTTGGCCATGGACGAGGAAACGCAAGCTTCCACCACGGCGTTTCACACGCTGGATGCGTTCAACGGCGACCTCGCCGCCGAGGTGATGGTGTCGGTTGAACAAGCCATGGAAGGCGATGGCGGACCCTGGTCGAACCTCGTGTCCAACCGCCCGGAACTCCGAGAGCGCCTCGTGCAGCAAGGCATCAACGAGCCGACAACGTTCACAAGCATTCGCTGGGACCCAGCCATGCTGCTGTTCACGACGTGCGCTGAACTCACCTCCGACGGGCGACCCTTGCCGCTCGGCGAGACGATGACGAGGGAACGATTTGGGCGATTTCCGTACGGCGACGGTTCAGCGCTGGCCTACCTGCTTGAATTCATTCGCCCGAACAGAAGCATCACCGACCATGACGGTCAAAGTCTCTACGACGAACTCATCAACGCGCTTGAGCAACTCGCCCACGGTTGCGAGGAAGTGCAACGCGGCCACGACCGATTTGAAAACGGGTTTGGTGGCATGCAAATTCATGGATTTTTGAGAGCCGAAGAGGTTCGACAACTCCGAAAAAATCTCGCAGGGCGAGCCTGGACCGCTTCGTACGAAGAACCGCTTGACGGTGGCGTTGCGGACGTTGCCAAGCACTTCACGACCCTGCTCAAGGCCGCAGAACGACGCGGCGTGGGCCTGGCCCTCCGCACCCATCGTTGAATCAGAAATCCTGTGAGGTCAAGCGCTCGTACATTGAAGCGTAGAGCGCTGCGGTTTCATCAATGACGGATTGCGGAAGGGCTGGAATGGGTGGCTCATCGGTGCCGGCATCTCGCGCCTTTTGCAGGTTGGCTTGATGGCCGGTGTCGATGTAGTGGGAACGCACAAATTCCTTCGAGAGTTCAATGCATTCTCCGTTGGCGTACGCCTCAGCGTCCCACCAGCGGTCCTCATCGAGGGTGCCGAAGGTATCGACCAAGACCACTTCCCGGTTGGTGCCCAAGGCAAATTCCTTCTTTCCATCGACGTGGATCAGGCCGTTCTTGGCCGCTTCCCGCTCGATGATTTCATCGATGGCCAGGGCAGCGGCAACGATCTTCTCGTATTCCTCGTCGGTGATGTTGGAAATCTCAAGGGCTTCCTCACGGCCAATGTTGCGGTCAAAGGTCTCGAATTTGGTCGTCACCTCAACAAAAGGTTGGGAGAGTTTCACGCCGTATTCGCAATCGGGAGCGACTCCCAAGGCCTCGGCAGAAAGCTCACCGCGTTGGAAACGACGCCAAGCGGAGCCAGAAAGGTAGTGGCGAACAATGACCTCGAGGGGGACGAACACCCATTCCATGTCCCGTGGAATGGCGCCAGGCTCCTTGATGACCTTCACCTTTCGAACCAGACAGCGGTCTGGCGCGTTCACTTCGATGAGGTGGGTTTTGCAAATGCCGGCCTCCTCGATGAGTTTGAACCAGTGTGCGGTGGTTCGGTTGAGTGATTCCCCCTTCCGAGGAATCAGCGAAGGAATGATCTGGTCGAACACCGAGATTTGGTTGGTGAATCGGAATTCATACACGTCATCGTCGTCGGTTGACCAAACTTGCTTCACTTTGCCTTGGTAGAGCATTTCTCCCATGGCAAAGAACCGCTGAAATCAGCCTTTGAACATTTCATCCATCGAGGATGGACGGCTTCAGAGGAAACCGAGGGCGTCTTCAATGCGATTCAGTTCAGGACCCGTGGTCTGTGTTCCGCTGATGGCGCCGGTGTTCGAGGCACAAACACCCGCACCCACGTAGGGTGAACCAAACGACACGGTGCCCACCATGGGCTTTACTCCGAGGATTTCCTCGATGAGCAGGGCCTCGTCGGGGGTGACGTCGGGGTGAAGAAGAACGCCCTGATCGTTGGCGACCGCCAAACTCCCCACCACGTCTTGACCGGCGACGGTGGTGGCAGCAACATCCACGCCCAACACCTCTGCGAGAATCTCGAGACCCTCCTGGGGAATGCTGGGCGAAGCGATGGCCCCTTGTTCGTTGACCACCAAGAGGTTCCCTGCGGTGTTCACACCGCCCTCCATCACGACGACGTCGCCGTAGGCCGTGAGCTGGTCAATGTCACCTTCGGTGGCGATGTCGGCCACAGCGATGCCGCGGCTGTTGCCGCAGACGAGCGCACCCACCAAACTCGACCCACCCACGGTCATCGGGTGAAGTTCGAGACCCAAACAGGACTCGAAGGCTTCCACCGTTGGCTCCGGGAGTTCGGGAGGGTGGAACAACACGTCGCCCACGCTGGCCAAATGGATGCCAACTTGGTCACTCCCAAAAATGTCGACCGTGTCTATTGGCATGGGCTCATCACGACCTTGGTCTTGGAGTTCTAAAACGTGGTGTTCGGTGGGGTGCCAGAACGCAAAAAAGGCCGGCCTCCTGCGGAGGTCCGGCCTTAAGCGCCCTTGCGGGTCGAGGATCCCGAGGTGAAAAGAGAGGGGCACAGTGACTTCCTTTCCCGTGGACTCTCGTACCACAGTATTGGGAGAGACGCAGAAGGGCTTGACTTCTGGGTTCGGAATGAGACCAGGTAAACACCTTCGCTATGACCGTGCACCCATCTTCTTTCGAATCGGATATGGATGCGACATGCGTCGCAGTGAATTGGCATGAATTACTAGACGAAGAGCACTCGCGGTGCGGATACATACGAAAAAAAGATGCTCGAACATTAGTGCTGCTGGACTGAATACGTCGCCGAAGCTTCGTACTTACATCCGCAGTCTATCATCTCGTCTTTTACGAGCGTTCTGAGGTGTCTCGTCTATGGGGTGGCTTCGAGCTTAGATGCTTTCAGCTCTTATCCTTCAGGGCGTGGCTACCCAGCATTGCCTTGTCAGACAACTGGTAAACTAGTGGCCCCGAGCCCTCGTTCCTCTCGTACTAAAGGGCCCCTTCCATCAGACACCTTATGCGATTCTACCACCAAGCAACAAACCTGTCTCACGACGGTCTAAACCCATCTCACGATCCCTTTTAATGGGCGAACAACCCCACCCTTGGGTCCTGCTGCAGACCCAGGATAGGAAGAGACGACATCGAAGTAGCAAGCCACCAGGTCGATGTGAGCTCTTGCTGGTGACAACTCAATTATCCCCAAGGTAACTTTTCTGTTATCTACCGCCCTCAGAAATAAGGCTGGTAGGTTCGTTAGGCCCTGCTTTCGCATCGTCGATCCTCATTGTGCAGATCCACGTCAAGCCAGCTTTTCCCCTTACAGTTATCGGTGGAGTGCTGAACCACCTAAGCTGACCTTTGGGCACGCTTGTTAGGTTTTCGAGCGCGTGGCGCCCCACCCAAACTGCCCACCAATCGGTGTCCTCGTAAAGAGTTAGCATAGTTACCTTCCAAGGGTGGTGTCTCTTCTTTCGACTACTCCGAGGACTGGCGTCCTCGGGATCAACGTCTCCCACCTACACAGTACATGGAAAGCGACTATGCAACGACAGGCTGCAGTAAAGCTCTATGGGGTCTTCGCTTGCGGGTAGAATGTACTGGACTGTGCGCCAGTAAAGTCAATTTCGCCGGACATATCGCGGGGACAGTGGAGCCCTCGTTGGACCATTCATGCAAGTCGCCAATTAAGCGACAAGGTATTACGCTACCTTAAGAGGGTCATAGTTACCCCCGCTGTTTACTGGTCCTTCGTCAGGTTGAAACCCGATTTAAGATACCAGCACTGAGCAGGATTCAGGGACTATACACAACCTTTCGATCTGGCAGTCCCCTATGTTTTTATTAAACAGTCGGAGCTCCCTAGTCACTGCGACCAGATTGTTCCCAATCTGGCACTCCTTCTCCCGAAGTTACGGAGCTATTTTGCCGAGTTCCCTCGCGATATTTGTATCCGATACGCCTTAGGCTACTCACCCTAAAACACCTGTTTCAGTTCTCGGTACGGACATCCCATACGGCTTTTCACGGGACCTGGGACTTTACTTCCTTCTCACTATGACAGTTCTCCAGAAGACATTTGTCTACAAGCCTGACATATGACTTGTAGATTTTGCCCAAGCCGTCACCATTATTGTATGGGAGGCATACGAATATTAACGCATTTCCCTTTCGATCATTTCGGTTAAGAATGAACTTAGGACCGGCTAACCCTCGGCTGATAAACAGTGCCGAGGAACCCTGGTTTATAAGGCGGTGCGGATTCTCACCACACTGTGCTGCTACTCTTCCCAAGACTCTCATTAGTATACGGTCCAGTAGACTTCACAGCCTACCTTCCGCCCATACACTACGCCGCGTTACCACATCATCTTTCGATGGTCTGAAGTATCGGTAATCAGTTTGAGCCCCGTCCCTTTTCCCGGCCCGCAAGCTAGACCAGTGATCTGTTACGAACTCTTTCAAGGATGGCTGCTTCTAAGCCCACCTTCTGGTTGTTTTCGACCACGGACACGGTTTGTCTGTGACACTTAACTGATATTTAGGGACCTTAACTTCAGGCTGGTTTGTTCACCTTACGTAATGGTAGCTTACCCACCATCACTCACTGCTAGTATCTACAACGATTACACCTTCGGAGTTTGGCAGCACGCCGAGGAATCGCTTCCCCTAAACGCACAATCAGTGCTCTACAGCGTAATCTATCTCCACTAACGTCTACCTACGAGTAGTTTCACGCGGAACCTGCTATTGCCCCTCTCGATTGGACTTTCACCCCTATACCCAGCTCGTCCGAGCGATTTGCAGATCAGCAACGGTGCGATCCTCCACCCATCTTTCAACGGGCTTCAATCTGGCCAGGCATAGATCGAGGGGCTTCAGGTCTTCCACCAATGACTCCAAGCGAGCACACTTCGTCCCTCACAGTAAACTGCTGCGGACTTGTCGGTTTCCCTTCGGCTTCGGGGATCAACCCCTTAACCTCGCCATTGATCAAAACTCCCTGGGGCATTTTTCTAAACGCACGACTGGACGCTGCTCATATCATCGCTTTCACGCCCAATCAGCCTGTACCCAACTGGTTTCACGGTCTTTTCACATCCCGCCAAGGATACTTTTCAGCTTTCACTCACGTTACTTGTAAACTATCGGTCTCGAGTTGTATTTAGGATTGGAAGTATCTGCCTCCCACATTCACACGCGATTTCCAACGCATGCTACTCTTTGACAGTCACGTGGTCATATCATGTACGGTTACGGGACTTTCACCCTCTATGGATGTGCCATTCCAGGCAACTTCACCTTCCATGACTTAGACAAAAGACTGCCAACCACATCTCCCTCACTTTCGTTTCGGGATTCGGCTTGTCCTGTTCCGTGTTCATTCGCCACTACTTACGGAATCTCTATTGATTTCATTTCCTCCTCCTACTAAGATGCTTCAATTCGGAGGGTTCCCCATCGCATCGCGATTATTCGGGAAGTCCCATTCGGCAATCTGCGGATCCATGGTATTCATGCACCTCCCCGCAGCTTATCGCAGCTTGTCACGACCTTCATCGGCACTCGAGCCGAGCGATCCCCCAGTTGGGTTGTAGCATCACATGTATGTTACCACACCATGCGAGTAACCCTTCGGTATCTAATTCATGCCAATTCGGCTTCCACAGAAGACCAACTCCTCTGGGATGGTCCTCCTCAGCCCTTCCCCCGACATAGGCATGCCAAGGTGCTAAGCAAGCAACCGACCTACCTCCTGTATATGAATAAATCGGTCTCCAACGGACCCATGAAAGCGCTACGGTCTTTCCATTTTCCTCAAAATTTTGCGAAACACGAACCTTTGCTTCAACGTGGTGAAAGCAGAGCCAAATTTTCCGAGGCGTACGTATCGTCGCCAGCCGTCCGGAAGGTCTCAACCGCTTGGGTCAATTGTCCGAGGTGAAACATGGCCACACCAGCGGTGTTCAACCCCTTTGCTGACCCCGGCGTCCGGGCGTTGTGGACGTTCATGATGCCGAGAGCCTTTTCGGCGCGACCGCTCTCGATCAGGGCAATGCCCAAATTCACGAGCACGTCGGCGTTGGTGGGTGCAGATTTGGCCGCCTCCCTGAGCGCAAGAATGGAGGATTCGAACTGCGTCTCGGCGACGCTAGCCTGCTGTGGGTCGCCACCGTCTCGCATGGCCATGGCGCGCTGAAGCAGTGAAATCCCGTAGTTGTTGAAGACTTCAGCGCTCGTTGGCATGGTGGCGGCCATGCGTTGGAACGCTCGAGCAGCAGCTGACCAATCGGCTCGTTGCATGGCGGAGAATCCCTCGGACATGGCGTGTTGAAGGTCCGGCGAATTCCCAACGTCAACGGCCAAGGCTTGAGCGGGATGGAGGCGAAGTTTCACCGAACGCGTGGTCGTTGATTGTGGCGTGGCTTCGAGGGGAGAGTGAAACACCGCAGCAGGGGAGTCGGTGGTGTGGTCGTAAACCACCACATCGTCCTCCAGAGAGGCGTATTCCATCTCAACCACTGCGGCCTCTTGCCCGTAAATCTCCTCATAGTTCGGAATTTGCGCATCGATTCGCCAGTAATCGGGCACCGGCGGTTCATCTTGAACGGGGGCTGCGACCACAAGCCGAGCGGTCGTCAAGCGAACGGGGTCATTGGTTGAGCCGCCCTGGTCCGTGGGTGGAGGCGGGGGTGTCGCTGGCATCGGGCCGGGCGGCGGTGGCGGGTTACCAAACCCGCTACTGGGAGGAGAAGGCGGCGTCGCTGGCATCGGGCCGGGAGGTGGTGGAGGCAGATCCGTGGCGTCCGAATCGCCGCCGAGGTCACCGATTGAATCGTGGTCTTCGTTTTCAGTCTCGACCGAGTCGGGGAGTGACGGTGGTGGCGGTACCTCGTCGACAGCAGGGGGTGTCGTCTCCACCGCATCCATCTCAACGGGGAGGTTGTCGTCCGTCCACCGGGCTCGGTGCTGGTTCCACGTGGACCGCCGGTGTTGCATCGCTTGCCGACTCGAACGGAATGCCCTCGGCGAAACTTCCGATGCCGAAGGGCAACCGAGAATCGTAGACGTTCGATTCGCCCTGGAACCCAAAGGGCAGACTTCCTTTGACCTCTGCGGGGGCTTCTTCCACGGGTTCAGGCGCTTCCGGTGGAGGCTCAATCCCCTCCAGGTCGTACCACGCTGCCGCCGCATCGTCAAGCCCGGGGACATCGGTCGGAAGGACCTCGTCGCTGTCCGTGTCCGAGGCGAGGTCGTTGCGCAGTTGACTCCCGCACGCCGGGCAGGCTGAGCCGCCAAGGTGGAGGAGTCCGCAAATTTGACACTCAAACATCGGTCTGCCTCGTACCTTCGTCGTGCCGAAGGGACTTCAAGTCAGCGCTCGTCTGCGCCGTTCACTCTTCTTCGCCACGGAGCATGCCAACGACGACGCTCTTGGCTTCAACAACCATCTCTTCAATGCCAGCCATCTCGTCGTCGACCAGCGCCTCTGCGAAGGTTTTGCCTTTGCTGCGACCACGAGCGAGTTGCCCGATGAGGCTGAGGGTCGTGATGCCCACCAGAATGAGTTTGACATAGGTGGCGTTGTCCTCGCCGCCGACGATGAACACCAGCAGCATGTAGAGGGAAACAATGAACGTGGTGAGGATCATCACCGGGAAACCCGCTTTGAAAAATTCGTTGAACGAAATTGGGTAACCGGCTTCTTCCGACATGCCGGCGGTGACGACGTTGGCTGAAGCACCGATGAGGGTCCCGTTGCCGCCCAAGCAGGCGCCAAAAGCGAGCGCCCAAATGAGGGGGTCGAGCAGGTAATCACCCAGTTCGTCTGCGATTTGAAGCACGATGGGAATCATGGTGGCGGTGTAAGGAATGTTATCGATGAACGCCGAGGCCACGGCCGACACCCAGAGCACGATGAGAATGGCCGCCGCCAAACGAACGGTTTGTCCGTCCCCGGTGTCGCTACCGAAGAACTCGATGGCCGCCATGACGTAGTCGCCGATGTAGTTGATGACGCCCATGTACTGCAGCGAGTGAACCAAGACGAACAGACCGGCGAAGAAGAGCAGCGTGGTCCATTCGACGTGGTGAAGCGGCTCCTCAAGTTCGTGACGGTCGGTCGCCAGAAGCATCACGACCGCACCAACCAGCGCAATCCACGACACCGCAATGTGCGTGATGGGGTGGAGGAAGAAATTGAGAATCACCAAGAAGAGGATAAAACCAGCCACGTTCAGCATCTTCTGGTCTTTAATGCCGTACTTGGCCTCGAGCTCAGCGATATCACGGACCCGGGAGCCGGAAAATTCGTCGGCGTAAAACCACTTGAGCATCATGAAACTTGGGACGATGCACATCAAAATTCCCGGAGCCATTTCGATGATGAAATCGTTGAACGTCACACCGTATTGAGCCAGTTCAGAGTAGCCTGCTTCTTCGATTTTGGCGGGGGAAAGACCCGACCCAATCATGATGTTCGGTGGGTCACCGATCATCGTGGCGGCGCCACCGATGTTGGAGAACAACACCTCTGAGATCAGCAGCGGGATCGGTTTGATGTCGAGCACCTTGGCCAGTTGAATGGTGACCGGTGTCAACAGCAACATCGTCGTGACGTTGTCGAGGAAAGCGGACAGCACGGCCGTCACCGAACAGAGAATGACCACGAGGGTCCAAATGGAGCCGCCGCTTTGCTTGTAGGAGAGAACAGCGAAGTACTCGAAGACCCCGGTGTTTGAGAGAATGCCAACCATGACCATCATGCCGAGCAAAAGACCGATGGTTTCCCAGTCGATCATCGTGGTGACTTCTGCAAGGCTGAGCGTGTCGCCCTTGTCGTAGTAGTTCAAGGCCAACATAGCAACGATGCCGCCAACGGCGGCAGCGAGCGTGCGGTGGACCCATTCGAAAATGATGAGAACATAGACAGCGATGAGAATGGCCAGTCCGACGTAAACGGCCTGTGTTTCCAGACCGTCTTTGATCTTGATGTCAAGGGCCGAGGCCTCCGCCACCGCCCGCTTGGGTTGGGTTGGCAAACATCATGGCGCCGACGAACATCATCAGCCCGAATGCAATTTGACGGCTGCGGTTGGTGAACAGATGTGCATTCATGGTAGAGCCTCTTAGAGACCGGGTGATGAATGCCCCCTTTGACCCTTTGCTTCGCAAACGATTACCTGCGCCACAAAACGCCGATGTTTCCACGTTGCAGAACCAACGTCGAAGCGGTGTTATCAGCCAGGTAATTCCACACGTCTTTCCGCTGCTCACGTTCGAACAGGCCTTTGTTCACCTTGACCTTGACGAGGTCCCTGGACTGCAGTTGCTGCCGAATCTCCTCGAGGACGGTGTCTGTTAGACCGGCTTTGCCGATGCGGACGCTCGCCCGAAATTCTCGAGATTTGGCCTGTCGGAGAACGTGGGCAGGAACATCACGCACGCCGCTCACCTTCCTTCGATCTTCGGTGATGCTTGGGGCCTCCACCAAAGCGGCGAACAGTTCCGCATTTCAAGCAGGTCTTGATTCGCTGGCCGGCCTTGATACGCACTCGAAACGACCGTGAGTCAAGGTGAGGCGTCCAACATTTGCGGCACACGCGTTCGCTCACGGTTGCCGGCAACGCAAGGCGGTGGCGTCGAGATGTTTTGACGAGGTGAACAGCAGCGGATTCGACCACGTCAGGATGGTGTTGAGAAGGTGCGGCGAGAAGGCCTGCGAGGTGAGCCTGAGCACGGAGTCCTGCGGCTCGGCGCTGTGCCTTTTTCGACGAGCGTCCGTTCCTTCGCCGGCCCACGTCGACACCTCAGTTGAGGACGGCGAGCAAGTCGGCGGTGATGTCGTCGATGGCACGGTCGCCGTCCACGCGATGGAACAACCCCTGTTGGTCGTACCAATCAGCGAGGGGCGAGGTTTGTTCGTGGTAGGTCGAGAGTCGATTCATCACCGTCGATTCGTTGTCGTCAGCGCGGCGCTTTTCTTGATAGTCACCGCAAGCACAGCCGTCGGCGGGTACCGGATTGAACGTGTCGTGGTAAACGGTACCGCACGAGCCGCAAGTTGACCGCCCGCAGATGCGTTCCACGATGCGCTCATCGGGAACCTCGATGCACAGCACGTGAGAAATGCTCGTCATGGCGGCGAGGGCCGTGGCTTGTGGAATCGTGCGGGGAAGCCATCGAACATCACGCCGTTGGCAGCATCGGGCTCGTTGATGCGCTCTTTGATGAGTGCCAAGATGACATCGTCGGGGACCAACTCGCCTCGGTCCATGTAGCCCTTGGCCTCGAGGCCAACCGACGTACCGGCCTTCACCGCTGCCCGCAACATATCACCGGTGGAAATTTGCGGAAGTCCCGTGTGTTCCATGATTCGTTGCGCTTGCGTCCCTTTCCCTGCGCCGGGAGGTCCAAACAAAACAATGCTGCTCATGGCGGGTGGACGAACTCCACCCTTTCAATCTTGATGAATCAGCCTTGGCGCTTGAGCCACTCATGGCCGTAATGCTGCCACTGTTCCATGGTCCAACCGGCGGGAAGACCGCCAGGGGCAACAGGGGCCCTGTGCGACGGTCGGCGCTGGAGCGGCCGGTTGCACGGGCGCCGGTGCAGGAGCGGGCAAGGGTAGTTGAGGCAGGGTTTTGGCTGGCGCTGGTGGCATACCGGCTGGCGGCATACCGAGCGGGAGATTGGCTTTCGGTGGCATGCCAGTCGGAGGCAAGCCTTTGGGAACGGCGGCGGGAACGGACGGCAAATCCATGGATTGCATGATGGCTTGAGCGATCTCCTCATCGCTGACTTCGCCACTGGTCAATTCATCAACGGCGGTCCCCAAATCAAGGGCTTCATCACGCCGCTCTCCAAGCATGTCCGGGTTCGTGTGGGTGTTGGGGGCGACCAGCGATGCGCCGTCGTCCACAAGGGCGCCCGAAGCCTTCATTCGCCGCGCCAGAATCAAGCCAGCCCCCAGCAAAGCAACCACCAACGTGATGCTGACGGCCGGTGGAAGGATGTTGAACAGGCCGCCGGCCCCGGTGGCGATTTCGACGCTGACGTCGCGCTGGATGGACGTCACCAAGGCCTGGTCTGCGCTCAGGTTGAGCAGAAGGAAGGACGCCCCGCGCTCGACGTCATCGGCGGGCATCAAGGAAACCTCGACCTCAATTTCCTCACCAACGCCGAGGTTCACCACGGTTGCCGGGGAAACGTCAACCGACCAGTCCGTTCGTTGGACGTTTTCCTTGTCGACGAGAACGGCGGTCAACTCAGCGTTGAGCGGCGTGTTGCCGTCGTTGCGAACGATGAAAATCTCCGTGCGCCCACTGTCTCGGGAAATACCCTGAGGATACCCTCGCCGGCCTTGCTGGCCGTGATGTTACCGAAGGCCGAGGGCAAGACGCCCACCGTCACCGTTTCCGATGCTTCAACAAAGCGACCGTTGTTCGTGGCGTTGACGTTGATCAGGACCTCAAAGGCGTTTTCGTCGCCGCAGCCTGCGCCGGTGGAATCAGTCCAAATCGGACGATTTTCTCTTCCCGAGGTTCGAGGTAGACCGTGGGGTTGGCAAACCCAACCGTCCAACCGTCCGGTGCCAAGCCGTGGGTCCAAGTGAGTCCGAGGTTGGTGTTCCCCGTGTTCTTCACCACGAATTCTCCGTAGGAGAAGACGTCAGCAATGCGCGTGTCGATGCGGTTGTCAGCCGGTGTAGGTCAGCACAACACCGAGCTCATCTTTCACCACCAGCGTGGTGATGTTTTGTCGGAAATTTGAGAGGCTACGCTCGGTCCTGATGGTGAACACGTTGCTGTCGCCTTCCTCGGCGGTGACGGGCACGCCGAATATGAACTGCACCTGTGTGGTTTGCCCCGGTCCGAGCGTCAGCGCCACCCTGCGCGAATCATCAACGCCATCGTGGGAGACTTGGATGGCCCATTGAGGGTTGTCCGGCAGAACCGAAACGTCGACACTGATTTCGATGTTCCCGGTGTTTACGATGCTCATGTTCATGAACACCATTTGGCCGCTGTCGACAGCCACATCGGAAGCGAGGTGGTTGGGTCCGACGCGCCCATCATCGTCTTCCAGATGGACATCAAAGGATTCCTGCGCAAGGACGGTGATTGTTACCGTTTCGGTGAAGTTCATGGTGGTGTCCGTTAGCGAAGTCACGTAGCACGTACAGGTGTCCGTGTCGCCGGCAGCGGGCATGCCGTCGGCCACGAGGGGTACGAACACACGAATCGACATGGGGAGGTACTCCAGAATGTTGAGCGGTTCAAAATCCAACTGCGAGGAGTTTGAGGTCCCCAGCATCACCTGCCAGCGCTGGGCGGAAATGCAGTCCAAACTGTACTGAGCGGGGGCGTTGCCGGTGTTCCGAACCGAGATGGAAAACACGCTGGATTCGCCAGGATCGCCTGGAGGCCGGAGGTACCGGCCGCCACGACCTGCACCTGATCGAGTTGTTCCACCTCAATGGTGATTCGCTGGGTGTGGGTCACGGTTGGCTGGAATTCGTACCGTGCCGAGACCTCGATGACGTAGGTTCCGGCTCGCACGTAACGAGGGTTTGAAGGGTCGCTGGTCAGGTCAGCATCGATGTCCTCGAGCCGGAGATTGAGCGATTTGTTCGCATCTTGAGTGCCCTGTGCGGTCAGTGTGAAGGTGGGGGTCTGGTCGAACGTCCGTGTCCACATATCGGGGCTTGGAAGGAAGAAATCATCACGCCCGGGGACTGGAATTTGAACCATGGTGGCGGACACCGAAACGGATTGGTTTCCCGTTCCCTCGTGGAGGATGGACAAGGGGACGTCGATGCCAGAATCGTTGCGGACGTCCAGAACCATCTGAGCGTTGGCCGCCCGCTGCTCACTCGTGGTGGGAACACTCCCGTCCGGATTGGCGACGACCACCCGGACACCCAAAGCCATGACCTCGACGTCCTGAACCCACACGTTGTTGTCGGTGCCTGTTACGGCGTCGTTCATCTCATCGACAGCTCCACCGGTATCAACGCTGAGCCGCAAGGTGTGCGTGCCGGTGGTCGTGAACTGATGGAAAATGGTGTAGGAGTCAATCATACCGGGACCCAAGGCAGGTCGGGTCGCCGTGGCGAGAACGGTTTGCGCCGTGGTGTCCTCGAGCACGATGTCAAACGACGGCGTCGTGCTCGTCCCTTGGTTCACCCAAGCCAGCCGAATGGAAACAAGGTCGTCTTTGAGTGGGTTTTCTGAAGACAGAAGGATGCTTCCGTCAAAAACAGCCAAGTCCGGTTGCGGCGTAGGGGTGGCGACGGCGCTCATGACCAAGGCGAAATCCTGCTGAGTCCCGCCGCGATGGAGCACTTTCACCACGTAGTCGGCGGCGCCGGCGGGGAGAGCACCGGGCGCAACTCGGATGCGCTCGACGTTGTTGACCTCGTCCGCTTGACCGCCCGTGGTGGTGAATCCTTGACTGAAGTCGTTTCCGAGCCACTCGGTACCGTCCGGACCCACCAGCACCAAATCGAGGTTGTTGACCAACCTCGCTTCACTTTGAGGTGCGATGGCGCTGCCGGCTTCGTCGGTCCACGCAAGCGTGATGTCAATCCCGTGGGAGGGATCGAGGGAGAACGAGTACAACAGGCCGAAGCCTGGAGAGAGGACCTTTTTGTCGTCCATGTAGGTATCGAGCGGCGTTGACCCGTCCATGGGAAGGACCGTCCGCTCCAAATTGACCTCGCCCCAGCCCTCCGCAGCGTTCGGGATATCGGGTGTCCCCAAGTCTCTGGCACCGTTGATCAGCGCTGCCTTGACCAGCGAACTCGACGGAGAGGAAACGCCGACCTGTTCTCGGATGAATTCTCGTGTCAAACCGGCCACGCCCGAAGCGATGGCCGTGGCTTGAGACGTACCGCTGAGTGCCATGTAGTAGGAGTTGCCACCGGCGTGCGAACCGCTCAAGCATGAGGGGCCAGCGGGGTTCTTGGCCTCCTCCGCCAGTCCGGAGCAGATTCCGACACCGGGAGCGACCACATCGGGCTTGATTCGACCGTCAAGGCTTGGACCAAGCGATGAGAAGTTGACGACGGCTCCAGCGGCAGGCGTGCCGGCCACTCCCGTGGTCGATGCCCCCACGGCGATGACGTTTTTGCCTGTGGCGGGTGAAGAGACCTGTGAGGGGCCGGAGGTGCCCCGGTCGCCGACTGAAAAGATTGGCGTCAAATCCTTGCGGTCGTGGACAAAGGTGTCAACGGAACGTGCATCCGCCGTGTATTGGCCGAAATTTCCGTTCAAGCCCCAAGCGTTGACCGAAATTCGAGCGGTCATTTGTTCAGCGTCCCGAAGCATGTCGTAAATCGAACCGATGCGACCAAACGTTCCCGTCGGATCGTGTTCCAGCGCATACATGACGAGGTTCGCCGCAGGTGCAACGCCCCGTGCGTCAGCGTCTCCCGAGCCGTTCCCTAACACCGAGATGGCGATGTGCGTGCCGTGCCCGCTGTTGGAGTCAGCCGGTGAGGGGTCGAGGCCGAACTGGGTGTTCGTGGCAGCGACGCGCCCGCTAAGGTCGGGGTGATTCTGGTCCAGACCCGTGTCAGCAACGGCGATCATCTCACCCGAACCGTCCAGCGTGAAGGTGGCGTTGTTGGCCACACCCTGGACGCCAGCAATGGACCACGCAATGGCGTTGTGAACGCGGAGTTCCTGCGTTGGCTCCGTCCATAAGATTCGACCGTCACGGGCCAAATGTCGTACGAGGTTGGCCGCCGAAGTAGGCTCAACCAAGGCCTGGCACATCCAAGCATCGCACGAGGCTTCGACGGCCCCAAAACGAACGATGTCGGTGGCGAGAACGCCGTACCCGCCCACACCCAAATCCGGCGTGGGGATGATGGCCAGCGCTGCGGCTGAGGCCGGTTGCGTCAGCAGAACGGGAGCGACGCGCCAACCAGGTTGGTGTTGACCGACCCAACGCACGCCTTCTTCCTGCTGAAGTTCGTCAAACGACGACGAGGCCGAAGCAGGAAGCCGAACGAGCCAGCCCTCGTCATGGAGAACATCGAGAACGGTCAGGTCGTGTTGTTTGACCAGGCGGTTCAACACCTCGCCGTCCGGCGTCTCGAGCTGCAACATCACCATCCCGGTGCTGGCAGCATCGTTGATTCGCACGAAGGCATCAGGGACTTCTGGTCCATCGCCCAGCAACGGGTCAAAGGAGCCGAGGGCGAGGTGAAGCATCCCCGTGGCTGGCATCAACGCCACCGCTTCCATGGAGGCTTGCGGCATCAGGTTCCAATGCGAGGCTGCAAGCGCCAGCCGCTGGTCCTCCGTCAGCGCTGCATCGTCGGTTGAAGAAGCCACGACCAAAGGAGCCTCCACCGTGCTTTCAGCGAGCACGGAAAGCGGTGCAGAGACCAGCAGGAGAAGTACGAGCAGCATCGAGGCTCGCGAAAGCATGGTCTGCGGACCGGTCAAAGGCTTTTGAAGGTCGCTCTTGACTGTGCTGTGCAGGCTTCGTTGTGGCTCAGAGACCGTTGTAGGCCGAAATCGCTGCGTCGGTTTTGGCAACGGAGGCCCTCCAGTCATCTTCGGTGCCCATCAACGCACGGATGGCATCAACGTTTTCGGGGATAACATCGGACTCCTGGTGAATGGCTTGGAAGTAGTACAGCGTGTCTCCATCGAGTTTGACACCGTCCTCCCAGACGAAGATTTCGTGGAGGTCCCCCCACTTGCGTCCGATGTCCCTTGCGTACTCCATGACTTCTGCCGTGGTCGTGATGTTGGTTTCGGCCCCGTTCATGATGATGATGCGGGGGTGTTGCCTCCACAGTTCGAGCACGCTGGCCGTGGTGAGGCCGTGCCCCTCGGGGAGGAAGGCGACGATGGAATGGCAGTGCATCAGGGTGGTTGGAACAGCAACGGCCATGGAATTGATGTCGATTTCTGGCTTGACCGTCATCACGTCCGGGCCGTGGTGGGAGGGGACCTTGAGAACGGGTTTGATGGCGTTGATGGGCCCTTTCTTGGAATCACCGGGATCGGCGGCTCGGCGGATCATCGTGCATTCAACTTTCAACGAACCGCAGTGTTCGTACAGCGGCACTAGCGTGCGGGAAAGACCCGTGGTGTTGCAGGACACCACCCTGGTACCGGCTGCGTTGAGGTTTTCTGCGTGGTTGGCGGAGGAGGTGTAGGACATCTCGGCCATGGCGTGTTTTTCTCCACCTTGGAAGATGTACTTCACGCCTGCCTTGACGTAGGCTTCCTTGTTCGCCGCCCCGACCTTGCCGGGTGAACAATCCACAACGACATCAGCCACGGCCAAAAGGTCGTCAAGCCCGCCGTGGCAGGTGTAGCCAGCCGGCTCAAACGCCGCAATTTTCTCGGCGTCGTTGTACGTGCAGTAGAGAGGGTAACCCTTCCTCACTGCGAGATCACAGCCGAAGGACGGCCGGGTTTTGGTGACACCGATGATCTCCATGTCGTCTTGAGCGTCCACGGCGTCAGCCACGCGCTTTCCGATGGTACCGTATCCGTTGATGGCGACTTTGATGGTCATGACTTCACCGTTTGTTGCTCATGTAGGCCGTCAATAAGGCTTCTCAACCGGTGGAGGCCCTCAATATCACCCCAAATCAACCAACGCGTCCACACCCAACAGCAGTCTATTTGTGGGTGAGGCACGACCCTCCAACATGGCGGATGTTTCCGAGGTCGTCCAGCGGTCCATGAACATCAACGAAAAGTTGGGTCCTCGCTTGGCCGCCGCCGCCGAACAAAACGCCATCCTTCGCATTGGATGGACCAACGCAGGCGACCCCGTGCCAAAGAACGGAGAACTGGGGCTTTGCCCGGCTCTGCCCGAAGGGGCACGGCTCCGAGCCTTGGGCGTCCTCGGCTCTTGGGTTGCGGCCTTTGGAACCGGTGGCACGTTCACGCTTCAGGGCGATGCAGGCGGTTTCCTCGGCGCAGCCAACCAGGGCACAACGGTGGTCTGTGAGCGCATGGCGGGTCACTTCACGGCCTACAGAATGGCCAGCGGTTCAGTCACCGTCCTCGATGGATGCGGTGATGACGCTGGCGCAGAAATGACGGGAGGCCATCTCTTCATTCGAGGAGCAGCCGGCGCCCGTGTCGGCGGAGGCATGGAAGACGGGCTCATCGTGGTTCACGGTGACGTTGGCCCCGACCCAGGCGCTGGCATGACCGGCGGACGTATCGTGGTGAACGGGCGTTGCCCCTCCCCTCCGCCAGGCGTTGTGTTGCGACCGCTGGAAAAGGGGGAACTCAAAGAAATCAATGCGTTGCTTGAAGACGAGACCATGCACGTTCCCTCGGACGCCGTTTGCCTCACGCCCCAAGTGGGGTTACAGATGGAACAGAACATCTACTCGGTGTCCTCTGACGATTTATCCAACATCGGGTTGACCAGCGATGCCCAACAACTCCGGCCCTACGAGACCGTTGACACCGTCGCCTTGCTGGGTTTGGCTGAAACCGTTCAATCCCTGGCCCTGCCGTTGCCGCTCCTGCCCTGCTTGGATTCGGGCGAGACCATGACGCCAGCAAAAAAAGCGGACGAATCGGTGAAAACCATTCTCAATCGCCATCCAGCCATGGTTGCCGACCATCCCCGAGCGGTGGACGTGATGATCGTGGACCGAGCGAACCTCCTGAGCGTTGGTCAGGCCCTGCCCGGTGCGGGCGGTTTCATGATCGATCTGAGCAACCTGCCGCCGATGGACGCCGAACACTTGGATGGGTTGTTGGTGGCTTTGCGTTCCCTTGCAGTTGCCAACGCCCCTGCGGGCTTGGTGGACGCCATCGGTCGAGTCCAAGCCCTCCATGCTCGGGCCGCCCACCACGGACTCGACATTGCCATGGCCAGAATTGAAGACGGTTCGGGCATTTCCGAGGCGGCTGCTCTGCCCATGACCGGCCGTTCCAAGAAGGAGCATCTCACCGATGGCACAACCCAAACGGGCTTTTTGCTCGGATTTGCAGCCAGCGGCCACGACCTCGCCGTTCTGATGGCCTCGGGCGTGGACATCGTCAGTTGCGCTGCACCCATGGCCGACACCGAAGACATCGCTTACTGGCTTCATGGCACGCAGGAAGATTTGGCCGCAGAATTGCGCCGCATCGGGATCAACAGCATCGACATGCTGGAACGAAAACACCTCCGAGCGCTCAACCACGAGACGGCGGCCGTGAGCGGTTTGCGCCTCGCTGGGTATGAACGACCGCTCCCTCACTGGTTTGCGAGGTGATGCACCATGCCGACCATCTCTGTTGCACAATCCCTTCTCCGCATGTTGATGGAGGCGGAGGGTTTTGACCATAACATCGAACAGGTCAACGATGAGTTGCCGTTGCTCGGAACCGACATTGATGCCTGCACTGAAGAGCAGCTCGACATCGAGATCTTCCCCGACCGACCGGATTTGCTCAGCGGGGAAACATTGGCCCATGCCATGGCCAATTTCCTCCACAAGGCGCCCGCTCAACCCGACCTGCCCGTAAAACCAAGCGGTATCACGATGAGCGTGGACGCCGAACTCATCGGGCTCCGTCCCGTCATCTACGGGGCCGTGGTCCGAAACGTCGCTGTTCCTGACGACGAGGAAGGAGCCGAGGCGTTCATCAAAGGGCTGATGGACCACCAGGAAAAACTGCATTTCGCTTTGGGCCGGGGGCGACAACGGGCCTCCATTGGCGTCCATGACCTCAACACCGTCGCCCCGCCGTTCCGAGTGGTGGCGGTGGACGGCGACCGTTCCTTTGTCCCCCTCGCCAAAGAGGAGCCGATGAGCATCTCCAACATCTTGTTGCACCACCCCAAGGGTGTGGATTACGCCCACTTGTTGGACGGCATGGACCGCTACCCCATGATCCTCGACAACAACGATGACGTTCTGTCCTTCCCACCCATCATCAACGGCGACCACACCACGGTGACCCGTGCAACTCGGGACTTTTTCGTTGATGTCACCGGATGGGATGAGCGTGCCTGCGAGGCCGCCTTGATGCTCGTGTGCCTCCAACTCGCCAAGCGAGGTGGAGCGGTGGAATCGGTTGACATCACCACCTGCACTGGCGAAACCATCACCATGCCCAACGGCGCAGGGAAGCAGCACACCGTGCCTGAAGAACTCGTTGAGAACCTGCTCGGAAGGTCCTTTACCGACGATGAAATTCATACGGCCATCGGTTAGAATGGGCGGTCGGTTTGATGGACGTCAACCGGCACCCAACGATGCTCCCATCGCTTCAAACTCCATGGCGGTTGCTCGAGCAGGAACCTCGGAATTGATGTTCACCATGCCGCGTTGGCGGTTTGACCTGCTTCACCCGGTTGACCTGGTGGAAGAGTTGGCCATCGGCCACGGTTATGAAGACCTTGGAAGCGATGTGCCAAAAGCCACCTTGACCGCTCAGCCTCGACATGATCACCACCTCCGCCGACGACTTCGTGCCTCCATGCAAGGGTTGGGCATGATGCAGATTCAATCCTTGACGCTCTCCAACGAACTTGACCAGTTCAGCCACATGCGATGGGTGCCAAATCACGAGGTCACCAGCATCACCAACCCCATCACGGTGGACCATACGATTCTGCGCCAACACCTCCTCCCGGGTCTGCTCAAGTTGCTTGCTTCCAACCGACACCACGACCTTCCGCAGTCCGTGTATGAATTGGGGACCGTGGTGAGGGACCACCGCAACGCAGAGCGTTTGGCCTTCATCACCGCTGAACGAAGCGGAGGATTCGCTGCGGTTCGTGGGCGCATCCAAGCCCTCTGCAACGACCTTGGTGTCAAGGACTGGCGAGCAGAACCCCTCGAGGAGGGGGATGGACCCTGGCTCGCTGGGCGAGGCGCAAAAATCCTCATCGGTGAGACGTGGGTGGGGTGTTTCGGAGAACTCGACCCGGCGGTGTCATCCGTGTATGAATTGAGAGTCCCGCTCAACGCCGCAGAATTGGACGTGGATGCGCTGATGGCAGCGGTGAGCGACCCGGTTTGAGGCGACATCATGTGCGGGAGGTTTGCACTCGCCACGCCGGTGAATGAACTGGCAGCCGAGATGGACACTGAACCGCTGTCGGACCTCACGCCGTTCAAGCCGTCGTGGAACGTTGCCCCCCAGCGTTTCATTCCCGTGGCCACGGAGGTCGGCGTGCAAGGTGAAGAGCAAGTGAAGCGTCATTTTCGCCTGATGCGATGGGGGTTCCGTCCGTCTTGGGCCAAACCCTCAAGGCGCGAGCCGATCAACGCTCGCAGCGAAACACTGCACGAGAAGCCGATGTTTCGCGCAGCCGCTCAACGCCGTCGAGGCGTCGTCCCGGCTGACGGGTGGTACGAATGGATGACGACCCCTCAGGGAAAGACACCCTGGTTTCACCGGCGTGCTGACGGACAGGCCTGCTTGATGGCCGTGGTATGGGACACATGGACCGACGGCGTCGAGCACCTCGAGTCGTGCGTGCTGCTGACGCAAGCCGCAACGGAAGACTGTCGAGACGTTCACGACCGGATGCCGGTGTTGTTGGAGCACCAATGTGTCCACGACTGGCTCGAGAGGGGCGAGTTGCCGTCTCAGCCGCCGCAGGGCACCGTCTCACGCCACCCGGTGGATCGTGCCGTCAACCGGGTCAGTGAGGACCACCCCGGTCTGATTCGGGCCCTGCCTCGCTTGTTCGATCACGAATACGGGGCGTAGGTCCCATCGTCCCGCTTGACATGAGGCGTCGGCTCGAAAGAACCGTCCTCCAACCGTTTGTAGTGATACCCATCGGTGTGATGAACCCATGAGTGGGCGGGGGCGGAAGGGCTCGGCGAGGCCAATGAGGGTTGTTCCTCGGTCGCTGGTTGGACGGATTCGGTCGAGGCGGTGGCACCGTCGTAGCGGACGGATTGGTCGGTCGCTGCCTGAACCTCTGATGACCCGCCGCCAAACAGAGCGAGGGCGTCCTTGTAGGCACCGCTATCGGCCTCGACGGCGGGGCGAGCGTGCGGATCTTCGCCTCGTTTGTAAACCACGGGCGCCGGCGGTGCCTCGTCGATGACCGTATCGACGGGCTTCTTTTTCTTGAAAGGCCAAACGGGGGGCATGCTCCTTCGAGTTCCAAACTCCATTAGAATGCTACGACGGGTGTTGATTCAGTTCAGGGTGGGCTTGATAGAGGATAACACCTGCAACGGTCCATGCGGTGGGCCCTTCTTCTGGTGGTCTTCCTTCTCCCCGCCCTCATCCCCATGAGCGCCGGATGGGCAGAGCCGGTTGGAAGGGACGGCCAAATGGTTGACTGGACCGCCCCCAACGATGTTTACGTCCACCAAAATGAAACCGTGAGCACCTACATCACGCTCCACAACCGAGCGGATGAAAATCAGGCCCTGACCATCACGCCCCTGTCCGTTCCTGCACCGTTGTCAACCGTGGGATTGCCCGCAACGGAACTCTTGGTCCCCAATCACCTCAAGCAGGTCGCCTTCGGCCTCCGGGCGCCCGCCGATGCTCCGTATCAGAACCTCACCGTTTCGTTTTCCATCACGAGCGACCTGAGCAGCGACGTCAACGAGACCGTCATCATGAACGTGGCCATCGTGCCCCGTTCAAACCTCAACTTCGGAGTGGACGATTTCATCGCCTTCACGGTGGATGAATCCGTTCGCACGGCGGTGGCGGTGAACATCACGAACAATGCGACCCTCACCGATGATGTCACCTTCAGTCTCTACACCGCCTCAACTTGGAATTGGGGCTGGAACATGCCGGACACCGACGGGAAGGAAGCCTTCACCACGATTGCGCCCAACACGCTGTCCTACGTTTACCTCTGGGTCGACGTCCCCGCCGTCCTCAACGGCGCCCCGCTCGCTCAAACCGGGCCTCGGTTCACGCTGTCGGCCGTCTCGGGATTGGACCAAGCGGTTTCAACGTGGAGTTTTGACTTGCTCATGAACGAGAAAAAGAACGCCACCATCGATGCCATCGAAGGCTCGCTCGTCGTGGCACCTAACGAAGACGGCCGCGTGCAGGCCGTGGTTCGCAACGTGGGCAACACACCCAACACGCTCAACATCACCCTTCAGGGGTTGACCCCGGAAGGTGCTCCACTTCAGGGGTATTCGGCCGCCGACCGGTTCAACGCCAGCGGCTGGGTGGTTGCCCTGTTCGGGGGCTTGGAGGACGTGGTGTTGGAGCCCAACGAATCAAGAACCATCGAAATCGGCTTTCAAGCACCCAACGACTTTGTGGGCGAGATGCACGTGGAACTGCAAGTGTTTGCGGAGGGAGCGAAATCCCTGAAGACATCGGCGAGAACCGTGGCCAGCATCAACCGAATTTCGACCGGTACCGTGACGCACGAAGCGAACGGATGCCAGGCCGTTCTGCCCAACCAGTCATGCACCGTGGACTTAACCGTGAGGAACACGGGCAACGCCTACAACACCTTCGTTTTACGAGAGACCAACACCACCGGCGGTTTCCGGGTGGCGCTTCCATCCGCAGGCCTGTTGCTCCAGGCCAACGACGAGGGCAAGTACGACGGTATCGTCATCACGGCACCGACCGATTCACTCGCGTTCACCCTCGGTCAAACCACGTTTGAGCTGATCGACGACACCGGAACGTCGGTGGCCAGCACGACCGTTCAACTCAAGATCGCCCCGGACATTCAGTGGACCTTCAGGAACGTCGAGGAGCAGGTGAACGCCAAGGGCCGTTTATCCATCGCAATGGAGGTTCGAAACGATGGAAACGCCGTCGACGGGCTCATCGTGCAGCTTCAGTCAAGCCACTCCGTTGACATGGGGTTCATCCCCCCTGACATTGCGGTTTACGAGGAGGGTGTGGAATTCCCCCGTTCGTTTGAGGTCAACGACATCCCACTGAATTCAAACTTCACCATTCGGGCGTGGGTTCAACTCCCGCAGGACCAAACGAGTAACGGTACGGTCTACATCAACACCACCATTCGTTCTCGGTTTGCACCCGAACTCCCTTTGTTCACACCACGACGGGCGATTACTTGGGGTCGGCATGGCAAGCCACGGAAGCCGAGAACGAAGGCACGGATTGGGGTGAAATGGCGTCCACCGCTGTGCTCTACGTCAAAGCGTGGGCGGGCGTCATCCTCAGCGTGCTGGTGGCTTCTGTCATTCTGTACAAGGCCGTTATCGACCGACAACGTCGGATGGATGAACCTCAACGCCTCCCGTACCAAGAAACCGAAGACAAGGCAGAAGACTGGATGAGCAGGTACCAAACAGCACCCGAGCCCGCACCGGCCCCATCGCTGCAGGAACCGCTCGAAGAAGTGCCAAAGGCCACCTACGAAGCGATGTTTCGACATCAGCACGGGACCGCCGAACCCGCTCGTCCGGAGGTCGATCCCGCCCTGGTTTCAGCGGCCACCGTGGTTCTCGACAGGGGTCAGAATGGATCGAAGGGCGACACTGCCGACCGTTCCCAACAGGACCTCCCCCTTGAATCGACTACCCAAGGCTCCAACAACCACCCCGCCGGTCAGGGTACCCCCGCCGCATCGCGACCAACCCAACCCACCACACCGCCCGTTGACGACCTCGAATTTTGAGATGAGACCATGCTGATTGGAATTGACGAGGCAGGTCGAGGGCCGGTGCTCGGGCCGCTCGTGGTGGGCATTTGCGCCGTACCTGAAGGCCAAGAATCCACCCTTCGGTCGATGGGCGTGAAGGATTCCAAGGACCTCTCCTTCGACGACGCCACGAACTCGAATCGTGGTTCCTTGAACAGTGTGAGCGCGAGGGGTGGTTTGGCACCACCGTGGTCATTGAACCGGAAGCCATTGATGTGGCGCTTCAGCAACAGGGTCTCAACTGGCTTGAGGTGGAGGGGTTTCGAGACGCCATAACGAAACTCCCGGTCAAACACGACTTGTCCATCGTGGCCGATGCATGCGACGTGAACGCACAACGCTTCACCGACCGCATCACGGCGGGTTTGGAGGGGTGGCCGTGGTCGGGTTGCTCGATGATTTCGGAACACAAAGCCGACCAGCATCACCCCGTTGTGGCCATGGCGAGCATCCTTGCGAAGGAAGAGCGCGACCGCCGCATCAACGCCATGTCAGACCGGGTGGGATTTGAAGTGGGCTCTGGCTACCCCAGCGACCCAGCGACAAAATCGGCCCTTCATCGGCTCGTGCTGCAAGAGGGAATCGACGCCCAAGTCCGTTGGGGGTGGGCGACCGTGGAGCGGTTTTGGAGCGAACACCTCACGGGTGATGTTCCCGTACGAGGTGTGCAACGTACGGAACAACGGCGTCTGTTTCATACCGATTCATCAAGCATTTCTTGAAGGACGAGGGACAGCGGTAGCCGAGCGACATGGATTGGCAAGCCGACGAGGAGACGCAAACGCTGGTTCACCACGTCGCTCTCCAAAACGCCCTCGAGTACGAAGGAAACGCCGCCGTGGGCTCGGTCATCGGACGCATCATGGCCATGCGCGGCGATCTTCGCCAACACGGAAAGGCTGTAACCGCCCTGGTGGCTCAAAACGTCACGGCCGCAAACGCCATGGCGGCGAACGAAGGACTCGATGCCGTACGAGCAATCCTTGAACGCGAAGCACCTCATCTTCTCGAAAAGCGCGAAACGAAAGCCCGAAGGGAAGGACTTCCGGACCTCAAGGGTGCTCAAAAGGGAAAGGTCGTGCTTCGTTTTGCACCCAACCCAAACGGTCCGCTGTCGTTCGGCCACGCCCGAGGGTTGGTCATCAACAGCACCTACCGCGACATGTACGACGGAGAATTCATCCTCCGGTTTGACGACACGGACACCAAAGTCAAGCCACCCATGCTGGAAGCCTACGCTACCATACAGGAAGAAACAGAGTGGTTGACAGGCCGCAAACCCGATCGCGTGATCATCGCCTCAGACCGCATCGATGAGTACCACCAGCATGCCGAGATGATGCTTCAGGCGGGGTTCGGCTACGTTTGCCGATGCACGGCTGAGGCGTTCAAAGAACATCGAATCTCCATGACGGCTTGCCCCTGCAGAACCCAAACACCTCAGGACAACTTGGTGTTTTGGAAACGCATGCTCAACGGGAAATTCAAACCCGGACAGGCCGTTGTCCGCGTAAAAACCGACATGACACTCAAGAATCCAGCCCTCCGGGATTGGCCGGCCTTGCGACTGCAAGACACGACCGCACACCCTCATCCGCGACCTGAAATCGGTTCGACGCATGTGGTCTGGCCGCTCTTGGACTTCCAAAGTGCCGTGGAGGACCACCTGCAGGGCGTGACCCACATCATACGAGGCAAAGACCTCATGGATTCAACCCGAAAACAGACATTGCTGTACGAGCATTTTGGGTGGGACTACCCCGAAACGATGTACTGGGGTCGCGTCAAGGTTCACGAATGGGGGGGCTTTTCGACGTCTCAAATGCGTGCTGATATCGAAGCCGGGACTTACAGCGGGTGGGACGACCCGCGACTTCCCACGTTGGCTGGCTTGAGAAACCGGGGGACGCAGGCATCAGCCCTGCGTAATTTCTGGCTGGAGCTTGGCATCACGCAGAAAGACATCTCCGTACCCCTCGCCACGCTGTACGCTCACAACACCAAGGTGATCGACGACGACGCACCGCGCTTGACCTTTGTTCGCCATCCCGCTGATTTCACGCTGGAGGGCGAGCACCCGAACAGCCTCGAAATTCCAGTCCATCCCAACCACGAGGCGATGGGCATGCGGAAGTGGAACCTGAGCGATGGAACGATTTGGCTGGAAAGCGAGGACCTCGAAAAAATGGATTTGCGTCTCAAGGAATTCGCTGATGTCGCCCTTCATGACCGACACGCTCGTGTTGAGAGCATTGACCGAAGCGACAAACGCCCCATCGTCCACTGGCTCCCCAGCAACCACGCTACCGAGGCGATGCTGACAGGTACGAAGGACAACACCGTGTTTCACGTTGAGGGTCAGCTTGAACTGCACAAGCACCCGGTGGGCACCATCGTTCAACTCGAACGCGTGGGGTACGCCAAAATCATGGACGCCACCACGCTTCTCCTCTGCCATGAGGACCTTCAGGACACTTGAAGGAAGCAAGAACCAAAACCCTCAACCATGGTGAAGTAACCATGGGAAAGACCGTGGCCGACCTCACGCTTGACGACGAACACATGACCGTGGGGGTGGAGGACACCCTCCAAGAGGCGGCCAAACGCATGCTGACCATCTCCGGTGGCATCACGGTGGTTCTTGACGACGACCAGCGGGTCAAGGGGGTCATCGGTCAACGTCAACTCGTCAAGGCGCTCAGCGAGGGCGTGGACGCCGCAGCGGCACGATGCCACGAACACATGGAAATGGACTTCATGCAGGTGGAACTCTCAAGCAGTCTCAAATCCGTCCTGAGCGACATTCGTCAGCGAAGCCCACAAGCCGTTGTGGCCGTCGATGAACAAGGAGAATTTGTCGGGTATTTTTCACCGAGCGACTATCAAGAAGCCGTTCAGCTGATTGACAACCTCAAGGGATTGAGCCTCTGATCACGCCACGAGTTTGATCACACGACCGCAACCGGAGCAGTTGAAACGGTGCGGTCGAGCGTCCGTCGTGATGGCGTTTGGAGTTTGGCAGGCAGGGCAGGCGATGGTCGGATACTGTGGCGCAGAGACTCGACGCTGTTGGCCGACCAGTCTCGGGCTGGCGAGCGCCGTGATGACCCAAATCAGACCCACGGCCCCCAGGGCGGTGGCGATGAACACACCCGGGTAACCGATGACGGTCACCGCCAACACAATGGGAACCAGCACCAGTTCCAGATAGAGGTAGGTTCGCCGACGGTTGCGGGTCAAACGCATGCCGAACATGAACGCCCCCAAAAGCCCCACCAGGGTGAGAACGCTCAGCGTGAGCGGTGCATAGGCGGGGGACGCAGTGGGCAGTGTCGAGAGGCTGAAGGTTTCGCTTTGCTCGATGTTCTCACCCTCCATCGAAACGATATCGCCCCACGGCATTCGGATGACGGAGAAATCAAACGCATTGGATTCTCGAACGATGCTGTTGCTCAGCGCCGTCAAGGCCGAGGAGCGAGCCGTCAACGAGAGTGAATAATCGCTCCAGAGCGGGGCAGGTTGGACCACGATGAAGTTTCGAAGCAGATCAATTCGATCACCGTCAACCAGAAGTTCGGTGGTCGAGAACCGCAGGGTTACGGGATGGTTAATAACAGCATCCTGACCGTTCAGGTCAACCTCGATTTTGAGTTCGTTAAACGCTCGGAAATCCCCAAGCAACTCATCGGTGTCAAGACCCAACCCCGTGTTCATGTACAGGGGTCCAAGACTGACCAACTGCCGCTCAAATTCCGAGCGCTCAACGTCCTCAATGAACCGACTGATGCGGTCCTCATCGGTCACCGAACCGGCAGAAAACGCCCGCAGGGTGGCTGAAAGGGCCGGGTTATCATCACCGATGTGGTCCATGCCCCAGCGCATCCAGAACGCCAGTTCATCGTGGACCGTGATGCTGGTGACGCGCTCAAGAATCAAACCGCCGTCCCGACTTTCGAGTTCCATGTTGATCTCAAGGTCCATGCTGCTTCCACCACCGTCCGTTCGGAGTGGTTCATCGGGTGGATAGTAGGTGCCGGTACCTCCGCCGGTGTCAAACGTCTCGATTTCGTAGGTGGTGGAGCCACGAAGCGAAGGTTGACCGGGTTGGAACTCCAACTCCACCTCGACGTTGATGTTCTCCACGCCGCCCGCAGCACCGGTCCACGTCCATGTGACTCGAACGGTTTCACCCACAGCGGTTTCGATGGGGTCGCCAGAGACAGGAACACCGTTTACCTTCAGCGTGATGGATTCAGCCATCGCCAAGGTGGACAGCCCCCAAGGCGAATCAAGGCGAACGGCGAGGTAAACATCAGATCCTTCAATTTCGGGCTCGACCATGTAAATGTCCATCAGCGGCACGGTGGCTTCCAACGAAGACGCTTCGTCTTCGCTGCCCCAAAAGAATTCCAATTTCGCACCGGCGGCGGGGACACTGAACAACACGGTCTGAACGGCGAGCTCGACCTCGATGTTGGATGAACCGCTGGTGGTGAAGGCTTCCACTTCGATGTCAAAACTGAGGGAACCCGAGCCTTGGGCGAGGAAGGAAGAGCCGGGTTCGGTGGTTGCACTGAAACTCTTGGACCCCACGCTGACCGTCGCCGTGGCGTTGATTTGCACGCCCGCTGCGTTGGCCACTTCGTAGTTCATGGAGAAGGTCCAGGTGGAGGAAGGCACGTCGCCACCCCAGGTGTTGGGGAGCAGCCACCTTCCGATGGTTTCTTGCGAGGAGATGGAGGTTTCAACGCTCACGCTTTGGGGTTCTTCCGCCAGTTCGGCCACAAAGGGCGTCAGTCGCTTGTTGCTGTCGCCGCCGATGAGGTAGAGTTCAACGGGGGCGGCATCGCAACACACGAGCACATCCTCGCTGGCTGCTGCTTGTGAAGTGGCGATGAAAGGTGACGCAAAGGTCACCAGAAAAATCGCACACAAAAACAGAGCACGGCGCATGGTTGTCAACCGGACCCAACACTCAATGGCTCATAACTTGAACTCTTCACCGTGTGAGCGGGGTGCTCAAAGCGCCTTCTCAAGAAGCGCACCAAGTTCCTTCTCGAAGAGCTGTGACGAGGGCTTCACCGACCTCGCCTTGGAGTTCATCGGGAAGAAGACGGAGGCCGAGACGCGTGGCTGCCCGTGTGGCTTTGAGTTCAGCGTAAATGCTGCGTGCCTTGGAATGGAAATAGTAGGCGACGGCTTCTTTGATCTCCGCCTTGAGTTCCGGGTCCGCTTCGACTTTTGCTCGGATGTGACCTTTCAATTCGTCTTTCACCAAATCACGAAAGGCTTCAATCACCAAGTCCTCGGTGGACATCAAGTCCTGAAGCTGACTTTGGATGCTTCCTGTGAGCAGACGTTCAATCGCCATAATGCCCCGAATCATCACTACGGTTTGAATCCGTCGCTCAATCACCGGCGGTGAGTTGGCCCGTACCGAGCCAACCGTCGAGGAGTTTGGAAGCAAAGAGGCGACCTGCATCGGCTTCCTGCGGCCAAGCGTGCTTGAGGTGATGCACCTGACTGGCCAAGTCCACCGCTTCCTCCCCCACCACCATGCGATGCCAAGCGAGTTCCTCAAGTCGAGGCGTGGACAATTCTGCCTCGGTCAGGCAAGGCAACAGCAGTTCGCTGAGCGCCATGGTTCGCTGTTCCACGTCCATGGTTGACCAGACCCGTCGCAATCGCTTGAGTTGCCGCTCTGAAAGGCCCGGCATCATGCCTTCCGCAGGAGCGGCGACCTCGGGAAGAGGAACGAGTCGAAGCGAACCCTCTTCCTTCAAATGGTTGAGAACGGCCGTGTGAATCGGGTCCATGTTGGTTTCAAGCGCACCCCTTGACCACAAACCAAGGGAAATGAAAGGTCGAAGTTTGCGGACGCGCCGACCGTTCGGTGCGAGCACGGCCGCCAGGGCCGCTGCCTGAAGAACCGGGTCAAGAACGCCAGAAAATCGCCGATGTTTCGAACCCATCTCAACCGTGGTTGACACCGGAACGAGATGAACATGCTCCCCGGTGGGCACGTCCCCCACCTCCCAGGTGTCCTCCTCGACGTCCACCACCACGGTGAGACCGTTGGGGGCCACCGTCCATGCAGGACCTGCGTCACGAGGCAGATGATGTCGTGGCGTGAAGAACCGTCGTCGGTATTTGATGCCGACATCGAGGAAGGCCGCCTCAAGTTGGCCGATGGCCAACACCCCCTCAATCGTGGCAGGAGCGGTGAGATGAACCGTCTCTGCCGCCTTGATGGCGTCGCCGTGGCCCAGCAGCGGCGCTTTGGCCGTTGCAAACATCGGTGTGTCGAGGATGTCGCGCATGGTGAGCCGTTCCGAGGACCCACGGGGACCTCATGAAGGTGTTCGTTGCCGCAGCTGAATCACTCAACCATCAAGCGGAGCTCGTCTCGCTTGTAGCGCCAGTCGCTGGGGAGGCGGTTTTCACCGATGTAATACGAGGCGAGCCTGCGAATTTTGGCTTCGGTGATTTCGAGTGCTCGCTTGTTGTGAATGTCCTTGTGGTTGCCCGAGCCGAGGTGGTTGATGATGGCCACGGCTTGGCGCATGAGGTTCATCATGTCCTCGGGATAGGTGCCGGCCATGTCGTTTTCAGCGAGGACTTGGCCAATTCGCTTGCCGAGCACCAAACGCACGTTCGGGACGGCGTGCTTGTCGCGGAGGATGGTGCCGATCTCGGCCGTCGTATGGCCGGCCTTGGCAAGGTCAAGAATGAGGGACTGAACCTCATCCTTGTCGGTGTTTGACCACGACGGGGCCTCGGTTGCGTGAGGACGGGTTGAGCCGCTCTGGCCTTTTCGGGACTTGTACATACGTGCCATTTCACACCACCAAGCGGCCTTCCGACTTATCTCCCCTTCTTAACCACTCCGCCACAAAGCGGCGTGCTGCTGGCTCAGGACTTCTTCCTCCGCTGATGGGATTTCGCCAAGGTTCCCGGCGTTCCTCCCCACTCCCATCCGGCCGCAATCGCTCGAGCCAAACCGATGCACTCACCGGCTTGGAGCACCCGTAGATCATCACCGGACCGAATGTTGGGGTCGGCTTGCTTAACGAGTTGGGCGAAGACATCCCCCTTCCAGACGATGTCCTCGTGCAACTCCACGGTTTTCAGGGCCCCGTGTTCATGGAGCACATCGATGGCGGCTCGAGAGAATGAAAATCCGTTACGGTCGATGGACCAAACAGCCACCTGGGTTCCCTCCGTTCCAAAAGCCAACGAGGAACCCTCCCCAGTTGCTCCACCACCCCATCGTTCCCCCTGGTTTTGGGGCGACGCCT
>BOYQ01000007.1:0-48870 GCA_019651595.1 Candidatus Poseidoniales archaeon | reverse complement strand
AGGCCGAGCGGCGAAGTCATCATCACCTCGTGACACCCGGTTGAACCGATGGCCCGAAGAAATTGGCCGTGGGATTTCGAAAGCCGGTACGGCTTGCGGGCAGAGCACGGAAGGAGGATCATCACCTGACGAACTGGAGCCGGCGTGCGATACTGCTCCCCCATAAACCGCTCCCAATCCACGACCAACGGGTCGTTCAGGGCGTTTGAAGTGAAGCAGGCAAATTCTGTGGTCGACGGCCGGTGAGACGCGAGGTTCCCACGGTGCTGGCTGACGAGGTCCTGATGTCGACGGAAATGCTCTACCGCACGAGGGCTGGACTGGCTTTGACGCGTCGCAAGCTGGCGAAGGGTGCCTGAAGAAACAGCGGCGCGCGCCTCGTCGATGGCCTTCATCATGTGGTAGGCTTGCGCCTCGAGGGTCGTGCCCTCATGGTCGAGCGGGCGACGGGGGCCCCCCATCGTCAAGAGGACGCTGTTGGCAGCCGCTTCTCGACAGCGGGCAAGGTCAAACAAATCCACGCCCATGGCAACCAACACGCCCAAGTTATCGGGGCCGCCAAGCCCGGGGGTCCACAACAGGGCCCCCGGGAAGCGATGCTTCAACGCAAGGATGGCTTGCGGCAGTTTGCCGGGTTGACTCGCCAGCTGCACGGCATCGGTCAAGACCACGATCTCCGGAGCGAGGGAAGCATCGGTCAGGCCCTCATCGTGATGAAGTCGCTGCCAGGAGACCGGCAAAAGAGCCGACGTCCCTTGGGCTTCACCCGCATTGGCATCTTCGAGCGATGGAGGCAGAACGTGCCCGATGTTCACCGTGTAGTCCGGGCCGTTTGTCTCAAATTGAGGGGGACAAAATGAACCTCGGGACTGAACGCTCAAGACCGATGGCAAGGCGGCCGTGGTGGAGGATGAAAACGGGGCGTAAGCCACGGGAAGGGCCGGGTCGTCGCCCATCAGAACCAAGCCCGGCGTTTGAGAAGCCGGGGATTTTCGGTCGCCCAAACCCCACACACGACCGTAGCGGTCGCGATGCAGAACGGTCCGTCCGAGTGCATCGGCCATGAGGTTCCCTGTCACCGTGTCTTCTTGAAGAGTTTGAAACGAACATGGGGAGAGTTTTGAAAGACACTGCACCCACGCCGTGCCATGGCAACGAAGACGGTCAAGGGACACCCCTTGTGGCTTGTCCTCGTTGTTCTCCTCGCCATGATGCCGCTTGCCGTGGCGCAAAACAGCCAACCGCAGGTCGTTTCCGACGGGTTGACCAGCATCGGAATCAATGATGGCATTTCAGCAGAGTTGGAGGTCCAACTCGGCGCAGAAACCACCGCTCTTCTCTCGTGGACGTGTTCCGCATGCACGTTGGAGGTGGTCTCGGGCCCCGAAGGATTCAGCGTTGAATCACACGGAGCCAACGTGATGAGCATCGAAACCGGTCAGAGCGGAACCGTTCAGATGACGGCCGATTCGGAAGGAACGGACGTGCTCGAACTGTACGTCGTGACCGAAGTGGAAGACACCTTGCCAACACAGCGTCCCGCACCCGAAGCAGCGACCGATGTGATGTCAGCCCTGTTGTGCGAGACGGCCACCGACTGCATTGATGATGGCCAAGGCCATTTGTTCTCGGTGCTGAGCCCGGGCGCAACCCCAACGGTTCGAGGGATGGCAAGTGCGGACACATCACGCTACGTCGCCTTCAACATCACCCAAGGCGACACCCTCGAATGGCAGTGGATGGTGACAACCCACGCCGTAAGCGTGTCGTTTTACCACCAAACCGATTCCACCGAAACCGCCATGGAAACCGTGATGACATCGCCGCAATCCAACGCTTGGCCGTCAGCAACACCCGCCGGGCAGTTTTGGACGGCACCGGAGGATGGACGGTTCGTGGCGCGCATCACCACCGAAGCACCGACGGCTGCATGGACGGCAACCGTCGTTCACCACCAGCACGTTCCAGTGAGATCACTGATGGATGCGAACCTTAGCCAAGGCGTTGACCTCATTGGCCACGACAGCCTCACCGCACCGTTTGATTGGTCCGACGTGCACGAGTTGACGCTTGCAAGCGTTCACGCTCCGGCCACGGTCAGCGTCGACCAGTTGCTCAGCGGCTCGTGGGTTGCCGGCACCCCAACGAATCTGCTTCCCGGTCAGACGCTGAAGGTCTACCCGTATCCCGACGTGAGCGGTGGACGCATCAAGGTCATTGAATCACCGGTGTTCATGCTCCAAGCCCACACCCGCACATTCGCCGACCTCGCTGGGTTGGAAGCACCCTCCTACCGGCCGATTGACAACGCCACCGACAACAGCTCATGGCCCGTGATCAACCTGACAACGCCGAGTACCGGTGAACTGACGTTGGCTGTCCACGACACGACCGACACCTACCGCATGGTTGTCGACGGGTGGAGTGAATCCATTCACTTCGTCCAGTTCGTGTTGGAGGGTGATGTCACCGGCCTTGAACTCCAACTCTGGGACATTGACCAAAACACCGGTGAGGTGTTGGCAACGGACATCACTCGACCGGTCGGCGATCAACTCAAAATCGGATTGCAGGTCGGACGGGGTACGCATTACCTCCAAGTGCGATTTCAGGACGCTGCAGCCGCCACGCCGCATCTTTGGGGCGAGGAAGCCGATGCACGAACCTACACCCTCCGTCCATCCTATTCCCTCATTGACGAGGGGGAAGAGCCGTGGTTCCCCCCCAGTGATGACGCCGTGTTTTGGGGCGGCGTTGCACGTTGGTTCATGGGTCTGTTGTTCCTTCTTCCGGTGGTCTACCTCGTCGTCCACGTCAAACGCTCTCAGGCCTTTGCCGCCTCGGTGGCCGAGAAAAAGCAACGACTTGCGTGGTACATCCAACGATTGGACAGCGGCGAAACCAGTGCGAAAGAAACCCGAATTGACATGGCCAAAGCGCTGCATGCCGTCGCCCAACTCGAATGGAGTGAGGGGTTGGAGGCCTGGGGTCCAAAACGCCTCGAACACCGCACCGATGACGTCGCCCTTGCGGTTTGGTCCGTCGATGAGCGACTGGCCAGTGCGGACGGTCGATGGCCGCTGGTGGTGGGCGTTCATGTCATCAACGGGACGTGGGATTTGGCAGCCCTCAGGTTTGACGCCCCCGAAGGTCAGGCGTTTGAGGTCGCTCACGTCGAGCCGAGGTTTTGTTCCAAGGCGAGGAAGTGTTCCTCGACACGATGGGCCCCGGGCACCGAACCTACCTCGTGGTGGAGTTGGTTGGGCCTGAGACGCGCGTCGACGTCGAACTGAACGGGCGGATGGACGGTGAACCGTTCGCTGCAAAGGTCCCCGAAACACTTGAGCGTTAACTCAGCCTTTACGGCGCTCGTTAGCGTCCTCAAGAATGCTGGTTTTGATGTCGTCCGGTGCAAGATCACCGCATGGCGTCGAGGTTTTTCCGAGTCGCTTTGGGTACTTTCTTGGCATGTGGAGTTTCAACAACACCACGACGTCCCGCGTCCGCCGCCCCGTTGGCGGGGAAGGCCACGCTCCGAAGTTCGATGGTCTCACCGGAATTGGAATGGGCGGGGACCTTAATGACAAGGGGTTTCCCGTCAAGGTGGTCCAATTCCACCGACGTCCCGAGCAACAGGTCGGCGTAGCCGAGAGGAAGGACATGATGAGGTCTGAACCCGACCGCTCAAACCACGCATGCGATTCAACCTCAAGCTCGATGAACAAATCACCCGGTTCGCCAACGCCTTGGGGAGCAGGTTCGCCTTTGCCTCGCATTCGCATCCGTGTTCCATCTTCAGCACCTTCGGGCACGGCGAAACGCAGGGTGCTGGCTTTGAGTTCTTGACCTCGGCCGTTGCAATCACCGCACGGCTGGTCGGCGACCCGACCGCCCCCGCAGTCCTGGCACGGTTGCACGGCTTCTTGGATGAAGGGACCCACCTGCTGGCGGACGCGTACTTGACCCTGGCCGGAGCAACTGCTGCAGGTCGTCAACGTTCCGCCCTTCGCCCCGGTTCCATCACAGGTACTGCACGGCTCGGGCAAGTCAACCACCACCTCTTGCTCGCTACCGAGGTAAACGTCCTCGAGGGTGATGGAGTGTCGAATCAAGATGTCTGAACTGCGCGAGACCGTTGGCGGCGGGAACCACCACCGAAAAAGGAGGAGAAAAATCGCCACCGAGAATATCTTCGAGGTTGATGTTGAAGCCACCGCCACCAAAACCGCCGAACGGTGAGCCCTGTGGCCCGTTGTGTCCAAATCGATCGTACTGCGCCCGCTTTTGGTCGTCAGAGAGAACGGCGTAAGCCTCCTGAATCTCCTTGAAGCGATCCTCAGCATCGTCTTCCGTGCTACGGTCAGGATGGTATTTTCGAGCGAGGCGTCGGAAGGCGTTTTCAAATCGCTTGCCGAAGCGGACTTCTCCACGCCAAGACGTCGTAGTAGTCTCGCTTCTCGCTCATCTTCCCGTCCTCGTTGGGAACGAAAGGGGACCTGCTTTCAACCTCACGCCTCAACATCAAAGGTCAGGCCACAATGCGGACAGAAGCGTTCGGTTGGGTTCACCGGGCGCCGCAACCCCGGCAGACCGGCCCGGTGGTTGGGATCGAGGACACGGTTGACGCCGGCTGCCCCAACATGGCCATGCTTTCAGCGACTCAGCGACCTCAGGGACGGTTTTGGCGTGAACACCTCGGTGGTGTCTCGGACTTCACCCGAGGTCGTCATGACGGTCTCAACGCCTCCTGAATCACTCATGGAGGTCATGTTGACCTCCGATTCGTCCTGTGATTTGTTGAGACGGAGCGGCGCCACGGGTCGTTGGGCCGTGACCGGTGCAACCGTGGCGGCCTGTCGAAACGGGCTTGCCGTTGTGCTTCTCGCTCCGCCTTGCTGTCGATGCCAAACAAACCAAAGACAGCGTCAAAAACCGGTCCATCGGGCCACTCTTCCGGTGGGCGCCCATCGTTCCGGTCACGGTTTCATCGTCGAGTGGCCGCCCCTGACGCGAGCGCGTTGGCTTTGACAATGGACGGGCCTCACTCAGCATTTGAACCTCGACTTTAGCGTCGTCTCCGAGTTCCATCTCCGGCCCCTCACCGGAAAGTTCCGATACGGACCGGCCGAGTCCTTGTTGCGTCGTGGCATCCATCGTACCGTCAAGCGGTGCGTCCGTTGACCACACGCCCCGCTCTTCGGCTTCGTAGACGTGTTTGATTTTCCGCATCGCCTTGCCCGGTTGTATTCGTGGTCCTTCACCACGCCCGAGCGCCGGTAGACGACCGCACCGATGAGAACAGCAACAATGTACCACGCATACATCAATCTCGGCTCCAACTCAAACATCGTCTGAAGCGGAGGAAGAGACATGTGAGAGGCACCCATGATCAGCAACGGAAGCACGCTAAGGCTTCTGCTTGTGACACCTCTCGATTTCGACATCGTGCTCAGCCCCTTTTCGACAGTTTTACTGATGTATCTATTGGCTTGTTGTGTTCAACCACGGTCCGTTGGCGACCGACCTCGACGGAGCAACCCATCGACCAACCCCAGCGTAAAACTGCTGTGCAGCATGACCAAACACAACGGTACACCAACAAGAGCGGACCAACCATCGCCCCGCCCAACCCGCTGCCCGGCGGCCAACAGCAACGCAACGCCGTAAGCGGCGGGAAGCATCCACCATCCGGCAACGCTGGCCAAGAAGAATCCGGCCGTCAACAGCAAACCGAACAGCGGGAGGAATTCCAACCAGGTTGCACGGCGCGGGTGTTTGAGTAACACCTTGGTACGCCAAAAACCGTACCTGTGCCCCATCTTCCACCACTGCGAGAGGGTGTTGCGCTTGTGCATGCGAACCTCCGGTGCGGGTCCCTGTACAGCACGTGGCCGGCCTTCAACAAGCGCATGGAAGGTCGCTGTCCTGGCTGGTGATGTAGGCCTCGTCCCAACCGCCCACGGCCTCAACCCGAAGTGCGTCGGTGCATCAAAAAAGCCGGCATTTTGGGTTTGGGCCCCACGCACCTCAAATCGACTGAATTGACCGCCGCTTTGACCCAACGGCGAGGCGAGAGCCCCGTCGACCCAGCGAGCGGTTTGGGAGAGGGGACCCTCCGCCGGTACACGCACGCCGACGCCCGCCAGGCGCTGACCTACCTCCGCCTCGCAGGCCTCCCAAGCAGCGAGGCGCTGTTCGAGGTGATCGGGGGATACCGTGGCGTGCCCGATCATTTCAACGAGGTACTCCACGCGGGCCCTGGAACCGTCGAGAAGCGAGGTTTCTTGCATGCGCCACCGTTCGTTTGGGGTTTTGCAGCAGTTCCATGCGGAGGCCAACCTTCACCGCGGTGGGCCTCGATGATGGATGAAACCATGGCCCCCGTGCCGTCCGTTGAACCACCGTCCAGTACCACGACCATGTGCCGCTGGGGTTCAGCGTCTGGTTGAGGAGCGACAATAGACAGGCCTCAACGTGGGCCGCCTCGTTGTAGACGGGAACGACGGTCGCCAACACGGGACCGTCTCCATCTGCCATGAACGCTGGTTGGACGGGGTGGTTTTCACCTCTTCGTAGGAACGCGTGTTCGCGGTATGTTCTTTGAGGTCAAGCCGCACGTTGGGCCATGGATGGGTCTCGACTGCGTCTCACCGGCGTGGGTGAAGGGTTCACGACGCTCGTGAGCACCACGCTTTCCGGGGTTGATTCACCGGCAAAGGTGCTCAACGCCGTCAGGACCTTGTTCCCGGAAGCCGACCGTGCGGGGCTTGAAGACGAACCGGTCAGGGCCGTCCTCACAAGGGACATGGGAATTCAAGGATCTCTCGCTGGGTGTTTTTCTTCAGCAACTGCACGAGCAGCGCATTTTGAACACGGCCTTGGATGCGATGTCGGTGAACTTGCTGGGCAACTCGACCACGTTTCGCATCACTCGCCAGGCGGCGGTTGCTGGTAAAATCGCCTTTCCCATTCCAGGTGATGAACCGGTTGGAGGGACGTTTGAAATCTCGATTTCGGGAGAGGGCCTCGAGGACTGGCTTCAAGCCGCAACGTGGCACGAAGGCCGCAGTCAAGTTCCCCGCCACATCAACGACGAGCATTCCATGACCGAAGACGGCGAGGCTACGACGTGGATTTGATGACCTGTCCGATGAAATCAAGCATCTCACCATCGCGACCCGCCCACGCCAGTTGAGATGTCGCATCGGCCTCGACCCAATCGACCGCCTGGTGCACGGAAAGGGACGGAGCACCAGCGTTGCCATCAAGGCGACCGCGAATCAGATGAATCACAAAGGCCGCACCGTCGTGTTGACGATACCACGACCCCAGCGGGTGGTCCGAGCGAACCTTCAGTTGGAGTTCCTCCTCGATTTCACGCTCGAGCGCCATGGACCAGGGTTCGAGTGGCTCACACTTTCCACCCGGAAATTCCCACCGACCGCCCTCGGCCTCACCGATGGCTCGTTGCGCCACCAGCACTTCACCGGTCGGTGATGAAAAGCAACCCGCTACCACGTGCACGGGTTCCATCGGGAACGGATGGAGCATGTGTGCCAAACACGCCTCGACGAACCTGACCCCTTGGTCCACCGTGAGCCTTGCTTCACCGGGCAGATGAAGGAAGAGCACGGGTGGCGGCACGGGGGACGACGAGGACACCTCGCAAATGGCTTTCAAGGAGGCGTGGTACGTTTCATTGCACAGGTAGGCGCCCGCATCGGTGGAGATGGAATAAGGCACGGGGAAGGCTGCAGGATTCCACAACGTGAGGTCCAACCAGCAACCGCGTGGACCCCGACCGTCAAGGTTCGTGTTGTTCACTTGACGGCCCAAGTTATCGGGTATTCGCATGTCCAAACGGTCCCGAGCGATTCGCTCCAGCCGAGGGACATCACAAGATTCACACAGACCAACATGAAGGATAGCATCCCAGCTGCTCCCCTCCCGAAGGCGCTGAGCGGTTCGCTGTGCACCGTGGACATCAACGGGCAACACATCAACCTCGACATGGACGGGAAAGGTCTCATCCCGCCCAAGGATGATGGAGCACGTGCTGCCCGCCCATGCGGTCCACCGCGCGTTGACTGATGTTGGTCCGATGATCGCCAAACGGCTCAAACCCGGTCACCAACACACGACGAACGGTGGCCATAGCGGCGGATGATTGGGCGGGTTTTTCATTCATCCGCCGGCCGAATCGGCGTCATCTTCACAAACAGGAAAGACCAGCCTGCACCATGGAAGAGGAACTGGTGGTCCAGCTGGCACCCGAGTCCTCCGCCCCCAAAGAGGGCATTTTGCCGGTTCGCATCGTCAAAGAAATTTGGCGTGAAATCACGTTTGGTGTCGGCACCTGGGGGGCGCTACGACCACTGGTCGCCGCCGTGTTGGCCGCCGTGCCTTTCCTCTTCTTGGGACAGCATTTCAATCGCCAGCATCGACGAGGTTTCGAATGGGGTTTTCTCCAGATTCCGTTGGCCTTGACCCTCATTTTGTGGATTGGCCTCTACCTCTGGTCCATCTTCGATGCTTGGCGAGACGCTGTGGGAGCGATGGGCCAAGTTCAGGGCCAAAGTTGATCCCGAACAGGAATGGACCCGTCGGCGAGACCGGCCAAATCCATCCGGTCGTCGTCGTCGAAATCACTCGGTAAACTTCCAAAAATAAAGTTTGAAACATCAGCGGACTCAATGGCCCAATACATCACGGATTCATCGTTGTTTGAATGCCCCGGATGGTCGGGGTCCTCGTGATCGACGGGTGACTGATACACCAGATTCACCAGCCCGAGAAGGTGCCCGACCTCGTGGACCAAAACGCTGTTCTCAACGTCTTCGACCGAGGGGCGCCCGAACGGACCGTCCGCTTCGTCGATGGAATCGCTAAACAACGCCACCGTTGATGCATCGACCGCTACACCAAGCACTGAATCGGAGTCGTACGTGCCTGCAGGGAAGAGAATTTGCCAGTAGAGGGTGGTCCCCTCGCGTGGTGAAGTGTCCTTTTGTTCCCAGCCTTTGTCCCTGACATCCTGAGCGGACCATGCGCCTTCGTGTCCAAAGTCGACCTCGTCGTATTCCACGGAAATACCGGAAGGTTTGTCACAAACGCTGTTCAGCCGGTCGATGAGCAAGTCAACACTGCTGGCGTAGGGGCGATAACCGGGTTCGTAATCGATCTCAATCACCATGGAAGTGTACATGCTGCTGCGAAGGCAAGCCAAGGTCAAGCCACCGGGGATACCCTTCTTTTCGGGCAAGACGTCAAGGCCGCCCGAACCGAGGCAACCGGCCATCGAACCGGTCAGGAAAAACACCACGAGTAACGCCGCCAGTGGTTTTCTCGTCATGGCCCGACTCCCCCGTTCTTGCTTTTCAACGTCTGCCTACCAGTCATCAGGAATCTCAAGGGGGGAGAACAATTGCCCCGGTCCAGCAGCTGAAGCGAGTTGGGTGCGAGCGAGGTGCTCCCACTGGCGCAACGCAAGAATGGCATCGATCACCGAGGCATCAATTTCAATCAGGGTGACCCGAATCAGCGTATCCAGAATGTCCATGCGCTGATGGTCGATGATGTTCATCACTTTCTCAAGGTCAAACGTCGCGGCTGAACTCGCCGTTGAGGATTCCAACGGCCAAGGGGAGTGAACTCGCTCGCTGACCGTCTGTCCGGTGGCTTCCAAGTGCTGTGAAAGCGTCGTCATCAACTGGTTGAGGTGTTTTTGCAGCACCAGCGACACTTCGACCAGCGGCATGTTGAGTTGCTTGATGAGGTTCACCGTCCGCTCCGTCAGCGTGACCAGGCCGTCAACCGACTCGTCTGACACGATCGTCCCTCAGTTTTTGGTGAGGGCATCGATGTACTGCCATCCGTAAGAGTTCCACTGTTCCTGCGTCCAACCATCGGGCAAACCGGTCGGTGGCAACGGTGCAGGCCGAGTACGGTCGGGAGCCGCCACGGGCGGCGGAGGAATCGGCTGGTTGACCGGCGCCGGTGGGACGGCAGCCAGTGCAGGCACCGGCTTGGAAGCGTTCATGTCCTCGGTGACGACGGCGGTCTGGTCGGCCAACGCCTCCTCCGTCTCGGGTGCCAACATGCGGCGCCGGAGAACCATGGCGTACAGGGCAAAGGACACGGAGCCCAAGGCAATGATGAACAGCGTGACGCTGAACACGTCGGTCGAAAGTTGCTCTGAGAGGGCCTCACCGTCACGGATGGTTTCCTGCTTCACCAGCAAGGAGTCGACGCTGCGACGGTCCATTTCAACGCCGTCGACCAGCACCATCACGCGGTGGTCAATGCTGGAACCGGCCGGTGCGTTGGCCACGACGGGCAGCGAGACGGAAAGCGATGTCCCGGTTGTCGCCTGGACCTCAACCGCAGATACCGTGGCCCAGAAACCACCGTCAACGAGTTCTTGCAGGGCAAACGTTACGTTGCCGTTTCCACCCAGGTTGTTGGCGTTCACGACCATCTTGGCTGTCTCTCCTTCGAACGGACTTGGCACGTCCCACTGGAGCGTTGTGGCCTCATCTTGCAGGTCAATGCGTGGTCCAACCAGCGCCATGGGCCACGATGCGAAGGGGTCGTCCATGGCGTTGGAGATGGTGTCGTAGGGGTTACCGGCCTCGTCAGAGCCCGAAATCCACACGTCAACCGTGTACGAGGGAAGCAGCGTGGTGGCACCCGAATCCGTCAAGTCGAGGTAGCCGCTCCAGTAGAACTGCTGGCCAAACGGCATGGTGTCGGGAAGCAGCACGCTCCCTCGTGAGATTTCAGCCTCACCGGCCTTGACACGGTAGTGCAACACGGCGGCCTCGGTGGTGTCAAACCCGTTCTCATCGTTGGTGATGAGAACGACCTCGAGGTTGTTGGCGTCCCCAATGGACAGGGGTGAACCCTCGCCCACGCCGTTCAGCGTGATGCTGTCGATGGTGGGGCGTGTGCTGTCAACGGCGAGGCGAACGCGGGGCGAAAAGGCGGTCTCGTCCAGCGCAAGCCCCGGCATGTCGTCCATGCTCAGGCGGAGGTCGAGCCGGCCCGAGCGAACCGCCGGAACAAGAAGGTCGAGACTGAATTCACCGTCATCACGGGTGGAGGTGCGCCAGTTGTTTTCGAAATCACCGAACACCACATCAAACGCACCGGCCGGTGCAGGGGTTTCGTCTTCTGAGAAAAGGACACGGCCGGAGACCCGCAAGGCTTGACCTGCTCCAATGATGGTTTCGAAGTTTTCTTCGTTGTAGTGATTCTCGCTGTTTCGCAACTCAATGGCTCGAATCTTACCGGGTTGCGTGTCAAATCGGAAATCGTTGTCGAGGCTCCACCAATCATCGCCAAGACCCTCCTCAACTTCGAAACAAGGCGTGATCTCGTTGTCGTTGCAGGGCATGTCGGTGACCCTGACCTTCGGGAGGAAATGAGACTCACCGTCCGTGTCGTAGGCTTCGGGGAACATCCAGGTGAGTTGGAAACGCGCCTGGATGATGACCACCGATTCGTTGCCTTCCTCGAGGCTGACGGTTGAATAGAGGTTGGAGACGGCGATGTTGTCAGAGCCGGACGTCATCACCGCCACGGGATGACCGTCGGCTCCTTCGGCCAGCGAGATGAACATGGAGGAATCATCGTCATCGAAATCGCCGCCAAGGGCCACTTGGACGTACTGGATGTCCTGCCAGCCGTTGATGTCAACCAGCTTGATTTGCGCCGTGTAGGGAACACCGGGGTGAAGGGGCTCGTAGTCGTCGTGGCCTAAAATCGACGAGTTGCCGAGGTCGACTTCCGGTTCAAACTCCTGTCGAATGTAGTAGGTGACCAGGTCGGCGTCCCAGTCAGGGAGGACCTCGCCGGGACGATAACCGCAGGTGATGGAGGAGGCTGGACAGACCGGCCCGCGCCCCATGGCGATCTCGTTGTTTTGCTCATCTTCTCCGGAGACGTAGAACGAGACACGTTGCTTGTGAAGCAACATGGAATCGTCAATGAGGCCCTCAAAGATGTTCAGCCCGCCCGCTCGGGTCTCAGGCGAGGAGAGGGTTTTCACTTCGTACTCGTCTTCGTTGGGCAAACCGTCGAAGTTGTAATCCGTACAGCCGATGGCCTCGCTGGCTTTGCAGCCCACCCAGTAGTGAAGGTTGAGCTGGCGTGGAGGGTCAACCGAATCTTGGACGACGATGGACACGGCTTGTCCGACACCGGCGGCACCGGCATGGCGTTCTTCACCGTCCATCGGCGTAGCGCTGAGAACAAGCGGTGAGTTGCCGTCGAGGATGAGACGAATGGAGTTGTAATTCGGGTTGGTGAAGGTTGACCCGTTTTCCAAATCAACCGCCTGGACGTAGAAAATCATGCCACCAGGAGCCGATTCAATCGGCGAGGTGAAGGTCATGTTGTAGGCGCCAAAGGCAGGGTTGGCCTCTTCGTACAGGATCATGGGTTCACCCATGGGGTCACCGTCAAACGTCACGTTTTGGCCAACGACCCGAAGCGAGAAACTACCGGCCGGCGGCATGAGTTGAGAATCTTGGAAGTGGATTGACCCACTGAAACTCATGTTGAACCCGCCGCGAACCCAATCCATGGGGAAGAGTTGACGACCGGTTTCCTCCCAAACGCGCAGGCCGTCAAGCTGGATGTCGTTTTCCACCACGAGCTCCATCTCGGTGGTGGTCCACTGGTCGACGGCCACACCGAGATCGTCCTCCACCGAAATGATCGCCTCCGTGCTGGCCTCGTCATCCCACGACCAGTTTACCTTGGTCGGCATCCAGATTGAAACAATGCCGTCTGCATCAATCATCGAGGTGCAGTTGGCGGTGTCAAAGACGACGATGCCACCAGCGTCGCCGTTGACCGAACACGCATCGCCGCGCAACCACGTGAAACTGGGGTTGTCGCCGTGGGTGTGTCCAATGGCGATGACCGCCTTGTTCACGTGGTCAACGTCGTCCCCCGGGGCAACTCGAGTGATGAAGTTTCGATAAAGGCCGTCAGGCGCAGCGAGCCCACCCTCAAAGGAGGCCCCGATGGCTCGGGTTTGCATGGCGTAGGTGATGTCGATGTTGGAGATTTTCACGCGCCCCGAGCTGGCGGCCTTCACCGCAATTGGGATGTTGACGGTACCGTCGCCGTTCTCGGGAATATGGTCGTTGAAGGCGTCGACCAGCGTGGGGGCTTTCTTCACGATGGTGCCCACCGGGGAATCATCGCTGGCCACCACCGATGACTCGTTGAGGAAAATATCCGATTCCCAGTCGTAGGTGCCGTCCCCGCCCACGTCGAGCATGGGCCGGTCGGGGTAACCTGCCTCGTACTCGAGAACAAAGCGGTCGATGGTGGGCGTTGTGTCGCTGTTGGTGGTGGTGAAGGAGATGGCATACCTGAGGGTGTTGCCCGCTGCCTCGGTGGAAAAACTCGTCTCTTGGTTGTTCGTCGTGTCGTACCAGGTGCTGCCGTTGTCGTTCGAAACGATGACGTTGAGCGAGGTGCCTGCCGGCACGTCCGCCGTCCAACTGGGACGCACTTTGCCAACCTTCGTGCCGGTGTTAAAGTGAGGTGAGGTCCAGTCGCCCGCCGTCTTGTAGTCGGTGGCGTACTCGATGTCAACCCACCATGACACAGCGGTTGAACCGATCAGTTGTGCTTTCCAAACCAGTTCTTTTCCGGGGTGATCGAAATGGATGGTGGATTCAGATTCAACCTCTTCCCAGTGGGTCCCGTTGTCGGCGGAAATCCAGTAGTCAACTCGGTCGCCGATCGAAGCGGCCGACCAGTACGTCTCGACGTTGGCTGAAAAGGATGTCCTCACCCGAACGGACGACCTCACCGTACCACGTCGTGGTGCCCGGAGCAGGCGTGGTCTCGTACGTCCAGCCGGTTCCAAATTCTCGGTAGTACAACGTGGCACCCGACCAGGTGGAGTAGCCGCAATCAACGGTCACAAAACGCTCGCCGTCGAATTGGAGGCCGTAACCAAGACGGGACAGTTGTCGGGTGGTTGATTCAGGGATGAGAGCCGATGAACTTCCAGAAACGGACCAAGCCTCGAGTTGGTCTCGGTCGTTGTAGGGTGAGTCCTCTTGACAGCGCATGTAGAAGGTCGAACCGTTGACCTCCAGTCCTCGAAGCATTTGCTTGGAGCCGCTGCCGTAGGAGCCGCCGCACTCCCAGCTCGAGCCGGTGGCGGACGTGTAGGTGTAGAAGTCTTGGCCACGAGTGTAGGTCCCCGTACCGTCCCCTGCGAAGTCGTAGGCGTACAGCCGGTTCATGGCGTTGTGCGCCACCCACACCTGGTCGGTCTGACGGTCGTAGGCAATGCCGGTGTACTCGCCCACCGAAGGTGAGATGTCGTAGGAATCAATGCACGTCCAAGTGTCGTCTCGGGAGATGTCCATTTCCATGACGCGGTGGTAGTTCACCGGGGCGGATGAACCGTAGGTGTATCGATAACCGGAGAGGATGCCAAAGAGGCGTTCATCGTCGGTGACCGTCCAGTCGCGGAACCCGTAGTAGCCGTAGTACGAGGAGGGATGCTTCTGCGGCAGTGTGCACGCTGCCTTGTCGAGGGTGATGACGGACTCACGAGAGGCGTTGTTGGGGTACAACCGTTCAACGATGTTGTGGAACGTTGACGAGGACCAGGTGGACAAGAACAACCAGTCGTGGTGCTTCAGGATGGCGCCTTGGCTTTGGGCCATGAAACTGGAGGAGGTTTTGGTCAACTGTTGCGAGTAGAGGCTCTCGGTGGCGTTGGACGTGTGCGGCTGCCTGAGCGCAAAGGAACCGTTGTCCAGCCAAGCGTCGGAGTTGACGTCGACGTAGGCATCGTTTCCGTGGGGCAAGAAATTCCGGCTGATGTTGTCCATCGCCAGGGTCAGGTCACCGCTTCGGTCGTCGATGCTGTTGTCGGCCCCGCGTATCCAATGGTCCCGATCATCCGCCACCAGTTGCGACCACCCCGTGGCCGACGCACCTGACAGGGTCATGCTCACGTCGGTGACCAACGCTCCACGAGGGAGAGAGACCGAGGCCCCCATGTCAGGGTTCGCACCCTGATAGAGGGCGATGTGTTCCACCGAGCCATCGCTGAATTCGTAGACGTGTCGGGTGCCGATGGCTGCTTCCGCTTCCGAGGCGAACAAACTCGCCATGGGGCTGAGCGGTGTGAAGAACATCACCGAGACGAGCAAGAACAACACGGCACGTGACCGGAGGTGTTGCTGTCCGCGTCCTTGCATGGGCTCCACACGCTTCGTGCATCATTTGAACCATGCGGTCCAAGGACAGATGGCCTCAGCCTCAGCTGGTCTGTCGTGAATCGTATCGAATCGGTGAGGAATCGCCTCTTACACCGTCTTCTTCATCATCACGAACCTCGAACCAATCGTTCATCCAATCGCCGTCCGTGTCCCAGTTCATGGGGTTGCTTCCTTCGGCGAGGTGATCGTCATCGAAATCCAACAGGTACCATCCGTATTCATGCTCGCCAACGTTGCGAACCGGTGGCGTGTTGGGTGAACCGGCGTAGTAGATGTCCCAAGCGTCGGTTCGATTGCCCGCCATCAGCACCACGTCGTCCGATGGGTCCACGATCAGGAAATTCGTGTCTTTGTCGTCCACGATGTAGCCAAATTGATTGTCGGGTCCACCAAATTTGTCGAGTTTGAGGTAATTGAGCACCAACTCATTGGATTGCCCCAAGCCAAGGATGGCGGCCCGGAATTGCCAGCCTTCGGTGACCGGCATGCCGTCGTGGGTCAGGCCGCTGAGACGGACAGCGTTGGGGGAAGCGTAATCGCTGGTGGTGATGGCATAAAACTCCTGGAAGTTCGTGTAGGATTCATACACACATCCGGCGCCTGAGCAATCCCAATTCCCGTCCTGGTCGGGGTCGAGGTTGGCGTCATCGGGGTCGGCAGGGTCGAGCGTGAACCATGCGAATTCAGTATCAGGGCGTGCAAGCGTGCCGCCCGACCCGTCTTGGGAGAGCGGAAGACACGAACTGGTGTCGGTGGTGCAGGGACCTCCGGTTCCCACATCGATGTAGACCACCCGTATGTCGAGGTAGGAAGAGAAATTGTCGTTGCTCTCGTTCCACGCCAGCTTGTACTCGTACCAGTCGGGGAGCATGTCGCCGTCCGTGTCGTTATCGCTGGGGTTGGAACCGTACTTGAACACCTCACGACCGTCCGAATAGTTGTAGTCGCGTACGTGCGAAACGACGGCCCCGTTCTCAACGGTCGTGATGTAGGTCACGCTGTCGCCGTCGCTGTCGTTGAGGTCGGGGCGGGTTTGGTTGTCGTACTCCATGAAATTGGTGAACGGCAGATCACCCAAGCCGTTCTGCACCACGACCCCTGACGGTGTGAAGACCCGGTCTTCCCAGGTTCCTTGGTCGGCTGGAATGTCAAAACTTGTCCGGTCGTACCAACCGTCGCTGTCGCCGTCGTAATCCACGTCCCACGGATTGAGCGGGTTGGCCGCCCAGTGGTTTTGGGTCGAAACATCCGGCATGCCGTAGGTGGCGTAGCAGTACTCCCAGCCGTCGGGAATCCCGTCGCTGTCCGAATCTGGATGCGTTGGGTCAGCAACACCGCGCAAACTTCGATTGAAGTTCTCGCTCTCAAGTTCGTTGATCTTCTCCATGCGTTCCACCGATTCTTGGCCTTTCTTGACGAAGTCCTGGTAGAGGGCTTGCTGTGCTTGAAGAGCGGTGAAACCCAACTCTTCCTGGTAGGCCGCCATGGCGTCTTCTCCGAAATCGATGATGCCGAGGTTGGCAGGAACGGTGTTTCGGGTCAGGTATTTGCCCACGTCCGTGATTCCCACTCTCGCAAGTTGCTGAACGTCTCGTTGGCATCGATTTCGCCGTCGCCGTTGCAGTCAAAACTGTCCATGTCAGAATCAAGGTTCACGTCCCCGTCGATCAGCGGGTTGATGGACCAGCGATTTTCATTCAAGTCCCACGATGTGAACCAATACTCGAACCCGTCGTACATGCCGTCGCCGTCGGTGTCCGGAATGGTCGGGTCGGTCATGCCGAGCACGACTTCAATGAAGGCGTTGGGTGGTTCACCTTGCTGCCAGGCATTGAAATCGTTGAGCAAACGCTTTCCGCGCGTCTCCTTCGAGATGAGGATGTTGAACACCCGTTGGGCTTTCTCGGTGGGCTGCTGGAAGTCGCCGTCGACGTGAAGCAGCGGGGCATCGCTGGGATGGTCAATGCCGTTGTCGGGCTGTTGCGAGGCGAGCGCGAACTCCTGCCGGTCGATGAGCCCGTCTTCGTCGCCGTCGAAATCTCCGTCACCGGCCACCAGCGGGTTCAGCGTCCACGTTCCAGCCGAAACGTTCCATGCGGTGAAGAGCAACTCCACACCGTCAAGCATGCCATCGCCGTCGGTGTCAACGTTGTTCGGGTCGGCCGTCAAGCCGGTCAGGTTGGTCTGGTTCTCCGACAGGAAATCACCGAACGAAGCCGTGGTTGGAATCCCGGGCCACTGCTGGAGGGCGTACGCCAGGCCGATGGTGGTGACAAACCACTGAGGCGAGGAACGGTTTGCATCGGTTTCTGAAAGGAGGGGAGAAATCACGTTGTACTCCTCCCAGTTCGTCATGCCGTCGTCGTCGGCGTCCTGCCAGCGGTCGGTTGAATCCAGCGGGTTGAGGGTCCATCCGTCGTCGAGCAGGTTCCATCTGGCAAACCAGACCTCCCATCCGTCAGGCATCCCGTCGTCGTCCGTATCGGCGTTGAGCGGGTCTGCGGCGCCCACGCTGTAGGACGAAAGGCCGGCCGTAACCGAGCCCGAGGCCCGGTCGGCAAACGTGTCGTCTGGCACACCGAAGTCGGCGATGTTGTCGAACAATTTGGTGGTGAAATTTCCGGGAAGTTCAACGCCGTCAAGGGTTTGGTTGCCGTTAAACAGGTCGTTCCTGATGTGATACTCCAAGTAGTTCACAAAGGCTTCATCGTCTGACAAAACACCGTCTCGGTTGACATCGTACCCGTCACCATCGGGGTTTTCGAATGCGTCAGAGCCGTTGAGGGGGTTCACGCCTCGGCGAGAGGGGTCCCATGAACACAGGCCTTTGGATTCCCAACCGTCGGGGAGCGTGTCGCCGTCGGAATCCACGAGGTTCGGGTCAGCGACAGCCCATGCCTCCACTGCCTCCGGTGACTCACCGTAATCCTCAAGCAGGTCACCGTTCAAGCCCATCAAACGCACGACGGACCATTGGTACTCGCAGAGGTTTGGCAGTCCGTCGCCGTCGGCGTCCCAGTTCGCGTCCTCTGCACGAAGCGGGTCAAGGCTCCAGTTGTTGCCACCCGTGAAGGTGTCACCCACCCATCGTCGATGTTGGATCTCCCAACCGTCGGGCATACCGTCCCCGTCCGAGTCGGGGTTGGTGGGGTCGGTGCCGGCGTCGATGTTGGCGAGCGACAGATAGGTGGCGTTGGCTACTTCGCCCTTGGCACTGTCGCAGAGGTAATCCATTTGAACGGTATAATAGCACCAGAGGTTGCTTTGCTCGAAGAAGAAGCCGTAGTATTCCGAGCCGTCGCCAACCCCGTCCCCGTCGGTGTCGCCGACGCGGGGGTCGGTTGAGTTGTAACCCTCGGGCGTGAGTTTGACGTACCTGAATTCCTTGAGATTCGTCCACAGACGCTCAAGGTTCATGTCGCCCGATTGGTCGAGGTCCAAACCGTCAGCATCGTCGTCAAAAAGCGCATCCCAGGGGTCGGTGGGATCCAGGCCGTGGACGACCTCCCAGCCGTCGGGCATGCCGTCAGCGTCGGAATCGTTGGCACCCGGGTCCATGAGTTGGAGGTTCGCAAAGCGGCCCGGCGAGGCTGCGCCGTAAACAGAAACGTTGCCATCACCCACGGACGTGGCCAACGCAACGATTTCCCCCGGCAGACGAGTTTGGTCTTGCACGCCGTAAACCGCTGCGTAATCTCCAGCGAGGGCCCAGAGTCCCCACTGCGAGCCGATGAGCAATTCATCTCCGGTTGGGTGGATGGCGTGAATGTTGTTGGTTTCTTTGGAGAGTTTTCCGTCAACGCCTGGATGGACGTAGAGACCGCTGTGTTCGATGAAATCATCGTTCAAATCCAGTTTGTGCAACCCGGACGGCGTTCCAAACCAAAGGGCTTGAGCGTTGGACGATGAAGGGCCATCGAGCACCAAGTCTCGAATTTCGGCGGGGTTGTCGTTTGATCCCAACGGCAGGCTGCGAAGTTCGTCAACGTCGGTCGGGATGGGACTGTCATCGGGCGTGTAGAAAAACCGCCACGCACCGGTGGTGTCGTCGCGCGCGGTGGCGGTGTCCACGATGAACAAACCACGGTCGGTTCCGATGAAGAGATGGAACGTCGTCCCGCCAGCGAGACCGTGTTGGATGGAAGAGACCGATGCGTTGGCCTCGCTGAGACCCGCCACGATACCGGTACCGAGCACGTGCGTGGAAACGACGGTGGCACTTCCGTCAATTTCGACGATGCTGCCTTCCCCTGCCTGGCCCAGACCGATGGCGTGGAGGTTGACGTCCTCACCGCCAAGGGGTGCCACGGCGTGCAACGGTTCACCCATGCTCCACGACCAAGTGCCAACGGTGCCAAGCGCCCCGTCAGCGAGCAGCGGAGCCACAGCAAAACCGATGCTCGTTCCCATGACCACAGCGTAGGGCGAACCGTCCGAAGTGGCGAGGAAGCCGTCGTGGAGGACGACCCCTTGGGGAAGCGAGTGGTGGCTCTGAGCGGAGGCGTCAAGGTTCAAGACGCTCACACCGTATTTGGTCATCGCATACAGCACACCGTCGTTTTCTTCGAGGGCTCGAACATCGTGATGCATCACAGCGAGCGTTTCCTCGAGGTGCATCGTACACCAGCGGAAGGGTGCTAAACCCGGTTTCGTCGCCAACGAACGTGGTTTTGAGTCCCGGGTAGACCGTGTTTCCGTCATCGTAGTGAACGAGGTATTCTTCGAGGGTGGACAGCGCCTCACCGACCTTGAGGGCGGTTAGCGTCCGTGAGACATCGCTGGAAATGCCGCCGTCTCGGTTGGTGTCCCAGCCGTCATTGTCGGGGTCGTCGAGCGCGTTGGACCGGTTCAACGGGTCGAGCCCAAAGTGAACTTCCCACCCGTCGGGAATGCCGTCGCCAAAGGAAGGGTAGAGCGGGCGAATGGAAAAGCCGTCCCAGAGGTAGCGGTCGGAGTCGTCCAGCAGCGGGTCGGTGCCGAGCCACAAATCCTCACCCACCGGGTTGACCGCACGGGAGGTGCAGGCGGGGAGCAGGTTGTGGAACGTGGCGTTGGCTCCGGAGGGAAGGAAGGGCCAATTCTTGAGCATGGCGCCCTCGGGCGAGGGTGGCGTAACACCACAGCCCATCAAGCTCCGCCGTGAAGTTAGCGGGGGTGCCATGGGCGTATTCCTCTGGGGCGGTGAACCGTTCGGCGTCGCTGAGGATGCCGTCTCGGTCAACGTCAAAACCGTCGTTGTCACCGTCGAGGGTGAAATCACTGGCGTTGAGGGGGTCAAAGGACGGGCAGGCGTATCGTAGCGCCACGGGATCGAAACCTCCCAGGCGATGGCACATGTAGGCCTGTACCCGTCGGGCATGCCGTCGCCGTCGGTATCGGAGACACGCGGGTCGAGGTAAATTCGGTCGCTGTTCTCGTCCAGTTGGCCGGTAAGACCGCGGGGGAACCCCGGTGCAGTGCAATTGGCAGGGTAGGGGCCAGCAGAATTCTTCCGTGGCGTTCAAGCCGTCTCGGTCTCGGTCCGTTGATGCGTCCGAGGCGTTGTTTTTGTCAAGCCCCTCAAGCACCACTTCACGACCGTCAACGGCCGTCCAGTTCATCCATTCCTCGAACAACGTCTCGTGAACATCAGGAATCAGGTCGCCGTCCGTGTCCGTGTTGGGGGGGGGCGTCCCGTCGGTTTGATCGGGGTGCACGTTGGCAACGTTGGACACCGCTGGGAACCTGGACATGAAGAGAGACTTGCAATGACGGCAAGCGTGGTTAGGATGGTCGTTTGACTTCTCCGCATGGTCTCACCGTGGGCAAAGCGTTCGCCTCGCTCTTCTTTCCACTCCGCAAAGATTGCTTATGAGGGTGATGGAACGTTGTTCATACAAATCATCGTTGCATCCGTTGATTTACAGCCAAAACACCGTCCATCAATGGCCGTTGGCCCGGTGGCTTCAAGTCCCTCCCGCGACCGAGATGAGATGTTCGCATGACGATGACCATAACACACTTGGGGACAGGCAGCCGAGGCAACTCGACCTTGCTTGAAACACCCAACGCCAAGGTGCTCATCGACCAGGGGTTTAGCGGCACCCAGTTGGCCAAACGACTGGCTCGACTCCAACTCACCCCCGAAGACATCGACTGCGTCTTCATCACCCATCATCATGGCGACCACGGAGGCGGTGCGAAAGTCGTGCAAACAAAATGGAACATCCCCGTCTTGGCCAATGAACGGACCGCTCTTGAGTTGGATCTTGTTCCCGAATTGACGACCTTTTTTGAGGCGCTGGATTTGGTACGTGTCGGCGATGATTTGGCCGTCTTGCCTGTTCCCGTCCCCCACGACGGCTCGGACAACGTCGCCTTTGTAGCCAGCCACGGCGGCGAACGGGCGGCGATCATCACCGACTTGGGCTCGTGGACCGATGAGTTGGTGGCGCACGTGCGTGGCTGCGAACACATCTCCATCGAAGCCAATTACGACCACAACAAACTGATGTACGGACCGTATCCGTATTCACTCAAAGACCGAATCTCCGGCCGTGGAGGCCACCTTTCCAACGAACAAACCGGCCGGTTTTTGGCCGAGGTGTGCACGGAAACCACGCGGAGCATTACGCTCACCCACCTCAGCGAGAAGAACAATGCTCCCCATTTGGCCGAATCGACCGTCCTGTACTACATCGATGAAGTGTTCACTGGCGACCTGCGAATTTCGGCGCAGAACGGGCCGGATTTTTCCCACTACGTTGGAGCAGAAACCGCCGCCTCAGCCGAAAAGAGCCCGCTCAACTGACGGCTTTTCTGCACTTTGAGGTCAATGGCTAAATGATACGGGGTTGTGTCAACCTTGTGGACCGAGTCGCCGTTCAGGTTGCGCCTCATCGTCGCTGCAGCGATGAGCGTGCCGTGAGCGAAGTGCTGGGCGTCGTGATGCTGCTGGCCATGGTCATCACCATCATGGGCGGTGTGTGGGTCTTTCTCAACCCGTACTTGAGCGATTTTGAAGACAACACCAACTGGAATTCAGCCACGGGTTTGGCTGACCGAATTGAAGACCGACTCGAGGTCGCTGGAAACGCGCCAGAAGGCACGGGGTTCCGAAACACGCTCGCCATACAGTCAACGGCGATTCGGTCGGTGCAAAACGTTGAGCATTGGACCATCAGCGCCGACCTCACAGACGGAGACCGGGTTGACGTTCGCCACGTGAACGAAACCGTCGTCGGGGTTCTCTCGGCCAACGAGACCGTCCGCAGCATCACGATTGAATCGCCCGCTGGAACCTTCCACAGCGAGGTTCCCGTGAGCCACTTGGAGGTGTTCATCACCCACAACGTCAGTTCACCTCACTGGATGATCATCACGGTCCACGGCGCCGATGACGAACCGCTTCATCGTCAGGTCATGTGGACGCTGTCCGGCCTGCAAATCACCACGTCTTTAGGTCAAGGCGACCACCAAATCGTTTTGATGAACAACGCCCGTGCGGAGCGCTTCCCCAATGAACCGTGGAGCGTGAGCGCCATGCCCTTGGTGGAATTCGACCGCATGGCCAACGATGAGTTGCGCTTGTCCATCCTCTTGACGGACATCGTGGCCAACGGGAGCATCGGGTCCGGTTCCAACGTGGGCATGCAATTTGTGTCCCAGGGGCCCATGACGTTGTTCACCGGGCAGGCCTACAACGTCAATTTCAACGTCAACAACGCGCTGCATGACGTCATCACACCGCAATACAACAACAACTGGTTGGCCGATTACACCGTTCAGCGCTCGTCTGGAACCCTCGACACGTACATCGGATTTGCTCCCTACGAGCGGGCCAGCGGCGCTGACGGATTGAGCGTCTCCTCACAAAACCTTCCGCTTTTCTTTGAGGTCGACGTCCAACGGGTGGAGGTGGGTCGTTGAGAGGAGCGCTTCGTCGGGACGAAGCGGGCGTCTCCGCTGCGGTCGCCACCGTCCTGTTGTTTGGCGGTGTGCTGTCCATCATTGGCCTGATGATGATCTCGATGATGCCGGTGATTGAGGAGATGGAAGGATCGGTCGAGCGCCACGACATGTCGTCTCAAATGACCCTCCTCGCTCATGAAACCTCGGCCCTCTCTGAACGAGGTATGCCCGGCGATTCGGCCCAAGCCACCCTGATTCCCGTGGACGGTGAATTAACCTGGGACAGTTTGCGAGGAGGAATGTGGTACTCTGCCACGTGGGTGGAGGACATGAGCCTGCGAGCGCGAGGCGCCCTCGACTTTGATGACCAACTTGAGATTCGACATCCGGAGAGCTTCGTGGAATCCGTTTGCATCACCGACCTCCGACTTGGCCCCGACCGACCTTACCACTACACGCTCGAAGCTGCAGTTGAAAGCGTCAGTCTCACCGTCACGCCCGGTCTGGCCATGCCACTCGGACCGATTGACATTCAACTGACCGAAGGCGGCGCGGAGGTCCTTTCCACTTCGCTTCGCGTGGACGAGATGACCACGCTTGATTTGACCGACCGCGAGACGACCACCCTCTCGTCCACGCACGAACTGACCGTTCTGGCCCACATGGGTGACCACGGAGTGACCTACCTCCTGCCCAACGCCCCTGAACCCTCGGACAAACGCGGCCACGCCTGGTCCATTCCGCTGACGGCCGGGGACCATACCCTCCACTTGCTCAGCGAGGTGGCCAACCAAATCCACATCACCGTCGAAGGCAACACGACCATTCACTACGCAACACCGACCGGCTTGGCTCGAACCGGTGTCCACCTGACACACGCCATCACCTTGGATGTCGATACCGTCGTTCACATCACCACCAGCGCTCCCAGCCGTATGCTGCTGAAGGCCACCGGAGCAAGCGAAGGCGGCATCACTGCGTGGCCTTCCACCAACGGCGCCTATCTCGGACACGCTTTCCTCCCACCTCACCTCAACGGTACCCTCCGACTGACTAACCCCGGCGACAGCGTGGTGACCCTGACATGGCGGGGCGGTGGCGTTTCGGTCGCTGCAGGGGGTGTCGAGCACATCGATTGGCCACCGGCGTACGACGACGGAGCGGCAACCATCGACGGCGACGGCGACGTTTTCCTGTCGTGGGCCGCCGTGGAAACGCAGTCCACCACCGACAGTGTCTCGGGCATGACCTACCTTCCGGCCGACGACACGGGTGGGCTCTCCGGAGGTGTCTTTTCGTACGCCAACCTCGACAACACCACCAGCGAATCACTGATCGTCCGACTGGCTGGCTACCAGTCAACCTGGAACATGACGGGTGCAACATCAGCTTCCGGTGTGTTCCTCGAAACCACCAACCACGCGACCGTGGTGTTGGACGAGGGCAACACCAGCCTCGAAGTGGAGGCCGGGCATCCGCTCCGTGTGTTGCGTTTGTCGGGCGATGCTGGCCTCTTGCACCTTCCTCACGACGGCGTTGACCGATGCACCCGAGTTGGAACCCAAGCCAGCGGATGGATCACCACCGACCTGCCCTGGGAACGCATGGGTGGACGAGGTGAAATCGACACCAAGGACGCTTGGGTGGACGGTCGACACCCCGCCAGCATGAGCATCGAAGTTCTTGGAAGCGACGGCGTCTCGAGCCACGCTTCCATCGGCCATGTTTGGGCCTTCCACCTCTCGCGCTTGGCCTACCAGTTTTCCTCGTCCATCGACGGCATGGAAGTGGCGTTCAGCGGCGGTGCGGTCGTCACCAATCATCCTGAATTCAAACCCTACGTTGTCGTGCCGCCCTCCGACCGTGGCGGACCCGGCCCACGCTTTGCAGCCACCGTTCCATCGCTCCATCCAACCGCCTCGAGCGAAACGGGAGCGGGCGAAATGGAACTCGACATCGAGATGGTTCATCGGACCTCCCTCGCCTCCACGCCCGCTTACGAAGTGCGGCGTGGATGGTCCGAACCGTACGGAACCGCCATCGCCAACGACGCGGGCATCGGGCTGGAGTCAAGCGAAGATTGGACGGTTTACCCGGGCCGCCTCGACCTGCTCACCGATTACGTCGGTTGGGTGCCCGACCGAGTTACGGCACATCGAAGCGGTGTGGCACACCAACGGTGAAGTCATCGAGTTCACTCTTCAACTCGCTTCGCTGGACGTGACGACAAGGGAGGTGATGATCTGAAACAACAACGATTGGTTCATGACACACGGGCAGCGGCCACCGAACTTGGCTACATCTTCACGTTCCTTCTCGGCGTGCTGCTGATGAGCATGTTCAGCGTGTGGGCGTGGGACATCGAAACCAACACCCGGTTGCGATGGAACGAAGAAGCCATTCAAGCCAACATGGACGACATCGCCGCAGCGGTTGAACGGGCCGACGAAGCCAGTCGCCTTGGAGGCAACGTGTACTACGCCGAAGAAATTGCCTGGCGACCCACCGAGGCCGATGAATCGCTGTTTTGGCTTGAACTCCACGAAACGGAACTGGTGCTCATCGATGAAGGCGGACCGCTTGACACGGTGGTGGCCCTGTCGGGAACCGGCGCAGGAACTCACGAAGGTCGGGTGCCGCTGGCCGGGGTGGAACGCTTGTGGGTGGTCCACGACAACGGAATGACCTTCCTTTCGCTCGATCGACCCCAGGCCGTTCAGTGATCACCGACTCATCACGGCACGGTGAACCATCGTTTGCACTTCTCGCATGCGGCTCTTGGCCCCCAATTCCCTGAACACGGTGAGCGCACGCTGAAGGTATTCCATTCGACCCTGGCGGTCCGGCGCAACACCCCCCAAGCGGGTCAAGAGCTCGCCGATTTGCATGCGCAGGTCGTTCGCCTCCGCCAGCACCAAGGCTTGACTGTAGTGCTCAACCGCCTCTTCGGTTCGACCAGCATCGTGGAGAACCTCACCCAGTAGCATCGTAATTTCCACCAAGGATTGGACGTCACCGGCTTCGGTCATGGCCGAGAGAGCCTCGGAATAGTGGAACAGGGCCAATTCAGATTGCTCCACTTTGGAGTAGTAACGACCGAGAACGGCTTGAGCGCGAGCGTGAAGCACGCCGTCACCCAGCGCCGACGTGCGTTCGTGAGAGGCCATGGCGTGTTCTCGGGCACGATCGACCTCGCCCAATTCAATGAGCGAGCGAGCGAGCGTGATCTGGCTGTAGATGAGTTCGTCATCGTCCGAACTTTCCAGAATGGCCTCGACTTCTCCGTACGCCTCAAGTGCCTTGTTGCGTTCGTTTTTCCTTCGCAACAGGTAGCCGATGTTGTTGTAGGTCCGAGCCGCCCATCGTGCATTCCCAAGGGAGATGTAATGCTTCAGTGCGGCCTTGTGCCGGTTCAAGGATAGCTCACTGTTGCCTTGCTTCCGACTCACATCAGCCAGAGAGGACAAAATCTCGGCCTGCACCAGTTCACCAGCGGTGGATTGGGCTCGCTCAAGGGTGTCGTTGAGAACGGTTTCTGCCTCGTTTAAGCGACCGAGCAGGGCCAGAATATCGCCTTGCAGTTGCGCCATACGAATCACCACGCTTGAAGTCAAATCATCGACCTCAATCTGTTCGATGAGCCCCAACAATTCCATGTAACCCTGCGAAACGAGTTGCCGGCCGTCGTTCACCACGATTTCTGAGGCCGCTTCAAACTGACTGGATTTGATGGCGTGGTAGATGAGTTCAATTTGGACTTCGTAGGATGAGGTTTGCTTCTGGTACCACTCGGCGCACTTGCCGTGGAATTCTTCTCGAAGAGCGGTTGACAGGCTGCGCAACAAAAATTCTCGAATCAAATCGTGCACGTCGTAGGTATCGGCATCGGCTTGCCTGGCAAGACCCGACTCTACCAATGCGTCCAGTTCATCGGTGTTGAGGCCTTGCTGGGCCAACGCTTCGAGTTCAATCGGTTCCCTGAACACCGAGAGGGCGGACAGCACGCGCTTCTGTTCGGCGCTCAATTTTGAGAAGATCTCAACGGTCACGTAGTTTTCCAGCGTCTCGTGAAAGGCTCCTGCAGATGCACCTCGGTTGATGAGTTCCAACACGAGAGGATGGCCTCGAGACAAGCCGTGGATGTGCAACCACTGTTCGTCTTCAAGCGAGTCGAAACTCGTGAGAAGTTTACGTCCTGAATCAGGGTCGAGCCCGTCCAGAGGAAGAACGAGGCTGGCAATCCTGCCTTCGGCGTCCTTGGTGGGCACCACGGGTTTGAAGGAACGCGAGAAAATCACCAAGCCAATTTTCTCCTCGCTTCCGAGCAGGGCGAGTGACATCGCCTGGAAGGTCTGATGGAGCACCATGTCCGAGACCTTGTGGAAGTCGTCGATGACCAGCAACGACGGCGTTCCCTCCAAGGCTTCGACCAGCAGTCGTGCTGCATCGGCCGGCTGTGGAACCGGCGTCGCTGCAAGGTAGGTCGAGAAATCGGCGTTGCCCATGCTGGACAACCAGTCAGCGACGGATTCGAAAAATGAACGAGAGCCTTCCCAATCTTGGCAGCGATGGTAGAGGAGATTCCGTCGGTGCATGAACCGCTCAATGAGTTTCGAGGCCATGGTGGTCTTTCCGATGCCAGCAATGCCGGGGACGAGAAGGGTGGTGGCACGCGCTTCAAGGAGGTTCACCATGTTGTCCAACTCGGTGGTACGACCGTAGAAGTGACGGAGACGCGGAAGGTCAGCCAAGGACGTGACGAGTTGCTTTTCGACGTGCTTCGAAAGGTCGCGCTCCACCAAGTCGGCCGAGAGGTTTCGCACGTCCAAGCAGTTGTGTTCGTCGATGTACCGAATGATGTCCACGGGACGCATCTCAAACGGCAACACACCCTTCGCCCCGCCGAGCGTGGTTGAAACGGCGGGTTGGTCGTCCAACACGATACGAACGGGCCAATCCGAAAGACGGTCCCACGTCTCGCTGGCGAGCGTGATGCCGCTGTCCGTCAAGAAGTAGGCCTTGCGTTTTCGAGAAACACCCTTGACGTGGGCTTGCCGTTCAACCAAGATGCTCTGATCTTTCAAACCTGCAATGGCCCGGGGCACGTTGGAACGAGCGATGGCCACGGCGTTGGCAATGCCCATTTGCGAAAGGGCAAAGGGCACCTCAATGCTGTCCTTGAAGTCGGAATAGTCCAACAGGTGGAGCAGGATGCGTTCCTGCACGCCGGGTTTCGCCTGTGCGGCCATACCTCAACCCCCGAAACCGCTCATTGCGGTGGTTGCTGGTAGTTGGGGTCTGGCACCCACTGATTGGATGCTTGGTCCCAGAGCCAGCCAGGGTGTTGCGATGCAGCGGGTGCGGCAGCTTCCTGAGCGACCGGAGCGGCCTGCTGCACGGGGACAGCGGCTTGCTGCTCGGGAATCGCAGGCGTTTGCTTTGCCTTTGCCCAGGCGTACGGGTCTTCCTCGGGTCCTGAGTCGTCGCCCGTGAGGTCCTCTTCGTCATCGATTTCCTCGAATTCAATGAAGAAGAACGCAGCAGCGCCCAACAGGACGAGCACGGCCAAAACGATGAGGATGATACCGACCATGCCTGAACCACCGTCGTCACCGCTTGAAACGGTCACGGAGAATTCGGCGTTGTCGGTCTGTCCGGCGAACTTGAAAATTTGCCCGTCCATCTCAAAGATCACGTCGGAGGAGCCTTCAACACCGCTCAATTGACCGGCCGTGAGTTGCATGCTCCACGAGCCGTCCGAAAGCACCCGTGTTGAGTTCAACTTGGCGTTGCCGTCGGCGAAGCGAGCGATAACGAGGCTACCGGGCAGACCCTCGCCTTGGAATTCGGCGGGGTCGTCAACCGTGATGTCGCCGACGTCGGCGCGTTCCACAGTGAACGCAACCGCTCGAACGAGGAAGTTCACTTTCAGCGAGTAGGCCTTCGATTCCTGATCGTCCTGGGCGTAGACCACGACACCGTTCAGGGACCACTCGGGAATGTTGTTGGTGGTTTGGGCCATGTAGGACATCGGGTCGTAGGTCAGGACACCCAGCGGCGTGATGGTGATGAAGTCGTCGTAGAAGTCGTCCTCGACGGTCGTGTCGTCATCGTACACATAGAACTCGAGGTCGTCACCGGGGGAGCCGGTGCCGTCAGGGTCCTCAAAGAACTCGGCAAGGTCAAACGAAACGCCACCGCCGCAACGGTCGAACGAATTGGAGTTCTTGTCGCAGAAGATCGTCCACGTTCCAACCCAGCCCGTTTCATTGAACACCGGGTCGATGTTTTCAGCATCAAGCGGGTTGTTGATGGTCATGCGCCAAACCACGTCTTCGGAGTAGTCGTCCCCGTCGTAGGCACGGACCGTTACCGAGTACACGCTGTCGTGGAGGAGTTTCGAAGTGTCCCAATTGGCCACCCAAGAACCGTCTTGCGCAAAGGTCGTGACGGGAAGCGGTCCGTCATTGAGGAGGATGCCGTTGGCCAGGTCCGTGATGTCAATCTCAACACGAGTGACGAAACCACCGATGTCTCGGGCGACACCGATGATTTTGGTCTCGGTTGAAGCACGAACCGTATCGCCGTCAATGCCGCCGGAGGATTGGTCTTCCGCACCGATCCACGAAAGTTGGAGGTTGGGCGGGATGTTGTCGTTGTTGATGTTGATGGTGCGAACCTCGGCTACACATCCATCTTCCTGAACAACCTCACCGATGCAGAAATCGCTGTCAGCGGCCCACACCTTGGCCGTGTACTGGCCGGATGGCAACTCAGCCACGTTCCATTCATACGACCAGCTGGTCGAACCTTGGATGAAGAATTGCTGTGCGAATCCATCGGGGCCTGAGATGGCGAACCAAATCTGCTTGACATCGCTGCCGTACGTTCCCTGGTAGGGGTCTGAAGCCGTGCCTTGGAAGAGAACGCGGCCCGTGCGGTGTTCACTGCCCTCCGTGGGGACGTCGACCAGCAGGGTCGGCGCCACGAGGTTGAGCTTGTACTGTCGGACCACGACGGGAGAGTAGTCTAGTCCGTCGTATGAACGAATACGGAACGTGATGTCGCCTTCACCCTCGGGGTGGGCAGCGCCGTCCCATTCGTAGACCCAATTCTTGAACGGGTGGGTTTCCATGGTGATGTCGCCGTCCGAGCCAGAGGTGTCGGAAGCATAGAACCAGTCCGAGGATCCTGGAGGTTGAATCTCGACACGCTTGATCAAACCGAATTGAGCCTGGTTGGCGGTGTTGTCGTTGGCATAGGGCCACTTGGCACCGTCCCATGCCTGGCCGCTGATTCGCACCGTGCTGGCGAACGAATAGCCGTCGGGTTCGCTCACGCTGACGCTCGGGCGCAGGTTCTCGAGGTTGATGATGTCGTCAATCGGGCCAGAGAGCACGTAGGAGAAGTCATCACGACCGCTGCCGAACTTGAAGGCTTCAACGGAATAGAACGGACGCTCTCGACCGTTGAGGCAGTCCGAATCGTCGCGGTCCACGTACGTGTCGCCATCGTTGTCAATGCCGTCAGCGCACGAGTCCTCGTCAACGACGACGGGCTGACCCGTGCCGTCGTTGGACCCTGGAATAGCGGCGTTCTTGTCACCGACCACATGGTTCCAGTTTCGGTCAAGGAGGAAATCCGATGGCAGCGACACCTCAGGGGTGAACCCAAAGGCGTCGGTCGTGAGTTCGTAGAGCGGAAGGCCGGTTGAATCCTTGATGATGACCGTAGCCCCCTCAACGTTGGAGTTCTTGGCCTTGACCTGATAGCGGACGAGTTCGCCCTCTCGAACCTGCGAGCCCCACGCCGTGTTTTGGTTCTGCACGTGGATCATCGACGAGTCGAAGTTCTGCAGGTCAGCAAACGAAAACACCGTGGCGTTGTTGACAAGTTCGAGCGCCAGCGGCATGCCGGCGGGCGGCAGCGCCACCGTTCCCGGAAGTTTAAGGCACTCATCCTGAACAAACGGACACTCCGCACCCAGCCAACGAATGCTGACGGGGTAGAGTTCGCCGTTGCCCGGAGAAGGAATCTGTTCGGATTGCACGGTGACACGAGATTCAGTGACGTTGTACACTTGGGAGACACCCGTCCAGGTGTTCCCTGAGAAGTAGGCAATAGAACCGTATTTGTTGCCGTAGTTGTCATCGTGAACGCTCACGTTTCCGGCGAATCCACCCTGAGAGTCAGCGATGTTTCGCTGCACGTTGATCAGCGAGCCCTTGGCGCGAATAATGTCGCCGGTGTTGCCCGTGATGGTGTTGTCCAAGATGGAAGCAGAGGAGCGGAACACGTGGATGGCAGGGCATGCGAAGTCGCCTCCGTACATCTGCGAATTGCAGGTCCCCGAATTGTTGGAAATCGCGTTGTTGGCGAGGTAAATGCGAGCGGCCGTGGGCGCAGGTACCTGCCAGCCCTGGTCTTGATAGTGGTACTCACCAATGAGAACGGGTTCCTTCGCCGTGTCTTGGATGGTGTTGTTCTCGGCCACCACATCGGAGGTGCCGTAAATCCACAAGCCGTTCCAGCCGCCGATGGGACCGATGGTGTTGCGGTGAAGTTCGACCACCGAACTGCGGATGCCGACACCTGAACCCTCGCTGGCCCCCGAAATGGTGTTGCCCTCGGCGTAGACCTTGGCACCGTCGTAGGCCGTCAGTCCGGCCCCTTCTTCGGTCGTGATGTCGTTGTTGGTGACTTCGAGTGTGTGCTCAATGTTTCCTGTGGTCTTGAGCGAATTGGTGTCGATGGCGTTGCACTTAACATCCACTTGCGAATTGGTGAAGGAACCGGAACTTGATTTCATCAGAATGCCGTAGCTGTTGTCCTTGATGTCGAGGTTGTCCATGTCGATGTAGGAGTTCTCGATGTAGAGAACAGCCCGGCCACCGCCTTGTTGTCCGCAGTCAGCATCGTTTCCAGTGAACTCAGAATTCTTGATGCGGAACGTGGACAAAATTCCAGCGCCGGCGTCGTAGGCACGGACGGCTGCTGCATCGTAGCCCTGGCCGTCAATGCCGAGTTCAAAGGTCGAATCCTCGAGCAACGGTGCGGCGTAATCAACGGCGATGACGTTGGAGGTGTTGATGTCGGTGAACGTCAGTCCTCGAGCGGTGGTTGAGGAACCGTCGAACACCAGCGCACCGTACTGGACAGACTGAAGAGAAGCGACGTAGATGGGGTAGCCGTAAGCGTTCTCAAAGTGAGCGTAGTTGATGGAGGTGATGGACTGGTCGATCGTGTCTCGGATGATCAGCGCAGACCCACAGGCCGTGTCGGGGTTGTTGAGCACGTTGCTCTGCGTGTTCAGGCAACGGCCGGTCTTGGTGTAGTCGGTTGGTGTCGACCAGATGAATCGGGCTTGGGACGAAGCCGAACCTTGGCTTGCACCGCAGTTCGAATCGCCGATGCAAATGGCGCCCTGTACGTCGATGAATTTCCCGTGAGGGATGTTGATGGTGGTGCCAGCGTTGATGATGAGTTTTGACCCTTCAGCGACGGTCACGTCGTCTTGGAGGTTCATGGTGCCCGACCAGGTCTCGGTTCCGGTGACGGTCCCCTGCGTGGTTTCGTTCACGGCCATGGCCGAGGGTACGCTGACCATGGCCAGCAAGAGCGACGTCATGTAAAGCAGGACGAGCGATACGGATTTTGTTTGATTTTTTCGAGACATCGGTGATTCACCTATCGTGTCCATGGACGCCACGAATATAATACTGCGCCTCATTTGCCGATTTAGATGTATCAATATGTCTTTAAAGTATCAATAAATTCCCCGGAATCATGAAGAAAACAACCGAATAATGTCTACAAACGTGCATAAATCAGGAAGAATCAGGCCCGATTGTTCACGCAATGTCGAGGAAAAACAGGCTCAGCACGCCGATATGGCCCGTGCTTCCGCCAGCCAGAGGGAGGCGTCCAAAAGACCGTAGCCTCCCCGTGGGTCATGGTCGTCTCCACCGTTGGCCAACGAATCGGCAAGGGCTCGCTTCACTTCGACCAAACAGGAAGAATTGCCGTTTGGCTGTGCCTTGAGGTGGGGTTGGTCCTCCAAGATCAGCGCTAACGCCCCCGTCACAAACACCGTGGCGTCCGACGACCCGCTGCTGGAATACCACAGGTTGTCCTCCCCGGTGCTGATGATGCGCACACCAGGAGCCACCACTTCGGGCTTCATGTGCGGATGGTCTCGGACCACCCCGTTCCGGTCGGTCAACGCTCCCGTCGAGGAATTGCTCCAGACGGCGCCATCTCGTGTGGTGGCTCCAACGGAAATGGCCAACGAGACCTGCCTGGCGACGCTACATCACCATCATCGTCAAGCCCGTCGTTTCCCGCAGCCGCCACGACGTAAATTCCGGCGTCGGTTGCTTGCCGGGTGGCGAAGACGACCCGCCTTCGAGCCCGGCTTCCTCTTCGGTCCCGCCCAAGGAAAGCGAAATGATGTCGGCTTGGAATTCAAACTGACACCAGCGGATGGCGTCGCTACATCGGCATCGAGACCGGTGTTTTCACCCTCGCCGTTGTCGCCAAGCGCCGCCACCATGGCAAAGGAAACGTTGGGTGCCGCCCCCGTTGGTTGGAATCATTGGACAGCAACAACCCTGACATCAGCGTTCCGTGAGCCACGGCACCGTAATCCACGGGCAGGCGAGGGGTCCCAATCAAACCCTTGAAGGTGATTTGACTGGATGCAAACCATCGTGTCCCATCCCCCCGGTTCAACCATGCAACCCGCACCCCTTCGCCGGACAACCCATCGGCGACCGCTGGAGCCCCTTTCTTAAAAGGCCCATTCGGCGTCGGAGGAGGAAGGTCGACGACCAACCATTGGTTTTCCACATCAGCACGGTGGCCGAGATCGAAAAGGCCACCACCACCACCCGGAGTGAGAATCGACGGCGCTTGGCAACGACCAGTTCAACGTAAAAGGGGAACCCATCTTTCGGTTTCCCCTGGTCCAAAACCCAATCACCGTGGTCCACCGCTAAAACTTTTGCCGGTCCGATGGTTCCGGAAGGTATTGCTCCGTAGACCTTCCATGGCTTACGCTCCCCCGTTCATGTCCTCATCAACCCTTGTTTGAAAAATCAACAAAAGTGAACATCAGAACTTGGCACCGCCACGACTGCGAGCCGTACGAACACCGCCGTAGACCACGAGGATGGCGAGCAGGCGATGAGCAGGTCATCCACACGGATTCGCCGTCCCCCGTCGTCCATGTTTTTTCAATGCTGAAATCACCGGCATCCGGCCGACTCGACGCTTTCTGCTTCCCCCAGCCCCCTCAACTCATGAAGCGCTGGGCCTTGGCTGGCTAAACCCGTCAAACACCGCCATCCCTTCACCCCGGCGGGGAGGGCGTGGACGGGAAACATCTCATCGCCCCGGGTGGGGTGAGGTAGACGATACGGACGGAGCGCCCAACAGGCCGGCGTTGCCCCGGGAATCCGTACGGCTCGGCCCGTTCACGTCTGGCCCGATTCGGTGGCAATGCGGCCTTTTCGATGGTGAAAACATCCCCTTCTTGATGGCACCTTCACTTCTTACCGTCGCCCTCTCGCCCTGACTGTTGATGTAAACCGTGAGGTCGAAGTCAGCGTCGTCTTCTGAATAACTGGCAGGAGCAAAGACGGTGAACTGCTGCGTTCGCGTTTCGTCCTTGTTCAGCGTCAACGTGGACATCATCGGGGTCTCGACCGTCCCCCGGGACCCCCTCTCGTCCATGGTGAACGTGCCCTTCCCGTTTCCGTTGTTGGTCAACGCAAGGAGAAATGACGCTCAACAGGGCGGAATCCAACTTCTTCGGGTTTTTTCCCCGAGACGGGGAACCCCCAAAGGGCTGTCACGTACCTTCACCGAGGCTTGGGGGGAACGCCCCAAATCGGTTTGAGTCCCGGGGGTCGGATGACCGTTCTGCAGGTCCAAGCGTCCTCAACGGGCGGGAAGGTGAGTTTACCCTCACCGCGTGTTGAGAACCGCATCGGGGTTGGCGTCCCCAATGCCGGGGCCCGTTGATGGTGTTTTGAGGCTCCGCTTGAAGCGTTCCAGAATTTAACCGTCAAAAGGGCGGAATCTTGTCCCCCCTTTTTTGCCCTTTCCCCCAGAGGGGCATCTTGGATCTCGTGCCGTTGTAAACAACACGTAGTCAAAAAACGATGGTGGAGTACCCGATTCGTTGTTGAAAGACACCTCTGCCTGGAGTTCGGTGTCCAGTGGATTGAACACCGTGGCGTTCACCAGCGTGTCTTGGTTGAATGATGTCGTGCAGGTTGACCCCGTTGAACTGCAATGCGGCGATGGGTTGATCGGCCGTGCCGTGGTGGTTTGACCCCCTAGTATTCCCTCTCGGGGGGCCCTCTCGTGCTGGACGGTCATGAATTACCGTCAAAAGGGCCGCCCCTCGGGAACAGGCTTCGGGGTTCACCGGAAGCAGGGCGTCCACCATCCCCCGTTTGGGCCCTCAAGGAAACTTCCATCGACCGTACCGAATCATTGGCCCGGGTCGCTGGAACCGGCGTGGTGCAGTTCTGGTCGTGTCGGCCCAAAAAGTTGCCAAATCCCGAGGGCCGGGGCCGCCATGCGATGTTGCCCCGTTGGACGGTTGCATCGGAAGCCGTGGAGACACCGCCTCCGTTGGGTCCCGGTTGCGGGGGAAAACACGACCACCCTCACCGGGCTGGCGTCGGCTGACCACTCGAGGGTGGTGCCGTTCATGGTTCCGCTCACGTGGACCGGGTCGCGCTCGACGCCCGCAACGGGGTAGAGCACGATGGTGGCGTCCACCAGTCGGTCGGCGTCGAGTTGGTCAGTGATGGTCCCTTCGACCTCAACCAGACCGGCCGTGACCTCAATGTCCGTTGAATCGGGGCTGTCGTGAACCGTGTAGCCTTCCTGATCTTCGGTGGCATAGTACACCGTTTCGAAACCTTCCTTTTCAACAGAGACGTTGTAGACGTCGCGAATCGGAACGAAGACACGCCAGACGCCATCTTCGTCGGTGGAGACGGTGGTGGAAACCTCCGAGTTGTTGTTGCCCACCAGGGTGACGGTCATGTCGGGCAAGCCTTCACCCAAACTTGGCGCACTGTTGTTGTCAAGGTCCCAGAAGACCTTACCGCCGATCTCCACTTCAAGGGTGGCGTAAACGGGGTCGAGAACGAGTGAGTTGTTCTCGTCCGCTGCGTCCGTGCTGAAAGGAGCATCGCTCGTGTCCATGAACCACGACTTGGTACCGATGGTCCGGTTGAAGTAGAAACTCCACGTGCCGGGCATCAAGAGTTCTGATGCGTTTCCATCGGCGTCGGTTCGCTCAAAGGTGATGTTGCCGAAGCCATCGTGGCTTACGGCCGTCACCGTCATGTCGCTGAGGGAAGCTTCGGTGACCGCCTCCAAGAGTTGCATCGTCACACGAACGCTCACTTGGGTGGTCAACTCGAGGTCCTTTCGCTCTGAACCCGCCTCAACAGAAAGCGGTTGTCGGAGGGTCTCGGTGTGGTCCCCGTTGCTGAACGGTGCCACGATGATGAGCCATTCTCCAGCAGGGACGTAGGCGGCAAAACTGCCGTTCTCGTCCGAGCCGATGTTGAACCACTGGTCGTCGGCTTCGTTGTACAACAAGAAGTCGTTGGCAATGCCTTCGTTGGTGCTGTTGTGCAGGGTTCCCGTGACCAAGTAGGTGTTCTTCAGAGCAACTTCGTACGGTTCATCGACTGCATCGAGGCCGATGCGGATGGCGTCAAAGAAGGTCTCACCGACCAAGTCGTAATCCGTGGCGTTCTCATCCGAGGCTGCCGTTTGATTGAACAACAAATCGTAGCCGCCAGGCGTCAACGAGACGGAAATGATGCCAGGCTCGGTGTAGTCTTCTGCGGTGAAGTAAATCGGGTCGCGGTTTTCAGCGATCGGCTTCAGCGTGAAGTCCGGTGTGGCCATCGTGCCGTTCTCAAACGTACCGTCTTCGGCAGCGTTCAGGAAGACGTGCATCTCAACCTCGACGGCTTCAGGGTTGGCAAACAACTCCATCGTGGAGAGGGTTTCCGTGTTGGAGCGATTGACGTCCAAGTCATCAACAGACGTGGCGTTCAATCGCTCATCGGTGAGGGAAATCGTCCAGATGCCGGAGGGAAGGTCGAAGGCAAAGTCGCCCAATTCGTTGGTGGTGGTGGTCCACATCAAGCCGGCGTCGTTGGTCGCCACCACTTCGGGTGCCTCCCAGAGCGGGAAGGAAGAGTCCCAGCGGGTGGTGTTGTCGTAGAGATGGACGATGCCGTTGACGCTACCGGTCGGTTCAATGTACAAGGCGCCCAGGTCGACGTCGACGCCCGTTTCAACGGGCACCAGCGCACCGTAGCCACGGCTGGTGACAACGCTCTCGGTCGTCATGTGGTAGGTGAAACCTGAGGGGACGCGCACCGAGAAATTACCCGTGAAGTTGGTGACAGCGGAGAACGCAAGGTTGTCGGAAACAAAGTTCAACGTCAGTCCATCCGCTGCTTGCGTTGTTTGTATGCGGTTTTCTTCGGGTGTTTCTTGGTTCCACGTGTCCCACTCGTCCACGGTCACACCGGGGTAGTTGCGCATCGACCCGTTGATGTAGGCTGCTTGAGCGTAGGTCACGTCTCGAAGCACATCATCCGTGCCGGGTTCAAGGTCGATCTGGTCGAACAAGACAAACTCAGGGTTCACGTCATCGCGAATGTCCCAGACACCGAACAAGAGTTCGACGTAGATTTCGCCGTTCTCGTCGCTGGTCACGTTGATGGGGTCGAGGAGACCGAGTTCGTTCTCGAACGTGATTGTTCGGTCCGCCACGTCGAAGAGGGCTTCCTGCGTCTGGGGGTCAACCGGGGAAACCAACGTGAGCGTCACGTCCACGGTGTCGGGGACGTTGAGCTCCAGCGTGATGTTGGAGATGTCATCGTTCACGAAGGCTGATTCGTTGTAGTCGTACCAGCCGTCGTTGTCAACGTCGCCTCGGTAGTAGTAGTTGCCTGGTGGGATCGGCCCGTACGAGAAGTTACCTTCCTCGTCGGTCATGATCATCACGGCGGCGTCATCGCCGAGTTCCACATCAACAAACTCGATGGTTTGGTTGGGCATGGCGTCGCCGTGCATGTCCTTCAGCGTGTCCTTGAAGATGGCACCCGGCATGGTCATGGCCAAGTCGTAGCTGGGGTCTATTCCAATTTCAACCGGGTCGGGCAGCAGCACTTCCTTTCCGTTGTCCAACTGGGCAATCATGTTGTAGGTTCCGGGCAACAGACCGGTCTTGTAGAACGAACCGGGTTCAACCATGGGGCCCGAGAATGAACCAACACCGATGAAGAGGCCGGTTCCGTTGAACGTACCCGTTCCCTCGAACAGACCAGCGCCTTCGAGGGTCTCGCCTTGGCCCGCATCGGCATCACCGTAACTGCGAGTCAAGGTTGAGGTCCCCTCGGACGTGAAGGTGCCCATGGCGTCGACCGTGCCTTCGAGTCGATAGGTCGTGGTGGAAGCCTCCTCATCGACAATGCGACAGAAGGTCTCGTTCACCGGCATGATGGCGTTCGATTCGTTATCAGCATCGCAGTTGACAACATCGCTGGGTTCAACCCACGATGCTTCGATGACACCGTTTCCGGACCAGGTACCGTTGGCAAAGAACGAGCGATCGTTGCCAATGTCTCGAGTGAAGGTTCCGATGAAGTTGCTGGCAAGGGCAATGCCTTCGCTGTCAAACGAACCGTCCTCAACAAGAGTGGCTTCACCCGTTCCCTGAAGGATACGGGATTCATCTGACGTGAAGGAACCGCTCGTGGTTTCAACGGTGTAGTTGTCGGTCATGGACCAGATGTTTCGAAGAATGAACGTGGTTTCAGAAATGGGGTCGCCGTTGAAGGCTTCATCGCCGGACCAAACGACCGTTCCCGAAACACCGCTGCTCTCCACGGCGATGTCCACCGTGTTTTCCATGTCGGTGACTCGGTTGGCCTCGTCGGCCGTTACGTTCACCAGGGATTCGCCCAGCCACGTCATGTTGGCCACTTGGCCGAGCACGGCCGTGATCTCGTTGATTTGACGGTCGTCGTTGGTCTCGGTGAGGATGTCACTGAGACCCTCGCCGTAGGAACCGTCTCGAATGTTGTCTCGGGCTGAAGAGGCGTCAAAGACACCAGCAAAGGCCGAAACACGAATCTTTCCAGCAGGTGCTAGGAAGCTGTAGCGTCCGTTCTCGTCGGCATCAACGAAGCCGATGGGAACCCAGTACGTGTCTTCGTCAAGGTCCTCACCGGTCTCGCCCGAGAAGGCGTCTCGCTCAATGAGCAAACGAACACCGGGCAGGCCCTGACCGTTGTCGCTCATGGTGACTTGACCGGTCATTTCAGCACCGGGGTAGTACTTTAGAATCTTCACGAGCGTGTTGGTCGATTGAATCTGGTCTTCCGCCACCTCGCTGTACCAGTTGGCAATAACGAAGTGGTTCATCATGGCCCCGGGGAGCGGCAGCGCGTTGGTCATGATGGTCCCTGGGGAACCGGACTGACCAAAGTGCTGCGACGGTTGAGGGTTGCTGGAACCTGCGTTGAGGCCGAGCGTTGAGGCACCGTAGCCGACGTAGGTACGAGCGACCATGGTCTCAAAGAAAGCAGGGTTGTGATCAACGCGAACGTCTTCAATTTGCAGCGGGTCGATATCGGCACCTGCCTGCTGGTTGAGGAAGTCCTTTTGCATGGCTTCATCAACTTCCTCTCGGGTCATTTCGTCTTGGAAATCACCACGGACGGTTTCGTAGACCTCGTCCATGTACGTTCCAATGTCCTGACCGGAGAGAATGGTCGGTGCGCCGAAAATACCCATCGGTTGACCGCGATTGTAGTTTGCATCGGCCGTGTAGCGACCCGCTCGGGGGTAGAGGCGGTCGTCGATGGCGAAGTAGCGGATCTCATGGTCGCGGGAGATGGTCTCACCGGGTGCGCCTTCGTAGTCCTGGACCCGATAGAGGCCCTCGAGGTTGATGAGGTCGTTGTACAGGTCGTGAATCGTGGCGTCAGGGTTGGCATCGAACGCCGCCGTCAAGAGTTGCGTGGCCAAGGCCAAGCGAGCGTTCTTTCGGTGAATGGACGTTGAGACCGAGAGGTACTCATCCAGCAGATCATCGGTGTACCAGTAGTCCCCGATGATGGTGTGGGTTCGACCGTTGACGGTCTCCTCGTTCGTTCGCACGTTGTTGTTGAAGGTGATATCGGCTTGATCCATCGAACTCCATGCATCGCCAACACAGGAAGTTGACACGGCATCGGTGCAGGGAATCGGCGTTTGGTCCTTGTAAATCTTGTAGACCTTCTCGCCACCGAAAACACCGGCCGTGTGGAGGTAGCCCTCCGCCATCACGACGTCGCGGTTGGTCTTCACGACGTTGAACGAGCGGTCCTCAATGAATTGAATCATCTCTTCCCCAAAGTTCGTCTGCATCGTCTCGAAGTCGCTCCACTGGTCGTCGTCCAGGTACTTCTGAACCACACCGGCAAAGGTCGGCGTGAACTGGTAGTCGGTCCCTTCCGTGGCGTACGTTCGGTCGCCTTCGGCCAGTTGCCAGATGAACATCGCCGTCAAATCGTCTTGGTTTCGGGCGAGCAGCATGTTACCCGTGGCTGGGATACCGGACTGGAAGTTGTCAGAAACCGAGGGGTGCTCACCGGTGCTGAGGGCCTGGAAACCGTAGTCCCACCACGAGACAAAGGCTGGTTTTTCTGAATAGGCCATGCCTGTGTCCTGATTCGCAAGCCATTCGTAAGCCGCATTCCAGCCGTTGTCGTTGAACGAAGACCCGAAACTCCCCAGGTAACGTCGACCGTCGTAGGTGCTGCTGTCAAGGATGGAGAAGCCCAACCCGTCAAAGCGCATGATATCGGGCATGATGTTGTAGATGCGCTCGTCAATTTCGGCTTCTTGGTTGGACGTACCGGGGATGGCGGAATCCAATCCGTACGTGGCCTGCTGACCGAAGATCATGATCATGACGAGGAACACGGCGGAGAACTGCGGGGTGCGCCAGACGGCCTTGCGTGCTCCGGAAATACGGTCCGCTGGCGTGCGAATGCCGAATTTCTTCCACGAACGAACCAAGCCGCTCCAGTTGGCCCACTGCCAGAACGCCACGATACCTGCGGCACCGAGGATGGCCATGATGGGGGTGGCGTTGAACATGAAACGAGCCGCGTTCCAAGCCATGAACGTGGCCGCAAAGACCCAGACACCGAACACCAAGGCCGTTCCGTTGCGGTGGCGAAGACCGCGCCACAACAGACCGCCACCCATGATGAGGGCGAGCAGGAAGGTGATGGGGCCGAAGGAAGCGAAGAGCTGGGCCCGGTTGGGTGCGTTGGCTTCTGCGACCGTGCCGAAAATCTTGGTCTTCGTGAAGTAACCGCTACCGGTGAACAACACGTCCCATGCGTCCGAAATTTCGAGGGTCTTCAACACGTAGAGAACGGCGAAGAACACGGCTGCGACGGCGGTCAAAGTGCCCAAGACCAGCAACCAAGGCTTGTCTCGGAAGCCGGTGGTGACGAAGGCGATGGCAATGGTAAAGCCGAAGATGAACAAAAACGGTTGCAGACCGGTGGAATCGAAGACCAAGTTCAACTGTGGGTGAGCGTAGAACGGCAAGGCCATGAGGAAGGTGGTGGCCAACATCACGAGGAACATGACGCTCAACGTGGTGGAATCGCGACGTCGGAACATGTTCAGGGCCACTTGCAACGCGTAGGCCAAGAAGAGAATGGACGGACCCACGACAAACCCTTTCCAACCCAGCGAGACGATGCCAAAGGCGACACCGGCCAGGGCGGCGTTGGCCAAGGCGGCTTGTCGGTTGGCGGCTACGTCGTGGAACGCACGAACGAAGGAGAGCGGGTGGGGCGAGGTGGTCTTGGAAATCCGAGCGGAACCAGCGTACTTGACGGCACGGAGCCAATACATGAAACCGACCGAGATGAACAACATCACGAAGGCGTCGTGGTCAGCCAAAGCCCACGTAGAGTGGGTGACGTGGGCGGGCATGAAGGCGATGAGCCAAGCAGCGAGCACACCGGCGCCCTTGCCAAAGTGATCCTTGGCCATCGAAGCGATGGGGAACACGGTCAAAGCACCGTAAACAGCGGGCAGGGCAAGCATGCTCCACCAGACGGCGTCCTCGGGCGTGTTGAGGAACGGCTCGAGCAGCATGGCGCCAACAGCCATCGACCACGAGAAGAGCGGCGGACGGGGGTTGATGCCTCCGATGGGGTAGAAGCGGTCAGCGTCCACGATAAGGTGGGCGTTGTTGGCGAGGATGTAGTCCACGACCCGCTTCATGTACCAAGGGTCAGAACCGCCCGTCATGTCCCAGTTGCCCGTTCCAAAGGCGTTCATGGAGGGCACGGCGTACCATTGAACTCGAATGGCCAAACCAATGAGGAAAGCCAGACCAATCATCATGCCGGCGCCGTGAGCGCGGAGGAATAAGCGGGCCTGCGAGGGCTCGTGTTCACCGCGATTGGCCCAGCCACCGTAGCGTTCGTGGTTGCCAATGGAGTAGATGCCGACGGCGATGAAGAACGTGATGGCGAGCCAAATCAGAGCGCCCCACGTGCCGTCCAAGTCTTCGCTGTACCAAATACCGGCTTCGAACCAAGCGGCCACCTGATAGAGCGTCCACATGGAACCGACCAGCATGGCCCGGGTGTACCAGCGCTCGGCGACCATGCCGGCCATGATGAGCGCCACCACGCCGGTCAGGAACGCACTCCAGTACCCGACGTAGCCGTGGTAGCCGTTTTCCGTGGTGATGCCCAACTGGTCGACGACCGAGACGCTGTTGAAGTGCCACAGCGAGCCGGCAAAGGCCAGGACCCAAACGCCAAACGCAACCACCAGTGGGAGCGAATTTCGATTGAAGCCGCTTGACTGACCGAGGAAAGAAAACCAGCCTTCGTTGCCGCAGGGGTTCAAGGTGCCGCGAGCGAGCACACCGGCCATCAATCCCGCCGCGGTGAACATCGTCCAGTAGGCAAAGAAGACGTAAGCGGTGGCTTGGCGCTCGAGGTTCATGGTGGAAACCAGTTGCCCGCTTTCCATCGTGTAGATCGAGGGAAGCGCTGCGTAAGCGTCCCCTGCGGCCGCCACGGCCAACCAGAAACCAACGGCGGAAAAGATCATGGCGGTCACCCACTCGTGGCGACCTCGCATGTCAAAGTTCGAGCCGAAGATGACGATGATGGCGAACATCAGCGCAGCAACGGCGTCGACGTCGGCGAAAGCGTAGAGAACCTCTGCACCGATGAGTGCGAACCCCAGCACGCCGAGGGAAACGGTGGTGGACGACAAATCGGATTGTGAAGAGAGGATCAAGCGTGGCGCCAGGGCCACAAGGCTTGCAGCGACGACGACGAGCATCGGCATCATGTTGGTCAGTGTCAAGTCGTAGTCAATGCCCACGACTCGGGTGGTTGCAAGAGCGAGCAGCACGGCCAAGGGCGCGAGAAGCAACCCCAAGTTGGCACTAGGCTGAATCACCTTCGTATCCATTTGTTCATCCATTTCTATCCCTCATTTTAGGTCCAGCCTCAAGGCTGGCGTCGTTGGCCACTTCTGAACCCCTTTTAGGTATAACGGGTTGGCCTGAAATTCACTGACGCTCAGTCGCCTTTTTGTTGAGGTGGAAAACAGGCCAAAACACACCGGTTTATTCCATGGCCCGATGGCCGATATCACGGCGGTGATGACCCCCCTCGAGGGCGAGGTGCTGAAGCAGCTCATACGCTGCATCGTGGGCGGAGGTGAGGTCGTCGCTTTGTGCTGTGCACGAGAGGACACGCCCGCCAGAGGCGATGTATTGGCCCTCATCGCCGAGGGCAACACCGGCGAAGTTCACCCATGCACGCCCGTACGCTTCTCCATCCAGCACCTCAGACAGACCGTCGATGGGTCGCCCCTTGATGGGTGATGCAGGGTAGCCTTCGGAGGCCAGCACGACCGTCAGCGCCACGCTGTCGTGAATCTCAAGTGGAACTTCATGAAGTCGGTCGGTGGCGGCGCCGTGAAGCAGTTCGTACATGTCCGTGGCGATCAGCGGGAGGGTGACTTGGCACTCGGGGTCGCCAAAACGCACGTTGAATTCGACGACGTAAGGGTCGCCGTGTTCATCGATCATCAACCCGATGAACAACACCCCACGATACGGGTCGGGCTGCGAACACAAATGCGCATGCATCGGCTCGACGATGCGCTCAACGACTTTGGCGTACACTCGGATGAAACGACCGGCGCCGGGCAATAGGCACCCATACCCCGGTGTTGGGCCCCATATCGTCGTCGTACGCCCGCTTGTGGTCCTGACTGGCGGGCAACGTGCGGTAAGCTGTCCCGTCCATGACCACCAACATGCTCGCTTCTTCCCCCGGGAGGAAGGCCTCAAGGAGCACGTAGCCGTCGGCTTTGATGGAGAATTCAATGAACGTCTTCGCCTCGTCTCGGTCGCTCGTCACGACCACGCCTTTCCCGCCGGCGAGCACGTCCCGTTTCACCACCCACGGGTGACCGGCAAAAGCATCCAAGGCAGCCTCGATATCGGTCGTTTTGTCCAATCGCAGGTAGGCAGCCGTCGGCACGCCTGCTGCCTCCATGGCTTGTTTGGCATGGAGTTTGGAACCCTCCAAGTGAGCGAGGGCCGCCACGGGACCAAAACAGGCGACACCGGCCTCAGCGCACGCATCGGCTAAACCGTCGCACAGCGGCGCCTCGGGACCAACCACCACCAATCCGGTTGGAGTTCCTGGAACAACGACACGAGCGTTTCAACCGAGGATTCAACGGCGTGATTGGTGGCGATTCGGGCGGTTCCAGCGTTGCCTGGAACGCAATGGATGGCGGCCACCTTCGGCGAGGCTTTGAGCGAAAGGCAAAGCGCGTGCTCACGTCCTCCGCTACCAACCACGACCACCTTTGCGCCGTTCATACCCTCACGGTGTTTCGGCCGATGAATAAGGCCTTCGCGCTCACCCTTTCTGGGTCCATGGTGGAAGAACCCTTATCCACCACACAGCCAACACACCACCATGCGAACCCCTGCACCCTTCGTGGCCCTGATGCTCAGCCTCCTTTTGCTGGGCCTTCCCCTCGCCGCCGCACAACCGCCCAGCGATGGCAACAGCAACACCATCACGGCTTCCGAAACGTGGACGGAGGACGGCCACATGAACGGGCACGTCGTCATCGCTGACGGAGCAACCCTCACGGTCAATGCGAACATCACCATGGCCACCGGTTCTTCCTTCACCGTGGAAGAAGGTGGACAGATGGTGGTCACCAACGGCGCGTTGGTGAGCGAGGATTTGAATGCTGGCTGGATGATTCAACCCAACGCACCCACGACGATCACCCTCAATTTCGGCGATCTCGCTGACGAAGGTGTGCTGCAGCTGAAATTTGATCACGCCATCAGCGACGGTGTCAGGTTGATTTTTCCTCGGCGATGAAACGCTCAACGCCTCGGGCTGGGGCTTGGTCCAGTTTGGCCGCCCGCCACCGACCTCGGTTCCTTTCCCCAATTATTTCCCCCGCGTCGTGCTTTGGGCCAAGGCCATCTCGGGGGGGCAATCAGAAAGGTGCTGGCAAATGGATGTTCGCTCCCTGTTTTGGGTTTCCCAACGGCGTTCGACACCCGGGCCCACGGCCCCTTACCACCCCTTCGCACCGTCTCAGGTGCTGCATCACGCAAAGCCCTCTGTCAATTGACGGTGCTACGCTGGTTGGAAGCGCCCCTGTTGACGTGCAAAAACAGCGCCCCGTGTCCGTGTCAACAGCCCATCAGGGCTCCCGAACCGACGAGGACATCATCCTCCGCACGAGGCCACCTTTGACTACCAAAACAGCCGGGGACGGAGGGACCCCCGATGCGGGATTCGTCTCCCCCCGACCCACGCTCAACACCAACATTCCCAGGGGGATTTTGGGGCGTGTACGCCAGGGGGCCACCGGGAACGCCCGCCGTAAAAACGGAAACGTGGTGTTGGGGGGGAGGGGCCAACCAACGAACACAAGCGAACGTGGGGGGATGGATGGCAACGGTGTTGTTCACCAAGAAGAGGCGAGCATCACCCCCATCCCAAACGGCTGGGGGGTGTATCAACGACCTTTGCCGCTCCCCCCACCCCACGCGACCGTTGAAGTGGGCCCCGCCGTTTGTCGATGTCACGGCCCCGCTCCCCAAATCGCCGAAGGGCGCAACACAGGTTTCAGGGGTGGGCCCGTGGCCAACACCGGCCAGGGCCCCCGCCTCGCCGTCAGCGTTTTTTGGGGAGAGGGCGAAAAACCCCCGACACCACGCAAATCACCGTCAGCCTTGCACCCGGCGAGGAAAAGGCGTGCCCCCGTGGTACGCCTACAGGCCGGGGAGGCGCGTTACCGCAAGCCTCTCCCCCCCACGGCCCCCAACGGGTCACGAGGCGTTGTCGCCTGACCGGGGCGACATCGCCCCCCTCATGTGGGAATACGCTGAGGAGGTGGAAGAAGCCCCGATTATCATCTACACTGCTATGGCCTTTGGGGTTTTGTGGCGTTGGCGTTGTTCGTGGCCTCTCAAACACCAGGAACGAGAAGGGTTACGCAACCTACACTGAAGACGAGGTTGGGATCACGCACGACCGTTGAAGCCGGTGAAGGGAGAGGACGATGACGCGCCCCCGTAGATGATGACTCGGCCGAAGAAGCCAGTGATGCTGAGGATGGGAAGACGAAGAAGGGAAGGTTTGGAGGAGGAAGATTCGGACAAAACGCAGAAAAAGAATCCACCTCTTTTTGCTTCCAAGAATCAGACGCCTGATCGCCCTCGTCCGCGTTGGTTTGCGGAACCATCCCAAATCAGGCTGAACCTTTCGGGTGTTGTCAACAATTCCACCCCTTTGGGGGGAGGGGTGTTGGGAAAGCAGCGAGAGGGAGAATCGCTGGGTGCCTCAACAAACGGGATACGAGTTCCGACCCTCTGGTGTATCTGGTTCCAGTTGATTCCCACGAATTCGACCGAAAAGGTCGGGAATTTCATCGCCAAGGTTACATTTGTTTACCAAAGTAAAAACGTAGCAACCATCATCATCGTAGAATCTGTCACTTTCGGTTCTCGAACCCGTCGTTGTCTTGAGCCGTTCCAGACAGGGGGAAAAAATCCAACGCTTTTGGACGACGCCTTCGTCCAGAATAATCAGACACCCACTTGGCAGTGTCCCCGTCAATGGGGACCGTGGGGTGAGTGTAGGGCCGAGGGCCTTGCTTGGGGACGGTGAGGGGGTATGTCTGTTGGCCCACAAACGGTCGCTGGTTAGGGGAAACATAACTGGGAGCCATCATCCTTTGGGTTTTCACCGTCGGCGAAGAGGCCAACAAAAACCTGGGGGCGAACGCCTTGTAGGTTGAAACCGTTTCACCGTTTCAATCGTGTTTGATACATATGGAGTAAAATGGGCCCCCCTTGAAGGCGGCGCACCAGGAATTTTGTGTTCCCTCCATCTCACGGTGTTGCCGTTTAAGCGTCGCAAAGAGGGTGTTTTCAAAAAGGACCCCCCTCCTCTGAATTTCCATCAAAGAAGTCGTTGATAGGGGGTTGAACCGCTTGATATCGCTCGTCATCTCGGCACCCAGACCAGAGCGTCTCACCTTGGGAACGAATCTAAACATCGACAGAGGAGAAACCCCCCTCGAATGGCAAAACCGTTTCGTCGTTGGCTTGTCAGAAATGCCCCGGCCCCAGCAATGTTCGCGTTTGACGGGAAAACCATCACAAGAATATTGGTCCAGGGAGAGCCACAACAAGCGTGGGGTAGAGTTTCTTTTCTTGACACTTCCCCGCATGCCCGGGGCAGCTTTTACGATGGCTCCGATTCCGAGAACAAGGACCACAGCGACCCGCAAAGCCCCCTGAAACCCCCCTGCAAGGACAAAATGGCCCCCCAAAAAGGATGATCACCCATCCAGCGAAAAAACTTTGTTGCATTGTCAGGAAAAGCCCGGAGATGGAGACCAACCGAGGTTTTTTTTGAACCACAGGGTTTTGGGGTCGGCCTCGACCGGTTTGTGGTTTTTGGTTTTTAGGTTCTTTTGCTGCGTTTTCTTTGTCCAGTAATCCACCCATGGTTAATCCCCGTTGAGGTTGTGTCTGGCAACCGGTGTTATCAATTCAACCCCCGTATGAGTCGCAGGGAGTGGTTTTGACCGGCGTGCGTCAAAAACCGGGGGGCAGATTCTCGCCAGGCCTCTTTCGCCTTCCTCATCCGTGTTGAGGGGAAACGGCGGCCAGGGAACGCCCCGGGAAGGGCGATCATCGAGATGGGCGGGGACCACTTCGAAGCCGGGGAGGTAAACGCCACGAACGTAGACGGTAATCATCTGTGATTCCGGGTTTCAGCCACCGTTCTGACAAGCAAACTCGGACTCGGCGTAGTTTGAGCACGTGGTAGGGGTCCCGGGCCGGCCTTTTGGGTTTTTGGGCGGCGGACCATGATACCCCAGCGGTTTGGGGCGGTGTTGGGCTCAATGGTGGCGACGGTCTGAGGGGGGTTGACGGTGAAGCCGGCCTCTTCCAAGGGGGCTCCTTTTTCTCCCGTAAAAACCCATCTTCATTCCCGGGCGATTTGGTTGCCGAAGTTGTACACCTTGAACTGGAAGTTCTTGTCGGTCTTTGGGGATCAGTTGA
>BOYQ01000006.1:0-127327 GCA_019651595.1 Candidatus Poseidoniales archaeon | reverse complement strand
AGAAGGCCCCGTCGCAGGTGGCGCAGGTGGAGATGCCCCGTCCCTTTTGTTCGGCCTCACCGGGTGCGTCAAGCCAGAGCGATTCTGCCCCGGTGCAGACAATGATGGAATGGGTGAGGAAGGTCTCACCTTCCACCATGACCTTGAACGGTCGTTCGCTCAAATCCACTTCGTCCACGTTTCGGTCTTGAACTTCAAGACCAAAGCGCTCCGCTTGTTCGCGGAGTTGCATCATCATCTCAGGACCACCGATGCCCTCGGGGTAGCCGGGGAAATTTTCGATGTCGCTCGTGAGCATGAGCTGCCCACCGGACATGTAGCCCGCAAACATCAGCGGGTTGAGCATGGCGCGCCCCGCATAGAGGCCAGCGGTGTAGCCTGCAGGTCCTGAACCGATGATGATGACGTTCCGTACTTCTGACATGTCACTCACAGGAGGTTGGGTGCGAGCGGGGGTGTTTGAAGATTCGCCCGAGGGCCCCAACCGGAGCCAAAAGGTAGAGAAGGACCAGCGTGAAGCACCACCATGGTGAATCAACTGGCTGCCGCCTTCGGGATGGGCGTCTACGTGATGGCGGTGCTTTACGCCACCAAACTACCCTACACCATGATGGTGAACCGAGGCATGGAACACATTCGGGCCGTGTATTACAACCGAAAAATCGTCCACATGCTGGCCGGAGGCGTGGGTTCACTCAGCGTGCCCTTCTTGTTCACCGACGTGTGGTACCCCATGGTTTCGGGTATCTTGCTCACGGGCTTGCTGTACGCCTCCCACCGCGGGGGCATCGTGATGCACTGGTTCCAAACCGAACAAAACCAAAACGATGTCAAATTTGGACTGATGTGGTGGATGTCAATCTCTCTGATCTGGTGGCTGGTTGGCGACCCTTGGCTGGCCATCGTGCCATCGCTGTTCATGGCCTTTGGTGATGGCGTGACCGGCGTGGTTCGAAACGCCGTGGTTCGCAAGCGGTCGAAAAGCCCCATCGGGAACGTGTTCATGTTTCTTGTCAGTGCACCGCTGGGGTGGTTTGCAGCCGGTGCGGGCGACCCCAGCATTCCCGTTTGGGGGCTCATCGCCGCGACCGTCGCCACCTTTGTCGAACGCTACGAGTTTGGGCCCATTGACGACAACATCCTGATCACGGTCGCCGCCACGGTCGTGCTCCTGGTGGGCGTAGCGGTCGAAAACGGGGCGCTTCTGTAGAACCAAGCGACCGAACTTGGTCGCTGTCAATACCACTTTGGCGTTCACTGCCCGATGAGTTTGTAGTCATCGCTGAGCGGCGTGGCGCCGGTCTCAACGTGAACGATCTTCCCGTCCTTGAAGCGGTAGAAGGCCAACACGGCCTCGGAGGTGGAACCGTTGGCAAAGTGGGCGATGGAGTGACCCACGCCGACTTCGTCGTTCTCAAACAGGATGCGATGGGACTCGCTTCGAACGGCGCCCATGCCAGCAAAGGCCATGATGTCGCCTTTGGTCATCACGGCGCCACCCACGTGCGGGTAGAATTTGCAGTCGTCGTGAATGATGGCGTCAAGTTGTTCTTTGTCTCCGGATTCAAAGGCGGCTTCGTACTGGGCAAGGATGCTCATGTTTCTCCGTCAACACCACACCACATAACGACTTCCACCGAACAACATGAAGCATGTTGGGGTGCAGGAACCTTTGAGTGATGTTGTTCTCAAGACGCTTCATGAGAATTCACTGCCTTGGCGGCGGGTTGGTTGGCTCGTTTGTCACTCGCACCCTTCACGAGGCAGGGTTGGAGGTCCACCTCTACGACATCGTTCCTCGCACGACACCTGCCACCTTCCACCTTGGCGACGCTGTCAAGTTCGACCACAGCCAGGCTGACCTCGTCGTCAACATGGTACCGGGCTCCATCGGCCACGAGGTCCTCAAAGGCCTCCACGCTCAGGGGCATCGCATCGTCGACCTTTCCTTCAGCGAAACCACCCCCGACGTGCTGCCTTCCGGCCCCGGCACCGTTCTTTGGGACGTCGGCATCGCCCCTGGGTTGTCCAACATGCTGGTGGCCCTCGCCCACCGCGAGCACGGCCACCTCGACAGCGTGACCATCAAGGTCGGCGGCAACCCGGCAGAACCCGATGAGGCTTGGTCCTACATGGCCCCGTTTTCACCCCACGACGTGATCGCCGAATACACGCGCCCCGCTCGCGTGGTCCGGGAAGGAACCATGACCGTGGTGCCCGCCATGGACGACCTTCACACCATTGACGCCAGCGGACGAACGATGGAGGCCTTCCTCACCGACGGACTCCGTTCGTTAACCAGCATACCGGCCACCTCCATGGGGGAATACACCGTTCGCTGGCCAGGGCACATTCAACGCTATCAATCGACCAACCTCGACCCCGATGAATTGGTCGAGGCTTGGCGCTACGACCCAAACCGTGCCGAATTCACGTGGATGGAAGTGGCCATCGAGGTCGAAGGGAAGAGGCTTGTCTGGACGGTGGAAGACGGCGGGAAAGACGGCGACTCCAGCATGGCCAGAACCACCGGACTGGTAACCGCTGCTTGCGTTATGGCGTGGTGCGCCACCGAGTTGTTCACCGAAGGCATCCACCCTCCCGAGGATTTGCCCACGGAGGTCATCCACGACGTCATCCAGCGCCTCAAGGAGGCGGGTGTGAGCGTTCTTTCGAGCGGGTGAAACGAGGGCTTATTCAAGAGAGACCTCACTTCCACTCATGGCCTCCGTCAAAGACGCCTTCTTGCGCCTGATTGAACTCTCGCTGTACGGGCACGGCGTCTTGCATTTTGTTGAAGTGGGCTTTGCTCTTTACGAGGAAGCCTACATCACGGCCAGCATTGCAGGCTTCGGTGCGTTAACGATGATGCTCGGCGCCGTGTTCCTCGGCCACACCCACCGTCATCCCCGAACCAGTTCATCCTAGGTATCGCCATCTGTGGCGATGCTTCCGTCGTTGGAAGCACTAGCAAATGCACGACTTTAAACGGACCGTCCCGGACTTGACTTCATGCCTGTCCAGCTCCATCCGTCCGATGCACGTGGAAAAGCCAACCATGGGTGGTTGGACACACGCCACTCGTTTTCCTTTGCTCGCTGGTACAACCCCGAGCACATGGGCATCGGACCCTTGAGGGTGCTCAACCAGGACGTCATCACCGGAGGCGCAGGGTTTCCAACCCACGGTCATCGAGACATGGACATCGTCTCCATTGTCCTCCGTGGTGGTCTTGAACACAAAGACAGCGAGGGCAACGTGGCGGTCATCCGCCCCGGAGAGGTCCAACGCATGAGCGCCGGCACCGGCGTTACCCACAGCGAAATGAACCATTACGCAGACGAGGTGACCGAATTCTTGCAAATCTGGGTGATTCCTGACCAGCGTGGCATGCCGCCTTCTTACGAGCAGATGGCCCTTAACCCGGTGGTCAACGACGGTCAGCCACTGCCGGTGCTGGCCAGCCCCCGAGGCGAGCAAGGCGGCATCGGTTTGCATCAGGACGCCACGATGCTCGGTGGTGAAATCAAGGCAGGCGTCAGCGTCACCTACGAACTGAAAGAAGGCCGACTGGGCTACTTTCACATGCCCAAGGGTTCGGTGAAGGTGGGCGATGTTGACGTTGAGGAAGGGGATGGATTGTACCTCGCTGGTCCAGAGCGTCTGCAGTTCACCGCCACCAAAGACGGCTACATGTTACTGTTTGACCTCACGAGTTGACCACAGCACCGATGGCCGCTCTTGCGTGCGGCTCCAGCCGTGGCTCGATGTGCTTGGGTTTGGCACCCGGGCCGATGATGCCGAGGCCAATGGGCTTGTCGTGCTTGAGTTGGAGGTCAAGGATGGTTTTGATGACGGCCTGACCCATGGCGAGCCCGTGTTGCGTTTCGCCCTTTTCGATGATGCCCAGACAGGCTGCGGCATCGTGCGACTCGAGCAGGCGATCGAGCGCCAGGGGAACTTCCATCGAACCGGGAACCCAGACCACTTCTCCGATGGTCAATCCGAGTTGTTCGGCCTCGTCGGTGGCAAAGGCCAACATGCGTTCCACCTCATCACGGTGGAATGAACCGCAGACCAACCCAACTCGCTTGCTCATGCACGACCCTCCACGTTCTCCTGTTTCATCATTCGTTCCACCGTCGCCACGATGGTTTGGGTCATCGAGTCGATCTCGATGTTGATTTTGCTGCCGACATCGAGACGATCAAACGTGGTCAGGCGAAGCGTTTCAGGGATCAGATGGATGTTGAATCGGTTGTCGGACACCGCACCGATGGTGAGCGAAGCCCCGTTCAAGCCGATGTAGCCTTTTTCGTGGATGTACTTCATCATCGAAGCAGGGACTTCCACCGTGAAGTCGACCCCCTCACCGACTTCCGTCCGTTGGGTCAACTGACCCAAGCCCATGATGTGCCCGGACAGCAGGTGGCCGCCGAGCTCGTCGCCCATTTTGAGCGAACGTTCAACGTTGACATCATCACCTTCTTGGACGCTGGAGAGGTTGGTGCGTTCGAGGGTCTCGTTGATGACGTCAAATCGGACATGCTTTCCGTCCATCTCGGTGGCCGTTAAGCAAACACCGTTGATGGCGACGCTGGCGCCACGCTCCAGACCGGTTGCGTCGGGAAGTTCAATGCCGAAGGTCCACACGGCTTCGCCTTTTTCTATAGAATGGACATTACCTAAACCCTGAACAATGCCAGTGAACACCTTCAAGCCCCCTTCTTTTCCGCTCGCTCAAGGATGCGAGCGATGATCTTCCGCGTGCCGTCCAGGTCGTCGCTCAAGCCCTCCACGCGGACGACTTCAATGGCGCCATGACCGCGCTCCTGGAGGGCATGGCGAATGTTTTCCTCCGCATGCTCTTGGTCATAACCCAGAGCGATGACGTCGGGCTGCACCTCAGGCAGGATGTCAAAGATGGGCACGTCGGGGGGGTTGCCGACCACCACGACATCCACGGGTTTGAGGCCGGCCACCATCCTTCGCCGCAGATCTTGGTTGGTCACCGGCTCGTGCTTCCGCTTTCGCACGGTGTCGTCATGCGCCACCACCACGGTCAAATGGTCGCCCAGCGATTTCGCTTGCTCGAGGTAGTGAAGGTGACCGGCGTGGAGCAGGTCAAACACACCAACGGCCAGGATACGCTTCATTGGACCACCGAATTTGGGTTGGGCTGTTGCTTCATGAGGATGACGGTGCCGTTCAAAGGCCCAGAGCTGCGACGACATCAGCGCCCTCGAGGAAGGGAATGCCGTTGGTTTTCGCCCATGCACGAGCGTCTTCGACGGGGAGTGCAAAATCGCCGTCGGGCTGGAGCATCTCTGCGCCGATGACCACCGGAGCGGTGCCCGAAAGGCGAGCCAGTCCGACCGCCAGTTCAGTGTGCCCTTGTCGAACGCTCAGTCCACCCTTCGCTTCTCGACACACCGGGATGTGGCCGGGGGTTCTGAACTCGTCCCCGAGGCGCTTCATGGCCGTTTCGCCAGCCTCGCCGTTGGCTAAGCAAGCGGTTGCCAACTCAGCGAATCGCCGCGTGGTGAGGGCGCGATCGTGGTCGGTGATGCCGGTGTAGGTGTCACGGTGATTCAGCGAGAGCGTGAACGCCGAGCGGGCATCGTATCGAAGGTCGTTGGTGATGAGATGAGCGAGCACCGGGCTTCGCTGCACGGCGTCCTGCGTCGTGTGGAGGTCCTGAAGAAAGGGGAGGCCAAAGCAGGCCCCCACCTCGTCACCAATGGCCAGGAAAAGCAATCCCCCGCAGTCCTGACGCAACTGGCGCATGGTCGCCGGTTCTGCAGCCGCCGCTGGGAACAACAGGTCGGTCTCGCCTTCCCGCTTTTCCGAGTCAAACAGGCAGACGGGGCGGCCCGCTTGAAACGCCTCAACGGCCCGTTGAACGTGGGGCTCCATGGCCTGACGGTTCGGTCTCACCTTCATGAAGAGTCGTATGGTTTCACTCTTGAAAACGACCCAAGACGGCTGATTTAGCGGACAGCCAGCAGAAAGGGATTATCATGTGATGGCCCTTGGGTCGGTTTCGGGGGAGGGGAACGGATGACAATCAAACTTGGTCCGGCTGGTGTTCCGCTTTCCTGCAAAGGTCGCACCATCGTGGAAGGGATGGACGACATCATTTCGCTGGGTCTCGAGACCATGGAGGTGCAGACCGTCCGCATGGTCGCCCCCCAACACTTTGAGCAGTACTGGCAAGCCGGCGTGCTCGCCAACAAGACCGACTTTGAAATGAACATCCACGGGCCGTACTACTCTGAACTGCTCGGTGGCAAAGTTGAGCGTGGGCGCTCCCTTGCAAAAATCGAAGCGACCCTCCAGGCTGCACGTACCATCAACGCTCGCCACATCACCCTCCACACCGGCCACTACGGTGATTTCGGTCGAGGTCAGGCCGCCAACCAACAGGTGGCCAACGTCTTCTCCGGCATTGTTGACCGCGTGCATGAAATCTGGCACGACGATGAAGATGAATTCCCCGTATTCCCTTGGATCAAAAACGGCACGCCTTCCAAGATCGGCATCGAAACCTCCGGTCGTCAAGAGCTCTGGGGCAGCCTCGAGGAAGTGCTCGAAGTGGTGAATCACGTGGAGGGGACGGTCCCGTTCTCAACATCGCTCACATCCACGCTCGTGGGCACGGTCAGATGCGAACGTCGGAAGACTACGGCGAACTCTTTGACATGGTCAGGGAAAGCATTGGCACCAAGGAATTCTACTGCCACTTTTCGGGCGTTGAACACCGAACGGGCAACGCCATGCACTACACGCAAATCAAAAAATCAGATCTCAACTTTGAGCCGCTGGCCGAATTCATCGTGGAGGACGGTGGTTGGCTCGACATCACGTTGATTTCGGATTCGCCGTTGCTCGAGCACGATGCGATGTACATGATGCAAAACATCGAAAAATCTCGCCACAAGCAGCTGGAGCGCAAAGCCCGAGAGGACCGTCGTCGCGCCCTTTCGCTCCAGACCGGCAAGAGCGAGGAAGAGCTTCGCACCAAGGAAACGCAAATCGCTGCAGCACGTGGCTCGCCCGCCCCAGCCCCTGCAGCAGAGGCGCCTGCCGCCGAGCCAGCACCCACACCCGCTGAGGCGCCCAAACCTGCGCCCAAGGCAACAAAGGCATCGAAGCCAAAAGCAAAAGCCGAGGAAAAGGTTGAGGACGACGTCTTCGATTTCGACGAAGACGACGACGATTTGTTCTGAGTGGCCCGTTTGGCTTCCTTCACAAATCCTCACTTTTGACGCTCCCGTTGCCCGAAATGGTATAAACACCCGAAGAGGCGAGTTTCACGATTGACATGGCGCACATCGCAGTGTTGGGGTTGGGAAACTGGGGGACGGCCATCGCACGCTTGTGGTTGCTCGAGGGTCACAAAGTGACGGGGTGGACCATCGAACAGGAGGTCTACGAATCCATCACGATGTCCGAGACGAACCAAAAGTACCTCCCGAACCATCCTGTTCCAGGACTTGACGCCACCATGCACCTCTCCGAAGCCGTTGAGGGGGCTGAAATCGTGGTCCTCGCTGTCCCATCGTCGGTCATCCTCGACGTTATGGAGGACGTGTTGCCGCACCTCCAACCCGGGCACGTGTTGCTCGACCTCGCCAAAGGGCTCGCACCTGGTAAGCGACTCATTTCTGAAGCCATCCACACCCGCCTCAAGGAGGAGGGGAAAACCAATCCGCTTGCGGTCCTGACCGGCCCCACCATCGCACCCGAAGCGGCGGGTGGCGTGATGACCACCGCTCTCGTGGCCAGCGAAGACCAAGCGATCGCTCAACGGCTCGCCCAAACCCTCAGCACGCCCAGTTTCATTCTCCACCCCGCCAGCGACCCGGTGGGTGCGGAGCTGTGGGGCGCCTACAAGAACGTCGTTGCCCTCGCCTGCGGCTTGGTTGACGGGCTGAAACAGGTCGGTGATCTGGGCGGTGACAACCTCAAAGCGGCCATCTTCATGTCCGGTTTCAAAGAGGGCTGCCTGTTGCTGGCAGAACTGGGAGCGAGAGCGGAAGTGGCGTTTGGACCCGCCGGTCTTGGCGACATGTACGTCACCGCCACCTCCCCTCACGGCAGAAACCGTACCATGGGTGAAAAACTCGGGACGGGACGAACCCTCGACCAGGCGCTCAACGAGATGCACATGGTGGCGGAAGGCGTCCGTGCGACACGCATGTTCGTTGAGCGCGCCGAAGACGCCGGGTTGACCATCCCCTTCACCAAGGCACTCAACACCCTTCTCAACGGCGACATCGATGCGGAAGAGTGCTGCCGTCGAATGGTTGCCCTCGGTTGAGGCTCATCGGTGACATTTTGAGGCGAGACCCCCTGCTTCAAACATGGCCGAGGAATTGACCGAGTTTGAAGTCAAATTGTTGAAGTGGCTCATCAAAAGTGACTTCCACATTCAGCCATGGTCGACCAAAGATGCTGCCAAGGCGTTCAAGGTCTCGGAAGATGAGGTCTACGACGCTGTGGCCGCCCTCTCCAAAAGGCCGCCGACCAGATCCAAATCTTCTACAAAGACGGGTCCGTTCACATCGCAGCGGACTGAATTCATTCATGCTCGTCGCGGATGTTCTTCTTCATCGGCGTGGGGTGCATAGCCGACGAAATCGCACTCGGTAGGAACAACGACGACCACAGCAGGCCGGTCCACATCGCCTTCCTCGGTCACCGCCGAACGGAGGGCCATGGAGACGAAGTCGATCACCACCACCACCAAGAACACCACGATGAGCAACGCCACCACCTTGTCGTACTGTTGGAGCTTGAGGTAGGTGTTGATGTACAAGCCAATGCCGCCCGCTCCCACCAATCCGATGACGGTGCCGTGGCGAACGTTGTACTCAAACATGAACAAGAGGTGGCTCAGGAGGTGATTGGCCGACTCGGGAATGCCACGAGCCAGGCCGTCTCCGTTCTGTCATGCCCATGGCTTGGCTGCCTCCCAACGGTGCGTTCTTGATGCCCTCCATCGACTCAAACTGTAATTTGCCGAGGTAGCCCACCGTGTAGAATGACATGGCACAGATACCAGCAAGCGTGCCCATGTCGAAAACAATCATGAAAAGCACCGCCCAGATGATGGAAGGAAGCGAACGCATGCCAGCGAGTAAAATCCTCGTTGGAACGGCGATTTCAATCGGTGAGAGGTTGCTGGCAGCCATGACTGAAAGGGGGAGCGCCACGACAAAACCAATCACGGTGGCGACAAAGGCGATCTTGATGGTCTCAACCATGCCCAACCACGCCACGGAGCACGTGAATTCAAACCGCGCCTCGCAGACGGGTAGGATTGCGCTTCGAGCACCGACCAATCAGGGGGGCCAGAGGCTTTCACGGAAGAAAACGCCCCGGTTGGACATCCCACCGCTCAGGCGACCCCAGTCCCCACAAGATTGAGGAACGTGACGAAAGGGGAGCGTCAACACCAACAGAATGACGAGGCTGAGACGCCGATTCACCGCACCAACTCCTCGACCAGGCGTCCGTCCTTGATCCTCCAAATTCGATTGGCCACCTGCTTGGCCAATTCCTCGTGATGCTCAACCATGATCATGGCTGAATTCTGTGCTTCAATGGCGTCCCTGACGGTGCGCATCACGATTTCGACGTTGTCGTCGTCCAATTCCCCAAGAAACTCGTCGGCAAGGACCAGTTTGGGTCGCTGCGCCACGGTTTTCGCCGTCGCCACGCGGCGTTGCTGCCCCCCTGACAGGATACGCACGGGCTGGTCAGCCAGCGTGAGGATGCCCAAATCTTCCATGGCTCGCTCAGCGAAGCGCCGTTGTTTGGCGGGGACCGGGAAAAAAGGAAGCCGCCATCTCGACAACCCGACCCGAGTGCCCATTTCGACGTTATCTCGAACCGTGAGGTTGCCGATGAGGCCCAACCGCTGGGGGATGTAGCCCAGGCCTCCTCGCGAGGGGACGGCCAGTTCGACGTCCCCTCGAGGGGACGAACCAAACCGGCAATGGTTCGCAGGAGGGTCGTTTTCCCAATGCCGGATGGTCCGAGAACGGCGATCACGTCACCTGCGATGACTTCGATGTTGATGTCCTCGATCAAGGGGACATCGTAGCCAATGGCTCGTCATGCAGGTGGACCAGAACTTCCTTCCAACAGACTCACGCCGACGAATACTTTCATCAAGATAACCCTGGATCCCGGGAACATGCTGAATGAGGCCGCCGTGGGAACCCAGATGGTCCTCAGCGTTGGTCTCGACCAAACCGGGCGTGTTGAGAATGTTGTCGAGGATGGACTGACCGTCCTCGGTGTCGTTCAGGGCCAACAAGGCTGAAACGATGAGTTCCCGCATTGAATCGTCCACCGTATCTGGCTGGTACATCAGCGGGTGCGATGGCGCCTGGCCGAAGGCCGGCAGGGCGACGTAGCGGTCGCGGTCGAGGCACCAAGTTTCACGCTCTTGGTCATCCGCTGCACAGTATGCATCCACGGTGGAATCTTTGGCAAAGGCAACGGCGCCTTCGCCTTCGGGAAAGGCATCGCAGTGCACCGGAGTACCCGTAATACAACGACCCGGATTCTGGAATGGAAGGCGTCCTCTGAGAAATGACTGAAAATGGTGTTTCGGAGCGATTCAATGTCGTCCTCATCGCCCACCACATCGGCGTAGCCTTGGCCAATGAAGTAGCCCATCGGGATCAGCATGCCCGCAGATTTCAACCAGCCGGTGTGGCACGATACCTCGCCAGCAAGTTCGGCGAACGGGTCGGTGGTGTCATCGTCGTCCAGTGCCGCTTGACCTGCAGCACTGTCGTTGAGCACCCATGCGTGAGCGCTGTAGTACGTGCGACCGTCGCTCTTCATGTCGGCCGCCATGGCCTCGAGGCCATACGACTGCCAACCCATCCACGCGGCACCGCCGTCGAGGAAGGCCATGTCGGCACTCCCGAATCGCAAGGCTTCAAGCGCCAGGCTGTCCGAGGTGATGGGGTAGAGTTCGATGTTCAACCCCGTGGCGTCGCTGAGGTAGTCGGCGAGCTTCTGTGGATTTTCGTCAAAGGAGGCGTAATCGTCCTTCACCGAAAAGGCGATGCGCAGGGTTTCTTCGGAATCATCGCTTCCGATGCACCCGCTCAAGCCCGCCATCAGCATCACCAAAATCATGGTGCTGCATGCTATTTTGTTGTTCGTTTTCCAATTGTTCATCATCATTTTCATCTCCGATTTAGGGCACCCGAAAAGTCCCCGCCACATAAAGTTTAGGTCACCCTAAAAATACAGATTTCTCAAAGACAAGCGGTGCTGGTTTGGATGCGGTGGTAGTCCCTCCCGGATTCGAACCGAGGTCGGAGGAACCAGAATCCTCCATGATGGACCGCTACACTAAGGGACTGTAGCCTGCCGACCTCGGTCGCCTTCTTCAATTCAACGGTGAACAGCAACCGTTCAGAGGTTGGCAAATCGCACCATGGCTTTGGAGACCCACGACACGATCATGATGATCATGAACGAAGCCAGCGCATACTTGGCCCAGGGGCGGACAGGTTTCGGCTCCGGCCACAGGTCGACACCCATGGCTTCGGCTTGCGCCACCAACTCTGCAAGTTCGGCGAGGTGCTCCTCCACCGAGTCGTGAGTCATGCCTCTGCCTCCTCGTTAGCGTTATTTGAAGCCCACGCCGACCCACCGCCGTTCACGACGCCGTTCCCAAGGTTTGAAAACAGGTGAGGCGAGCCACCGGTATGAGTGAAGTCCCCGAAGGCGTGAACCTCAACGCCCGGGAACGAGGGGCGCCTCGCCCGACGGCCACGATGACGCTGACCCGGGACGGACCTTCCGGTGTCGAAGTCCTGCTGGGCCTGCGCTCACCGACGATGCGAGCGTTTCCCAGCTACTGGGCGTTCCCGGGCGGAGGCGTGTCTCGGGTTGACCACGCTGCCGTGGAAGCCTTGCCGACGCTGGCGGGGCCCGAGGCGGCTGCCATCGCCTGCATCATGCGAGAGATGAGCGAAGAACTCGGAGTGGCTGCCGACGGTCAAGGTGTCGTGGCCCTGCAGCCGGACGACAGGAACGCCATCGTTGACGACAAGACTCGATGGCTTCCTTTGGCCTTGGCCGAGGCCTTTCCCGTCAACCGCACCAACATACGAACGCTCAGCCATCGCATCACGCCACCGTTCGGGCCCGTTCAGTTTGACAACGCCTTCCTGCACCTTCATGTGGGGCCGGCTGAACACGTCCCCGACATCGACCTCGAACCTCAAACCGAATTCACCGAAGTGATGTGGGCCGAACCGACCGAGGTGCTGGAGCGTTGGAAAGCGCATGAAATCAAAGTGGCACCGCCCGTGGTCACCCTCCTCATGGAAATTGAACGGACCCTTCAGCGAACCGGTCGAGACATGGAATCAGCGGCGGCGGACATCGCCAAGCGCCTGCCGGGCCGCCGTTCCATCCTGTTTGCCCACGGCGTGGAGGTCATCCCCATCAAAACCGCCACGCTCCCGCCCGCCGACCATACGAATTGCTACCTCGTCGGGGACCCCGATGGCGACTACGTGATGGTCGACCCTGCGGTTCGCATGCGAGAAGACATGGAAGTGCTCGCTACGGCGGTGGAACGCCATCGGGGAAACCTGGTGGCCATTTTGTTCACTCACAGCCACAGCGATCACCTCGCCGACATGTCGCTGCTGCGCGAAGCCTTTGACGTCCCGATTTGGGGCAGCAAATACACGGCAAAGACCGTTCCCTGCGGTCGCATCTTGGAAGACGGTGAAGTGTTGACGTTGGGCTCACAGTCGTGGACCGTCCTCATCACGCCGGGCCATCACCCGGGCCACGTCTGCCTTCTCAGCGAAGCCGGGTTGGTCGCCGGCGACATGTTGGCCGGCATCGGCACCATCCTCATCCCGCCGCACACCGGCAACATGACCGAATACATCGCCCAACTTGAACGACTGAAAGCGCTCAAGCCGCACCTCGTCTTTCCCAGCCACGGACCGGTGGTCGCCGTCCCTGAACGCCTCATCGACCACTACATCAAGCACCGAAAAGCACGCCACGCCAACGTGCTGTCCGCCGTCAGAAGCGGGGCATCCAACCTCAATGCCATTGCGGTGGAAGCCTACGCCGACACCCCCGACGCCCATCCCGGGCTGGCGGTTGACCAAACCCTCTCTCACCTGATGGCACTCGAAGCCGAAGGGAACGTGATGCAGGAAAACGGTGCATGGAGCGTGAAAGCATGACCTCCGGCGTACGCGTTATCATCAAGAAAGCCGGTGGTGTCTCGGCCATCACCACCGAGCCCATGCAACCGCCGGCTCCAAAGGAGGGTGAGGTGCGAATCAAGGTGGCCTATGCTGGCATTAACTTCGCCGACCTTCTGATGCGACTCGGGTTTTACCAGCCCCGCCCACCCTACCCTTTCACGCCCGGCTACGAGGTCAGCGGGGTGGTTGATGCCCTTGGAAAGGACGTTCAGGGCTTGGAGGTCGGTCAAAAGGTGGTGGCAGCGATGCGCAACGGCGGTCAGGCCAGTTTCGTCGTGTCGCCCGTCGAGCGCGTGCTTCCGCTCCCCGAGGGGATTTCCCTCCAAGCCGCAGCCTCGACCCCTGTCACCTACATGACGGCGCACCACATGCTTCACCACCTCGGCCATCTTCGTCCCGAAGACAAAGTGCTGATCCACGGCGGAGCCGGCGGGGTCGGCACCGCAGCGCTTCAACTCTGCAAGTGGGCCGGTGTCACCCAAGTTTGGGCGACCTCCTCAAAGGGCAAGCATGCCGTTTTGGAGGCGTACGGTGCACGACCCATCGATCGCCACCACGAAGATTTCGAGGCCATCATCAAGCGCGAAACGGACGGGAAGGGGGTGGACCACATCTTGGACCCCATCGGGGGCGATCACCTTCGCCGAAGCCTCTCTTGTCTGGCCGAAGGGGGGCGATTGTACACCTACGGCATGTCGTCCGCTGCCCCGTCGGGAAAACGTTCGCTGTTGAAGGCGCTCTTCGCCCTTCGGCGCACGCCAAAATTCGACGCCCTACGATTGATGACGAGAAACCGCTCGGTCGTTGGCGTCCACATGGGCACCTGGTCCAACGAATCCGTGATGCACGGTCAACTGGCACGCATTGTTGAGGGCATCCAGGCCGGTCACCTCGAGCCTATCGTCGACCGCGTGTTTGAAGCCACCGAGATTCAACAGGCTCACCAGTACATTCACGACGCCAAAAACACCGGGAAAGTCCTCCTTCGGTTCCACGACCTGGACGATTGAGGGCTGCAACGGAAGCGGTTGAATCGTGCCCTTCTGAAACCTTCATGTCGTCTGAACCTTTGGAAACCATGCGGGTGAGACGATGAAGAAGGCGATGTCCGGCTTTGACCTCCGTGCGATGGCACGGGAATTGGACGCCCTGAAGGGCGCCTACGTCAAGAAGGCCTACATGCCCCATTACGAGCAAATCGTGCTTCGCGTTAACCCCAAAGAGGCCGACCAGCGCGACATGGTGTTCGTTCGAGGTGAGCGAATCTACACCTCGCAGCGGGACCGACCCATGCCAATGACGCCTCCGCCCTTTGCCATGGTGCTGCGGAAACACCTTCGAAACGCTCGGCTCACCGGGGTAGAGCAGGTGGGTTTTGACCGCATCCTCGCCTTTTCGTTTGATACCAAAAACGGCGAACGTACCCTCTATGTGGAGGTGTTCCGGGACGGGAACATCATTCTCGTGGACGAGGAAGGTATCATCCTCCAGCCGCTGACCCATGCTTCCTACGCCGGTCGAACGCTCAAGAAGGGCGTGCCTTACACGCCCCCACCGGCGGCAATGGACCCCTATGCGCTCGATGAAGCGGCGCTGGCGAAGGTCTTCGAAACCTCAGATCGGGATTTGGTGTCAACCTTGGGTGGGAAGGTCAACCTGGGCGGCACCCACGCCAACGCCGTGTGCGCACTTGCGGGTCACGAACCCAACTCACCCACAGCCGAAGCCGATGTCCCAGCAGTGTTCGCTGCGCTCAGCCAGCTGTTGGACGATTTGACGACCACCAGCGAGGCTCATCTGATGCTGAAACTGCGCGACGACGACCCCGAAGACTGGCAGGCTCACATGGAAGGCCTGGAACAGACCGAAGCCCATCAATGGGCAGCCGAGCGAGCGGTTGAAGCCACGCCAATCATGCTCCCCCAACACGCCGACATGCCTCGAGTAAGTTTTCCTTCACTTTGTGAGTCCATCGATGTCTGGAAGGGTGTCCACGACGCGCACGCCCTCCAGCGTCGGGAGGAAGAGCGGTTTGAGCAAGCGGGACCCGGGCGAGGCCAATCCACGGAGGTTGAGAAACTTGAACGACGCCAAGCCCAGCAACAGAAGGCGCTTGAGGGCTTCTCGGAGAAAATCGAGAAACAACAAGCGCTCGGGCACCTCATACAGGCGCACTGGAGCCACGTGGAGGGGCTGCTCGACCAGACCAACGAGGCCGTGGAGCGGGACGGATGGAGCGCCGTCCGCAAAGCCATCAAAGGAATCCCGTGGATCGTCAGCGCCGCTCCCGCCGACCGAACCATCACGGTCATCCTGCCCGACGAGCACAACGAAGCAAAGGGCCCACAGGTGCTGTTGGACCTTGACGCCAACGTGTACCAAAACGCTCAACGCTACTTTGAGGCGGCAAGGAAGCAGAAGAACAAGACTTCGGGGGCCGTGCAGGCGCTGGCTGAAACCGAACGAAAACTCAAGCGTGCCCGCAAAAACGAGGCCAAACAAAAGGCAAGCGGGAAACTCAACCGCCTCAAGCGGAGCAAGCGGATGTGGTTTGAGCAACACCGCTGGGGCATGGTCGAAGGCGGCCACCTCATCGTGGGCGGCAAAGACGCCAAAGGCAACGACGCCGTGGTGAAAAAACACCTCGCTGGAGACGACATGTACCTGCACGCGGACCTGCACGGTGCCCCTTCGTGCAGCCTTCGCTCCGCTCAAGGTTTCGCGTTGGAGGAACGCCGTCCTTCCCACCTGCCGGCTGACATTCCCGCTTATCGCCTGGTGGACAAGCTGGAAGAACCGACGCTCTCAAAGACCAAACTCCAGCAAGCCGCCGCCCTGGCGCTGTGTTGGAGTCGGGCATGGAACGGAGGCGGCGCCCATGGCACGGTCTATAGCGTCAAACCTGCCCAAGTTTCAAAGTCGGCCCAGACCGGTGAGTTCGTCGGGAAGGGGGCGTTTGTGATTCGGGGCCAGCGCACCTGGTACAAGGACATGGACGTGAGAATCGGCATAGGCATCATCGCCGTCAACGGCGTGCCGATGGTTGTGAGTGGAACGCCCGACCACGTTTTGGCCATTTGTCCGCGCTACGCCGTTCTTTCCCCGGGGATGACGAAGAAAGACCAGTTGGCCAACGCCATTTACCGCAACACGGGCTTGTCCACCGACGACCTGTTGGCGGTCCTGCCGGGGGCGTGCGACGTCCTCGATGAACACGGAATGTTAACCCCGCCTGCCACGGAGGAAGAATGATGGACGAAGATCAGCGCTCCGATGGCACCCTGTGGGACCGACGATTCGCTCAATCCGTCTATGCCTATGGAAAGGAACCCAATGCTTGGCTCAAGGCATGCATCAGCAGGTTGTCCCCTGATTCCAACTCTGCTGCCCTCTTTCCGGCGGACGGCGAAGGTCGAAACGCCGTGTGGGCGGCCACGGAAGGATGGGCGTCGACGGTGTTTGACCTCTCGATTGAAGGAAAAAGAAATGCAAGGCACTGGCCGAAGAACACGGTGTTTCCGTGGCCTACGAGGTGGATGACCTCGTGGTGAGGGACTTTCCGGATGCCCACTACGGCCTCATCGCCTGTTCGTGGTTTCACACGCCCCCTGCTGTCCGAAAAAAGCACATGCCGAGGATGTTACACGCCCTTGCACCCGGTGGCCACTTTGTGATGGAGGGCTACCACAAAACCCAGTTGCCGCTCACCAGTGGAGGGCCGAAATCATTCGAGTTGTTGTTTGATTTAGACGAAGTGCTGGCCGAATTGACCGGACCTTCGGCGCCGCCCATGCGAACATTGCGCGCCAGCGTTGAAGAGACCACACTGGACGAATCGGACCTTCACCGCGGGGTCGCCAACGTTGTCCGGTTCCATCTTCAACGGGTGTAAATCCCGACAACAGCGCGCCACCGCCTCTCAACCAGCCCTGAGCAACGCTGTCGGAACAACATCTATATCTCAATGAAAAAGGTCCACTGCGTGATGAAGAAAACGGCCGTTGACCCACCCGGTCCCATCGTGATCTCGGGTGGACAAGCGGTCAACCGCCCGACCGACGAACGCCCGTCCCAACCTTTCGTTCTGCCTCCTCCTGAGGCACGGACCGGCTTGGTGCTGATCATCACCGGCATGGTGCTGATGTTCATCGCTACCACGGTCAACGCTTGGCTCGTGAGTGAAATCGAAGTACGAGATGTTCTCGAAGAACAGGAGGCGCTGGTAGGGTTGCGCCAAATCGCGCTGTGTGGTGGGGGCTCCTGCTCGGAGCCGAACAACGTCCAGAGCACCGCTGCCCTGTACGGCTCATGCTACAGAGATAGAGTGTGGTCGCACGGGGGTATGGAATGGCTCGCCGAGCGCGAATGCGCCCGTTTGAAGGAGCTGAAAACAGCCGGCGATGCGGGTTCCTTCGGGTTGTTCATTGGCGGTGGGCTGTTCGTTTTCGGCATCATCGGCGTCGTTCGAACGAACGACGAAACACGACGTAAAAATGCGTATTCGATGCTGATTGCGGCCTCCGCGCTCAACCCTGTTTCGCTTCTGATGTGGTACTCGTTTCTTCCAAACATGGTTCGAGGCAGTGCGTCGTGGGGACCCGGTTTGGTGCTGGCTTGCCTCGCTTCGCTCGTCGGAGCCTACGGCAGCCTCGTCCTCCGACATCACACGAAAACGGCCGACCAATGAACGGGAAGCAAGTCGTTCATTTGGACCACCCCGGCCGACCTTGAAGCGCCTCCACCGATGCATCAACGGTCTTGGTTTGTACGGTCGGCTCAAGCATTATATCACCAACCACGTTGTGTTGGTCATGGAAGGGCCCTCTGACCGAACGACGGTGGAACACCGTCCTTCCGGGCTCTCGAGGCTTCGATGCCGTCGTTCTGCAACGACCCACGGGAGGCGGGCGGAGTGAACGGTAAAGCCAACTGGCGCTCCATCAGCCCTGCATCACCCATCCGCGCCGTGTTGCACATCTACGGTCGGTTTTCCGAAAAATCGAGGACGGAAAAAAAAGCGTTCCTGGCGAGCCTGATCGGTTTTCCAATCGTGGTTGGAATCCTAAGTGGGGCGCTGTTTCTTGTGACCACGGCGGATTACGACTCGAGGGGCGTCGAGCGTGTCGAGGATGTCGAATTGGACGGGCGAACGCATGAAGTGTATGAGTTCCGAATGCCCGGTCGATTTGAAAATGATTTTCCGGTTGAAAAGACGTGGAACATACAGATTGATGACGATCGCCGCTTTTACAGCGATTCAGATTATGGTTTCGCCATCGATGAAGCCGGCACGACGTGGGACTTCTACCGCCAGAACGGGAACGTCGACCAGGAATACTACATCCAAGCAGAGGATAACATTCTCCGGTTGGCTCTCAGAAATCCCGCGGACGAACCGAAGATGATCTCCTACTCCTTTGTCCCAGAAAACGTGTTCCTGGGTATGGAATGGGTCCCCTACGCAGTGTGGCCTCTCTGCACGGTGGCGGCTTTCATGTGGGGTAAGGCCAACAACCGCAACGAATTCAAACAAGGCGCCGTGATTTCTGGGGGCATAATTTCGTTCCCTAACGTTTTCATGCTGTTTGAAATGTTTGACGAAGTGCTGGGTCAGGTCATCAACCGAATTCTATGACGTGGTTCACAACCCAACCTGAGACCAAAAACGGAATCCGGTTCGTGAAGGTCAATGTTGCCTGTCTCAGCACCCATGGTTTGATTGGCCACGGCCTGCTGGCCAACTTCATGCGATTCTACCACAACCCTCGCTGCTCAAAATCCAGACAGGCACTCGCCTTGCTTGAGGAGCGAGGAGTGACCGTCGAGATTGTTCGCTACCTTGAGACTGGCGTGATGGAAGAGGACCTTCCTGTGTTGGCAAGCCTTGAGGGCATCGTCCGCAAGAAGGAGGCCGGCGCTGCAGCCATGGCCAGCTCCGCTCACAGGACGACGTGGAGGCCTTCTTGAGGTCCAACCCGAAGGTGCTCGAGCGGCCCGTGCTCGTTGCCAACGGTCAAGCTGTCATCGGTCGACCACCTGAAAACGTCCTCAAGCTGCTTGAGTAAAGAAGAACTTACACTTCGCGCCGGACGTACATGGCGACGGCGTTTCCACCGCCGAGGCACAGGGTGACGATGCCGGAGTTGGCCTCAAGGCGTCGCATGACCCCTAACATGGTGATCAGGCACCGCGTGCCGCTGGCACCAAGAGGATGACCCATGCTCACGGCACCGCCGTGCAGGTTGAACCGGTCTTCGGGTATCCCGACTTCTTGCGCAACGGCGCATGAGGCGGAGGCAAAAGCCTCGTTGTGTTCGTAAACATCAACGTCGAGCACATCGAGGTTGTTTCGCTCGAGAAGCGATTTGACGGCGGGGATGGGAGCGCTCATGACGCGGGCGGGCTCGACGCCCGAAGTGCAATAATCCACGATGGTGGCGAGGATGTCCCACCCCTGAGCCTTCGCGAATTCAGCCTCAGCAACGAGGACGGCGCTGGCGCCGTCGTTGAGCGTGCTGGCGTTTCCAGCGGTCACGGTTCCTTCACGGTCAAACACCGGGCGCAGACCGGCCAACGACTCAGCCGTGGTTTCGCCTCGAACGCCTTCATCGGTGGTCAACACCAAGTCAGCGCCCCGTCGCTGCGGGATGGCAACGGGGAAGGTTTCCCAGTCAAACCAGCCGTTGGCCCATGCCTCAGCGGCGTTGTTGACTTCGAGCTGCGAAAGCGTCCATGGTTTGCGGTCGATGTTGCACTCCTGTGCAACGGTCTCGCCGGTGGTGCCCATGTGAACGTCGTTGTAGACGTCCCAAAGCCCGTCGTGAATCATCGAATCAACCAGCTTTGAATCGCCCATCTTGGCACCTTTTCGCTGGCCCATCAGCAATTGCGGGGCGTTGGTCATGCTTTCCATACCACCGGCAACGATCACCTTGTATTCGCCCGCCCGGATGCTGTTGGCCGCCATCATGGCGGCTTTGAGGGACGAGCCGCAGACCTTGTTGACGGTGGCACAAGGCGTCGAGACCGGAAGGCCGGCTCCAAGCGCAACTTGGCGCGCTGGGTTTGACCAACCCCGCCTGGAGAACCTGGCCGAACAGCACCTCGTCGACGAGGCCAGAGGCGGGGTCAATCTTTGCTCGATTGAGCAATTCCTTGACGGTGGCCACGCCCAAATCAACCGCCGTCATGGACGAATAGGCCCCCATGAACTTCCCGATGGGGGTCCGTGCGACGGCACAAATCACGGCTTGGGGTTGAGCCATGATGGCATGTAACGGAAGCCACACTTTCAACCTGCCCGTGCCGCCGTTTGGCGCTTGAGAAGGCTTGATGAAGCCCGCACCGTAGCCCGGGCCATGGCGAAATTCAAAACCGACCTGAACGTCTCTCGAGCCAACGACGAAATGCGAACGCCCGAAGTGACGCTGGACTTTACGCCCAACGCCCTCGCTTCCGTGCTCTACAAGCAAGGCGATACCGTGGTTCTAGCCTGTTGCACCAAGGAAGCACGCCTCCCCGGCTGGTTCCCACGCGACGCCACCAAGGGATGGGTTCACGCAGAGTACTCCCTGCTTCCCGGCTCCACCGATTCTCGCTTCCGCCGTGAGCGCCGTGGTGCGAAAGGTCGAACGCAGGAAATTGAGCGCCTCATTGCCCGTTCGCTCCGTGCCGCCGTTGACTTGGAAGCGCTCGGCCCCATTGCCCTCAACGTGGACTGCGACATCCTCAACGCCGACGGCGGCACCCGCTGCGCCTCCATCACGGCGGCCAACATCGCCTTGCGTCTCGCCGTCCGCCGACTCATCGCTCAAGGCGTGTGCCTGCCCGTTGACCTGCGACCAACCCCTGAGGAGCGAAAGGAGGGTTGGACGCCGCCAACCTTGGACGCCCTCGAGCGTGAGAACCACGAAAACACGGTCATACCGCACGATTTGGCGGCCGTTTCCGTCGGCCTGATCGACGGAGAGGTCTACCTCGACCTTGATTACGTGCTCGATTCCAACGCTGACGTGGACATGAACGTGATCAAGACCAGCGACGGCAAGTACGTCGAAGTTCAGGGAACCGGCGAAGAATCCACCTTCTCCGCTGACGAGTTGGCGGCCTTGCTGAAGGGCGCCGACGTCGGTCTGGACGTTCTGTTTGCCTTCCAAAAGGAAGCCCTCAATGGCGCTGAGTGAGGCACCGGTCGTCCAAACCGGCCGATTCGGTCGCGCTGGCTTCGTGAGCGGAAGGCTTGATATGGCGAGGGCGTTGGCCAACCTTGCACGGGTCAGTAGCTTAGTTGGGAGAGCGCGGCACTGAAGATGCCGAGGTCGCTGGTTCAAGTCCGGCCTGACCCACCAACCGTGTGCGCCAAAACAGCGAAGCAGCCGGTCGCGAAAAGATTCTATAGAATGGGTAGCATGGCTCGTGAGTCGTCAATCTACTTCGGAAAAGGATTCTTGAACTGGAGCGGGTATGGAACTTCATGGCGAAGGACGAGGGCTCCGCATCCGACGCCAACGACTCGCATGACGAGCACGCCAAAGCCAAGGACCGTGAGAGCAAGGAACTGCAGGAAATTCGGCAACGTCGCCAAGGCGGTGGACGCATGTTCCTCTCAAAAATTGAGGATTTCGTCCTCTTGGGCGGCGTTGCTTACGGCATCCTGTTCGCCCTGCTGCTGTTTTCCATGTCAGCGGGCATGCTGGGCAACTCCACCACGCTCGACCACACCGCCTCCACCACCTTCCTCGACATCGGCGATGAATGCACCGAGATCACCGATGAGCCCTGGCTCAACATTTTCCCCGACCCCGACCAAGAGTTGTTTTCCATCGCGGGGCACAACCTGCCCAACGGTGAAGCCTACCTCAACTACACGTTCTTCTCCCACGTCAACGAAGAAACGAAAGGCGTGGTGGAGGAAGCCTACGGTTCGAACGAAACGGTACGCACCATCAACAAAGCCGACCGGAGTAACGGGCGAGCGTTCTTCAAGGCCCCGTATTCTGAACTGCCGGAAGGCCACTACGAACTTGAGTTCAAGGTGACCGTGTACGAAGAGCGCGACCACCTTGTCGACCGTGGTCATGGACACCATGTCGAAGAGCGTTGAATTTGAGCATGAAATCACGCAGGAAGCCTTGGCCTTCCTGCCGTTCGTGAACGATGACGAGCACTCCGATGTTCGCATCGAAGATGCTGGTCCTCGATCGTGCTGGACGGTGCAAGACCTCGGCGATTGGGGCTACATCTTGATGGGAGCAGAATTGGGTGGCGGACGTGAAACGGCCATGCTCACCGGTGGTGCCGCAGGCATTCCTGCTTGGTGGATGGCGTTCATCTCGCTCTCGCTCTCCCTCATCACGCTCCTCATCATCTACCCCGTGATGTACAAAATCTACCACCAAGAAGCGGACGACATTCTGTCCCGCGCCCACATCAACCGACTGGTCGAGGACACCGTCTACAAGGTGAGCGAACAGCTCTCCATCGACGTGGACCCCGACCTGTTCAAAACCGAAGTTCGGGAGCTCTCCATCGACATCATGGTCGCCTACAAAAACACCGAAAACACGCTGTCTGACGGTGCAGAAGTTCGCGCTGAACTCCTGCGCAACCTGCTGGAGGAGTTCGCCATCTTCCGTGTCTACAAACCGGTTCAACTCAACGTGAGAGCGATCGGCGACGGTGCGAACATTGACTTTGACTCGGGCGTTGGCATCGGTGCCCGCGGAGAGGAAGCCGACCTCAGCGTTGAGCAACAGGACTACTCCAGTTTCTTCTCCGAACTTCACTCGCTTTCCCGCATCGAAGACGATGTTCGGGACAGCCTTGACTTGTTTTTCACCCGACGGTCCGACGTTGAAATGACAGGCGCCGTCGTCACCAGCGACGACCGTGTGGTCTTCGTTTCCGTTCTTTTCCGGCCGACGCAGCGCTTTGCGTGGTTGCGATTCAACAAAACCTCGACGCAGATCAAGGACGAACTCTACCGTTTCATCCACGAGCGAAACGAAGACCTCCTCGGTGCACAGGAACTGGTCGTCAAGACGCGGAACGAAGTGTCAACACTGGCCGACCGCTCCGGTGCCGGCCGTGTTGAACGCCGTTCGCAAACCGACGACGAGCGCATCGTGGCCGTTGCCAAGCAGGACGGCCTTGGCGGCCGCGTTTTGCAGACAAAATTCCTCGGCGACACGCTCTCAACCGTGGAATACATGGCCAACGAGAAGCGTGAAATGATCAACAAGTGGGGATTCTGGGGCCTGATCTTCTTCGTTTGGATTCCGTTCATGGCCTCCGGCGTGTTGGTCGGTGCCATGCTCGGCCTTCTGTCCCGCATGCAGTTCATGCGTGTGCTTCTTGCCACCCTCATCGGCGGCTCCATCGCTTCGGTCACCTGGGCCTACACCGCAGAGGGCATTGTGAAATTCATGCACCAGTACAAGCTTGAAGTCTTCATTCCTCTGGTCATCGGTGTGTTCATCTTGATGGCCGTTCTTCACATTCGTTCGACCAAGATGCGTCGTCAAACCGAATTGTTTGAGGACACCCTGCTGGACAACTTCCACGCTGACATCATCGCCAAGTACGGCGATCAGTAGGTGATGTCATGGAGACCACCACGTCGTTTCCCGGTCGCGAGGGCCACGTCGGTGACCCCGTCCGACTCGGCATTGTCACGGTCAGCGACCGTGCCAGCCGTGGCGAATACGTCGACGAGGGAGGACCTGCCATCCTTGCTTTTTTTCCAGGACGCCATCAAGAGTCCGTGGACGGCCATCTATCGTTGCGTGCCGGACGAACGAGACGCCGTGGAAGCAGCGCTCATCGAACTCGCCGACCAAGAGCAATGCAGCGTGGTCGTCACCACGGGCGGCACCGGACCAGCCCCGAGGGACATTACGCCCGAGGCCACCGAGGCGGTGTGCGATCGAATGATGCCGGGTTTTGGCGAACAAATGCGGGCCATTTCGCTGAAGTACGTACCCACCGCCATCCTCTCCCGACAGGTCGGTGGGTTGCGAGGACAAAGCCTCATCTTCAACCTCCCCGGTCGCCCGAAGTCCATCCGGGAAACCATCGATGAATTGTGGAAGGCGGTGCCCTACTGTATTGACCTCATGAACGGTCCCTACATGGACATGGACGCCGCCGTGTGCGATGCCTTCCGTCCGCCTGCCGCACGACGATGACCACCGTGCTTGCCTCGCATCATGTTCATGTGCTGAATTCGGCTCCAGACCTCTGAGAGAGCAACATGAACGGCAACATCCTGATTCACGGCGCAACGATGGTCCTGCCCCAATGAAACGGGCGTCGGTGACTTGAGAATTCGAAACGGCATCATCGAAACCATCGCCCTCGGTAGAACCCTCGCTCCCACTGGATGACGAGTTGTTCATCGACGGCACGGGGCTTCATCTTGATGCCCGGTGTGATCGACCCACAGGTCCACTTCAGGGACCCCGGCCAGCCTGAGAAGGAAGACCTCGGTTCGGGCTCTGCGGCGGCCGTGAGCGGCGGCATAACCTCGTTCCTGGACATGCCCAACAACAAACCCTCCATCACGACCTTGGAGGGCATGATGTCCAAACTCCAGACCGCCTCGGAAAAGTGCGTGAACAACTACGGCTTCTTCATCGGCGCAACGCCCGACAACGTGAGCGACCTCCAAGAGGCCGTCGGAACGCCCGATGCACCCCTTGCCATTCCGGGTATTTGCGGCATCAAGATCTTCATGGGCTCGTCGACGGGCACGCTGCTGGTCAACGAACGCGACGCGCTCGAGCGGATTTTCAACGGGACGGGCGGCCTGATTGCCGTCCATGCTGAAGACGAGAAGCGAATGGATGAGCGGGCGGTGATGATCGAGGGCCGAACCGACATGGCCGCTCACGCTGAATGGCGCGACGACGTTACGGCGCTCATCGCCACCCAACTGGCGGTTGAACTCGCCCAAGCCTCAGGCCATCGATTGCACGTGCTTCACCTCACCAGCGGCATTGAAGCCGACTGGCTGGAAGGCATCACGGTTCTCCCTTCAAGCGCTGCCGGTGAGGGAGCCATCATCACCACCGAGACGCTTCCCCAGCACCTCACGTTCGACGAAACCGATGTTGAGCGAGAAGGGACGCGGCTGAAAATGAACCCACCCATTCGCTACGCAAAGGACCGGGCGACCTTGTGGAAACAACTCAAACAGGGAACCGTCCAGTGCATCGCCACCGACCACGCACCGCACACGCTGGAGGCCAAAGCGCTCGGGTTCCCCGCTGCGCCGAGCGGCATGCCGGGCGTGGAAACCTCCCTCGCCGTGATGTTGACGCATGCCAAGGACGGCACGTGCAGCATTGAGGACGTGGTGAAGTGGATGTCAACCAACGTTGCAGACTGTTTCAACATGGTCGGGAAAGGCCGCCTTGAGGAGGGGATGGACGGCGATGTCATCTTGGTCGACATGGACCAACGCCATGCGGTCGCCGACGAGCACACGTGGACTCGTGTGGGATGGAGCCCCTTCAACGGGCGTGAACTCGTTGGTTGGACACAAGTGACGGTCGTGGCCGGGACGCCGGTCTTTGAGCGCTCACCCGAAACGGGACCGAAAGGGCGCTTGTTGGTGGAACCCGGTTCGGTGGGCAGCCCCCTGGTCATGACCCCGTGGTCTTAGAGCTGGTAGAGTTCGCCGTACTTTCGTTCAACGTAGCGCAGGAACGGTTCGGGACTGGGCGGAGAACCCGTAGCGTCCTCGATGAGTTGAGCCGGCGAGACCTGGCTGCCCCGCTCGTGAATTCGGGGGCGCAACCAAGCCAACATCGGCTCCCAGTCGCCGGAAGCGACCAACTCGTCGATGTCGCCCAGGTCTGCCGCCATTGCCTCGAGCAGTTGAGCAGCGTACAGGTTTCCAAGCGTGTAGGTTGGGAAGTAGCCGAACGCGCCCATCGACCAGTGAATGTCTTGCAGGCACCCCAGCCGGTCTTCGGGAACATCAACGTCAAACCACGCTTTGAACATGGTGTTCCAAGCCGATGGAAGGTCGTCCACATCGAGATCGCCGTTGAACAATTGCTTCTCAATTTCATAGCGGAGCATCACATGTAAGTTGTACGTAACTTCGTCAGCCTCGACGCGAATGAAGCCTTTCTCAACCCGGTTGGCCAAGCGGTTCAGGTTGTGCTCGTCGAACTCGGGTGCATCGGGAAACGCAGAACGGAACCAAGGAAGCACGACTTTCCAAAACGCCGGCGTTCGACCGATCTGATTTTCCCAAAACCGGCTCTGGGATTCATGCACGCCAAGCGAAACGGCTGCTCCACGAGGGGTGAATCGATGGGCGTGGTCAAGCCCCTGTTCGTACAGGGCGTGGCCGGTTTCGTGCATGACGGCGTAGAGGCAAGAGAACGGGTCCTTCTCGTCAAAACGTGTGGTGAAACGCGTGTCGCCCGGCCACAGACCTGCGGAAAACGGGTGGGTGGAGGCGTCCATTCGGCCGGCTTCAAAGTCAAAGCCCATGTGATTGGACACCGCCTCGCAGAAGGCCTTCTGAGCCTCAACGGAAAACACCACGCCTTCGGGGATGGACGGTTCATCGGTGCCGTCCTGGGCCTTGGTGATGGCCTGAAGGAGGGGCACGAAGCGCTCACGCAGGCCCGCAAAGAGCGGGTCGTAGTCCTCCACGGTCATGCCCACTTCATATTCGTCCAGAAGCACATCGTACGGCGTCGACGAAACGCCGAGAAGCTGAATTTTCTCTTTGGTCATGTCAATGAGGTTTGAGAGCGCCGGCTTGAACGCCGAAAAATCAGAAGCCTCACGGGCGGACTGCCACGCCACCAACGCCTCGGACCGTGCCTGCGCAAAGGCTTCAACGAAGGATTTCGGCAGCCGAACGGCCTGATCGTGGCTTCGTCGCATCTCACGAACGTTGGCGGCCTGGTCGACGTCGAGGTCTTCGGCTTCCAGCTCGGTCAGCAGTGCTCCCATCCGGGCATCCGTCAATTGCTCGTGGCGCTTACCGGCGAGCCAGGCCATCATCTCGCCGCGTGAAGCAGCGCCTTTGGCCGGCATCAGGACCTCTTGGTCCCAGCCCAAGTGGCCCTGAAGCGCACCGAGGCGGTGAATGTCTTGAACGCGTTGAATGAACTCCTCGTAGGCTTCCATGGCGGCTTCAAGGCCCCGTGCTTCTTCAACACTCCCCCCGGTGAAAACGGTTCGTTTGGAGGGTCAAAGCGATAAAAAAATGCACACATTCAAGAACATTTGAACGGTACCCGCGGCATGGTCCTCCCGTTTCGCCGAAAGGGTTCGGGCAAGGACGATGATGAACCGGTCGACCAAGACATTGAGGACATCATGAACGAGGCTGAGGGCCTCTCGGAAGAGGAGGAACCTGTGGTTCAAGAACCGGTGGAAGAGGAGACAGGTGACGAACTTGACCTCAAGGAAAAAATGGCCAAGAGCGCCCGGACCGTCATTGACACCTGCATGGACCTCCGCCGGGGTGAAAACATTCTGATCGTGTGCGATTCAACCACGACAGAGGTCGGACAAGCGCTTCACGATGCTGCCAGCCTGAGGTCGGACCGCGTCCTGCTGGTCGTGATGCCCAAAGGGCGCCATCACGGCGAGGAGCCTCCCACGCCGGTGGCCAACCTCATGCGACAACAGCAGGTCGTCATCGCACCAACGCGTTATTCGCTGACCCACACCCGCGCCGTTCGTCAAGCCATCAAGGACGGTTCCCGCGTGGCGACCATGCCGGGCATGACGGTGGAAATGTTCACTGAAGGCGGTATGTCGGCTGACTTCAACATCATCAAGAAAAACATCGGCGAGATGAACAACTTGCTTCGCCGGAAACGAATCGTGAACGTCAAATCGGATTCAGGCACCAACGTGACCTTCGAAGTGAACTGGCGTGAATGGAAGTTGGATGACAACGGCATCTGTAACCGCCCGCGCATGTTGACCAACCTCCCCGCTGGCAAAATTTTCACCCTTCCGCGAGAGGGAACGATGAACGGCACCATCGTCATCGATGGCTCATGGGATTCTGCCTTGGTTGACGAACCCGTGGTGCTCCAAATCGAAAACGGATTGGTCGTCGACGTCAAAGGTGGCACCGTGGCGGCGCAAATTCGCCAAACCTTTGGTGAGGCCGCCAAGCGGTTGAAAGCCAAGGACCAAGAAAACGTATGGACCATCGCTGAGTTCGGTTTCGGTATGAACCCCAACGCTCGCCTCGCTGGAAACGTGCTCGAAGACGAGAAGAAACTCGGCACGGCCTATTTCTCAATCGGGGACAACACCACCTTGGGCGGTTCAGCTGCGGTCGGTATCCAGGTGCCGGGTGTTATGCGGGCCCCAGCGTGTGGCTTGACGAAACCGTGCTCTTCGAAAACGGGACGTTCGTCGCCCATTGAAGCCGCATCAGTAGCCCAAGTTTTGCTGACCGCACACCGGGCAGAAACGCCAGTAAGGGTCCAATCCAATGCCGCAACCGCGGCAGTGCACGCCCGAGCGTATGGTCGGTTGGACCAGCGGCGCTTGAGGACGAGGCCACCCCTGCTGTTGAGGCGGTTGCTGCCAGCCTTGCTGTTGAGGACGCTGTTGTGGCCAACCTTGCTGAGGGGGCTGTTGCTGCCAGGGTTGAGGTTGAGGAGGTGGTTGAGCCGGCTGTGCTTGGGGCTGAGTCGGTGCGGGGCGTTGAGCGAGCGGACGGCGAACCGGGGCGACGGGTTTGGGAAGCGAGGCCGTCTTCTCTGCGGCCGGTGAAGCGATGAATTCCGAGAGGGTGACCACACCGTCGCCGTCGGTGTCCGCTTCCGCATGGAGGGCACTGGCTTCCTCGAGGCTCGTCCCGGTGGCTTGCGCAAGTTCCTCAACGTCAAGGGCGCCGCTCCCGTCCTCATCGGCGGCGATGAAGTGTTCAGCAGCGCTCACGAACTCGGTTTCTTCAGGGGCGGTTTCCGACGCAGGAACCGGCTCAGGTTCGGGGACCAGTTCAGAACTGAACGCTCCAGAAAAAGCATCTTGCGTCGCTTTCGCAACCTGCTTCTCGCTCTCGATGTTGATCGACACCTCTTCCTCGGGGACGGGTGCAACCTCCGGGAGCGCCACCGTGCTGGCGGGGAGGGCCACCGTGCTTGGTGTCGCCGGGGCGGGTGCGGGTTCAGGTGCGGGCGTCGTCGGAAGAGGGACGGTCGCAGGTTCGAGGTCGGAGGCAACCACCGGTTCCGGAGGCGCAGCAGCGGGCGGCGCCGTTTCCACGGGCGCCGGGAGGCTGGTCGTTTCGGGAACGTCGACCGTGGCGGCCGCAGCCGAGCCACTGGCAAGGGTGGCGATGGGAAGCACGTGGCCTGCCACGTCGAGGGCTGCATCCATTCGGTGCTGATGCTGACCAGCGCCGGGACCGAGCCGCCGACGTTCTTGAGGAACCCTTCAAATCCGTTGATGTAGTTGACCACTTCATCTTTCGAGCCGGTTTGGTGGGCCACGGCAAAGAGTTTCATCATACGCATCGGGTCAGCGAGGCGTTCCAACGCAGCTCGATCCCCATCGGCAATACCGGCATCGGCTGCGGTCGTTTCCCAGAGGAATCGGGCAAACCCGGCCTGCAGCAGCGGGTCCGGCATGCTCATGAGGCCGAGGTGGCCTGCCACGAGGTAGTAGATTTCACCACCCTCGCATTGCATTCGTTCGCTGGCGGCCTCAAAATCAAAGTCGCCCGGCCGTAGAACAATGTCCGAAAGCAACTCAAAAAATTGAATCATCGCTTGTTCACGAGGCATGGCCATCATGGCGTGGAGAACATCGCTGGACTCGGTGGCGCCGAAATACGCCGCCGCCTCGTCAACCTCGATATCGGAGGCGGAAACCGTCAATTCATCCGACATCAGTCTTCCTCCTTTCCCGGCGACCGTCGCTCTCCATTTAAGCCCTCATGAGGGCGTTCAACCTCGATGGTTCTTTGCCAGGTCGCAAATCGCACGGGATTGCTTCGCCGTCCATCCCGTTTCCTGAAGTTGCATCAACACCGTTCGCTCTTCGTCGCCGTCAGCAAACGCACCGACCACCCATTCCACGGCGGCTTCGCGGTCGTCGGTTTGCCAGTCCTCAAAGATGGACAAATCAACGTTGATCTTGGCCTTGCGGACTTTCTTTCCAGGGTCCTCGTCGGCGACCACCTTCTTCTTGCCCGCCTTTTGAGGTTCAGGTGCCGCTTTGGGCGCGGGTTTCTTGCTCGGGCTGCGACCCGGGGGGCCGCCGGTTTTGGCAGGACCACCGGGGGGACCTCGCTTGCGCACCGGAGCGGTTCGACTTGGGGCAGGGCCACTTGGACCGCTGGAAGGACCTGGGTTGGAGCGACGTTCAGGCACGGAACGGGAGCGTTGAGGCTGAACGGAGGTCGTCCGGTCGAGTCGGTCAAGGAAACTTTCCTCCTCATCCTCGTCGTCGTAGAAATCATCGTACTCGTCGTCCTCGTCGTCGTCCTCCCTCCGCAGAAGTCGCACGACCAGCAGGCTGACGATGGCCAAGCCACCGAGGCCGCCAAGAGCCAACATGATGATGCCGGCGTCCACGCCGAACAGGCCTTCCTCGCCGTCGCCGGACAGCGGTACGTATGGACAACCGTCATCGTATCCGTCAACGCCCTTCGGTTCGTTGGGGCAGTTGTCAGCATCGTCCATCACGCCGTCGGCGTCGCTGTCTCGTTGGGAGATGTGGCACCCTTCCTCGTCGACGCTCAAGCCGGGCGTGGTCTTCGGACAGAAATCGGCGTTGGTTGCACCCTCCACGAACTGGCCGGGCCACGAGGGGTCCCGCGTGGCGTTCCATGACGGATTGCCCCAGTTGTCACCAAACCCGTCGAAATCTGAATCTCGCCACTGGGTGGGATCACCACGGAGGGCTTCAGGCTCGTTTTCGTCGCGATAACCGTCGCCGTCGTCATAACAACCCAGGAAATCGATGTAGGACGTGCCGGTTTCAGCGGGGCAATCGTCGGCGTTGTTGGCCGGCGAGGGGTTGTCACCGTAGCCGTCGCCGTCCTGGTCAAACCACTGCGTCGCATCGCTGGGGAAGGCGTCCCCCGTTTGATTGACATGGAGCCCCGTGACGGGGTCGATGTCGTAGGCGTAAGCGCCACTGTACCCGTCACCGTCAAGATCGGTGTCAAGGGCGCTTTCATCGGTGCAACCGTTGGCGAGAATGGGGAACCCAGGAGGGGTGTCGTCGCACGCATCGTCAAGGTCGGACAGGCCGTCGCCGTCGGTGTCGCGTTGCGCTTGAGAACAGCCGTTCTCATCGACCTCAGCGTCGGGTTCGGTGTCCGGGCACGTGTCCTCAGGGTCGTTCAATCCGTCACCGTCGGTGTCCGATGTTCGCTGCGCTTCGCTGCAACCTTCAGCGTCAACGGCAAGCCCTGCGGGCGTGTCGGGGCAGAGGTCAAGGTTGTTGTTGACCCCGTCCTCGTCGTCGTCGAGTTCGGATTGGGAACAACCGTCGGCGTTGACCTGCTCACCCAAGGGCGTGTTGGGGCAAATCAAATCCAGTTCGTTGATCAGGCCGTCGCCGTCATCATCGTTGAGATCGATAACCCGACAACCCACGCCGTCGGTGCCGTTCAGCACGCCGGGGACCTCAGGGCACTGATCGCCGTTGGCGCCCACTGGATTGTCGCCAAACCCATCGCCGTCCCGGTCCTTGGACTGGGTTCGCTCGTCCGGGAAGGCGTCGCCGAGTTCGTTGATGCGCAGGCCCGTGTCAGGATCGACGTCAAACACGTACGCGTCGGTGTAGCCGTCCCCGTCGGCATCGGGGCAGCCGTAGGCGTAGACGGTGAGGTTCCGTCGAGTGGAGTTGCCCCATTCGGTGGGGCAGGCGTCAATGAAGATGCCTTGGGCGTTGGTGCCGTTGTAAAACTCGGTCCAATTGTCGGCGTAGCCGTCGTCATCGGTGTCGTTGGCGGCGGCGATTCGCATGGGGAAGCGGTCCGGGTTGGTGGCGTTCTCGGATTGATTGTCGCCAAAGCCGTCGCCGTCGGTGTCTTGCCACTGCGTGGGGTCAAAGGGCCACACATCGGCGCCGTGCTCGGTGGCGTTCCATTCGAAAATCGTCCCCTCGCCCGACGGGTCGCTGGCGCCATCACCGTCGGTGTCAAGGCATCCATTTCGGTCTCGGAAGGACGTCCCAAAGTCCCACGGGCAGTAATCACCGTGAACGGTGTCGGTGTCGTTGTCGCCGTAGCCATCACCGTCATAGTCGCTGTATTGTGAGGCGAGGTAGGGGAACAAATCGCCCGGACCGGCGTTGGGGTCGTAAACGGGAACCGCACAGCAGTCCACGCCGTGATTGTCGCCGAAGCCGTCGCCGTCGGTGTCCAGAGCCTGTTTCCAGTTGCTCTTGAAGACGTCACCGTCGAAGTAGGAAGCACCGTTGTCGGACCAGCCGTCCTGGTCGAGGTCCTCGCACCCGAATCGGTCGATCCACGACGTGCCGCCCTGGTCGTCACATCCGTCAATGGTGTCCCTGTAGCCGTCGGTGTCGTAATCATCGCAGCCTTGGAAGATGAACGACGACGGGCCCGCATCCGTGGGGCAAGCATCGGGCAACGGTCCGAGTGGGTTGTCACCGTAGTTGTCGCCGTCGCTGTTCATCCACTGGTCACCGACGCTCGGCATGGCGTCGATGAGGTCGAAGACGAGGTCGCGGTCTGCATCGCCGTAGAGGCGGAGCATGATGACGTCGTCGTTGACCTCGTCCCAGTAAGCCATGTGGACGGTCCCGTTCGAATCGAGTTTGGCGTGAACGGGGTGATTCGTTCGAACATCACCAAACGTTGTCGACATCCACTGGTTGGGCTCACCCGTGGTGGTGTTGAGTTCAAGACTGTTGAACGTGAGGTGTTGCGAGACGGGGTCGCTGGTCATCAAGACCAGATGATCGCCGGCGTGCAACACGTCCCATGCGCCATCAACGGCGGCAGCCGGTCGCTCAGCAAGGGAGACCCACGCCCCGCTTTCGTTCAGGCCGTAAATAGAGGAGATGGCGTTGCCGCGAACGGCCAGCAAGGGTGAATCACCGCCCTTGAGGTCGAGTCGGTACTCGTTGGCGACACCGCTGGGTTGAGGCAGGGTGTGTTCAACCCAACCGGTGCTGGCGGGCCACTGTTCGTAAACGGTTAGGGCACCGTCTGACGTTAGCGCCGCCAACAGGATGGAACCGTTAGCGAGCGTAACAAGCCCCAGCTCGCTGTTGAGGTCGGTGTGGTTTGCCACTTCGTGCTTCGAGAGTTCATTGCCGTCGTGAATCCACACAGCGAGGTTGGTCCCGGTACCGTTTGAAGCGACCAAACCAACGGCTATCGATTGGTTTGCCAGCATCACTGCGGGGTGCTGCAAAGAGCGGGCATCCCCCTCATCACCGAGGGCTTCCAAGACCCAACTTGCTCCGCCTATCGCCATTTCCAGTTGGTCAGTGGCGTTGTGCCTGTACAACAAAACCGGGTTGTTGCCCTGGTCGATGAGAACCTCGATTGGCGAGGCCAACACGGCGCTGGTTCGGACCAGTTCACTCGACCATCCGGTTGCTGATTGCGTCGCTGCGAAGATTTGGTTGCCGAGACCTGATGTGTAAGCAAGCACTTGTTTGTTGTCATGCGTGATGGTGGAGCCCAACCACTGCCCCATGGTTCCCGTCGTTGCGACGGCCTGTTGGAGGGCCGTCATGGAAGACGTGGAGGACAGCATCATGGCCGAGGTGTTCTCCACCAGCACCATCGGTTGACCGGATGAGCGGACGGCGAACGCCACGCCGAGATGCGTGGTGTTGAGGCGCACGACCGTTTGGTCAACCCATTGCCCACCGGGCGTTCCATCGTTCATGTGTTCAAGTTTGGAAACGTGAAGGCGAAGAGCATCGGCGTGTGTGTAGACGATGCTGGTCTCTCCACGACCGGCTGTCCCCAACTTGACGTCGGTGATGGTGCCTTGTCGTTCAAAGGAGATCGATTCCCAATCCTGCTCACTCAACATCAGGTACGTCAGGCCGTACGATGTGCCTCGCTCGCCGGAACGCATGGAGTAGAAGAGGTCGCTGAGGCCGTCGCCGTCAACGTCGCCGTCGCCGGCCATTCGGAAACCAAGGCGTTCGCTCGTGTTGCCTTCGGCGAGCAACTGGCGGTCCGTGCTGATGCCGTTGGGTGAACCGAGGAAAATCTCAATCCGTCCCGCAGCGTTCCCCATTCGGCTGGAGATGTAAACGTCCCCGTAGCCGTCTTCGTTGATGTCGCCCGCGCCTGCCATCGCTTCACCGATGCGGCTGTTGGGCGGTGGGAAATACTGCCAGTCGGCGTCACCTGGCAGAGCCCCGTCGGTGCCTTCGAAGAGCCAGAGCGTGCCTGCGCCAAAGCTCTGCGTTGAGTTGAACGGTTCCGAAACAATGTGTTCGTCGAACCCGTCGCCGTTCAAGTCGCCCACACAAGCGATGTTCAACCCAAACAGCCGTCCTTGGGTGATGGACGCCACGGTGTGGTCGGCCGTGCCGTTGTAGCCTGACGTTGAACCGAAAAAGTACTCCACGGAGGAGTAGGTGGCAGGGGCGTCGTACGTCCCGGTGTTGCCCACGATCAGTTCGTCAAAGCCATCGTTGTTCACATCGCACGCTTCGAGCGACCGACCGAACAAGCCCCCGTTTTCGGTTTGCGTGAGGTTTCGCATCGGATGGAGGCCGCTCTCATTCCCCGTGTAGAGGTTCACTTTCCCGTCGTCGACCTGCGTAGGACTGACCTGCACGGTGTGGTTTCGAGCGGTGGCGGCGAGGCCATCACCGCTGTTGGCGTGGTGAAGCGCCGCAACGGCACTGCCAAGGGATTCGTTGGCAACGCCCGTCAGGTTCGACCACGGCGAGGCTGACACACCGGAGGCGTTGCCGAGGTAGACGTGGACCATCCCGTGGCGAGTCGTTGGGTCATCCGCTGGAGCCCAGCCCGGTGAACCGACGGCCAGGTCGAGAACGCCATCGTTGTTGAAATCCCCGAGGTCCATGCCGAAGCCAAACTGTGCACCGTCGGATGCCCCGGCGTAAATCATGTCAGGAAGTTCGGAAAGGCCGCTGCTCGAGCCGTAATAGACCGCAACACGCCCGTTGTCGGTCATCGAGACAAGGTCGGCCTCGGGAGTTGAAACCACGAAATCATCGAAACCGTCGTCGTTCAGGTCGCCCATGAGCATGAGGCCTTCCGTTTCGTCATCGGCATCTTCGATGGCCGTTGATGGCACGGGGTTGACTCGCCCGGTGTCTTGGCCTGCCAGCGAGCGGATCAGGTTGATTGAGAACGATGAGCCGTCTTGCGTGGCCGTGGCGACCTGTTCGATGTTGTTGGCGTCCAAGTCCATGCCGAGCACGTCCGTGAGGTCGTTGTCCTGAAGCAGGATGCGCTGGTCGCGCTCCATGCCATCAATGCGGAGAAGAACCACCTCATTGGTGGCGGTCCGGGAGTACAGCACGTGGGCGACCCCATCGTCGTCCACCTTCAACTCGAACCGCTCGCCGACGGGACCAGCGTCCAGAAGGTACTCGGTCCAGTAGGCGCCGCTGAAATTCACCTGATGCAGCGCACCAGCATCGGTGCGCATCAAGCCCCACTCCAAGCCGTCGGGCGTGATGTCAAGAGCGAGGTGCGTCGGAGCGACGTCTTCCATGATGGTCCGTGTGTGCCATCGGGGGCCGTCGTAGTAGGTTTGGCTTTGCTCGGCGTATCGCCCCATCTTGAGGTCGTCCCCGTCAGCGTACAACACACGCGGTCGTTCGTTGGCGGTGATGCCGACGGCGCAGTCCACCAGCGTCGTTGCGGTAGCGGTCGCTACGGAGTCGACGAGGGTGGTGGTCCAAAGCCCGGTGGGGCGATGAACGGCGGTTCGAACCGTGCCTTCCTGCGTGCTCCAGCAAAAGTGTGCCTTGTCGTGCCGAGTCAGTTTCATGTCGGGCGTGCCGTGATGCTCACCAAAAGAGAGGTTCAACACCTCGGTGCTCCACAAGTCGAGCATCGACTCTTCACGGACCGAAACCTGAACGAGGCCGTCGACATCAAGGGTCGTTCCGGCGAAGTCGTGGCCGTAACCTGAGGCCTGCGTGAACGGACCGGTGAACCCAGGTGCGTCAGCCTCATCCAGCGATGGCGATGACGTGGGCGTCATCAACAGGGGCGAGAGAAGGGACAGAAGAAACAGCACAACCAAGCCGATGCTTTTCATTCCATTGTTTTGAAAATCACCGGTCGCCATGGGTTAAGCACACCCGGCGACCTTGAAAATCATTGTTGACTTTCGCTTGACCCCCGTAGGGGGTCATTTCCGCCGTTTCCCACCACCGTTGAGTTCAGAAGGGAGGGGCCCCACCTCCCACCGTGGCAGGCAAAACGGCGCTCATCTTTGCCTGCGGTGAGCGAGCCCCCGATGCGGTGGTGCTGGCGTTGGCGGATGAAGCAGCTGCCATCATCGCTTGCGATGGAGCGCTGACAACGTGCCTGGAGCATGGTCTCAGGCCCGATGCCGTGGTGGGCGACATGGACAGCGTCGAACAGGACCAGCTGGACGAACACGTGGCGAGAGGCGGTGCCGTGGTCGAGCGCCCTCAGCAAAACGCCAATGACTTGAGCAAGGCGATTGATTGGGTTCACGAGCAGGGGTTCACGGCGTGCTGGGTGGTCGGAGCGACCGGCGGGGACCCGCAACATGAATGGGCCAACCTTCTCACGTGCGGCGCCTCTTCACTGAGGATCACGTGCATCAGCCACACCCACGTGTACCGGTTCTTTTCACCCGGAGTCACTTATTCTATAGAAATTGAGCTTGGCGATGAATTCTCGCTGTTTGCGCTGCCTGTTGCAGAAGAGGTGGTGCTGGAAGGCGCAGCCTTCAGCCTCAGCGGTGAGACGCTGCCCATGGGATCACGTGGACTTCACAACACCAGCGTTGGACCCAAGGTTCAACTCTCGTTCAAGCACGGGCGCCTGATGATGATTCATCCCCTCCACCTGCCTTGGAAGGCGGCAGGAACGAACGAAGCATAGCCGAATAGTCTTCAACGCCGTCCCAGGCTTGGGCTTTCTCGTCGATCCTCGCCTTGCGAAGGGTCTCCTCAAGGCCGCCCCAATCTTCGATGAGTTTCAGATTAAACGCTGCCTTTGGGGTGTAGCCCGGGAGGAAATTGCGCCACAAAAACGGAATCCTTCCCGGCGTCACTTCGTTGACAATGTTGACGATGGACGTGTTGCATGTCGTCAAAGGGAATGGTACCACTCGGGGTTCACGGCAAGGTCGTTGAGTTTCTTGACCATGGCGAAGAGAAGTTCCCTGTTTTTTTCGGGCGGGGTGTTGGCACGAAACATGTAGTCCTTGTTGCCCCTTCCGTGGGTTCTGAGTCCCGTCACGTCCCGCTCTGTTCCAACCAAGAGGTAGAGCTCATAGGCGCGCCAGAGGCCGTCCCAGGGATGGTAGCGTTCACCCTTTTCTCGGCGCGATTCAAACGAAAACGAGAGGCACGTTCCACAACCAAATTCGAACGTGAGGTAGGTGTGAGCCAAGCCCTTGATGGAGTGGAAATGGTCAACGATGAACCAGACGTCTTTCAGGTCCTCGGCATCCACGCTGATTTCGTCCTCCCAATCCTCGTCCCGGTCTTTGGTCGTGCGCCATGTGAAATTTCGAACCATGTGAAAGGTCAACGCCGACCCGTTGACCGTGGCGGTCGTCAAATGTTTGCAGTCCGCAGCCCACTCCAAATCAAGCGAGGGTTGAAGGGGTCGTATTCGGGTGTACCAGACGTAAATCAAACGAAGGACAACCGCCGCAACAAGGCTGACAACACCGATGAGGATGGCTTCAACAGCGTTCATTCACTCCCACCTGTGCCAGATGCTCCAGTCACGGTCCCACCAATCCACCGCCCCGTCGGGGTGCTGCCGCCACAAGACCCCTTGGTCGTCCACGGTGGTCGGCAACCCCTCTGCGTCGGGTGAGCCGTCCGGCAACACCTGCGGGGTAGGTCCGAGGGATGGCAGTTCCAAGGGTTCAGGATCAGGATTGCGAATCAGCAGGATGAACACCAACAGGGAGACGATAAGGGCGAGCACACCGATGGACATCCACCCAACCGACTCGGTGCTCGTCTCGGGACCCAACGAGATGGAAGGGAGAGCAGCACGCTCGTCCTCGCTCAAATCCTCGGCGGGGGGACGAATCAGGTTGATGGCCTCGGTTGAGGAAATGAGTTTGTCCGTGATGACCTCCAGCGGATCAGATAAGCGCCGGCCGGAGGTTGGAGCAGTCGTAAACGGTGGCGTTGATGCTTTCCGCCTCCCTTGACCCGCCACACCATCGTCAAGCCGTCCAGCGGTCGACCGTCCGTCAGCTCCATGCGACGCTGCAGGGGTTTCCGTGGTGTTTCATGGCCGGAGGCAATCAGCCTGAAGGCGGGGGCAGGGCGGTTCTCGATGGTGAAATTCAGGTGCTTTCTGCGGTTTGACCCAAGGGCCCTTTCGGTAGGTTTCCTTCAGCTCGTAATCGCCGGCGGCCATGATGCCTGATCGAGGGTCTCCTGTGAGTCAAGCACGCTGAAGGGAGCGCCGGTGAACGTTCGAACCCCCGTTTCGCCGTATCGTGGACCCGTTTCGTCAGCAAAAGTACGGGTGATCTCACACGCCTCACCGGTCTGGAGCATGTCGCCTGCGTTCAAGGCAAGCAGCACCTGCGGCACCCGGAGAGCGGGCGTCAGCATGAACGTTGGAAGCGGGTTGGAGGCGATGAAGTCACCGTTGGCATCAAAGAAATCCAGTCGCAGGTTGTGTTCTCCTTTGGACCACGCATCGTAAACGACGGTGATGTTGGTTTGACCAACGAAGGCAACCTCCTGCGTTTCAAGCACTTCTCGCTCCTTGTGCAAGCCCCGAAGTTTGACGATGAGTTCGTTGGAGGTGGCGGTAGAATTCAGAACGATGACCACGCGCACCGCATCGATGTCGCCGTCTTGGTCGGTGTCGATGGTGTCGTTGCGCAAAGCGAGCAAGGTCAACCCCTCAGCCGCCAGTCGCTCCTCCATGGTTTCCTCAGCGCTCACGGAGCCCAGCGGGAGGAGCAGCACGGTCATCATCAGCGCCAGCAGCACGGCACGCCAGCGACCCTCACCCATCTTGCTCACCTCCTTCGGATGCGGGCAAGGGCGGCAGTTGGTCGAGCGGGATCAAGGTCGGAACGGGTTCGCCAATGCCGGGCGAATTCATCAGTTCCGTTTCCTTGTCGTGAATGAGTTGTTCGAGGAGTTCTCGGCGGCGACGAGTGCCTTTGACCAGCAACGCTCCCAATGCCCCCAGCAGGAAACCAGCGCCCATCACGGCGTACGTGAGCCAGGAAGCCGCAGGGTCCTCGCCCATGATAGCAATGGCAGCGGCAAATTCACCGTATTGGTTTGACCAACCGTCCCCGTTGTCGTCCGGACAACCTTGGAGGTCGCGCTCGGAGGACCCAGCTTGGGTGGGGCAGTCATCCCGGAACGCCCCCAGCGGGAGGTCCCCAAAGCCGTCTTGGTCGGTGTCCTTCCACTGCAGCGCTTCGGTGGGGAAGGCATCCCCGGTGCCAAACGGATGAGCCGGCCACGATTCGCTGGGGTCGGACCAACCATCGCCGTCGGTGTCCCGGCATCCCAATCGGTCGAGGAGGGAGGTCCCGCGGGTCTCGGGGCACGCATCGCCCTGATGACCGTCGATGCGGTCGCCATAACCGTCTCCATCGGAATCTCGCCATTGCGTGGGTTCGTGAATGAAGGCATCACCGAGGTCGGACCAGCCGTCACCGTCGGTGTCCTTGCACCCCCAGCGATCGCCACCGAAGGAAGGTCCAACCGAGGTTCCTGCTATAGAAGGACAAACGTCGGCTGTGTTCCCTCGTGGATTATCGCCACGGCCATCACCGTCGGTGTCGTGCCACTGGGTGGGGTCCTCAGGCCATGCATCCCCCGAACCGCCCGGGCTGGCCAGCCAAATGGAGGTCGGGTCGGACCAACCATCTCCGTCCCCGTCGGGGCAACCCCAGCGGTCGAACGTCGATTGGCCCTGCGTGGTGCGGCAGCCGTCGGGACGGTAGGAGGACCGCCACGTTTGTCCGTCGAAATACTCGAGGTTGTCGCCGTAACCGTCGTCGTCCGTGTCGTGCCACTGGGAAGGATCGTCAGGGAAAGCATCGGCAAACCCAGCCGGGTGAGCCGACCACAGGTCGGTGGGGTCCGAAAACCCGTCCTTGTCGACGTCCCGGCACCCCAGACGGTCGTAGCGACTGATCCAGCCTGAGTCCACTTCCTCGGGCGTGGATTGCATGCAAACATCGCCCTCGAATCCGGTAAGATTGTCACCGTACCCGTCACCGTCCGTGTCCCTGTATTGGGAGGGTACAAAGGGGAAATCGTCGACCTGGGTGGCGCCGTAGGTTTGGTTGTCGCCCCACCCGTCTCGGTCCGTGTCTCGCCACTGGGTCGGGTTGAAGGGGAAATCGTCGATGCGCTGAGCTCCCAGCGTTTGATTGTCACCCCATCCGTCCCGGTCCGAATCGAGCCATTGCGTTGGTTCGAGCGGGAAGGCGTCCGAACCGTTGTCGATGGTCCAGTTTTCATCCCCGTCGGAGTACGTGTCCAAGTCGCTGTCAATGCATCCAAACCGGTCAGAGGAGGAACCTCCTCGGATGAACGGGCAAGCATCCGGCTGTGTGGCGTTGTCGACAAACTGACCGATGTCCCAGACCTGCCGCGTGGCGTTCAGCGAAGGGTCGTCCCAGTTGTCGCCGTAGCCGTCCTCGTCGGTGTCGTTCCACTGAGAGGCGTCGTAAGCAAAGGCATCGGCTTTGCCGACAGGGTGGGCGAACCACGCTTCGTAGCCGTTCAGTCCTCCCGGGTCCGGGTCGGAATAAGAGTCGCCATCGGAATCCACGCATCCGTACCGGTCGGACGTGGAGTAGCCTCGGCTGAATTGACAGTGGTCGCCCTGGTAGCCGTCGAGGTTGTCCCCGTAGCCGTCGTTGTCCGAGTCCAACCATTGTGAGGATTCACTTGCAAAAGCATCAGCGCCGTTTTGTACGCCCCATCCGCTGTCGGGGTCCGACCAACCGTCGCCGTCGGAGTCGGTGCATCCTTTTCGGTCGTTGGTGGACGCACCGACCAGGAGGGTGCAGTCGTCTTCGGTGTCAACGAAGCCGTCCTCATCAGAGTCGCGGTTGGTTTTGTCAATCGAGGGCGTGAGGGTGTAATCAAAACCGTCGTTACACCACGAATTTTTGCCTTCAACCTTGATCAGAATCTCACCCGCCGTGGAAAGCGTCGTGGACAGGGTGGCGGTTGGGGAACCGTCATCGACGTTCTGGGAAACCGAACCCATGGTGAAGGTCCCTTCCCAACCGTCGCCGGGGCACCACCACGCAGCGTTGCTCATGCTGCCCGAAAAGGTGACTTGGACGATATCGCCCATTTTCCCTTGAATTTTCCAGTAGTCGCGCTTGTCGTTTGGAGAGCACCCGTCAGGGTCGCAAACGTACCCGCTTGACGACACACCGTCCGTCAGCCCGTTGGCGCTGGCGGGGGCATCGTCGGCGCTCACCAACGGCAGATGAATCAGCGCGAGGGCGAGGACGAGCAGGATGGCAACTCGACCGGCCATGTCGGGGGATGGGCGACCGGATTATCAAAAGCACCCCTACGGGGTGAAGGTGCCATCAAGCCGATTTTTGCTTGCCGAGGCATTCACGCAGGCACGACTCAAGACCTTCGTGAGAAAAGACGAACCCGCTGTCCAGCAAGCGCTGGGGGAGCACGCGTTGGCCGTCCAAAATGAGCGCTTGAGCCAGTTCTCCAAACATGACCCTGAGGACAAAACCGGGTGCAGGAGCAAACCATGGTCGGAGCAGGACCTTTCCAAGCGTTTTCGCATAGTGCTTCTGCATGACCGGCTCGGGCGCCGTGAGGTTGTAGGCTCCTTCGCATGTTTCGGTCATCATCAGGTGGTAGGTGGCGTAAACGTGGTCGTGGAGCGAAATCCACGATTGGTACTGACGGCCGCCGCCCAGCGGCCCGCCTGCACCGAGCAGGGTCGGGAGGAGCATGGGTTGGAGGGCCCCGCCCATGGGCGTGGTGATGATGCCGGTGCGCATCCAGACGGTGCGGATGCCAAGGTCTTGTGCCGGCGCAGCGGCCGCTTCCCAGTCTTGGGCCAGTTGCGACAAGAACCCGTCGCCGGCGGGCGATGATTCGGTCAACTGCTCGTCGCCTCGGTTGCCGTAGTAGCCCACGGCGGAACCGGAGAGGAAGGTTTTCGGTGGCGTTTCGAGGGTTGAGAAAAGCCGAACCAAGTTCTCGGTCGGCACGGTTCGGCTCGAACGGATGAGCGCCTTTCGCTCGGCGTTCCAGCGCTTGTCGCCGATGCCGGCACCGGCGAGGTGAATCACCGTGTCAAAGCCTTCCAGACTTCCCTCGAGGACCTCGCCGGTTTGGTCGTCCCACACCACACAAGGTTGGTCGGTGACATCGGGAGGAAGAACGGTCGAGGGACGAGTCAATCGAACGACTTCGTGCCCGGCGGCTTGAAGGAACGCGCAGAGTTGAAGGCCGATCAGTCCAGTTGAACCGCTCACGAGCACCCGCTGTTTGGGAAGGTCGGCGTACTGTGAAATCCGTCGGAGGTCCTCCTGGACCCGATGGGTTCGGTAGGCAAACATTTGGTTCATTCGGCCCTTGACGGTGAAGGGAGCCGTCCAGAACGTCAGCGGATGGAACGGCAGTTTCCACTGGATGGTGTCGCGAATTTCGCTGGTGTTGTCGCCCGTTGGAACAAAGCGATGTTCGTGGTCCCAAGCACCGAAGGGACCTTTTTCCATCACGTCGTTGAAGACTTCTCCAGCCACGACGTCGTAGTGACGAGCCACCCACATCGGGCGAAGCGGCCCGAGGGACACACGAAATCGGGTGGTGGCATCGTTGACCAAGCGGCCCGCCTCCAGCGGTTTAATCCCCTCCCATTCCGGCATGATGCGTCGGAAGGCACCGGGGCTGTCGTACCATGCCCAGACGTCTTCAACGGGTGCATCGTAGGTTGCGACGTGAGTGTACGTTGGCATGGAACGGCCTCATTGATGAGCGGAATAAAACGATGGCCCAGAGCCGAGCACCTTTGAGGAATCCGTGGGAGCCGTGTATTTTTCGACGTAGCCTTTGGTTTTGAATTTCCGGGCCGTCGAAGCACTGGTCATGCATCGAACCTTGCCGTACACGGCGCGCTCGGTCCACCCCCGGTCGAACTTCCCCATCACCCAGCCAATCCCGGTGTAGGAGTTGGGGTCGCGACCGTCCAACGCCCATCGGTCGTTGAGGGCGATCATGTGGTCCATGGCCGTCTGAGGGTCGGGAGACCACTCGAGGATTTTCTTCCCCCAAAGCATGCGGAGGTAGTTGTGAATGATGCCTTCCTGACGGAGTTGCTGTTGTGCAGCGTTCCACAACGGGTCGTGCGTCTGAGCATTTTCAAGTTCCTCGAGGGTGTAGAGGTAAGGTCGCACGTCAGCTTCGTGTTCCGCCAGCGTGGTTTTCGCCCACTCGGGCAAGGATTCGTATTCCGTGTGGTTTTCCACCATGGCGCAGTGGATGAAGCCAATGTCCCGCCAGGTGATGATTTGGTCGAGGAAGGCTTCAACGGGTTCGGGCAGGCCCCACCAACCTTGACGTCGTCCGTCGTTGGGTGCATTGACCATGCTGACGTCCCATCGATGGTGGGTGAAGATGTCGTGAAGAATCCCGTGAACACTCACGTGCCCGTAATGCAACCAAGGCGAGAGGCCGCTGGCCCCCCGTTCCTGGGGCTCGTTCCGCTTTTCATGGTAGGTCTGGAGGCGGTCGGCAAAGAATTCTTTCCAGCGGCGACGGCCCTCAACAAAACCGCCTTTCTTGCCCATCACGGGCTGGACCTCGTGGTCAATGCTGAGGGTTGAGAGGGCTTCCCTTCCGATGTCGCCACCCTCCGAAACGCGCCAGAGGAATTCGTAGGGCGTGATGGGGGTGTTGGTTTGAGCAAAAATCGCTTTGACCAGAGCGGGGTCTGCCGGAGGGAGATCGGTGGCAGCCTCGAGCGGGCGGCGCTGTGGAAACTCGTGCATGTGCTCCCGAATCGTTTTGTGGAGATGACGGCGAAGGGAATAAGCGGTCGAGAAATCCCTTCCCTGAGCCCGCATGGCCATGAACCCGTTGGAATCCACGACGTGAATCTCGCAGGGGATAACGGACAGGGCCACGTTCAACACGTGCTTGGGGTAGTAGGTTGGGTAGTCGTCAATGACGCAAGCTCGTGCGTGCTCAAGCCAACCCTTGAGAAGGCCAGAGGCTTGTTTTCGCTTGGTTTCGACGTAGGGGATGTAGGTCACGGTGGTCCCATCAAAGGCGGCGCGGTTGTCCACCATGCCCTGAAGAACGAAGGTGGAGATGCGATCGTTCGCCCAGCGATGTTGAAGGGCCAGACACTCGATGACAACCAGCGGGACGTTGTGTTGCTTGGCCAGGTCCACAGCGTGCTGAAGGGCGTGGTTCCACTGTGCTCTTCGAGCTGCCGTCATCCAATACACGACGACTTCACCGGCATCGTTGGGAACGCCGTGAATCTTCAGACGGCTGCTGGGAATCACGACAAGCCACCTCGCTGAACGTTCTCTGTTTTGCTTGTTCGATACACGGCGTACGGGTTGGTTCGGGGAGTAAGACCGGCTTGGTTTCGCATCAAACTTCGTCGAGTCAACCCGTCGACGGCCAATTGATGCATGGTTTCTGAAACCCAATCAAGGGCCGCACACTGGCCCAGCGTGAACCACGCAGTGCTCGAAATTTCTTCGTTCGTGTGATGCTCAACATCGGTGTCAACGTGCACGTCGTAGCAGAGAAACACGGCGGGTTGGCCTTTTCGGAGGGCCGTACGGACCCCTGCCAGCCCCATGACGCGCCCTTCATGACCGGATTCCTCGAAGAGTTCCCGCAGCGATGCGGCCTCGGGGCTTTCACCCGGGTCGACCCGTCCTTTGGGAAAGCCCCACTTTCCTTGATGGGGACCTGAGGCCTCTTGGACGAGAAGAATTTGCCCGTCCCGGACCACCCTTGCGGCCACGCCCAAATCACAAAGCAGGCTGACCATCACTCAATATTTCATCAGCCCAGTATATCAAACGCAGTTTGAGTCCCTGTAAGAAAAAGACGAGTGTTTATATACAAACTCAGTAGATTTTGTAACATGGAAGGCGCTGGTATTCGTCGCATTAACAGCGTCCCCGAAGCGGACGCTCTGCTCCCCACTGAATTCGGAGATTTTCGAATCCGAGCCTTCCGAGATCCGGTCGACGGTAAGGAACACGCCGTCCTTTACGTTGGCGATCTTACAAGCGGCTCGCCCTTGGTCCGGGTCCACTCCGAATGCCTCACGGGCGACGCCTTCCATTCTCTTCGCTGTGATTGCGGACCACAACTCCATGCCTCAATGAAGGCGATTCAGGAACGTGGCCAAGGCGCTATCGCCTACATGCGTCAGGAAGGTCGAGGCATCGGCCTGTACTCGAAAATGCAGGCCTATGCCCTTCAAGACACCGGACTCGACACCCTCGACGCTAACCTTGCTCTGGGCCTCCCCGCTGACGCCCGAAAGTACGATTTCGCAGCAGAAATGTTGTACTCAATGGGCATCACCTCCGTCGAGCTGGTCACCAACAACCCCGACAAGCGGGACCAACTCCTCGACCACGGCATCGAGGTTACCAATCGAGTGCCGATCATCGTGGGCCAGTGCGCCCAGAATCGGTCGTACATGAAAACCAAAGGCGCGAGGATGGGTCATCTGCTTCCAAACTGAGGAATGACCATGCGAACCAACATCGTCGGACAAGATGCTCCTCGATTCTCCCTTGAGAACGAGCATGGCGAAGTCTTTGACAGCACGTCGTTGGACGGCACCTGGCGCATCGTTTTCTTCTATTCAAGAAACAACTCACCAACTTGCAAGCGCGGGTGCTTGACGTTCAAGGAGCAACATGACTTGTTTGCCTCTGTGGGTTGCTCCATCGTCGGCATCGGCCCGGGCACCACGGAAGAGCTGGCCGGGTTCAAAAACACACTCGGCGACCTCCCGTTCCCGTTGCTGGCCGACCCCGAACGCATCGTCGGGAAGATGTTTAACGTCCCCGTTCACCTCGGCCAGTTCCCCGCAAAATCCTCCTTCCTTATCGGGCCTGACAACACCATCCAGTACGTGTACGACTGGCTCTTCCGGCCTCGACGGCACGTGGCCAAAATCCTGGCCGACATCTCACAAGTCCGAGGTGACGGCTGATGTGGGACGAGTTACTCCTGGAGGCCGGGCTGAACGAACGAGAGGTTCGTTCCATCATGATCCTTGGTTCCCGACCGAAAATGAAGGCTTCCGAACTCGCCAAGGAACTGAACACCACCCGTCTTGACGCCTACAACAGCCTCTCACGGCTCCAAGAGATGGGCATCGTCACCGCCACGGCCGACCGGCCGATGCTGTTTTCCAGCCTCCGCATCAACGAGGCCATGGAGCACATCATTCAGTCTCGAAAACAACAACTTGACCGCTTGGTGGAGGGGTTTGAAGAGCTGTCCAAAGGCATCACGGAAACCGACGCTTCGTACGAGAAACAACGTCGCGACATCGATGACCCAAGGTTCGCCGTGCTCAAGGAGCGCAGCCACATTTACAACCGCCTGCAAAAGATGGCCAACGATGCCGAGGAACGGCTCATCTTACTCTTGGGTCAGTTTGGTATTCTCCATCTTTGCCGAAGCCCCGATGCGCTGGAGGCGGTCAACACCGCAGCCGTGCGGGGCGTCGTGGTCCAAATCATCACCCACTTGGACGGCCGCACCTTGCGCTTCTTTGACCAGTTGGAGAAGAGCATCGATGTTCGACACTCGGACGAATTGGATTCACTGGGCTTTGTCCAAGACCAAGCCGAAGTCATCCAGTACCTCAACATCGAGGACAACCCGGTTGGCCGAGGAAAAGAAGACGCCGCCCTCATCATCGAGTCAGGACCGTTCTCCCAAGCGCATCTTCACCTGATCGATGCCATTTGGGAAGGCGCCGTTCCGCTGGCGACCGCCCGTGCTCGTTTCACGGAAAACCAGATCAACGACCCGCTTCGATTGACCATCGGTGAAGGTTCATTCCTGAAGAACGTCTCTGTCGCCCTCGGCTTTGACGGTCAGCTTCCGGAGGAAGACACACCGTTTGACCCTGAGGCGTTTTTTCGCCGCTGGCCACGAGGTGAACGAAGCCCGCAGCCGCCTCACGGAAGGAAAGCTGTCCAACCTCAAGGTGCTGGGCATTGACATCAGTCGTATGCTGCGTCAAATCGGCAACCGTGTGGGGCAAGAAATCGCCTTCTCCCTGCGTTCTATAGAAAACGATATCGAATTCCTCGACGAAATGATGGACTGGTGGGAACACGCTGGACTGGGCTTGCTGCAGTACGACGTCGACCCGCAATTCCACGTCGTTGTCGGCCTCAACCACCCACCGGTTGACGACCCGGACGCCCTCCCGATGTGGGAGATGGACGACGGAATCATCGAAGGCGCCCTCTCAACCCGATTTGCGAAAGAAGCCAACGTGGTGATTCAGCGTGTGGAAGGGAACGGGGACAAGGACGACCTCTGGCGCTACCTCATTCACCGGCACGAATTGAACACGATTGAACTGGTCGATTAAGCGGGTGAGCCCCATGAAACTCGCGACGTTCATCCGGTTCTTTCGACAAATCAAGGGAAAGAAACCGGTCGACATCGACGCCATTCAATCGATGGGTCTGCTGGCCGTTAAACTGGGGCAAATCTTCGCGCTCCGACCGGATTTGATCGAACCCCAACGCTGCATTGAACTCCAGCAGCTCTACAGCAGAGCCGCCACCATTCCCGAGGAAGACTCACAACGCCTGCTGAACCGATTTGCCCCTGAAGGGTTTCTCGACCATTTCGAGCACCTCGACATGAAGCCGTTTGCAGCGGCCAGCATTGGCCAAATCCACCGCGGCGTCCTCAAGGACGGCACCAAGGTGGTGGTGAAAGTCATCAAATCCGATTTTGAAGACAACTTCAAGCAGGACGTCCAACGAATGAAACGTTGGATTCGAATGGGTCTGTTCTTCCGTCCAAAGCTTCGGAAGGTCGGCAACCCTCTCGGCCTGTTGGCCCACATCGAAGACTACACCGTTCGAGAACTGAACCTCCTCAACGAAATCGATGGCCGCCGTCAGCTCATCGCAAGAGCCAACAACATCGAGGAGCACTTTCCCATGCCGAAATTGAAATTCCCCACCATGTGGGAGAACCTCTCCAACGAGCGCGTGCTGGTCATGGAGGAAATCACCCACCCGACCCTCGAAGACCACCTCGAAGCGGGCACCTTGACCTGGCCCGACATGCTTGAACTCTTTCGCATCCACGGGGCGTTCATGTTCGGGCTTGGCACCTTCCACGGTGATTTGCACCCGGGCAACGCCATGATGGACGACCAAGGTAACTTCTTTTTCATCGACACCGGTGCCATTTGTAACGCACCTGAGCATGTTCGAAACGCCCTGTTCGGTTTCTTCTATTTCCTCGCCAAGGGTGAACTCAAAAACGCCTTCGATGCCATGCTGACGATGGCAGCGGTCCGTCCGACCGGCAGCACCCTGCAAACCTACTACGACTCAATGAACGAACTCTACGACGGGTTCGTTGGCACGTCCGTCAGCGAGGTTTCACTGACGGAGCAGATGATGAAGACGGTCAAAGCTGCCGTGCTGGCGGGGTGTGCCTTCGGCGAGGAGGCGTTTCCCATCATCCGTTCGTTGATGTACATGGACGGCATGGTGCTCAAAGGTCACCCCAACGTGGATCTCATCAGTTCCATGGGCCCTTACCTCGACGAATTCTCGGTTCTCATCGACCCGAACAACATCCTTCCGACCAGCGAATGAAGTGTTATTTTTCATAAATTTTTTATGAACAAAAACCGCCATTTATATGCCTAAGCGCTCAGCGGGAACCATGACTGGAAGTTCTCAACCAAAAGTGGCCATCATCGGGGCAGGCCCGGGCGGTCTCGCATCCGCTCTGTTGCTGGCAAAATCGGGCGTTGACGTCACGGTTTTCGAGCGCTCCAGCGCCGTTGGCGGTCGAAACAAAGTGTTTGACCGAGACGGGTTCAAGTTCGACCTCGGACCGACGTTCTTCCACTACCCCGAAGTCATTGAGGACATTTTCAAGGCCATTGGCATGGATGCTCACGAGGAACTTAACCTGCACAAGTTGGACCTCAACTACCGACTTATCTTCGGTCAGGGCGGTCAACTCGACTGCACCAGCGACCTCGACGAAATGACCGAACGCATCCGTGAGCTCTCCGGCGACCACAACGCCAACGCCTTCCGACGGTACGTGGCGGACAACCGTGTGAAACTCCACAAGTCAAAGGCCTGCCTCCAGGAGCCCTGGTACGGCCCCACCGACCTTCTCTCCAAGCGAGCCATGCGCGTGGCCGGCGTCCTCCGCCCTCAGCGCTCGGTCGCTGGCGATTTGATGAAACTCTTTGACGACGACCGGTTGATGTTGGCCATGTCGTTCCAAACCAAGTACCTCGGCATGTCCCCGTTTAATTGCCCCAGCCTGTTCACCATGCTCGCCTTCCTCGAATACGAATACGGCATTTTCCACCCGATCGGTGGACTGGGCAGCGTCAGTGAACGCATGGCGAGCATCGCCAAGGACCTCGGCGTCACGTTCCGCATGAACGAAGCCGTTGAATCGGTCATCATGGACGGCAAGACCATCAAGGGTGTTCGCACCAAGCAAGGCGAATTCTTTGCTGACAAAGTCGTCATGAACGCTGACTTTGCCCAGGGGATGACCCAACTCTTCCCCGACAACGTCCGCAAGAAGTGGAGCAACAAAAAGCTCGACGGCAAGAAATATTCCTGCTCGACCTTCATGATTTACCTGGGCATTGACAAAACCTACGAAGACCTCCCGCACCACCAAATCTACGCTTCTGCCAACTATCAGAAGAACCTCGAAGACATCGAAAAGAACCACAAACTGACGTGGGACGATCCGTCGGTCTACGTTCAAAACGCATGCGTGGTCGACCCGAGTCTGGCCCCCGAGGGCTGCTCTACCGTTTACGCCCTCGTTCCCGTTTCCCACATCCATGAAAACATCGACTGGTCAAAGGAAAAGGACGCCTACAGGGACCGTGTGCTCGACCAGATTGAAGAGAAACTTGGCTTTGAAGGCCTGCGAGACCACATCGTGACCGAGATGATCATCACGCCCGAAGACTGGGGCGACCACTGCTACCGAGGGGCCGTGTTCAACTTGGCTCACGGGCTCGACCAGATGCTCTGGCGACGACCAAAGAACCAGTTTGACGAGATCAACAACCTCTACCTTGTCGGCGGCGGCACCCACCCCGGCAGCGGCCTGCCCGTGATTTACGAATCCGCCCGCATCAGCAGCAAGTTGCTGCTCGACAGCTTGGGCATCATCCCTGACTGGAACGGCGTTGACACGTGGTTTGAGAGTCGTAAGCGCTCCAAGCAAGGGCGGGCTGCCCTCAACAAAACCTCAAAAGAACCGTCAAGCGGCACCCCAACATCTGCTTGAGTGGTCACCATGGAACAGCACCGTCTTGACGAGGCCTATGCGTTTTGCGAGGCCGTGTGTCGAAACGCGTCCACCACGTTCTATTCCTCGTTCAGTGCTCTCCAGCTCGACAAACGCCGTGCGGTTCACGCCGTTTACGCCTTGTGCCGATGGGTTGACGACATCGTTGACGGCGATGAAGAGCCCACCATCCTGGAAACCGAGGCCCTGCGAGAAGCGACCGAACGCCGCCAAGCCGTCGTGAACGAACTCCACGCAGGGGCCACGCCCTCGTTGGCGCCCGATGAGCACCGACGACGAATGATGGCGCTGGTGGACATTCGTCTCAAACTCGAGGAGGCGGCCGACCAAACCCTGTCGGATGATGATCACCCGATTTTCATCGCGCTTCAGGACGTCTTCAACCGCTACCCCATCAAACTCGCCGATTTCGAAACCGTCATTGAAGGCATGGAAGACGACCTTTATCCCGTCCGAAACCAAACGTGGGACGAACTTCGATCCTACTGCTACAAAGTCGCCTCTGCCGTGGGCCTCATTCTGATTGAAATCTACGGCTACGAGGACCGTGCGGCCCGTCTTCACGCCATCGATTTGGGCATCCAAATGCAACTCATCAACGTGCTTCGCGACATCAATGAAGACCTCGAACGGGGCCGAATTTACCTCCCGCTTGAGGTGCTTGCAACGCACAACATCTCCCTCGAAATGTTGAGCACCGAGACCATCGCTGAAACCCTTGCATGGAAGGGCTTCGTCGTCGAATACGTTGACGTGATCAAGCGTCACCAAACTTCCGCTAACCACCTCTTTGGCTACCTCGACGGTCGAGCAAGGGTGCAACCGGAGATCATGGCCGATGCTTACACCTCCATTCTCAACGAAATCGTTCGCCGATCCGGCGATGTGTTCACGCAACCGGTGAAGTTGTCCACCTTGCGAAAGGGGCTTCTGGGCCTCAGGCTCAGCCTGCGCAAGATTCGAGCCCGCTTGTTCGCTTGATGCTCTCACTCGTCGATGAGGGGCATCATGAGACCGAATTCTTCGATGAGGCTCGGGCCGCTGGCTAGGTAGTAGACCGACCCGCGCCCGTCTCGAGAATCAGCGGCCGTGGCGTTTTCATTCGTCGCACAGTCGCCGGTGCACCCGTCAGCAAACGCAACGTAAACTCGGCCTTCACGGTCGATGTGAAGGTCGTTGAAATCCAGCAGGTTTCGGTTTGATCCGCCGATGTCTCGGCAATCGCCCGAGTTCAAGCAGATGGAGCCGACCTGAACGGGGTCGTCGGTGACACGGTAGGTGTGGAAAACCGGATCTTCGTCCAAAGCGTTGAGGCTGTACGTGATGTAGAGGTGGTAGGTGGCGTTGTTGGGAGCGTAGTGAGCGTTGCCGTCCCACGGGTTGCCGTCAATGTCCGACTGGTTGAGCATCTCGGCGTTCTCGCTGCCGAGGTAGGTGATGGCAATGCGCCCCGGGTCGCCCGCATCGGTTTGCGGGAAGACCGAGGAGATGACTTCGACAGGGGAGATGCGGATGCTCTCCTGCTCCCATGTCTCGCCCGAATCCATGGAACGGGACATGTAGATGCCTTCGTCTGCGCCCGTCCACACGTGGTAGGCGTTCGAGGCGCTGTCGGTCGAGACTTCGGAGTTCTTGCGAGGGTTGGGGGTCCCCACGTCTTCGCCCATGTAGCGTTCGAACCACGAGAAGCCGTTGTCTTTGGAAACGATGACCGTGGGCGTGGCCACGCGAGGCGTGACGTAGACCGTGCCGTCGGGCGCTGTGGAAATCGCCCCGTGCAAGCCACCGTTGGTGGTGGCGAGGCCGACAATTTGGCCGCCCGCCTCAAAGCTCGCACCGCCGTCAAAGCTGGTGAAGCAGAAAATACCGGCGAGTTTGTTGTAGCAGTAGTACACCGCGGTTTCGTAGAAACTGCCGGTGAACTGGCCCAGGGCGCCGTAGCCGCTGGACGTCCACGGGCCGCTGGCGAGTTTGATGTGGTCGTTGAGGGGCGTGGTCCCCGAATCGTGGGGGTTGCCCATCCACGTCTGGCCGTCATCGTCGCTCCAGCAGATCCACGAGGTTTCGAGGCCGATCATCTGGACGCCAAACACGCGGTCGGTGATCGGGTCAACCCAGCCGTAGGGGTCGCTGGTGGTCGGAGAACACATCACGGGGTCTTGGGTCTCCTCCCATGTCAGGCCACCGTCGCACGACCGCATGACCTTCTCCATGGCGATGAAAAAGATGCACCCGCTGGAGGTGATGCCAATGCTGGGCTCTTTGCCCGTTTCACCAACGTCGCTGAACTGGAAGGTCATCTCCAGCGGCATCGTGTCGATGGAGACACCGTTCTTGTCGGTCACAAACACGCGAGGTTGTTCTTCAACCTCAGGTTCAACCACCGTCATGACCTCTTCTTCGCCGAAACAGCCGGAGAGGGAGAGGGTGGCGACCAAAAGGGAGAGAAACACAGCGCGTGCTCGCATGGTGGTTGGTCGGTGCTCACCAATGAGAACCTTACGGACGAGCGCTTTCACTCGTCGAACAGCGAAGCGTAGATGGCCTCGTAGGCTTCGGCGTTGTGCTCGTACGTGAAGCGTTCAAGCACGCGTTGGCGTCCGCGTTGCATTTGTTGGGTCCGCTCCTCGGGATGGTCAAGGCAGTGGTTCACGGCTCGGGCTAAATCCTCATGGTCGCCGCAGGCAAACAGACCGCCCACCGATTCGTCGATCATCTCTGTGAGCGGTGGTTGGTCCACCGTCACCACCGGCGTCCCGCTGGCCAGGGCTTCCAGTGGAATCAGGCCCTGACCTTCGTAGTAGGACGGGTAGACGACCAAATCGGCCGCGCGGAAATGGAGCGCCAACTGCTCAAAACTCATGCCGGGCTGAATGTGAACGGCGTGAGCGATGCCCAAGCGTTTCGCCTGGCGCATCAGCGTTTTCCGCATGTGGCCTCGCCCGATGATGACCAGTCGGGCGCCCGGATGCTGTTTGAGGATGGACGGCATGGAACGGAGCAGGGTTCGGTGGCCTTTCCGCGCCACCAAGCGCCCCACGGCCAACAAGAGTGGGGTGGCCGTGTCCGGACGGCCGCACAAGGCCGCTTCGTCGGCCGCATCGTAGGACTTGCGAAGGGCTTCGTAAGCCAGTTGCTCCTCTTCGTGGTCGTGGTTCATCGGACGGAACACCTTGTGGTCCACGCCGTAGAGCACGGTTTCACAGTGCCATTCCTCCGGTGGTCGATACCACTGCTCAAATTCACGGCGTGTTGAATCTGAAATGGCAACGGAAACGCTCGAGTGTTCCACGCCCGCTTGTTCGTACTTGGCGTAGTAGCCTCCGGTGAGCAAAATGGCGAGGTCGTTGGGGTTCTTCCACGTGGCCGCCTCGTTGTGGCGGGCTGCAAGTTTCATCCCCTCTCGCTCCCCGATCCAGCTGCCGTTGAGCGCCGAAACCACGGGGGCGATGTGCTCTTCCACCCACAGGTATTCCTTGGCCGTCCAGCTCACGAGCGGTAAAAGCGTGTGAACGACGTCCACCGGTTTGACCTTGTGAAGGCGACGAAGTTCGGTGAGGGCGTGCTTTCCGTAGGACCGCGTGAACGCCATGGGTGCTTTGAGCCAGGGGACTTGGAGCACACTCACGCCGGGTTGTTGCGGCGTGGGCTGTTTGTGCGTCCGCGTGATGATGGTCACGTCGTGGCCGCGTTGAGCCAAATGACCCGCCAGATGGAAAACCACGGAGCCGATGCCGCCCCATCGAGGAGGATACTCGCCCGAGACCATGGCGATGTGCATTGAAAGCACCACGAAGGACCTCCATTTGAATGTCATTGACCGCCGTCGGTTGACGAGCACGCTTCCAGCCAAACCTTTAAAGGGGCAACCTTGGGCGCACAGCATGGGCGATGTTTTCCCCGCCCCTTCACGGTATTTTGCCACGCGAAACGAGGAGGAGGGCCCTTTGGGACCGACCATCACGCCCCCGTGGCGGGGCAAGCCCTTTGAGATCATGTTTGTTGACGGCAACTCGTCCGACCCACCAGAAACCCCCCGAGAAGGGATTTCCGCCCATCTGAACCACAAAAGGGCTACGGTCGTTTACCAAACCCCTTTTTGACGGGCCAAGAACGACATCACTCCGATGGACGCCGACTGCCCCTTTTACCCTGCCGAGTTGGTGCCCGAACTCGTAAAGCGGCTGCTGGAAGATTTGGATTTCATCACCCGCCCGTCTTTCACTGGCCGAGGACGGTCCATGTGGGGCCTCCACGGTTTTGGGAACTGGGTCCCCCTTCACCGCTCGCATGCTGTTTGGGTACGGACAAAGATTCTCAAAAGGGATGTGGGTGTTTCGCAAGTCCGTCTTTGAGAACAAAAAAATGCCCCCGACCAACGACGGCATGCCGCCGGGAGGAGATCAAAAACCCTCGCCCGCCGCCATCTTGGCAAAAAGAAAGCCATCGAAATCTCCGCCCCCTCCCGGCCTCGGGTTGGTGAAGCAGATTCCCCGGGGGGGCGACGGATGGAAGAACCTGAAATTCCTCTTTGCTCGCCGTTTTGGCCTTCCCCGCCCCCGCACGCCGTGGGGGGGTTTGGGACAGCAACCCGACCCGACAACGGCGACTTGCCTGAACAAACGAAGTGAAATCTCACCCAAATCAAGGTCGAGCCCGTCTCAGTTCACCCCCTGCCCCTCTTCGGTTCCATCCAGGGCGTTCTCGAGGGGGGGACCGGCTTTTGGTCGGTTTCGGGTCGTTTTTGTGGCGCCTTAAAGGGGCCCCCAAGAGGTCAGCAAATCGATTTCGAGTGCTGGCGGCGGCGTGCTGCCACGAAGGCCACGAGCCCCGCGGGAACCAGGGCCGAGCGCTCCCCCGGGCAGAGCAGGCCCCCTTCACTTCGGGTGCTTCGACCACCAGGCGGACATGAAGTCGATGTTGGCTTGGTCGCCCTCACCGCCCTTTGGCCACCCCCCAGCAGCGGACGCCCGGGGTTAGGGCGCCATTCGCAACCTCCCCCCACACCGTCGCCGTCCTCATCGGTGAGGTTGGCCCCCCACCGCGCACGCCGAGGGGATGCTGACCCGAACGTCATCCGGGTGCCATCGGGGTCGGAGGGCGATGCAACGGTCAGAAGTTTGCTCTTCCGGAAAGCCCCGCGTTCGGGCCAGTGAATTTCGGTCGAGTGACGGGGGGCTCGATTGAATGGTATTTTACGGTGTTCAACCGAGTTTCCCGAGCGTCTTTCCCCGAGGCGGGAGGGGGATTCCCGGCAACAAACCCGTGAGTTCGTCCTTTGAGCGGCAACACCCGGGGCCCCTGAGTTCAGGAGCGTACCGTCGCCATTCACGCACGGTCAAACGTTTCGCGTCGTAGAGGTTCCTCGAGCACCAGGGGGCCACCGGGAACGATGGGTTTCGGTTTTCCGGGGGGCAACACCCAAAACCGGCGCGATTCCACCACGGGGGAAAGCCCCCTCTCGAAGCACCGGTTTGTCGGTCAGGTGACGGTCATCTGATGCTCGCCGGCGTTCAGCGTGAAGGCGTGTTTCTTGCGCCCACCAGCAGCGGGCCCCGCTTGTTTGTGATGAGCGCAACGGATGGTGAAGTCGTCGCCGTCGAACGACGCCCTTCGGAAGCATCGAGATGAAGGGTCGAAGAAAGGTGAACGGTACCGGGGGACCGACCAAACCGAGCACCGGGGGGATGGCACCGTGATGCTGGGGTGGCCGGGGGGCTCGTGGATGCCGTCGTCAACGCTCAGGGGATCTCGGTTCCCGGCGCTCAATCACCTTCAAAAAAAACCAGCTTCGCCTTCAGGCGTCAATCGGGCCCTCCAGGTTGCTCGTCCAGGAATACGAGGGAAATTTCCCAAGGTGGCCGGTTCAGCCCTGGGGCAGACCCACACCTTTCCCTGGGGAAGGGGGAACAGGCGGCATCGTAGTCGCCTGAACCGTGGGAGAGAAGGAAACAATTCCCGGGGCGTCGAAGGTGGGGCCGGCGGTGAAGCAATGACCGCCACGGGCTCGGCGTTGTCGACCGTGAGCAGGATGGAATTGGATTTGCTTTGGTTGGCGTGCTCAGCACGGTCGTCGGTGACCTCCATCGTGATGGTGTGGACGCCGCGAGAAAGGTGGCCTTCCCAGACCAAGTCCGAACCGACCTGAAGCACCCCGTCAAGCGATGAAGTGTAGGTGACCGAGAGCGCATCGCCCTCGGGGTCCACGGTGGCACTTCCGTCGAGGGTCACGAGGGCCTCGCTCGCAGTGGACGAACGGTTCACCGTGAAGACCGGGTCGGGAATTTCGTTGTAGAGCATCACGGGGACGCTGTAGGTGGCGTTGTTGCCGACCTCGTCCCAAGCCGATACGGTCATGGTGAAGGAAGTGGGGGGATCGTCGTCGACGTGGTCGAAGGTGTAGATGAGTTCCTCGGGACATCCCCACTGGTTGCCCCAGCCGGAGCCCTGACGGTTGTATCCGCTGAACTTGATGATGCAAGCGAAGTTGTCGCCCTCTGGGTCGTAGGTGCCTGTGGTGTTGATGGTGACGGTGCCCGTTTGCGGCATGATGAGTTCGCTCCACGGGTTGAGGGCAGGTTCGAAGTCAACCACCAGCACCGGTGCGAAATTGACCAGTTCAATGGTTCGTATTTCCTCCACGCAATGAGCGATGTCGCACACTTGGAGACTGATTTCGTGAATGCCGTCGGAGAGTTGGCAGTACGGTGGGTTCTGTGTGGAGGCATCCCCGTTGACGAAGAAGGGGGCGCCTCCGGCGGGATCGTCGTTGCTGCTGAAGACACCTGAACACCCTGCAACGATGTCGTCGTCAAGCGAACTTCGCCATTTGAAGGTCAAGGCATCGTTGTCCAAATCCCACGAATCGCTGGCGTTGAAGAACACCTCTCCCCCCGACGGGAAGACCGCTCCGTCCTCGGGGGATGTCCAGTAGATAAACGGGGCTTGATTCGACAGTGGAAGGTGGCAGTAGACCACCAGGTCGCCACCAAACGTCGCCGTGGTGGTGTTCTCCACGCTGAAATAACCGCAATCCACCTGCACCGTGTTGAGAGCGCTGGCCCCCGAGGCGGTCCAACGCTGGCTGATGAAGTCGGGCAGGAACAGGTTCCCATCGTTTCCGGTTGGCACGGTGATGGACGGTTCAAAGGACGTGAACGTGACGTTCACCGAAGCCCCCGGTATGCCGTTGGAGTAGTTGTTGACGACCCACACCGACAAGTCCCAAGCCACGTCGAGGGTGGCCCCGTTGGCCAAGGTTGCTGAAGCGGCTGAAACGTTGACGGGTTGGTGAAGGTGCAGGTTGGAGGTGGCGTCCAAATTCAGCACCGTTGGGCTGCCTGAACCGGCACGGTCGTCGATAAGCCCCGACCAGTTCACTTGACTGTCGGTGAGGGTGATGCTGCCGGTGCACGCTGATGAAATTCGATTGCCGTGGCCGTTGAGCGAGGGGTGTCCCTCGAGCAACACGCATTGCGTCCCAGACAACACCGAATTGTTGAGGTAGGAGGGGAACTGGCCGTTGTTGTCGCCTCGCCATTCCAGTCCGCTGTGGTTTCCGGCCATGGTCAAGCCGTTGACTTCGACCGCTGCTCGATGAAATTTCACCGCTGGCTGACCGGGGGTTTCCGCCTCGACGTGAGCGTTGGTCACCTGCACTCGGCCGCTCGCTCCGCCCGGCATGGTATCGCCGTTGTCAACTTCGAAGGCGGGCATGGTCGGGTTGTTGTCCTCGAGATGAAGTCCTTCCAGCCAGAGGTCAACCGAGTTGACGGCCAAGAGGCCCTGCCCCGTCGAGCCGCTGATGCTGCAGTTACGGCATCGGACATCACCGGAAGCGGACTCAACGTTGTTCGATTCAAAGTAATACAGGCCCGCTTGTTCCTCAACCGTTGCCGAAGGTGAAGCGCCGTTGTTTTCAGCGGTCAGGTTCCAGAAATCAATGCGCCTTGCGTCGAGCACGTGGGCCGCCGAATAGCCGTTGTTGGCCAAATGCATACCCTCGACGACCACGGTGGCTCGGTCAACGATGACGCCCTGCTTGGTGTTGTTGTGCAGCACCCAATCGCTGCCCTGCATGGCACCACCCGAGGTGGAGTGGACGCCGGGCCCGACCGATCCTGAGACTTCAAGCCCGTCAAAGGTCGGGGCGAAGAAGGACGAGCGAATCGCGACGCCTGCTTCGTGCGGACCTTGACCTGGGTCGCCGGAATTTCGCACGGTCAAGTTGCGGAAGGTGGTGCTGGAATCCACGAAGTAAAGACGAACACCCACGGTCGTGGAATCTTCGATGAGGGTGTCGTCGAACCACGCACCGGTGGCGTTGACCTCCAAGGCAGCGTAGCCGATGTTGGGCGTCTTGGCGTCCGGCCCGCCGGTGCCGGTGATGGTCAAGTTGGTGAAGTCGGCGGTTTCGTAATTCGTGTAGTTCGTGTGGTTGTTTTTGTCCACGTACACGCCACGGTACATGGAATCGCTGATGTGCGCATTGCGAACGACGGCATGGGTGTAGCCACCGTCGTCGATGTGGCGAATCACGATGCCCGTATCGGACGATGAAATCGAAATGTTGGTGAGCAAGGGCTGGCTGTCCTCCACCCAAATACCGGCCACCATGGCCCACGAAGACCCCGTGCAGTTGTCAATGGTGATGCCCTGAATCAGTCCACCCGAGCCACCCCAGATGTTGACCGCACGCGTCAGGATATCGGAAAAGACGGCCCGCTTTACGATGGGGGTTGAGCCGGCGCCCACCGAGAGACCGAGGCCGTAGCGCCAGTCTGCTTGAAAACCAAGGTCGCGCCCTGCCTGGTCAACGAACAAGTCGGTGATGCGCGGCGCAGCCGATGAAAACAGGTCCACGGCCACGCGGTCGGGGTTGACCACGGTCAGGTTCTCCATCACGGGGTTTGACCCGTAGACGGTGACCCCGTAGATGGCGTCCTCAATGGTGAGGTTTTGCACGAGTGAGCCGCGACCCGACGAGGAGGCATTGAATTGAATTCCCTCGTGATCGCCAAGTCCCGAGGCCTCGAGGACCACAGGGCAGGACTGCGTGCCCAGCACGGTCAAGCGACCGTCAACGACGATTCGCTCGTTGGCAGGAAGACGGACCACCGTGCAAGGTTGTATGATGACCTCATCGGCCACGCCGATGGTGTAGGTGCCGGTGAGGGTTTGCGTGCCCGACCAGGTGGTTTGGGCGCGACCCTGCGCTTCCTCAACCGGTTGCTTTGACTCCCCTCCAAGTTGTGTTGGGGGGACGGTGTGCATGGCCAGCGGAAGGAGAAACAGCAGGACAAGGCACAAGGCCGTCCTCACCGTGGCTCCTTGGTTCATACGCCAAAGCAAACCGCTGTCCTTCTTCAAAGGTCCCCCCCGATGTGACCGTTGAAATTGTGCAGGAACCCATAAGACCCGATTTGGAATCCAGCGATTGATGCCCGAAGCGTTTGTGCTGTTCAAGACCGAACCAACGCATGAGCGGGAGGTTTACCTCACCCTCAGCGACCACGAGGGTGTGGCCGAAGTGCACGCCCTGTACGGGGAATTTGACTTGCTGGTCCGCATCAGCTCACCCACTTCGAAAGAACTCTCTCACCTCTTGATGGAATCCTTCCGCCGCATCGATGGCGTGAAGGAAACCCAGACGCTGATCGCCGTGGAGGCCTGACATCATGGCGATTGGATTTGTCCTGATGACCACGCTTCCGGGGCAGGAAGCCGCCGTTCGAGAAGCCCTTTCCGGTGTCAGTTTGGTGACCGACCACTGGATGCTGTTCGGGGAATACGACCTCATCGCGCGAGTGCAGGCGGACGAGGAGTTCGCCCTCACGCAGTGCATCGTGGAAGAAATTCGGCAACTTCCGGGCATCAAGGACACGAAGACCCTCATCGGGGCAGAACTCTGAGAGCCTACAGAACGCGGTGCAACCGACGAGCCGCCGCTTTTGCTGCCTCCACGCAGCCCGCTTGACGGAACCAACGGGCTGACTCTCGAAGCGCTGCCGCAGCGGAGGACGGGTCAACGTGGCCTTTGAGGTACCACCACCGTGCGGCGTACCGATGTTGAGGCGTGCCCGTTTCAGACCACGTGTCGGGCGATGGAAGCGAGGCGAACAGGGCTCGTGCCTCAGGGCGTTGATGCAGGACAAGGTGTTCGGCGTACGTCAAGCCCACGGCGCCACGATGGAACGCACTCGGCTGCGCAGCCAGCGTTTTCTCGTAGGTTGCCTGATGCGTATCAGGAGCTTCGTTGAACGCCAACATGGCTTTGAATCGGGCACGAAGCACAATCGGGTCGAGGGGATGCGACAGCGACTCGAGGCCTTCCACCAAGGCTTCTGCACGCTCGCGGTCACCGTCGAGAAGCGCCATCGTGTGCTGCACGAGGCTCATGCTCACGGTCATCGAGGAGCGAAGTTCGAGACGTTCAGGGAGCTGAATTTGTTGAAGCATCCGTTGGACGGCGGCCAGGTCAGGTAGGTTCTTTTCGTCAAACAGACGGTCTTCCAAGCGTTGAACAGCGGCCTTCAGCAGCCAACGCGCACCGTCCTCGGCACCGCCTTGGTCGAGTTGGAGGTTGAGTAAACGGTCCGCTTCATCGGTGTCGCCCTCCAGCACGGCGAGCCCGTGTGCCAGTTCTCGACGCAACCCCTCGGAGCGGACGGACGCCAGGTGTTCGCGAACGTTGGGCGTTTCTTGACGGTGGAGGGCGATACGCCCGGCCCAGTAGTGCAACTGCTCATCCTCGGGCCGCTGCTGGGTCGCACGGTCGAAGATGACGGCCAAAGCACCGCCTTGGTCGACCATCAACCGATCAAACTGGGTCGCCAGAATCTCCTCGAGGCCCTCCTCTTCGAGGGCAAGTCGATGATAGAGGTGAAGCACGGCATAGGCAGGGGTCGCAAGGTGGGCTTCCCAGTGGTCGGCTGCTCGACGATGGAGGGCCAAGAGTCGCCCCTCGTCGAGCATCGTTCGGCGTACGTTGCGGATGAGATGTTGCACTTCGACCGCCTCGTTGTTGGTCGACCAGCGGAGCAAAGCACGTTCGTCAAGTTCACCGATGTGATCCCCTCCACGGATTTCATCGGAAGGGAGAGGGCGTGGAAAAAGCACCATGTCATCAAGCGATTCGAGCGCATCGTCGCTCAGACCGTCGAGCATGGTCTGTTCGACAAAGGCTTGAATGTCGGCACCTGCCTCAGGGAGGGGGTCGCCCTCTCGGTAGAGATTCAGGGCCATCGGATGACCGTCAAGGGCTTTGGCCACGTCAAGGCGGGTGACCTCGTCGAGGTGCTCACCGAGGAGGGTCGCGGCTTCCTCTGCCGGAAGTGTTCCAAGTCGGAGCAACGGCCAGTCAAACCGGTCGGGGACCGGTAACCGGCCGCCCAACAGCAGACGATGCCCTCGTCCCAGTAACCCATCGAGGAGGTCGGCCACCGTCGATTGATGCCGTGGGTCCACGCGATGAACGTCGTCCACCACCAACACGGTCGGGCCGCTGACGTCAAGGTGCTCCACCATGGCCTCGAGATCCTCGGGAATCGGTTCGGCTCCGTTTGTCCACTGAGCAACAAGAGCGACAGCGTCGCTGAGTTGGTCCACGGTTGCCCATCGAACATCCATTTCTTGCCGAGCCGCCCACGCTCGCAGAAGCGTCGTCTTTCCGACACCCGAAAGACCCCCCACCAGCGCGTGGCCGTGCTCTTCGAGCAGGTTCGTTAGGGTCTCAAGTTCCGCTTGACGGCCCACGAGAGCCGTGGTCGGCGGCGCCTTGGATGCGGTCGCCGTGCTGGCTTTGGTGGCTTCCTCAGGGTGTTCATGCAGCCATCGACGACCGGATTCAGTGATGTGATACACCTGCCTGCGGCGAGCGCCACCACCGATGACGTGCGCCACGCGAACCGAGATGTATGCAGCGTCCAAGAGGGCCTTCAGCGGCTGGTTGAGGCCGGAACGAACGACGCCCATGGCGTCCGATAACCCCGGCAAAGAGACCTCCCGAGGAACGTCCCATGCCTGGGAAAGAGCATCGGGGAATCCCCCGAGGTAGCGCAAGAGTTTCTCCTGGCTTCGGCTCAGCATGGGAACGACAGGAAACGCTCGGCCGCCTCCTTCATCAATCATCCCCAAGGTTGTGCCTGCGGGGAGACAGGGTTGCCCTTTTGAGTCATGGCAGGCGTGGTGTCGGCATGCCCGTGGATTTGGCTTCGGCCGACCTCCCACACGAACCGGGCGTCTACCTGTTCAAAAACGCACAAGGACGGGTGCTCTACGTTGGAAAAGCCACGCGCCTCAACGAGCGCATCCGCTCTTACTTTGCCAGCAACCCCGACCGCCACATGATCCCCGAACTGGTGGAGCGCGCCGACGACATCGAGTGCATCGTCACCCAAACCCCCCAAGCCGCCCTCATCCTCGAGCGACAGTTGATTCGCGAGCACATGCCGCGGTTCAATTCCATGCTCAAGGACGGGAAATCCTTCCCCTACCTCGCCATGACGAACGAAGAATACCCCCGCATCATGTACACGCGGCGGCCGCCAAAATCCGCTCAACAATGGGGGCCCTTCCCCAACGCCGGCGCCGCCAAGCAGGTGATGCAGCTCCTTCGACGGCAGTTTGGCATCCGCGACTGCAAGGAATTGCTTCCCCAAGGCTGTCTGTCCATGCACATCGGCCTGTGCGCCGGGCCGTGCATTGACGGGACGGGGTACGACGAACGGGTGAAAACCGTCCGCCGGGTGCTCAACGGCGACGCTGCACCCCTGCTCGAAGAATTGGTCGCCGAGATGGAAGCGGCCTCGGAGACGCAAGCCTACGAGGTGGCCGCCCAACACCGCGACATGATTCGAGCCGTTCGTGCGACGACGAGCCAACACGTCGTGTCCAGCAAGGTCTACCGGGACTGCGACGCCATCGGCATTGCCCATGAAGGGGACTTGGCAGCCCTGGTCGTCCTCCACGCCGACGAAGGCGTCGTGCAAGGTCAGGAAGCCTGGCCGGCGGTTCATCGCGGCGACCTGGGTGAAACCGTCTCGATGTTCATCGCCGAACACTACGCCCACCGCACGCCGCCTCGATTACTGCTCTCGCCCGTGCCCGTTTTTGACGGCCTCCAGTCGTGGTTGGACGAGCGACGAGGCTCGTCCGTCGAGGTTCGAACGCCGCAGCGCGGCGATTTGGAAAACCTGGCGACCTTGGCTCGCCAAAACGCCGAGATTCAACTGCAACGCATGGCCAACAAATCCAGCGGCTCGCTCGAGCAACGGGCCGCTGATGAGGGCGCCAAGACCCTGGGCATGAACCAACTCGACCACATCGTCTGTTTCGACATGGCGCAACTCCAGGGCGACGAACGCGTCGGAGCAAGCGTGGTGATGCGCAACGGCCGACCGGCCAAGAGCGAGTACAGGAAGTACATCGTCAAAGGCGATGCTCTTGACGATTTACGAATGATGAAGGAAGTCGTCGTTCGGTGGGCGAAGCGCCAGGAAGAATGGCCGGACCTGCTGCTCATCGACGGCGGTGAAACCCACCTGAGCACCATTCAGCAGGCCCTTGAGGAGCACGGTTGGGCTGACCGATTCCCGCTGGCGGCCCTTGCCAAGCGCGAGGAGACCGTCTTCCGCTACGGCCACGACCCGCTCGTGCTCGACCGTGCAGGCCGCGTGCTGGTTCACGCTCGCGACGAAGCCCACCGCTTCGTCAACACCTTCCACCGCAAACGACGCAGTCGAACTCGTCTGGCCGACCCGCTGGAGGGCGTGGAGGGGCTCGGCGCCAAGAAACTCCAAACCTTGCTCCGACATTTCGGTGGACGCAAAGGCATCGAGCACGCCGCTGTCTCGGAACTCGTCACCGTGCCCGGCATCGGCCCGGCGCTGGCCGAACGCATCCACGAAGCCCTGCGCTAACGGGACAATTCATCGATGTAAGCCATGTCTTCTATCGTCTCACCGTGCCGAAGGGCCGGACTGGCGAACCCTGCGAGGTCGGCGAACTCGTGGTCGCCGAGTTGGGCTTTGGTGACCGCCGCCTGCCGGTTGGCCATGGCCGCCTTCTTTTTCTTCTTCTTGAGGCGACGGCGACGGACGAACATCACCACAAGCAGCAGCACGATGGTTGGATAGACCCAGAACTGAATCAGGAAGTACAGCCAACCAACTTGAATTCGGAAGGTCAGGTCGTCCTCAAATTCACCCGGCGGAACGATGTAGGTGATCGTTTGACGTCCGCCGTCCTCGGTGATGATCAGGTTGCCCGCTGAAGAGGAAGCGTCCACGAGCGTCACGCCACGCGGAAGCGTGAACGTGATCGGACCGGTGTAGGCCGCACCGTCAATGGGGGATTCAACCCCCTCGTATTCGGTCGGTAAGTTGGTGTCAACGGGACCGGTGGAGAGGGTGATGGTTTCCTCGTTGGTGGGCGGATAGGTCAGCCCGTCGCCGCCGATGATGGAGGACCGCAGGGCTCGGGTCATCACGTCGCTCAACGTTTGGAGGGGCTGATGGAACACGGACTGAATGCTGCTGGTGACGATGCTCAACTGAATGTCCTCGGGGTTGCCGTCTGACAAACCGCTCCATCCGTCGGCCGTTCCAATGGTGAATCGCACCTTCGGTATACGAAGCGAGAGAACGATGGGTTCGTCGTCGCTCACGATTTCATCGGGTGCCTCAATGCCTGAGATGCCGGTGATGAGTTCAAACGCCGAAAGGTCGACCACACCAAACGGATTGTCGTCGTCCTCAGCGGCCAGCGTCCCAAACCCGTGTATAGCGTCGGTGGCGAGTACTCCGAGTCGGTTGGCGAGGTCCTTCATGCCTTGGCGTGTCGCTTCAAGCTGCAGGTCGTCGCAGTCATCGAAGTTGGACTTGATTTCATCGTTTTCGCACCACGGAATCGGAACGCTGCCGTCGAGAGGGTCGTCCATCCGGCTGGAGAGGTCGATGATGAGTCGCAAGAGGTCGGACGGGAACGCCTCCATCTGACCACAAGCTTGGATGTCAGGCTCGTTGATGCAGCGCTCGCCGTTCACGAAACCGATACGGTAGATGCTCAGCTCGGCGTCGAGCGCCATCGTGACGCTGAAAGAACCGCTCCATTCGTTGAAGTTCACCGAGGACAGGTCAAGCGCCACATCCGACTCCACACACGTGCTCTGATTGGCATAGCAGAGAACCCGCCCGTCTTCGTCGGTGATCTCGTGCTCCCAATCGTAGGGGTCAAGCCCCGTCAGGAAAGGTCGAGGGGAAATGGCGGCCTCAAGCGATTTGGTCAAGGTGATGGTTGAGGTACCGTCCACGGTGAGTAACCCAGTCGGGAAGGATGATCTCGACGGTCAAGTCCGCAGGAGGCAACCCGCTCAGGTCGACCTGCGTTGAGGAAGGACTCACCAACAACGGCCTCAAGAGAAAAACCGGCGTTCATCAGTCGCTCAAGGTCGCTGCTCTGAACGTTCTCGAGGAAACCGTTCAGGGCTTTGAATTCATCATCGTCCCCCTGAGCGATGATGATGTCGATGAACCGCATTGAGAAGGGTTGACTGGTCGTTTGGAGGTAAACGGGGTATGTTTCGTCCATGGCGTTGGGTCCTTGGAGGCAATAGTGGAGCACCTGCCCGGCGGCAACCGGCTCAGTGCACCCTGCTGAGTGAGAAAAATTGAGTCCACCGGCAACGTCGAACACGCCGCCAGCCTCGGCTTGGGAAACCCACAGAAGATCGCTCATCTCGATGTCGCCCACGCCGGCGATGGTGTTACCAAGGCTTTCAACGATGTCGCCAACAGGGAACTGGTCGGTGAACTGTGTCAGGTCAACGATCCCGTTGTGGTACGCTAAACGGATTCCGTCCGACGTGATGACGGGAATGGATGCCGCCGAGGAAACTTCGAACATGTTGATGCCCCACGGTTGGGGGTGTCGGGGTAGTACACTCCGGCAGCGAAATAAATGGTGGCCCTTTTCTTGCTCAAATCGATGACGAGGTTGAATCGAGGGGAAACCCCCCGTGAAGACCGTGGGGAATTTGGGTCCCCCGGGGGCCCAAATCCACCCGCTGGACCTTATCACCGTCGGTTGGGCGCCAAAAAATGGTTCATTGACCACCCGCCGCCAGGGGCGGGTGGCCCGAAACGGGCACAAGGTCCGTTGACGTGGTGCCCAGCACCTCGTAGACGAGGGTTGATGAAAAAAACCCCCGGGTCCCCGGGTTTGGTGGTCAGGTCAAGCTGGGTTGATCTACCCCCATCGTGAGCAGCCCCATAGGTTGTCGAGTCGAGTTTCTCCGAGCCCAAGTTGAAATTGCTGGCCAGCAGGTAAACCAAAGCCGGGGCTTGGGCAAAGGGGTGGCTAAAACCGTTGTGCCCCGGCGCCCTTTCAGCCTGACGTTGGTTGAAACCGGGAAAACGTCGGTTGACCGCCACTGGTGAAAGGTGATGTTTTGGGGGGAGAGGTTTGGGCGGGCCAAAGCCCGACTCCGGGGGGCTTGGGGGCTTGTGGACCCCGTTTTGAGTTTCGCCAACGGTTGGTGAGCCCGCCCCCTTTGGGCTGTGGCGGTAAGGGCCGCTAGGGCCGTCGTTGGCTCAAAACCTGGTGTCCTCAGGGTGTCCATGGTCGGCCAAGCCCCCAAAACCCAGGAGTCCGCTCGAATTCCCGAACGGCCCGTCAACTCCAGTTCGATGGAGGAGGTCGGGGATCGGGGCAAAACAAAGTTTCCCTTCCCCCAGTCCTGACGGTAGGCGCGTCATCGCTGTGGTCGTATGTCCAAAGTCCCCCCACCAATGCAGGCTGCATCCCCCTGGCGCCACGCGGGGACGAAGGGGGGGGAAATGGCCCCAACGCATCGAAAAAGGCGTGCTTTACAACCGGGTTCCCCAAAGGTGCGAAGTTTTCCCCCCTAAGGTCGGGGAGAAAGGGTTACCCTCTCCCCCTCGGCATGGACCTTGGAGGGACCACGACGTTTCTGCTCGTGGATGCAAAGCCAAGGGGAGCGGGTTCACGCCCTGTCAAAAAGCACAGGGATGGCGGAGCTCCACGTTGAACCGCTGCGGACCGATGGTGACTGGTCGGAGTTTCCGCTGGTCCAAGCACCTCGCTGGCGTCCACCGTTGAGGGCGTCGTGGCCAAGAACTCAACATCCACGGACAAACCGCAGCCGCAGGCCACCAAACGGGCGTCCGTCGACTTTCAGCGCCTCAACGCCACCACGGAAGGCTGGCTGACGGCCACGGGTATGGAGGCTCATCTCGCTGACGTCGTCCCGACAAAGTGGGAGCGCTTGGGCGACTTGGCCCTCCTCCCTTACGACCACTGCTCTTCGGACACGTGGGGACGCCTTGAGGGGCCACCCCGAAGCAGCGAGCCTGTGGTCCGCCATGGCCGAGGCCCTCAAGGTGTCCGCCCTCGGCGTTCAGGCACCCATCGCCAACGACACCTTCCGCTCATCGCAGGTGGAGATGCTGCTGGGTTCGTCCGAGGTTCAGTTCACCGACCACGGCATGACCTACACCTTTGATGCGGCAAAGGTGATGTTCTCGTCGGGCAACGTCACCGAACGACGACGCATCGGCGCCATGAACATGCAGGGCGAAGTGGTCGTCGACGCTTACGCCGGCGTGGGCTACTACACCTTCCCGATGCTCGTTCACGCCGGGGCGGCTCACGTGCATGCGTGTGAAATCAACCCCGCCTCCCTCGCCGGCCTCCGGGCGGGTGCAGCGGCCAACGCCATCGAGGACCGCTTGACCGTTCACGAAGGCGATAACCGCAAGACGTTGGCCAACCTTCGAGCCCAAGCCGACCGATGTCATCTCGGCCTTTTGCCCTCAAGCGAACCGGTGTGGGAGGCCTGCCTCTTGGCGTTGAAACCCACGGGGGGTGTTCTCCACGTCCACATGAACGTTGAGGAAGAGCGCATTGAGGCGTGGACCAACCAAACGGTGGACCGGTTCCGCAACATGGTGGAGGTGCATCAACTCGGCTTTGAAGTCGAGGCGCTGCACCTTGAACGCGTCAAATGGTTCGCCCCACGGGTGCGGCACGTGGTGCTCGACCTCAGCCTTCGTCCGTCGCTGAATCCTCGTTGACAAGTTCGGCCACGATGAGCGCTTCTGCCTCGAGAACGGGTTCGCCGTCATCGACTTCGGACGCGGTTTTGCTGCCGGGAGCGGTCCGGCCGTACACCGCCAGCGTGATGCCGACACCGACCAGGACGACCGCCAGCGGTACGCCGACGATCAGCACGGCGTCTTCAAGAAACGACCCGTCGCTTTGGGCCTTCACCACGGGGTTTCGAATCGTTCCGTCCGGGTCGGCCACGCCGATCATGTCCATGGAAACGATGCGAACTTCAAGCAGCGGCCTTCCAGCGGACGCGAACGGATTGTCAAGGGCGGTGCCCGTGGGTTCGTCGCTGGTGGGCACGTCGGCAATGGCGCGAATGTGGGTCATGCCGTGGCGTACGATGCCGAAGGTGGCGTAGCCCTCATCGTCCCGATTTTCGGGGTCCAAGCCGTGCGCTTCGGTTTCAGCGATGTACCATTGGGAATCTGCGGAATCGGGGTCGGCACTGCGCGCCATCCCGATGGCGCCGTCCACGTGGGACAGGTTCTCGTTGTGCTCGAGCGGGATGGTTTCGCCCGTTCCCCCGCTGCCACAGGTGGGGCTGGTGCTGGGGTAGACGCCGATGGTCTTGCACGTCGGGTCGCCCGATTGGGTCACAAAATCGTTGATGACACGAGGGAAAAAACACGCTGTCGTAGAGCCCCGATTAAACGTGGGGCAATCATTTTTTCCGGGGTAGGGCCCCCCAAGCTAAAATTTATATAATTTCCTCCCTTTCCCAAAGGTAAACCCAACGGTTTAAGGGAAGTTTTCCTCAAAATTTTTTTCGGCGTTTCCTTAAATTTTTTCCTCGGGGGTTTTAACCCCGTTTCCGGGAGCGGGTCGGCCCAAATTAAAACCCGGGGTCGGGAAGCCCCAAAACTTCCCAAAAAAAGCGGGGCTCTTCCTTGCCCCACTTACACCCAGGGGGCCCCCAAGAAGAGCTTTTTCCGGGAACCCCGGTGGCGGCTCCTATGGGGGTTTTTGGCCCTTCCCCCCCTTTTTTTGAAAAAAAAAGGGGCCGGCCGTCGCCCAAGGAAACATCCCCCAAAAGGAACCCCCCGCAATTCATGGACAAGCCATCTGATTTCATCCCCAAACCCTCCGTTTTCGGCTACGGGTTTTCGTTGTGTGGGGCATCGCTGTTGGCTTGCTCTCGACCACCGATTCCCTGACACGTTTCATACCGTGCGTGCCCGGTGCAGGGCTGGTGGTCAGCGGTGTTCTTGCCAAAAGCAACCCCGAGCAACGAAAACTCTGGATGCACGTGGCCGTCGTCCTCGGTCTGCTCAGCGCCCTTCTGGGCACCCGCTTTTTCATGGTCATGGGCGACGGAATCGACTACGCCAGCGGCTCCATGCTGATGTTGTTCTTGACCGGCTCGGCCTACACGGCCTTGTGCGTTCGCTCCTTCATCCAAGCCCGCAAAGCAAGCGAGTAAAGCGTCATCCTCTTGATGGGGGAGCAGCGTCCCAGCAACATGGCCGAGGACTCCACGCCCATCGAGGTGGAACTCAAGGTCTCGGAAAACAACACACAGCGCCAGTTGAACTTCTCCGCTGCCGCCACCGTGGCCTTTGCTTTCACCTTCCTGATGTTGGCCATGGTGATCACGTCTCCTGCCGCCAACCTCGCCAGCGAAGCCGGACCGTCGTCGGTCGAATGGTGGAACACACCGCTGGACGAACGCCATCTGATGGACCTGCCCATGGACACCCTCCGGGCTCAGCTTCCCGTCAACGGCACCTACCAGGCCCTGCCCTACGAGGAACACTTTGTTGAGGTGGACCTGCCCGCCAGCGAGCAGGACGCTGGGTTCCCCGGACCCGCCTTGATGCACGTTGCGTTGTGGTTGCCGGACGTGCCCGACGGCACGAAAATCCCCGTCATCATGACCATCCATCCCTACTACGACTTCGGTGGGGAAGGCGTGGCCGGCGACGATTCCGCTCCAAACACCGTCCCCGACGGTGGCGTGGGGAAGTGGGTCTACGACACCTTCGTCCCTCACGGCTACGCCCTCGCTCAGGCTTCGACCTTCGGCACGGGACAGTCCACCCACTGCCAGGACGTCAAGGGCCTCGGAGAGCAAACCGGCATTCAGGCTGTCGTTGACTGGTTGGGTGAGCAAGAATGGTCCAACGGCAACGTCGGACTGATGGGGAAGTCCTACGCCGGCACCACCAACTGGGAAGCTGCGCAGCAACCCTCGCCCTACCTCAAGACCATCGTCCCGATTTCAGGCTCGATCGGCGTCCAAGAAATGTTCTATAGAAACGGTTCCTCTGAAGCAAGAGCCATGCTGTACGATGCGCTCTACGAAGGCGCCACCACCGATGCTGGCACCGACGACATGCGGATGTGCACCGACGACCTCATCGGTCCGCTCAACCCCCTGACCACCTGGGCGGGCGCCGAATTCGGTGGTGCCGAATGGAACGACTATTGGGACGAGCGTCGCCACCTTCCGGACGTGCTGGCGAACTACAAGGGCAGCGTCTACCTTGTGTGGGGGATGCAAGACTGGAACGTTGACCCCTACCACGCCTTCCCCACCTACCAATTGATGCGGGACGCCGGCATCAACGCTCGGGCCATCGCCGGCCAGTGGGCGCACAACTACCCCGACCAACCGGACCGCCACAGCGAAATGGGCAGCGGCTACGGTGCCGAGGCCTATCCCAACATGAGCCGAATGGACTGGGCCGTGGAACTCTACGGCTGGTTCAACTACTACCTCAAGGACATCGGGGAAGAGCCCGAGCCGATGGTGCAAATGCAAACCCACGACGGGAAATGGCACGTGGAGGAAACCTGGCCGCCCGCCGACATGGAATGGTGGTCCGTCCCGCTTGACGGTGCGGAGGGCACGGGCGGTACGGTCAACTCGCAAAACCAACGCTCGTTCACCCTGCCCGCGCTCGAGCAAGACACGCACATTTCGGGCATGCCCACCCTTCACCTCTCGGTGAACACGCTGGCGTGTAACGGGGGTCAAATCTTCGCCACCATGTACGCAGACGGGCTTCGAGTTGGCCACGCGACCATGGACGTTCGCTACCGAGACGGGGGCTACGACGCCAACCCAGCAGCACCGTTCTCTGCCTACACGATGCTGATGGAATTCAACCCCATGGACGTTGACCTGAACGCCGGGGCCGTGATCGAAGTGGTGCTCACCGAATCGGGCGAGGACTACCTGCCGAGCCCCTGCGCTGCGGTCGGTATGAACGTCAATTTCGACGCTTCCTCCACGCTGAGTTTACCGCTGATCGACCGGCCAGACAACGACGACCGCTGGTTCCTCGCGCCGCCTTGGTGGGAGCAGCAGCCCATTCCGTCCTGAGGCCTCGTTCATGCGGGTGCTGGCCTTTGAGGATCACTACGACATCGAAGCCCTGCTTCTGGCCGGCGGCGTTGACGTCGACCAACTGGTGCTTGAACAGCGGTGGAATTCGTCCGACGCCCTCGACCACGTCCGACGCTTTGCACCCGACGTGCTGCTGCTGGACCACTACATGCCGCCCATCAGCGGACACGAGGTGCTGCGAACCCTTCTTTCATCGGAAGTTCGACGACCGCCCACCGTCGTCGCCATGTCAAGCGCCTCGGAAAAAAACGACGCCATGGTGGTGCTCGGTGCTGACCGAGGCGTGGTTAAATTTGACCTGGCGTCCCTCGACTTTTGGCCCAAACAAACCCCTCCATGAGCCCGGAACGCACTTAAGGTCAGGACTGGAAAGGACAATCATGGACACCGCATCGACGGCCGAGGGGCAGGACCGAACCCTCGTCACGTTGCGTGTGCGCATGACCACCACCGTGCTCGCCGTGGTGTTCTACGTCGTGGTTGGAATCAATGACATGCTGGGTGATTCGGGTCGTTCGTACCAAACCTCAGCGGTGCCCATGGTCTTCATCGGCGTGTTCCGCTACGCCTGTGCCTACCTCGCGTTCCACACCGTGGTGTTCTGGATGATTCGAAGTCCTGAGCCGGGACGCATGTTCGCGATCCTGCATGAAACAGGGGAAGAGACCATGATTCGAACCACGGGGTTTGAACGAATCGGGACCTTCAGCAGTTGGACGCTGATGGTCTTCGGGGTGGCGTTTTTCATCGCAGGGACGGCGACGTGGATGGCCGTGTTCAACCTTGATGTCCCTCCGGTCATGAACACGCTCACGGTGATGTTGATGCCCGCCGCTTACGGCGCTGCGTTCATCACGGCCACCGTGGTTCGCTACGTCATCATCCCCGACGAGATTGCGCAAGAGCGCCCGTTTGGGACGTTCTTCAAGAATTATGAATTGGTCATGCACAACTACACGGCAATTTTTCTGGCCCTTGATTTATTCCTGGTGCAGGCAGAACTCCAGTGGCAGTTCGGCATCTTTCCCATCTTCTTTGGAATCGTGTACGTGTTGTTTTCCTACGCATACGCACGGTTGCCGCAGGGGTACTACATCTACTCCTTCCTTGACCCGCGCATCAACATGGCACCGGTGTACCTCGTGATACTGCTGTTGGCCTGCTGCCTCTTTTACTTCGGACTGTGGGGCATGAGCCTGCTCATCCAGTGGAATGCGCTGCTGGGCGGACTGGCCTTGGCGTTCTGGGTCAGCCGAATCGTCCTGTTCCGCCGCCATGTGAAGGACAACCCCTACGCGTTTCAGTCCACATCGTGACGCTACGGATAGGGAGGGCGTTTCGTGTTCATAGGAACCCAAGACAACCCATCATCGCTTAGTTCAAGTCCCATCGCTTGAGCCTGCCGCAGCGTTTCCTCGCGACTCAAGGGCGCATGGACAACCGAGGCCTCAGCGTCTGAATCCGAATCCGTGCGGCGTGCCCTGTGGTAGCGGCGTGCCAGCGTCATGGTGCAGGCGAGGAGAAGGAGGCTCACCGTTCCAATGGTGTATCGAATGGACGCACTTTGGTACTCCGAACAATCATCAGGTTCTCCGTAGCCCGCGAGCATCGCTGTGTGACTGATGCTCATGTCAATGAGGAAAACGAAGAGCACAGGGATGACGATGGTGTATAGCAGTGGGTGTTGCAGGCGGCGAGCCGTCAAGTAGTGCCAGAGCAGAGGCACATGGCTGCCGAGCCAGAGGTAGTAGACCATTGACGGATGCGTGTCAAGAGGGTTCACCTCGGGTGCAGTAAGGAAAGCATGGCAGCCAAGGGGGCCGCCCTGACCCGCAATAAAGAGCAGCACCACTTGGATCGGGACGAGAAGGAAAACAAAAATCGAGGTCCACACTCTGGAGAGGCGGCGCTTTCGCTCGGCATACACCAACAGAGAGGGCGTCAGCAATATGAGAGGTACGAGGGCGAAAAGCGCAACACCGGAAAGAGTCTCATCGAGAAGGATGAGGCTGGTGAACGATAATCCGTGCACGACAGCGACCTTGAGGACGTTTTTACCAAACACAATGGCGCTCGGTCGAGGGTGAGGCTGGCGGTTGGTCTTCGCCCACCGGTTAACAAACCAGAGAGCAACGGGCGTGAGGAAGACGGAGTAAACGAGTGGGGAGAGGATATCATCGAACGGGCGAATATCAACCTCGAAATCGGTGATCTCAATGCCAGGCTCCACTGCGGCCAAAAAAGAACCGTCGCCAAACCACCCGCCGTCGTCAAAGGCAAGGTATCCCGCAAGGGCAAGACTCTCCCGTTGGCTCCCATAGCCCATGGGAATCCACCTTGTATCATCTTGATCGACGGCGCCGTCGCACTCGCTGTCGCCCTCTAAGGAACATGCATCTCTTGCGTTGTATCCGCCTATTCGAATCAAAAGGTCGATTTCATCGGCCGTGCGAACGTCCCAGTCGCTTAATTCGCATTCCCCATCTCCAGACCTGTAATTCCCACCCGAATCAAGGGCGTCGTAGCTGAAGGTGTAAACGTCGTACTCAACACCTTCCAGGGTGATTGAGCCGGAGGCGGTGAAGTCGCCATCCGATGAACAAGTGATGTCATCAATCTCCCAGTTTAGAGCAATAAGCACGTTGGAGAAAACGAGGCAAGGAACCAGCAACAAGCCCCAAAATTGACGTTTTTGGTTGACTTCATGCTCGGCGGAATTCATCCCTACTCCTCATCGTAAGGCTGCCACTCGGTTTGACCTTCCTCTCGATACCACCAGTAGCCGTCCTCGTCTTCGAACCATTCCACGCCGTCTTCGTCAATGGAATAGTTGTCATCATACTCTTCCTCTTCCTCGGGTTCGGGCTCGGGTTGGGCAGCTGGGTCGGCCATGCCGGTCTCCTCAACGATGCGGCGCTTGGCGTCGTCGACATCGTCCTCTGCACCGCCGAACACACGGTTGGTGGTGCGGATCTCGGCTTCGTGGTCGCCCTGACGAATGGCGTTGTCCGATTCCTGGTAGAATTCATCGGTCATGCGCTCACGGAACTCTTCGAATTCTTCACGGCCAAAACTGCCGGTGAATTCGTCGCCCTTGGCGCGCATCAAATCGTCAAGGTTGGCACGCTTTTCGCGCTTGAGTTCCGGGGCGTCGGGGACGTCACCGGCGTAGAAGGCGTCCTCTTCGGAGCCGAGTTTACCGAACACACGTCCCTCAGGGTCGGCCTCTTCGATGGCTTCGATGATGAGATCGTGTTCTTCCTCGTCAATGCTCTCTTCCTCGTAGGCATCGCCGGCCTGGTCGACCATCGCCTCGAGTTGGTTGGCGAGTTCCTCATCGTCGTCGTCAAACTGGTCGACGAGCTTGTCGATTTGCTTCAGCAGACGCTCGTAGGGCGTTCCAGTGATGGCGCCGAGGAACCGACCGAACCCGCCTTTCTTCTTCGCCATGAGGTGTGGTTGGACCGACCCTTCTTCAAAGATTGTCCTTCGCGGGTCTTTTGACGGACGGATGTTTGGGAATTTCATGGTGGAGGCGTGGTTGGAGGACCTCATGACCTCCTACAACCGGGATTCGTACGCCCAGCGTGGCGGTTACCTCGCCCAAGTTCACATGCCGGGTGATGTGTTTCAGTCCCTCGTTTGGTGGGCGCTTCAAGCCCTGCCCGATGAAATTCTGGTCGGCATTGACATCGACGGCGACCGTCCCCATCGCAGCGAAGTGGACGCTTATTTCGAGGGCGACGAAGTTCACGACCGGCTGTTCCAGGGGCAAGGCTACGTCATCAAGGAAGCCCACATTGTCAACCGCGGGGATTCGTACTCCGTCCATCACCTGCCTGAGGACTGGACCGACGACATGTTCTCGGCCGACCGCGGTTCAAGGGCCGGCCGATTCACGCACTGGCTCCACACGCACCCCAACGCACCGGCCATCCCCAGCGGGGCCGATGCGGATGCGGCTCAGGAAACCCAAGGCATCGACATGATCCTCGGTCTTCGCTTCTCACCCGAGGGCCCCTTGCCCTGGTTCGACGACGTGGAAGGAACGCGGCGCACCCTCAAGTCAACCGAGGAGAAAAAGCCCAGAAAACGGTCGTTCTTTGCTCGACATGCCCTTCCCGTGCTTGGTCGTGCCCCGAGCGGTCATGCGATTCATGAGATTCAACTCATCGGTTTTCACAAGTCGGGGGTTGGGGTCAACATCGTGTTCGTTGACGACCACGGCTACCCGTACGGTTGGGACACGACCACGGCTCAGCTGGTGGCCTGAACAGCGACGAGCGCATCATGAAGGCTTTCCAGTCGGTCGGGGTTGACCCCGAGGTCGCCAACGCCCAAGCGGGAGGCGGAATACAGGGCGATGGCGGTGGCCTCGCCCTGCGGCGTGAACTGAACCACGACGTCGTCGGGAAAACGCCAAAACGGCGTGATGGCAACTCCGTGAGCGAACCGTTCGCCTCCATCACCCAGCGCTGAATGCCCCTTTCGCAACTTGTTGTCCTCCGACCACTCGACCCAAGCGTCCCACACCTCGCTCACGTTGGCTTGAATCAGCGTGGTCAATCCGGCGTCCATTCGAACGACGGATTGCGACGAGAGCGAAGCGCAATTGGCAGTGGGGTCCGGACAGGTCGGCATGGTGGTGTGCTCGGGGTCGTGGGCGGCGGCGACAATCCAGCCTTGGACGGCCAGCCAGGGTGAGGCAACCAGCAGGAGGGTGAGGGCCACCGACCGCCAGCGGTTCTTGCCCTCCATGAGTTGAGGTGGTCGTTCTGCTTCTTGAGGATGCGCTACGCATTCACAGGAGGCTGGCGGTTCCGCCCGGTGGCATCTCGTCCAGCATGGTCACCGTTTCGCCTCGGAGGCTCGGCCCGATGTGGAAGGTGCCGAAAATGCCCTGGTCGCCAATGTTGTGGGACAGGGAGAACCAGGTCCGGCCGTAAGCGTCCACGCGGATGTCGAGGAAATCGCCGAGACCGCCGCATCGGTTGTAGCCGCAATCCGGTTCGGTGTCGATGGGGTCGTCGATGCCGTTGAGTTGAACGGTGGTCAACAGCGGTGTTTCGTTGAAGGCGTCGGTCGTGTAGGTGAGGTAGGCGTTCCAGACCTCGTCCTCGCCGGCTGTTTCGCCGACGTAGCCGAAGGCCACGGTGCCCTCGTCACCGGCGACGACGACCGGGAAACCGGTGCCGGAGAGGTTGATGGGCGGAGCGATCATGGTGGCGTTGGACCACGTCTCACCTTGGTCTCGGGAGTACGACCAGTAGGGCTTGTTGTCCAGCCCGTTCCACATGGCGTGGACGTTGCCCGCCGAGTCCACCTCGACCTGTGCTTCCTCGGCGTTCCAGGTGTCGGCCGTTCCGGTAATTTCGGTGGGTAGAGGGTGCTCCGTCCACGAGATACCGGCGTTGGTGGTGCGGAACACGGAGTAGCCTTCGCCCGTGCAACCCTTGTTGCCGCGGTAGAAGTTCCCGTCAATGCTGCCCACGAGGTGAGCGGAAAGACCGCCCGATGAACAGGTGACCGGCGCACCGGACGTTTCCGGGCCCCACGTGGCGCCGCCGTCTTGGCTCGAAGAGCAGAGCGGATGAGGCGCGTTGCCGTTGATGCAGAACATCCACGTCGTGGGGTGGAACATGGCGGGCATGTTGCTGCTGGCGATGGTCTGGTGGTCCTGAACGGAGTAGATCTGGGTGGCCACGCTCGGGCCGTTCCACGACGCTCCATCGTCGTCGGACCACTCCACCGTCATGCCGAGCAATGCGTGCATGTCGAACTTCATGATGCGGCTGGTCCACGGGTCGACGTAGATGTAGGGGTCGTTGGAGTTGGCGATGGGGAAGAACGGGTCGTAGACGTTCTCGCAGGAATAATCGAGCGTGCCCGTCATGCCGATGAGGTCGCAGGCCACCACGGCGGTGGAACCGGCTGGACCGTTGCCGTAGGAGGACATGAACAGCGTGTCGCTCTGCGTGATGCCCATGGTTGGCTCGAAGGTCGACATGCCGATGCTGTAGTAGGTGCCCTCTGCAGGGTAAGGCAGGTTGCGTCCGCTCAAGTCAACCGTATCGTCGCCCCACACGTCAACGGCGTCGGGGAAGTGGTACCAGGTGAGTTCAGGACGCTCAAACGTCCAGACGCTGGAGACCACCGTTTCCTCTTCCACTTCGGCCTCACCGAAGCAACCCGAAAGGGACATGGAGACCATGAGCGCCGCCAGCAAGACCGCACGACGTGGGTTCATGTGGCCACCTATGGCTTCGTGAGCATAAGCCTTGTTGCTCGCTTTGACGGGCGATTTCTTTCACTCGGCCGGAACGCCCTCGCTGTTCCAACCGCGGTGCTGGTAGTAGGCCGCCATGCAGGCCGCCTCGTCGTCGTCGTCCATGAACGAGACCATCCCGGCCGCCACGCCGGTGGAATGGGCTCCCTTCGAAGCGCCAGGAAAGGAGGTCTTCCTGAGCCGCTGTTTTGCCTTGCCGGGCCCAATGCTCCACGTTCCACTGACGGGCTTGGTCCCACTGCACTCGAGCACGTTCCATCAGTCGTCCCAGGTGCAATCATCACCGGTCGTGGCCTTCCAGGCCTGAACCATCACGTCGTCGGGCGTGGCCCCTTGGCGAAGGCGCAGAGGATCATCGAATCGCGAATGACGATGCTGTGCTGGCTGTCCACCAGCTCCTCCATCAAATCCACGGCCGAGCGGTTGGGCAGCCCGGTGGGCGCTTTGTAGCCGGCCCGCATGTGGGACGCCCCCACGTTGGCCGTCATGTAGGCCATGGCGTTGCCGCTTGCCGCGCGGTCCCACGCCGGCAGGTCGAGGCCCTTGCAGTGCGCCGTCAGGCGAGTGGTGGGGTGGCCGGTCAGAGCTTCGATGTGTTCGCTGGCAGCCACGGCACCGGCCGTCAGGGTGCCAAACAGAGTGCCGTCCCCGGGGTGGCGTGAGCGAGCAGGTGAAGGGGAGAGCGGCGGCAATTCGGGAATGCCAAACGCCCACGGCACGACGTCGCCCTCTCGGTAGGACCCGAAGTCAAACGGGCGTGGAAGTGGTCGGCCCAGCCCTCGGGCAGCCAGCCTCGCTGGGCCGCCTCGCACATGAACGACAGCGCAGCGCCGCCGGAAATGGTGTCGATGCCCAAACGGTTGGCGGCGTCGTTGCCGTCCATCACATCAAGGCTTGAGCCGATGCCGAGGTTGGCCCCGAGCATGGCGAGGGTTTCGTACTCGGGACGGTCGACGCGGTTCACGTGAACCGGGCGTCCTCGCATTTTCACGCCGTCCACCGTCGGTCGGTCGGCCGCCTCACAAGCGATGGGGCAGGGAGCGCAACAGCCGGACTGCTTGGCATCGGGCAGGGATTCATGCCAGTGTTCTCCCGAGAGTTCGTGGGTGTCCATGGCCGAAACAACGGTGACGGCGGAGGCTCCTCCAGCGACGGCTTCCGCCGTTTGACCGCCCGCACCGCCGCCGACTTTGAGGGCCGACAGGTCCGGAATTTGGGCGTCCGTGGAGGTGTAGTTCGCCGTGGGCATGCGGCCGTTTTCGGCGGCGTAAATCGGGCCTCGGCTGGTGCCAAACGCGTAGAACGGGTCGCCGTACTTTCGTCGCTTCCCCATTTCCTTGCGCTGTTCTTTGATGGCGTCGGCCATGGAGAATTCTTCGGCGTAGCGCATGGCGGCGGCCGCCTCTTTGCTGGCCTTGACGGTGAACGCCTTGAGGCGCTTGAACCCAAACGAGGCCCCGGTGCCGCCGCGACCGGCCGCCCGGCGTCCGGCCGTGAGCGGGGAGGCGATGCGAATGCCGTTCTCGCCGGCGGGTCCGATGGACAGGCACTCGCCCAGGTCGTCAAGCGCCTGCTCGACCTCCCATGTCGTCTTGCCCACGAGGTCGTCGGCGGGGTGGAGGGTGGCTGAGGCGTCGTTGATCTCGAGGCGGACCCAGGATTCGCTGGCGCCGGTGATGAAGAGACCGTCCCAGCCCGCTTTTCGCAGGTCGTGGCCGATGTTCCCGCCGATGTAGGTGTCGATGTAGCACTCGGTGAGCGGCGAGCGGGTCACCACGACGGCGCGCCCCGAAGAGCCCACCTTCGTGCCCTGATAGGGGCCGGTCATGAACAACAGCGGCGTGCTCGGATGCGAGGCAGCGTCCATGCGTCCGGTGATGGGATGCTGATTGGCCGTGGCCGCTTCGTAGTCCGTCGTGTCCCACTCGACGAGGAGTTTGGTGGCGAGGGCTTTGCCGCCCATGTGCTGAATGCACCACTCGTGAGGAATGTCCCGAGCCTCGCAAGTACCTGCGGTCAAATCCACCCACAGCACCCTTCCGGGGAAGCCGTCAAAGCGCCACGGGTGGGTCATGGGAGGCGGTTGACGAGGACCACGAAAAAGGCACCGCAGCCTCAGGCCGTTTCGTAGGCGGTCACTTGGGTGGTGGGGTAGAGACCTGCCGCCACCATGACGGCCAGCACGACCGAAGCCTGAACCATCCAGAGGTTCTGGGCGGTGAATTCGTCGAGCATCAGCGAGGTCGCCATGGCCGCCGCCTCAAGGGCAGCGGTCGCAAACTGGACCTTGCCCATGTCAACGCCAGGCGATTTGAGCCAGAGCCACGAGCCCACGACGTTGGTCCCGATGAGCGCCGCTCCGATGGTGCGCAGCCAGGCCGTGTTGACGGCTTCGGCCTCGAGCAGGTCGCAGAACACGTCGGGCACGAGCAGCAGCATGAGGCCGTAGCCCAGCGAAGCCCAGAGGTTCACCTGCATGGCGAGCGTGCCGATTCGCATGTTGTCCATGAACACCGTTCTGTAAGGACCGGTTATGGGTTTGGCGGCCCCGTTGACCTCAGAGGTCGTCCTTTCGCTGCCAGCCGGCTCTCGGTGCGCTCGTAGACGATGGGCACGCCCGTGGACTTCCAAGCCGAGCACCTCTTCTTTCGAGAGCCCGTCAAGGTGCATGATGATGCTGCGCAGCGAGTTGCCGTGGGCAGCGACGAAGACGTTCTTGCCCTCGTCGATGGCGGGAATCAGCGTGGACTCGAGGTAGGGAATCGTTCGTGCGGCCGTCAGTTCGAGGGATTCACCGTTGGGTGGTGGCACGTCGTAGGAGCGTCGCCAGATGTGGACCTGTTCGGCGCCGTACTTCTCACGGGTCGCGTCCTTGTTCAGGCCCTGAAGGTCGCCGTACATGCGTTCGTTGAGCTGCCAGGCGACGTGAACCGGGAGCAGGTTGTCCTGGCCCGCATCACCACGGATTTGGGCCCATTCTCGCATGCGGGCCTCGTTCTCCGACATTCCCTCCTCCACCTCGGTGGGGTACTGGAAGACCGGCGTTTTGCCGCTGCCGTGTTCGGAAAGGGCGATCATCGCCGTCATTTGGGCTCGGATGAGGGTGGAGACGTGGACTTCGTCAATGGGAGGTGGGCGATGGCACGACCGCCGTCTCGGGCTTCGTCAATGCCTTTGGGGGTCAGGGGAACGTCCACCCAGCCGGTGAAGAGTTTCGCTGCGTTCCACATCGATTGGCCGTGGCGCATCAGGATGAGCAGGGACATGCAGGTGCCTCAAACCGTCCACAAGAAGGCAGGGCATGAAGGTGGCGCTCAGCCCAGCAGCCACGGAACGATGGCCAGCACCAGCAGCGGGAAGACGCCCATCGCCATGTCGCGAATGAAGAGCAGGACGAGGGTTTTGGATTGCGTGTTGGTGCGCTCCTCGAATTCCTTCTGCAGTTTCTTGTCCACCACGTCGGAGAATTTCCCCGCTCCGATTTTGCCGACCTCCACCGCTGCCCCGAGGGCCACGCTGCTCACCAAGCCTGCCGGGCTCAGTTTGCGAGCGAGCAACGCTCGCCCGGCCCAGACCTTGAGGGAATTCTTGGCCGCTTCCTTGCTGGCGTCGTTGATTTCTTTCTTGGTGACCGGCTTGTCTTTCTCACGCCGGAAATCTTGCGAACCACTTGCGGGCACGCAGGCCGGCATCTGCCACCTTGCGGAGTTTGTTCACGTCTTGGCGCAGCACGGCCGTCAACATGCGGCTTACCCGAGCGACACGGAACAGGTCGGCGACGACCCAGAAGAAGAGCGCCAGCATCAGCAGGGCGCCGCCCGTGTTGGTCACTTCCGACCAGGTTTGCCAGCCGATCGGGTCGATGAACATCCGAAGCAACAAGACCAGCAGCGGCGGCATCAGGAAGGCGAAGATTTCGTTGAACACCAAGAGGCCCATGCCTTTGACAGGAAGCGTGCGGAGTTGCTTGAGGGCCCATCCGGCGTGAGGCGAGAGCTTGTTGATGGTTTCACGCATCGGTTTGGCGAGGATGAGCAAGCGGAAGATGAACGGCAGCCAGAGCACGAACACCACGTAGGCTTCCCACGGACCGGCCGGGGGAAACGCGGGGAGTTGGAGGGGGCTTGCGGCCATGCTGCTTCACACCGACATCGGCTACTCACACTTCAACCAAGCGATGAATTCGTGGCCGCTGAGGAGGTCGACCAACCTCCTGAGATAAACCGCCATCATTCAAGGAACCAATGAATCATGGTCGCCATGTAAAACATCACAACAGAAAGAACGACGCCGAGCACAACACCCAGAGCGTAGGCTCGCCGCCGACGCACGAACTGGTACGCAGCGTACAGAAGCGCAAAACCTCCGCCGTAAATCAAGAGAATCGCTGGATACCAATGTTCGCGAGGCCGCGGCTCACACATATCATCGAAGACGCCCAGGATACACAGGGGGGTTCACCGTGATGTTGTAGTACTGGTAAAGCACGACCAGCGAGCCAGGATGACGATACGGCCTACGCCAACCCGAAAAAGAGGAGGTGGCTTCACGCTGGTCACCACGCCTGGTTCAATCCCCTGATTGGTCACGTGCTCACCTTCCAACCAGCGTTGAATTGAATCAACTCCACGCGATCCCCATCGCCACGGCCACCATCAATTGGGCAACATAGAGAAACGTTCCAATGAGCAAACCGATCCCGTAGCGGCGGTCACCGCGGCGAATGCTGATGATGCCGTAGATCACCATGGTGAAGGACAAACCAAGCCACAGTAGACCCGTGTAGCCCTCTCGATCTGGGGACTGACAGGGATCGCCGATGGGAATGTTAAAACAGAAATTTTCCATTGTGTAGACGAACTCTCTGAACGACAACGGAAGGCCAATGCTGGAAGAAGGACCCCCAGACGAATGGAATCACCTCGCTTTCCCCGAGAACTGACGCAGCGTTTGTTCTTCGGCTGACCGGGGCATGGGAACGGTTTGGCTCGGGAGGTGGCCCACTTAACCGTTCATCCGGCGTTTCACGCTCAACGCTCCCACCAACATGAAGAATCAGCAGCGCAAGGCAGACCCATGGACGTGTTCTCCCACTGGCTCTGGGGCGTGCTCATCACCCGCAAGCACGTCAACTGGAAGGTCGCCGGACCGATGAGCGTCCTGCCCGATCTCCTCGCCTTTGTCCCGTCCTTCGTCTACTCCACGATGCACGGCCTCGAGCGCCCCACCGTGGACGACACCACCGTGACCTCGGACTTCCCCGCCATCGCCTGGGACATGTACCAGTACACCCACAGTGCGGTGGTCGTGACCGTCGGTGTGCTCATCACGTGGTGGTTGTTCACCCGATTCTCTGGCTCCCGCCTCGAGTCACAGTTCGCACAGCAACACCGCTCCAAACCCCTGATGATGGCCTTCCTGCTCTGGCTGCCGTGGTACTCCAACATCCTGCTGGACATCCCCACCCACACGCTGCAGTTCTTCCCCACGCCGGTGTTCTACCCGCTTTCCGATTTCGGCTTTGACGGCACCCGGTGGTCCGACCCCGTCATCCTCGTGCCCAACGTGCTCCTGCTGGCCGGGCTGTGGTTCTACGTCCTGAGAAAGGACAGAAAACACATCGCCCAAGTGGATTGAACCGAAACCAGATTGAAACAATCATTAATGCCCTGAACCACCAACATAACGCCATGAAGAACGCATTGCTGTTGTCCACGCTCGTGTTGCTGGCAGGCCTGTCGGGATGCCTCTCAGAAGAGGCGCTGGAAGCCTTTCCCGAGTTCGAACTCGCCGACCACGCCGGTGCCACGCACAACAACAGCATGTACGAAGGAACGCCCTACATCGCTTACTTCTCAGCAGCGTGGTGCTCCCACTGTGCGCCCACGTTGGACGCTGTGGTCAACGTTGTACCCGCCGAACGACTGCTCATCCTCAACCTTGAATCCAATGAAGACTGGAGCGACATGAACGCCTGGAAGGACAAGATGGAATCGGAGTTGGAACGGGAAATCGACCACCCGTTCATCCACGCTCCGCCGCTGGCCGACACGCTTGGCGTTGACGGTCTTCCAACGGTCTTCTTCGTCAACGGCGACGGTTTGATTGAGCAACGGCTCAAGGGGCTTCAACCCGAATCCACCATTGAGGAGCACTGGACAGGTCTCGAATGACGCTGAATTTTGAACTCAGGAGCATCGCACATGGGACCCAACGCCACGTCGCCGCCCATCAGCGCCACGCAGGCGTTTGACTGCTCGACCGACGAGCTCTGGACCCTCATCAGCGCACCGGGCAACCTCAACGACGCTCATCCGTTCTGCGACCGCAACGACGCCCTCGTCTGGGACGGAGAAACGCACCGGGACCGGCTGGTCTACCTCAACGGTCGCACCTACGTTCGGGAATTCCAAACGTGGAACCCCGGCGAAGGCTACACCCTGCTCATCGGGGAGGAAGGCGGGGCGCAATCCTACGTGGTGTGGACCATCGAGGCCATCTCGGAGGGCCGATCGCAACTGACGATCACCGTTCACCCCTACTTGCTGGCCAACCTGCCGGGCATCGTGGCTTTCCTTCCTTACAGGCTTTGGATTGTCCCAAGAATGCGAACCTACCTGCGCAGCGTCGTTGGCGGATTTGCTCACGTGGCCTCCACCGGCGAAGCCGTGCCTCGCAACCACTTCGGGCGCCATTCGTGGTTTTCGTGATGGTTTGATGTCAGTGCAGAATTGATGGGAACCGCAGAAACCTATCCCTGTGAGGAGATGAGGGCCATCCGGACGAGCGCTTGTGGTCAGGGCTGCCAGTCTTTGAAGGCAATTTGTGCAGGAACGACGTCATCCTGTCGTTCATAGTATTCCATCATGCGTTCTGCGATCCACTGAAGCCACTCGAAGGCCTGGTCGTTGCCTCGTTCCTCACGAAAGTTCTCGATGATTCGCCTGTTTTTCTGCCAAGCCGTGATCATGGAAAGGGAGAATTGTTTTCGAACTGTTTCAAAGTCAAAATGACCGTCATGAAGTGTGATTGCGATGCTTTCCCACGTGAGCAGGACGGTGAAAACCTTGGGGTAATCCTCTCCGTGGTATTCTTCCAACTCAGCAAATGTCTTGAGGTCGTCAGGCTGCATCCAGATGGAGATGCTTCCGTGTGAGAAGTCTTTGTTTTGCCACAACTCCGAGAGTTTCAATGAAGCCGATGCCTTTCTGTCTTTCTTGATTTCGTTAATGGTGAGCCAGCTGTAGATTGCAGCGCCGAAAATCGTCACCAGCCCGAGCACTTCTGCCCATTGGGAAGCGGTTGACAAATCCATGAAACTCAAGTTCCTCCGTCAATGGATAATTCTTCTCGTGCCTCCGAGGGCAAGGTGTTGGTTTTCAGGCATTGAATCCAGAGCGACGTCCAACCACCGAAGGTATGATGTTCGTCCTGCGGCTCGCAAGAGCATGGTCTTCACGCACGACATGGCGGACTGGCTGAGTTTCAACATCGACGAAGCATGGCTCGCCGAGAACATTTCCTGGAAGGATTTTGGCACCGGTGTGCGCCTTGGCAAGCTCAAGCGCGAGGAGAAAACCTCCCTCGTGCTGTACGAAGCCCAGTCCGACGTTGAGGTGGACGCCTTCATGCCTCACAGCCATCCGGGCGGTGAATGCTACGTCGTCCTCGAAGGCGAAGTCTGGGACGAAGACGGCACCTACCCCACGGGCTCCATCGTGTGGATGGACCCCGAGTCGACGCACACGCCCAAGACGCGTGGCAAGACGCTCATCCTCGTGCTGTGGCCCCAGGGCGTCAAGGCTGCTTGAATCGGATTGGTTCGACTCGGGCTGCGGCCGCAGTGTCTCCATGTTCCAATTCAGGAATCCAGAAGCAGCCACTGCGATGATGGTCAGGAAAAAGAGCCCGGCAAACAACGGCCCAGGTCCTTCTGTGCTGTACCCGGCCCCTCAGCCAAGAAGAAGAAAACGCCGCCGTGGACAACGAGCATGGCGCCCGTGAGGCCTGCGATTCGGGCTTGTGCTTGTCCCGAGACCAAGAACGCCACCATGAAGGCCCAAACGGCCCAAGGAACGCTGAAAACCCAAACCCCAGAATAATTCGTAGGTTGTCGCAATTTCAAGTTCTCGTTCAGTCATTGTGCCCCAACCGCTTTCGGCGAAACTGCTCGCATCAAGCATGAGCCAAACGGCGAAGCCCAACTGGACAACACCGCCCACAATCAACCACGTTTTGATCCATTCGTTCTTTTAGTTCCATAACTACCCCTTGGGCTAAGTCATGCAAGCGAGGTTATATCCATTTTGCATAGAGAGCAATGAGAGCCGAATTCAAAGGTCGTATTCGCCGCCCGAGAGCATCCCTTCGAACAGAAACGGTCCTGCAGGAACCACCGCAGCGAAGAAGCCGTGAATCAGGGCCGTGCGGGTCCAGTGCTTCCCGACACCGGCCAGCAGAAGACCGACGTAGGCCACGAACAGTCCGCCGTGAAGTGAACCGAACAGCGTGACCATCTCGGGTTCACCTGCGATGTACTTCAGCGGCATGGCATAGAACATCAACATGAGGAAGGAAAAGCCTTCCAGATAGCCGACCAAGGTCACCCAACGCTTCACGCTTTGACCTCGACCATCGGTCTACTTGAACCGCACGAGGGGCATTCTTGGTCCTCGCTGTCGCCGTAGTCGTGCTTGCACGCCGGACAAGTGGCGGCCAATTCCATTTTGCCCATGGCTTCCACGGCCTCGCCCTGCAGGGAGAGGTAGCCGCTGTTGACGTTGCCCACGGTGTATCGACCGGCGCCACCGAGGCGAACCAGCAAGTCGGGCGGTAGGGTCACGGTCCCCGTTTCGTCGATGATGAGCTCTCGGTCTTGGCTGAGGTTCTCCACGTCCACGCCCTCGCCGTGCTCGGCAACGAAACGCCCGTCTCGCAGTTCCAGCGAGCGGTTGGCAAAGGCTGCGACTTCCTTGGAGTGGGTGACGATGAGGAAGGAGACCCCGTCGTTTTGGTGCAGATCCTTGAACAGCGCCAGGACCTCACGGCTGGTGACCGGGTCGAGCGCCCCCGTTGGCTCGTCGGCCAAGATCAACCGAGGCTGCGTGATGAGGGCGCGGGCGATGGCCACGCGCTGTTGTTCGCCGCCGCTCAGCATGGCCGGCAGCGCACCGATGCGGTGGCCCATGCCCAGACGGGTAAGCATGGCGTCGGCCAGGGCGAGCGCCTTCTTCGAGGCCACGCCCTGATGGCGAAGCGGTTGAGCGACGTTGTCTCGAGCGTTGAGGTCGGGCAGCAGGTTGCCCTCCTGGAAGATGAACGAGACCGTTTTCTGGCGCAACTCAACGAGTTCCTGACCGGTCAGACGGGTCATGTTTTTGCCCGACAAACTGACCGACCCAGCGCTGGGTTTCATCAACCCGCCAAGGCACTTCATGAGGGTGGATTTCCCGGAACCCGAGGGCCCGACCACCGCAATGGCCTCGCCGGCTTTCATGTCGATGTGCAGCCCCCGAAGCGCTACGACGTTGCCGTCCTCGGCTTTGGATTCGTAGACGTGGTAGAGGCCGTCAGCGTGCAGAATGGTATCGCTCATCTTCACTCCCCCTTCAGCACGCTGGCCAAGTCCGCCTTCAGCGCCCGTCGCGTCGTCACCAACAGCGCCACCACGACCGCAGCGAACACCGCCAGGGACACCAGGATGATCTGGGTCCACGGGTAAACGAGCGTCCGCTGAATGGTGGTGGTGGAGCCACCGAAGATTTGGAAGATGAAGCCGAAGATGTCAAAGAAACCGTTGAACGAGAGGGCCAGACCGACGCCCAGAACGATACCGAGGACCATCGAAACCATCACGATGGAGAGGATCTCAAACAGCACGAGACGAATGATTTGGTTGGGCGATGCCCCGATGGCTTGCAAGACGGCCAGTTCCTTCTGGCGCTGGCTCAACACAAGGGAGAGGAAGACGAAGCTGGAGGCCACGGCGGCGACGCTGGCGACCACGAACTGGAGCGAGAGTAAACCGGGCGTACCGAAAATCAGTCCACCGTTGCGCTCCACGTCTTTGTGGGTGCTCGACCAGTCGACCACGGACGAGACCCGTGCATCGGCCGAGACTTGCGAGGCAAGCGACTCGAGGGCGTCGCCTTCCACCCCGTCGACGCGGACGATCCAGGTGGTGGAGTTGTAACGGTTGGCTTCGTCCTGCCCGACAAGCGAAATCCACGAATCTTCACCGATGATGAGCGCCGAGGAAATCGTGGCGGAACTTACACCGGGGATGTACTCGTGAACGCCCATGTAGTGCATGTCCGTGGTGAAGGGCGTGGAGATGATGCGAACGGTGGTGTCGTCCAAAAACAGGTCCGAAGCCAGCGGGGGCGGGATTTGTGAGGGCCCGGACGAACAGCCGGTGTCATCAGCCGATGAACCGTCGGGGCACGTGGCGTTGGTCAGCGTGGCACCGGACAGGTCGAAGAAGCCGAACATGCCTTCCATGTTGGCGTCGGTCAAATCGGCACCCTCCAGTGAACCGCCCAAGAAATCCACGATCACGGTGTTCTGCAGGTTCGCACCTCGCAGGTCAGCGCCCGTGAGGTTGGCGTCCACGAGGATGGATTCGCTCAGGTTCACGCCCGCCAAATTGGCGAAGGAAAGGTTGCTGCCAGAGAGGTCAATGCGGCTGATGTCGCGCCCCGAAAGGTCCTGGAAAGCAAGGTTGACATCGGACCAGTCGCTGTCCATGAGAAGCGTGTACGCAAAGAACAGGGTTTCCATATCCGGCTGTTCCGTCCCACCCGACGTAAAATTGAACTCGGTCTTTTCCCAAACGAACGTGATGGTTGCCGACTTGTCGTCGCCGGGTTGAAGCAACACGTCGTCAAGTTGGTTTTCGTCACCGCCGCGGTCGGAACCCGGAAGGTCAAGCGAATAGGCTGCATCCGGGCCTGCACTAAACCCACCGCTGGTGTACGCAGCCAGTGCAGGGTTGATGTCTTCGCCCGGCAGGGCCTGTTCACTCCATTTGAGCACGTCACCGTTGCCGTTGAGCAGCACGTACGTCTGCAGTGCATCGCCGCCGTTCTGGTCGGTGAGTGTCAATTCAGGAACGCTGGTGGCCACCGGAACGGTCCTCTCGCTGGTGAACTCTCCGAGCAGCGCCAACGCCGAGGTTTCGTTGCGCGGCGCCTCAAAGGTGATCTGAAGGTCCGAGCCGACCGTAGCGTCCACCGTCTTTTCGTCCACCAGCGTGCCGGTGTAGCCCTGTACGGCGGCGAGGGTCACGATGGAGAGCGTCAAGAGCATGATGACGGCCAACCGATTGACCGACTCGGCCGAACCCGAACCCTTGAGGCCGCGCTTCACGTCCTTGAGCAGGGGCGTGCGACCGAAGATCACCTGCATGATTTGCGGCCCTTTGGCACCGATTCGACCCAGCAACAAGGCACCGCCGATCCACAACGCAAAGGGCCCAAAGATGCCGATGAGACCTTCGATGAAGAAGTTGGAAACCAGACCGTCCTCGCTGCCGTTGGCTTCGAGCCAGGTATCACCCACGGCGAGCATGCCAAACAGGAAGGCCAACCAGTGCAGCCATCGCTTGGGCTCGGCGGTGGCCGTGGTCTTTCGAACGCCTTCTTCAATTTCAAGCTCAATGAATTGACGGGCCCGACTGCGACCGAAGAGCAGCGCCAGCCCGAGCGTGGTGATGGCGGTGAACAGCGTTGACCCGACGCTCAGGGTCGGGTTGACGTCGAAGTCGCCGGTTCGGAATTCCATGAACCCGACCGCTGAGAGGACGACGGGGACGGCCAGAAGCGCCAGCAGGTAGCCAGCCAGCCAAGCGACCGATGACATGACGAAGAGCTCCAGTAGGACCATGCCCTGAAGACGCTGCCCGTCAGCACCGATGACCCGATGAATGCTGACCTCGCGGCGCCGTTGTTCAAGGGACAGCACGAGCCCGTAAATCAACACAGAAATGGAAAGGAACACGATGGGAATCATGATGATGTAATCGAAAATCTGAATCAGGCCGAGGAAGATGTTCAGGAAAAGAATGGTCCCGCTGATGATGTCGGTGTAGTACAACTCGACCTCTTCGTCGGTGTAGGTGCCGTCTTGCACCCGCGTCCCCAAGTCTTCCAACCAGTCCGCTGCGTCAGCGGTGGAGGAGGTGGGCAGTGCACCGCGGTCGACCGTGACACCGAGGTACATGTGGTCGTTGTCCATCAGCGTCGCTCGCTGCGCTTCATCCATCACCGTCCACGTGGAGAAAATGGGGTTGAACGGCAGCGTTGGATTGCCAAAGGGCCACGGTTCGTAAATGCCCATCACGGTGAGGTTTTCCACGGTCATCGGCATGCGGCAGTACATCATCTCGTTGTTCTCGACCGTGATTTCACCCGCACAGTTGTCCTCGGTCACCGTTCCCTCAAAAATCGTGGACTCGTCCACCACGTAAACGAAGGTGACCGATTCGAGGGTGTCGCCGACGCTGGCCTGGGCCTCGCTGGCGATGGTTGACGGGAGAATGATGCCTTGCTTGTCGGTCATGTTTTCCGGCGTGGGCCATTCGCCCAACCCGGCGATGATGTTCTCACTCAGCCGGTCGGCCAACTCACCGTCAAAGGCCTGGGGACCGAGGAACCGAATGGCGCGCTTGTCAGAGATGGGCGGGCCTGCATCAGCGGCCTCGGGGTAGTCAAAGGTCACGTTGGTCCAGTACGGATTTTCATCGTCCACGATGGTCCGCATCTCAAGGGGTTGCGCCACGACGAAATCGAAATTGAAGAAGCCCCCACTGTGAATGCCTTGCCGGCCAAGAACGAGGGTGCAGTCGTTGAATTCCGTTGAGAATTCGGTGAGCAATTCATCGCACACGCCGGTCATGGTCTCGGTGCTGTTGGACCAGCCCGTGCCGTTTTCCACCGGCGTGCGAGCGTATTCGATCTTGGCGTCAAAGGGTTCGCTCTTCAGCGATTCCTCGAAGAACAGTTGCGACAAGCCGACACCGTAGGCGAGCACCGTTGTGATGACGAGCGAAGCGAGGAACACACCGGCGATGACGGCCAGCCCTCGTTCCCGCCCTCGCCAAGCGCCCTGCGCAGCAAGGCGAAGGGAGGCTGGCAACTCGGTGATCCGGTGCGTCATTCTGGCGAACCGCGAACGGTCGGTGTCAAAGTCGGTGGGGAGGAGGTCCTTTGGCTCGGCGCTCACTCTTCCTCACCTGCCTGCTGAGCGTCATCCTCGTCAAGGCCCCATGCCGAGCGAATGTCAGACGCTTCGGTCCGTCCGTCGTTGAGCAACAACATTCGGTCGGCGTTGGACGCCAAGTCGGGGTCGTGGGTCACCATGAGAATGGAAATCGGGTTCTCCTCGTCGTGGCAGAGTTCCTTGAAGAGGGCCATCACCTCCTTGCCGCTGGCGATGTCGAGGTTCCCGGTTGGTTCGTCGGCCAGCAACACGGGACGGTCACCTGCGATGGCTCGCGCAATGGCGACACGCTGCTGTTGACCGCCTGAGAGTTGGTCCGGAATGAAGTGCATACGGTCCCCCAAACCCACTTTTTCCAGCGCATGTCTTGCGGCGGTCTCGGCTTGAGCCGAGGGCATGCCCGAGAGTTCGAGCGCCATGGCGACGTTGTCGACCGCCGTGAGGTTGTCGAGGAGGTGGAAATCTTGGAAAATCCAGCCGACCAGATCCCGTCGAACGTCGACCACGCTGGAAGGGCCCTTCAGTCCGTACGACCGCTCGGCCAACGTGATGGTGCCGCTGTCGCCGGCGAGCAAACCACCGATGATGTTGAGCAAGGTGGATTTTCCAGAACCAGAGGGGCCCATCAGCGCGACCATTTCGCCCTGTTTGATGTTCATGTCCACGCCTTTCAGAACCTGAAGTTTGTTGGAACCGGAACCGAACGCTTTGGTGAGACCCTCAACTGATAACATCCCGGCACCTTTCGTATCAATGCCAGTCGAAGGTGTATATCAACCGATGTTTGAAACGCCCTTTGGTCCGGTTGATGAACAAACCAAATCAATGCAGAAATTTCCCGGAGATTTTGGAGAAACCATCAAAATAATCGGCGGCCATGGGAGAACCTGATGAAACACGGCGAGTACGTCGAATACCTCGTCTCGATAGGCCACGACCGGGCCACGGCCCAGACGATGGCCAATGCTTATGTTGGACCGAAAGCCGACGATGGTCAAGAAGCATCTGCAACCGCCTCCGACAAGCGAACCATGACTCGACAGGAGCGTATGGGCAGCGGGGTGGCCGGGCTCTTTCTGATGTCCTTTGGAGCGCCGTTTGTCGCTTTACCGGTGTCGATGTGGTTTGATCTCGGCGGCGGTTTTGACCTGTTCGTAATCTGTTTCACCGTCCCTTTCATTTTCGCAGGCGGGCTTGTCATCGCCATGGGTGGAAACCTCCTGTTGTCATCGATCAGGGGCGTGCAGGGGTTGATTGAATTCGAGGTTAGTGGCGGAGGCGCGACCCATGCGGTGGGCGAAGGTACAGCGGAGACCTCCAGGACCTCGAGCGGTGAAACCGACCCCTACGCATCGTCCGCCTATCCGTCAATGGAGGACCTCACCGACGCAGCCGGAAACGAGGGTTCAGACCTTGCAGGCACCGTCGAAGCGCCCGATGTTTCGCCGCCACAGACCGAGGATGTCGCCGATGTAGGAACCGGTGCCTTTTGGGGCAACCTTTCAGCGGCTGACGATGAGAACTGAGATTCAACACGAACTCAAACGGCGATACCGGCGGCCTTCGCCTGTTGTTGCATCAACCGGCCGAACAGCGGAGGCAACAAGGCCAACCAGAACATGCCGTAGTAGCCGAGCGGGAGTTGAGGCGCCTCCTCGTGGACGTCGAGACGCTGGTAGGGGGTGCTGGCCTTGAGATGGTGGGAGGGGTGAAGCGGGAGCTCCATGAGCGTCCAGCGTGAGAGTCGGTGCCGGCTTTCCCACGCATGGGTGGCGTTGGGCCGTTCATCGTCGCCACGACGCAGCCCGTGGTGCTGGAGGTAATTCACGAACTCGAGCAGGTAGATGGCCACGGCTGCCTGAGCAAGGAAGGCCACCAAGTAGGGTAAACCTGCGATGGCCAGCGCAACCAAGAACAGTGCTTCCACGGAGAGGGCCCGTTTCGTGTCGACCGGTCGGGCCCGAAACGCTCCCTTGACCTGCCGAGGAATCGTTTGCAGCACGTGGTAGTAGACGCTGCGGCCCCAAGGTGAGGAGGTCGGATCGACGTCGCGAGCCCAGTGTCGGTGGTGGGTGTGGTTGTGTTCGGTAGTGAAGTGGAGGTAGAGCACGGAGAACAACGAGAGACGTGCGGTCCACCAGCTCCTCGAGCGTGGTCGTCGGTGGCCAAGTTCGTGAGCCGCAACGATACCGGAGGCGCCGTTGGTCAGCCCCGCCGAGGCTGCACCCAGGAGGACCATCATTGTCAGGCCGTCAAGGCTGGCACGCCACAACAGGATACCGACCATGACGGGAACGAACACGGCGTGAAGGTGGACGATGATGTCGTGGGCCCGCCCTTCCTGAAGGGGTTTCGTGTCGCTGGACTGACCCAGCGCGATTTCGATGAGGGGGTAGATGCCGAGGAACAGCACCAGCGGGAGCGCCATCCACGGACCACCCGCCACGAGGCACGCAGCGGTGATCACCGGCGTCAACAAACCCCACAGGTGAGGCACCCACGTCCAACGGTCGCCCATCAGGTGTAGGGTTTCCCCTGTGACTTGTAAACCATGGCCTCAGTTCATGCCGAGCCAGTCGCGAAGACGAGCGGCCAAGGTGCGTCGGGCGAAAATCCCGTTGCGGGTGACCTGAGCGTTCATCGTTTCATCCACGTACCGCTCCAGATATGCATCCATTCAAATCGTCCTCCTTGATTGAAGCGCACCTCGCTGATCGACCCCGGCGCGATAGTACGCCACGGCGCTCATCCAACGGTTCCAAAAGCTTCGACCGAACACCCCGTTGCGGTAGGTGAACGACGAAACGGCTTGCTCGGTGTAGGTCTCCAGTTCTTTGTCCATGTGCATCGCCTGAAAGGTTTGCTTCTTTCATAGTAGAATGTGGTGCTGGACCTATATCAATCACCGGTGAAATTGCCAACACAAGGATGTTAAAAATAAATCAGGTGTTTTAAAATACATCGGGGTGCCGGTTGACATGAGCCACCGTGGAGCATCAAGGTTGGAAATCGTTGAACAAACGGTTAAGTGCGCTTCCTTCGGAGTTTCCAATCATGGCCAAGAAAGGCGTCCTGTTGATGAACGTCGGTACACCGGACGAACCCACCGTGGCCTCCGTTCGAACGTACCTGCGAGAGTTTCTCCTGGACCCCGACGTCATTGACATCCCGGCCCCGCTGCGGCACCTGCTGGTCCGTGGAATCATCCTTCGAACCCGCCCCCGAAAAATCGCTCCGCTCTACAAAAGCATCTGGATGGACGACGGGTCCCCGCTCCGAGTCTACTCTCAACGGGTGACCGACAACCTGCGAAGCATCAACCACGACGTTGACTTTGAATTCGCCATGCGATACGGAAACCCGAGCATCCGGAGCGGTCTTGAAGCCCTCAAGCAACGAGGAGTGACGGACCTGCTGCTGCTTCCCATGTTCCCCCACTACGCCCAGGCCACGACAGAATCCTCGCTGAAACACGCCCACCTGCAACTCAAGGCGATGAACTGGTCTCCCAACCTCCTCGAGATGGGTCACTTCGAAACCGCGGAGGAATTCATCGGCCCCCTCACCGAATCCATTCGCCCGCATCTCACCGAAGACACCCACCTGTTGTTCTCCTACCACGGCCTACCCGTGTCCCACGTCAAGCGAATTGACCGTTCAAAGGCGCACTGCCAAACCGTCGAGGCCTGCTGCACCGTGAAATGCGAAGCCAACAGCCTGTGCTACGGGCGGCACTGCAACGAAACCACGATGGCCGTGGTGGAACGCTTGGGGCTGAAGCCAGACCAGTGGTCACTCAGCTACCAGAGTCGGCTCGGCCCGGTGAAGTGGCTCGAACCCTCAACGACGCAGATGGTGGAAGCCCTCGTCAAGAAGGGCGTCAAGAAACTCGCCATCGTCGCCCCTGCGTTCCTCGCAGACGGTCTGGAAACGCTCGAAGAATTGGACATCGGCATCCGTGAAGAATTCATGGAACACGGTGGCACGGAGTTGAAGGTCATCAACTGCCTCAACGACGACGAGCAATGGGTCCGTGGCCTCGAACAACTCATTGCCAAAGAATTCGAACAAGCCGTGGCTTAGAATCGGGCGGCGATACGTTCCGCCTCGGCGACCACGTGGGTCACGGAGACGCCGCTGAAACACCAACCCGCCCGGGTGAAGTCCGGGGAATCATCGGACAAGGACGCCATGTAGCCGGGAGGGTAGGACGGAATGGCTCGCACGCCGATGTGCTCAAACAACACCGGATCTGCCTCGCCCAGGTGATGCGCCAGCGCCGACCTGACGGTTTCATCCGTGCCCGTTTGGCGGGTCGGGGACATGATGCGAAACAAGCGATGGCCCTGCGGTGCACGCGGTGTTCCGTGCACGTCACTTTCGTGGAGAATGCCGCTGATCGGCGACGATGCATCGGGGATCAGGGTGCCGTAGCCGACGGGCACGTCGGCAACGTCGCCCTCGACGTAGCCCACGGCGTAGACGTTGAGCGTGGTGAACGCCTCCGGGAGGCGGTCCAGCGGTGCACACCAAACCACCGAGGAGAGCGGAAGGTTCCGTTCCTCGGCGACGGATTGGGGCGTGGTCGCACCGGCGTTGAGCGTGATGGTGACGTTTTCGAGGCGAAGAAGCGCTTGCTCCAAGGCCAGAACGAGCGTCTGCATTCCGCCCTCAGGGACGCCGTGGCGCCCTTCTCGGGTCGAAAGAGCGGTACGTCCCGTTCATCTTGGTCTTGATGCGCTTCCACTTCACCGGCGGTTCGGCGCCGTACCGGGTCATGGAAGGCATCAGAAAATCCGCATCACGTTGGCCGCGGTCGTTGACGATGCCCAGCGTCATGGCGTCATTGACCGGAGGTAGCGGCACGGCCTCAGCCACCGACCGACCGCCCTGGCGGGCCCGTCGAGCCGTTCAGCATCTTCAGCGGGCCTCGTCTGAGCACCGTCCAGAGGGAGAGTTTCTGCGACCGACCTCGGGTGTACACCCACCGTGCGTCCGCTTCGGGGTTTGAAGGTGCGAAACGGTCGCCAAGTCCAAGGTCGTCGACCAGACGCCAAAACGCAGGGTGAGCCCGGGTGGCGTTCACCGCCACGTCGCAGACCCATTCGCCCTGCGTCCAGGTTTCAATGACCCCGCCGAGACGGTCGCTCTTTTCGATGAGTTCAACACGAACGTCGGGGCGCTTGGAGGCGATCCTGTATGCCACGGTAAGGCCGGAAAGGCCGCCGCCCACCACGCACACCGTGGATGAATTCGGCAGGTCGTCGGCCACGCAGAGAGGGCGGCGCAGTTCATCGCCGTAGCGGACCCAATCTTCCATCGAAGCCACGCCATCACCCGTTCAGCCAATCCACCGGTTCGCGAAGCACCTGCAGAAGCGCGGCTTCGTCCGATCCGGGCGCCACCTCGTGACAGTACTCCCAGCGGGCCGTCAGGGGCAGCGACATCAGGATGCTTTCGATGCGTCCGTTCGTCGTCAAGCCGAACTTCGTGCCTCGGTCGTACACGAGGTTGAATTCGACGTACCGACCTCGGCGTAGTTGCTGCCATGCCTTCTGCTCGGGCGTGAACGCCATCGTCATCCTTCGCTCCAAAATGGGGAGGTAGGCCTCAAGAAAACGAGAGGCGCAATCCTCCACGAAAGCGAAACACGCCGCTTTGCTCTGGGCCCGCAGGTCGTCGAAAAACACGCCCCCAACGCCTCGGCGCTCCCCGCGATGTTTGATGAAAAAATAGTCGTCGCACCAGGCCTTGTAGGCCTCGTAATCGGCCACCTCATGGCGGTCGCAAGCGGCTTGGTGCACGCGGTGGAAATGGACGGCATCCTCCTCGAAAAGGTAGGACGGTGTCAGGTCTGCACCACCGCCGAACCACCAACTTCCCTCGGCAACGCCCTCGCCTCGCTCAAAGTACCGGTAGTTCGCATGGACCGTGGGGGCCATCGGGTTGTGAGGGTGGAGCACGAGGCTGATGCCCGTGGCGAAGAAATCCAAATCTTCCCCTGCGAGGTCGTGGCCGCCCCCCATTTTTGCAGCCGCTTCGGGGCTGAGGGTCCCGTGAACGACGCTGACGTTGACGCCCGCTTTTTCGAACACCTTGCCCTCGGAGAAGACCCGGCTACGACCTCCGCCGCCCTCTTCGCGTGTCCACTCGTCTTCCCGGTAGGTTGACTCGTCCAGCCCACCGATGGCGTCGCAGATGGTGTCTTGGAGCCGATGCACCATGTCCACCATGGTTTGCCTCATGCGGATTCACCCGTGATCAGTCGCAAGACGGCTTCGACGCAGTCGATTTGTGCGCCGGGGGCGAAACCGTGGCCCAGGTTGAAAACATGGCCGGGGGCGTCGCCGGCTTCATTCAGCACGCGCTGAGCCGCCGTACGGGCCGCCTCGGGCGTGCCGTGCATCCGAGAGGGGTCGAGGTTGCCTTGGAAGGCGAATCGGTCGCCAAACGAGGTCCGGTTGGCGCGCAGGTCGTCCCGCCAGTCGAGGGACAACGCATCGATGTCGAGCGTGCGGATGGCCCTCGTGAAGGTGGCCGCTGCCTTTGGCGTAGTGAATCAGCGGCACCCGACGTTCCGCCCGCTCGCGAAACACCTCAATGGCTCGCTGGGTGGCGGGCAGTGCGATTCGATGGTAGTCCTCCACCGAGAGCAAACCGGCCCACGTGTCGAAGAGTTGAACCGCATCGGCACCGCCGTGGTTCACCTGGTCGGCGAGCAGGTCGCCGACGGCTTCAGCCATGTGGAGAAGCACACGCTGAGCCTCGTCGGGATTGGAAAACACCGTGGCCCGCGTGTTGTGAAATTCCTTGTCGCCCGTTCCGCCGGCGAGCAGGTACATCGAGGTCGTCCAGGGACAGCCAGCGAAGCCCAGTCGCGCGATGCTGTCGTGGTCTTCCCCGATGGCCTTGAGCGCATCGGCCGCCCAAGGGGCGTGCTGGCGAGCCGAGAACGTCGTCCAGTCGTCGACGTCATCAAAGGAGAACGGGTCAATGCGAATGCCGCCACCGTACTCCACCTCGTAGCCCAACGCAGGGAGGGGCGTGAGAATGTCGCTGAAGACGATGGCGGCGTCGATGGACCCGTACCGGTGGAGGGGTTGCATCGTGATGTTGGTGCAGAGGTCAAGGTCCTGACAGCGCTCCCAAAACGAGTGCTCGGCAGCGAGTTTTCGGTACTCGGGAAGGTGGCGGCCCGCTTGGCGCATGAACCACACCGGGGTGCGGTCGACGGGTTGGCGGTTCAGAGCGGCAACGATCCGCTCTTTGCCGTTCATGCGGTCAACTCCATGTGCGAGAGCGCATCGTCCATCGCCGCCACGAGACCTCGGATGTGACCTTCGTCGTGAGCGGTGGAAATGAAGCCAATCTCGTAGGCCGAGGGCGCCAGCATGTAGCCTCGGTCCAGCAGCGCTCGATGGACGTCGGCGTAGAGGCCAGCAGCGTCTTTGGCGATTTGGTCCGCCCTGATGGCGGGTTCACCGTCGCCGGGTGAGAGCCAGAACAGGCTTTCTCGACGGACCAGGCGCATGGGATTGCCGTGCTTTTCGAGCACGGCGCCCATCTCCTTTTCCAGCAGTGCGCCCAAGGATTCCATGTAGTCGTACGCCGCTTCATCGAGCAGGTCGAGCGTCGTGGCCCCGGCGGCCATGGCCAAGGGGTTGCCCGACAGGGTGCCCGCCTGATAGACGGGCCCGAGCGGTGAGAGTTGCTCCATGATCTCATGGCGGGCACCGTAAGCACCCACGGGCAAGCCGCCGCCGATGACCTTCCCAAGGGCAGTCAAGTCGGGCGTGACCCCGCAAAGGTCGCCGAAGCTACCTTCCTTGAAGCGGAAGCCGCTGATGACCTCGTCAAACACCAGCAGGGCGCCGTGTTGGTCGCACAGGCGACGCAGCCCCTGGAGGAAGGCCGGTCGTTGAACCAACAACCCGTTGTTGGCGGGCAGCGGCTCGATGACCACGGCGGCGATGTCGTCGCCGTGTTCGCTGAACAGGTACTCCACGGCCTCAAGGTCGTCAAGCGGGCAGATCAGGGTCGTGGCCACGGTGTCTTGAGGGATGCCGGGGCTGCTGGCGATGCCGAAGGTGGCCAACCCGCTGCCAGAGGACACCATCAGGGCATCAACGTGGCCGTGGTAGCACCCTTCAAACTTCACCAGCATGTCCCGACCGGTGTACCCTCGAGCCAACCGAACGGCGCTCATCACCGCCTCCGTGCCCGAGGAAACAAAGCGGACTTTGTCCATGTGAGAGAAGCGCTTCTTGACCCGCTTGGCCAATTCAATTTCACCGAGGTGAGGCGCGCCGAAGGACGTTCCGTTGAGCATTTTCTCGTGAACGGCGCCGATGATGGCGGGGTGAGAATGACCGTGAATCAGCGGCCCCCACGATTGAACAAAATCAACCAGCACGTTGCCGTCCACGTCCGTGACGTGAGCGCCCGAGGCTTTTTCGAAGTAAATGGGGTTGCCGTGAACCGATTTGAACGCCCGAACCGGGGAGTTCACTCCGCCGACCAAATGCGACAGCGCCTCGTGATGAAGGGCGTCGGATTTGCTGCGGTTCATGCGTTCACCTCAGTTGACCCATTGCTTTCGTGCCGCCTCGCGAGCGTGGTAGGACACCACCACGGCGGCGCCCGCTCTTTTGAACGCTGTCAAGACCTCAACCACCATCCGCTGTCGGCTGGCTTCGTCCTGGGTGGCGTTCATGACCATGGCGTATTCGCCGCTGACGTTGTACACCGCCACCGGACGAACCACGCTGTCGGCGACTTTTCGGACCACGTCGAGGTAGGGTAGACCGGGCTTGACCATGAGGATGTCCGCCCCTTCCGTCTCGTCCAAATTGGCTTCCAGCACCGCCTCTTCGTAGCCCGAACGGATGTCCATCTGGTGCGTGGCGCGATCGCCGAACTCGGGGCTGGATTGAGCGGCGTGGCGGAACGGCCCGTAGAACGAAGAGGCGTACTTGACGGAGTACGACAAGATGCCCGTGCTGGTCAATCCGGCCTCCTCAAAGGCCGTCCGAATGGCCGACACCCGCCCGTCCATCATGTCGGAGGCGCAGACGTAGTCAGCCCCGGCCTCGGCGTGGGAGCGGGCGATGTTGACGAGCACCTCAACCGAAGCGTCGTTGACGATCTCACCCTCGTGCACCAGCCCGCAGTGGCCGTGGTCGGTGGCCGTGCAGAGGCACACATCGGTCATGACGACAAGGTCGTCGCCGTGAGCCGCCTTGAGGGCGATGACCGCGCGGTGCAGATGCGAAGAAGGGTCGTGGGCGTGGCTGGCGTGCGCGTCCTTGTGCTCGCTGGCGACCACGCCGAACAACATCACGGCACGCAAACCGTGAGCGAAATCGTCCTTCACGGTCTGGAGAAGAACGTCCACGGACTGCTGATGAATGCCGGGCATGCCCTCGATGGGTGCATCCACACCCTCGCCAGCCACCACGAAGTGCGGTTGAACCAGCGAGGCGAGCATCGAGTCACCGAACAGCAATTCGCGGCGTGCTGCCGTCCAGCGATTGATGCGAGGCCTGATGTTCATCTCAATCCATCCTGTGTTCTTGCCACCAGTCCACCAGCGATTCCGACGTCGGACCGTCCAGCACCGAGACGCGGGCCTCGTTGAAGTGGTCCAAAGAGAGGATGGTTGAGCGTGCATTTTCTCCCATACAAAGAATTTCGTGAGGCACCTTGAGGCCGTTTTCCGCCCACGAGCGCGCTGAGGAAGCCGACGACAGCACCAAAACGTCGAGCGGGTCGATGTCGATGGGCTCCATCGCTTTGGGCTTGTTTTCGTAACCGACCCACGATTCAACGCCGAAGCCGGCCTCCCTGAGGGTGGCCTCGAGTTCCGGTGCAGCCAGGTCCGACCGAGGCAAGTACAGGCTGGTTTCCCGACTGAAATGCTTCAGGATGTAAGCACCGAGTTCGCGAGCGTTTCGGGCTCGGGCGCACACGGCCACCGTCACGCCGAGGCGAAAACAAGCCCGAGCGGTGCCCTCACCGATGGCCAGCCACGGTATTCGTCCGATGTCAGGATGTTCCTCCGCGGCCGCCACGGCGCACTTGGCAGCGAAAGGCGAGGTGAGCACCAGGTACGGCCAGTCCCGCTTGCTCGGATAGGCCTTGAGAAAGCCCGATGGCCAGCGGTCCAACAGCGGGACGAGGTCAACCACGGGGACGTTTTCCATGGGAACGTCATGGCTGGCCAGAACCCGCGAGATTCGGTCCGAGTTCAACGTGGAAACGTAACGAGGACCGACGCCCTTCATGCCGGGCTTGTCCAACGGCTGGACCGGCAATTCGATGCTCAAAGCGTCCATGGGCCCGGCGTATCGAAAGGTGGTGTAGACCGACCCCTGGCAGAAAATGGCGCGCCAGTTTTCTGGCGCCACGCGAAGGTGGACCTCCGAGCCCTTGACGCCAATGCCGGCGGGGAAAAGGCACCCTCCGCCAACGTCCTTCAGCAACCGTCGCTCAGCGGAAACATCGCGTTCGGTTTGTTCGTGGTTCAAGATGGCTCGAATCGGCTCGAGCTCGGCGGCCCGTGCACGGGTGCAGTGGACGGCGATCGCCCCCTGTCCGGGTGCAGTGGGCCAATCTGAAGGGTCGATGCGGAAAGCGCTGAGCCCTTCTTTGATGCCGTCGAGGGCACCCACACTGTTCAGGCGGGCAAGGCCGACTTCAGCGAGAACAACAGCATCAACCCGACCCTCGACCAAACGGGAAAGACGGGTTTCAACGTGACCCCGGACCGCCAAGGGAATGATGTCGGGACGCTGACTCAACAAGAAGGACTGGCGTCGACCCGAGACCGTTCCAAACGTCGCACCCGCTGGGAAGTGTTCCAGAACCTGACCCAAAGGGGTGGACGAGCGGTTGTTGAGAACGTCGTCAAAGGACGGCAGGCCGTCTGATTTTCTCACGACGACGAGGTCGTTGGTGGACCCTCGCTCAAGGTAGGCAAGATGCTCGATGCGTTCGTCGACGTCGACCGGGACGTCCTTGCTGGAGTGGACGGCGATGTCCACTTCACCGGCGAGCAACCGGTCGTCGATGGCGTGGATGAACTGCCCCACCGAAGCGGAGAGTTGACCGCCCAAACTGCGGTCGCCCGTTGAGGACAGCGGTACCAGCTCGGCCTCGATCCCGTGTTGCGCAAGCGCCTCAAGGACAGCGTTGGCTTGCCACATGGCGAGGTTTGAAGCGCGCGTCCCGATGCGTACGGTCATGAAGCCCCTCCGAAAACCGAGTTCGGCTTGCTCATGGCCAGAACGGATTGTTTGACCTCATGGTCCACATGAGCAAGGATGGCTGAACTCAGCGTTCGCTCCGTGTTCACCACGAAGTTGGACAGCGTCGAAAGGTGGAACGGGGAAGATTGATGGCAAATCCACGTGGCGATTTCTCGAGAAAAAGCACCGAGTTGAGGAACGTCTTCAGCGGTGGCGTGGTCGGATGTTTCCCACGTTTTGGCAAGCCCTTCCATGGTTTGGTAGATGTGGGCACGGAATCGTCCTTGTGCTTTGTTCTCCAAGGCTTCGCTGTAGCGCTCTTGAATCGTGTCGATCATCGATTCACTTTTCGCAAGGGTGGAGCCGTAATCCCACTCTTTGCCGAGGTTTCGAGAGACTTTGATCCAGTGGTCCATGCCCAGGAGCGTTTGATGCTCACCCACACCCGACTCGTCCAGCGAAGGCGGCCACGAGAAATCCATGATGGTGGCGGGACCGCGCACCGGAAGCGGGTGGTTTTGGTGGTAGGTGGCGGTGGCGTTTCGAATGGTGGAAATCACGAGGTCGGGTTGTTGGTCGCCTTCGTCCCACGTATCGTACGATATCATCGTGCAGCGCTCGGCCAAATGGGGTGCACGCTCGGCCGAAACGGCCGGGTTTCTGGACACCACCGTGATGTCGGTCTGGTTGGCGTCGAGCAACGCTTCAACGGCTTTCATGCCCATGTCGCCAAAGCCCAAAACCGCCGCCTTCATCGGACCGTGTTCGCTCAACAACGCATCCAAAGCGGTGGTGGCCAAGGACAGCATGGATTCGGTGGTGCTGGTGAACCCGAGTTGCTTGCGAATGGAGCGGTTGGCGGCCACCACGTGTTCGAAGAACCCGGAGTTGTAGTGGCTGATGAGGCCGCGCTCTTTGTGGAAGTTGATCGACTTACGGAATTGTGACATGACCTGCAATTCCCCCATCATGAACGAATCAAGACCGCTGCAAATCTTCACGAGTTGGCGCCAGGCTGCGGTCCCCTCGTAGGCCTCGAACGGCAGGGGTTGCAGTTGGTTGACGTCGGCGATGGTTGACGTGAGGGTGCTGGGTTCAACGCCGAAGCCGACGTAGAGCACGCGGTTGCACGTTGAAAATTCGAAAATTTCTCCGCCGGCCGACTCACTGATGCGGTGAATGTACGCCGCTCGGTCGTCGTCCGAGATGCCTTCGGTGGTGATTTCCTTGGCCGCTTCAATGGTGTCGGAATTGAACTTGAGAGCGGCGAGAGAAATGCGTCCGGCGTCGTCGCCGTTTTCACGCTCGACGCGCTTGGCGACCGCCTCGGCCAGCCACGCTAAATCGATCAGTGCGTCGCTCACTGAAACCCCCCGGTGCAACCCAAGGTGGAGGTGCTTAGGAACCTTTGTAGACAGGGGTTTCTCGGCCGTGTTACGTTCCAAATATGAGATGTACCAAACAGGTCCAATTCGCGGTGAACAAAGGTCGCTTGGACCGGATGAGAACCACCCTCGGTCGGGCGAGCGTTTGATAGGTTCGTGAGGTCGCCCCGAACCCGTCCGAGCCACCCCCAACCGGCGCCCGCCGACCGAGGACCGTGGCTCCAGGAGTGAGCCGCATGGCAGGTATGGACCCGCAACTGAAAGCCAAACTGCAGAAGCAACGCTACCACATCGTGGGTGAGCACGGCGGCGTCAAAACGTGCCACTGGACCAAAGAATCGCTCTTGCGCGACCGCCAGTGCTACAAAGGCAAGTTCTACGGCGTCGCCAGCCACAACTGCATGCAAATGTCGCCCGTGGTCGACCAGTGCAACTTGGCGTGCACCTACTGCTGGCGAGAACCTCACATGGACACGCTGGAACTGACCGACCAAGACCCGCTCGACCTGCTTTACGAATCCGTTCGCGCCCAGCGACGTCTGCTCTCGGGCTTCGGTGGCAACCCAAAGGTGCCTCGCGAGAAGTGGTTGGACGCTCAGAACCCCAAACACGTGGCGATCTCCCTCAACGGTGAGCCCACCCTCTACACGCGCCTCGCCGAATACATGGACCTGTGCCACAAACACGGCATGACCACGATGCTGGTGACCAACGGCACGCTGCCCAAGGTGCTCGAGAAATTGGACACGCTACCCACCCAACTCTATGTCTCGGTCGACGCCCCCAACAAGCAGGTGTTCGATGAGGTCTGCCGGCCCAAGTGGAACAGCGGTGCGTGGGAGCAGTTCGAGAAAACCATCGACCTCTTGCCCTCGCTCGACACCCGCATCGTGTGCCGGCACACGCTGATGAAAGGGGTCAACATGAGCGACACCCACATCAAGGAATTCGCGGCGCTCGACAACCGTGCTGACCCTGATTTCATCGAAAACAAGGGCTACGTGTTCGTTGGCCACAGCCGAGAGAACCTCGCCATGGAGAACATGCCCACGCACGACGACATCATGGACTTCTCTCGGAAGATTGCCCCTCACGAACCGAGACGTGCTCTCCGATTCTCGCCCCAGCCGTGTTGCGTTGGTGGGCACCGAAATCACGCCCATCCCGATTCCCGAACCCACGATGTTCTTCCCTGAGGACTTGGGGATTGCCCCGCCGGTCAAGCACCTGCCCGTCATCTCGTAGGACTTCAGATCAGTTGCTTGAACATCGCTGCGATCTCAGCGTTGGCCGTGCGAACGGATTTGGTGGCGTCGGCGGCCATGAAGCCGTGGCCCTCGGTCGTGAATTCCTTGTACAGCGTTTTGACGCCGGCCTCGGCCAGTCGGTCGGCGTAGGCCTTGCCCTCGTCTCGCATCAAATCAAAACCCGCCGTGATGAGGACGGCCGGCGGCAGCCCCGATAAATCGGGGGCGAACAGCGGCGAAACGTACGGATCCTTTTCAAGCGGACGACCTTGAAGATAGTTGGATCTTGCCCACTCGAGTTGCGTTTTGGTGAGGACGTGCCCTTCACCGAGTTCTTCCATGGACGGATGCGAGAGGGTGTAGTCGATCATCGGGTACACCATCATCTGGGCCTTCGGTAGCCATTTTCCATCGTCTCGACGCCTGAGGTTCACCACCGCGGTCAGGTTCCCCCCTGCGCTGTCCCCGGCCACCGAGATGCGCTCGGGATCAATGTGGAAGTCCTCGGCGTTGGCTCGGACCCATTCGAGGGCTGCGTCAGCATCGTTGAGTGGGGTGGGGTACGGGTGCTCGGGCGCGAGGCGGTAGCCCACGGCGAACACCTTGGCGTTGAGTTCACGGGCGAGGTACTCGCACGTGCTTCGGCAGGCCCAAATGCCAAAGGCGCAATAAACGCCGGCATGGAAGTACACGATCGCAGGCCCGCCGGGCTGGTAGGTCTTGTGCGTAAATTCGGCGACGGTGATGGTTCCACCCTCAACCTCAACGGTCCGGTCCACTCGTCGAATGCCCCGCAGGGGTGGTTTTTCGAAGGGCTTCATTTGTTTCTTCCAAATCTCCCGCAACTCAGGGACGGACTTCGTTTCGTCGAGGCCAAAAATCCCCTGCTTGATGGCGGTGACCGCAATGAACTGGCCGGCGGGATCGAAGACCCGACCGCCCGATGCGGTCATCTGGGGCCGCCCGGACATTCGAATCAGCCAACTACCGGGAAGGGAAACGATGAGGCGGGTCAGCAAGCGGGTCAAAGCGCCAAGCATTGGCGTCTCATCCTCAATGCCGGATTAAATACACTTCTGAGCGCATGTTCGCCATCATAAAGCGAGAACGGCATCAACGATGCTGAGCATTTTTTCGTTCTCCTCTGGCGAACGCACAGCGAACCGAACAGCGTTGTTGGGCAACAGAACGCCCATGTTTTGAGCGTCTCGCACGAACAGGCCTTGTTCTCTGCAGGCTTCGATGAAACGAGTTGACGAGTAGCCCGACGCCGCTGGAAGGTACGTCAGCAGATAGTTGGCCACGCCTGAAAACACCTGGAAGCCGAGGTCGTCCAGCGCCTGTTGCATTTTCTTCCGCTCGCTGTGAATCACCTCGTACTGCTGAGCGTAATAGGCATCGTTGCGCAAAGCGGCCACGGCCGCGAGTTGACCGGGAAGGCTCACGGCCCATGGGGGTATGAAACGGCGAAGCGTCGCCATGTTCTGACTGACGGCGTAGGCCACCCTCAACCCGGAGAGGGCGTAGCACTTGCTCATGCTCTTGCAGACCACCAGTTCGGGCAGCGAGCCACAGAGCGGTTCCAGCGAGACGGCGTCGGGCAGGTAGTTGATGTAGGTCTCATCGACCCAGATCATCTTGCATTGAGAGCCCGGGTTGTTCGACCGAGCGATGCTGCTCACGATGTCGGCCATGGATTCGCAGTACACGCCGGTCGGGCTGTTGGGGTTGACAAGAATGACCGCATCGTGTTCACGAGCCTGCGAAATCAAGTCGTCTGCGTCAATGGCAAACCCGTTGGCGTCTTCGAGGACGAAATAGGTGATATGGCAGCCGATGACGTGCTGAAGGATGTGGCTGTACTCGCCGTACATCGGCGACAACAGAAGCACGCGAGAGCGCTCGTCCAGCAGTTGCGGAAGCAGGGAAAACATCAGCGAGGAAGAACCGGACGACACCGCCACGTTTCGCACGGGAACACCACGAACCTCTGCAATGGTTTCGATGAGTTCCTCGCACTGCGTGGGCGGGGATTCCTGACAGCATCGCTCCAGCTGGTCCCGAATCACTTCGAGCGCTTCCGGACAGGGTGGGAAGGGGCTGTCGAGCACGTCGGCCACGATCAGTGAATCACGAACGTCGAAGTCAAACTTAGACGTGTCCCACGACTGCCCGCCGTGGTAGCACGCATCGTCGCCCGATTCGTCATCACGGTCCGCCTGAATTTTTTCAGCATGGGATGCAAGGATGGCGCTGACCTTCATGTGCATGGGGAAATAGACGGTTTCTCCGTGTTGGATGGCATCGTCGTGAAACACCTTCATGCCGTTGTTTTCGTACAGGCTCACCACCCCGGTATGACCCATGGCCACGATGTCCGTGCCGCCCTGTTCAACCACAAATTCCAACGCATGACGCATCAATCGGAACGCATGGTTTTGGCCACGATGGGCTGAACCAACCGTCAACCCCCGCACCTCAAACGTGGTCTTGGCAGGGTCGTCGCAACGAGCAAACACCGTACGGTCGAGCACGTCGCCCGAGAAGTAAGTGGTCAGTCTAAACGGACGAGCGCCAGGTGGGTTCAAGCTGATGTAACCGACGAGGTCGTCGCCTTCCACGGTGGCGATGAAATGGCGTCCCGGGTCCTCAATTTTGCCGTCAGGGTTCGAATCGTACTGCTGCAGTTCGTCGGCATAGACCTCGTGACGGATGGCTGAAATCTGGTTCCAGATGCGGTGGATGCGGTCATCCTCCGGTAGCGGGTAGTCAAATCGTATGCATTCAGCCATGCCCGCACCAAGGCCGTGTTGGACTTGAATGATTCCCCGTCCATGATGGGGAGGCCGTCAGGGGAAGAACACCGTTTCAGCGCCCTCAATCCACTGCTTTTCTTTCTTCATGCAGCGTTTGAACGCCTCCGACTCGAGGTGCTCTGCCAGCCAGGCATGGACGTTGGCCCAAGGCTGAACGTCAAACCAATCTCGGTCGTGATTGGCGAACTGCCGCACGAACGGAAAGAGGGCGTCGTTGAGTTGCGGGGCAAAGGCCGACGCCTCGCCGAGGCGCACATCAAGGTCGTGGAGGTAGGCAGATGCCAGCGTGCGATGTTCCACTTCGTTGACGTCGTCGTAGCGGTTCGGATACTTGTAGCGGTCCAGGTGGAACTTGAATTCCTCGTCGTTGCGCGCCACCCAGTGCGCTTCCTCCTCGCTGAGGTCCCAATCCAGCACGTGCTGCATGATCTCAAGGCTCTCCTCGATGACCGTGCCGTCGGGCAGCAGGAGCACAGGCACCGTGCCTTTGGGTGAAATCTCCATCATGTGGTCGGGACGGTCCCGCAGAACGACTTCCCGAAGCTCAACATCGAAGCCCTCACGGACGATGGACATCCGCGCCCGCATGGCGTAGGGGCAGCGGCGAAAGGAGTAGAGAACGGGCAGCGACACGGCGACCCTTCCTGCATCACTCGGGCGGCGTGGGCGGAGCGTAGCCGCCGTCAACGGCTTCCTGCACGGTCGCCATGTCGGCGTCGACCATCATCTGAACAAGTTCCTCAAACGAGGTTTTGGGCACCCAGCCGAGTTCCTTTTCGGCCAGGGCAGGGTCGCCGATGAGCAAATCCACTTCGGCAGGACGGAAGAACTTGGGATTGGTGCGCACGCGAACGACGCCGTTCTGGTCGGTGGCGATGGTGTCAACGTCTTCACCCGACCACGTCAGGTCCATGCCGACGTGGGAAAAGGCGAGTGAAATCATGTCGCGCACGCTGTGCGTGCGGCCGGTCGCCACGACGTAGTCGCCGGGCTTGTCCTGCTGAAGCATGCGCCACTGCATCTCAACGTAGTCCCCGGCGAAGCCCCAGTCTCGCTTGGCATCGACGTTGCCGATCCACAAACACTCGTCAAAGCCGTGAGCGATGCGAGCGGCGGTCATGGTGACCTTTCGGGTGACGAATTCAAGGCCACGGCGAGGGCTTTCGTGGTTGAAGAGAATGCCCGTGCAGGCGAACATGTCGTAGGACTCACGGTAATTTCGGGTGATTTCGAAGGCGAACACCTTGGCGCAACCGTAGGGTGAGCGGGGGTGGAAGGGCGTCAGTTCGGTTTGAGGCACGTCTCGAACCTTGCCGTATTGCTCGGAGGAGCCGGCCTGGTAGAAGCGGCAGTGAGGCGCGTGCTTGCGAATGGCTTCGAGGCAGCGGAGGGCGCCAAGACCGGTGATGTCAGCGGTCATCATGGGCGAGCGCCACGATTCGGGGACGAAGGACATGGCGCCGAGGTTGTAGAACTCGTCGGGTTGGGTCTGGTTGACGGCGTTGTCGATGGAGTTCTGGTCGGCCAAATCGCCGTTGAGAAGATGGAACTTGTCGTTGCTCATCAGGTGGTTGATGAGGCTTCGACCGGAGGTGGGCTGAGAGACACGGCGGACCAGCCCGTAGACGGTGTAACCCTTCTCGAGGAGGAGTTCTGCGAGATAGGAGCCGTCCTGTCCGGTGATACCGGTAATCATGGCCGTCTTGCTGCCCATGCTGGTTGGCAGATGCTTTCCCTTTTCAAACGGTCGCCTTGACGGTGGGGTTGGCAAAACGGCCAAAACGACCCCTTGAATTTTAAATACGCCTTGGCCAGCCTTCAGCCATGGCACTTGAGGAAAATGAGGCGCGACCTCGCCTTCTCATCGTGCGCGGTTCGTTTGCGACCATGGGCGGCGCAGAACGTGAACTGCTCCAACTCATCCGCATGGCCCACGGGCGCTGGGACGTTCATTTGGCCACCCTTGATATCTCACCCGAAGCAGTGGCCTTGATGCTCCCCGCAACACCCGTTCTCGTCCAACCCTCAACACCGTTCATCTGGCCCGAAGGTGCGTTGGCCGAGATGACGGCTGCAGCGAGCAAAGCAGCGCAAAAGGCATGGGCGACGTTGGACATTCCGTGGGACCACTTCGATGTGGTTCACCTGTCGGTGTGCCGGGGTACGCTTGAGATCCTCCCGTTCATTCCACCGCATCTTCCCGTCAATTACCACTGCCTTGAGCCGCCACGTTGGCTCTACGAAGACGTGCTTCACCGCCACCCAAACGGCCAGCCCAAGCGTCCGCTCTGGCTCACCAACCTGGTGTTTACGCGGCAACGCCGCCGAGACCAACGCTTCGTTCGCGCCCTGCTCAATCGCCCGAAGAGCGCCATGTTTGGCAACTCACCGTGGAGTCAAATCCTTCTCGAGCGCACCTACGGCCTTTCATCCGACCCCACGACCACCAACGGCCACCCACCTCGACGAGATGAACAAGGTCGGCCGCTGGAAGGTTCGCACGTGCTGCCCACCGTTGACCTCAGCAACTGGCCGGCTGAAGCCACTGCCGAAGAAGAAACGGAGCGAGGAAACGTGACGCTCCCCAAAGGCCCCTACGTGGTCACCATCGGCACGATTTCCCATGTCAAAGGGACCTACGACACCCTGCGCTCGCTGGTGAGCACGCCGTATGCACTCGTGCAAGCCGGTGGCGGCTCAGCGGAAGAAAAGGCGGCCCTCGTCGCTGAAGGAAAACGCCTCGGCGTGGACGTGTTCTGCATGCCCCGCCTCTCACAAGCGGCGCTTGTCGGCGTGGTCCGTGGCGCCCACGCCATGGTCAGCCATGCCCATCACGAGCCCTTCGGGTTCACGCCACTGGAAGCCATGGCGGTTGGGGTGCCTCCCATCATGGTCGATGAAGGAGGGTTCCACTACACGATGACCGGTTCGGGCGCCGGCATACTGGTGCAACGAGACGACCGCGAGGGCTGGTTGGCGGCCTACGAAGCGGCAGGCGATAGGGAGACCCGAGCGGCATGGGCCAGCGCAGGTCGAAAAACACGTCGCGAGCAACTATCCTCCGGAGAGTCAGCTTGAGGCGATCGAGCGAATCATGGCCCAGGTGTTGAATCGCTGAAGGGTCATCTTTTCCTCCGATTCTTGGATTCTTTATCTAGCGTGGAGAACCTTCTCGTGTATGAACGAGGAGCAAACGCCACGAAACCTGCTGCTGGTCGGTGCCGGAGGCATCGGCACGCAACTGTCCGAACTGTTGGTGGCCGCCCTTCGCAGGGTCAACCTGCAGGGCACCATCACGCTCATGGACGCCGACATCGTTGAAGCGTCCAATCTGGGCCACCAACGCTACACGACCGAGGACATCGGTCATGCGAAGGTGAGCGCACTGGCCGCCCGACTCGACGATGCTGACTCAACCCTTCGTGTCAAGGCCGTGGAAGAAAACCTCCGTTCGGCCGACCAGTTCAACGGCCACGACCTCGTTATCGTGTGCGTTGACCGCCCGGAACCTCGCCGGCTCGTGCACGCTCTGGATGTTCCCTGGCTCGATGTTCGATGCAGCGGTGACGGTTGGATGGTCCTGTCCTCAGCGTCCAACCCTGCGCTCCTTGAACGCATGACGCCCGACCACGAACCGGCCAGCTGTCAAGTGGCTGGCGCCCTCGAGGCAGGTAACTTGGAGTTCGGTTTTGCCGTGGCCGCGGCCTTTGGCGCACAGTGGGCGCTGCAGCAGTGGCGTGGACACCACGCTCCCGTGCAGTCGATGGGCAGCCTGACCTATGGGTCGCTGGCTTTTCCAGAGGTGAGCGCATGATCGGTCTGCCCGATGCAGACAACCTCGCCCTCGACGATGAAACTTGGGAGCGAGCCTGCCTTGCCGCTGAGGAACGTTGGGTTGACGATGAACACCTGCTCGACGCCCAGCGCATCCTCGCGGAGGCGGGTCGTTGGGACGGCGTGTACGTGCTGTCGGTGATGGCCGGCCTTGAGACCTCGGTGCTCATCGACGCCGACGACCGGGTCTTCATCGACTGGGGGACGGCGGGGCAGGTCACCCTCCAGTCGCCCGTCGGTGGCCGTTTGCCGTTCAAACTCTGGGTCCACACCCACCCACGTTTTGCCGCCTACTGGAGCGGAACGGACACGAACAGCCTGAGTCTCGGTGCCCGCATTCTGGAGTCGGCCATGGTCCTGGGGCAACCGGGGCCAAAGCACAGCAGCAACCGCTCGCTGGTGGAGGTCAAAACGACGGCCACGCTCGCCGAAGACGGTCCGCTGAACCACTGGACCGATGAGGACCCCGTTCCGTGGTCGGAATGGTACACGCTCAACGACATCAACACCGAGGTGGTCGAATGACGGCTCGAAGTCCCAAAGACGATGAGGAACATTTCAAGGCCCTTCTGGCCCTGCTCCACGGGCGTGGTCGCAGCATTGCAGAGGTCATTGAGGAGCTCACCGGCGAGACCCCGAGCGAGGAGACCGTCGAAGCCGTGAAAAATCGCCTCCAAATGGCGCAGGAAAGCGGTGAACAGGTGGACATCGTCGCGGTGGTTCAGTCCATCAGCGACCTGGCCGAACAATGGGCTTGATTCACTGATTGGTGTAGGTCGGTCGCCGGTTTTCGATCAGCGCTGACAACCCTTCGAGAGCGTCTTTGGTGGCGAAAATCGTGTTCAGGCCGTCCAATTCGAGTTGGAGACCCGCCTGCAGATCCGTCTTGGCCGTGGCGTCGATGAGATCGCTGGCCATCTGCAACCCGATCGGTGCCGTGAACGACAGGCTCTTGATTTGACGGGCAACGATTTTCTCTCCCTGATCAAAGCCGTCGGGGCACTCGCCGTTCATCAAAACGGGCATGTTTTCATCGGTGAAGAACGAGGTGGCGAACTTGGCCACCGGCGAGGACGGGTTAGCAGGTTGGCCTGGGTACTTGACCGCAGGTTTGCCTTCGGTCGCCAGCGTGTTGATGCACTCGTCCACGGCCGCCACGTCGACCAGGTGGGTGACCAATCCAAGGTCGGCCGCCGTGTTGGCGTCCATGAAGTTCCCAGCCAGAACCGCCCATCGGGCCGCAGGAATACCGCAAATGCGGGCTGGGCGCTGTGAGCCACCCAGACCCGGGTAGATTCCAATGGACGTCTCGGGGAAGCGGAATTGCGTTCGTCGTGTACCGATGCGGTAGTCACAAGCGAGGGCCAGTTCAAGACCGCCACCGAGCGCCAGACCGGTGGTCAGGGCCACGGTGGTCTTGCTCGAGTTCTCGAGCATGTTGAGCAGGTCGTGCCCGTCGGCGGTGAAATCATAGATGTCGGGGATGGCGTCCGCCCGAATCTTGTCCACAAAGAACTTCACGTCGGCGCCGGCGACGAAGGCCTTGCCGGCCCCGTCCAAGACGATGGTGTGGACGGTGTCGTCGGCGTTGGCGGCCGCCACGGCCTCAGTGAGTTGCCCGATGACAAGAACGTTCAGGGCGTTCATGGCTTCGGGTCGATTGATGGTGATGGTGGCGATGCCGTCGGAGACGTTGCTGTCAACGTAGGAGAAGTCCCAAGCGCCATCGCCCTGGTCGGCGAAGAAGGCGGGAACGGTCCAGCCCTCACCGGCGGTTTGAGCGTAGGCCTTGGCCATGCGACAGGCCTCGCCTACACCGATTCGGTTCATCATTTCAACGGCCACGGGCCCAGCGAAGGGGCCCACCCCTTCCGCCGCGGTCAACGTCCTCCATGCTGCAGATGTCTTCCTCCACGATTTAGCAGCGACACCGGGGAAAACCACGCCGAGCAGGCGCTCGGACACGGCCTGTACTGCTTCGGTGTCGTGGCGTCTTCTGAAACGTCCACTGCCCTTCGCTTCCACCAGGCCCGCAGTTGGCAGCACCCGTGTAGCGAGGGTGTTGAGTTGTCGGCGAGGTAATCGGTGGAGTGGAGGGCAATGGGTGGACCGGTCAGGTTCATGAGGCCAAAAGGACCGAGCCCGATGCGGAACGCCTTGCAGGCGATGGCGTCGATTTGTGCTGCATTGGCGGCACCTTCCTCGAGCAGCAAGCAGGCTTCGTTCAGCCATGGAACAAAGAAGCGGTTCACAACAAACCCGGGTCGGTCAGCGCAAACGATGACCACTTTCCCCAGCATCTTGCAGTATTGGACGACCTTGTCCACGGTCTCTTGGCTCGAGGCTTCAGCCGGAATCACCTCAACCAGTCGGTTCTTGGCGGGGTGATAGAAGAAATGCAGACCGACGAAACGGTCGGCTCGACCGGTGGCTTCTGCGAGCGCGTTGACCGACAGTGAAGAGGTGTTGGACGCAAGGATGGTGCCCTCACCGCAAGCATCGTCCAATGCGTTGAACACGGCGGTTTTGACGTCAAAGTCCTCGAACACGGCTTCGATCACCAAATCGGTGTTTTCGGCGGTGTTCTCAACCCCCACGACGCCGGTGATGCGGCCTTGGATGGCCTCGACCTGTGCTGGAGAAAAAATACGACGCTCAACGGCCTCATCAAGGAAATTCGCAATGATGGATTGACCGCGTTCAACCCACTGAAGTTCGCGGTCCACCATTTGGACGTCGAATTCCTCTTGAGCGCTTTTCTGGGCAATACCCGAGCCCATGTTGCCTGCGCCGACGACCGCTACACGTTGAATGGGTTGCATGATGTGTCCGAATTCAATGCAGTACATAAAAATCCGTCATCGTGAGGTTTCTCCACTCAAGACACGACGGTAGGCTTGGTTCATCTTCTCCACAAAGGCTTGACTGGAATAGCGACGGGCGTGCTCCATCAGCGCCGTCTCAGGCGTCCAGGAGGTGCTGGCCTTCCACGAGTGAAACTGCGCCTCAAGGGCCGCACGCCACGCCGACATCGCCGGCGGGCAAGCAGGTCCCCTCGGGCATCAGCTCGTTGTGCGCCGGAAGGTCCGAACACAACACCGGGCAACCGGCAGCCATCGCTTCGACGGGCGGGTAGCCATAACCTTCGCCCGCACTCGGGAACAACAAGACGTCAGCGCTGTGACGCAACCCCATGAGGGCCTCGTCATCGAGCATGGGATGGACCACCACCTCCACGCCGACCGCGGAAGCCATGGCGTTGGCCTCCGAACTCCGGTCGCCCACGATGTGGAGGACCGAACCGGCTCGGAAGTTCAGGGTCGCAGGTCTTCAACACTCGACCGAGGTACGAGAGACGCTTGCGTGGGTCAGCAGCACCACGTAGAGCATCGTGAAGGCAGCGTTCTTGTCGCGGGGGCAGGTGGAGCGAAGGCGTCCACGTCCAAGCCCAACGGCACGCTGATGGACGGCACATGAGGAAGGCCTGTGCGCATCGTCGCTGCGTGTGTTCAGAATCGCAAACGAGAAGATCGGCCCTCGCCAACCCCGCTTTGAGCTGCTTGAGGTCTCGACGGCGAGCCCAACCGGGCCGGTGGTCACCGATGTCGATGTCGGAAACGCCCAACGTCGAACCGTCGTCGATCAGCTCGATGCGCTCCCGGTAGGGGAAGAGGTGAAACACGTCGTGGACCGTCACCACCACTCTGGGTCGATCCGCTGACCGAGGCGGCACCAAATGCGCCTGTTCTTGGTCCGTGATGTGAAGCACGTCCTGAGCCCCGAGGTGACGCCGACAGTAATCGACCACACGCTTGGGATGCCGACGCCATCGCCAGGAGACGAGCGACAGCGGAACGTTGCTCAGGGTATTCGAGAACGTCTCTGAACGAAACCTCGGAGAATCGGCCGGCTTGATGGTGAGCGAGCAAGTCGGCGTGTGCCCCGCCCAACCCGGAATAACGGGTCAGAGCACCGCCGCGCACCAAGGCAATTTGCCCGGGGTGAGCACGGGGCTCGGGGGACTCCATGTTGGGGGCAAGTGATGCCTCTTCTTCAAGGGATGACATCCGGTGGAAAACGGGAAAGGGGTTGCAGCCCGTATCGCATCAGGTGTAGAAAAGACATCAAGTAGTCTGAACCGCTCGCAGGGAGCGAACCCCATGCCAGAACCCCCCATGTCCATCCCGAGCGAAGCCTACGATGCGATTGAAAACGGCATCCACAACACCATCGAGGAGGGGAAATCGATTCGCCATCTCCTGGCGCAACATTCCAACCAGGGGCCATACAACGCCGAATGGGAGGTTGAAGCGGCGGTGGAAGCATTGCACGTCTTTGCCTCGAGGTGGACCATCGAAATTCTCGCCACCCTCTACATCACCGGCCCGCGCCGCTTCAACGAAATGAAATCCATGCTGACGGGCATCTCCAGCCGCACCCTGTCGGACAAACTTCGTTTCCTCACGGAAGAAGGGCTGGTGCTGCGGGTGGTGACCGACGGTCCGCCCGTCAAGGTAAGTTACGAACTGAGCGCACACGGGTTGACGTGCGGCCGCCTGCTTTCACCGATGGTGGCCCACCTCAAAATGGTGGCCGGCTCCGTGGTCAAGGCTTAGCCCTCGATCCGATGCTGCTGCACCACTTCGCCCGTTCGAAGGTTCATCGCCGTCAATTTTCGAAGGTCGTTCGGGCCGTGATAGAGGCAGGTATCCAAGCCAACGGCGGCGGACCGACCGTCCTCGAGGAGGACATCGCTACGCCACACCTCACCCCAATCCTCAACGGTGTGCCCGGGGAGCCCGGCCGTTGGCGTGTGGCCAAACACCACGGTTCGCAACGGATCCACCGGGGCCACGGCATGGTGAAACGCCCCGCGTATCCACAACAAATCCTCGTCCCGCTGTCCGTCAAGCGGTGCGTCCGGTGAATACCCGGCATGAACCAAACGCCAGCGATTCAGCACGAGATGCGTCGGCAAGCGGGCCATCCAGTCGGTGTGCTCCCTCGCCAGGTGTTCAAGCCCCTCCTCGTCCAACGCACCGGTTGAATCCCGCGAGGCGTCCATGTAGGAAGCCACCGTGGTGTTGCCCCCGTTTCGCATCCAGAGCATCACGTCGAGGTCGGGTGTGCGTAGCTTGTCCATCGTGAACTGACGAACCATCATGTCCTCGTGGTTGCCACGCACCGAAGCGCACTGCGGGTGATGCATGACGTGGTGAACCACGCCAAATCCATTGGGGCCTCGGTCGATCAAATCGCCCAAAAACACCACCCAATCGCCTTGACGCAGGTTGAGTTGAGAACACAGCGCCGTCATGGACTGAAAAAACCCGTGAACGTCGCCGACGACCCAAACGTTGTGCCCTGCGTCGAGATCGGCCTGAATACGCTTCTCCAACTCAACATCTCGCATGCTTTTTTCCCCATAAACAAGAGACTGCGAGGCTATTTAACCAACCAAAGCCGGCGAAAACATCGCCGCAACACCGGGCACAATCCAGCGATGGATTAAGGGAGGAGAAGACCAACCCTACCTCATGCCTCTGCTCGCTCAGTGGACTCGACAGCGCCCCTGGTTGGCGGCGGGGTTGACGGGCGCCGCCAGCGGCGTGGTCGGCATCGCTGGCGGCTTGGCCACCTTCGCCGGTACGGTGGGCGCCATGGCGTTTGGAGGGATCTCCACGCGGGCCACGACGACCTACGAGCACCCGCTTCGCCGTCGTATTCTCACGGCGCTTGAGGCCCGGCCGGGTTTGTGCTACCGAGAACTCCAAACCGTCATGAACACCGCCAACGGCACCCTGCGCCACCACCTTGACGTTCTCCAGACACGCCGTGCAGTGACCGTGATGCCGGTCAACGGTCGGACCTGTTATTTCGCCGGCGGCCCCAGCCAAGTTGAGGTGTTGCGCAGCAAAGTCGTCGGCGAGGAACGAATGGCACAGCAGTTGCCCATCGGTCTTTCTCCCGTTCAGCGGTTGATCATCGAAAACATCGACCGAGAAGGTGTTCCTCGTTCGCAGGCTGCCCTGGCACGCCGGTTGGGTCGCACGCGAGCAACCGTTCACAGCGCTGTGAAAGTGCTTCGCCGTCGAGGGATTTTGCGAGAAGATCGAATCGAATTGATGCCGCACATCGACTTGGAGATTTACAGCCGGGCCTCGACCGTGGATTACGAGTTTGTTGACGAGCGTCGGTCATCTTCGAGCTGATGTGACGAATACGAAATCTGTCGCTTGAGCGACAACTGTTACACAGGCTTCAAAGACCCGTGGCAGCCCCAATCCTCCATGTTCGCTCTCCGAATGGTTGAGCACCCGCTGCCAACGACCGAACGCGACGTGGACGGGCTCATCGCGTGGATGATCGACACGCTCTCCCTCGTTCGAAAACGTGGCGACGCCACCGCAGACCAGGGTCGAGCAGGTCCGGTTCACCGCCTGCTACGCGACCACCTTTTCGGTCATCCAGACCGGAGCTGGGACGCGCAAATGCTCGCCGATGAACTGGCGCAAATGCCCGCATCGCTCAACCACCACCTCGCTCGACTGGTGGACACCGGCTTGGTCGGGTTCACCAACGAAGGGAAAGGGTGGCGCAAGTACTACCTCCGCGGCGGTTCGCTGTCAAACGCCGTCGCCCACCTTCAACAACACAGCACGCTCGTGCTCCAGCAGCGCTTCGCACTCATCGAGGCGCAGTGGACGCGCACGGGTGAAGCGCTTCCCGTTGAACTCCCGAGGGACGAGGAGACAACGTTCACCCTCGGTTTGGTTGACCACCGTCCGATTCCAAGCGACAGCCCCGGAAGTCAGTTATCCCACTGGATGAATGATTTTGGCCTGCTGGGCGAACGACCGGGAGCAGAAATTCAAGCCGATTCGTTGTCGGTTCGCCTCTTCGAGACGTTGCTTCAACGGAACCTTCCGCTCTCTTTGGACGAAGCCGCAGAACAACACGGAGGACAAAAAGCGAGGGTCGGCCGAATCCTTGACCGATTTCGTGCCACGGGGATGGTAGAGCGGGTTCCGCGAACCGACCGACTCAACACGGCACTTTGGACGGCCATGACCACCCAACATCAACGCAGGGGTGAGGACTGGATGCTCAAAAAAGGAGGATTTCAGCGCCTTTTGAACGAACAGCAACAAGGTGGACTGCTCAAGGCGCTGGCCAACGGTGCGCTCTCCGTGGACGACGTGGCCAAGCACCTCACCGGAATGGAAGCCCGAGAGCAAATGCTGCTGCTGAACCTGCTGGGCGGCCGTCTACCGATGGGGTACCGCATGGCTGGAGCCTCCGCCGGAGCGGTTCAGCGACGGGTGCAAGACCGCCTTGACCGCGTGCTGCGTCGCATGGTGCGCGTGGCCGGTTTGCTCGACGAAGCCCTGCTCAGCGCCGAGCACGAGTGAAAGGTGATCGCATGTCCGAGTTCATCGGAACAAAACGAGGGCCTTGGGACGGAGAACAACGCCCGCTGTACCTCGCTCCAATGTCAGGTGTGACCGACCTTCCTTACCGCCTGCTGGCCAAGGAATGCGGTGCCGACGTGACCATCACCGAATTCACCAACTCCACGGCGCTCACGCGGGAAGCGGCCACTTCGTGGCGACGAATGGAAACCCACGAAACGGAAGTGCCCTTCATTCCACAAATTTTCGGAGGCGACCCCGGCGACATGGCAACAGCCGCCGAAATGTTGGCTCCAGCGGCTGATGTCATCGACCTCAATTTTGGGTGTCCAGCCCCCAAAGTGACCAACATTTGCGCGGGGGCTGCACTGATGGGCGAACCGGACCGCTTGGTGAACATGGTGGAAACCATCGTCGACCGGGTCAATGTTCCTGTCACCCCCAAAAATGCGATGGGGACCGGGGAGCCAGAGCGAACAATTCCACGGAGATTTGCGAGCGGCTCGAAGCCGTGGGGGCGAGAAGGCTTTGCATTCACGGCCGAACCCTCAAGCAGCGGTACGCCGGTGAGGCTGATTGGACCAGCATCAAAGAGGCCGTGGAAAAAGTCGAGGTCCCGGTGGTGGCCAACGGGGACGTGGTTGACGCATTCCGCCGCCGCTTGTTTGACCCAAACCGGTGCATCGGGGCTGATGATCGGTCGAGGCGCTATCGGCCGGCCAACCGTGTTTTCTGACATCAAAGTCGGTCTGGGCTGGATGAAGGAAGACGACCTCCCATGGGTTGCTCAACACGACGACTGGCACGGATTGAGCGAAATTGGCCGGGCCTTTGTTTCACGGAAATGGTGTTGGGACCGCTACATCGACCTGTCCGAAGCCACCGTCGGCATCCAGGGCAAATGGATGCAGCGTCACGCCATCGCGTTCACGAAGGGTCTGCCCGGCGCAAAGAAGGTTCGCACGTTGATGCACGAACAAGACACAGCGAAAGCCATGGCTGATGCCATCAGCGGATTCCTCGCAGGCGTTTGAGCCTCAGAAGGTGGATTCCCAGTCTTCGAGGTCGTTGGCTTCAGCCCATGCCTCGTCGGTGGTTTCGCCACGGACCTTCAGCACTTCACGGGCGAGGAGCCAGTAAATGAGCGCCAGCGAACGGCGACCCTTGTTGTTGGCGGGAAGGGCGATGTCCACGTTTCGCAAGTGGTTGTTGGCGTCAACGATGCCAACGATGGGCAGGCCGGTGGCCACCGCTTCGCGCAGGGCTTGTTGGTCGTTGGCGGGGTCGGTCACGAACAGGATGTCGGGTTCGATGTAAGAGCGGAGGGCCGGGTTGGTCAACGAACCAGGGATGAAACGACCGACGGCGGAGTGGGCACCAATGGCTTCGGCAAAAAGACGAGCGGGGCGTTGTCCGTACTGACGAGCGCTCACGACCATGATGGACGGCGCATCGTAGGTGTTCAGAAGGGCAGCGATGGAGCGAATTCGGGCGTCCGTGGTGGGGATGTCGAGGAGGTAAAGGCCGTCTTCACGGACGCGGTCAATGAAGCGGCTCATGTCAGCGCTCTTCTGTTGCGTACCGATGTTCACGGCGTTTTCCTCGTAGGTTTCGGCTGACACGAGTAAACTGGCTTCTTCGGACATGTTGAACCACAGCAAGCCGCCCACAAACCCCCTGTATTAAACCGCTTCGTCGCTCGTTGCCCGCGTTTTTCGGGAGCGATTCCCCGCACGCTACGGAAAAGGGCTAAAAAGAACCCCGATTGGGCTGATTATGGCCGGTGAGGATGGAGACGGGACCGGCTCACCTCCGACCCACCCGGATGCCGAACGGGACGAAGAGGGGCGCTGGCGACTGCCTCGACGGTGAACCCCTGCCCGTCAGCGCCAGCGACCTGGAACGCTACACCTACTGCCCCCTGTCGTGGCATTTGGCGCCACGGGCGTCGCCGGTGAAAGCGAAGCAATCGAGAAAGGAAAGAAACAGCACCAAGCCATTCACAGCTCCATGATGGCGTTCAAAGGTCATCAATTTGAAACCAAGCGCAACCTGCTGATCTGGCAGTGGTGGTACGCCATCATTCTGGTGTTGCTCATTGACACCGTCGCCGTGCAGTACATCGATGACATCCAACTCAACGTCATGGAATTCTCGAAATTGTTGGCCGCCGGTTCGCTCTCGTTTTTGGTCGTCGGTATCGTGGCGCTGCTCGTTCCGTGGCGAGCCGCCATCGGGTTGAAACAGCCGTTTCGACCGGTGCTGGACGGGGAAACGGAAACCATCGACCCGGTGCTTGAACCAAGGGGGTTCATGGGTGGTTGGTTCCAGGGCGGCCTGTTGGAAGCCTACATGTTCGTCTCAGCCATCCTCCTCGCCATTCACTCGAGTGCGTTGTTGTTTGCTGAAAATCGGCAACAGGCCTCCTACGTGTTGGCCATCACCACGTTGAGTTGGACCCTGCTGGCGACCATCGTCCTGCGCAGGGCCCTCAGGAACAACGAGGAAGCGAAGCGGATAGCGGTCGAAAACGATCTCAAGGTGTCCGATGAAATCTCCTACTCCGACGACGAACAACACGCACAATTGCTGGTGGACGATGCGAGCGGTTTGCGAGGGCGACCCGACCAAATCGTCATCATCGATGGTGAATTCATTCCCGTGGAGCAAAAAACAGGCAAGATCCCCAAACGACCCCACGACTCCCACCGACTCCAAGTGCTGGCCTATGCACGGTTGGTCGAGGTCACCACCGGCCGTACACCTCCGTACGCCCTGCTTCGCTACGGTCATGACAACCTGCACCAATTGCCGTGGGACGAACAGGCAAAAGAGGAACTCGACCTGCAAATCCATGCGGTGCAGCAGGCCATGGCCTTGGGTGGCGCCGTTCGAAACCACGAGCGTCCCGGAAAATGCCAGCACTGTTCAAGGCGCCACGCCTGCACCGACCCTCTGGCTTGAATCAGTAGCACTCGTCAACCAGCGGGTACTGAATGCAACTGTTGGTGATGGTGACGATGATGACAAAATTGTCTTGAATGGATCCAAAGGTGCTTTCCCCTCCACCGCGGGCCTGAATATCCAACTCCCATTCGCCTTGAGCAAACGAGGGGTTGGGAAGGAGGGATTCCTCAAGCGGGCTGGCGTCCTCGCTCACGTCTTGCTCCCACTGCACCATGCCATCGGCGTCGGTCAGGGTGGCACGAACGTAGTGACTTTCGTTGCCCAAAAGCGCAGAGGGAAGGTTGCGTGATGCCTCAAATGAGACCTTGAAGTAGACGTTGATTTCGTTGGTTTGTTCGTCAACCGTGAACGTGGAACGGTTGGTGTATTCCGCCAAATAATCGTCGATGTTCTCAAAGGCGTGAATCACCGTGATTTTCTCGTTGTTGAGATCTTCATACGCCGGTTCTCGGAGGGCCTCGACCGATTCCCGAGCAGCGATGAGTCCCATGCAACCCGAGGTGGAAGCCATCAGGACCACCATGAGGAGGGCGGCTCCAAGGCCCGCTCGCGCCATGCTACCACCACCGGACACAACCCTATGAAGCCCTCGCTGAGGCTGCGAGCATTTCAAATCCGGAAAGCCAACAGCCATCATCGTCTGAATGAAGCGATTGATGGCCGAGCCACGGCAATGACGAGCCCTATGAACGCTGACAGACACTCAGCCAAACTTGGCACCGCAAATACTGCATTCGGTGGCGCCCGCCGGCAGGTCGGCTCCGCAAGCACCGCACTCATCGGTTTGGGCGGGTGCCTCTTCCTTCTTCGGCTGACGTGATGCTCGTCGTCGAACGGGCTTTCGGGTCTTGGCCGGGGCGGCGGTTGCACCCTCGTCTGTTGAGCGAGCCAACGGCTGTTCTTCAGCATCCTCAAACGTGAAGTTGGCCGTCGCTTCTGCGACCTCGTTGCCCGCAAACGATGAGTCGGTCAAGCTCATGCCGATGTTGACTTTCTCACCGGGAAGCACGCCCTCCTCACCCGTGATTTCAAACAGTTGCTCTCGGATGTCCGCATCCGAAGCACTGAGTTCGCCGGTGTCTTCGCCAAGTGACTTGAGTTCGCCCTTTTCGGACAGGATGGAGTCCAAATCCTGCTTGTCGTCCGCACGCCGTGCGTTGAGCGTGGTCGTGACCTGTTCCTTGTAGGCTTCAATCTCTTCTTCCGTCATGTCTTCCATGGCCATCTCATCGGCGAAGCGACGGTCGTAGGCGGCCTCCACTTCGGCTTCAGCAGCCTCAATGTTGGTGTCCCATTCCTCTTCCAAATGAGCTTCATCGAAGCCGAATTCCTTGACGGTGTCGGCAAAGTTTTGCGTCCCGGTGACGATGACATCCTCGTCCTCTTCGGGCAGCGCAACCTCTTCCTTGACCACCTCACGGCGCTCCCGTCGTTCCCGGCGTTCAAAGAAGGACGAAACGTCCTGGTAGGCTCCACAGTACGCACAGTTTTCCATCAAATCGGGGATGGATTCACCGCATTCTTGGCAGTCATGGAACTGGTTTCTTGCTTTCTTGAGATTGAACGAACAGTGAGGGCAACGGTCCTCTGTTCCTTCAAGTTCACCGTCGCAGGCAGGGCAGTATTCGTAGATGTCTCGCTCCACCTCTTCTTCTCGTTCTCGGGTCAGAACGACCGCCGCCACCAAGGCGGCAATGAGACCAACGGCAACCAGCGCGAACAGGGTCACGGTTCCCGCTTCGGAAGCGCCGGCGGCATCACCGTTGCCGGTCGTGCTCGCGAGCGTCGCAAAGGACCGAGAGTACGTTGAACCGATGGACGCGTCTTCTGGAATCAGACGAATGGTCGTGGTGGAGGCCGTGGCCGTGAACGTGCAGGAGAGTTCCGCTCGAATCGCCTCGATTCACAATGTTGACGACCATGGTGGACAGCACCGTGTTGCTGCTGTCCTGACAGGTGTAGTTGGCCACGCCGGTTTCCTGACTGGTCAAGCCGATGGTCAACGTGTAGGCTTCGCCGTCGGCCAGCGGCGGCGACACCTCGTTGTTTTCTGCATCCAGCAACGCCATCGCGAGCGTATCCCAATTCAGTTTCAACTTTGATTCGACCAGCACCGTGCCGGTGGCGAACGAATTCTGCTTGTTGGCGTCCCAACTGCCTGGGGCGGCGACCCACTGTCCTTCGAACTCGGCGGTGTGAGCACCGAGCGCCGTCGGAAGTTCAACCGTCCAGGTGAAGGCTTGACCGGCGTCGAGTAAAATGGGCGGCGATTGACCGGTCAATCCGTCAAAGGTGTACTGAATGTTCCCAGAAACACCGATGTCACCGGTGTTTTCCATCGTAACCCGCCACTCGACGTCCTCACCGGATTGAACAGAAGGAACCGTCGGCAGTGCATTGGCGTCAACATAGACGTCGGGAATGGGGTAGATGGTCAACACGCCCGATGCGAGGTCGTTGTCCGTCGATTCCTGCTCAAACCCGGGGGCGTTGAACGGGTTGATCTTCGCCGACACCACGTGATCGCCCTCGGGAAGCGAACTCAGGGTGGTGGCGTTCAACGTCGTTGTGAACGGTTGTTCGGTGTAGCCAACACCGCTGAAGGCGACGGTGAACGGTTGGCCGGTGATGAGCCCGCCCGCCGGGGTTGGAATTTGCAACCATACGGGTACGTCGGCGGGCCCCGTACCGTTGGTACGGACCATGGTGCCCTCCACGGTCCACGGGCCTTCGAGCGCCCCCTCTGCGGTGGTCACGACCAAGCCGTCTTTGAAACTCAAATCCATGCGCGTGGCCACCACCAACTCGGCCTCGGTGACCTTGTTCATCTCCGAGGCTTCTTCGATGACGTTCTCGATGTCGGGGGTGACTTTGACCGCGTGAACACCGGCGCTCGGTGCGACGATGGTGGTGTTCACCCAAGCCGAAGACCCGGCGGTGAGGGCGGGGGTGTCCAGCAGGACGTCGCTGGATTCAGGAACTTCAAGCAGCAGTTTGGAAGCGGGAGCGTCCACGGTTCCGGAGTTCAACACCAGCGCCGACAGGCCCACCGTGTCGCCGGCGTACACCGGTGAGGTGGCGTTGAGTTCAAGCGTGTCAATGCGCAAGTTGGGGAGCCCTGCAACGGTGAATTCCTTGTTGAAACGGGCCTGTGTGTCGCCCCCAGCAGAGAATTCAAACCAGACCTTGTGAACGCCTTCGGTCAAACCCGACCACGTGGTGCTGACGGTGTACCAGTCTTCGGCGGGGACGGTGACTTGGTCGAGGAGCAGACGGTTGTTGGCGGCGATGTTTTCCTTGTAGAATGCGACCTCGACGTTGAAGGCATCGCTTTGCTGACTGTTGTACAGCATCACACTGACGTCCACAGAACCACCCATCACGGGATTGCTGGGTGAGAGCGACATTTGCACGGCGGACGATTGGACGCCTCCGCTTTCTTCAGCGTGAACCGCCAACGGCAGCACGCTAACGAAGAGGAGTCCGAGGAGGAACAACGCCGTTGCTTTACGCTCCATGGCTTTCCTTGGTTGGTCAAAGCACTTGAACCCATCTCCAAGTTGCCACAAAAACGCCCGTAGTTCTCCTTCAAGGTGGGGCCCTCAGAAGGGTTCTCGAACGCCAACCTGCCCGAATCCGGAAGGGGAGAGTTGAAGGCTCACCGGAGGTGTGGAAGTGGCATGGGACGAAGCAGTGCGGCCGTTTGGCTCGTGACGCTGCTGTTGTTCTCTTTCCTGCCCAGCACGCATCATCCGAGCGTGGAAACCCTCGGCGATTCCGTGGACGCTCACCGCAGCGGCGCCTCCGGCCTCAACATTGCCTTCTCCAACGGTCCCGCCCAAGACGACGACATCAAGGGCACCCACGCGCTCACCTTCAGCGTTGGTGGGACCGGTACGTTGTCTTCGCTGCTCATCGAAATCACCAGCGATGAATCGTCCTGGACCACACTGGTGAACCTGACCACCACCCCGTGGATGTACCCGTTTGACACCACCTCAATGACCAACGACACCTACAAACTCCGAGCCTCGGGTTGGGACAGCGACAGCGAAAGTTTTGCCCTGGCCGAGAGCGGCTGGTTCAACATCACCAACCAGGTACCGTCCATCACCACCTTCACCGTTCTCAACCCCGATGCGGGCACGGGTGCAAGCCTCTCCGACCGGGCGTGGTTCAACATCGGCGCTCAAGGCACCCTTTCCTTCCGATGGGGCGCCAGCGATGACGACTTTAAGCAAGCCACCCTCGCCAACGTTCCGGCCCGGAACGCCACCAAACCCACGGGCCGACCTCGCTGAGCTACGGCTGGGATTGCCAGCGGCAGCATTTCAGGAGGACGTGGTCGCCGGACTCACGGTTCAGAATTCCCCGTCCAACACCTCAACCCCCTTATCGGCATCGACACCCGGGCCACCACG
>BOYQ01000005.1:0-160966 GCA_019651595.1 Candidatus Poseidoniales archaeon | reverse complement strand
CATCGTCATCTACCAGAAGAACAACCCGTTCAAGACCAACGACCAGGGCGCACCAGCCGGTGAACCCGGCAACGTCACCATCATCGAGAACGGCGGATGTAACAACCGAGACTGGTCGATCGGCGAGCGCTTCTCCCACTTTTGGGTGTGGGACATGGCGGTCGGCGATGCTGACCAAGACGGCAACGACGACATCTTTGTTCTCGACCTCCTTGCCGACATCACCACGCAGCGTGTCGTGACCTACCGAAGCCCGATCACCTCGGCCACCAACGGTCTACCGACCTCGCTTGGTTCCTCACAGTCCAACACCTATCGATCGATTGAGGTTGGCGATTACGGTGAGTCGCAGAGCGGTTTGACCGGCGCCTGCACGGACGACGACATCTTCCTTTTGCGCAGCGAAGGCCTGGACTACTCCACCGGCCAGACCACCAACCCCGGCAACGACGACAACATCACCATCATTGAATACGACTGTCAACTCCAAAACTACCCGGCGACCTACTCTTACGGAACCAACCAAGCCAACACCCACGTCATCAACATGGGTGTCCCCTCAACCGATGACTTCTCCATCGCTGATGTCGGTGGCAACGGCTACATCGATACGATTGCGCTCATGGACGGCAACCTCGAAAACGTGAGCTACAAGCAAGCCAGCGCTCAAGGAACCTTCGGAAACTCTCAACTCGCTTACTTTGGACCCTACATTTCGTGGACCATTCAGGTCGCCGATCTCAACGGCGACGGTGAACCCGACTTCGTCAACCCAACCATCGCCTACCAGCAGAACACTTCGGACTCTGCAGGCGGAAGCACCTCGAGTTTCTTCCTGAATTTCCCCACCACGGTCCAGGTGACCCTCTCGGACGGCAACGGTGGCCACGTCAGCCCCCTGTCGTACCCCGCAGGTCGCCGCCCCTCTGCCGTCGCCATCGGCCAGCTCCAGGGCGGCCCCAACTCCGCCCCCGACCTCGTGGTCGGCCACACCAACTACAACTTCGGTGGTTGGCGAGACAACTTCGGATGGGCGGGCCAATACGACACGCTCACGGTTGTTGAAATGGACAACAAGGATCTGGCGGTGACCGACCTCGAGATTTCGCCGACCGACCGCCTCTTTGGCGTGGTTGGTGAAGGAACCCGAAGCATCAACGTGACCGTCACCAACACCGGCATGGACACGCTGAACGGGCAAACGGCTGACCTCGATGTTGAACTGAAGATCGTCGACGAAGCCAACTCCACCAACAACACCGTCTACGCCAACGACTGGGACTCTCCCGAAGACAAGACCGGCTGCGGCTCAGGCTGTTCGTGGTCATTTGAGGAGTACGTGGACGGCGCCACCAACTGGCACCTCGAGACCAACCACTCCACCGGAGCCACCGGCGGAGGCAACAACGATGCCAACGTTTCCGCCAACTACCTCAACCCGACCGACTTCATGTGGGCGGGCGACATGAGAACCAACGCTTCCGGCGCCACTTGGAGCGGCTACGGAAAGAACTGGGACGACGCCATGGTCCTCAACGACGTTGACTTGACGGGCGCTGACCGCGCCTTCATGAGCGTCGAACTCTTCCGCCACCTGGGCCTTGGCGCACTGGGCAATTCCGACGGCACCGGCTTCATCGTCGGCGACGTGTGGGACGATTTGGCCATCGTTGAGGTCGGCAGCGAAGAGCGCGGCTGGAACCTCATCGGTTGCCCACAGCAGGCCGCCGTTGAGGGTGCTTGCCCGTCGGGTGCCACCATTTGGGGCGGCTTTGACAACGACCGCCTGTTCAAACAGAACTCGTGGGGCGCCGCTCCCGAGAACATCGTCTATTACGGTCTCTTCTCTGCCGGCACCTACTACGGTTGGGACAACTTCACCGAGGAAGACCTCGGCGCCTTTGACCTGTCCCCCTGGGCCGGTGAGACCGTTGACGTGCGGTTCCGTTTCCGAACGGGCTTCGAAGGGTCCACGGCCGATGACAACGAGTCTCGATGGAGCGGTCGTGACGGCTACGCCGTTGACAACCTGACCATCTGGAAGCAAAACACGGCTTTCTTGCCCAACCCGCAAACGCAGTCCACGACCATCGGACCGCTGAGCAACCTGCAACCCGGTCAGGAATACACCACGTCGATTCAGGCCGACCTGCTCAACGACACCACCTACCGCATCTCCGCCACCATCTCGAACAACAACTGGGACGAGCAGGACATCAACGACGACGCCATCGGGTATGTCACACCGTTCAATCTGTACGACCCGGCGGTGGAGTCCATTGAATACTTCAACCCGGGCGGCCTCTATGCAGAGGGTACCTTCGACATCTCGGTCATCACCAACAACTACGGCAACACCCCGGTGGACTTCGGCATCGAGGCGACGGTTTACTCCGCTACGCCTTCCGACGTCTATTGCGGTACGCCATCGGCCGTGTGTGAAGAGACCTTCGAGGGTGGAAGCGAAGGCTACCGCTACGAGGAAAACCAACAGCCAAAGGGCGCCATCTACAACGAGAACTCCTGTTCGACCAAGATCTTCAACAACAACGCTTACTGGTTCGGCCACCCCTGTGATACGGGCACCCTTGGCTACGACGATGCTTGGGCCAACGAGACGCTCACCATCCCCAACATCGACCTGACCAGCATGAGCGGCGACTTCGTTTCGCTCAACTTCGAGTACTACGCTGACACGTTCTACACCATCGACCAAGACGGCGATGTCGACCCGAGCGACTACGCCACGATGACCGTGGATTACGACAAGGACGGCGCCAACTACACCGGTTTGGTCTTTGCCCAGTGGAACGACTACAACGAGGACGGAACCTGTCAGAACGACGACGACGGCAACGGGATCATCAACGCCACCGAATCCATCGACCAAACGGAACTGTCCTTCATCGGCGACCCCGCCAACACCGACGGCAGTGGCAACTACAACGTGTTCTTCAACTCCGAAGAATTGGTGAAGACCACCAGCATTGACTTGACGCACTTGTACATCCAGAACCGCTCTTCACCCGACTCCAGCCAGTGGCGAGCCGAGTGCATGTCGCTTCAGGGCTCCACGGTGGACGTGCACTTTGAATTCCAGTCGGACGACGACGGACGAAACGGCATCAATGACGGCTTCAAGGGCATCGGATTCAACAACATCACGCTGCAAGAGTACACCTTCGTTCAAGACGCCGTCTACACCGACTCTCGAACCAACGTCGACGCTGAAGAAGCCGCCACCACCGTGATCGCCAGCCACGAGTTCTTCTCGGGCGTGTACCGGTTGGACGTCAAGACCGTCTTCGACAACACGACGGTTGGAAAGCCTTGGTACAACGACAACGAAGTCCTGACGTCCAACAACATTGAGCGCGTGATTTTCAACGTTGAATCGGTCGACATCTCCATCGGCAAGCCGGACATCCTGGCCTGCCACGACGACCAGACCCTCGAGTGCGTTCTCCCCATCGACAGTGCGTTGACCCACTCGTGGGACTTCCAGGCCACCAACGGTGTGCTCGCCGGCGACTACGTGTTCTACATGGAGGTCACGGACATGGCTGACGGCAGCCAAGCCCACCTCGTGGATTCCGGTCCAGCGGTCACGCTCCAGAGCCAACAGAAGACGTCCGTTTCATTCACGCCGTGGAACGGCTGGATTGACGGGAAGACCTACAACATCAGTTTCTATGGACGCCTTGCTGACGGCTCTGAAACAGGCAACACACGCTACTTCCACGCCACGTTTGCCGACCACGTCGACATCGCCATCCTCTCGGACACTTCGTCCCGAACCACGGCCATCAAGCAAGACATGGCCATCCTCGGCATGTCGTACACTCAGTACGAAATCAACGACTGGGCCACCTACTTTGACGCCGGTTGGTTCACCCACTACGACAAGATCATCCTGCCTTGGCAGGACGTCCTGGTGGCCAAGGACACGCAGTTTGGCGGCGACGGATACTATCAGTACCTCGGTGAGCCTGCTCGCCGGACCGTGCTGGAGAACTTCATGTCCGCCGGCGGTACCGTGCAGGCGCACCTTGGCCCACTCGGCAGTCAAATCTACGGCCTCGACCAAGGGCTGGCCGGCCGCTTGCCGTTCGGTCTCGACATCCAGAGCCGAGACACGGCCAGCACGCAGGTGACCTACAGCACGATGGACCTCGCTGACCCCTACCATCCGGTGATGGACAACATTGACGTCAACGCCTTCCAGGGCTTCAACGCCAACTCAGGGGTCGCCCAAGCCGTGCTCAACACCAAGTCGGTCAGCACCAACAACGTCCCTGAGACGTGCGACGGCTACATGGAAGACGGTGGCTACTTCCAGCGGCTCATCCGCTCCACCGAAGACATCCAAGACACCGTTCTCGGTGTGTGCAGCTACTTCGGCGGTGGTATGATCATCTCCACCATCGACGTGGCCACCCACTCTGAGCGAGCCGACAGCACCACCTTCCCGCTGCTGGGCAACCTTCTGCAGTATCAGGTCAACCCGTACCCCGAGGGCTTTGGCACCCTTGGCAACGGCTTGGAGTTGACCATCAACGACGACGTGCCCACCATTGACCCCAGTACTGGCAAGTACGCTCTCCACTACATGAAGAGCAGCGCTACCGTGAACTTCGGCTTCACCACCAGCACCAACGTGCCTCTCGAAGCCGACTGGATCATCGACGGGCCCACCAACTGGGACGGCAGCAGCCTGGCCACCGGTGTGACGGGCCACACCACGGAGACGTCGCCCAGCATGACCTTCTGTAAGGCCGACCTTGCGTCCCAAACGGGTTGCGCTCAAGGCGAGCAATGGCACATCACCCTGATGCTCCACGACGAAAACGGCCACGCCCGTACCATCGATGTGACCGTGGAGACCAACGACGTGTACGCAGACGAATTCCGACCTGAAGCCGATGCAGTCATCGACATGCGAACCGATTACGAAGACAACGTCGAGTTCATCGGGACGAAGACCGTGTCCAACGTTGAGTGGGACGTTCACCGCCTCATTCTGCAGGGCGAAGGCGACGACGCTGAGTTGATCATTCACTTTGACGCCAGCGGTTCTCAGGACCAAGACGCCCTTGACGGAAACGGCATTGAAACCTACGAATGGAAGGTTCTGTTCGACGCACCGTATGGTGATGATTCGTTCAACCTCGACGGGCACACGTTCACGCAAACCGCGGCAAGCGGCGGCCAGTGGTCGTACAAATTCCAGAACGTTACCGTGGACTCCACCGGCACCACGGAGAATCAAATCCGTATCGAACTCGTGGTTTACGACAGTGCAGGTAAATTCTCTGAGAAGCACCGTATGTACTTCGTTGTCGTACCCGACGGCTTCGGCGACGAGGCCCCTGATGTCCAGTGGGACAACGCCAACCAAAACGACACCCGGTTTGTCGACGACACCATCACCATCTCCGGTAAGGTCCTGTCCGGTTCGGAAACCGGCGAGGTCTACGTTGAGGCTGCCTTCTTCCAGGACAACCTCAGCGCTTCAGCCGCCATCAAGTACCAACTTGGCCAGCAAAATCTCTGGGCCAAGAGCGACAACCTGAGCGACGGTGAGAACTTTGAACTGACCTTGGACATGAGCAGTTTCTACACGAACAAGTCCACTCGGCAATCGGTGTACATCAAGTATTACGAAGGCACCTACCCGAACGAGCGCTGGGTCACGATCAAGTGGATCGAACTCGACCTTCCAGCCTGTCAGGGATTGGAAGCCAACCCGCAAGCCATTGAAGCCGGCGGTGAATTCGTGCTTGATGCCAACGGCGAATGCCAGTGGGACGGTGCGTGGTCGTACGACCCGCTCACCGGTGAGTGGACCGAGCCCCAAACCGACACGGGTAGCGAAGACGGTGCCAGCGGCCTCAACACCACGGCCATTCTCGTCGGTGGTCTCATCCTCGTGCTCATCATTGTGGGTACGCTGATGTTCATGCGCAAGGGCGGCGACAAAGAAGACGCCTTCGGCGGCATGGAAGGAGCCTTCGGTGCCGATGCACTCGACCCCACCGAGCAGTACGTCCAGCAACTCATCGCCCAGGGCTACCCCGAGGAAACAGCGAGGGCCTTTGCAGCACAATACGTCGGCGGCGGAGCCGGACAAGCTGCTGCAGCGCAACCAGCGGCCGCACAACCGGCTGCTGCGCAACCTGCGGCTGGCTACGATCAGGCGGTGTACGAGCAGTACTACCAGCAATTCGTATCCCAAGGGTACGACGCTGCCACGGCCGCTGCATACGCACAGCAGTATGCGGTACAGTACGCACAATCACAACAGTGAATGGAACGTTGACCGGCCACTCAGTGTCCTTGGCACCGGGTGGGGTCATTGCCTGGCCAACGGCTCTGGAAGGTCATGAGTGGGTGAGTGTGCCTCACCTTACGAAAGGAAGCGGCTGACTTTGTTTCGGCGTCGCTTGGCAGCGTGTTGAATCACTCTTCTTCGTAGGCCTCGAGCAGGGGACCTTCCTCGATGGGGATCTGACCCTCAGCGTCCATGTGGGAATCGAAGTCAGGAAGTCGGAGTCGCCAGTTGTTGGGCAGCGGGCTACCCTTGTCGATGATCTTCAGCATCCGTTCTTGCCACGACAGTGGTTTTCGCTGCATGATGTACATGTAGAGCACCGAGGTTCGCACCTCCTCATCCAGCACGGTGTAGCCCGTGGCTGCCTCAAAGTTCATCGCTCTCAGAAGGTTAAACGCCGGGCGGTTGATGATTTGGAACCAACGCTTGGCGTTGCGCATGCACACCATAATGACAATGAGAATGATGAGGGTGTTGAAGCAAAGGGTAGCGATGTTGAAACTCTCGGGTCTCATTCCCTGAAGGAGAACGATGAGGATGAGAAGAAGGGGGACGGCGGTGATGAGGAAGATGAAATTCTCCGACATGGGTGGTTTGCCCATTTTGTTGCGAATCGCCTGCCAGCCGTCGTGATGCCGCTCATAGGGCTTGAAGATTTCACGTTCTTGTTGCGTTGCAGCGGCCCGTACCAGTTGCAGCAGGCTGTTGATCTTCCTGAACTGGGTCATGCCCACGTCCATGTTGTTGTCGAGGATGGATTGGAGCCGTTCTTGGGCTTTGGCGTATTCACCCATGTCAGCCAGAATGGACGCCATCTCAACGACCGGCGTCACCTCGTTGGGGGCGATGTCCCGGCAGGCTTGCCACCAATGAAGGGCATCGTGCAGCATGCCGAGGTCATCGGCCATGAGGCGTCCACCCCGGACCCACATGTCCATTCGATTTGGGTCGACCGCCACGATTTTCTTCACGGCAGAGAGCGCTTGAGCGGCCTGGGCCATCGTTGGGGGAACCCCAGCGGGAGGTAAGCACGCATCGACGTAGACGGACCATGCTTCAAGGTGGTCAGGGTCGATGGACACCGCCTTCTTCGCTTCGCTCTTGGCTCGTTCTCGCTCACCCTCATCAAGAGCCTCAAGCGCATTGAGGTAATGCGATTCTGCGCTCATGGCATCACGTCCGTTCAGTCTTCCTTTCGCTCAAAGGAGCGCGGCGTTCTGAAATCTCGGGGTGGGCGGTTGTGTGCATGGCCGGACCGTTTGCCCTTGGCCCTTCGAAATGAACCATCGGAAGAGCCACGACGTTGCGGCGGTCGCCCACCGCGCTGATCGTCACGACGGCCACCTTGCGGCCGACCTTGTTGACGGCCACCTTGCGGCCGACCTTGCTGGCGACCGCCTTGGAAACCACGGTTGTTGCGTTGCCAACCTCCTCGGGCGCCCTCGGAGCGGTTCCGTTGGCCACCGCCGCCGGGTCGTGGAGCTTGACAGCGGTTGCATGCATCCCTGAAAGAAAAGTTCGAGTTGTTGCATTGAGGGCACGTCCAATCGTTGTCGTTGAAGGTGTTGCGTTGCGGACGGCCGTTTCCACGCGAGTCCCGACCGCCCCGGTCGTTTCGGAAACCTCGGTTGTTGTCCCGAGAGCCCCTCGGTTGTTTGTCCCGATTGCCACGGTCGTTTCGGAAACCTCGGTTGTTGTCCCGAGGGCCCCGATGAGTGTTCCCTCGGTCGTTGCGCTGACCGCCGCCGGGCCGGGGGGCTTCGCACCGGTTGCAGACCGTGCGTCGGGCGAAATTGGAGTTGTTGCATTGAGGGCAGGTCCAGTCGTCGAAGGTTCGCTGGTCGTTTCGATGCCGGTTGTCCCTGCCACCCTGACGGCGTTGGTCAAAGCGTCGGTCGCCACCTCGATCGCCTCGGAAACCCTGCCGGTCTCGTCCACCTTGACGTCGATCATCGCCCCGACGGTCTCGGTTTCCACGGTCATTACGCTGTTCAGTGGGCTTTTTCTTGGCTCGGACCGTCACGGACACACCGACGAGGGCGTCCATGTCGAGGGATCGGTCAACATGAGCAACGTGGGCCAGAGGCCGGTCGGTGCTTCCGATGACTCCGTCCACTTTACCGATGTACGTCCCGTCGTCCGCTCTCACCATGATGGCGTTGAGGGCCGGAGAGGAACCGTCAAAATGCACGAGGAGACCGCCTTCGTGGCTTTTTGACTCCACGGTACCTGTGAACATCTCAAGACCTGCTCGTTCCTGCGGACGGGTGCTTTTGGTGTTGTCGGTTTCAGTCGCGTTTCTTTCGCTGAAGCAGCAGGGCCGCACCGAGCATCGCCAAGGTGGCCGTAAACGACACGGAGGGCAGGGCGCCGGTTTCCTCGTCCACCACGGGCGGGGCCACCACGGGTGGTTCCTCAACCACCGGGCTGGGAACACCGACGGTGAGCTCAAACGTCGCACCGGATTCATCCGTGGCGGTGATGAGAACATCGTAGTTCGTCAGACCGTTGGCCAAGCAGATGGCGGTGGAGACTTCAACGCTCCACTCGATGCCGTCGATGTTGAAGCCCTGGTAGGTTGCACCGCAGATGCTGAGGCTCATCGTCACCGTTTCCAAATCGGGGTCAGTGACCAGCCCAAACATCTCAAATTTGAGTTGGCTTTGGTCCCATGTGGCGTTTTCACCGTCAAAGTTCACGGCAACCTGGACCACGGGCGGTGAGTTGGGTTTGGTCAGTCCGAGGGCGAGTTCGGTTTCGTGGTCGAGCATGTTGGACGCCTGCGCTTCCACAGCGAACGTGAAGGCGCCGGGGCGAATGCTCTGAAGCGCAACGGCGGTGGTCGCTGGGCTGGAGGCGACGGTGATCGTCTCTCCTGCAGCGCCCATCTGCCCGTTTTGAACGGCTTTTGCGGAGAAGAGGAATTCGCTGACCAAACCGGTTGGGGTGATGGTGAGACGTGCGTTCTTTCCATTGTCGTCCACCGTTGCCGTGGCCGTGTAGAGGGTGCCGAACGTCCAGGTTCGGGTGTCGTTTTCATCCTGAGCGCCGAGCGGGTCCACCGCCGTGCACGTGGCGGTGGCCTGTTGGGAGGTATCAGGCTGATTCACAAAGAAATCGCCGAGCACGTTGGTTGTGACGCTCCACCCCTCTTCGTCAAAGGTGCACTGGAGGGACCAACCGTTCTCGTCGGCTGCCCAAGCGTTTCCGACATCGGCCGTAGCAAACCGCCAGGTTCCTGCCCCGGTGGTTGGAACGATTGACCCGTTTGCCGGTGCATCGTCGGTCCATGCGGGAACGTCGTTGGTGGTCGGCTCCTGCGTGGTGAAATCCATGAACATGTCACAGAACAAGTCCCATTGGGTTCGGTCAAAGTTGACCAGTTGCGTGACGCGGAGGGCACCGTCGGGCAGGTAGGTGAACGAGGGGTCACCAATGTGGTCGCACGTTTGGCCGCTGGCCGGTTGATTGTCAACCACTCGGAAGTCGTACATGCGCAGGCCCTGAAGCACCGGGAAGGTCACCACCAGCGCTGCGTCGCTCATGTTGCTGATGTTCATGGCCAACGTGAAATTGGACACGCCGCTGTTGGGGAGTTGGTCCCAACGAACGTTGTTGGTCTCCCCGTCCGAGACAAAGAGGCTGATCTCCATGTCGTCGGTGGTGGAGGTGGGCACTTCTTTGCAGTCGGCGGCGGCACCGAAGTTGGTGCAGGTTCGAGCGTCAGGGTGACCGTCGGGCACGAGGTTGACCTCATCCAGGCCGATGCCGTCCTCAACGAATTCGAAGTCGTTCCAGTCAACGCCGCCGGAGTGAGGGATGCCCTCCCGCATGCCCAGTCGGGTTTCCATGTCGGCGATGCACTTTGGTCCGATGCTGCGAACGGCGTCCCGCTCGTCGGTGCTGATCCACTCGTTATCGCCTCCCGGCAGGCCTTCAAACAGGCCGTCGAGGTTGTCACGCACGATGGCCGAGTTCGAGGCGTTGACCGGCATTGGCGAACATATCACCGGTGGCCCAGTCGTCGAGCACTTTGAGTTCAAACAGTGCAAAATCGTATTCGAACAAGTCCTCAAACGAATAACCGCTGCAGTCCACGTCGAGCGTTTCTTGGCGCCCTTCGGTGGAGGAAACGACGGGCGTGTCGGCGAAACTGGTCAAGACGGGTGACGAGGTCACGCCCAACAAAACAAGCGTGATGAGCAGCGTGAGCGTTGGTGCGGTCAATCGGCGTGCCATACCACACGGTTGGCTTTCGCCTTCATGAAGCATTGGTTGATTCCTTCAAGGAACGAGGCGTTCCATTCGGCGATGCAGCGCCCACCACGGAGCGAAGGTCCAGACCGCGGCCGCCATCCAAGACTGCCATGGCGCCACCCCTCGGTCCACCGTCGGCAGCTGGGTCTCGAGAAGGTGGTGGTAGACGCCGTTGGGGGACAGCAGGTCCAGCATTCCCTCGAGCGTGACCCAGGCGGGGTCGTTGGCTTCACCCACGGCGACGCCTGATGCATAGGCGACCATCGTCGTCACGAGCGCCCACAGGAAGGTGAAGAAGAACCAAACGCCAATGCCAAAGGCGATGGCGGTTCCTTGCTCTCGTGCAGAGGTGGAGGCCAGCAGGGCAAACAGCGTGTACCACAGCACGATGAGACCCGTTGAAAGGCCGTAAACGAGCGTTTCGACCACGGTTGGCCATTCGCCCATTCTGAAGCGAACGACCAACACGGCAGCGGCGAGGAGAAGGTAGACGGGAACGAGGATGCTTTGCGCATGACCGATGATGAGCGCCGTGGCCTGATGCCGTCGGGGCATGGGCTGAGCCAGTCGGACCTCAAGCATGCCGCTGGCGCGGTCCTTGCTGACGCCGTCAAACGCCATCAACACGGCGCACATCGTGGCTCCGAACACCACGCCAAGGGAGGCGTAGAACAACACCTCCATCGAGGTGTCGGGACGGTGTCCACCCGGCAGCACAATGTTCGGGTCGGAAAAGCCCCACGCCATCCCGGGAAGAAACAACAGCAGAATGGGCAGCATGATCTTCAGCCGCACGCCGGCGAGCCGTTCTCGCCGAATTTGCGAGGCGACGTTGAGGATGCGTTGAAGATCACTCATCTTCCCGAACCTCCAACGGTTGCATCGGCAGCAGTGCGGAGGAAGCCACCTCCAAGGAGATGTCATCCACGCTCATCCCGGTGGCGGCGCACAGCCACTCGACGAGGTTTGGACGAACCGGTGCCCATGAAGTGAGGTCAACGCCGTTGCTTTTCGCCGCCTCCAACGCCGCCGTGGACGGTCCGTTCACCGTGAGCGTCCACCGGCCGCCGTCCCGCTCAAAGGTGAGGATGTCCTCTTCGGGCACCAGGACGTTCGGGTCAACCTCACCGGTGCCGGTGATGGCGTACCTGCCGTTGAGACCGAGGCGGTGTTCGACGTCGTCCAGCGGCCCCTCGTCCAGGAGTTGGCCGCGATGGAGCAATGCGATGCGATCGATGAGCCCCTCCAACTGCGCCACCATGTGCGATGAGATGACCACGCTGACGCCCTTGGAAGCGAGGGTGCGAACCAGCGATGCAAAGGCCTGGGCAGCGACCGGGTCGAGACCGTTGAACGGTTCGTCGAGCAACAGCACCTTGGGTGAGCCCAAGAGAGCGGCCGCGATGGACAATCGCTGACGCATGCCTTGGCTCAGGTTGTCAAGCGGCTCGTCTCGCCGGGTTCTCAAGCCAACCAGCGCAAGCAAACGTTCGATGTTTTTGGGAGATGTACCTCGCATGTCGCCCAGCTGTGTCAGGGCCTCCACCACCGTGGACCGACCCTGCCACCGTACCTGTTCCGGCATGTGGCCCACAAAGGTGCGCAAGTCCTCCACGTGCGTCCAGTTGGAGCCTTCGACGCGCCTCATGATTTCGCCGGCCTGAAGCGGGAGAACGCCGGCCATCAATCGCAGCAGCGTGGTTTTCCCGGCGCCGTTGGGTCCGATGAGCCCCAAAACGGCTCCCTCGTGGAGGTCGAGAGAGACGCCCACCACGCCGGGGCCTTCCCGTTTGGCCCACGGCTTGGTCAGCCTTGGGGCCGGTACGGCGTGGCGGTGTTGAACCGACCGGAAGGAAAGCACCGGCTCCGCCATGGCCAAACCCACGGGAAACCCTTGCATCAACCTTGGTGAAAGGCGAACCTCTATGTCGGACATGTGCGGGGTTCGCCTCGGTATCCACAATGTGGCCGGGCCTCGTGCAAACCTTGGCACCGCTGGTCGGTGGTGGTTTGGTCCTCAACCTCCATCACCGGCGTCGCATCGAGACCGATTCAAACGTGCATTGGACTCACACGATCGGACGCAACGGGGTGGTCATGGCGGCGGCCTTTGCCGTGATGATTTGGCTTGTACCCGCCGGGGCCCTTCTCGTGCTCCCTATCATGTTGCTGCTCTCCGTGCTCAGCCCTGCTGCGAGGGAGGAATGGCGAGTCCATGCACCCCCGCGCCTCCTCGCGTTGAGCGTTGCTGTTGTGTGCTTGGGAGCATCAGGGTTCATTCCCACCTCCACACCGGTGGAGCCCGAAGAGTGGGGGCGCCCCTTGTTCACGGAAAATCCGCACGCACCACTCTACCCTGCGGGTCAACAGTACACCTGGGTGACCAACGATGTCGTGGTGTTGCAGTCCATCAGCATGCGCCTGCCGCATCAGCCGGGCGTCTTCGGGGCTGAAACCGTCGCCCTGACCATGGCTTCGATGTTCGGCATGGAGGAGGCGCGGATGCATCAGGCCATCGAACTCATCGATGCAGAGGTTCCGTTTGTTCGGCTTAACCCCGATGAAATCGTCATGACGTCCGTTGCCTCCCCCTCCTCCTTGGACGTGCGAATCCAAACGAACGTGGTGGAAAGCGTAGAATTCCGACGCTACGACATCAAATCCACGGCGTTTGGCATGGACACAGGGGGAACGAAAGTGGGGGAAGTGGTCGTCGCCGCCAAGGCTTCGTGGGGCGGTCAATTGGACATGGTGGTGGTCGTACGCCCGCTCACGCATCCGACCCTCGAGACGGACAGCAACGGTGAGGCGTGGATTCGAGACTGGCTTGCGGCCCGTTGACGCACGTGGGAACTTGGCCCGCCGTTCAGTAGCGGACCTTCTGGCGAGTGAGCGTGCGCCAAATGCGCTGCAGCGGGTCGTAGTACCGGTCCACCACCCGTTCTTTGAGTTGAATGATGGCGTCGTCGGTGATTTCGATACCGGCAGGGCAGACCTCGGTGCAGCATCGGGTGATGTTGCAGTATTCCACGCCAAATTCCTTCTTGATTTCGGGCACGCGGTCTTCGGTGTCGAGCGGGTGCATCTCGTATTGGGCGAGGCGCACAAGGTTGCGAGGGCCGGCGAACTCATCGAACAGTTCGTGATCTCGAAGCACGTGGCAGGTGTTGACGCAGAGGAAACACTCGATGCATTCACGGAAATGCTGGACGCGGTCGGCCTCCATTTGGTTGAATTCCCAGTCCATGGCTTCGGGTCCGTTGATGGGGGCGATTCGTTGAGCCACGTCGTAGTTCCAACTCACGTCGGTCACCAGGTCCTTGACGTGCGGGAAGGTCTTCATGGGTCGAATTTCAATGGGCTGGCCCGCTGGGGTTTCAGCGACCACGTCGCTCATGCGGGTCATGCACATCAAGCGGGGGCGTCCGTTGATTTCAGCCGAACACGAGCCGCACTTACCGGCCTTGCAGTTCCATCGGACCGCCATGTCGGGTTCTTGGTCGTGCTGAATGCGATGGAGGCAATCGAGGACGACCATGCCTTCGTCAAGCTCCAACTCGTAGGCTTGGAGTTGAGCGTCGTCGCCTTCGCCTCGTAGAATGTTGAACGATTGTTTGGTGCCTTTGAGGGACATCAGTTTCCACCTCCTGCTTCTGCTGCGCGCTCGGCGATCATCGCCTTCACTTCCTTGAGGGCGTCCTTGAGGTCGTCGCGCATCTCCTCAACGGGTTCTTGGCGAATTTTCATTTCACCGTTCTCCATCCAAATGACGTTGACGGTTTTCCCCCAGTGGTCGTCTTCCGGGGTGGGGAAGTCGTCCCGGGTGTGGCCGCCACGGCTCTCTTCTCGCGTGATGGCTGCAAGAGCGGCGGCGTGGGATACGTCGGCCATGTTGATGAGGTCAAGGGCTTGGTGCCACCCGGAGTTGTATTTGCGAGAGGTGCCTGATGAACACGCCATGGCGCGGGCCTTGAACGCCTTGATGTCCTCGAGGGCTTCCTCGAGTTCGCTCTTGGTGCGAATGATGCCAACCTTGGCTTGCATCATGTCTCGCATCTCGTCGTAGATCACACCGGGGTTTTCGCCACCTTCGCGCTGGAGCGGTGCCAACATGTCATCGATGGCCTGGCCGACCTGGGCTTCGTCAATGGACGGCTGAGCGAGGTCCTGGGCTCGCTTGGCTGCGAATTCGCCCGCTCGCTTGCCAAACACGATGAGGTCGGAGAGTGAGTTGCCGCCGAGGCGGTTGGCGCCGTGCAGTCCGGAGGCCACCTCGCCACAGGCGAAGAGTCCGGGGACGGTCGTTTCTTGGGATTCTGCATCAACGATAACACCGCCCATGACGTAGTGGGCCGTCGGACCGACTTCCATCGGTTCCTTGCTGATGTCAACGCCGGCGAGTTCCTTGAATTGGTGGTGCATGGAAGGGAGTTTCTTCATGATGGCTTCTTCACCACGATGAGAGATATCGAGGAACGCTCCGCCGTGGGGGGAGCCTCGTCCGGCTTTGACTTCCTCGTTGATGGCCTTGGCCACCACGTCTCGGGTGAGGAGTTCCGGTGGGCGGCGAACGGTGGCCAGCTTTCCACTGACCACTTCTTCCACCCACTGGTCGGCTTCTTCGATGGTGTCGGCGTGGTCGCCAGCGAACATTTCGGGAACGTAGTCGAACATGAAGCGGCTGCCTTCGTTGTTGGTGAGGCGGCCGCCTTCACCCCGAACGCCTTCGGTCACGAGGATGCCGCGCACGGAGGGCGGCCACACCATGCCGGTGGGGTGAAACTGAACGAATTCCATGTCGCGGAGTTCCGCTCCGGCCCATAGGGCAAGCGCATGACCGTCGCCGGTGTACTCCCACGAGCCCGAACACACGGACCAGCAACGGGTGATGCCGCCGGTCGCGAGGACCACGGACTTGGCGGAGAAGGCGTGGAATTCACCGTCGACGCGAGTGTAGGCCACACAGCCCGTGACACGGTCGCCTTCCTTGAGCAGGGTGCGAACGGTGTACTCCATGAAGATGTCAATGCCTTCGTGGATGCCACGCTCTTGGAGGGTGCGGATGATCTCGAGGCCCGTGGCGTCGCCGACGTGGGCGAGACGAGGGAAGGTGTGGCCGCCGAAGTTTCGCTGGTTGATGAGGTCCTTCGGCGTGCGGTCGAACACGGCGCCCCACTGCTCGAGTTCTCGAACACGGTCCGGGGCTTCCTTGGCGTGGAATTCAGCCATTCGCCAGTTGGCCAGCCACTTGCTGCCCTTCATGGTGTCGTGGAAGTGGACCTTCCAACCGTCTCGAGGGTCAGCGTTTTGCAAGGCTGCGGCACAGCCACCCTCGGCCATCACCGTGTGGGCTTTGCCGAGCAGTGATTTGGTGATGATGGCGGTTTTGGCGCCGCTGCGTGCTGCCTCGATGGCGGCACGGAGCCCGGCTCCGCCGGCACCAATGACGATGACGTCGTACTCGTGTTCGGTAATCTTCTCGGTCATCATCTCACCTCACACAACCACGAGCACCATGTCGCTCAATCGGCCCTCGGCCACCGCCAAGACCCACAGGTCGCCTACGAAGACGAAGGCCAGCGAGGTCCAGAACCAGAACCCGTGGGAGCGGTTCAGCACGCTGATCTTTCCGAAGAGCACGCCTCGGACACGGCTGATGCCGGTGGTCCAGCGGTCAAGCATGCCCCCAGCCAAATGGCGCAGGGCGTGGCAGGAGGTCACGTACATCGTGAGCAAGAAGGCTTCAATGGCCATGACGAAGGTGCCGATGGACAACCCGTAGCCGTTGTGTTCTGCGGAGTGGAAGTGCATGGTGTGGGTGACGTCCCACCACTTGATCACCAGGATGATCATGGCGGCGTAGAGAAAGTAGCGATGCAGGTTGTTGAAAATGAACAAGCGCTTCTCGCCCTTGTAGCCGATGGCCTTGTTGATGTCGGGTTCGTCCACCCAGCATGCCACGGGGCTGGCAAAGAAGGTGCGGTAGTAGACACGGCGCATGTAGTAGCAGGTACCCCGGAAACCGAACGGAATCCACAGCACGAGCACGGCGGCGTTGACCCATTCGGGGTGGTTCCACTCGTTCAGTCCGAACAGGTTCCATTCCAGAACATTGGGTGAGAAAATGGGTGAAATCACGGTGCTGCCGTGAAGTTCGTACGAGATGAGCGACGTGCCGTTCGCTGCTTCGGTTCCGTAGAGGAAGAGTCGCCAAAAGGTGTAGATGAGCGCCGCCGTAAGGCCGATGCCCATGGTCATGGGTTGGCTCCACCAATTGTCGATGCGGTTGGTGCGCCCGAGCCCGTTCAGGACCGGGAGTTTAATCCCTTCACCCATTCAAAATCCCCCTGTTCCCTACGGGAACAATCTATCCGAGCAGGGCAGGGTCTTTGAGGTTCACCATTGAGCCGTATGCCGTTTTTGAAAGAATCTCAGGCCAATTCCGACCAATTCACTTCGGCCTCGACCATCTCGATTTCATCAACGTCCATTTGGGCGAGTTGGAGCTTGCCCGAAAGTTCGTCGTTCACGGCGTGCCAGTAAGAGTACGCTTCGATGACCCAGATGCCCGACTCGCGTGTGCCGTTGCCCGATCCTTTCACGCCACCAAAGGGCAGGTGAGCCTCCGCCCCCGTGGTGGAATTGTTGATGCCCGTCATGCCGGCCTTGATGCCGGTTTTGTACCGATAGGCTTCCAAGCGGTCGTTGGTGTAGATGGCCGACGACAAGCCGTAAGGGCTGGCGTTGGCAAGGTGCAGGGCGTGGTCAAAATCCTTGGCTTTGACGACGGTCACGACGGGGCCGAAAATTTCCTCGTGGAAGCATTCCATGTCCTCGGTGACGTCGACGAACACGTGCGGCCACATGAACACGCCCTCGCTGGCATCGCCGAGGAAGTTCTCAGGAGCGCTGTCCTTCGTGATGGGTCCTTCGCCCCAGATTTGCGTGGCGCCGCTCGCCTTGGCCATCTCAAGCCCAACAAGGAAGTCTTTGGCGTACTTCTCAGAGAGCATGGGGCCGTAGAGGACGTCCTTGTGGACGAGGGAATTGCCGATGCGGGTGGCCTTGACTTTCGCCATGAATTTCTCCATGAACTCGTCGTAAATCGACTCGTGAAGGATGAGGTTGCCGAGGCTCGTGCATCGTTGTCCTGCGGTGCCAAAAGCGCCCCAGTAGGCGCCTTCCACGGCGTTGTTGAGGTCGGCAGAGGGCATGACCACGAGCGGGTTTTTTCCGCCCAATTCGAGCGAGCAGGAGACGAGGTTTCGACCGCACACCTCGCCGATCATCTTGCCCACCCCGGTTGAGCCCGTGAAGGAGATTTTGTTGACCAGGCCTTCGTCGACGGCGTCGATGAGGTACTGCCCGGCCCCGCTTCCCTTGCCGTGGACGAGGTTGATCACGCCGTCGGGCAGGCCGGCCTCGTGCATGATGCGAGCCAGGGCAAAGGAGAGGAGCGGGGCGTCCTGCGGGCTTTTCCAAACGCAAGTGTTGCCGCACATGATCGCTGGAATCATCTTCCAGAAGGGCACGGCTGAGGGGAAGTTGCAAGCGTTGATGATGCCGCAGACGCCAAGCGGTCGGCGGTAGGTGAACAGCTCCTTGTCGGGGAGTTCGGAGTTGACCGTTTGGCCGTACAGACGCCGCCCTTCGGACTGGAAGAAGAGGCAGGTGTCGATGGCTTCCTGAATTTCGCCGCCGGATTCCTTCAGCGTTTTGCCGATCTCTCGCGTCTCAAGGGCGACCAGGGCCTCTTTGTGTTCCATGAGCAAGCGGCCCATGTTGCCGATGATTTGCCCTCGCGTGGGGGCCGGCGTGGCAGCCCAGTCAGGAAACGCTTCACGGGCGGCGTTGAGCGCCGCTCGAACGTCCTCTCGGGTGGAAAGCGGGAATTCACCGAGGCAATCGGCGAGGTGGGCGGGGTTGGTGGATTGGAAAACGGCACCGTCGCTGGCCAGTGCAAGCTGGCCGTTGATGATGTTGTACCCCTTCACGGCGGGTTTGCCCGTGGGGTTGTCCTTTTGCATGTATTCCAAGCCGGTTTCGAGAACGTGAACCATGCGCTGTTCCAACCTTGCCCGTCTCTTGAATGTGATGGCGATGATTTTTCCATCCGTTCTTCGAGGTACAAAGACCCACGGGCTCGGGTTTATAGTGGCCCATCATGAATGGCCTCTTGCGAACAGGCGAAAGCCCCGCTTGAATTCCATTATATACCGTGGAATGTTGATACGAACACGAGGGAGAACCATGGCAGACAAAGACGAGACCGTTGAATTGCGCGTATCCAAAGCCATCCCCTCCGACGTCGGGTTCGGCAGGGCGCGAATCTCATCCGAAATGGGCTTGGACTTGAAGCCGGGCGACTTCGTTGAGATCAGCGGCGAAGAGCGCTCCACCGCTGCGATTTACTGGCGCAGTCGTCCCGAAGACGCCAAGATGGACATCATCCGCATGGACGGTATCATTCGAAAGAACGCCGGCGTGAGCCTCGGCGACCGTGTCACGGTGCGGAAGGTGGACGCCAAGACCTGCACCAAACTCACCATCTCCCCGGTGATGGCCAACAAGCAGAAGGTCAAGTTCGGGCCCGGCATTGAAGGCTTTGCCAAGCGAGGCCTTGCCAAGCGCCCGGTCGTCGCCGGTGACCGCATCTTCATTCCCGGCATGACCTTGTTCGCTGAGGCCTTGCCGTTCGCCGTTGTTCAGACCGTGCCCAAGGGCATCGTCGTGGTCACCACGGACACGGAGATCGTCATCAAGGACGAGGCCGTTGCCGAGGAAGACGTTGGGCAATCCGAGGGCATCACGTACGAGGATGTTGGAGGCATCGGTCAGCAGTTGCTCAAGGTGCGGAAATGATCGAGCTGCCGCTCAAGCACCCTGAACTGTTCCGCCGACTCGGCATCGACCCGCCGAAGGGTGTGCTGCTTCACGGTCCGCCCGGCACCGGGAAGACCATGATCGCCAAGGCCGTCGCCACGGAGTCAACGCTCATTTCAAGAGCATCAACGGTCCTGAGATCATCTCGAAGTACTACGGTGAATCCGAGAAGCAACTTCGTGAGATTTTTGACGAAGCGGCTGACAACGCTCCCGCCATCGTGTTCATCGACGAAATCGACTCCATCTGCCCCAAGCGTGAGGACGTAACCGGTGAGGTCGAGCGCCGCGTCGTGGCGCAGATGCTGACGCTGATGGACGGCATGCAGGGCCGAGACAACGTCGTTGTCATCGGCGCAACGAACCGTCGCGACGCTCTCGACCCGGCGTTGCGACGCCCCGGTCGTTTCGACCGTGAAATCGAGATCGGTGTCCCCGACCGTGAAGGCCGGAGCGAAATCATGGACGTTCACACCCGCCAGATGCCCATCGCCGACGACTTTGACGTGGCGTGGGTTCTCGACAACACCTACGGGTTTGTGGGCGCCGACTTGGCCGCCCTGGTTCGAGAGGCCGCCATGCGTGCCTTGCGTCGCTATCTCCCGGAAATCGACCTTGACGAGGAGACGCTACCGCCCGAGGTCCTCGAGAAGATGGAGGTCTGCATGGACGACTTCAAAGAGGCCATTCGAGACATTGAACCGTCCGCCCTTCGCGAGATTTACGTCGAGGTGCCCGAGGTTGGATGGGACGCCGTTGGTGGCCTGCTCGAGGTGAAGGACCGCCTGAAGGAATCCGTGGAATGGCCGTTGACCAAGCCGGACCTGTTCGAACATTTCGGCATCAAGCCGCCTCGAGGTATCGTGTTGTTCGGCGCTCCTGGAACCGGAAAAACGCTGTTGGCAAAGGCCATCGCCAACGAAGCCCAAGCGAACTTTATCAGCATCAAGGGCCCCGAACTCATCTCGAAGTGGGTGGGTGAATCCGAGCGTGCCATTCGTGAGATCTTTAAGAAAGCCAAGCAATCTTCGCCGTCGATCATCTTCCTTGATGAATTCGAATCCATCGCTTCGATGCGGAGCGGAGGCAGCGCCTCCGAAGGCAGCGACGTCGGCAACCGGGTCGTGAATCAGCTGCTCGCCAGCATGGACGGCGTTGAGTCCCTCGACGGCGTCATCATCGTGGCGGCAACCAACCGGCCCGAGATGATTGATCCGGCCTTGTTGCGCAGCGGACGATTCGAGCGGGTGCTCCACGTGCCGCCGCCCGATGCGGGAGCGCGTGAATCCATTTTCCGCATCCACAGCGAGGGCATGCCGCTCTCGAAATTCTCGTTCAAGGACATCCTCTCCGGGATGGACGGCTTCACGGGTGCCGACATTGAAGCGGTCTGCCGCGAGGCAGCGCTGATTTGCATGCGTGCGGGGAAGAAGAAGGTCACCAAGGCCCACTTCGAGGAAGCCATCTCTCGTGTTCGCCCCACCGTCACGCCCGACATGCTCGAGTACTACCAGAAGATGGAAACTCGCCTGACCTCGGGTCTGACCAACATCAAGCGGAACCGAGACTTCAGTCGTGGCATCGAAACCATGTGAGGTGCATTCACCGACGCATTGATGTGATTCCAGTCCACCATCAACGCACAGGGGATTCACTGCATGGCGATTTTCGGTCGAGAAATCATCGGAAACACCGTGGTGGATCGCACGGGCGCTGTTCTTGGCTCGCTCGTCGACCTCAACGTTGACTTGAACACGGGCATGATCAGCGAGTTGCTGGTTGAAGTCGAAGCCACGGTTGACGCCGCGGCCCTCCCGTTCGACCACTCTGGAAACACGGTCCACGTCCCCGGGACGGCCGTGGCACGAATCGCTGAGAACATTCACCTCAGTGTGTGACGGGAAACGAAGCACGCGTGAGCATTTTCCTCACCCATGTGGACAACCTTCTAAAGTCAGTAGGGGGCGTGTTTGGGTTGGGAATCCTTCCCTTGTGATTTGCATGCTCGGTCTCCCTGCAAACTTCAACGCCCGAAGGCTTGCCCTTCAAGCGTCGTTCTGGGCGGTGATGCTGATTTTGCTGACCACCATCCTGCTGAATTTCATCAACCTGAGCGCCACGGACCAACTCTCCGCTTACGACGACGATTGGGACGACATGTCCGCTTTCCGTCAAGACATCAAAAACATGGGCATCGAAACGCGGTCGTTGGTGAGCAGCCCGCTCCTCTTGGCCGACATCGAAGACCCTCGAAACACGACCTACGTCCTGGCCGGTGTTGAACGGGACACCCTTTCGCTGCCACAATTCGACGACGACGGGTTCATCACCATCGCCTCCGGCAACGGCTATTCCCCCTCGGAAATCAACGCCATCGTGGAGTTTGTGGAGGCGGGCGGTACGGCCATGGTGTTCGAAGACTACGGCTACGCCAACACCATTGCTGAAGCCTTTGGGATTCGGTTCACGGGCGAACAGGTGTTTGACACCACCTACGCCACGGAACTGGATTTCAACTACGTCTGGATGTGCGTCCAAAACAACCCTTGCGGCATGAACGGCACACAATTGGACCCGTCCACGCTCTCAACGCACGACCGCTGGGCGGACAAAGGCGGACCGGGCGAACATCCGTGCTCCCAGCTCGACGAGCAGACGTTCGTGATTGGCGAGGCACCGCTGTGTTCGCAACACATGATCAACGGGCGTGTGGACTACAACGGAACCTACCAGCTCCTGCTCAACAACATCACCGGCCTCGAGGTCATTCCCGGTGTCCGAGGCCCGCTCAGCGAGGTCGCCGTCCGGGCCTTGACCAGCAACGAGGCCACGGTCGACGTGAACGGCGACGGTGAGATTTGGGTGGGCAACGAAATCACCCCTGAAACACCCGACCGATGGGGTCAATTCAACCTCAGCATCGAAGCCTGCGCTCGTGCCAGCTGCTCCCCCACCGATGGTGGTCGCGTCGTGTTTGTTGCCGACGGCTCGGCGCTCATCAACGCGATGTACGACTACGAAGGTTTCAACGAAGGAAAGTACGGTCCAACCGACACCCTGATGCCCGCGAACGACAACCGAAAGTGGGCCTTGGATTTCATCGCAGAAGCCCTGATGAGCGAGCGGGTCGACGAAGTGGGCGAACCCGCTCAAAACGCCATGGTCATTTTCGACGAGAGTCGCCACCCCCAAAGCGCCCTGGCGGCCGATTCATACAACACCGTCTATTTCCTTCTGGTGTACTTCACGGGTGAAGGGTTGGCCATGCTCCTGCTTTTCCTCATCCTGTTCATCACCTTCGAGGCCGTGCTCATCAAAAAGCGAGACCCGGAGCCTTGGCGACACGTCTTCAGCATCATCTACTACGGCTTTGGTGATGCCAATCGTTATGCGTACTACTCCAAAGTTGAGAAAATTCGGCAGGTCTTCCTCTCCAAGGTCCGAAACCAGAACGGGCTCAATCGGGAAGAATTCCAAGCGATGCAGGCCAACGAATTGGTGTCGATGATCAACGACCCGGTGCTGGCAAAGTTTGCCGTCGGATCCAGCAACAAGTACACCCTCGAGCAGACGGTGGCCTTGGTCAAACGCATCAAAGCGTGGGGGCGTCAGTGAGGTGAAGCATCATGTGGACGCGTAAGGCAGCCTTCACCTTCACCGGCGGTATCGCCCTGGTGCTCATCGGGATGATGATTTCCAATCAGCAAATGATGATCCTCGGACTGAGTCTCATCGCCTTTATTGTCGTGAACTCTTGGATTTCCGGCCACGGCGACGTGGAGGTTCAGCGCACCCTCTCGGCCGATAACCTGTACAAAGGGGACGATTTGTACGTGGAGTTGCTGGTGACCAACCGCAGCAACCGAAAAACGCAGATGCTTGACATCTACGACAACATCCCCCACGAGATGAAGTTGCGCAGCGGGCTCAACCAAATGCAACTCAACCTCAAGCCCGGTGAGAGTGCTCGAATTCGCTACGTGCTCCGATGCCCACTTCGAGGGCACTACTCCATCGGCCCCGTCTCGCTCCGTGCTCGCAACACCTTCAACTTGGGCGTTGAAGAGATGTACGTCGACCACCACAGCGACATCGTCATTTTCCCCCAGATCAAGGACATCGAAGAAGCGTTCCTGCGAAGTCGGACACCCAAAATGTACACCGGAGCCACGACCTTGCGCACGCCGGGTCAAGGTTCGGAGTTCTACTCGCTTCGAGAATACGTCCCGGGCGACCCGTTCAAGAACATCAACTGGAAGGCGTTCGCACGAACCGGCGAACTGATGGTGAATGAAAAGTGCCGAGACGCTGTCACCGACCTCTACCTTATTCTCGACAGCCGTGATTTGGCTCGCATCGGAACCGTGCTGAAGAACCCGCTCGAGATGGGAACGGTTTCGGCTGCAAGCCTGGCAGCGTTTTTCCTCAAGCGCCGTGATTCCGTGGCTTTGGCCATTTACGACGAGAAACTCTCCTACCTGCCGCCCGACACCGGCGACAAGCAGTATTTCAAAATCCTCAGTGCGCTTGCTGGCGTTCGCCCCAAAGGCGCCATGCCCCTGCAAGCCGTGACGAATTCGCTCAGCGGCCGCTTCAGCCGAGGCAGCCCCGTGTTCATCATCTCGTCGTGCGAAGGCGACGGGACCGTCCCCGCTGCCGTTCGAGACCTCGTCGGTCGAGGTCACGAAGTCACCGTGCTTTCACCGTCCAGCGTGGACTTTGAGCGTCTCGTCAGCCGCATTCCGCGCATGTCTTACGAGGTGCTCAAACTCGAGCGACAAAACCGGTTAACGACGCTGGCGGGCTCGGGGGCTCAGGTCATTGACTGGATGCCCGACATGGATCTGTCGCAAGCGCTGATGCAGGTGAGGGGGTACTGAGATGGCGGGCGAAGTGGGTCTCCAATCGGACGTTTACCTCGAGGGTGCAGCCAAACCTCGCACCCTTCACCTCAAGACCTTGCGGAGGCAATGGCAGATCATCGCTTTGCAAATCGTCGCCACCATCGCCCTTATCGGCATGTACCTCGAAGTGATCTCGACCTACGTCGTGAACTCCATCGACCACACCATGGTCTTCGATTACATTGAACTGCTCATCTCCGACCAGCTCCCGCTGGGCGATTGGTTGACCGGTGAGGGCCGCACCGGCATGGCCCGGTTCTTCGTTCCCCTCGTGCTCGGTTTGGCGTTGGGCGGCGTCATGGCTTTCATCGCCTTCCAGTCGCCAAAGGTTCAGCAACGCATCAAACTCGGCGTCATCGTTGCTTTGATCGTTCTCTTGGTGGGCCGGTTGGTCCTGTCGTGGTTCGCCGGCATGCTGTTTTCGTTCGAACTTCGCCTGCCCAACGAAGGTGAATTGCAAACGCTGCAGGTGCCGTTGTTGATGATCATGTCCTTGCTCATTCTTTTCATCTATCTCCTTCCGGTCATCATGGGAACTCGAGGCATTTGGGGGCTTTCACGGCGTTCCATTGCATGGGCCATCGGTTTCACCCTGCTGTTCCTCGGTATCCACGCCATCCTGACCTTCCCACTCATCAAATCGCAGTTGGGGGACGCCGGAGGGATGCTGGCCACGCTGGAAAGTCAGACATCGGATCCCACCATCGGTCTGTTTGGATTGAATCTCGTCACGCAGGAACAGTTCAACCTCATTCTCATCGCCGTGCTCATCATGGTTTTCCAGGAAGCCAGCTACGGTGTCATTCGCAACCTCGAGTACGCCTTTCGCCTACCCGAGTCGTGCAAGCGAGACCCCGAGTACGTTCGCCAGATGGACAACGTGCTCAACACCCACCTTCGCCACACCTTCCTCTTCCTCGGGCTCACGGGGGTGGCCACCATGGTCGCCCTTGGCTTCCACAAGGTGCTGTTGACCATCGTTTCGGACACGACGGGGAGCCAATGGGCCGGTCAAGTTTCAGAATCGATTGAACTGACCCTTACCTACGGGCTGGTCATTTCCGCCCTTCTCTTCCTGAGCATGATGGCTGTGTTGCGATTCTTCATCCCGTGGCAGCGTGTCATCGGGTTCATACAATCGAAAACCACTCGCCTTCCGCCCGAACCGGAGACCAAGGATTTCACGCAACTATGAGCGGCCTGAACCCTGAATCGCTCGACCGAGCAGTTCCACACACGCCAACAGGACCATTGGGAACACGACGTAGGTCAAGAGCGTACGAACGACGCCAGCATCGACGACACCCGCAACGGTTGAACGCCCGAGGACGAACACGGCGATGGCACCGACGAGCAGGAGTCGCTCAATCCAAAGCGGGTAGCGCTTCCCAACGCGCTCCTCACGGTTCATCAGCGTGGTGTTGTCGTTGGACATGGCGATCATCAGAATTCGACATCGGAAAGCCGCGATTCGAGGTCGGCCAGGGCCGTGTCAGCACCGTTTGATGTTGGGGCCGGCGTATGGGTCATCCGATGGGTTCGATCGGCGTCCAATCGGGCAAGCTCAGCCTCAAGTTGGGCCCGTTCATCTTCCATCGACGTCCCGGCGGGGGTCGGGCTGTACGTCTCGGTGGCTTCCTGCACGACAGGCTCGTCATCGGTCGGCGGGGGCAACGGCGCCCAACCCTCCTCGTCAACGCTTTCCGCTTGCACGGGTGCGACGACATCAGCGGTTTCCGCTCGAATAAGGTGCGGCTCCATGTCGCCCAACATGGCTTCGTTGACCGGAATGCGATGTTCTGCAGGCACCGATTCACGCTCGAAGGGAAGCAAGCCGTCGCGCTGGAAATCCCACATCATGCCGCGTGGCCGACCGTCCGTGAGGCCGGAAGCGTCGAGTTGTGTGATGAGTTCCTCCAACACCCGAGCGGTTTCCTCGAGGCCGATGGCTTCTCCAGCGTCACGCTGGTCCGCTTCAAGGTAGATGTCGTCGAGGGCCACTTGAATCAGTTTTCTCGTTCCCATGGCCAGCGTTGGAAGGGCTTCAGGACGCTGGCAGTTGGCCAGCAGGGCGTGAACTTCGTGGGACGGTGCACCGAGTCGTTCCACCTGTTCGAGCACGTTTCGAATACGACGCAGCATGGTGATGGACCGGTCGAAATCTTCCAAGAGGTGTTCGAGGTCAACCACCACGTGGTTGACGGTTTCACCGAGTTGTTGTTCCAACCGCTGTTGCACCGACCAGCGGGCCAATCCACGCACGGCCCCTGCCGTTTGCGGCACCTGCCGCTCCAACAAGGTCATGACCTCTGACGAGAGCAGGTGGCGAGGGGTTGCGGCGACGTGATCGACCGTGCCTTGGATGACCTGCAGGGCGCGTTCAACCGCCCGGTCAAGCATCGTGACCGAATACCCAAGGCTCCGTGCGTGCTCAAGGCGTTCCAGAACGGGGCCGAGACCTTGGAACGACGTGTTGTCGTCGAGCAGGGCTTGAGCGAGGGGCTCCTCAGCAAGTCGGGCCCGGAGGCGCTCGGCTTCTTGGATGTCCGCAAGGGCTTCTTCGTGGGCGTCCGCCAGTGACGAGGCCTTGTCGACCAGAGCGGCCAGTTCCGCCTCAGCGTGGCCGCGCCGAGCCCCGAGGTCGCCCAATTCTCGGAGGACCTGTCGGCGCTCGTCCATGAGTTCTCGCATTTCGGCCTGGATGTTGGTGCGACGTGCTTCGTCCTCGGTGCGCCGCACGCGGTCTTCCTCAGTCCGCTGACGAGCCTGCTTTTCCTCGGTTCGAACCGCCTCAAGTTCCAGGTTGCTGACGTGGACTTGTTCTTGGACGCCGATGAGGTCGGCCTGGGCACGAGCGTGACGTTCCCTGCTCGTGTTCACTTGCTCGCTCAACACCCGAAGTCGGCGTTCTTCGTCTTCGCTTTGCTTTCGGATGTTGTTGAGGCGTTCACTTCCCTCAGCCAGGTTGGCCTGAAGCTCCGCCTCCTTCAGGGACAGTTCTTCGATCATGGATTGAAGTTCCGAACTGCTCTCCGCCTCGCCGATGGCTTTGGCCAACTCAGCAGCCCGTTCGCTGACCTGATGCTCGAGTTCGTTCACTCGTCGCACCAATCGTTCAGCGCGAGATTCCGCCTCCTCCCATTGCGAACGGGCTTGAGCGAGGTCAACCTGCATCGTGTTGAGTTGCGCATGGGCGTCTTCGAGGGCGGTGGTGTTCTCTTGACGGGACTCGGTGGCTTCGCGAGCCAAGATTTGGGCGGCGTCTTTCTTCTTCTCAAGGGCCTTGACCTGAGACTGCAAGACAGCGTTTTGCTTGTTCGTGGCGTCCAAGGCCTGCTCGGCTCGCTCCAATTTACGGCGCAAGCCCGCATCCACGGCACTGACGGCTTGATCACGCATCACGGGGAGGGGCTCTGCAACATCAGCGCCGCCGGCCATGAAACGAAGTTTAGCCCGTTCGGACCTCAGCGTTTCCAGACCGGCTTCGAAGCCCAACAGGTCGTCCAACATGGCCTTCAGGGAGGCTTGGCGCGCCTCCGAGCGGGTTCGGACGGTGGCCAAGGATTGAATGAAGCCGGCCAACGTGAATTCCTCAATCGTGCCCGAATTGGCGGACACGATGGTGCCGGCTGGGAAACGGATGAGTTGCACTTTTCGCTTGGCTTCCGTCAAGGCCAACATCGCCGCTTCATGCGTGTCCACCGAAGGGGCCCAAAGTGCGACGGGAACCCCTCGTGAGAGCACGAGGGACACCGCTTTGCTGGATGAACCGGCTTGGAGGTGGCCGGTGACCTCCTCTTCCATGGCGGCCTTGAGCATGGAGAGAACAGCATCGGGTCCTCCACGTCCTTCTCGCAGGGTGAAGCCTTCCGGCATTTTTGAGCCGTGAGCGCCTGCCGCCACGATATCACCTTCGAGCGCCACGGAGGCTGACGAGAGCAAACGAGCGTGGTTGGCGTCTTTTTCGGTCCACACGGCGAGTGAAATTTCACCGCTTTGTGCCAGCAACAAGGCCCCGCTTTCGGTGTGAAGGGTCCAGTGACTTTGACCGCTCATGCCCCATCCGTCGTGCAATGTCTGATGGCCCATTCCGCTCATCAACTCGTGCAGTTCACTTGCTAGGCGTTCTTCCTCACCCAACCCGGGGAGGTCGCCTGCGTGGTCGATCAACATCCCGCTGTCGATGGCCATGGCGCCTCGAACGGTCGTCTCTTCTGCCAAGGTTCTGACCACGCTCGAAAGGTCCCTCGCTAGGAGGCGTTCAACGGCGTTGGTGCTCGATTTCAAGCCTTGACGGTCCGCTTGGTGAACGAACGCTTCAGGGACAACCTCAGCCAGGCCACCCAGACGGCTGATGGTGTAAGATGAAGCAACGTAGCGCACTTTTTGCTCCGCTTCAAAGGCCTCGAGCGCCGCTTTTGCTTCTTGACCGCCAAGCATCACGCCCTTCTCATCCGCATCGCAGAGGTAGCCCACCACCCGGCCAGCACGGACCAATCGGTGGCCTTGAGGAGTCTTGCGTCGCCCCGCATAGGTTGAGATCACGCCGTGAGCGAACGGCTGCAACACGCCCTCTTCAAACGAGATGGCTTCGTTGACGGGCTTTCCAATCGGGAGTTCAAACATGCGTTCACCTACAGTTCTTGCGTTGTTGCCAATTGCTGGCGAAGGTGGTCGACGCTGTGGCGCCACCTGGCGATGTTGCCGGTGCCTCCGGACAACATGAGGATTCGATAGGGCGTGATGATGTCGATGCAGGTGGAGGCTTTCCCTTCGACCCACACCTCCTGCAAGTCGCCCAAACCGCTGTTCTGCACGGCATCGAGAGCGGCCACGGTCAATTCAACCGCACGTTGCGTGAGGGGAGCTGCCCTCACCGCCGACACAGGAGAGGAGCCGTCCGCGGTCGTCGATCACGGTGGCCTGGTCCACCCCGTTGACGTTCAGGAATTCACCCAACAAGCGCTGTAGCATGGCTGCTCAATCCGGTTGACAGCGCTGTCGCCTTCAAGAAGTTTTGCGCCTCAGCGACGGTTTTTGCTGATTTGAGCACCCTTTGCTATTTTCCAACTGGAAATGCAGATTTCCACGCAGGTTGGCGCCGCAAAAGAATCGCCCTCAGTGCTTTGAATGAGGTCCTTCAAAGCCAGCAGAATCATGACGTGATGAACGGGTGTCCTGTTGTAATTTATCAATTGAGAATTTAAATTTACAATTGAGAATTCCCCCTCACCTATCGTCCCTGCATTGGCCCTCACGGCCGTTGAGTTCAAACCTCATCCCTCGTAGGCGCTCTCATGGGAGCGGAGCCGAACCCGGCGTTGTTCACCGTTCCCCACTGTGACGCCTGCGATAAGCCCGCCGTCGTCGAGCAGGCCTATTCCGGTCGTATCCTTTGCGGGAAGCATCTTGCGAAGTCCGTACGGAAAAAAATCAGCAAGGAACTGCGCGTCCAACTCCCCTCGTGAAGGGCCAGCACACCACCGTGCTCGTTGCCGTGTCCGGTGGAAAAGACTCAGCTGTCCTGTTGGATGCCATCGTGGAACTGCTCGGAAAACGACGGGACGTGACCGTGGTGGCTGGTACCGTGGACGAGGGCATCGAGGGTTATCGGCCCCTTCGATCGAATGCGCAGCAGCGCTGTGCGAACGCCTCGGTGTGGAGCACCACGTCGTCACGTACCCGGAACTTTCGTTCATTGAAATGGACGAGGTGGTTCAACGACTTCCCATGGTGATCGAAAAGGACAACGATGCCCCAAGAATGGCCTGTTCCTACTGCGGTGTGTTCCGGCGGCAAGGTATCAACCACCTGGCAGCGAAGGTCGGTGCCGACGTGATTGCCCTGGTCACAACCTCGACGATATGGCTCAAACGGTGCTGATGAACGTGGCCAACGCCGACCTCGAGCGTACGCTTCGCCTCGCACCTCACACCGCCACGCCGGTGGACGGGCTTGCTCCGAGGATCGTGCCGCTCCGTTGGGTTCCCGAGCAGGAGATTCACCTCTATGCGCTCCACAAATCGCTACCCATGCACCACGAGGAGTGCCCCAACGCTCGCGGTGCGTTGCGATGGCGTCATCGTGAAATGGTGGCCCAGATGGAGGCGGACGTACCCGGCACCCGACACGGGTTGGTGCGCATGGCCGACCAAATCAAAGGGTTGCGCAACCAAGTCGTGGCGTTGGGTGGCGAGGGCCAACGACCGGCTCCACCCGAACCCTGCCCGCGTTGCGGGAGCCTGACATCAGGCCTTCAGTGCAAGGCTTGCGACATGCGCGACTTGCTCGGTGTTGGCGAGGGTCAGAGCACGCCAGAACCAACTCATCCAGGTCTTGGGGTCGGCCGCAGTAATGACATCGGAGTTCCAGCGGCATCCTGCTCACCACTTTGAGACGGTGAGGCCAACGGTTCGCGGTTGATGGTGATGCAGTTGGAGAACGTGCAGCGCACCACGTTGGTAATTTCTGTCACCCAGCTCAATGGTCAGTTTTCAGCCACGCTGTAGGCCCGGATGATGGCCACGGAGCGTCGGGGCCACGAGGGCCAACCGGTTGAGTTCGTCCTGGTTGAGTTCGCGGTCTTCGACTTTGATGATGTCCTTCGTCCCCATTTTCTTGGACGGGACGTTCATCACGAGGGAGACCGGCACAGAAGTGCCTTTGTTGATGCCGAGCATCTCCAACACCCGCATGGCTTGACCTGCGGGAATGTGGTCGATGACGGTGCCGTTTCGGATGGCGGTCACCGGCGCATGTTGTGTTCTTGAGACATCAGGCATCACCTCCCACGCTGGCCGGAACTTCCACGTTCAGCAGCCGGCAGAGCAAGGCCATGCGAGCGACGACCCGTTGAAGGCTTGCTCGAAATAACGAGCATGACGGGTGGCGTCCACCGAGGGGTGAATCTCGTCCACCCGAGGAAGCGGGTGCATGATGATCATGCTTTCTTTCGAGCCCTCAAGGTTGGAGGCGTGCAGCTTGGGCGCCGGCCACCTTGGCGTATTCGTCCTCGTCGGCAAACCGCTCCTTCTGGATGCGGGTCATGTGAACCACGTCAGCCGTGTCGATGGACCCCAACAGGTCTTCGGTTTCGGTGACCTTGGCCCCGTGAGCGGACAAATCCGCTACGATTTCCCGTGGCATCTTGAGGAGTTCAGGGCTTGCAAAAATCAATTCACATCCAAACCGGGTCAGCGCATGACTGAGGGAATGCACGGTTCGGCCGTACCGCAAATCGCCGGCGAGAACCACCTTGAGTCCTTCGAGGCGACCGTGGGCTTGACGAATCGTGAACAGGTCAAGCATGGTTTGTGTGGGGTGGTGGCCGGCGCCGTCGCCGCCGTTGAGAATGGGAACTCGTGCAGCGTCTTGTGCGTACTGTGCGGCCCCCTGCCGGGGGTGGCGCATGGCGATGATGTCGGTGTAGCCGTCCACCATCTGAATGGTGTCGAACAGGGTCTCGCCTTTGACCACGGAAGAGGTTTTCACGTCCCCGAGGTTGACCACATCGCCGCCCAATCGCTTCATGGCCGTCTCAAACGACATGCGGGTTCGGGTGCTGGGCTCAAAAAACAGGTTGCCGAGAATCTTTCCCTGCAGGAGGGGAAGGTAGTGTTCGCCTTTGGCCACGGGCAACAGGCGTTCGGCATCGTCGAGGATGCTCAAGATGTCTTCGTTGGACAAGTCGTCCATGGTAATGAGTCCCGGCATGGTGTTCCCTCGGTTGAGAATACAACCCGATAACACCCTTGAACCTTGCCGCTGGAACGTTTCGAGTGGCTTGGGTGAAACGGACAAGCCATCGGAGTGATTATGGGGGAACGACGGTGAGGCAACGGCATGGTCACCTGGGCGGACGCTGACGCAGCCGTCGAGGCCGAACGGACCCTTCGCATCAAACGGGTGGAAAACGCCACCCTCATCACGGCGCTGACCCTTCTGCTGTGCGCCGTGTGGCTTGCATGGCCATCGCTTCGGGGGTTGATGAACGGCGACGGTGTGGTACTGACCAGCTTCGGGGCGCCACTTGTGGGTCTTGATCTGGGGCATCTTCGTCCAGGATTTGACCCTCGACGACCCTGCCGCTCGTTCACGCGTGGCCTCCGCCACCACGGTGGCATGGCCGTTGTTGATGGCACTGGGCGCTCTCGGGTTTCACGGGACCACCTCTGCGAAGGCGGGCAGCGGTTTGGTGTTGGTATCAGGGTGGCTGTGTCGCTCTCTTTCGCACCGAACGATGCGGGGTCATTTTGGCGTCCTTCGCTACGCGCCATCCTCACCGGCATCGGTTCCTTGTCCGCTTTGGCCTTCACACTGACCTCAGGCGGCGCCTTCTCGGACGTCCCGATGGTTCTCGCCCTTACCGTGTGCACCCTCGCCGTGGCCGACACGGCCTACACGTGGACGGTCGGCGACGACCAAAAGGTTGAGCGAAAGCAGTTCAGGCAACGCCTCGACCGCCTTGAGACGCGCCTGCTCGAATTGAAAGCCCAGGGTGCAGCGGTCGCTCAAGCGGCCAGCCTGCTCACGACGGCCAAAGAGGAGGGACACCTTGACCCGGCGTACGGGATGCGCCTGTTGGATGAAAGCGAGGAAGACATGGAGCGGGCATTGTCCTTTGCGGATGATGTGGAGATCATTCGACAGGATGCACTGACGGCCGTTGATCAAGCAGAAACCATTGCTCCCACCGTCAAGCGCCCTCGCAAAGCCTACGACATGGGGGAAAGGGAAGTTTCCCTCGGTGCTCTACGGGAGGGCGAACAACTCTTCCGTCAGGCCAAGAAACGGGCCAGCGACATCATCGTGTGGTGGGCGAAAGCCGAACAAGCCATCCTCGAGGCCACCCGAGCGCTCGACGGAAAAAGCGGTGATGGTGTCCAACAGCTGCGCGACGTCTTGGCCGAAGCCAAATCCTCGCTTTCGAAGGAACAACCCAAGGAAGCTTACGAAATTGCGGCGGTGATCCCCCCGCAACTGGAAGCCGATGCCGACGCCCTCGGTCGTGCGGAAACCTCGGTGGAGGAAGCCCGCCGAAGCGTCAAGCAAAGTGACGGGCTTGACACGTCCGATATGGAGAAGCGACTCGAGCAGGCGGCTGAGGCGTTGGCATCAGGGAATGCCAGCCAAGCCATCGGTCTGGCGGACGGCGTGGTGCGGACCTTGGAACGGGAACGGGCGGCCATGGACGACGTGCTGCGGGCGTTGAAACAGAAGAAGAAACTCACGAAACGGTTTGAGCATCGCGACGACCGAGCCGACTGGGAGACCATGCTGGCGGACATCGTCAAGGCGGCTGACGACAAAACTTGGTCCCACGCAGGGATGTTGCTCGAGCAGATGACGGCGGCGCTTGACCGAGAAGGCCATGCCGTGGAGGAGGCGCAGGAACTCTACGACTTCGTGACCGAACAGTGGGCGGTGCTGCGTAACCAATGCGAGGCGGCGAACATCAAGGCGACCGATGAGGACCGGCGTGCTTGCGAAGAGGCGGTGGCCTTGGCAGGGGAGCATCTCGAAGTGGCGCGATTGGAGCCTGCTTTGGAAGCTTTGGGCGTAGCGGACGGTGCCATGGAGCGACTGCGCCGTCGAATCTGATCAGGTATCGAGGAGCCCGAGTTTTCGGGCGGTCTTCAGGTCGATGCCGGCGGGAAGACCGAGATCAACCGGCATGCCGGCGATGGTGATGATCAAGCCGCCCATGTGGGTGTAGAGGCCCAAAGGAACTTGATCGGGCAGGCGTTTTGCTGTCTTCTTTTCTGCGTGCTTACCCAGACCATCGTCGGTCAGCAGGAGGGTCCACGCGTTGGCCCGAACAGCGTGTTGTTTGAGGTCGTTCGTGTCCAGCACGGGCGGCACGGCCACGTTGTGGAGCGACCACGCATCCTTCCAGTCGGTGTCGTTCTCCACCGCCCACTGAATGTTGGTCGGTTCCGAGGGCGGGCGTCTGGCCTTGCCCATGGCGGCCAGTTCGTGAAGGACGCCTCGAACATGAGGGTGCCGTGGATGGTCCAACGCAAGTTGCTTGACGGCGTTGATGGCCGTCAGGCTTCGCCCGTCGTCGAAGTTGAGGAGGGCTTGCACCAGTCGGCCATGCACCCACGTTGACCCGTCCCCTTCCGCCATGGTCCGTTCGAGGTGGTTGAGCGCTTCCTCACTGCGGCCCATCATGCGCAGGCGAGCGATTTCGGCCAGGTACATGGCGCGTTGAGCCGGTTGGCGGACGGGGTTCTTTCTCAGGTTCACCTCGCCCGATTCAAACGCCTCGAGCATCCGTATGTTGTCTCTGCGCAGCGGGTCAACGCTGAGCATGGAGGTGCCGTCCCGGTCCAGGTGTTGTTTTCCCGTCAGGAGGCTGGCGACCCATCGCAACCGAACCGCTTCGACGTCGTCGTTGTTGAGCAACGCCAGTCTTGGAACGGCCTCCTGGTAGTCGCGCTGGGCTAAACTCGCGGCACAAAGGACCAATCTCGCCGTTTGTGCGTCCCTTCCACCCTGAAGGGCCAGGAGGTCAACCGCCATCTCCTCGGCTTCGTCCCATCTGCCCAAGCCGACGTGAAGGAGCATCTTGGCCTGTGTCGAGCGAATCATGTCAAGCCCCACCAGCATGGCTTCCCGACCTTGGGTTGAGGTCTCGTACCGCTCAATGGCGGTGTTCCAGTCGTCGCTCCCGATGAGTTCGGCGGTGGCTCGTTGTTTGAGGTAAATCATGTCGCTCATCCCTCGGAGTCGCGTACGGTCTTCGTCCATGGAGGCGTCAAACGTGATTTCATTCAGTTGCGTGGACCGTTTCCGGGACAGGCCCCACACCACCAAAAACGCCACTTGGCCGGCGGAGGCCAGCATCCACGTCAGTTGTTCGAGCATGTCTTTCTCCAAGATGAAACAGACGTCGTCCTCCCATTTTCCGCACTGGGCACCCTGTGGAAGAAAACTGGAATCCCAGAACGTGATCATCGCCAAGGCCAGCAACAGCATCGATTGGCCGGCGAAACCCGTGAAGCAGAAGTTCAGGACGTGGGCTTGCTGAATGGGTTCGGCCCTGAGCAGTCGACTGTCCGCCAAGCGAATGCCACCGCGACCCGAAACGTCTTGGATATCGAGGAAGAGGATGCGTGCCACTTCGTAGACAAAGAGGAAACCGATGGCGGCCACGTTGAGAAGGAGGAACAGCAGCAACGTGGTCACAATGGGAACGCGAATGCCCGCCTGGGGGATGTGCGAAAAGAGCTCAATAAGACCAAAACCGAGCAACCCGCCTTCTTCCATGTAGGTCGATTGCAAGCGGTATTCAGGGAGCTCAAGCACCCGGTCCGAGTGGACAAACATGTCGGGATTGTACGCCAGCAGCGCAAGGGAAAGCACGGTGTTCGCTGCGACGAACGGCATCACGACCAGGTTGAGATGGACCACTTGAGCGATGAACTGCTGTCGAGCGTTGGGTACGTGGTTGTGGAAGGGGGAGGACCGACCCTTGGCGATTTGTTCAGAAGACTGTTTGAGGGCGTGCCATGACGAGCCCAACACTCGCCCGTAGGCGAGGATGGCGGGGCTGAAGGCGACCAGCGCCACCGTGCTGTACAGCGTGGTGGCGGACACGTCCCGAACCATCAACACCACGCCGACCCCCAAGGCAAGCAACAACCACGCCACCGTGAGGGCGAAATAGGATGCGTTTCGCAGGGTGGAGTTGCTTTGGAGGGAGGCTCGGCTCACGCCGTGTGGTTTGATGATTTGAGCACCAAGTGAGGTGCCGGTAGAAACGACGGCAGGGATGACAATGAGCAGGAGGGCAAATCCGATCGACGGTGCGTGGTAGCCTTCAGCACCTCCGGTTCGTACGTTCAGAAACTCGAACAGCAGGACCAACGAACCGCTCAGGGCCATCAGGTAGGAAACCACGCCCAAGCGCGTGCCCGGTCGTGCCAACAACTTGCGCACGTCCTCCGTGGTGGACGTCACCTGATGCACTTCGTACGTTCGAGGGCCCGTCGGGAACGCCACCTGCAACCCCCTGAGTTGCCGTGGAACCACGTTTCGCCAGAAGAAGGCGGTCGTGAGGAAGGCCAACAACAACGGTCCAACCATGGCGCCATCGTAGGCGTGAATGATTGACGGCGACGTCATGGGTCCTCACTCAGCAGCAGGGGGAACAAGCGAGGGTTGAGGCGTTTTCTCTTCGATTTCGGCCACGAGATCGGCGATGAAACGGTCAAGAGGAACACCTGCAACTTGGTCGCCGTTTCTGGCTCGCAAGCTAACGGTCTCCTGTTCGACTTCCTCGTCTCCCAAGATGAGGAGGTAGGCCGGCTGGAGTTTGCGATGATTTCGGATTTTCTTCATGATGTTGTTGTCCGAATCGTCAAGTTCCACGCGGACACCGGCCGCCTTGAGGGCATCAGCCACCTTCCCAGCATAGGCCCCGTGCTCTTCACGGATGGTGATGACGTGGCATTGGGTTGGCGTCAGCCACGTGGGGAAGCGTCCTGCAAAATGTTCGATGAGCACGCCGCAGAACCGTTCCATGGAACCGAACGGGGCGCGGTGAATCATCACCGGGCGATGGAGTTCGCCGTCGCGTCCCTTGTACGTCAAATCAAAGCGTTCCGGGAGGTTGTAGTCGACTTGAACGGTGCCGAGTTGCCATTCTCGGCCGATGACATCGCGAACGACGAAGTCGATTTTCGGCCCGTAAAAGGCCGCCTCGCCCTCTTCCTCCGACCAGGGCACGCCGAGGGATTCAGCGGCCGCTCGGCAAGCGTCTTCTGCTTTGTCCCAGCGTTTTGGGTCGCCAACGTACTTGGACGAATCCGGGTCTCGCAAACCCACGCGAACCCGGTAGTCTTCCATGCCGAGCTTGTCAAAGATGATCTGCACGAGTTCAATGCAGCCGAGCACCTCGTCAGCGAGTTGATCCTCGGTGACGAAGAGGTGCGCGTCGTCTTGGGTGAAGCCACGCACCCTTGTCATGCCTGAGATTTCACCCGATTGTTCCCACCGATAGACCGTACCAAACTCAGCAAGTCGGAGGGGGAGGTTGCGGTAGGAACGGGCCTGACTGGCGTAAATTTTCACGTGATGGGGGCAATTCATTGGCTTGAGCATGTAGCCGTCGATTTCTCCAGATTTCATCATGTTTGAAAGGTCCCCGCAAGTGCAGCCTTCATCGGCCAGCTTGTTCATCAGGTCGCGCTTCAACCAGCGGCGGGTATTGCGAGTCCTGGTAGTAGGGGAAATGGCCCGACGTGCGGTAGAGGTCAAGCTTGCCATGTGCGGAGTGAAGACTTGCGAATAGCCTTGACGTCGAAGGTGATGGGAGATGAAGTCCTGCAGTTCCTGCCTCACGATGGCGCCGCGGGCGTCCACAAGATGAGCCCCTGACCCACCTCCTCATCGATGTGAAAGAGCTGCAGGTCTTTGCCCAATTTCGATGGTCCCGCTTCTTCGCTTCCTCCAGTCGGGTTAAGGTGGCCTTGAGGGCTTCCTTGGTGGGCTCCACCATGCCGTAAATGCGGACCAACTGCTCGCGGTCTTGGTCGCCTCGCCAGTAGGCGGTGGACACGGAAGTCAGTCGAACGAACATCAATTTCGCCGTGCTGGGAACGTGCGGGCCCAGGCACAAATCGTACCATTCGCCCTGCTTGTAGATGGTGGACCTCGTCTCCGGCTTCGAGTTTATCATCGATGATCTCCAAGTTTGTACGGGTTGATTCAAAGTGTTCGCGGAGCGTGGTTTGGTCGAGTTCAACCCGCTCCACCGTGAGGTTTTTTCGGGCGAGTTCGTGCATTTTCTTCTCGATGGCCTTGAGGTCGCCTTGGGCGATGGGTTCCATGGCGAAATCGTAGTAGAAGCCACGGTCAATGGCGGGTCCGATCGTCGGCAAGGCCCCCGGGTAGAGCTCCATGACCGCCTGGGCCAGCAGGTGCGCTGCGGAGTGGCGCAAGATGTGCATGCCTTCGTCGGAATGAGCGAGGATGCCCTCAACCGAGCAATCGACGTTCAACGACGTCGACAGGTCGTGTTCTTGGCCGTCGACCTTCGCCGCAAGGCAACCGTGTTTCTTTCCGAGGGCGTCGATGATGACCTCACCGCAGGTGATCCCAGCGGCGTATTCGTTCACCGTTCCGTCCGGCAAGGTGATGTGAATCATTGCCACGTTGGTCACGCTCCCCAACCCCTACGGGGTTGCCCCCTCGCTATGAATCCCGCGCTTCGCTGCAGAGGTCTCCGGCCGTTCTACCAGTTCACGTCGAAATCGTCGCCCGGTTGTGCGCTTGGGGATTTGAGCACCTCCGGTTTGGGCGAAGCCGGAGTTTTGTCGACGGTTTCGGCGTTGGATGGTGCGGGTGGTTTCACCGCAAAGGAGGTGCGCTGTTCAACGGCGTCAATGCGCTGATTGTAGGCTTTGGGCACCGAGGCGGTGGTTGATGCAGCGTTCTTCTTTTCCGTTGGTTTTGGTGCGGGAAGGTTGCCCTCGCCGACTTTCAATTCAGCGAAATCCCGGGCGAGGATGTCATCGAGGCTTGGCTCGGTGGACGGCGGGCCCTTCATGGAGCCACCTCGCCTTCCTTCCTCATGAAGCCTCGGTTGATGCAGCCTCGACATCGGCCAAAGCACGGCTATTTGAGGGAGTGGCACCAGCGGCTGTCATGCGCCTCGGGCTCGTGGTCAACCCTGACGCCGGATTGGGCGGAAAATTGGGGTTCAAAGGCAGCGACGGTCGCGCCGACGAAGCGCGGGCGGCAGGTGCTGAGGACCGGGCAGGTCCGCGCATGACGCAATGTTTGACGCATCTTCTCAACTTGGCCACCTCCTCCCTCAACCGAGCCGGCGTCCAACTCACCCTGCTCACCTGGGACGGCCGAATGGGCGGAAGTTGGGTGCCTGAACTCGAGTCTTCCGGCCCCGTCTCGTTGGTGTCCTTGGGTGCCACGCCGGCTTCGACCGCCCCTGAAGACACGGCTCGGTTGGTTGGCGAACTCGTGGAGGCCGGGGTCGATGCCATCCTGTACGCCGGCGGCGACGGGACGACACGGGACATCGTCAATGCACTTGAGGCAGCGGGAGGTGATGCACCAACAACGGCGCTCATCGGTGTACCCGGTGGTGTGAAAATGCACTCCGGCTGTTTTGCTACGACTCCCAAAGCGGCGGCAGAGGTCGCCTTGTCGTTTGCTTTGGGCGACCTTCGCACGGCCATCACGGAGGTCATGGATTTGGACGAAACGGTCTACGCCAAGGGTGAATGGAAGGTTCGCATGTACGGCGAGGCGTGGACGCCATCCTCGCCGCGATTCATGCAGGGGGCCAAAGAGCAGGTCGAGCGGGTCAGTGAAGAGGACACCATCGAAGGCTTGGCCCATCACGTCAAGAGCCTGCTCGAGGACGAACCCGACCTCATGGTGGTCTGGGGCAGCGGTGGAACGCTTCGCCGAATGGGTGAGCACCTCGACCTCGAATTGACGCTTTTGGGCATTGACGTGCAGCACAAGGAGACCGTGCATCACGACCTCAACGAGCAGGGACTGCTCGAGGTGATCGGCGCCCACCTCTACGAAGAGGGCCAACGCCCGCTTCTTCTTCTCCTGTCGCCGATGGGTGGCCAAGGCTTCCTCATCGGCCGAGGGAACTTGCAACTCTCGCCCGATGTGCTCAGAGCCATCGGCCATTCAAACATCCTCGGCGTGGCCACGCCCTCGAAGCTCATCGGCTTGGAGGCGGTTCGCATTGATACGGGGGATGACGAGTTGGACGCCGAATTCCAAGCCAAGCGCTTCATCAAAATCCTTCAGGGCTTTCGGACCACTCGGCTCATTCGAGTGGCTGAACTTTGATGATGCTCAACCGGCTCGACCGATGATGTGAAATTTCCTCAACATGACGGTCTCATGTTGGCGCAGCGTGCGTGGTGGTGAGCGATCATGAGGGGAACGCGCGTGGTGGTGCTGACGGGTGCGGGGGTTTCGGCCGAGTCCGGCATTCGAACGTTCCGAGATCACGACGGGTTGTGGGAAAACCATCGAATTGAGGACGTTGCAACCCCGTACGCCTGGCGGGACGACCCGGTGTTGGTCTGGAGGTTCTATCAAGCCCGCCGACGGCAACTGAACGAGGTGGCTCCCAACCCCGCCCATGAAGCGCTGGCTGAATTGGCGAACGGTCTGGGCAACATGGTGCTCATCACCCAAAACGTGGACGACCTCCACGAGCGCGGTGGAAGCGCGGATGTCATCCACATGCACGGTCAACTCGAAATGTTGCGCTGCGAAGTCTCCGGCCAGCATGAACGGCGCATGGACGAGACGGACCTCGAAGACGAATTTCTGACCTGTCGTTGCTGCGCTGAACCCGGGCGCCTTCGACCTGACATCGTGTGGTTTGGTGAAGTGCCGATGCACATGGAGCGCATTCATGCGGCCATGGAGGTTTGCGAGGTGTTCATCGTCGTGGGCAGCTCGGGGCACGTGTATCCGGCGGCCGACCTCGTTCACGTTGCAAAGGCCAACGGTGCCCGAACGGTGTTGGTGAACGCTGAAGCCCCCCTCAACGTCGAGGCCTTTGACGAAGTTCACCTGGGCAAGGCCGGCGAATTGCTCCCCGGACTCGTCAAGACATGGCTCAACGAGGACGGTTGACCGGTCCTCAATCTGTACCAACCGTGAACAGTGTGCTGCACTTCGGGCATTGCACCTGACCTTGGTGTTCAACGGGGAATCGTAATTTTGCCCCGCACGCCGGGCAAGGTGCCTTCACCATGGTTTCGGCCAACGCCGCTGGTTTTGTTTCAACGGACACCCCCCCCGCCTCGAGTTGAAACTCAATGACCAATTTAGCAACGGCGGAGAGTACAAACAGGACCAAACCAAGTTTGATCCCAACGCTTCCCACCGACATCCATGACACGAGCGATTCAAACCCATCGTCTCCGCAGCTATTACCCATGGACATGCCGCAAAGGACGGCGAGAAGAATGAGGAGCACACCAGCGAGGATGATCAACAGGTAGGAGCCAACGACCAACACGACTCCGAGCTTCAGGCCGGACTGTGCGAGTTGCGTCTGCTTGATGCTCTCTTCAACCGTTTGGACGCCTGCTGGGAGGTGCATTTTCCCTTCCTCATCCAACCGGGGGCTCTCCACCATCACGTCGGATTTCAGCCCGTGGGTTGAAGCGAAGACCAGAACAGCGATAATGAGCGGAGGAAGTGCACAGAAAAACGACAAGACGGGGGTGATGAGTTCCTCGCATTCCTGTCTTTCTGGACCGGTCGTGTTCAGGTCGCAGCCGGTGATGAATGGAAACACGAGGTACCAGCCGAGCGTCAGCAAAACGAACAGGCCGCTCAAGCCACCGATTCGTCTCAGCATGCATCAAGAACCTCGGCTCAACCTTTCAACGTTGACCCGTTATGGAGGGAGCCGTGGAGGAAAGGACACCGGCATGGACCGCTTGAAGCGGTCGTAATGGAACCGCAGGCGGACCGGGTGAGTGACCGCTCAGTTGAGTTGGTCCGAGGCGGCTTTGAGCAAACCAAGGAACGGCGGACTCGGCTTCCCGGGGCGGGATTTGAATTCCGGATGGAACTGGACGCCGACGTAGTACGGGTGGTCGTTCAGTTCGAAAATCTCGCATCGCTGCCCCGATTCGTCTTTGCCGACAAAGACCAGCCCGGCTTCCTCAATGCGCTCAATGAGGTCGGGGTTGACCTCGTAGCGGTGCCGATGCCGCTCGTCCACCGCTTCTCCTGGACCGTACAGGGCACGGATGGTTGACCCGTCGTGCTGCCAGAGGGTGGGTCGACTGCCGAGGCGCATCGTGCCTCCAAGGTGGGTCTTCGAGATTTCGGGCATGAACACGACGGCTGCGTGTTCAGGGTTGTCCTCAAACTCGGTGGAGTTGGCACCCGTCATGCCCAAGACGTTCCTGCAGAATTCGATGGTGGCAATTTGCAACCCGAGGCAGATGCCGAGGTAGGGGACGCCTTCGGTTCGTGCATAGTGTGCCGCCCGGATTTTCCTTCAACGCCACGGTCGCCGAACCCGCCGGGAACGAGGACGCCATCGGCCTTTCGCAGCGCCGCCCATGCGGCCTCGTGGTCCTCTGCCGCCCAATCTTCTTCGAGATGACTGGCTTCGATCCAGTCGATGACGAGTTTTCGGTCGACGGCCATGGCGGCGTGTTGCAAACTCTTGATGACGGAGAGGTACGCGTCGGAAAGGTCGGTGTACTTGCCAACCATGGCGATGTGGACCTCTTCGGTGAGCGTGTCCAAATGGAAGGCCATGGCCTTCCAATCGTCCAGCATTCCGGTGGCTGAACAGTCCACGCCGAGGATGTCGCACAACCCTTGTTCCTGCAACATGAGCGGAACGTGGTAGATGTTGGGGACGTCGTGGGTCGACATGACGGCTTGGGGTTTCACGTGGCAGAACGCAGCAAGTTTGTTGCGGGTTTCTTCGTTGAGCGGTTTCGAGGAGCGGCACACCAGAATGTCGGGCGTGATGCCGAGGCCACGCAATTCCTTCACGGTGTGCTGCGTTGGTTTTGTTTTCTGCTCGCCCACGGGCCCCATGACCGGGACCAAGGAGACATGGACGAAGGTGACGTTCTCACGACCGACACGGAACTGAAACTGGCGCAGCGCCTCGACGTACGGAGCCGATTCGATATCACCAACCGTCCCACCGAGTTCAATGATGCAGGCATCGGGGTTTCTTCGCTGCCGTCCGCCGGGCGAGCGGCCACGGATTCGATCCAGTCCTGCACGGCGTCGGTGATGTGGGGAATCACCTGGACCGTTTTCCCGAGGTAGTCGCCCCGGCGTTCGGCTTCGATCACCTTGGCGTAGATTTTGCCCGTCGTCAGGTTGTTGTCCTTTGAGAGGTTGATGTCCAAGAATCGCTCGTAGTTCCCCAAGTCCAAGTCGACTTCACCGCCGTCGTCCAACACGAACACCTCCCCGTGTTCAAACGGCGACATCGTCCCCGCATCGCTGTTCAGGTAGGGGTCAATTTTGATCGACGTGACTCGCAGGCCGGCGGCTTTCAGGAGGACGCCGATGCTGCTGGCGGTGACACCTTTTCCGAGTCCTGAGAGGACTCCCCCGCTGACCACGACGTACTTCATTGCAGCATCAACGGGCTTTGAGGCCGTCGCGCCTACCTAATCAACCTACCGAACCTTCCTCCAATTCGCCCCCAAGACATCGTGAGCGAAGGATGAAAAGGCGCCCAACAAACAATCCTGCGAGGGCGGGGCGTGGCATCGGTACCAGCAACCATGACGGCGTGGACCAAGACCCGGCCCGAGGTCGGTGGGTTCGCTCAGGTTGAGCACGCCGTCCCTTCCCCGGGCGCCGGCGAGGTCCTCATCAAAACCCAATCCACGTCCGTCTGCGGCACGGACATTCACATTTGGAAATGGGACGAATGGAGCCGGGACAACGTCCCCTTGGCACCGTCACTGGGCACGAAACCAGCGGGACGGTGGTGGCTGTGGGTGATGGGGTCTCCTCGCATGAGGTCGGCGACCTCATCGCCGTTGAGTGTCATCTTGCTTGCTGGAATTGCCCTCGTTGCGAGGAAGGGAACGCTCATGTTTGTGAAAACGGTTCGATTTTCGGCGTCCACGGCCACGGTGCCTTCGCCCCGTATTTTGTCGTCCCTGCCGTCAACGCACGGCACGTTCCGGAAGGCCTCGACCCCGGTCATGCTTCCATTCAGGACCCGCTGGGCAATGCCATCCACACCTTGACGGGTGGCCCCGTAGAGGGAGCGACGGTCGCTGTTCACGGTCTAGGCCCCATCGGATTGTTCGCCGTGAACGCCGCCAAAGCCATGGGTGCTGCCAGGGTCATCGCCGTGGACTGGGACAACACCTACCGCATGTCGCTGGCCAAAGAACTGGGCGCAGACTTGGTGCTGGGCAAAGACGACGACGTCGTCGCCGCATTCTCGAAGCCACCGAAGGACGTGGCGTTGACAACAGCTGCGAGTTTTCAGGGGCAGCCTCGGCCCTCTCCAACGCCATTCACTCCACCCGAATGGGAGGCTATGTCAACGTCCTGTCCGTGTACGGTGGCGGCACCCCGGAGGTGCCCATGAACGAGGTCGTGTTCCGCTACCTTCACCTCAAAGGCATCAACGGACGAAAGATGTGGTCCACGTGGGACACAATGCACGATTTACTCTCGCGAAACCTCATCGACGTGGACAAGGTGATCACGCACCGCATGGGCATTGAATCGTTTGAACAAGCCGTGCAGTTGGCCATGGAGGGCAACTGCGGAAAAGTCGTCCTCGATTTCTAAGCCTCAGGCTTTGATCCATCGGTAGCGGCGGGCGCCTTCTTCAACGCCTTCTTCGCCGATGTCAACCAGAGCGAATTCACCCTTGGGCTCGATCACGCTGTTGTCCTGCGTGCCCTTGTGGAGGTTCTCGTAGGTGATGTGGTCGATGGCCATGCGTCCTGCAAGTCGCTCAAACAAGTGCCAGGTGGCGACCACTTCTCGCCAGCGGGGGTTGACCTTGCCCTCGAAGACCTTGGCTTTGGCTCCGGAGCCGTAGCCGCACATCCCAAACAATGCGTTGTCGAGGTTGCTGTTGTCCTCCAAATCCGACTCAAAAGTGGACATCAAAGCGAGGAAGATGGAACCGGTGTACTGGTTGCCGATGAGGCTGCTGGCGCGCTGTCCTTTCTCGATTCTTCCTGCGTGGAATTCGGTGTACTGCGTGGTCTTGGAAATCTTCCTTCGGTAGGCGTCCTTCTCTTTCTCCCACGCCGCGAGCGAGGCTTCATCATCGGCCTCGGGACGTTCGGGCATCGGTCCGATTTCTGCGACCACGTCTTCCCACATCGGGGTGCGCTCGCGGTCGTGGCGGAAGACGTCGGGGAACATCCGCTTGGCCTGGTAGGCGTAGGGGAGGTGCATGATGATGCGAGACCACTGCTCGGTGAACGGGTCGTCATCGCCCGGTGCAATTCGTCCGGCTCGCTCCGCTTTCTGGCTGAAGTCGAAAAAGGCTTGACGAACCGCGTTTTGGTAGCAGAGGTTGGAAAATTGTCCGTCGAAGACGGGGTCGTCGCGGTGAACGCTGACTTTTTCTTCACCGTGGGCGAAGATACCGAGTTTTCGCACCGTAGACTTGGGCAGATGGCGAATCATGCGGTCAACGAGCCCCTTCTTGACCGATTGACCGGCCTCTTGAGCGAGTTGGAGAACGTTGGAGATGACCGACCGGATGGAGACTTCACGTCGCGGCTTGAAGAAGTCATGGACCGGCGTGGTTGACACCCCAATGCAGTCGGGGATCTCCAGCAGGCGAGGGTTTCGACGAATCAGCAGCGCACCGCCGCCAGCGCCCTGCGTGTATTCGCCCGAGGACTCCAGTGCGTACTTGGCGTTGTCAGAGAAGATGACGATGCCGAGTCGCTCATCGTTTTCACTCGAACGGGCGACCCAGTCCAAGGTGGTGTGGAGGGCGTCCACGGCCCCGATGCAGGCAAAGGTCATGTCCACCACGTCACACGTGCGGAAGCAGTCTTCTCCAAAGCGCTCAGCGTAGCGTTGGGTGAGCATGTCAACGATGTACGTCGCCGTGGGTTTGGCACCGTCAAGCGCCGACTCCGTCCCGAGGTACATCCGTCCGATGGTCCTCGGGTCTAGACCGTTGCGGTCGATGAGTTGCATCACCGCCATGGCGCCCATGGTAGCGGTGTCTTCGTGAACGTCGGGGATGGCCATGGCCTCCAGTCCGAGGCCTTTGCTCAACTTGCCGTAATCGGCGCCCCGAAGGTCGGCGAAGTCCTTCATGTCCATGTAAAGACGAGGAAAATGAATGGCAATGTCGTCGATGCCGACGGGGATGTTACTTTCTTCGGGCACCTTTGTTCCTCGAATATCGAGTATATGAAGGGCAGGTTTCTGCCACGGGTCCGTCAAGCGTCTTCATCGGGCAAGTCCGGAACCGAGGGGTCCTGCTTGGCCCACAAGACGTCGTCGATGCGCAACACCGAGAGGGCCGCTTCGGTGGCGCCCGCCAGCACCTGGCGCGTGATGCGCAGCGGTTCCACGATGCCGTCCTCGACCATGTTTCCGGGCCCTTTGTGTTCCACGTTGAGGCCGATGTGGTGCGCGTTGGGCCCGTCGTGCGTGCTCTGCTCTGCTACCGTTTGCAGGAGCGAATCAAGCGGGTCGAGGCCGGCGTTTTGTGCCAATGTGCGGGGAATGATTTCGAGGGCATCAGCGAAGGCCTCGATGGCCAATTGTTCCCTTCCGGCGAAGCTTTCGGCGAACCTGCGGAGATGACGTGCAAGGGCGATCTGCGTGGCTCCGCCTCCTGCCAACAGGCTCGGTTCCTCAAGCAGCTGGCAGGCGACACCGAGTGCATCGGCAAAGCAGCGTTCAACCTCGCCGACCGTTTCGTTGGTCGAGCCTTTGGCGATGAACGTCGCCCCACCCTCTTCGGTTTCAACGATCCAGTGCATGACGCCGTTCCAGCGCTCGTTGGTGCTGGAGATGAACACGCCCAAATCCGACTCAGTTAGTCCCTTCACGTCGTTGTTCAGGGTGGCGTTGGTGCCTCGAGCGAGCAGGTCCAAATCCGAACGAGCGACGCGTCGGTACGCCTGGATGCCCGCTTCCGTGAGCGCTGCATGGACGTCATCGTCGATGCCTTCCTTGCACGCCAGCAAGGTCACACCAAGGTCAACGAGATGGTCGATTTGGTCCAGAAGAACGGTTTTCTCCTGCTGTCGGAAACTCTCCAAGACGCCGGTGCTCGCAACGTTGAGCTTCACGTTGCTCATCATCTCTCGGCGCTCAAGGCCGCCGTCAACGAGGGCCACTTTACCGGAGGTCAGTGTTTTCGGCATCCGGTCTGACACCCGTTTCTTTGCCAGGACCAGGCCGGTCACCAGCGACGAGTCGGTCATGGTGCCGCCCGTTTGCGTGAGGATTTTGACGCGAGTTGGGTCGGCCAAGGCGCCGTCAGGACGGTCCTCGACCACCGCTCGGGCCGCCTGAATGGCCAGACCAGCCAAGTGGTCCTGCATGGCGCGATGAATTTTACCGGACAACGAGGTGGTGGCGGCAGCCATCATTCGGTCGTCCGTGGCGTCGATCACCAGCGCCTCAAAGTGCTGACGACAGGCTTCCTCTGCGTGGCGGTAGCCGCGTGCTATGGCGGACGGGTGGACGCCCTGAAGCACCAGCTCCCATGCGTTTTGGAGAAGTTCAGCGGAGAGCAGAACCGCACTGGTCGTTCCGTCCCGTGCGATGCGGTCTTGGGTGGTTGAGGCGTTGATGAGCATCCGTGCGACGGGGTGTTCCACTTTGGCCGATTCCAGAACGGTGACGCCGTCGTTGGTGACCATGGTCCGCCCCTCATCGTCGATGAGGAGTTTGTCTTGGCCCAGCGGGCCCAGCGTCGTCCTGACCGCACCGGCCAGCGCCATGGCGGCCGTGATGTTGTTGCGAAGCGCCTCTCGACCGGTGGTTCGCGTCGTCTCCTTGAGAATGGGGACTTCGCTCATGGGCCGCCCACCGACCGCTTCCCCATAAGCCAAGCGCTTGACGCTCTGGCCCGGGTTCAGTCCTCGTCTTCGACCACTTCGAAGTCTGCATCGACCACGCCATCATCAACGCTGATGTCGCCGTCTTCACCGCCCTCTTGCTGGGCCATCTCTGCGGCCGCAGCTTCGTAGAGTTTGGTGGACACGGCGTGCATGGCTTCTTCGATTTCCTTGACTTTCGCTTGAATGGCGGCGTCGTCCATGGCGTCGATGTCGACGGGCTTGCCGTCGTCGTCCTGCACCATCTTTTCCAACTCGTCAAGGTGCGCCTTGACCGGATCGACGTCGCTGTCGTCCAGTTTGTCTGCCGATTCTTCGAGCGTGCGTCGGGTTTGGTACACGACCTGGTCGGCCATGTTGCGAAGTTCAACCTTGGCCTTTCGGCGCTGATCATCCTCTGCAAACTTCTCGGCTTCAGCGATCTTCTCCTGAATTTCATCCTCGGTCAGCGACGTGGCCGACTCAATCTTGATCGACTGCTCCTTGCCGGTGCCCATGTCTTTGGCGCTCACGTTGACGATGCCGTTGGCGTCGATGTCGAAGGTGACCTCGATTTGGGGAACGCCGCGAGGGGCGGGCGGGATGCCCACCAGCTGGAACTGGCCCAGCGTGACGTTGTCCTTGGCGAACTCACGCTCACCTTGGAGCACATGGATTTCAACCGCTGGCTGGTTGTCGGAAGCGGTGGAGTAGATTTCGGAGCGTCGGGCTGGAATCGTGGTGTTCCGCTCGATCATCGTCGTCATCACGCCACCGAGGGTCTCGATGCCCAACGTGAGGGGGGTGACGTCGAGCAGGAGGATGTCAGAAACGCCCTCGTCGCCCGCGATGATGCCAGCCTGAAGGGCAGCGCCCATGGCCACGGCTTCGTCGGGGTTGATGCCCTTGTAGGGCGGCTTGCCCGCTTCCTTCTCGACCGCTTCCTGGACAGCAGGAACCCGTGTGGAACCACCGACCAGAATCACCTTGTCGACGTCTCCCTTCTTCAGGCCAGCGTCTTTCATGGCTTGACGGGTGGGAACCATCGTCTTCTCGATGAGTTTGGCGATGAGGTCTTCGAATTTGGCTCGAGAAAGCGAGAGGTCCATGTGGACGGGTTGCCCGTCGGCCATGGAGATGAACGGCAGGTTGACCTGCGTCTGCTGGGTACCAGAGAGCTCGATCTTGGCTTTCTCGGCCGCTTCTTTCAGGCGGGACAGGGCTTGGTTGTCCTTGGACAGGTCGATGCCGGTGTCTTTCTTGAACTCCTTCACCATCCAGTCGATGATCTTCTCATCGAAGTCGTCCCCACCGAGCTTGTTGTTGCCCGCCGTGGCCTTGACCTCGATCTGGGGTTGGCCGTCCACCTCGTAGATTTCGAGGACGGACACGTCAAAGGTTCCTCCGCCCAAGTCGTACACGAGAATGGTTTGGTCCTGGGTCTTGTCCACTCCGTAGGCGAGGGCAGCGGCCGTGGGTTCGTTGATGATGCGCAGCACGTCGAGACCTGCGATGCGGCCGGCGTCTTTGGTGGCCTTTCGCTGGGCGTCGGTGAAGTAGGCCGGGCAGGTGATGACCGCTTGCTTCACTTCGTGGCCCAAGTAGGCCTCCGCATCGGCTTTCAGCTTCTGGAGGATGAAGGCCGAAACTTCCTGCGGCGTGTAGCTGGTGTCGTCCACGTCGGTGGTCCACTTCGTTCCCATGTGTCGCTTGACCGAAATCATGGTTCGATCAGCGTTGGTCACGGCCTGCCGCTTGGCGGTCACGCCGATGAGGCGTTCGCCACCGTCTTTGGCAAACGCCACCACCGACGGGGTGGTGCGTGCACCTTCTGCGTTCGGGATCACCACGGGTTCACCGTTCTCGATGGTGGCCACGCAGCTGTTCGTTGTTCCAAGGTCAATTCCAATCACTTTGCTCATTGTTTTCACGTCCTTCAAAAAGATGGGGATGCCACCGTCGTCTTCGTCATCGTCGTCGTCGCCGAGGTCGATGCTCACCTCCCCCGGGGCAGGGAGGGTGTCGTCATCATCCGTCTCCAGCGCCTTGCCTTGAGGCGTCAGTTTCAGGGTGATGTCGAGAATACCGTTGTTCAGGGTCCACTCCACGACATCGTCGCAGGGGTGGGGGAGTTCCACCAGGGCCAGAGGCTTTGGTTGGGTGGTTCGCATGATTTCAATTTGGGAACCGTTCTTGATGAGTTCAATTTCGAGGTGGTCGGACTCGATGTCACCCTTCAGGGCGAAATCGAGGGTTACCGACATGTTCCAACCGTCGAGGTAGACGTCCTCGGCGGGGAGTTTCATGGTTTCATCGTCGTTGTTTTCCAGAGCGGACGGGTCGATTTCCACCGGTGCGGCGTCAACTCGAATGTCCATGCCCAAGTTCTTCAGCAAGTCTTCCATGGAGGTGCCAGCGTTGAACATCTTGGACAGGTCCGAAATGTCGAAGTTGAAATTGACCTCCCCTTTGGCGATCTTCTCGGGGTTGATGCCGAGCGCGTCAAACTGGTCTTTGAACTGGTTCATGAAGCCCTTGAGCTGCTCTCGATTGATGGGCATGCCCATGTTTCGGAGCATTTCTTCCAGTTTGTTGAGCAAGTCGTCTTCCCAGTCATCCGTCATCGCCAAGCACCACTACTAAACCATCGGTTATGTAGTTGCGAGGGTGCTACCCCCTATAAATCTAATCAAATCGACAGGCTACTCGTCAACGGGGTACCCATACGGCAAAACCACGGTATCGGCTGGGCAACGATGGCTTGCCGCCTCCGTCCGGAGAACGGCGGCGTCGGTTGAAGCTCACTCGCCGGTGATCAGGCGGACCATGGTTCGCACGTGGATGCCGGTGGCGCCATAACCGACCATTTTGTTGGTCTTGGCTCCCCAATAGGTACCTGCAATGTCCATGTGGGCCCAGGTGATTTGCTCGGCGTCATCGCCTTCTCCTCGGTTGGGTACGAACTGCTTGAGGAACGCCGCCGCCGTGTTGGCGCCGCCCCATCGGCCTGCACCGAGGTTACGGGTGTCGGCGATCTTCGAGTCGGTCATCTCCTTCTCGAAGGCGGGGAGGAGCGGCATCGGCCAGGCGAGCTCTCCAACGTCGTTGCCGGCTTCGTGAATGCGCGTTCGGAAATCGTCGTCGTTGGACCACAGGCCGGTCGCTTCGTGGCCAAGGGCGACCACGCAGGCTCCCGTGAGCGTTGCAAAGTCAACAATGTACTCGGGGTCGTAATCGGTCCCGGCCTTCCACAGGCCGTCGGAAGACAAGACGACCTTCGGCGTCGGTGTTGAGGACTTCGATGGTCTTCCCCGAGAGCGTAGTGATGACGTCTCGGGGCGTTGAGCATTGGCTGCGGGCATGTTTTCTGCCATGCAGGTGATGCCGACGACCTGCCGGAGGTAAGCCGCTGGAGGCCAGTGCCTCCATCGTTCCGACGGTGGCCGAGCCGCCCATGTCGTACTCATCTCGTCCATGTTGGCGCCGGGCTTGAGCGAAATTCCGCCGTGTCAAAGGTGATGCCTTGCCAACCAGCATGGGGTGGCGTCCCTTCTGGTCGCCGTTGAGGGTGAAGATCACCATGCATGGTTTGCGAGAAGAACCCATGCCGACGGCCACGAGGCCGCCCATGCCGTGTCGCTTGGCCGCTTCGTAGTCAATGATTTCCACCTTGACGTTGTCGTATTGCTTGGCCCAAAGTTCTGCTTTTTCTGCGAACGCCATCGGTACATGTCGTTGGGCGGGCAGTTGCCAAGGTCCCTGGAAGGTGAACGCCGCTGACGATGGACGCCGCTCGGTCGATGGCTGCTGAAAGGGCCGTTGCGTCGCCTTCGTTGCAGTTGATTCGAGCGGAGAGCTTGGTGTCGTCTTCCTCATCGTCCTTTTCTTGTAGGGTCGTAGGCGTAGTCGCGAAGCATCATGCCCTCGGCAAGGACGTCATGCAAGCCAAATCGGCATCGTGGAACAGCACGGTAAGGTCGTTGCCGTGGACTTTCTTGCAGGAAGCCACCACGGTGGCACCGGCTTCCCGGTAGGCATGAGCGTCCGCCTTGTCGGTTTTGCCGAGCCCGATGAGCATGGCCTTCCGCCCTCGGTACCCACCAGGTCATCGTGGCGTTGGCTTGGCCTTGAAGTCGCCTTCGGCCAGACGCGGTTGATCTGCCCCTTGAGCCAGAGAGGATGCCTTCGACGGCTTCTGGGAGGGCTTCTTCTCCCTCAAAGAGCGGAGGACGAGGGTTCCGTTGATGTTGTTTCCTGAACTGATGGTCACTTGCATGGGTTCACCGGATGAGGCCAGCGATGCCTCACACTTCAACCCTCCCTGTCATCCTTTAGCGGAGGAGGAGGTGCCGACCTTACGCCCCCTCATCTTCCCGCAGAGAGGGATGGTTGCGCATCAGGGTGCTGACGCCGAGCATGCCGAGCAGGACCGAGACGGGATTAAACAGCCCGAAACCCGTGAGGAACCCTTCTTCGTCTTCGAGCATCAGAACGGTGACGTTGCTGTCCACGGTCTCGTTGACCCATATCGCTGCATTGATGACGCGCTTCTGATAGTTCAGGTTCCACATGCCTTCCGTTTCCAAAACGTCATCGTCCATGGAAAAGGTGACCTGCGTGCTGTTCGTGGCGTTCACACCGAAGAGCGGTGAGGACCAGAGCACTTCCCCGCCGAGGCTGTGATATTCCAGACTCGCATTGGCGGTTGACGCCATGCCGTGGTTGGCGACGTCAAGGGTCAGCGCGTCGTCGTCGAGGGTGATGGACTGGACATCGAGTCGGGCGCGCCAGTACCACACGTTGTCGATGAGGAAACGCATCACGTCCATCTCCTCGGCGAGCCGTTCGTTCAGGTTCTCAAAGCTGCCCGGGACAAATTGCTCGTCGTCGGTCTCGAACGTGAAGGTGGGGAAGCCCATGTGGCCGTAGCCGTAGTCTCGGCTGGTCCCGCAGTTGGGGTACAGCCCTTGGTTGGCGTTTTGTATGGGGATTTCGGATACGTTGGCTTGGACGTCATCTCGGATGCGCCAGAACAGTTCCCAGTCGGGAGGTTGTTCGGGCCACTTGCCCCAAGGGTAGAGGATGATCCATACGCCCGTGTGCATGGTCACGTAGAGGTCAGCGTCCACCACGTTGGCATCAATGTAGGCTGCGTTCGCAGCGGTTTCCGCCTCGCTGAAGGCGCTGCTGCCGGGTTGCGTGGTCGGGCAGGTGTTCCAATAGTGGTCGTAATTTCGGTTCAGGTCAACCTGGTTGATGTTCCAGCGGGTGTCGATGTCGTTGCCGTCGGGGTTGAGCATGATGAGGATGTGAAGTTCGTTGTTTTGCAGAACTTCAATGGCTTCTTCGTTGCCATCGTTCCATCCGTTGATGTACCACTTGGCGGACAACCAAGCCAGGGCCGTACCCAGGTACTCGTTGCCGTGATGGCCGCCGTCAATGTAGATGATTTCCTTGGCTGAACCGTTGGCCTTGGTCTCCATTGACCAGTCTGACAGCCGGACCACCCAGAGGTCTCGTCCGAGTTCGGACTTTCCAGCGCTGGTCAAGTCAACGATGTCCGGGTTTTCATCGGCCCAATCGTTCACCTCAAGCGTCAGCGCAGCCCACGTCATGTGAACGTGGCTGTCAATGGGTTCTCCTGGCCACATGGGCGTTTGAATTGGGTCGTATTGAGCCGCTGCAGGCGGAAGCGCCGCCAGCATCAAACAAACAACCAGGCCGACGGCCACACGCATGTCATGGCCTTGCGGCTGCGAATCAAAAACACTTGCATGAACGGTGTTCACCAATCGGAGGTGAAAGCGTTCGGGTTGGCCACCTTTTCCCCCTCTCGTGTCCAGATGCTTGGACCGTCGGTGGCGTAAATGTCAGCAAAGGGATCGATTTCTTCCTCCTGCAAGTTGCGCTGCATGTAAGCCTCCACGCGCTCGCGGAGGTCAGGCTTGAATTTCCAGTAGTGAATCCGCCACTCGCGCCCGTCCCAAAGCGTGGTTTCCTCCGATTCGGTGGTGAGCAGGTCGTAGTCCTGAAACATGTAAAACAGGTTGCGGTCGGTGGGTTCCAAGGCGTTGTCGATGATGCGGTTGTAAAAACCAAAGAAGCCCAAGGCGTGTTCGGCCATGCCCTGTGCAACCTCGGCATCCATGTCAAGGTCGATGTGCTGCTGAATCGCCTTGGTGAGTTCTGCCAGTGTCATGCCCATCCTCTCGCCTCCGATACGGTGAAACCGGGTGTTTTCGGTTCCTGTTGCTGTATTATATTGGTCACCGACCCATATTAAGTGTTCCATGTGTTTTCATGAAATCGGTACTTTGGACCAGAAAATCGGGGGAGATATCTTCCATCGGCAGGATGATGAAGGTGGCGATGGCCAACGTACTTCATGTCGGACGGCTTTGAGGAGGGTGCGTTTCTGGGTTTACCTCAGGGCGACGGTCCTGTCGACATCGCCGTGGTCCCTCTGGCTTACGAGCTGACCACGTCCTACGGCACGGGGGCGTGCGATGGGCCGCTGGCGTGCATTGAGGCGAGCGCTCAGGTTGAACTGTATGACGACCGATTGGAGGCTGACCTCCCAGCCGGTCATGTCATTTCGACGGAGCCCGTGTGGGAGGGCTCTGCTCCCACGCTACGAGCACAACTGGACGAATTGGCATCGCACGCTGCTTCCTTCTACCACGGCGACCTGTTTCCGTTGTTTTTGGGCGGTGAGCACGGTATTTTGCCGCCCATCATGCATGCGGCTCGCCACCATCCAGCCGTCAACGGCGACCTCTCATCGTTAACCGTGGTGCAACTGGACGCTCACGCCGATCTGCGAAGTTCCCTCGACGACGAGGTGTTCTCTCATGCCTGTGCAGCCTCCCGCAGCCTTGACGTTGGCGTTGGTCACCTGCTTCAAGCGGGCATTCGAGCCTACAGTCAGGAGGAAGCCCAGATGATTCAGCGCGACGAGCGCATCACGACCTACTTTGCTCGGGACACTCAGCACCCTCACACCGGTGGGGCCGTGTGGCAAGCATGGCTTGACCGCCTCTCGTCCTTGTCCGGCCCGGTCCATTTCACCCTCGACATTGACGGGCTGGACGGCGCTCTCGTGCCCGCTACGGGAACGCCGGTGCCGGGCGGCCTCAGCTACTGGCAAGCGATTGAGACCATCGAAACCCTGTTTGCCAACCCACATGTCATCGTCATTAGCGCCGATGTCAACGAAATCGTGGCGCAACAAGACACTCCGCTCACCCAGTTCACGGCGGCGGGGCTGGCGACGAAAATCGTCGCCAGCCACGTTCTTGCACGTCGAGAGGGGCGCTGGAAGGCATCCTCCGAGGCCCCGTCGGAGCCGATGGATGAGTCGTATTTCCAGCGATTCGATTCAGGCCTTTCTTCGGCATCTTGAAATACGCAACGGTGGGGCACGGCGCAGGTGAGTTCATGACGAGAGAACCTCCCTTAGGGGCCCATGTGTTTCTCGACTACGTCAACGCTCGTTTTACCGAAAAAGCGGACTATGAATGGCTCTTTTCAACGATGCGAGAGGCGGTGGCACAAAGTCCCGCCACCGAAGTTCACGCGCACCTCGCTCCGTTCGATGGAAGCACTTCACCGCCGGGTTTTGCGGCCGTGGTTCTGATCGACGAGAGCCACATCACCGCCCACTGTTATGCCGACCGAGGGCTGCTCGCCGTGGATTGTTTCACATGCGGTACGACCGACCCAGAGGTCATCGCTTCGCACCTTAACTTGCGGCTCATCGAGCGTTTTCCCGACGTGGTGCTGGTCAGGAAAGAGCGCGTGGACCGGTTCTTGTCGGAGGCTTGAGGCATGTCCATTCGCTCGTTTGTTGATGAGCATTATCGGCACTTCAACGCCGGAACCGTCGCCCGGGCAGCCTCGTCGCTGGTCGATCACCTCGAAAACGGCGGTCGCCTTTTTCTGACGCTGGCGGGTGCAATGAGCACGGCAGAAATCGGCCGTAGTCTGGCCGAGATGATCCGGGCGGGTCACGTCGCTGCCATTTCCTGCACGGGGGCCAACCTCGAGGAGGACGTCTTCAACCTGGTTGCTCATGACGCCTACGTCAAGGTGACCAATCACGAAGACCTGTCCCCTGAAGACGAAGTGTCGCTGCTGGACCGCAAACTCAACCGGGTCACCGACGTGTGCATTCCCGAGGATGGCGCCATTCGGGCCATCGAACACCATCTCATGCGGGTGTGGCGGGTTGCACAGGAGGCCAGTGAATCCCTGTTGCCCCACGAACACCTGTATCGCCTGCTGCGCTCCGGTGCCCTGAACGACACCTACCAAGCCGACCCAAAACACTCCTGGTTGTTGGCCGCCGCCGAGGTCAATCTTCCGCTTTATGTCCCTGGTTGGGAGGACTCGACGCTGGGCAACATCTTCGCCGCTCGTTGTTCAGAGGGGCATCTTCATCCCGATGTGGTTTTGAGTGGGACTCACTACATGACGCACTTGATGGCGTTCTACCGTTCGAGCTCGACCGCCCCCTTGGCGTTCCTTCAGTCGGGTGGGGGCATTGCGGGAGATTTCCCCATCTGCGTGGTACCGCTCCTTCATCAAGACCTGAGTGAAAACGATGTGCCGCTCTGGTCGTGGTTTTGCCAAATCACCGACGCCACGGCATCTTACGGCGGCTACTCCGGTGCACCGCCAAACGAGAAAATCACGTGGGGGAAACTCGGCGTTGACACGCCAAAATTCAACATCCACAGCGATGCAACCATCGTTCTCCCCCTCCTTTTCGCCTACGTTCTCGACCTTTGAAGGGCGCAAGGCTCCCAAAGTCTTGAAGGGGAGCATCACCACCTTCTTTCCATGACGTCGCAGCGGGCGAGCCTCTTGGTGGTCCTCATCATGGCCGTGTCGCTGATTCCGGCCGGGGTGCAGGCCGACGAGCTTCCCTCGGTGAACATCACCACCGATTGGGTTGGCGATGGCCCAACGGACGTTGAACACGCCTACGTCCTGACCTTTTCGGACAACGGCAGTTACGGCCTTGACATTGACCTGCGTCACGAACGAGGCGGGGCACTGCTCGCCTCCAATCACTCCATCGTTTGGGACAGCATGGACGGTGCTCGAACGGCACGATTGACTTTCGACACGGCGTTGCAGTGGGGCGATTCCATCGACCTTAGTGTGACCATCACCGATCACGACGGGACCACCGGCCTGGACCTCGAGACTTCGCGCATCCTCACCGTTGGTCGCTGGAATCAACCCATGGCCGACCACGAGGTCCTGCTTTCCACATCGTGGGCCATGGACCAGAATTACACCAACGACCTCGGTGACCAGGCCTTCGAACTCGCGTTCACCGGTCAGGGCTGGCAGGAGCGAGTCGGAACCACGTTGTCTTCGTGGGAACTTGGCAACGGCACCTTCCGGACGGTGGAGTCCACCGGAGACGGAACCACGGAACTGGATTTGGTTCTCACGCAACTGTGGAAGAACGAGACGCTCGTGGCGGGTGTGCTGACCAGTCAGGTCTTTGACGCACGAGGAACAGGCTCACTCGCCACCACGCTCATCGATGGCGATACGGTGACGTCCATCAACGCCGATGTTTCAGAAGCCCTCCTCAACCGGTCGGTGATCGAAGGTGTGGTGGGCGAACACCTGTCCATCGAAGCAACGGGCCTGCTGAACATTTCCGAGACCGGGGAAGAAAACGATTCGCTCTCGATTGACGGTGAACTTGCCGTGTTCCTCTTCGAGTACGTCGATGTTGACGGTGAACGGGTGTTGCAGCACACGCAATTTGAGGCCATGGCTGATTTTGTCCTCATCGATGAGGGGTCGCGCTTGGACGTCTCACTGGACGGCTTCACGTCCGTTGAGCGATGGGAAAACGGCGTGCGCACCCAACACCTTGAGGAGTTGTACGGTGGCGGCACGTTCGGCTACACCGAGCAAGACGACAATGCGTCGGTCCAAGTGAACGCCACCATCCATGACCTCCACACGAAACTTGAGAACGGGACGACGCTCATTGATGATTTCCACCTTGACGGGACTTTTTCTGGCGACGCACAGGGGACCTTCGGCGTGGTGAGGGGCATCGAGGAGACCGGTATGCAAGCGAACGCAACGGGCGAATCGTTTCTCGTCAACGTCATTTTCCAAGAATCGTGGGTCAACATCACCGGCATGAACGGCGGGAACTTTTTCGGCGGGGCCGGTGTTGGGGCGACTCACAACGAAACATGGGACTACCAAGCCGTTCAATCCGACTGGGACAACCGAACCGTTCGTCTGGTGTGGCGTGAAACCGGCCCCGACGCATCCGAGGGGGAGGATTTTCCAGAGCGGAGTCCACAACAACGCAACGCCACGGCGCCGCAGGCGGAGGACGGCCTCGGCAACCTGACCGTTGGTCGGGAGACGGGGTTGATGCCCATTCCACTGGTGAAGGATGACCGTCTCCGTTTGGCGGACCAAGAAGGCATCACGCTCACGGTGATGGCCGGTGACACCCGCATCGACGTGCGCGACGGCCACAATTTGACCGTCATTGACGGGACGGGTGTTTACGCCGGCGAAGGCGGGCTGGCTGAGGGCGCCATGGTTTCAGCAGGGCCGCTCCAGGGGTTGCTCTCCACCGTTCAACGAAGCCTGTCGGTGCCCTTTGGGAACGACAGCGAAACGGTCCTGTTCGAAGAAACTCAAACGCTTGAACGCGTGCTATCCCCGGAAATTGTGAGCGAGGACGACAACACGGCCCCCGTCATTCACGAAATCCGCTGGCGGGACGGCCTCGCTGTTGGTGAGGGCGGCGGCGTAGCTTACCTCGAAGTCACCGTCAACGATGCCGAATGGAACGTGGTTGACGTGAGGGCGGACCTCGCCGCTTTGGGGCTTAGCACGGTGGAATTGAACGACCGCGGCCTTGACGGTGATGCGGTGGTTGGCGACGATGTCTACACGGCGTTGGTCATCGTTCCTGGTCTCGAGGTGGGCTTCCTCCCCGTTAGCGTGACGGCAACGGACAGTTTTGGCGCCGTTTCCACCGGAGCGGGTGAACTGCAGGTGGCCAACCAAGCGCCGCGCTTGACAAGCGTGGAACTGGCCCCGGCCTCACTTGAACGAGGCCAGTCGGTGGTGGTCAACGTCCGAGCCTACGACGGTCACGGCGTCGACCGAGTTCAACTCGACTTGCGTGAATACGGCGGCGGGATGGTCGATCTCTCCTCGCAGGGCGGAGGCGAGCCTTGGGCCGCCATGGTCGAGATGCCGATTGGCATGACGCCGGGCCACCAGTCCTTGCTGGTGGTCGCCACCGACGGCTTGGGCGCCGTGGCGCAACTCCGTTCCTACACACCTTCAAGCGGTGCAGGCGACCCTGTGTTCGGTCCGCACCACGTGGCGTCGGGCGAAGAAATTCCCGTTGAGGTTCACATCCTGAACGATCGGCCCACCTTGACGTCGTCCTCCATCAGCATCGAAAAACGACCGGAGGAGCCAACGGTCTTCACGGTCGAAGCCAGCGATCCGGACGGCCTCGAGCGCGTCCAAATCAAGCTGGGTGTCTTCGCACCCGTCGGGGGCCAAGAATGGGCGCCGATGCACGATGACGGTGTGAACGGGGGTGACGCCGTAGCCGGCGATGGCATCTACAGCGTGCTGCTCTCCGTACGTCAGGGTACCCCACTGGGAACCCACGAAGTGTCCCTGCGAGCCTACGATGCTTACGGTGAACTCAACACGGGATCTTCGGCCATTACATTGCTCGAACCCACCGGACAAAGCGGACAGGGAGGCGGGCTTGATTCGGCTGTTCTTGGCGGCCTCGGGATTCTGGTGCTGGTCGGTGCGGTTTTTGTGCTGGCCTTGATGTGGCAGCGTGGCGGTCAGGGCGGCGGCTCTGACCGGTTTGGAATGCAGTGATGGCCCCGCCGGATGCGCCCCACCGTTCTTCGCCGACAACCGTTTAAACTCCTTCAAGTTCGGAAGGCCACCAGCGAGCGTAGTGTAGTGGTTATCACCGGGCGTTGCCAACGCCTGAACCCGGGTTCGAGTCCCGGCGCTCGCACCACTGCAAGCCATTTCAGCCGGTTCATCCGTGAATGTTTATGGGATGAACAGCCTCATCATCAACCGAGAGACATGACGGAACGCCGAGTGATTTTTGTCGGGAAAAAACCCCTGCACGCCTACGTCCGTGCGGTCGTGAAGGCCATGGAAGACGGGGACCGAGAGGTCCAGTTGGTGGCCAGAGGCGCCACCATCTCCCGCGCTGTCGACGTCGCTGAAGTCTGCCGTCGACGAAACGGCCACATTGCACAGGGCCTCCCCGAAGCCGTCAACATTCAACACCTGTCTTGCGAATCTGAAGAGGTGCAAGGTGAAAATGGGATGCGTACCGTGAGCGTGCTGCGCATTGATCTCGAAGGCGTCGGGTCCGTACCCGAGCCTCAATCCTCGTGATTTGCCAGGAGGTTGAGGCGCCGCTGAATCTCAGCGGCGGTGGCTTCGTAGACCTCGTAAGCCTGTCCCACCGGATCCTCGAGGGCCCAGTCCTGGTCGATCTTGATGGCGGGGCAGTGAACGCCGCAACCCATGGAGATGACCATGTCGAAGGCGGTGGGGTCCACGTCATCGATTGACGTTGGCGTCATGCCTTCGGTGGAAATGCCCTTGCCTTGCATCAGCGCAAGGGCGTGTTCAGCCACGGCCGAGGCGGGGTGCGTGCCCGCAGAAGCGGCCTCGAATCCCATGGCTTTTGCCAGACCCTCGGCCATTTGGGAGCGGCAGGAGTTGCCAACACAGACGAACAGGAGCTTCATGTTTGAAACCAACCCTTGACCCGCTTTGAAGTCTCTCTCCATAGATGAGCAGCATTCGATGACGTGTCTCGTGTGGCTGGCTGCGGTGCTGCTTCACCAAGTTCCTGAACCTTTCATCCAGTTGGTGAGGCTTGACATAGGTCGCTTTCCTAGGTTCCATCGTGCGACGAGCCCTCGGTTTGAACCTGTCCGCGCTTTGCGTTGCTCTTCGGGCTGCACGTTGTGTTCGCGCCAACGACCTGTCGACCATGTTCGCCATCGTGGCCGGTCTCATCAGCCTTCAGACCGTCGCCTTCGGCCCATCACGGCGGTTCTTGCTTCGCACGACAGCGATGAGGCACGCCGTCGCACACTCCTGCGTTCCGCTCCGTTCTCCTGCGTCTTGGCGCTGGGCTTGGCCTGGGCCTACGGCGACATGGCTTGGTCCACCACCGCTGTTGTCGCCGTGGCTGGCTTGAGTTTCATCCCCACGCAGCGGCTTATCGGCGTTGGGCGACGTGAGTCCGCTGCGGTGATTGCTGCGTGTGGGTGGGTTGAAGTAGGCCAGTTTCGTGGTGATACCATGGCGGATTCACCCGTGTCCATCAACACCCCGGGCAGCGCTGGCGAAGCACCTGCAGGCCCCTCTCCTCAAGAACAAAAGCAGATGGAACAGGCCTACGCACAGATGAAGCGAAAGATGGCCATGGAAGAGATCGGCCGCAAAATCAAGCACAAGATCATGGTCCTTTCCGGCAAGGGCGGCGTGGGGAAATCAACCGTCTCCACCGGCCTGGCCCTCTCGCTGGCCCAGCAAGGTCACACCGTTGGCATCCTCGACATCGACATCACCGGACCCAACGTCCCCAAAATGATGGGGCTGGACGGGCGCCGCCTGCACGTGGAAAACAAGCGGATTCATCCTGCTCAAGGCCATCTCGGTGTGAAGGTCATCAGCATGGCCTTCCTGCTGGAAGACGAAGACACCCCGGTTGTCTGGCGCGGCCCCATCAAGCTGGGCGCCATTCAGCAGTTCATCGGTGATGTGGAATGGGGTGAACTCGACTACCTCATCATCGACTTCCCACCGGGGACGTCGGACGAACCGTTGACCGTGGCTCAATCCCTGCCCGACATTGACGGCATGGTCATCGTCACCACGCCTCAACAAGTGGCGCTGCTCGACAGTCGCAAGTCCATCACCTTCTCCGAGTCGCTCAAGGTTCCGGTGTTGGGCGTGGTGGAGAACATGAGTGGCTTCACCGTCAGCGGACAGACCTCACCCGGCACCGACGTAAGCATCGCTGCTCCGGGCGGCAAGACGCTCACGGCCACCGCTGACGACGAGGGTCATTTCTCGGTGACCCTTGACATCTTCAAAGAAGGCGGTGGAAAAGAAACGGCCGATGAGTTCGGCGTGCCCTTTTTGGGCGCCCTGCCCTTTGACCCCGGCTTCGTTCGCGGCGGGGACGACGGGGTTCATCGCATCGTTTCCGAGCCCGAGGGCCCTTCCGCTCAGGCGTTTTCCAAGGTCGTTGCGGCGATTCAAGACCAACTCTCCGACGGGGCCGACGGTGGGCTGGAAATCATTTGAGGTGAGCCGATGACCGACGTGCTGCCCGTGCTCAAAAAACTTGAACGGCGGGCGCAGGACATGGTGCTCACTTACGATGATGCTTCGGAATACACCGTTACCTACGATGATCTTGCGGCACGCCTGCCCCTGTGCCAAATGCTCCCCCATGCGCAACGAAGACGACACCAGCCGCACCCTGCGACGTCAAATTGAGGCCCTTCCTGCCGAGAAGCCCACCGTTCGAACGGTCGGAAAATACGCCTTGGCGTTTGAATGGGTGCAAGGTTGCTCGAGCGGCATCTATCGGTTTGAGCGGGTGTATGACCTTGCCAACCGTCGGGACCCGGACCGTGGAAAGCCGTACGTTCACGGCGCTTGGTAGGAAGAACCCCTGCAACCTCCACCGGTTGACGACGATTTCATGAAGGGACGGCGTGACCCAAAGACGAGGTGAGCGGCTGTGCAGAGCGTCTACTTGACATGGATGATCAGCGCGTGGCGCTCGGCGTCATCCTCCTCCCGGTGTTCAAGCCTCCTTGGGCGAAGTTGTCGCTTCCGCCCTTCGTTGATTTTTCCGCCGCTATTGGGTTCACATTCTCATCGTCTTCGCCATCTACAACGCCAAGGACGTTCTCGACCAGGTCGACCGTCTGCTGATGGCCAGCACCGGTCTCGACATGACGCCGTACATCTGGGCCATTGAAGGAAACCTGGTGTTGTGGGTTCAGGAAACCTTCGAGGCGGATTGGTTGACCTCAGCCCTGACCCACTTTTACGTGGCGGGGTTCATGTTCATCTGCTATGTGTCGGTGTTCTACTTCGCTTATTTCGACGACCGCTGGCTCGCTGACCGTGTGACCCTCTCCATCGCCTGGGTGTACATCCTGGCCGTTCCGTTCTACCTCTTCTTCAACGTCCGGGTGACGGGCGACACCATCCCGGGGATGGAAACACTGGCGTACTCGCTCACCCCTGAAATTGCTGATTGGTTCCGACGAATCGACCCGTTTACCAACGGTATGCCTTCCCTGCACATCGGTATTCCGTTCGCTGTTTGGTTGTGCTTGACACGGTTTGACGACGACCGACGCTGGAATCGGTACCGCTACACCGTGTTCGTCTACACGCTGCTCACGGCGTTCACCATCATCTATCTCGGCATCCATTGGTTCGTCGACATCATCGGCGGGATGCTCATCGCCGGTGCGGCCGTTTCGATGGCCGACCGCACCTCCAACGGTTGGTGGAAGTTCTTCGACGAGCGAACGATGAACGCTCGCATTGTGACGGTGCTGACCCGCCCCGGACAAGCCTGGACGTGGCTTCGCTCTCGTCTGGGACGGGCCTTCCAGCAATACCGTTCGCCGACCAGCCGAGAAACCGGCCACATGGCGGTGATCATCCTCGTGGTGGTCGCAGCCGTCATCACGTGGGACTTGACCCACCGCTCCCTGCCCGCAGGGGGCGTTGAGGCCCCAGAAGCCGCTGCTGCCTCCGACGAGTGGCTGGCCACCCTCGACAACCAGAGCGAGGGGGTTTCTTTGCTCCTCCAAAATCTGTCAGCGGCCGACTCCATGTCGGTCGGGGTTGATGTTCCCGGCTTGAGCCTCGATTCAACCCATGCGCTTCGGCAAGATGTCCTCGCGGTGGCCAACGGCTCATCCTTACTGATCTACGACGTGCATCAGCCCGACCGTGCCTTGAGCGTCTTTGAATTTGAGCAACCGGAGCACTTGTTGGTGTGCGAACGGGGCTCGTCGTTGGTCGTCGTCTACACCCTCGATGGCGTCCTGAACGTGATGGACCTCCAAGGCCAGCCGATCCCTTTCTCTGATGAGGTTCACGACGGCGTCGAACGCCTCACCTGTTCGGGTTCCGAGATCGCCTACGTCACCGCTGAGCGTCCGATGGAAGTGACCGTTCTCCAACTCGGTGTCCGCGGCGAGGTTGGATACACCATCAACGCCACGGCTCCGCAGGAGGAGGACGCCATCCTCGAAGCATGGGGTACGCCGGTTGACATGGCCAACGCAACCGTCCAGAGCATGGCGTTTGACAGGGAGTACTTGGCCGTGACCGTCAACGTCTCGGCGACCGACCGGTTGGTCCTCTACAACCGAAGCACGGCGGAACAATGGCTTGCCAGCAACGCGAAGTACCATGTGTCCGACATTTCCCTCGACCACGGCATCTTGGCGTGGTCGGTCAGGGACCACCTCAACCCCTTGGCGCCGCAAGACAAGTACCTTGACCGCGAGATCTACTTCACCGAACTCGACACGAACACTTCGTACGTGTTGACCTCGGACTACAAAGACCAGTGGGGGCCGTTGGTTCTCGAACACCAACTGGTCTACTTCGAGCTGGACGACGACGTGATGTCCATGGAGATTCACGCTTGGGAGCCGGAACTTCGGTTGTATTCCAGCATCGTGCTTCAGGCGGGCGTGTTGTTGGCGTTCTTCGTGGTCGCTTGGAACATGTGGCAGCGACAAAGCGAGCGCCGTCTTGCCCGTCAGCCGTGATACCGAACCCGGGTCCGAATGTCTTCGAGGCGGGTGTGAACTTCACGAGCGGATGGAACAGCCCCGCCCTGCAACACCGGTGCAGGTCCGAGTTTCTCCTCTGCGGCGAGGTAACCGTCCAGCACCCGGTCGATGGCACCTTCCCAGTGCGGGTGCGAAGCGCCGAGAATTTCATCGAGAACGTGAAGGTCGATGAGAATTTCCAAACCGTTCAACATCGTATTCAACCGAGGCCAATCCAAAATCGATGAGGTGAACCGTTTCGCCCTCGATGAGAATGTTGTTGCTCGAGAGGTCGCCGTGGGTGGTGGCTACACGATGGAGGCATCGCACCGCCTCACCCACGCGGTGGAGGACAGCGTTGGCCTCCTTCTCGGTCGTCGATTCGTCGTTCAGCACGTCGATAAGAGGGCGACCGTCGAGGTGTTCAATGATGAGTTGGCCGCCTTCGTAGTCGAGGTCCCAAACCGATGGCACGGAAAGGCCTGCTTTTCGGGTGCGAATGAGCAATCGAGCCTCGCTGATCATTCGTCGAACACCCAAACGGTGGTCCAAATTAGGGTGTCGCCAAGAACGCGGTCGACGTTGTTTCCGCACCGCAGGTCGCCCGAACCATTCCCCTTTCCACACCTCGGCCTCTGCGCCGAGGTGAAGGCGTTCGGTGGGGTGGAAGGCCATGATTGGGCTCAACCTGGCTTTGTTTTTGAACGTTCACGCCCATCCGTTCCTTCAAAAAGGATTGAGGGTTGGGAAGCATGAGCAACATGACGATCACCCTCCCGATGTGTTCGGTCGACTTCATGGACACCACGCTGTCCGTGGAAGAACAGGCGATTGCCGACCGCATTCAAGAGTTGAAGCAGGAACTCGGCGAGGACCTGCTCATCTTGGGCCACCACTACCAACGCGACAGCATCGTCATGCACGCCGATTTCCTCGGTGATTCGTTCATGCTCAGCCAAAAGGCCGCTGAATCCAAGGCCAAGTACATCGTGTTTTGCGGCGTTCACTTCATGGCGGAGTCGGCTGATATCCTCACGTCCGACGAACAGCACGTGGTGCTGCCAAACCTGCGAGCAGGTTGCTCAATGGCTGACATGGCGACGCTCAGCGAAGTCGAGGTCGCATGGGACGAACTGCTGAAGGAATCCGGACTTGGCGACCCCATCAACCGTGATGACCCCGAGGCACCAGCCGGTGAAGGCGAGGCTTACCTCGTGCCGGTCACGTACATGAATTCCAGCGCCGATTTGAAGGATTTCGTGGGCCGCCACGGCGGTGTGGTCTGCACGTCGTCCAACGCCGAAGGCGTGCTCAACTGGGCGTTCGAGCGAGCGGGGCCGAACGGCGCTGTGCTCTTCTTCCCCGACCAGCACCTCGGCCGAAACACGGGCCTGGCGATGGGCATCTCCTCGGACCGGATGCCAACATGGACGCCCGGCATCGGCGCCATGGGCTCGCTCGAGGACGCCCGCATCGTTCTCTGGCACGGGTTCTGTTCGGTGCACAAGCGGTTCACGCCCCAGCAGATCAACGAATTCCGTGAACAACACCCCGACGGCATCGTGGTGGTCCATCCCGAGTGCCCGAAAGAGACCGTTGAACTGGCCGATGCCTACGGCTCAACCCAATACATCCGTAATTTTGTGAACGAGCAACCCGCAGGAGCCGCCATCGCCATCGGCACCGAGATCAACATGGTCGCACGCCTGGCGCAGGAACACCCCGACAAGCACATCGAGTGCCTGGACGAAGAGATTTGTCCGTGCTCGACGATGTACATGATTCACCCCGCCTACCTGATGGACGTCCTGGAGCGACTGGTCGACGGTGAGGTGCCCAACCAAATCGTCGTGCCGAAGGCCGTTCAGGAGGGCTCGCTGTTGGCTCTCAACCGTATGTTGGCCATCCTGAAGTGATCATCCCATCACGGCCTCGCCCGCTCTTCCAACCCACGAGCGCAAGCAGGGGTCCGCCAACGGCGCTGACCATGACGTAGGTTGTCGCCGCACGCCACTCTCCCGCTTCAACCAAGGTGATGGTTTCCACCGAGAACGTCGACATCGTCGTGAAGGCGCCCAACAACCCTGCACCGAGAAGCAGGGCTTGTGATTCAGAAAGCGCGCTGGTCAGGGCACCTGCGGCGACCGTACCCAACAGCAACGAACCCACCAAGTTCACGCTGAGCGTTGCCCAAGGAAAGGTAGAGGTTGGAACGGTTTCGCTCACGTAGAACCTCATCACGGCGCCGATGGCCCCGCCGATGGCAACCAGCATCCAGTTTGAAAGCATGAACACCGGTGCTGTTTGCAGGCTAAAGTCTCTTTCTCAACCCTGGGGACCATGGGTGTCAACGCGCACCGTCATTAGCCGTCTCGTTCTCCACCCACCATGGACAAGACGGTTTGGTTTTTGACTTCGAACCCTGGAAAACTCGCTGAAGCCGCCCATTATTTTGCTCAACACGGCATGGTGGTCCGCGGTTTGGACGTTCCCGCCGGCGCCGTCATCGAGCCTCAGGCCTCTTCGCTCGAAGAGGTGGCGAAAGCAAAACTTCGCCAAGCCATGGACCACCTTCCGCACCACAACGCCGTCGTGCTCGTGGAGGATGCAGGGCTTTTCGTGGACGCTCTTGACGGGTTTCCTGGCGTGTACTCCTCCTACGTTCACGAGACGGTCGGTAATTTGGGCATGATTCGACTCCTTTCTCACCTTCAAAGCGAAGACCCTGTTCAGGCAAAGCGCCTTCGTTCGGCATCGTTCCAAGCCGTCGCTGCGATGTGGGACGGTGAAACCATCCTCATCGGAAGAGGCGTCTGCAAGGGTTCAATCGCGCTGGAATCGCAGGGCGAAGGCGGTTTTGGATACGACCCGATTTTCGTGCCGCTGGATTTGGATGAACACGGCGAGGCCCTCGACCCGGGGACCCTCGGGGCCGTGAGCACGCACGGCCAGACGTTTGGCGTCGTGGACGCCGATACGAAGCACCGGTTCAGCCACCGACGACGGGCCTTGGACGACCTCATCGGGCAGGCGCAACATCTCGTCGACCGATGAGAGCCAGAACCCTCCATCACCGTCATAAAGAACCAATGATTGGATGGGGTGAGGGACATGGGATTCGCAAGGACCGCTGTCGGGGTGTTGTTCATCTCGGTGTTGGTGTTCTACCTCTCCACCGTCGGTCAGTTGACCGACGAAGCCAAATGGGGATTCGTTGGTGCCATGGCGGTCCTCGCTTTCCTATGGATCAACCTCGGTGGCCGGAAGCAGCCCGCCCGAGCCCGTGCTCGTCGACCCGCACCGGCCGCCCCCGTTCAGGAATCGGTTGGCGTTGCTTCCGATGATGAGGACGAGCAGGAAGAGGACGACCTTCCTGCTCCGGTGGTGGCCAATTCGCTTGACGGTGCGACGCTGAGAGAGCGCAAGCTTGCGAAAATCGCCGCCGCTGAAGCGGCGCAAGCTGCGGCTGAAGAAACCGAAGAAGACGTCGGTGATGAACCGATGATTGAGGTCGAGATCGAAGACGTTCACGTGGCCGATGAGTTCGTGGTGGACGTGAGTCCAGAGTCCGTTGAAGACGCCGACATCGAGGTCACGGTTCGGGACCGTCGTGAACGCCACGAAGCCATACGGGAGCGTATCAAGCGGCGACGAATGGGACAAATGGCCGACATCCGTGCCTCAACCGCTCGCATGTGGAAGAGCACGCCTCGGGCGAAGATTTGGTGGCGTTGCTGCAGACTCCAGGCCACGGCCACACCGTGCTCGTCGAGCCCGAACACCCGGCACCGGGTCACGTCTACGGCGCGACCTTTGTTCGAATTGACGATGCACGAATCCTGAAACTCCGGCTCCCCTCGACGTCGGCTTTGAATCCGTGGGGTCATCCCAGCCGGCGCAACCTGAACTGCCGGTGTTGCTGGGCCCCGACGGAAAAGAGCTGCCTGCGCTCGCACCCGAGGGAAAAGTCCACTGCCTCCCTCCACTTCCTGCTGCCAGAGTGCCCTCGATGCGTTGCGACGGGAAATGGAAGACTGAAACCACACCCTTGCGGTTAGGTGCGGAGAGATACTCTTCATTCCCGATCAGCGAACAACGGCTGCTTTTCCCCACACGGTGCCCAACCATGGGGACCCCATCTGTATTGTTTATATACTCTCAAATCAAATGTAACACGCTGGAGGAACCTCAGATGCCCCGAATACCCAACCCACCTGCTGTTAGAACCCGCCTAAATTGCGGAAACGCCGGCGGACATGTGTCCGTTCAGTGAGCGTTTCTGCGCAGATAAAAAGGGAAAAGCAGGTGAAAAGATATGGAGTACAACAAGAAAAGGGCAAAGTAAATTTAGACCAAACCAGCAGATGCGTCGCAACCCCAAAACGGGAAGGTCGAGAAGTTTGAGGGAAAGAGGGGTTCACAGCCTTCACAACCTCCTCAGGATTCAACCAAAGGGCGTTGGATGACACGAAACTGACAGAGAGCCAAAAAGAGAGGATCTTGCATCCTTCCACGGGCTTCGTTCCACAGAAGCGTCAACCAAGGTTCCGACCGTGCGTCTGCGAGGGCATCGACCTCGAACTGAACAACCAGCGTTTGCTCGACCTCCTCAAGCGGGAGAAGCGAGCCTACGACGATGAAACCGGTACCTACACGGTACTGGTCATTTTCCTCGGTTCCGCGGCTAGCACGACACATGCGGCACTTCCGGAGGTTCCTCCGGGAGGAAAACATCGGGTTTGTTGAGGTCTGAATCGAGCCAGCAGAACCGTGGCCGGGCACACTCCCGGACAAGAGGGGGCAATCGCGCCCCTCACCTTTGGGCCGACAGGCTCAACAGATTTTTCTCGGACGAATTGAGCGGGCGCAGGTCAGGTTCAGCGGTGTTTCCACTCGGCCGTCGTTCGGTTCATGAAGGCCTGAACGCCGATTTCTTTGTCCTCGCTGTCAAACGGGCCCGCGAAGGCGATGGCTTCGACCTCCACTCCGTCGGTCAGTCCCTCGTCAAGCGCGCACGGACGGTGGCTTTGCCGACACGCAGGGCGAGCGAGATTTGCTGCCAATGCGCCGAGCCATGGCCATGACGGTGGCTTCCAAATCGTCGGCGGGCACCACGTGGTTCACCAGTCCGATTCGAAGTGCTTCTTCAGCGGGAACCATGTCGCCGGTCATGATCATCTCGTGGGCTTTCCCGTACCCGACAAGCCGCTCGAGGCGCTGGGTGGCACCGTATCCGGGAATGAGCCCCAAGTTGATCTCGGGCGTGCCAAAGGTGGATCGGTCGCTGGCGATGCGGATGTCGCACGAACAGGCCACCTCGCAGCCGCCGCCCAGCGCAAACCGTCAACCATGGCGATGGTGGGCTTGCTGAGATTCCAGAGCGCTTCACGCGTTGTTTCGAACCGCTCTCGATGACCTCCTACCGGCACCCGCAAATTCGGTGATGTCTGCACCGGCCACGAAGGCGTGAGGCTTGGCTCGCTTCCCTTCGGGTGGAGGGTTGGGCGATGCGCCTGAAACCACCAGGACGCGGACATCGTCGGTGGCTTCCATCCACTCGCAAACGGCGTGAAGTGACGCCAGCACCTCAGCGTTCAAGGCGTTGAGTTTGTCGGGTCGGTCTATCATCATGCTGGCGATGAATCCGAGGTCATGCTCTTCGCTGATGGGATGGAGTTCCACCTTCATGACGTCGCTCTGCGGGGGGTTCATGTCTCCACTGATGGACCCCCGCTTCTTGATGTCATCGCCGAGGTTCAATGAGGCACAACCAAGGTATGATAATTCAAAACGAAATCAACGATGTATGGCTGGGGGCAAAGAACCGATGGTCAGCGCCGTGGACATGGCGAAAAAATACGGCGACTTCATCGCGCTTCATCCGTTGAACGTCGAGGTCCACGCCGGTGAATTTTTTGGTGTGTTTGGACCCAACGGTGCAGGGAAATCAACGTTCATCAAGCTCCTGACCGGTCAACTCCGACCCAGCAAAGGGCGCATCGAAGTGCTGGGTGTCGACGCCGTGAACGACCCGCAAAAGGTCAAGGCCAACATCGGCATCGTGCCCGAATCAGAGTCTCCACCTTCCTTCCTCACGCCGGCTGAATTTCTCGAATTCGTTGCTCGCCTGCGCGGTGTGGTGGACATGAAGGCCAAGGTTGAGCACTGGTTGGCGTGGTTCGGTCTTCAAGATAAACGGGACACGATGTGCAAGGACCTCTCCAAAGGCCAACGCCAAAAGGTCATGCTGGCTAGCGCGTTCATCCACAAGCCCAAACTGCTTTTCCTGGACGAACCCTTTGCCAACCTTGACCCGATTTATCAACGAAAATGCAGGGAATGGCTGCTGGACCACGTGGCCGATGGGGGTACGATTTTCCTGTGCTCGCACGTTCTTGAAATGGCCGAACGGATGTGCAATCGGATGGCCATCATCAACGACGGCAAGGTGCTCGCTGCGGGAACCGTCAAGGGGCTCAAGCAATCCGAGGACGAAACCTTGGAGGACGTGTTCATCCGCTTAGTGGGGCGTTCCATCGAAGACGTTGAGCGCTTGAGCGACGAAGGGGTCACGGACGATTCGGAGGAATGATCGTGGCGGGGACCTTCGTTGAATCGCGTCCTTGGACGGACGAAGATTTCAGCGAAGCCGGGTCGCTGGGAACCTCTTCCCACGGGGTCACGTTGAACGAACCTCTTCGTGGATGGTCGTCGTTTTCAGCCACTTTTCGGGTGATGTTTCTTGAGGAGGGCCGCAAAAGCGTCGAGTTTGCAAAAAAACGGCAAATGGTGCTTTTTCCGCTGCTGTTAACGCTCGTGACGGCCATCTCCACCATCGGCCTTCAGTTCCTGGTGGGCGACTCCACGGCCCAAACTTCGGACATTGATTCGAAGACCTTTACCTGGCAGGAACTACGGTTTGCGCTCCATCTGCCGATGTTCATGTTCTCGCTGGGCATGGGCACGTTTGCCTTCATGGGTCGCGACGCCATCGTCCGTCGAACGGGCACCAAGAATTTCCTGCTCGCAGCGCCCGCCCTCCAACCGCTGCCCAATTCCATGGCGCATTTCGCCTATTTCGTCAAAGATCTGTTGTTTTACGTGCTCCTCATCTTGACGCCCATCATTGCCGGCATGGCCCTTGGCATCCTGATGGACGGGTTTGCCGGCATTCGCACACCGCTGCTCTGGACCTCCCTGCCTTGGACGTGGCTGGCCATGGCCACCACGCTGGGTCAAGGTCTGGCGCTGTCGTTCCTCGCCTCGTCGTTGTGGCTGCGCGGCCGCCCCTTCACGGTGGTCGGTCCGGTGGCCATCGTCGCCGTCGGTATCGCCGTTGGTGTTGGGGTGTTGCCCGCCGACCTTCTGCTGTGGGGCTTGGCGGCTCAATCCAGCCAGAGCGGTCTCGCCATCGTGCTGGGTTTGCTGCTCTCGCTGGCCATCGGGATGGTGGCGTCCCTGCTCATCCTCGATGATTTTGACGTGAGCGTGGTGGAACGCGGCGACCTGTTGGCGCCCACCTACGCTCGCCTTGGCTTCCTTGGACGTGGTCATATTCGCCTCATCGTCGCCAAGGAATTCGTTGACCTGTTCCGGTCAGGGGCGATCAAGAAGATGACCGTCTCCTACGCCATCCCGCTGCTCGTGTTGCTCGGTATGGCGTGGCTGGTCGACTTCGCGGAGGCTCCCATTCCGATCAACCTGCTTTCGTATGCGCCGTTCCTCGGGTTCTTCGGGTTCAACTTCTACTCGTGGTTGACCATCCTTGATTCGCCCGATTTCATGAACGGCTTGCCCCTGAAAGTTCCTGATTTGATTCGGGCGAAAGTCGTGGTTTATTTCCTCGCCACGTCGTGGATTTCGCTGATTTTCATCGTGCTGATGGCGTGGCGACTTGACGAGTGGGCCTCCCTTCCCACGAGCATCATCGTCATGTTTGCTAATTCGGTTTACATCGTCGCCCTGACCGCCTTTTTGATGGGCCTGCGACCTAACAAAGCCATCTTTGACGCATCCATCATGGTCTGGTTTTGGATCGGCACCGTGCTGCCGCTTCTGGGCCTGTTCCTTCTCTCGTTCACCCAAGGAGACGTGAGCTTGTACGGAAATTGGTGGGAGCGAGCCAGTCAGGACGGGTTGGCCGCCACGGCCCAAATGTACGACGAAACGATGGTGCAACAGGGCTACATGGGCATGATCGCCATCTCCGTGGGCTTGATTCTCGCCTCGGCGCTTTTGTGGAAATTGATGGACACCCGCTGGGGGCGTTCGGAGTTCTCAAACTGAACCTCCTGCCCGCAACGGGAGGTAGGTTCTTGGGCGGTAGGCGCCGGCCGGGGACCATGGGTCAGGTCGTGGCGGTGTGCGGCATGCCGGGCTCGGGAAAGGGCGAATTCGCTGCCGTGCTGTCCGACGCGGGCGTCCCCATCGTCTCCATGGGTGACATGATTCGTGCTGAAGTTCGTCGCTTGGGCATGGAGGAAGCACCCCACGTTTTCGGCGAGGTCGCCGCGGCGTTGCGTGCTGCTCACGGCGAGGACGTCTTGGCCGTGCGCCTGTGCGACCGCGTGGACGAACTGCTCGCCGACCACCCGTTGGTGCTCATTGAAGGTCTTCGCGGCACGGCCGAAGACGCCGTGTTTGCGGCTCGTTGGGGTGAGGCCTACCGAACGGTGGCCATCATCGCCGACGCCGAACTCCGGTTTCAGCGAACCCTGAACCGTGGGCGTTCAGAGGACGGCGACCGGGCCGCCTTCGAGGCGCGAAACCAGCGCGAGCGAGGTTGGGGCCTCGAGGTCCTCATTGAGGCCGCCGCGGACCAACTCCACAACGACGTGGAACTGCAGGAATTTCACGACCGATGCCAGGCTTGGATGGCCACCGTTCTGGCGGCTTAATCGGCGTTCGTCGGGTCTGTGAAACGCGCCACAGCAGGGCGGTTTGCGGCTGAATTCCACCCAAGTGTTATAGTCGGGGAGATGTTGTAGCAAACTGCAATCGCGGGGGTTGGTGACCATGGCAAGAAAAAAAGGCGGTGGCGGTGGACGACAGCGAGCCCGGCAACGACAACAGTACGACGAGTTGGACAAGTACCCGGTCATGCCGCCCCATGCCTTTGCTCGCATCGTCCGTGACAAGCAGACGCTCAACATCATCTACCAGATCATTGAGCCCCCGTTGACGAAGAAAGAACAGGAGCAACGGGACGAAATCATGGACATTTTCATTCGGTCCCTGACCGCCAACATTGAGGAAATTGATTCCAATCCCGAGGCCTACGTTCGGACGGCCATGGACAAGGTCATCAAATCGTACAGCATGAAAATCAACAAGAAATCCAAGTCGAAGCTGTTCTACTACCTCCGTCGAGATCTCATCGGCTACGGCAAGATGGACGTGCTGATGAACGACGTGAACGTTGAGGACATTTCGCTTGACGGCACCAACGTCCCTATCTTTGCCTACCACCGTAAATTTGAGTCCGTGGAGACGACCTGTGTTTGGGAAACCGATGAGGAACTGGAATCCTACGTCATCAAGCTCGCCCAGCGCTGTGGAAAGCACATTTCGGTGGCTGAGCCTTTGCTGGACGCGACCTTGATGGACGGTTCCCGTATCGTCATGAAACTCGGGCACGAGATCTCGACCCGTGGGTCGGCGTTCTGTATTCGACGGTTCAAGGACGACCCGTTCTCGCCGGCCGACATCGTGGCCTTCCGGACCATGTCCTCCTTGATGGTCGCTTACCTTTGGATCGCCTTCCAGAACGAAGTGCCGATGCTGTTCGTCGGCGGTACGGCTTCCGGAAAGACCACGACGCTCAACGCCATGTGCATCTTCATCCCGTGGCAAATGAAGATCGTCTCCATCGAATCCACCCGTGAAGTCAACATCCCGCAACCCAACTGGGTGCCGGGTTTGACTCGGCAAGGGTTCGGTGGTGAAAGCGACGAAGGTGTCATCGGTGAGTTCGAATTGCTCAAGGCAGCGTTACGTGAACGGCCCGAATACATCATTGTGGGTGAGATTCGTGGTGCGGAAGCGTACGTGTTGTTCCAAGCCATGGCCACGGGCCACTGCGCCTACTCAACGGTTCACGCTGACTCCGTGCCTTCCCTCGTTCACCGGCTGGAGAACAAACCGATCGACATCCCGCGTGTCCTTCTGCCTGCACTCGAGGCCTGTTCGATTCAGATCCAGACCCGTATCAACGGACGTCGTGTCCGACGCACAAAGCAGGTGGTCGAAATCGTGGGTATCGATCCGAACTCCATGGAAGTCATCACCAACGAAGTGTTCCGCTGGGACGTGACCAACGACGATTTCATCTTCAGCGGCAAGTCCTATGTGCTTGAGAAAATCATGGTCAAAATCAACTACAGCCAGGAAGAAATGCGTCGCGAACTGCGCACCCGAAAGCGTATCCTCGAGTGGATGGTGCTCAATGACATTCGAAAGGCCGACCAAGTGTCGCAAATCGTCACCGAGTACTACGTCCGACCCAATGAAATCCTCGCTCGCGTGGACGGGTTGAAGTGAGGCGGCACTACAGGAGTCGATAACATGGACCTCACGGCATGGCAACGCATCTGCAATCGGCTCCTCGGGCCGTTCGTGAAGAGGCGTGCGCGCCGTGACAAGGAATTGTCGGCCAACCTCGTCAAAGGCTCCATGGGCATGATGCCCGAGGTGTACCTCTCCACCGTCATCGTCACCTCCATCGCCATCACCCTGATGTCTTGGGCGTTCGTGGCGGTTTTCTTCATCCCCGATATCGGCGTGATCGCCTTCTACGAGAGCATCCAAGACTCGGCGAGCCTCAACCCGTGTTTCGAATGGGAATATTGGAACCCCGACCTCGTCGACCCTACGCAACCCGGGAACGGTTGCCCTGAATATGCGCTTCAAGTCTTCCCACCGGCCCTGAAGGTCATCATCGTTGCTCTTGGAGGGCTCATCGTCCCCTATGCGGCCTTCGTGTACAACAAGGGCGGGGCTGCCCGTGAGGCCAAGCGCCGAGGCGACATGATCGAAAAGTACCTGCCTTACGCCGCTTCCTACACCGCCGCAATGTCGGCCGCCAACGCCACACCGGCCAAAATTTTCAGGTCCCTCGCCATGAACAAGGACATCTACGGCGATGTGGCCGACGACGCAGCGATGATCTATCGCGACATCACCCTTCTGGGCTACGACCTGATCACAGCGATGAAGATGAGCGTCGACCGGGCGGCCTCTGTCTGGCTGACGGAATTTTTCCAGGGCATGGTCGGGACCCTCACGGCCGGTGGCCAACTCAAACTGTACTTCCTGAACCGTGCCGAACACTACATGCGTGAAAACCGCACTCGCCTCGGGCAGTTTCTCGAGTCCATCGCTCTGCTGGCCGAGTCCTACATCGTGGTCGCCGTTGCCATGCCGCTTTTCCTCATCGTGATGCTCGTCATCATGTTCTGGGTGTCGGGTTCGGGCGCACAAATGAGCGAGGGCATGCTGTACGGCATCGTGTTGGGCTTCATTCCGATGATTCACATCGCCTATGCCGTTTTGGTTTGGACCAGCAGCAAGGAGCAAGAAATGTGAGGGGGTGAGACTCAGTGGCACGAAAGAAGGACAAGATTGTGGTCAACCTTGACTTGCCCAAGGACGACACCACGATGACGAAACTCTACGTCATCCTGTTCTTCTCCATCATTCTCGGGTTGGGCAGCGGTCTGTTTTGGATTTCAAACTCGGGCTTTGTCCCCACTGCCAACGGTGAGCCGATGTTCACCAACCTCTACTGCGGGGCGACCGCTCAGGACGAACTGGGCAACCCGACCGGGGAATATTTCCAGACCAACCAGAAGCCGACCTACACGGCCAACCAGACCTGTTCCATTCTCCAAGATCGACCCGACCGCATCACGTGGGAGGACGAGGAGTGGACGATGGTCACCAAACGCGGGAAAAATTTCGACGTGCCGGGTGTCCCTGAATCCGCCACGGGCGGCTCGGCCGTGTTCCAACCGCTCTGGCTGAATTACACGGTTGAAGCGTCTTCCGACTACAATTACATCGTCGCCATTCGGTCATCCGACGGCGACAAGCTGTGGGCGAAAAACCGGACGGCCAACAGCGGTGAGCAGCAACTCTTCATCGAAACCATTCCTCCCGACACCCGCTACGAGATGGTCTTCATGACCACCCAAGAAGGACAGTTCTTGCAGACCGTCACGTTCGACATGACCGTCCACTACCAAGACGGCATTCCCACCAACATGAACAACAAATCGCTGTGGTTGGGGCCTGCCTGGGAGGTGGGGCCGCTCAAGGTTCACCCCACGATTTTCCTCAATTTTTTTGGTTTGACTTTCTTTTTCTTTATCTTCCCTGCTTCCTACTACTGGGAACGTGTTGAGAAGGAGAAGAACGAGGTTGAGGAGAAGTTCCCCGATTTCCTTCGAGACCTTGCTGAGTACTGGAAAGGTGGTCTTTCCATGACGGTGGCCGTTCAAACCCTGGCGACCTCCGAATACGGTGCCTTGAACGACGAGGTCAAGAAAATGTCCGACCAGCTCAGTTGGGGTGTCAAGTTCTCCGACGTCATCGGCCAGTTTGCCGAACGGGTCGGCACGCCGCTCGTGCGTCGTGCCATCACGCTGATCGCCGAGGCCGACCGAGCAGGCGGGAAAATTTCTGACATTCTCGTCACCGCAGCCAACGATTCCCGGGAATTGAAATTCCTTGAAGGCGAACGGCGGCGAGCCATTGGGTCGTACATTGCGGTTATTTGGACGTCGTACTTCGTTTTCCTTGGCGTGATCGTCGTGTTGGCCAAGGTGTTTATTCCCGCCATTGCCGGTTCGAACTCCGGTGGTGAGGACGGCGGCGACAGCGGCGGCCAAACCATCGGGAACATGACGATTCGCAACATCGACCCGCTGTTCTTCCTGACGATTTTCTACTACGGCGTGACCATGCAGGCGCTTGGCAACGGCTCCATGGCGGGGTTGATGTCGACGGGTCGCTTCTCCACGGGCTTCAAGCACTCAGGAATGATGATCGTCGTGGCCCTCGTGGTGTTCAACCTCGTTGCGTTCTCACCCGACCTCATCGGCATCACCGAAGTACCGGGACTGAACCCCTCTTCGGGAACCTTCGTTCCATCCCCGCTCTATTTCGGAGGTTGACGACGTGCGTCACGACGAAGAGGCCCAGATTCACATTTTGGAAATGCTCACGCTCTTCTGGCTGTTCTTCATGTCGGCCACCTTTTTGATTCGAGTCCACGTGCCGGATTCCGCTTCCGTGGCGCTCGATTCCTCCCTGGAGATGGCGGCCGATGACGCCATCCGCTACGGCCTGGGGCTGGAGGCTGAGATCGAAGGCGACAGTCGTCTGGAAGAATTGCTGGCCGCGGATGATCGTGAGGAAGCATGCGCCCTTCTCCAGTCGGCCGTGGCGGCGGGCAAGGAGGCCAATTGTTGGCTGGCCAAGGACGGTTCCGTTGCGACCCCGCACGGCACCGTAGGAACGCCTTCGGGTGGCACGGTGGCGGTTCACCATCTCGTGGTCATCGGACCGTACGCTTGGACGGTCACGTTGGACGTGTGGGCCCGTGGAGGTGGTGCCTGATGCGCTCCACCGACTTGCGAGAATCCCAGGCGGGCCAAATGTTGCTGGCCACGGGTGTTGTCCTGCTCATGTCCCTGCTTTCGATGGCTATTTTTGGCGTCAAAGTGGCCGGCCTGACGTTGCCGCACGAAGCAGCGTCGGACGATGTCATCGACACGACCGAGCAGGTGTTGGAAACGATTCAACCCCTCACGCAGGCTCGCATGGAATTGTGGATGGACGGTGGATTGGCGCCCCTCGAAGCAGCCGAACTCGGGTTTGAAACCGTCCACGACGACCTCCTTCACCACGGCGAATTACGTGGCGTTGAAATCAAACTGACCAACATGGTCGTCAGCGAAATTGACAGCAGCACCCTCCAAGTGAACGCAGAGTTGGGCGTGTCCGACGGCGAGGCCATGCTGAACTACGACGTCTCGTTCACGCTGACGGTTCAAGCCTCGTGATGGGCGTCAATCGCTCGATTGAGCAGGGTGAAGATGCGTTCCACGTCGTTGTCAACGCGCGTGGGGTCCACCACGGGCCAGTTGGCGATCTTGGCGCGTTCGATGAACCCTTCTTGAATGGCTCGAATCCGTGAAAAATTTGCCAAATAGCGGTCGGACCTGCGGTAGGAATGAGCATCCCTTGACTTCAACATGGCTTGGTGGGCTCGGTCTTCGTCCACCACCATCACGACGCCCAAGGCTACACCACCAGCGTCTTCCCACGCCTTGAGCAGACGTGCGCTTGGAACGATGTGCACCCCTTCGAGCAGCAAATCGATGCCCTCCCTTCTGGCGCGTTCAACGGTGGCGGCGATGCCCGCCTCAACGGCGAGGCACGTCTCGTTCCAGTCGAGAACGGGCTCTCCACTGGTCCCGCGGGAAAACGACGAGCGGTGGAGGGCCTCGTGCTGCTGGCTTTCATCCGTGGCTCGCATGATTTCTCGGATGGCATCCGTGGACATGACCCGTGTGAATCCGGCTCGGCTGGCAACACCGACGGCTGCCGTCGATTTGCCCACACCGGTTGCACCGGCGATCATGAGCAACCTGGGCGGCCGAGCAGAGAGGGTTTGCGCGGTTTGCTGCGCCATTCCCACCCGTTGGGCCATGGCGCTGAGGGGCCGAGACGAGCACATGAGGCTTCTGTCACTTCCTGCGTGCACGGCGAGGCTTTGGAGGCCGAGGAAACCCACCGATGGCCCTTTGAATCGTGTGGGCTTGGAAGACTCATGGCCGATGAACAGATGTGGATTGCAGGTGCGTGGTGCTCAGCGGAAAACAACGAAACCAGCGAGGTTTTGAACCCGGCAACGGGTGAGGTCATGGCGACCGTCCCGAAAGCGACCGTTGGTGATGTTGACCGTTGCGTCGCCGCGTCTCGAGAGGCCCTCAATGCGGCCGACTGGAAGGCCATGGACCCCGCTCAGCGCGGGCGAATTCTCAATAAAATGGCGGCGGCGACCTATGCGAAGGCCAAGGAACTGGCCGTCGTCGAATCCTCCAACAACGGCAAAACCTTCCGTGAAGCGCTGTCTGAAATCCGCTACGGTGCTTGGACGCTGGAATACTTTGCCGGCCTGACCGACAAGATCGAGGGAAGCACGATTCCGGTCCCCGGTGCCCGGCTGAATTACACCCTCCGACAGCCCCTCGGCGTCACGGCCCACATCGTGCCGTGGAATTTCCCGCTCCAACTCGCTCTTCGATCCATTGCACCGGCTCTGGCGGCCGGTTGCACGGTGATCGCAAAACCGGCGTCGTGGACCCCGCTGTCGTTGCTGGCATGGGCCAAGGCCATGGACGAGGCGGACACGGGTCTTCCCTCCGGCGTTCTTCAGGTCCTGACCGGTTCGGGTGCGCTTGCAGGCGATGCCCTGGCAGGGCATGCTGGCGTGGACGGCGTCGTGCTCACCGGTGGCGTGCCCACGGGTCGAGCGGTGATGGCAAAGGCCAGCGAGCAGCTGACCCCCGTCACCCTTGAACTGGGCGGTAAGGGGGCCAACATCGTGTTCCCTGACGCCAACCTCCGGTACGCCGCCAAGGCCATTTGTTTCGGGATTTTCATGAACGCCGGCCAGATGTGCTGGGCCGGTTCTCGACTGCTGGTTCACGAAGACGTTCATGACGAACTCGTTGAGGCCGTGTGTGCTGAAGTTGGAAAGTGGCCGGTTGGTCCGGGCATGGAGGAGGGTGTTCGAATGGGCAGTCTCGTCCACGAGCGCCATCGCGCTGAAGTGCTTGAGAAACTCGAAGCCGGTTTGAAAGAAGGCGGTGAATTGGTGCTCGGTGGTCAGGCGCTCGACCGAGACGGGGCCTTCATGGAAGCGACGGTGGTCACCGGCGTGGACCGTTCGCACTTGCTGTTCCAAGACGAACTCTTCGGACCCGTGCTGTCCGTCACCTCGTTTTCCACGGATGAGGAGGCGCTTGAACTGGCCAACGACACGCCCTTTGGTTTGCTCAACGGTGTGTGGACCAACCACTTGGGCCGCGCCCACCGCTTTGCTCGAGACCTCGAGTGCGGCATGGTGTCCATCAACGAATACCCCATCACCTTCCCCCAGACGGCGTTCACCGGTTGGAAGCATTCCGGCATCGGCGTTGAGCAAAGCCAAGATGCGCTTCGCTTCTACACGAAGGTCAAGAACGTGAACGTCAAGTTGTGAGGGAGTTCGATGGCGATTGAAGTAGAACAGCACGGCCACCTTCGCATGATCAAAATGGCCGGACAGGCTTCCACCCAGTCCTTCTCCATGGCCTTCTTGCCCACCATCGCCGACGCCATCGATGCGGGGCTCAAAGACCCCGCAACCACCGCCATGGTGTTGACGGGAGACGGGCGTTTCTTTTCTGCCGGTGCCGACATCAACGCCTTCCAGGAAGCCATCGATAGCAACACTGCTCCAGAGCTGATTCGCAACCTTACGGGCGTGTTGCACCCCTTTCTGATGCGAAATTTGCCCTTCCCCCGACCATCGTTGTGGCCGCCCCAACGGGTTTCCGCCGGCGGTGGCCTTGGGTTGGCGTTGGCCTGCGATGCTCGCGTCGGCACCCCTGACGCTCGGATGGCAGCATCCTATGCGGGCATGGGCCTCTCACCCGACGGAGGAACCACCTGGCTGTTGCCTCGTCTCGTGGGCGAACAACGCGCCCGTCGCTTCTTCATGGGCAACGAAATCTGGTCCGGGGAGGAAGCCCATCAATTCGGCGCCATTGACGTGCTGGTTGACCCGGGCTCCCTGCTCGAAACGGCCATGGGGCTGGCCAAGATGTGGTCTTCTTGGGGACCGCACACCAAAGAGGCCACCAAACACCTGCTCCACGTTCAAACCGACAACGATTTTGCCACGCACCTCGACCACGAGCGCACCCTCATCGAGGCAGCAGGAACTACCGAAGCCTTTCGAGAAGGCGTGGCTGCTTTCCTCGAGAAACGCCCGCCTTCGTTCAACTGATTCATTGGATTTGGAATTGAACCTGTTGAGATGGTTTGCCTCCACCCAACCGCGTCAGCCCCACCACCAGTGCGATCAGGCCGCCGCAGGCCGAACAGCATCCAGCACCAAACGCCACGAACGAAACCGCACCCTTGGTGAGCAATTCCTCAACAAATCCTGATTCGATGTACATCGCATCCAGGTCCACCACGGACATGTTGACGCCAGCGTCGTTGGCGACCGTGAACGACTCACCTTCGACGCACCGATGCTCCCGGTTGTCCGAGTCGTCGGCGATGGTGTGGCAGACACGGGCCACAATCACGTGGTCGATGATGTCAAAGTACGGCTCGTTGGCGTTGGAATCGCCATCGAAAATGTCGGTTGAACAGGAAACCCTTGCGATGCGTTCGCTGGCATCGTCCCCGTCAGCATCGGTGAACGTGAAGTTGATCCCCTCACAAGCGTCGATGATGCCGTTGTCGTTTTCATCGGCTTTGGGGTCGCCAGGAATGAGGAGGTACCATCCTTCCTCCCCAGCGCCGTCGGCATCCTTGTAGGTGATTTCGCCGCTCGCCCCGATCTGGTTCGTGTAGTCGACCGTTGAGAGGCGGTTGAACGTGTCCTCGATGGAACTGCCCACCACAGCGCCCACCGCAAAGCCGATGAGGCCGACGACGACCAGAACGGCAGCGATGATCATCGGAACTTTGGGTCCTTTCCCCTCGCCACCGACCGTGATTTGCTGGCTGCCCGCTCCCAATTGATACCCGCCTGCCACCATCTCTGGCGTGATTTGCTGTTCGAGCACGGGGCTGGGTCCTGCAATCCTCCGCTGAGGCGGCGGGCGTGTCGGGCTCATCAGCATCGTCCTTCGCTGCGCTCATCACGGCGCCCCAGGGCGTGAGGTTGGTGTCGTCCATGTCAGTCCACCAACCAGCGTTCCCCATTAAACCAGCGGGGTCGACCTGCTTCAGTCAAGCTCGGTTTCCTCGGCTTGTCCGGTTGACCAGTCGTAGATACCTTTTCCTGTTTTTTTGCCAAGTCGTCCCTCGGCCACCAAGCGTTCAAGCAGCGGATGAGGGGCGTAACTGTCGTCATTGAACGAGCGCTGAAGGTTCAGCAGGATGTCCCTTCGGACGTCGAGTCCGACCAGGTCCGTGAGCGCCAACGGCCCCATCGGATGCTTGTACCCCAACACCATGGCGGTGTCGATGTCCTTGGCGCTGGCCACGCCGTCGGCCAACATGCGGATGGCTTCGTTGCCGAGCACCACGCCCAGACGGCTGGTTGCAAATCCGGGAACGTCCTTCACGAGAATGGTGGTCTTGCCCATCGCCTCGCCCGCTGCCTCGGCGATGACCACCGTGGCGTCGGACGTTCGGTCGTGGCGCACCAGTTCAAGGAGTTTCATGATGGGAACAGGGTTGAAAAAATGCATGCCAATCACCCGTTCGGGTCTTGACGTCGCCCCTGCAATGTCGGCGATGGAAAGGGAGGACGTGTTGGTACCGAGAACAGCGTGGGGCGGCGCAAGCTCGTCCAACTTGGCGAAGAGGCTGTGCTTCAACTCCGGGAGTTCCGGGACGGCTTCGATGATGAGGTCGGCTTCCCCGACCGCTCGTGCTAGGTCGTCAACAGCTGTCAGGTTGGCCGCCCACGACTCGCGCTGGTCCGGCGTGGTTTTTCCTCTGGCGATGCCCTTTTCCCAAAACGCAGCGATGCGCTCCATGCCGCGTTCCAACCCTTCGGGAAACGCGTCGTAGAGGTTGGTTTTCCAGCCGGCTTGGGCACAGACTTGGGCGATGCCGGCCCCCATCGTTCCAGCACCAACGACGGCCACGCAACGAAGGGTCATGGTCGTGGCAGGTCAAGGACCTTCATGATGCTTGCTCGGGTGCGGTTTGTTTGGATTGAGCGAGAAGCACCCCACCCACGATGAGGGCAAACGCGACCGCAAGTGATGCCCCCGGGGTTTCATCCAACAACCGTTGGCCGCCCAGAATACCGAACGGAGGAACGAGGTACACGTAGAAGGCCGCCGGTCCAGCCCCGATCGTCCGAATGCCATCAGCAAACCAAACATAAGCCACGACGGTGGAGAACACGGCCAAGAACACGATGCCCATCCACGCCTCAAGGCTGGGTGCGCTCCACGATGCGTTTTGGGCTTCGATACTCGCCCACGGCGTGAGGATGAGTAACCCCACCACGGAAGACCACACCGTCAGGTGGAGTGGGCTCAAGGGCTCATGAGCATCCTCTGGAGTTTGGGTCATGACACGCTTCATGACGATGGTGGAGGCGGCCCACGCAAGAGCAGAGCCTGCGATGAACGTGTTGCCAATCCATCGGTCCATGGTCGGTATGTCGGTGTTGGGCGATGCGAGGAACAAAACGGCCACGCCGGCCAACGCCAACATCAGGCCTCCCAGAAGACGCCAGGTCATCCGTTCTTTCAGGAACAGGACGGCAAGGAACGCGGTGAACAGCGGGTTGAGGGTGATCATCAGTGAAGCATCACCGGCGGCGGTGAAACCCATACCGTACATGAACAGGACCTGGTACATGAACGTCGAAAACAAGCCGATGAGCGCCACTTGCTTCCATTGTGATGCTGATGGTAACACCCACTGGTCCGACCATTTGAGGTAGGCGAGGAACATTAGGACGACGATAACGTAGCGAATCCACGCCGCACCGATGGGCGGCAGTTCGGTAGCGACCACGCGACCGGCGGGCCAGCCCAGCCCCCATATCGCGGCGACGACGACCAACTTTGCGTGAATGCTGGCGTTGTTCATTCAAATCGCTCCAAGCCCAACTGCAGCATCCGGGTTCGGGGGAGGCCGATTTCCGGAAGTCCTGCGGCTGGGGCGTGGAGTTTGAGACCTTCAATCCTGTTCACGTAGAGACCGTAGCTGGCGATGTCGTCGGGTTTGTAGGGTGTGTCGAGGCCCATTCGCTGAAGCGTTTGGCACGCTTTTTCAGAGTAGATGGGGAAGAGGTTGGTCGAGAAGTGCATCCATTCCGAGATTCGCTGGGCATCGACTCCGTCAAGGGTCATCAAGTGCTCGAGCAGCGAGACGTCGGGGTAGTTCGTCGTTCGCAACACCATCTCGACCTCGTTCACGATGTCCTCAGGCCAAGCAAAGGGTGTTCGCTCAGCCCACTGGTCGGCGATGCTGATGTGTTCGATCGAGTGCTCGGCTTGGACGGCGTACAGCGACTCGATGTACGAGCGGTCTTCGTAGGCGTCCGTGACGAGGCCAGGGAGGTCTTCGAAGAAGCGTTCACACATCTCGGCGTCGACGCCGTAGAGGGCGACGGGAATCATCGGTGATCACTCCGACCTTCAGGCGCTGGCGCCAATGCCGGAGGCGATTTGGCGAGCGGTCATGGGCTTCTCAGCGACCCATTGTTGCTTGAAGAGTTCCTTGAGGTCCTCTTCGTCCTGCGCCGTGGGCAAGTGAGCGGCCATGTAGGCGTCCCACTCGTCGTCGGAGCCTTCGAAGAGGGTGCCTTCCACGGTGTAGCGCTGGCGCTTGAAGTGGCCAATTTCACGGTGGAAGTTTTCGTGAGGTACGTAGAGATCGGCTGCACCTTCGGGGAGGTAGCCGCAAAGCTTCCTGACCTCACCCACGATTTCCTCATGGTAGTGTTGCCGTGCTTCTTCGTTGAGGTTTTCTTTCGAAACCTCGACGTCGGCCTCGAGTTTCTTGCGCTCGTCCCAGCGTCCCTTGATTCCCCAGACGTATGCCCAGTGAGCGGAGGAGGACTCGTCAACACCGAACAGGTCGTGCGCGGTGGACACCCACTTGTTGATGTAGCGCTGCAGCATGTCAAGGGGGGATCACGCCTGCCTTGATGATGCGGCGCAGGCCGTTGGAGCCGGTGCCCAGGTGGAAGGATTCCTCCTTGAGCATGGGGCCCATGCTGGCGGCCAAGGGCTTGAACGCTGAGGTCGACAACATGCCGAGTTGGAACTTGCCGTCTCGGTCGACGAACATGGTGTAGCAGAAGAAATCCAGCCAGTGAGGCATGGGGCGGTTGAACGCACCCAGCAATCGGTCGCCGTCTTGTGCGTTGCGCTCGAGGAGCTTCTGTGCCTCACGTCGTCCTTGCTGGCCGAAGTAGGTCATGAGGAGGTAGGCCATTTGCCAGCCGTGGCGCTGTTCTTCGGCCATGATGCGGGCCGCTGCGTAGCGGTCGTAGTCGGTGGGTGCGGTGGCGAGAAGGTGGCGCTGCTGCTCAACGGAGGCAAACTCGGTGTCGCCCTGAACGGTGATCATGCTGACGAGAGCGTCTCGCATGCTCTGGTGGGGCACTTGGAGGGAGCGCTCCCACTTGGCTCGGCCGGCGTAGTCGCCGAACTCGATCACGTCGCCCGCTCGCTCCCAGTCAAACTGGATGGAGAGGTCGAAATCGCCCATCCACTCGCGGTCGTAGCCGACGTTGTCTTGCCAGGCTTTGAAGTTCTCAATCCAGTCGTCCCAGGTCTTCGGAAGGTTGTCCATGCTTCACGGTGGTCGGGGACCTCCTTATACCCTTTACGAACATGTTCGCACGAACATGTTAGTCGCTTTGCCGACGAATCTCTTCGGTGAAGGCGTGGAACACCGCCGACTCGATGCGTTGGAGCTGGTTGGAGAGGGTCGATTTTGCCACGTTGAGTAAACCGGCGAGTTCGGTCAGGTTGATGCGACGAGGCACGTCCCAGTAGCCCTCCCTCGAGGCCACCTCAAACACTTCTCGCTGCCGGGGCGTCAGTAGCCGTGCGCCCGTGCTTCGAGTGGAGAGGAGTCGGTGCGGGATCTCATCGCTGCGAAATCGGTTGATGAGCGCCCGCATGGTGTCTCGGTTGCCTTCAACCGTCCATTCCACCCAGCCGTCCCTGACTTCGAAGGGCGTCCGTGGAACCACACCGAGGTCGACGAGCGGGCGCAGGAACCCACCGCCTCCCGCTGAAATGTTGACCGAAAACCGGCCGTCTTCGGGGTCGGTACACGCATCGATACCCTCGTGATGCCGGACGGTTTCATGGATGATTTCGTTGCTCCAGCACCGGGCCGTCCCCCGCCCCTTGCTCAGCGGCATGTGCTGTTCGATGCGGAGGGTTGCCGAAGGGTGCTGCCTTGTCACGTCGCCCGCCCAGTGGCCTTGAGGAAGCCGAACATCGATTCGGAGTTGCTGGGCCATGGTTTCGCCTCGTTGATTCAAAGGGGCCGCTGCTGCTCACGACGCACGACCTGACGGGTGGCGACATCGATGAGTTCGCTGTACGTCGTGGTGGACGTGGCGTCGACCTTGACGCCCGGCAAGTAGCCGTCACAAACGCCCGACGCCGCGAAGACTGCATCGTCGCTCTGGCAGAGGTCGGTCGCCTTCCAGAGGCGTGTCAGGTCGTCCCCGACCATCGTTCCTGCCCGGGCCTCTTCTTCCGGTGAACGAAACACCAGACGTCCCTCAAAGGTCCCGCCGACGCCTCGAATGGCCGTGGCGGAGATGACACCCTCCGGGGCCGCCCCGATGCCCATGAGCATGTCGTACGGACCGTCATCTTTGGCGGCCCAGAGAGCGCCTGAGACGTCCCCGTCGCTCAGCAAGTGCAGTTGTGCGCCCGTCGCTCGAATCTCCTTGAACAAGTCTGCATGGCGGTCTCGGTCCAAGGCCACGATGCGAACATCAGCGGCCTGACAGTCGAGCACGTGCATCGCTTGTTCGATGTTGTACGCCACGCCGCCATCGAGGGCGACGTGGTCGGCCAACAGGGGTCCAGCCGCCAGCTTGTCCATGTAGCAGTCGGGGGCGTGAAGCAAGGTGCCACGCGGCGCAGCGGCCAGCACCGCAATGGAGTTGGGAAGGTTGTCGGCGCAGTTGTTCGTGCACTCCAGCGGGTCGACGGCGATGTCGATTTGGGGGGCACCGGTTTGACCCACCATGGAACCGAGCTCCTCGCCGATGTAGAGCATGGGGGCATCGTCCCGTTCACCCTCTCCTATGGCGACGCGCCCGTCAAAGGGGACAGCGTCGAAGGTCCGCCGCATCGCCTCAACCGCTGCGTCATCGGCGGCGTTTTTGTCGCCCTTACCACGCCAGGCTGCGGAGGCGATGGCCGCTTGGTCAACCGCTTCAACGAAGTGATGTGCAAGGTCTCCGATGATGCCCATGGTGGAATGGACTCGCGGGAACGCCATCAAGTCAGCGGTTCAATTTTGCTTGAATTTCTCGACCACTTCAAGGTCGGTGATTCGGGCCACAGGGTACTGACCTTGGTCGTCTTTTTCAAGCGATTTGACCATGTCAAAAGCGCACAACAGCCCTGCGGCGACACCGGTCAACGCTTCCATCTCAATGCCGGTTTTGTAGTGAGCACTGACCGTCACCGTGCACCACAGGCTTGCCCCTTCCCACGCCCAATCAACGGTGGTCCCCTCGAGCGGGATGGGGTGGCAGTGCGGAACGATACGTGGGGTCTCTTTGACCGCTTGCACGGCAGCGACGGTGGAGGCTTCAAGCACGTCGCCTTTCTTGATAGCGCCTGTAGTGATGGCGGCTTTCGTGGCTTCCCTGAGCACGACGCGCCCACGGGCCGTGGCTCGACGCTCGACGACCGGTTTCTGACCGATGTTCACGATCCCTTCGATGGACTTCTCGCTCATCCCAACCCCTCTTTCCAGGTCTCCCCGTGGGTTGTGACCTCTTTCTTCCATATGGGTGCTTGCTTCTTGAGTTCGTCGATCAGCCACTCGCAGGCTTGGAAGGCCTCTTTTCGATGCGGGCTGCCAACGTGAATGGCCACGATGGGTTCCTGCGGACCGACCGCCCCGGTCCGGTGAGCCATGGCCACCGAAAGCGATGCCAAAGCCTTCGATGGCTTCGTTGGCCAGGCGCTCGCAGCACGGGCGTGAGTTTGTTTTGCCAGGCATCGAATTCCAATCTCAACACATCCGCCTCGCCTTCCGTTTCTCGAGTTAAGCCAACAAACGAGACGACGGCACCACAACCCTCGGTGTTCAACTTTGAACGGAGGGCGTCCGGTTGAAGCACATCGGGTGCCTCTTCCACGACCACGCGCAACGACATACCCCTCACGAGGGGAGGGCATCATTCAAACCTCACGCCTCCATGGCAAGGCATGGCCGATGCAACCTCGCCGTCCAAACCCATCACCATCATGGGTGCTGGCCTCTCTGGATTGGCGGCCGCAACCTTGCTGGCTCGGGCCGGGCGTGAAGTGCACGTTCACGACATCCGGCATGACTCCGGCGCCCGTTTTGACGGTGATTTTCAAGCGTTGGAAAACTGGAGCATGGACGACGATTTCTTCGACCAACTCGAACGCTGGGGCTTTGATTCCTCGGCGTTCAAATCAACGTCGTTTTCGGTCGTGGACCTGATTCATCCCGACGACGTCGTCACCCAAGCCAAAACCGACGGTGTTGCCTATCGCATCGTGGAACGAGGCACCTCGGACCACACCATCGACCAGGCCTTCAAGCGCATGGCCCTCGAGGCCGGAGCAAGCCTTCACTACAAGTCGAGGATCGACGAAAAAGAGGCCGATATCGTCGCCTGCGGTCCAAAAGACACCTCCGCCATCGCTCTGGGTGAAATTTTCCACACCTCTCACCCCAACCACATCGCCTTTCAACTCAACGACAAACTCGCACCCGGCGCTTACTCTTACCTCATCGTCATCGACGGCGTGGGCTTGATTTGCACGTGCCTGTGGCGCAAACAAAAGAAAAGCGAGCGGTTCCTGAACGAGACCATCGCCTGCTACCAGCGCCTTTACCCCGAAATGGACATGCAGCCCGTGAAGCGGGTGGGCGGAAAAGGTGACTTTACCCTCAACGGCTTCTACACCGTTCCTCAGACGGGTCAGCACTTTGTCGGAGAGTCGGGTGGTCTTCAGGACTTCATGTGGGGCTTCGGCATGCGCATGGCGGTGTGGTCCGGCGTTCTGGCTGCGGAGGAAATGTTGGGTGGTCGACCCTACGAGAAGGAGGTTCGCCGCCAACTGCTTCCTTACGTTCAGACCAGCGTGGCCAACCGGTGGCTCATGAACCGGGTGGGCGACCGCACCTTCAAGCGCATGTGCCTGCAGTGGATGCGCGACCAGGAACGCAGCGGCGACGGGCTTCGGTGGATCGGGAAGTTGTTCCGACCGAGTTTGTTCAAGCGGATCGTGTTCAGGTCACGTCCCCGTTCATGCTCAAGCGCATGTCGGGTCCCACTCGACCGCTTCGCCTGCCCTTCAGGAAAGCCAAGCCCCGGGACACGTGGGAGCAGAGTGAGGAAGCGCTACAGGTGAAGGCCCGGTGGGAAGCGGTGCGCCGAGGTGGCGGTCACGTCTCGTTCACCAGCAACGCCGACGGCGAGGCGCAAGAAATCTCAGCGATTTCTTCATAATGCCAATCCCGTTGGCTCAGGGCATGAGCGACCTCTACGGATTGAAACTTGAACCCATGCCAAACCGACTCGTCAACTACGGCGTGACCGAGAACGGAATCGCCGTGATTGAACTCACGTCCGATTCGGCTGGCGCACCTCTTGAAGGCCCCAACGACCGCTCGCCCAACACCTACACGCACGGCATGATGCGAGACATTGACGAGGCCATCGTCCGCGCTCGCTTCGACGACAGCGTCACCTGCATCGTCTTGACCGGCAACGGTGCCTCGTTTTTCTCGGCGGGCGCCTCCATCCAGATGCTCAACAGCGTCAGCCCCGGTTTCAAGTACAACTTTTGCCTTCACGCCAACGAAACCTTGTCTCGGCTCGAGCAAACCGCCAAGCTCGTCGTCTGTGCCATCAACGGCCACGCCGTCGGCGGTGGACTCGAAATCGCCATGGCGGCCGACATCCGCATCGCCCGCAAGAATTCCGGCAAAGTTGGTCTTCCCGAGATCAACCTCGGCGTGCTGGCCGGAACCGGTGGCACCGCTCGTCTGACCCGTCTCATCGGGAAGGCCAAAGCCCTCGAAATGATGGTCACCGGCGAACTGATGTCCTTCGAGGACGCACACGCTTGCAACCTCATCAACCACATTTGGGAGGGCGATCCCGATGATTTCCGTCGAGACATCCTCGACTGGTGCAGCCAATTCACCCTGCCCAACAAGGCGGTCAAGGCCGTGGGCAACATCAAGCGCTCGTGCCAAACCGGCCCAGAGATTCCCTTTGAGTACCATCTGGCTCTCGAGCGGGAACTGCAGGCCGCTCTCTTCAACAGCAACGACGCCAAGGAAGGCATCGCCGCTTACGTGGAAAAGCGCGTGGCCAACTTCACCGGTGAGTGAACTTCGGCGTGGTACTCATGGACGACATCCACGTTCCAGCCGACGTCCCCGACGAGTTGATCGACACCTACCTCGACAACATGCGAGCCGCCACCGCTGGCACGGGCAACATGAACCTCTTTGCCTGCGATCAGAAAATCGAACACCTGAACGACGATTTCTACGATGGCGGCGAGACCATCCCGTTGTCCTCCAACAACCCCGGCCACTTGTTTGAAATCGGCGCTCGCGCCCATGCCGACGGTACGATTGGCGTCCTTGCCGGTCAGTGCGGGCTCATCGCTCAGTACGCTCGCGACCACCCCGATATCCCCTACCTTGTGAAACTGAACTCGAAATCTCACCTCGTCAAAACCGCCCAGCGAGACCCCATCAGTCAAGCCTTGTGGGACATGGACGACGTGATGTCACTGGTCCACAACGGCATCAACGTGGTGGGCATCGGCTACACCGTGTACATCGGCAGCGAATACGAACACGAAATGCTGACCGAAGCGGCTCATTTCATTCGCCAGGCTCACGAACTAGGTATGATTTCCGTTGTGTGGATGTACCCCCGAGGCCAAGCCGTGGCCGACGAGAAGGACCCGCAACTCATCTCGGGCGCCGCCGGCGTGGCCAGCTGCATCGGTGCAGACTTTGCCAAGGTGAATTATCCCCGTGCATGGGACGGCATGACCCAACCCGAGTCGCTCCGGATCGCCGTTGAGGCCGCCGGTCGAACCGGCATCATCTGCTCGGGCGGAGGGACCCTTCCTCCGCGGGAATTCCTTCAGCGACTTTACGACCAGATGGCCGTTTCAGGATGCCGAGGTGCGGCCACCGGCCGAAACATTCACCAAAAGACAACCGAAGAAGCCGTTCGCATGACGGCTGCATGCCACGCCATCATTTGCGAGGGCGCTTCGGTCGACGAGGCCATGGCCATCTACCAAGGAAATTAATCTCCCTGCCCCCGCAGGCAGGGCGCGGTTTTTCTCGCCATCGCTGAATGATTCCGTCCAGCAGAAGAAAACGGACCGATTTGAATCCCTGCTTGGAGCAAATCCCCTCCGGAGGTTGGGATGGCGGATTGAATTTATGTAGCGGTTCAAGATAAAACGCCCATGAACAATGAAGACGGTGTGGATGTCGATACCCCTCGGATAATCTTCGTGTTTCTCCTCACGTTGTCCATTGTGGTCATCTTGGGTGGCGTGTTTTTCTTCTTGTCGCTGCTCTCTGCCTTCTCCGAATTTAATCCATGTGAAGAAGGAGCATACCAATCAAAGGAACTCACGGCGGAGGATGAAAAATCGTGAGGTTGCCTCAGCGAGGCACATGTTCGAAGCGACCGGGGGAGCGCTTCAGAGCTTCTCGTCAGCGTTGGTCATGAAGTTGCCTTCACTGTCAACGATGATGGGAGTGCCCTCGATCCACTCGGGGCAGTTTTCAGACACCCAGGTCCGGGTGGCCCACTCGCAAATGTCGTACCCGCCCGACAGGATGCCGGAGCGCTTGATGTAGCCGACCTTGACGATGTCCTTGTCTTTGGACAACACGTTGCCCAGTTGTTGGCTGGTGGTGCCATGACGCATGGTGCTGTTGATGTACTCCAGGATTTCTGCAGTGTTTCGTGGTCGATCGCCTAAGAATTTCTTGATTTTTTCACGGATGCGTGTTGTTTTCATGGTTGGTCCCTCCTGTCATTTTTGGTGCGGCTTCATTGGAAATGTGCCACTGAGGTTGAGGAGCGAGGCCGCTGATATAATGGTTCCTCCTCGGTTTGACGATTTGGTTACCGTAAGTGCTTCAATTGCGGTGTATTTCCAACACTTCGGTGCAAATATGTAAGTTATTTTTCACAGTTCCACCGGAAATATATAACTAAAATTAACTACAAAGAATTTTTATCTGGCCAAAGCGTGGTCGGAACAAACCCCGGCGGGGAAAGGTGACCTGTGATGAAGCACCGCACCATCCGTTCAACCGCCCAGCGCCAAATTTTGACCTGGTTGCGCCACGGGCCTTCCACGGTGTCTGAGATTGCGGAGCAGTTTTCCATGCGAATGCCCCACGCCTCGCTCGCCTGTCGACAACTCAGGGAGGCGGGGCTGATCACGAGGGACGAGCGCGGTGGGCTCCGCAACGCTCCGATCTACCTGAGTCAAGGCGGCATGGACCGGCTTGTGGAGGATGCCGTTGGAAAAATGCAACAACATGCTGCCTTACTTCGGACCTCGGCGCGGTCGCACGTGCTTCATGCGGACGAGAACAACGTGCTCCTTGCTTACATCGAACCGCCCGAATCTTCCTTTGTCTACATCGGTGAAACGCCCGAGACTGAGGGCGGGAACTCCAGTGGAAACTTAGGGGGGGCTTGGGTTTTGGCACCCACGTCTTCAATTCAGTGGTTTTCACTGGATGAAGGCACGCCGGTTGACCCGCCTGCGTCGCGAGAAGCCAGCACCTTGGCAGCGTTCGAATCCACGCCACAGCGCGTTGGTTTGGTTCGGGGCGTGGTGGTTGAACAGCGAGGGCACCGTGCCCTGTTGGAAGGCCAACCTTTCGATGCCCTGTCCCAGCACGACGCCCCTCCACCTGCGGGGCTCTCAGTCGGAGAGATTGAAATCGGCAGCGTGCCGGGGCTGACCGGCGGGTTTGCCCCGTCTCCAGGCTTGCTGGGGCATCTTCGCTCGGCAAGTCACCGCAACCTCTTGCTCAACGCCTTGTCCCGGGGTGCGCTCGTCCTGAGCGACCGTCAGGGCGCTTCCAACGCCGGTGTCCCGTTTTCTGTGCTCAGCCACTGGTTGACGTTCAAGCATCCACGAATGGCCACCCACCGCCGGCAGCGCCTGTACGACGATTTGGTCCATGAACTCCAAGCAAGCGATACCCCAGACGCCTCGCCGTTGATGCGGTCCTTGCTGATGGATTTTGGAGACCAACCGTGGACCATGGAGCCCTGGCGGCCGGGGCCGGTCAACCTCCACGGCATCACCGAGCGAGGGGTCTTGTCAATCTTGCATCACGCGATGGAGGAAGGTCGCCTGCCGTTTGTTGTTGACTGGGCCTTTGAAACGCCGTCGCCCTCCCGCCTTTCGCGCTGGCTCAGGCATCCTGATTGCCGTTCAGTCATCCTTCGGCGGGATGCACCGCCCGAGGGTTTACCCTCGACGAGCCTGTTGGTGGACGGCCATGACCTGGGCACGGTTGCCGTTCACCTGAGTCGTTCCATACGGTTTGATTTGACGCTTCACCTCGGTGAGACCGAACCGCCACCGTCCCAACAGCACGATGTTTTCATTCCTGCCACGGCCAGGGAATTGCTGGACGCCACTTCGGTGGGTAAAGCGGTGTATTCCGAGGTGGCGCCAGCAGGTGTTGATGGCCGACGGTGGAGGGAAGCGCTTCGCCTCTATCCCCTCGGTGACGAAGAGCGAGCCAACGCTCTGGAGCCGGTCGCCCCGCTGCTCGCATGGGTTGCTTCGCCACCGGCAAGCCGACCCGCTCGTTGGGTTCGACTTCATCGGGTGCTTCCGGCCGGCTGGGTGGAGCTGATGGACGTGCATGACGTACCTCTGGCGGACCTCCCCTACGCCCTTTCGGTGGCCGGCAACGCCTGGCGTCGTCGAGCGCTTCACCACCTTCAATCCCAAACCGTTGAGGATCTCGCTGCTGTTCTACGCTGGCGTCAGCAATTGACGGGTGATGCTGCGCATCGACCTGCGTTGGCTGCCTCCATATTGTGCGCTCTGGACCCGACGAAGGAGCATCACAGAGCGTTGTTTGAGGAAGCAAGCGACGCGTGGTTTGAGGCGCCGATGAGTGAGCGAGAGGTGCTGGAATCGTTGTTTGGACGCTCGGACCCGACCGAGGGCGAGGGGCTGTTGCAGCGTTGGGTTGAGCGGTCCTTGCTTCAACCAAAGGGGAGTGTGCTGCGTGCTTGGGCAACCGGCCTCGAGATTGCACAGCGTCGTGAGCCGTGGCTTCCTGAAACGCAGCGCCGGCTGATGGAACTGCTCCCTTCGGCGTGGTGGTCCATGTTTGCACAATCCTGGCTGCTCGGTCAGTTGAACAGCCATACTGGGCGGATGTGGCTCGCTTCCTCTGCGTTCAGTTGGCCGGCTCTGGTGGCTCGTACACCGGGCGAACGCGTGCAATACCCGGGGCTTGCGGATGAACATCCCGCCTTTGATCTCAGTTCTACTGCTCTTCTCCCCGTGAACCTCCTTCCCGATGGTCCCGGTAAGCCGGCCCTCGAGGACCTGTACGCCATGGTGAACGCCCTCGACCTTGGGGCTCCGGTTCCCGTGCTGTCGACGCATCCGATGGCGGGGTGGTTGGTCCGCCCCGTCCACCAGTGGCCCGTTTTTGGTTCGGAGGTCTTGACGATGGGGGACCCAATGGTGGGGGAGGTGCTCTTCTTGCGAAGCTACCATGCTCGGCACCTTCGGCCGCTCCGATGAATTGATATGGAGTCGGTGGGACGCCGGCTTACCGTACCTGCAACATCAGGCTGAGCGACTGTGAAACGAGCAATGACGTCTGACACCACGTGTACGGCCGCAATCGAAGACCAAGACGACCCTTCGGGGAGTGACTTTTGGTGCAAATGCGGTAAACCATCGGTGGGTTATGGGTCCTTGTGCGACGCAAGAATGAACGCAAGACAACCACCTTACCGGACAGTACGCCCCGACACCGAGGGTCAGGCCTCGGAGGAAACAGTGAACAAGGCCGTTAGGTGTCGGGGCACAGTTCCATGATGCCCTTCTTCTGCGGCGATTTGGCGATGAACTCAAAGGCTCGTCGCTGAAGCCGCTTCCATGGGAGGCGCTCCCCGCTACAGCCGATGTTTGGTGGGCGGGACGTTTGACCGCCTTCACGCCGGCCATCGCTTGTTGCTCGATGCAGCGGTCAAATCAGCCGAGCACGTCGAAGTTCACATCACGAGTGACGGCATGGCTGACAAAAAATCGGTGAACATGCAGTCGTTTGAAACCCGACGCGATGAGTTGCTGAACTGGGTCGAGCGGCATGCACCTCACCGTGTTTCGGTTCACGAATTGACCGACATCCACGGGCCTGCGCCCACGCACCCTGATGCTGACTGCATCGTGGCCACCCCCGAAACCAAAGCGGAATGCGAACGCATCAACCTCAAGCGGGCCGAGCACGGTTTGAGGCCCCTTCACATCATCGAGGTGGCTCATCTGAGGGACGTTGAGGGCGGCATCATCAGTTCAACACGCATCCGAAACGGAATGGTCGACCCCGAGGGTCATCCCTGGATGGCGCCCGAGTGGAAACAGGCCGTCCTTCGCATGCATCCTCGTGCGGAGCCCGAACTCAAGACACCGATGGGGACCCTCTACAAAGGCCCTGAAGAGGCCCCGGACATCGCCATGCTGGCCGCCCTTGAGGAGTTGAACACCTCGGAATTGATCCTCATCGCCGTGGGTGATGTTACGGTGGCGACGCTCCTTGCCTTGGACGTGGTCCCCGACATGGCCTTCGTTGACGGTCAAACCAAACGGCAGGCCCTCGAGGAAGAAGAGCAGGTGGACCTTACCGCCTTTCATCACGTGCTCCACGCTGAGAACCCACCCGGCGTCCTGACCCCGAGCCTCCAACTCGCCGTGGCTGAGGCGGCTGCGCTCGAGCAACCCGTGGTGGTGGTGGTGGACGGCGAAGAAGACCTCGCCCCGCTCTTTATCCACTTGCACGTTCCATTGCACGCCGTGGTCCTGTACGGTCAGCCCCGTACCGGCGTGGTGGTTCAGCCCAGCAGCCTTGCGACCAAGATGCGATGCCGTCGCCTCCTCGAATTGTTTGAGGTGGAATGAGTGACCGGTCCGATGGTGTCCATCACGGTTTGTGTTCGCAACGGTGCGCACTGGATCGATGACTGCCTCGCCTCCCTTAAGGGACAAACCCACCCCTCAACCGAAATTTTGGTCGTGAACGACGGGTCCACCGACGGAGCGGAAGCCATTCTTGATGCTCACCACGACCCCGAGGGAAACAACGGGGTCCCCGTCCGGGTTCACCACCAACCCCCGTTGGGGCTGTCGGCTGGAAGGCAGTGGGCCGTTGAACAAGCCAGAGGCGAATGGGTAGCGATCACGGACATTGACGTCAGGCCCGAGGCGGATTGGGTCGCCAACATGGTAGCACAAATCCACCCCGTTGACCCCGAGGAGCGCGTGGTGGCGATCACGGGCCGGACCGTTTTCGAGCAAGCGAGTGATTTGGTCAGTCGCTTACGTTCCGTCGAAATCGCGGCAAAATACCGAGCCCGCCCACGACGGACAAGTTTGGCCAACGGTCCCTGCTCAATGTTCAACCGAGAGGCCCTTCTGGCGGTTGGTGGGTTCGACCCTGAGTGGTACCACGCCGAGGACATGGAGGTGAGCCAGCGTCTCATCCAAGCAGGCGGGACCATTGTTTACGCCCGGGATGCACTGGTGCGTCACGTTCCTGAAACCGGTGCATCTCACTTTCTTGCTAAGCGACGCCGAGATGCACGAGCGCACGTTCGAATCGTTCGTCACCACCCGAAGCGTCAACGAGGTGGACCGGGTTTTGACTTTCTTGGAAGTTCGACCGTGGTTTTGTGCATGCTTCCGATGTGGCTGGCCGTTCTCATTTTGTTCGTCCCGTTTGTCCTTGGCTTGCTCAGCGGTGATCTTGCCCTCGACAAAGCAATGCTTCAGCAATGGGAGGGCCAGGCCCTCATTGCGAGCATAGCGGTGTTGTTGATTCAAGAGGTGCTGGTGTGGCGAGGACGTCTGGGCGTCGTCAATCGGGAGGTCGTGCGCTCAACCACCGGGAGCAAGTTGGTGGCCATGCTCGGCGTTCGCCGGATGATCCTTCGATGGAGCCTCGCCCTCTGGCACGGGTTGTTCTTGGGCGTTCTCGATGCTGTTTTGGGAAGAAACGGGCATCGGCGGGCTTAACCGCATCAGTCGATGTTTTCGTCGCCGGGTGGAACACGACTGGCGTGATTCAGGGCGACCCCGGCGGCCATCAGTGCGATGGTCACGGAGTAGACGCCAACGTCGATCCAGCCCTGGTGGGCGATGCCAAAGTAGAGATAGAAGGCCAGGCCCAGCAGCAAGCACCAAGCGGACATGGTTCGCTGGCCACCAGCGACGCTCGTGTCGTTCAGGGCGGTCCAGGTGTCGTTGATGATGAGGCCAGAGAACCATTCTTCGATCGGTTTTCGCTGGTTGATTTGGTTGATGCCCAGAGCGATAAGGCCGATGCACCCTGCCATGAACACGGTGTCACCGAGGGGTTCGAAATGGAAACCGTCCTTGGCTTCCCCGAAGGCTGCGTTGGTGGCCTCAAACGTGAGCAGGCCGCCCCACGATACGTGGTAGGTGGGGTGAATCATCCCGAACATGTTCAGGAGGGCCAAGGCCAAGCCCCAGAAGCCCACGCACACCATGACGGACGCATAGACGGGCGCGTTTGCAACGCTGGTTTGGCCGGGAGCATCGTCGCTCATGGGCCTTGCGACTTGCGTACTGCATTTAAGCACACCGAACCGGGCGTGGGCCGTTTCGTGAGCCCGATTCACAACGAGGTTTGGTGGTGGTAGTTGGCGTTGAAGACGGTTCGCATCTCTTCCTCAGCGGTTCCCATGATCTCTCGCACGTCAACGTTGGCAGGAATGCAGGAATTGATCTCTTTGGACCGGCCGTACCGGCCTTTGCTGACGGTTCGTGCAGTGACCAAACCCAACATGTCGAGGTTGGAAATCAGACCTGAGATCCGACGCTGCGTCAGCGGGTTTTGCCGAATGTGCTTGCAAGCCTGGCGGTAGATGTCGTACACTTGCCCGGTCTGGACGTTGCGCAAGCCGTGCTGTTCGTTCAGGAGAATGGCGGCCAGCACGAGCTTTTGCTGGCTGGGAAGCGTGGCGATGACGGGTGTCATCTGGTCGGATTCGATTTGGCTCTGTGCGATGCGAACGTGGTTCTGGTTGACGATGACATCACCGGATTGCTCGGCCTTTTCTGCTGAGATTCGCAGGAGGTCAAGAGCGCAGCGGGCATCACCGTGTTCTTGGGCGGCAAGGGCTGCGCAAAGCTCGATGACGCCCGGTCCGATGGCGTCCGGGTCAAGACCTTCTTTGGCGCGCTGGCGGAGAATGTCCTGGAGTTGTTCAGCGTCGTAGGGGCGGAAGAGGACGTCCAACTGGCCGAGTCGGGACCGCACGCGGGGGTCAAGGAAATCGGTGAACTTGAGGTCGTTGGAAATTCCAATGACACACGAGCGAGCCGATTGAAGTGAAGCGTTCATGCTCGTCAAGTTGTAGAGCAAGTCGTCCCCCGCTTTGCGAACCAAGTGATCGATTTCGTCGAGCACGATAACGAACACGCCGCCGCGCCGGTCCATGCGTCGAACCAGTTCGTTGAACACGCGGTCGGTGGGCCAACCCGTGAACGGAATTTCATCGCGCTCAAATTCCTCGAGCAGGGAGTTTCCAATGTGGCTCAACACCCGGTATTGCGTGTCGATTTGACGGCAATTCACCATGATGGCCTCCACTTGCCGCCCCATCGTTTGCCCTTTGGCCTTGAGGTGGTGGCAAACATAGTCGGTGACCGCCGTTTTCCCGGCCCCGGTCACACCGTAGAGCGTCATGTTACTGGGGATGTGACCCTTGAGGGCTTCCCAGAGGTTGTAGGAAATTTTCTCGATCTCTTCCTGCCGGTGCGGAAGTTGTGCTGGCCGGTAGTTGTGGCGAAGATGCTCCTTGTTTTTGAAGAGGGTTTTTTGGGAAACAAACTTGTCGAAGATGTTGGTTTCCATTCAAAATCACCTCCCTATTTATACCAAGGTCGAGGGAGTCAATTGCCGACTCACCGCCATGAGTTGGCTGAGTCCGAGTCCCCCTTATATGCCTGTCCACGAACGACGATGGGAGGCCTTGATTTGCTGAACAGTGGACTCCTCAGTTCCACCTATAAAGTTAGGGCCTCTTGAACAAAAAAGAACACTTTCGTGTCCACGAATTTATTCGTTGAAAGCGACCGTCCAGTCGGTTCCGTTCCATGCGATTTCCGTTTGATCTCTCAGATGCGTTACGTGCCCGGCAAACTCAGGAAACACCGACTCAAGGACCGTGGGATGAGGGGAGGCGTCGTCGATGTAGGTGTGGGTGATCCCCAGCGGGGTCGAGCATTGTTCCGAGAGGGCGCGGACGTCCATCGGTTTGTGGTGATGGGTGGAGGGCACCCAATCAGGAAACCCCATCTCCAGAATGGCAAATTTGGACCGACCGATGGCTTCGTACAGCGTCTCGCAGGGGCCAGAGTCGCCGCTGTGAACAAAGGATGCACCGCTGGGGTGCTCGAACCGGTAGCCGTGGGGTTCGACTGCATCGTCGTGGTGAACTTCAAACCGCTCCCATCGCCATCCGTCTTCCAGTTCACCGGCGTCGTCCATGACCCAGGTGACATGTTCGATCATGCTCTCAAGCGACCCCGGAAACGCCAGGTTGCACAATTCAGTGAGTCGCTGTTTCACAAACGGTGTGCCGATGACCGTGAGCGGGCGATGCCCGTCCCGGTCGGAGATGTATTTCCGTTCGAGCAGGAGGAACGGGAAACCAAACACGTGGTCGCCGTGAACGTGCGTGATGAACACGGTTTCGATTTCTGCGACGTTTTTTCCATGGCGCCGTAGACCTGCGAGCGCCGTTGGGGGGGCGTCGATGATGTGGCGCTCGTCGAACATGGCAAACGAGTGGTGCCGCCCGTGCGGGAGGAAGGCGTTCCCCGTTCCGAGCATGTCAATACGAGGGGCCATGACGGTCGGAATCCATGCGCCTTCTTGTTCTCATCGGTTGGTCTGGGATGGAAGGAAGGATGCGAGGTCATACCAAGGATGATATAGCCACCTTTGGTGCCAAAATCAACCCCCGTGGGTTGAGGTGAGGAGATGAGTGATTGGTCCGCAAAAAATCCCTATTTTACGCAAATTACGGAGAACTTCATTCTCAACGGTGAGGGCTCTCGCAAGGAGACCCGACACATCGTGTTCGCCCTCGGTGATTCGGGCCTTGACTACAAGGTGGGCGACGCTCTTGGCGTCATCGCTGAGAACCCTCCGCACATCGTCGAGGAACTCTTGGACGTCCAAGGCTGGGACCGGGACGCTACCGTCACCACACACAACGGCGAGCGCTCCCTCTACGACGCGTTGAAGAAAGATTTCGAGGTGCACATGGCGAACAAAAAATTCGTTCAATCCCTCGCCGAGAAGGTCGTATCAAGCGGGATGAAAATCAGCATGAGCATCGTCGCTCGCACCCGAAACGATGCTTCGTGGGCCGCCACCGACGACCAGCAGATTCCTCCAAGCCTTCGCCCGTCGGTGCCTTCCGACGACCCCGCTGCGCAGGTTGAGGCCATCACGGCGGACACCAAGGCCATCGAAGATTACCTCTGGACCAGAGATTACGTCGACATCATGCGAGAATTCGAGGTCAAGTATTCGCCCGAGGAATTCCTCGAACTGGCCGACCGACTGAAACCTCGCCTCTACTCCATCGCTTCTTCGCACGACGCGCACCCTGGATTTGTCGAGTTGACCGTTGGCATTGTCCGCTTCGAATACAACGGTCGAGCCCGTGGTGGCTTGTGCACTCAATTCATGGCCGATGAGATCAACACTTCCGGTGCCCCTATCGGTGTCTTCATGTCGCCCACCAAGTCCTTCATCCTCCCCGAGGACAAGGACACGGACATCATCATGGTCGGCCCGGGCACGGGCATCGCCCCGTTCCGTGCCTTCATGGAACAGCGCGTTCACGACGGTGGTGCCGGCAAGAACTGGTTGTTCTTCGGCGACCAGTCCGAAAAGACGGAGTTCTACTACAAAGACGAAATTGAAAGCTGGATCGACGAAGGCCACCTCTGGCGATTCACCACGGCGTGGTCTCGCGACCAAGAGGAGAAGATCTACGTGCAACACCGGCTCAAGGAGCACGGTGCTGAGGTCTGGGAGTGGTTCGAGCGCGGCGCTTACTTCTACATCTGCGGCGACAAGCAGTACATGGCCAAAGACGTGCACCGTGCCCTCATTGAGATCGCCATGGAACACGGCGGATGTCCGAGACGACGCCACCCATTTCATCGAGAAAACAATGATGCGTGAAGAGAAGCGCTACCTGCGAGACGTCTACTGAGGAAGGCTGACCGTCCGTCAGGCACGCCTTGCGACCGCTTTGCTCATAGATTGAGTCGGCCGACAAGGCCTCATGGGCTTCAAGCGCGTGCTGATTGCCAATCGGGGCGAAATCGCTCTCCGTATTCTTCGCACCCTTCGCGACATGGGCATCGAGGCGGCCATCATTCACGGTCGCGAGGACCGTTTGTCGCTCCCTGTTCAAATGGCTGACATCGCCTACCCCAACTACCGAACCAATCCGCTTGATTCCTACTTGGACATCGAAGCCGTGGTGCAAGCCGCCAAGGAACTCGAATGCGACGCCGTCCATCCCGGCTACGGCTTTTTGGCCGAGAACGCTGCCTTTGTCGCCCGTCTCGAGGAGGAAGGCATCACGTTCATCGGTCCAGCCTCGGGCGTCATCACCCTGCTGGGCGACAAGATCGAAGCTCGGGCGGCCATGGAGGCTGCCGGCCTGCCCACGGCCAAAGGATCCTCCGAACCCATTGCCAGTGCCGAGGTCGCCAGCGCCCTCGCTGACGACATCGGCTATCCTGTCATCATCAAGGCGGCCGCAGGTGGCGGTGGCATCGGGATGCAGATCGTCCATCAGGCCGATGAATTCGAAGGTGCGCTCAAACTCTGCCAGTCCCGAGCAAAATCCGCCTTCGGTGATGAACGGGTCTTCGTTGAGAAGTACATCCAGGGCGCGCAGCACGTCGAATTCCAAGTGTTGGCAGACGGAAAGAAGGCCATTCACTTCGGTGAACGCTTCTGCTCCATTCAACGCCGCCATCAGAAATTGGTGGAAGAGGGGCCTTGGCTGAGCGATGAAAAGCGAGCTGAAATTGGTGCTTTGGTGTGCAAAGGCGCCGAGGCGGTGGGCTACAAGGGCTTGGCGACCTTTGAGTTCCTCCGGGACGCCAACGGGGACTTTTACTTCCTCGAAGTCAACCCTCGCGTTCAGGTCGAACACACGGTGACCGAACTCATCACCGGGCACAACCTCGTGGAACTTGGTATCCGAGTCGCACAAGGCGAAGCCCTACCGATGAAGCAGGAAGACATCACGTGGCGAGGCCATTCCATTCAGTGCAGGCTCAACGCCGAGGATCCCCGTGAATTTGTGCCCAGCCCGGGCCGCCTCTGGGAGTGCCATTTCCCGAGCGGATTTGGCATACGCTGCGACACACACGCTCATCCCGGTTACGAGATGCCCGGTTGTTTCGATTCCCTGCTGGCGAAGCTGTTGGTGTGGGGCAGGGACCGAGAGGATGCCATTCGGCGCATGAAAACGGCCCTGGACGAGACGATGATCACGGGCGTGGAACACCTGATTCCACTCCACCGTCGCATCATGGATGAAGAGGACTTCAACAACGGCGACATCACGATTCAGTACATCGACATGCACCAAGAACTGCTTGGCTAACCGGGTGATTTCCGTGAGCGTCCTCATCGTCGGCAGCATTGCCTACGACTCGGTTGAATCCCCGGCTGGTTCGGTTGACAGAGCCCTTGGCGGGTCGGCGACCTACGGCGGGTTGTCGTGCCGTTTCGTTCAGTCGATGCACGGTGAGGCCACCACGGGTTTGGTGGGCGTCGTCGGGCAAGATTTTGCCCAAACCGACCGGGATTTGCTGGCTTCAGCGGGGTTGAACCTCGAAGGCTTGGAGGTGGCCGAGGGCGAGACGTTCCGGTGGGAGGGCGCCTACCACGGTGCGATGGCCGAGGCCGAAACCCGAGCCACCCACCTCAACGTGTTCGAACATTTTGAGCCGGACGTTCCAGCCACGCTCGCTCAACCCAGCGTTCTGTTCTGTGCCAACCTGCATCCTGCCATTCAGCGCAACGTGATTGGACAAACATCACCGAAGCGGTTGACGATGTTGGATTCCATGAACCTCTGGATCACCATTGCTCAACCGGCCCTCTTGGACGTGATGGGGATGGTCGATCTGGTGATCATCAACGACGGCGAGGCAAGGATGCTCACCGGTGACGATAACCTCATCCGAGCAATGCATCAACTCGCTGAGCAGACCAACACCTCAACCCTCATCGTCAAACGAGGCGAACACGGTGTTGTTGCGCTTCATCAGGGTGCTCTGGTGGCCTTGCCGGCGGTGCCAACCTCGGACGTGGTTGATCCCACGGGTTGCGGCGATACCTTTGCCGGCGCTCTCGCAGCCCACCTTGCCGCCGGTGAGGGGGCGGTTGGCCTTGATGAACTTCGAGAGGGCCTGATGAAGGCCACCGTCATGGCCAGTTTCACCCTGCAGGCTTTCGGAACGGCGGGACTGTCCGGACTGACCGAGGCGGCGTTCGCAGAACGGTTGGCCGACTACCGGTCCATGCTCGGCCTGTGATCAGTCGTCGTCCAGTCGCGGCAGTTGGAGACGTTCGTCGTCGAGGGTGCTGGAGCGCAGGTCGCTGAAGGACATGGACTCAAGTCGGCCTTCCTCGGACCGGCTGATTTCGCTGGCGGCGGCCATGAGCATGGCTTCTCGTTCCTTGAGCCGGGCGGCTTCTTCGGGCGCCATCACGCCGCCTTCTTCGATGGACAAGGAATCCATGACGTGTTGGGGTCGGTTGGGGGGCTCGGAGGCGGCGGCTTGTTCTCGAAGTGCTCCGGAGGTTTCCGTGGTGGCGTACGGCGAGGGGCGCACGGCTTGGGACGCCCGCTCGAGCATGGATGAAGAGGAGGCTCGGATTCGGGAAAGCATGCTTGAACCGCGGTGGTTTTTCGGCCGAAGGTTCTGGACCCGACGCGGGTGGAACGGCGTGCGCTCGATGCTGGGGCGAGCTCTGGGTTTGAGCAAGGTGGGGGGCTGTTCCACCGGTTGAAGGGCTTCGACGGGTGGGGCGGGTGCGGGCGCATCTTCGTCATCCAAGAATTCGAACATCTCCGCATCCAACACGAGGTCGTCCTCGGGCTCATCGGGCTCGTCATCGTTTTCCGCATGACCCGGGATGTGAGCGCCGTCCTGATTCATGAACGAGGGAAGGAAGGTGCCGGGGCCGTTTTGCTGAAGGCCCTGATACATCGGCGGCGTGGGATGAGGCACCAACACGGGATTGGTGAGGGGTGCCGGGCGATGGTCAGCCGGGTAAGCGGTGGGTTGAACCGTTCCGTGAACGGGTTGGAAGCTTGGAATGAACCCGACCACGGCTTGTTGCTGGACGGGTTCGGGTTCGAGCGTCGGCATCCACTCGGGTTCAACCTCTCGCAGCGGGGCTGCGGGTTCCGTGCCCTCCTCAACGGCGAGGAAGCGCTCGAGGGCTTGGGGTGCCTCAAGGGGGTTGGGAAGAAGGGGTGCGGGGAGCACATCGTCCCGCCACGCTTGGCTGCTCTCGGCTTCGATGGCTTGTATCTTGGCTCGCACCTCGGCCATCGTGTGGTTGTTGGCGAGATGATGGAACATGAAACTCAACCGGTTCAACGCCCGTTCATTGCCGTAGAGCACGTGCGAGTCGCCCGATGAGGTGTGAATGCTGAGGGTGGGTTTTCGCGTCAAGAATCGAGCGCCGATGAGGCAACCGCCTGCACCGATGAACGCCAATTTGTAGGTTGAAGGCACCATGAGACGGTAACCGATCCACACCAGGGCAATCCCGAGGAAGACCAACCACCCTGGGACGAGGTTGGTGGAGTGATGGCGCATGGTGGTGATGGCGTGAAGCCGCATGTCCACCGTGGCGTTCCGCCTCCCCTCGATGCTCAGCATGCGCTCGTCCAAGGTGATTTTCACCCGTTCTGAGGGCTCTGCCAACCGGAGGGACTGGAAGGTTTCCTTGTCTGCCTCGCTGGTTGGTACAGTCGCCTGTCCAATCTCGCGCATCCCACATCCGAGCCGGTCGTCTGAGGTTATCAAACCACCGATGTTGACCCGGCTTCGCCGCGGGAAAAATCACGGGTGGAACGTTCGCCGTCACGCCTCGTGTTGGGTGACCACGGCCGACCCCATGATCCGTGGCTTGGAGTCAAGTTGAGCGATGAGCACCGATGGCGGGCGTTCTTTTCGTATGAACAGGGGTTGGTCCCATTCAACGATCACGGTGTCCCCCGAGACGTCCTTGATCCGCCCCACCACGAACTGAAGGTCAACGCTGGCGTGGATGACATCACCCGCAGCGAGCACACGCTTCTGGAACGGTGAGGTGCTCAACTGGAGGCTGGAGCGATGGTGCTGGTCCACGGCCAGGGGACCGAGAGGTTGGCGCGTTTGTCTTCAATCGGCGGGTGGACGATGATGGTACCGCCCGTGAGATGGTCTTCTTTGGCGTTGCGCAGCGCCAAGCCCACCCGATCACCGGCGCTGGCCACTTCCACATCGTCGTCCATGACCTGGAGCGACTTGGCGTTCCCGGTTCCGTTGGCGGGCAAGAGGAGGACCTCGTCGTGGACGCTGACGCGCCCGGATTGGACGTAGCCGATGGCCACCAGTCCGATGCCCTTGACGTTGAAGTGTTGGTCCACGGGAAGCACAAGGGGCGCATCGGCGTTCGCCTCAAGCACGGACTCGATGTCGTCCATCAGGGCGTACATCCGCTCTCGAAGGTGAACGCCGTCGTTGCGCTCAAAGGTCCAGGCTTCAAGGCCGGCCTGCTTGAACAGCATCTGGACCTGATCTTCGTCCACCCATCCACCATCAGGCGGGTTCACCACGGCCAAACCTCGCTTGATGCCGGCACTGGCGAAGGCGACCAGCACTTCGCCGAGGGAGGCGTCCACGGTCGTGATTTCGATGATACCGGCCTGCGAGGTGGACAGGGCGTTGAGAAACGGCGGGAGCCGTTCGGGGTACTTTGCGGGGCGGATGAGCGAGAGAATTCGCGCGCCTTTTGGGCCGTTCTCTTTGTGGACGTAGGTGTGAACGTCGCGCTGGTCGGCCGCCTTGGCGATGCTCCGAGCGAGTTCGTCTGAGGCGATGACGGCGATGTTGAGCACGACCATGCGACGCCGAGATGCCAGCGCTTGAAGAAACAATGGGTGGTCAGGCTTCTCGTTTCGCTTTCTGGGCAAGCATGTTCTCCCGAATGGCTTTCGCCTTCTCCCACTCGGTGTGTTCCTCCTCGGTGTGCGGCGTGAACTGCGGCACCGGGATGGGGCGCATCATGGAGTCGATGGCGACGAAGAAGAAGTAGCCCTCGCAGATGATGCTCTTCTCCCAGGTGGCTTTGCTCATGGTGTAGGCGGTCACCTTCGTGCAGGCGGTATGACTGCTCGTGTAGACCACTTGACCGGACACTTCGAGGAGATCGCCTTGGCGGGCGGGCGCAATGAACGTCAGGGTGTCGATGGAGATGGTGACGAACTCTCGATGGGCGAATTTAGCGCATGCGATGCCGCCCGCTTTGTCCATCAGGGACAGGAGCCGTCCACCAAACAGGGTGTTGTAGGCGTTGGTGTCCTGCGGAAACACTTCTTCGATGAGGGTCACGGGCTCGGTTGAGTAAGGCTCCATGCCGCTTCCAACCCGTTCACCCTCATAACTCATGTTCACCGCTTGAGGGACAAGGGGCCGAAACGACGAGGATGTCTTGAAAGCGACGAGATTTTAGGGGGACAAACCTTCGCAAGGGCGCAGGTGACACCATGTCAAATCAAACACACCCGAAAACCAAGCCAATTTTCTTGATGTTGTTGATGCTTCTCGCTCCTTTTGCTTCCGCTAACGTGACGACGTTTGCTGACGGAAACGAGAGCGTTGACGTCGAAATTCGAGACGGCAACGACTTGCAAAACCTCGTCGACGGGGCCGTGGAACTGCCGGACGGTGAAACGGTGACCAGCGCCAGCATGACCGTTCACACCCATGCCGTGGAGCACGGCCACCAGTCCCGCATTGATTTGGAGACGACGCAGCGTGTTTGGAACCCTCAATACAACAACCAGCTGACGGAATTTTCCGATGAATCGCTCTTCCAGTACGAGGACGGCACCCAAGCCACCCCTGTCTCCCTGATCTCCGAAGGCTTCCTCACCGACTTCGAAGGCACGACCGCAGGATTCACTGATTCTACCGACCCGGCCAGCATGCCGTCAAGCGGCATCGGCTGGGAACACGGCTCGCTTTCCACCACCGACATTCCGGGTGGCTGCGCCTCCGGACAAGAGTGCTGGGGAACCAACCTGGCCGACACCAACTACACCGACGACAACGACGACGGCAACACGCCACCTTCCTACATGCCCTTCGTGGTCTCCATGACCAGCGCAGAATTGTTCGTTGACCCGCTCCTCAAGAGCAAGACCGCCTACTTTGACTCCTGGCACAACCTCGAGACGTCCACCGGCTCTCAACCCAACACCAAGCGATTTTCCGACTGCGGCTACCTTGAAATTCGCTCCTCGCCCAACCCCGGCTTCCCTCCCGACAACAGCGGTTTTGACTACATCGCCATCGACCAGCAAGCCAGCACCGGTCTGGTTTACGGCACGAGCTATGCTCAGGGCGGTGGCTTCGGCAGCAACTGGGACGGCAAGATCACCAGCAACTGCGGCGGCCTGCAAAACGGTAGTCAGTGGGAGTGGGGCCTCGCCGGTTCCTCAACCACGGCACAAAACCCCACGGGCTGGACCAACCTTGCTGTCGACCTGACGGACTACATCGACGAGTACGTGCAGATCCGCTTTGTGCTCCACCACACGGCTCGTCCCGCCATGAACATCGACGACAACATGTCCGGCTGGTACGTCGACAACTTCCGCTTGGGCGACCTTTTGCCCCAGAGCGCCAGCATGACCGTTCGCGGCATGACGCCCTCAACACTGGGCGGTGAAAACCACCCCAACGGCTACGGCATTCTTGCCTTGGAAGCCGAGACTTCCCTCTCGGCCACGCTGACGGTTGACGTTCTCGACACGAACAACAACCCCGTCACCGGCAAAGACGGGTCGGTGATGACCGGCCTGTCCGGCGACATCATCGAACTCTGGAACATTGACACCAGGGACTACCGAGCGGTCAACCTGAAATTCAACTTTGACTCTGGACCTGACCGCCTGTCAACCCCCGTCCTTCACGGGTTCAGCATCGGTACCCGCGTGGGAACCGGGTTCAACTTCTCGGCCATCGGACCGGTCCAAATTGACGGCGGTGTTTGGCAGACCATGGGCGGAGGAGAGCCGATGATCTACGTACCTAACGTTCAGCGCCACGCCTACTCGCCCGTGCTGGAGCGGAGCAAGTTCAGCTACCCCATCACGGCGATGACGCCAATGATTCAGGACGACTGCACCGAATCACCCTCGATCGAAGTCACACCGACCGGTCAAACCACCAGCATTTCCGTGGAAGACGGCGTCCAGACCATCTTTTCACCACCGATGTTTGGGTTCAACGCCGTCACCTCCTATCAGGGCGCCTGTGACGTGGGCGGTATCTGGTTCGACCTCGAATTCGGTCACCATGCCAGCCATCTCGAAATTGACGTGGCCGATGACGGCGACGTTGACTACGGGTTCACCGAACCGGCCTTCGACATGTTCGGACGGCAAACCACCTTCGTTTCCGGAACCGTTGACGGTGTGAACTACGCCGCTGACGATGCGACGCTGACCCTCGGTGTGAGCGGTCAAGCCACCGGTGGCTTCTTCCTTCTCCCCGAGGGGGCTGAAGTGACCGCCGCAGACTTTGGGATGGACCAAATCTCGGTTCGCTCCAACAGCGACCCGACCGAAGGCTTCGAACTCACGCTCATGGCGGGTTCCCAAGCAGTGGTGCTCGGCGACATGCCCAACAGCACCGTTCTCGTCCAAGAGATGCTCAACCAACCCATGGACTTCACCGGGGCGCTCAACAGCCTGCTGACCAACCCCTCCGTGGCTGGTACGCATCAAGACGAATTTGGCCGCTACTGGGTCATGTTCCGGTTCATGGTTGACTCGCCCAACGCTTCCTCTGGCACGTCGCTCGACATCGTTGACCTCGACATCGTCTACGACTACTCGACCGTCATCGACGAAACCGACGGCTTCGACATCGAACTGAACCAAGGCATCGCCCTTTGGACGGGTGGAGCAACCGCCACCGTCCCCATCGCCGTTTACACCGATTCGGGCGGCGGAGTCTCACTGAGCGACCTCAGCGTGTCCTCCAGCACCGGCTACACCAACACCCTGAGTCTGACCGACAGCCCGGTCGGCCTGTACCCCAACGGCGACATCTACGAAGTCGTCACCACCCACGCCGTCGACCCCTTGACCGGTGCAGCCCTGTCCGAAGCGTGGTTGACGTTCGAGTCCGAAACCGGCTTCATCAAGTTCTCGTGGAGTGAATTCATGTCGTTCGCTGAGGCCACCGATGAGCACGACCACGTGCAGCTTGAATCCACGTCCTCCGTGGCCGACATCACCAACGGGAAGCAGATTACGTGGCATTTCCGCGTGAACCCCTCGTGGGACGACACATCCGCCGTTCGCATGTACGCTGGCCTGACCGCCAACAACGGTGTGAACGGGTTGCCCGACGCCGTGCTCCTCGACCCCTCGGTTGGTAATGCCGTCGAAAACGATGCGGGCATCACGTCCTTCGAACTGCAGAACAGCATCGGCGCCCCGCAGTCCCTGAGCGGCGCGGAATCGGGTCAAGACATCAACCTCATCGGCCAGATTCGCCTTCAGGACCTCAACGAGGCTCCAGACCCCAGCGCTTACTTCCTCGTGCTCGAACTCAAGCACGTGAACACCACCGACGGCAACATCACCGTCGAGTGGGAAGAGGTCGCCAACCGCTCCGGTGTGATCGGCGGGGACTTCAACTGGAACGTTGATCTTGGCGCCGTAGCCGGCAGCGAGACCTACCGCTTCGCCGTCCGTGGCTACGAAGGCGGCGACCTGCTGTGCCCTCCGTCGCAATACAACCCCGACGAAACCTGTGCCATTCCGTTCGACATCACCATCGACACCTACGAGCCCAACCTCCTCGATATCCAAGTGCTCAGTCCTGGAACCGACGCCAACGTGGACTCGAACTGGCGAACCCTGGTCGACGACACGTGGGTGGTCCCGCAGGCCAATCAGCAAATCCGCATGGCCAGCCAAGACCTGCCCAGCCCACCAGCGAGCCTCGACCTCCACCTCTGGGTTGAGAACGACCACGACGCCAACAGCGACGGTTTGCCCGATGCTGACGAGTACATCACGCTGACCTTGAACGGCGACGGAGAGGCTCCCACGGCCAACTACTCCGGAAATTACAACGATTTGGCCAACGAAGGTCTGGAGGGTAAGGTGTCCTTGTGGATCGAGGGCTACGACCTCGCTGGAAACCCGATCAACGGCGGTGGACCTGGCTTCGACAACGACCAGGTCACCTACGTGTCCATGTCGTCCAAGACGCCGGTGATTCGCAACTTCTTCATCGAAGACTCGAAGGGAAGCGGTTTCCTCAACTCAAACGAACTTCAGTGGGACGGCACGTGGAACCAAACCATGTACGCCGGGAACACCTACCACCTCGTTTTGGAAGCCAGCGACGACAACGGTTGGCGAGACGTGGACTTCTTCCAGGTCAACTTGGACAAGACCGCTGACGACATGACCGTCTGGTACTTCCCACGCAACCAGACCGCTTGGACCGACAGCCCCCACATCGAAATCGTCGAAGATGAAGACGTGGCACCGTCCATGCTGACCATGGACGGCACGGCCCTTATCGACCCGTTCGAATCCGACTTCATCCTTGACATCCCCATTCGAATCGACTGGGGCATCGTTGGACTTGACGGAAAGGACATCGAACCGCGACTCCAAATGCAAGACCTTGACAACCCGCTCTACACGATGCTGTCCGGTGTCCCCGGCCGCTACATCCAGATTTGGCGATACAGCGACGGCATCCAGCTCGACTTCCGCACGGATGAGGTCAACAACCTGATGGTCACGCCCATGTTTGAGGACGTCAGCGACCCGTTCACCAGCGACGTGCGTGAAGGGTTCATCTTCGCGGGCGATACCGTTCGCTTTGCGGGACAATTTGCCTTCCGCGAGGGTATCTTTGACAGCGTCTACATCAACCCTGAAGTCGAATTGACCATGGAAATTACTCGGCAGGATGCGTCTGAAGATTTCAACAAGGGCTACATCGCAACACCCGGAGAAGTCATCACCCATTCGTTCACCGGCGGTGTCTTTGACATCAACATCACCGCACCGGTGTTCACCAACGAGTACACCTACACCTACCGTCTGATCAATTTGCCAGCAGGCGCAGAAGACTTCACGGCCGCCCTTTGCGCCACGTCCACCTCCTACGGGTGCGGCGAGTTCACGCTGAAGGTTGACCGGACGCCGCCCGAGGTGTTGGCCAACACCTGGCTCGCTGAGAAAGGTGCTCTGCCCACCGGCGCCAACGACCGCATCATCGCCAACACCCTGTCGACCGCCAACTACCACTGCGTTGACATTCAGGCTCAAATCAAGGAACAGGAAGCCATGTTCCCCGGCGACTTGCAGGTGAATTGGATGTTCTACAGCAACACCATCGACTACACGCCGTGGTCTGAATACGCCGAATACTTCGGGTTTGAACCCTCATCCGCTACCTTGTCGCTGAGCACCCTCAGCGGTGGCTACCTTGCATCGGCGACCTGCCTCGACCTGTGGCCCCTGTCCGACAACGAGCCACGTGTCTTTGACGCCGAGGTCAACGAAGCCAACCAGCCCACGCTGGTGTTCTGGATCTCGGGTGCCGACTCGGCCGGTTCAACGGTTCGCTTGGGCGGTGGCCCTCAGGAAGACGGCAGCGTCTTGCCGATCTTCTCCGGCCAAGCCCAGCACAAATCGGAATACACCTTCATTGAAGAGAAGGCCACATTCGAGATTCAGGACGTTCTCCTGAGCGAGGACCCCCGTGTCGGTGAGAGCATGAAGCTCCGCATCAAGGTCAAGAACACCGGTTCCATGGCCGGGGTCGCTGAATTGGTCATCAAGTCGGTCACCGACAGCGGCACGCCCGTCGTAGAAGACACGGTCACCGTGCCTGAACTGGGCATCCAAGAAGTGAGCGATTGGGTTGACGTCACCCTCGCACCGTTTGCCGCACAGACCACCGGGATGTACTACACCATCAGCCTGAACGGCTCAAGCGAGAGTATCTACGACGGTTCTCAAGGCCAGTGGGCTGACGTGTTCAACGTCAAGGTCCAAGCGGAAGAAGACAGTTCCAACCTGTTGCTCATTGTTGTCATCCTGGTCGCCGTCATCGGTGTTCTCGGGACCCTCGTCTTCGTGCTCGCTCGCCGAGGCGGTGGCTCATCGATGCTCGATGAGGAGTACGAGGAAGAAGACGACGACGAAGGCTACGGTGAGAGCAAGGTACTTGCCCAGATTCCTGCAGATGTCGATCCCGAAATGGCGCGAGCCATGCAACAGTTCCCCCAGTGGAGCCAAGAGGAGATTCAAGGCTACTTTGACCAAGGCTGGACCGTTGAATCGCTTCAGGATTGGGTCAACAACCAGTGAGGCAACCGCATGTCCTCGTTGTGGACCGATGCGGTCTGGGAGGACCCTGATGGCGGGAAGGTGATCGTTCACGGAACGATGCCCACCGTGGTGTACCCCAACGCCATGCGGCCCCGAGCCACCTGGCACGGATTGGCCTTGCTTGAGTCGCCGGACATCGTTGATTTGTGGGCTCAGGAAGAAGCCGACGAAGCCGAATCCGAAGGCATCAACCTCACCCACGCCTTGCTATCGGGTGGCGCTTTTGGCAAGTACGTGGAAGGCATCGAGACGCTGGAAGACTTGCAGGGCGGTCGCTTTCCAGACCCTGAACCGCGTCGTCTCCAGCGCAACGCTGACCGCCACGACCGCCCGGTGTTTTTCATCGAACCGCTCGCCGACGACGAAGACTGGGGTGACTACTTGACCCAAGAGGCGAAGGCCGTGTCTCACTGGCGAAAATTGCTGGGCATGGTGCGCGTTGGAAAGCGATGGAAAAAGAGCCTCAAGCGTCATTTGTTCCACGCCCAACCACCGCCAAAGGGTCAATCCGTTGACTATTCGACGGCCAGCGTCCTGACCGCCGCCTGGTGGGAACTCTCCGAATGGCTGAGCACCCCGGCCCTGGCCGAACGTCGGAACGCAAGGTACGCTGCGAGGATTCGAGGAGCCTTGGCTTCGCTGCGCACCCTTTTGGGCGACGAGGCGACGCTGTTGCTGGTGGTTCATCAGCCCCATGCCAGGGCGATGGTGATGGCCTTGGAAGCAAATCGAGCGGTGGAGGAGATTTCATCAACGGCCAGCGACTCGTCCCTCTTGGAGGAAGCGTGAAATGGCGACCGGCAGCATCGATGTTCGGGTTGAAAACCAACTCGTTCGGTTCGTCTGTCCCACTCCCCTCGACCACGATCGCGTGGTGGCGGAGGTTGGTGGCCAGCGAAACAGCGGCGTGGTCATCAAAGCCATGGAACGACCACGAGCCACCCTTGTCATCGATGAGATGGGTCGCATTGTTGTTCACGGCACCCACCGCGTTGAGGCTGCTCGTGCCGCTGCGAAAGAACTGCTTCTTCGCATGGGCATGGATGACAGCGGCTTGGTCGCCGAGATGGGCCCCGTGGTGGTCTCGTTCCAGTTCGAACAAGCCGTCAACCTCGAAGCCATCCCTGCCACCCTCCCGTCGGGTTCCGCTGAATACGACGCTCGTTTGGGATGCACCACCTTGACCGACACACGCCACAGCCTCACCGTGCAACTTTGGCCCAACGGGAAGTGCATCGTTGCCGATGCCCGGCACCCCAACATGGTGGCCATGGCTGCCGTGTACTGGAAGGGCGTCTTCACGGAGCGCGGTCTGTTCGTGGAACGTATTTGAGGGGGCGCCCATGGTCTACGACGGTCCGATCTTGGACAACCATTTCCACCTGAACCGACGAGGTCTGTTCTTGGACGCTGCACGAGCGTTCCAGCGGGTCGGTGGGACCGATGTGGTGCTGGTCCACTGCCCGGATTTTACTTCACCTCCCGAGACGTTGGCGGGCCATCAAACGGCTTATCGCGACACGGTGGCCATGGCGCAATCCGTGCGCGACGAGGTGGGACTGGGGGTCCGTGTGGTCCTCGGACCGCACCCCGCCGCCTTTGCCCATCAGTTCGAACGATGGGTAAGCGAAGAGGGCCCTGCGGGGAAGGAACGTGCCGTGGAGAACTATCGGCACAGCATCCAAGCAGCCCTTGAACTGGTGCATGAAGGCCACGCTCACGCCATCGGTGAAGTCGGGCGTCCGCACTGGCCGGTCTCCGACGAGATTTGGGATCTCTCCAACGAATTGCTGGACGAAACCATGCATCTTGCTGCGCAGGAGGGGATACCGCTGCAGCTTCACGTCGAAGGTGAAAGCGACGAGACCTACCCGGACCTCGCCCGGCGTGCCCTGCGACAGGGGATGGACCTCCGCAAACTCGTTCGGCACTACTCGCCACCCGATGTTCGCACGTCCAACACGCACGGACTCACCCCGAGTGTCTTGTGCGGAAAAGGGGCCATCGAGCGCCTGATAGAAACTCATTTGGACGCCAAGCACGGGTTCTTTCTGGAAACCGATTACATGGACGACCCTCGTCGACCCGGAGCGGTTCTCGGGCCCAAAACCGTGCCGAAGCGAACTCAACAGCTTCTCGAGGCCGGGGTGGACGAAGCCGTCATGTGGAACACGCACAGCGAATTGCCCGCCCTGGTGTACGGTGAATAGACGGGGTTGCAGAACCTCCCGTTCGCACCTCAACGCCCCATCACATTGATGAAAGAGAATCACCACGTGATGCACGAGGGAGATGGTGACCACACGCCGATTGGGTTTGGTGCTGGCAGCGATGATGCTGTGCGGCTTCCTCTCGGTGGCGGCCGCTCAAACCCCTACAGCTCCGGGTGTTGAAATCGACTGCGACGACAAGCAGCCTGAGCTTGATGTCCACCCGCTCAGCGACCCCGTCGTTGAGATCACCTGCACCGTCAAGAATCCGTCATCCTTCGAGGAAACCGTCAGCGTGGAGAAGGAGTGGGACGGTATTGAGGTCGACATGATGCTGGAGGACGACACCTTCACCCTCGGGCCCGATGAAGAGGAAGACTTCACCGTCACCTTTTCCGGTCAAACCCGCCTCTCATCGGACCTCTCCATCGACTTTGCTCTGACCGCTACGGTGACCAACGTCGGCATGCTGGACTGGCCCGAAGCCTTGGCCTCCAACGCCACGGTGAGCGGCGACCTCAACATCGCCACGTTTGGCATGGTGGATTTGGACATCTCCGACAAGAGCACCCGCACCATGACGGGAGGCGACGAGGTCAAGATCTCCTTCCAGTTCCAAAACAACGGCAACGACGATGACAAAATCAGCGTGACCATCGTCAACGCCGCTGAACTTGAGGAGGCAGGGTTCACCTTCCCGGGTGGTACCTTTGTCGCCGACGACGTCTCGGAAGACGGTGTGTCGCCCGTGCGAGAATTGTCCGTCCGGGCTCCATCGGACGTGCCTGAAGATGCTCGATACCAAATCACCTTCCAGGCAGCGAGCGGGAACGACGATGCTGCGCCGGTGAGCGAGGTGAGCATCTCCCTCCAGCTGGAGGCGAGCGGTTCCGCTGGCGGGCTTGGCGGCGGCTTGGAAGAAGTGGACAAGGACACGCTGGTGATGTACGGCAGCATCGGCGCAGCCGTGCTCTTCGGTCTTGTGTTCATCGTGGCCCTGGCCCGTACGCTTCGCCGTCGTGCCAACGCCCAACCCGTCTACGTCCCACCGGTCGAGGTCGAGGATGATGACGAGGATGAGGACGAGTTTGACTTCTCCGATCTTGACGACCTGTTCCCTGAGGACGACGACGACGAGTTTGACGACGTTTTCGCCGACCTCTGAGGCCGAGATTTGGCCGTTGGTCCCGCACCGCTAACTCGGTCGATGTGACACGATTTCATGAGCAACGCTCAAAGGCTTGGTGTAGGGCACTACACCTTATCCCCACGGAGGTTTTTCATGCTCGGGCTCCAAGGAAAAACGGCCTTTGTGTTCGGTGTGGCCAGTGAGGATTCCATCGCCTGGGCGATTTGCAAGCAACTGGCTGCTGCTGGCGTGACCCTGTATTTGGGGTACCAGAAGCGCTTCATGAGTCGAGTCTTCAAACTCAAGGACCAACTTCCGGCCATCGGAGGATTTTACCCGTTGGACGTTGCTTCGGATGCGACCACGCAGGAATTCTTCACCGCCTTTGCCGCTGAGCACCCCGGGAAAAAAGCAGACATTCTGGTTCATGCCATCGGCTTTGCTCCTCGGGCGTGCTTTGACCGCCCCGTTCTCTTCGTGGAGGACCAGGACATCAACACCGCCATGACCATCTCGGCCAACTCGTTGCAGCGTTGCCTCAAGCACGCCCTTCCCTACTTGAACCCGGGCTCGTCCACCATCACGCTGACGTACGCCGCCTCCAACCGCTACGTTCCGAGCTACGGCATCATGTCCATGGCCAAGGCGGCCTTGGAGTGCTGGACGAGGGAATTGGCTTGCCACCTCGGGCCCGAAGGTCATCGTGTGAACGCCATTTCGTCGGGCCCCATCAGGACCATTGCCGCCAGCGGCATTCCTGGCTTCGACCGCATTCTCGACCACGTTGAAGCCAACGCGCCGCTGCGAAGGAACGTCAGCCAAGACGATGTGGCGGGCGCAACCCTCTGGCTTGCCAGCCCGCTGGCGGCGGGCGTGACCGGCCAGTGCATCTACGTCGATGCTGGGTATTCGATCACGATGGTGCCGGAGAGCATCATGAACTGAGGTGAAAGCATGGGCTTGACGACGGAAGACGGCAAACCCTGCGAAGGGGTTGACCAGGGTCCCTTTGAGCCCATTGCGGTCATCGGCTTGGGGGCGCTGATGCCCGATGCCCACGACATCGAGGCCTTCTGGCAGAACATCCTGGACGCCAAGGTCAGCATTCGACCACTGCCGGACGGCCGATGGCCGGGACCGATCGATCACTTCTGGAAAGAAGGCGGTCCGGGCTCGCACACGGAGGGCTACTCCTATGCAAAAATCGGGGCCGTTGTGGCCGATGCCGAGTTCGACTGGCGTCGATGGCGACAACCCCCCGGCACCCTGCCACAGATCGATCCCTGCCAGTTGTGGGCCGTCACGGTCTCGGCGGACGCCATTGAACATGCGGGCTACGACGGCGAGACCAAAGACATCGACCGAACGCGAACCGGCGTGGTGTTTGCCAACGCCTTGGGCGGCGAAAACCGCAACCTGTCCAACCTTCGCGTGTGGTCAAACCACACCGTCACGCTGGCCAAGTCCCACGGCCTCCCCGAGGGTCAGGTCGAGGGCTTCACCGAGGCCATGCTCGAAGGCGCCCCTCGCGTGGATGAGGACACCATGCCGGGTGAACTTGCGAACGTGGTCTCGGGTCGTGTGGCGAACCTGCTCGACCTTCAAGGGCCCAACCACGCCATGGACGCTGCATGCGCTTCTTCCATGGCGGCGGTGTTAGATGCCTGCCGCCTTTTGCAGACGCGTCAAGTCGACGTCATGCTCGCCGGGGCCTCCGACCGCACGATGGACCCTGCGACGTTTGCCAAATTTTCAGCCATTGGTGCTCTTTCACCCAGCCACTCCTCGCCGTTTGATGCTCGTGCCAACGGGTTCGTGATGGGCGAAGGTGCCGGCGTTCTCGTTCTCAAGCGACTGAGCGATGCCATGCGGGACGAGGACGAGATTTTCAGCGTCATACGCGGCATCGGGGGCTCCTCCGACGGGCGAGGAAAGGGGATCACCGCTCCCAGCCAACGCGGCCAAATCCAAGCGATTGCCCGAGCCTACAGCCAAGCCGGCTATGATGCATCCAGCGTTGAACTGGTGGAAGCACACGGGACGTCGACGAAGGTGGGTGACGCCACCGAATTGTCCACCTTGTCCCGATTGTGGACCGGTGTTGATGGTCCGGGCAACGTGGCCGTTGGTTCCATCAAGTCCCAAATCGGGCACCTGAAGGCGGCAGCCGGGATGGCCGGTATTCTGAAATCCGTGATGGCCCTTCACCACCGAACCATCCCTCCAAGTGCGAATTTTGAGACGCCCAATCCAACGGTGGACTGGTCCAACATTCCGTTCTTCGTTCCCACCGCTCCCCTCGAATGGCCCCGCCCGGCTGCCCATCCTCGCAGAGCCGGCGTCTCGGCCTTCGGGTTCGGTGGCACGAACTTCCACGTGGCCCTGGAAGGCTACGAGCCCGATTTCCACGCGCCCATGGCAGCGGAATGGGACGCTCGCTGGGCCGCCTACAGCGGGCAAGGTCCTGCGGAAGCCCCGTCCATCTTTGACGGGACCCTTGCCGCCACGATGACCCACGAGGAAATCAAGGCCGTTGAAGGCGGTGTCCTTCTCCTTTCTGCCGCTTCGCTGGACGGCTTGAGTGCCACGCTGGGGGCCGTGTCCTTTGACGGCCCGCTCTTTGACGACGATCCGAGGGGACGACGTCTTTCGGAGGCTCTTCAGGAGGCCAGCACCTCCTTTGACCCTCAGGCACCCTACAGGCTGGCGCTGGTCGCCACCTCGTGGGCGGAATTCAACAAGCGACAAACCCTCGCAGGTCAGGCGATGATGGACCCCGACAAATGGGGTTTCCTTCAGGCACAAGGCGTCTTGATCACCGACCAGCCCGCCATGCCTGCCGAAGCAAAAACCGTCCACATGTACCCCGGCCAAGGCAGTCAGTACGTCGGCATGACGGCTGACTTGGTTCAACGCTTCACCGCCCCCGCAGACGTTTGGCGCCAAGCCGATGAAACCATGGTCGACGTGCTGGGCGGTGAAACGCTCTCCGGCTTCGTGTTGCGCACCACCCTCAGCAAAGAGGAATTGAAAGAAGCGGAAAACAAACTCAAGCAAACCGAGTACACGCAGCCGGCCATGCTCACGGCCGATTTGGCCATCGAGCGAACCTTGGGCGCCTTTGGCCACGCCCCGGACATGGTGGCCGGCCACTCGCTGGGTGAATACGCAGCGCTGATGTCTTCGGGCATCCTCGACATGGACGGCGCCCTTCGTGCAGCGGCCGCCCGTGGGACCGAGATGGGTTCCGTGGAAATCGACGACAAGGGGTTAATGGCCAGCGTAACGGCACCGTATGACGTCGTAGAACGCGTGCTCGAGGCGACCGAAGGCTACGTGATTGCGGCCAACAAAAACTCCCCTAAGATGACCGTCATAGCGGGTGAAACGGCACCCGTCAAGGCGGCCATGGCGACCTTTGAAGCCGAAGGATTCTCGTGTGTTGCGCTGGCCACCTCCCATGCCTTCCACTCCCGCATCGTCGCACCGGCCAACGAACCGCTCCGCCGTTTCCTCGAGGGCTTGGAGATTCGGTGGCCATCCGTCCCCATCACCGCCAACGTTGACGGTTCGTTCTACCCCATGGAGGGGGTGGATTCGAAGGCGGCCATTTTGGAACAACTTGCCCCTCAAATGGCTTCATCGGTGGAGTGGACGAAGCAAATCCAAACCATGTACGATGCCGGTGGCCGCCTGTTTGTCGAAGTCGGGCCGAAACGAGCGCTGACCATGTTTGCCATGCAAATCCTCGAGGGTCAACCTCACGTTCCCGTGATGACCAACCACCCCAAGCAAGGCGGCATTGCAAGTTTGCTGACCGCCATCGGTGCCCTGGCGCTCGCCGGTCGACCGCCCGTTTGGCCCGGCCTGGATTCTGACGCGCTGCAGGACGGCTTCAAGGCCGGACCCATTGAAGCGCGCTCGGCATCGTCGATCGTCCCACCCCACGATTCTGCCGCCCTGGAATCCCTTCGTACCCGCGCCCGACCCCTTCCCGGGAGCGGCACCGGTGCACCCGTGGCGGCCGCCTCCGCAACGGTGCAAGCCGGTCCGATGGATTCGGATTACGCACGTGATCGGGCGATTCGTGCCTACGTCGGCGATCGGATTGCGGCCTACAGCGGCTATCCTGCCTCGTTCTGTCACGGCCATGTGTCGCTGATCGAGGGTCTGGGTTTGACGGCCCAACAGGTGCAGAGCGTCGTGGCCACGATTGCCTCGGAGGCTCAAACCGACCCGGAGTACGACGGAACGACCGCCACAACAGCGGGTGACCTGAATCGATGGGTCCGCTCACCGCCCGCCGCATGGGCGCCCATGACGTCGGTCGCTTCTCCCGTTTCATTGAAGGCGGCGCCCGTTCACACCGTGAGCGCCCTCAGCACCGCCTCTCGGCGGGACGTGGACCCCTACGTGGTCACGGGCATTTCGTTGGGCTTGCCCGGCATGGACCGGGTGTTCTCAGAGGATGCGTTTGAGAAACTGGTTCGAGGCGAGACCTGCATCAGCGAAGTCTCGGACGAATACAAGCAACGCCTTCTGGACAAGAACATCGTCCGGCTCATCAAAGGGCGAGACGGCTCGGTCAACATGGACCAGGCCAAGGTGTTTGGTGACATTCCTCAACTGGCCGGCCTGAAAGGCGCCTTTGACCTCGCCGAAGAATTCGGCATCGATCCCAAAGCCATCCTCGCATGGGACATCAGCACCCAGCTGGCGGTCGCTTCCGGACTGCTGGCGCTTCGGGATGCCGGTATTCCGCTCACACCGGTGGAACAGATTGGCAAAGGAGGCTTGCGATTGATCCGAAACTGGCAGGTCCCTCAAGTTCAGCGGGAACGCACCGGTATCGTGTTTTCCTCGTGTTTCCCCGGCCTTCAGATGGGTGTCAAGCACGCCAAAACCAACGGGGATGATGGCGAGGGTCGCTTTGACCGACGCTACCTCTTCCAAACCCTCAACATGGGGCATTCCCAATTCGCTCAGTACACGGGGATTCGTGGTCCAAACACCACCATCAACCTCGCATGCGCCTCCGCTACTGCAGCGTTCGGCGTAGCGGAAGACTGGCTTGACGCCGACCGCGTCGACCGCGTGGTCATCATCAGCGGTGACGACGTCACCGGCGACGACCTTTGGGAATGGATTGCGGGCGGCTTCGCAGCGTCCGGCGCCGCCGCTACGAACAACGTGGTCGAGGAAACCGCCCTGCCGTTTGACCGCCGTCGCAACGGGTTGATCCTCGGCATGGGCGCCGCTGCGTTTGTCATCGAACGGCACTCCGAGGCGAAACAGCGTGGTGTGCAACCCATCGCCGAGGTCCTCGGTTCGACCACGGCCAATTCCGCCTACCACGGGACACGGTTGGACGTCGAGCACGTGGGGCAAGTCGTCAACGGCTTCATCACCGACATGGAACGACGGTGGGGTCTTGACCGGCACGCGATGGCCCCCAACACCGTGTTTTTCTCCCACGAAACCTACACGCCTGCCCGAGGCGGTTCCGCTCAGTCCGAGGTCAAGGCCCTGCGCGACACCTTCGGCGATTCCACCAACAAACTCGTGGTGGCCAACACCAAGGGGTTCACCGGCCATCCGATGGCGGTTGGCATCGAAGACGCCAGCATGCTCTACGGCCTGAAGACCGGCCGCATCCCACCCATCGCCAATCACAAGGAGAAGGACCCCGAACTGGGCGACCTGAACCTCTCGAAGGGCGGCCACTACCCCGAATTGGAGTACGGACTTCGGTTCGCTGCCGGATTCGGCTCGCAAATCGCCCTGTCGCTCTTGCGAGCCTGGCCCGTTGAGGGCGAGCGCATTGACGGGGCCCGGTTGTTGGCTTGGGCTCGAAGCCTCGCCGGAACCGACGATGTCGTGATGCGGGTCTTGCAAAACAAACTCGTGGCCTACGTCAACGGCGATGACAATCTCCACGGTGGAGTGCAGGGCGAACCCTGGCCCGCCACCGCTCCGTGGGAAGGGAAACCTTCGCCGGCATCGGCCGAACCCGAGCCCGCCGCTGCGCCACCAACGCCGGCGGTCAAGCCTGAGCCGGTGGCTGCGCCAGCACCTGCACCGCCCGAGGCGCCCGTCGCTGCAGCGCCGTGGTGGGCGACGAAGAGATGGTGAAGACCGTCATTGACGTGGTGGTTCATCACACCGGTTATCCGGCCGACTTCGTCGAACTCGACCAAGACCTCGAAGGGGAATTGGGCATTGACACGGTCAAACAAGCCGAAATCATGGCCGACATTCGAGAGCGTTTCGGCCTGCCCGTTGACGAGGATTTCGTTCTGGCGGACTACCCGACGCTCAACCACATGATCGGCTACATCCAGCGCATGACCGGTGGTGAACAGGCCGTTGCGCCCTCCGCCCCGGCCCCCGAGCCTGCCCCCAGTGCTCCGGAAACGGCTCCCATCGCTGCAACCGAAGTGCCCGTTCCAGCACCCGCCGCCGTGGTCGACGATGCCGAAATGACCGCCACGGTCGTGGCCGTGGTGGTGGAACACACGGGCTATCCCGCTGATTTCATGAACTGACCAGGATTTGGAAGGTGAGTTGGGGATTGATACGGTGAAACAGGCCGAGATCATGGCGGACATCCGCGACAAGTTCGCTCTCCCGGTGGACGAAGATTTCGTCCTGGCCGACCACCCCACCCTCAACCACATGATTGGCTACATCCAACGGATGACAGGCGGTGCGCCGGCTGCTCTGGTGCCTGCCCCTGCTCCGGCAGCCCCCGCTCCTGCGCCCCCCACCCCTGCACCAACCCCAACCCCTGCTCCTTCCGTCGCAACCGGGTCTCACAGCGACATTGAGGACGTGCTGGTTTCGGTGGTGGTTGACCACACCGGCTACCCGGCGGACTTCATCGAAATGGACCAGGACCTCGAGGGCGAGCTGGGCATTGACACGGTCAAGCAGGCCGAGATCATGGCCGAGATTCGGGACCGGTTCTCGTTACCCGTCGACGAGGACTTCGTGCTCGCAGACCACCCCACGCTCAATCATTTCACGGCCTACATCGTCAGATGCGTGGCGGCGAAACCAATGCGTCCTCGCCGCCCGCTGAGGCTTCCGTCGCGGAAGCCAGCGCTGGTGCGATGGCGGCCGAACGTCCGACATCGCATCAGGCGGGGACCCGCCGATGGCAGGTTGAAATCGAGGACTGTCCCGGTGAACCTGCGCCGCTTGACGTGGCGGGACCATCGTCGTGTCCGACGACGGGTGGGGCATCGCTGAGGCTTTCTGCCAGCGAATGGAAGCCCGTGGATTGGCCGCTGTCCGCATCGGCTTTGAGAGTCGCATCCGCGATGCATCACGCCACGACGAGGGTGAGCGAACGGTCTACCGGGCCGACCCGGAACAACCCGAACACCTGGCGTGGATTGCTCAACAACTCGACGGGACACCGCTGGCGGGGCTCGTGCACCTGGCCCCGCTGAAACTCGCATCGGAGCAGTGGAGGAAGACTCCTACCCGTCTTCCCAAATCGCCTTGGCGGCCCACGGATGGTTCGGCCTCCTCAAGGAGCTTGGCGGGCAACTCTCTGTTGATCAACCGGGTGTCGTCGCTTCCGTGACGTCCCTCGACGGTCGGCACGGCAATCTCGGTGATCGTTTCAACGCCGTCCAATGTGCGGCCAGCGGTGTCACCAAATCCTATGCCTTTGAACGGCCCGATCTCCGTTGCCGGGCGCTGGACCTGCATCCCGAATTCGTGCTCGACGAAGTTGAGGCAGCCAAGCGAATCGAGGATGACCTGTTCGGCTTGGCCGGTGAGGTTGAGGTCGGGTTGGACCGGGACGGTCGTCGCTGGGCGCTGGTGGCCTTTGCAGAGGATGTTGTTGAGGACCTTCAGCCCCTGACCTCCGATGACACGTGGTTGGTTTCGGGTGGGGGTTCGGGCGTCACAGCCGCCTCCGTCATCGGTGTAGCGGAAGCAAGCCAGAACGCGGGTGCTCATTTCGAATTGCTCGGTCGTTCAACGCTCATCGAATCAACGGCAACATGGATTGATTGGACGGACGAGCAACTCGGTGAAGAGAAGAACGCCCTTCGGCAACGTCTCATTGATGCAAGCGAAAACGGCAAGGTCACGATGGTCGAATGGAACCGTGCATGGCAGCGGTTCACTCGAAGTCGAGACGTGTACCTCACCTTGAACGCCATCGAACAAACGGGTAACCACGCCACCTATCACGCCGTTGACGTGATGGACCGTTCGGCGCTTGAAGCCCTGGGCGAGGGTCTGGGGCGCCCCATCACGGGTGTTGTTCACGGCGCAGGTCTCGAGGATTCCAAATTGGTGGCCGACAAGGGCTACGATGTGTTTGACCGGGTTGTCCGGGTCAAGGTCGACGGCTGGCAATCCTTGCTCACCGCAGTGAAGGCTTCCGGTCGCGATGCACCGACGTTTGCGTGTTGCTTTACCAGCGTTGCAGGGCGGTTTGGCAACGGCGGCCAAACCGATTACGCGGCGGCCAACTCGGTGTTGGATGCAGAAATGGCTCGCCTGACGGCGGCCCATGACTGCCGAGCCGTCGCCATCGGTTGGACCGGCTGGCGCGACGTTGGCATGGCCACGCGCGGGTCCATTGAGGCGGTGTTTGCGGCTGCGGGCATCGAGACCCTTGCGGTTGAAGACGGCGTGGCGATCTTCGTTGATGAAGCCCTCAGAGGCGGCAAACGCCGGGTTTTGGGCTGCGGTTCGCTGGGCCTGATGGACCGGTTTTCCTCCTTCCGAGAAGCGCCGCTCAAATTGCCTGCCGAAATGGCTGCGGCGATGGCGGACCCGACGCGTTTCCCCTTCGTGGACAAGGTGCTGGCCTTGGAAGAAGGGGTGCGTCTCACCACACAAAGCACCCTGTCCACCGACGACCATCCGTTCCTTGTGGACCACGCCATCGAAGGCGTTCCCTACCACCCCGGCGTCATGGCCTTGGAGATGTTCGCACAAACCTCTCTTCTCTTGCATCCATCGAGTTGCCTTGCCGGCTTTGAAGCCGTCACGTTTGGTTTGCCGGTCAAACTCATCAAGGGCCCGATGACGGTTCGCGTTGAAGCCGAGGTCGACCGAACGGACGGCGATTTGACTTGGGTTCGATGCCGTTTGGTCTCGGATTTGATGAACTCAAAAGGCGAAGTGTTTGGTGAACGCGAGCACCACGAAGCCCTTGTTCGACTGGTCGCCAAGCACGACGACCTGCGACCGTTCCTCCAGCGCGAGGTGGAGGCGCTGCCGACCATCGGTACGCCACCCATGGGGTCCTTGATGCACCCGCCTTCCTTCATTTACGACCGGTATTTCCACGGCCCTCGTTTCCAATCCCATGGCGGCGTCCTCGCCGGTTCGGGAGACGTTGCCGGGCCGGGCATCGACGGTTTGGCCCTGATGCGCCACCAACTGCCAGCCTCAGATCAGTTCGCTCTGGAACAGGCCGGCGAACCCGTGTTGTTGGAAGCGCTGCCGATGCTCATTGAAGCCGGGTTCCAGAACGCCGGCCTGGTGGCCATGGAAATCCTCGGCTACAGCAGCCTTCCGGTCGGGATTGAATGGTCAACGATGCTTCGCGTCCCCGAAGCCGACGAAACGCTCAGGCTGCGAACCGTTCAACACGACGCCCTTGACGACGGTACGACGGTCCACGACGTGCTGATCGTGGGCGACGACGACGCCCCGGTTATGGCGCTCAAAGGGCTCCGCCTGAAAGCGATGGCCAACGTCGCTGAAGACCAACGCTTCTCCCTTGAACGGTGAGGTTCCTCGAATGCTCCCGCCGGTGGTTCGCCTGACGCCTCCCCGAGCCTCAGGGGTTCAACTGCTCGCCTCTGAGGTTCGGGCCTGGAACATGGAGGAGGTTCCGCTCGCACAAGCGTCAGAGGTTGAGCGTTTTGTCACCCAAAAGCGGCGTGATGAACACTTGACGGGACGGTGGCTGCTGGGGCAGGGTCTCAGGGCTTGGGGCGTTGGCGACCTCACCGTCGTGGAGGTGGTCAGAAACGATCGCAGGGCGCCTTCCCTCGCCTACATCCAAGGTGTGTGGAAGCGGACGCCGCTGCCCAACATCTCCATCGCTCACAGTGACGGGATGGCGTTCGTTGCCCTGGTGGAATCGGACCGGGCCGTGGGCTTTGACGCCGAACCGCTCGGTCGACAACTGGCAGAGAACGCCTACGACATGATGGCGAAAGGTGCAGAACTGGACGCCTTGCGAAGCACACCTCAGCATGTCTTTCAGGCATGGACCGGCAAGGAAGCCGTCCAGAAATGCCTCGGTCATGGCATGCACCTCAATCCGAGAAACATCCAAATTCCAATTGGGAAAGAATCAGCAACTATTTCAATTGAAAATTCAAAAATTCAATTGAATTATTGGCACGAAAACGGCTACCATTGCTCCCTGGCCACGCGGCCTGCTGACGTGCCGGTTCTCACGCCGGAGGAGGTGCTGTTGGAGGCCACCCGTTCAGCCATGGAAGCCGATCCGGACTGGGGTGTGGGGTGCAAAACCACACGCAGTGGTTCGTGATCAGTTCCAAAGACGGCTGCTTTCCCACGGCAGGTCCAACGCCACGCCAATTTCGGTCAAAATCACGAAATTGAAAACGATGTAGGACACAAGGGACAGCGAAAGCACCAACAGGGAGGTGTTCAGGATTCGTTTTCGCTGACGTCGGGCTTCATCGAGGCTGCAGATGCCCTCCTTGCGGAAATACATGACCAGCCCAATCAACACGAGCAGCGTGCTCAACACCAGCAACATTGGCCTGAACCAACCCATGCCGTTTGTGCCCCAGTACAAATCGTTGGAAAGGGCTGCAGCGCTGGAGATGCTGGCCAAACCGAACATGACCAGGACGACGCTTGGGAAACAGCACATTGAGGCCAAGAAGGCGGACCCGCCGATCCACTTCCAAAGCGATTTGACATCGCTGGAAACGGTCCCTTCGGCCATGTTAGCACCTCCGTTGTTCTGCATTTCAAGTTGTGTTCTCAGGTGCAGCTTGCGAAACTGGCGACCTCATCGATGGCGTTCCGATGCCAAAGCAACGGCAAGACCGGGGTGCCGTCCGACCATTTCCCCATCCCTGTCAGCATGGTTTCGTCCGTCATGTATTGGAACGCCCAATCGGCGGTGAACGTGTCGTTGCGACCGTGAGCGACGAGGTAGTCCGCCTGGGCGTCAATCCTTCGGTAAAAACTCCAATCGGCGAGTCGGTCCCGGACGGGGTCGGTTTGGAGGTAGTGGCTGGCGACCAGCCGTGGAAAGCCGTAATGGTCGGATTGAATTTCAATCACCTGGTTTCGTTCTTCGGGGAGGGCAGAAAACACCTGTTGGTGAAAGCCTCCCGGGCAGCGACCCACGCTCATGTCATCCTGTGGAATGCCGATTTGGATGAGCGTCTCCTCAGGCATGCCCGTGAGGTTGGGCTGGAGGTTGGGCTGCATGGGTCGGCTGGCAGGGGCTTCGAGGGCAACGACAAGGGCGCGGGAACCCCACCCGCGCTCAAAGGCTGCGTTCAGGGTCAGGAAGGTGTAGGCTGCTCCAAGGCTGTGCCCACCCCGCCCACAGCGTGGTTGGGTCGACCGTGACCGCCCCGAGGTGGGCGTCGAGTTCGGGTGACGATCTGGCCCCATCAGCAGCGGTCGAGGTGGTCGAGAGCCGCCCGTATGGCAAGGTCTCGGTAGGTGTGTTGGAGGTAGTCCGACATGCCGTCGGCGTACGTGGCTGTGTGGTCTTCAAACCCTTGGGGTCGCAGGTCGGAGGGGTATTGGATGAACGCTACCGCCATGCCTTTCGCTGTCAAGTGGGTGATCCAGCCCTGATAGGCATCGATGTCAGGATAACTGAAACCGTGCAGGAGAACGGCCAGGGGCAGATGGGTGACGGGTGAATCTTCGGGGAGATCGGGCAGGGTGACGTACACGCTCCACTCCACGTCGTTCTCCAGTTCGCCCTGAACGGCGATGACCTCGTCGGGAAGCGTGTAGGGCGACCGGTATTGTTGCACCGTGTACGGGCCGGGGTTCGAACCGTAGCCCATGGCTGGAGCGTCCGGTGGCGAGGGCGCAAAGCCCATGACGGCTGGAACTCCCGGCATCACCAACCACGCTGCGAAAAACACGCCCGTCATGTGAAGCAGTCGAGTGGTAGCGACCCTGTCCTGACCCGCAGCGCGAAGCGAGGGTGCCCCTCCAAGCGCAATGAGGAGGCAGGCAAGGGCCCAACCCATCAGGGTCGGCAGGAGGAGAAAGGCCCCACGCAGGTAGAACACGTCCAACAGAAAATGAAGGGCGATCAGCCCCATCAACAAACCGAGGCCGGCTTGAACCAGCGGCTTCCACGGCGGGTTGTCGGCGGATGAAATCGCTTTTCGCAACCCGAAGCCGCCCAAGCCGATGAGGACGAACAAGGCGACGGTTAGGCCGGCGGACTCACGCAGTGTCATGGTCCAGTCGAGCGATCGCAAGGCGTGCGGCCACACGGCGTCAACGACGTCTTTTCCTGCCAGCAGGCGGATGATCATCTCGGCGAAGGCGAGGAGAAACCCGACCGACACGGCCGCAACGGCCACGTAGCGATGTTGGCCGTTTGGAAGGCCATCGTCGCTGGACGTCATGGCTTCAACCATGATAGAAATCCATGTGGTTTTCTACAAGAAGTTTCGTTCAATCCCTCAGGCGTTGACGTTGCGGATTTCGGGGTCTTGGTCGGCCAAGACGAACTCCAAGAAGGCCGCCCACAACACGAACTCGATGCTCTCCTCGAGGTTTTCCTGACCGCCGACCACGGCCACCATGTTTTCGAGCGTGTCTTGCGGTGAGTGGTAGGCGGAGTAGTCTTCGTCGTAGGCGCCGAGGTGGAAGATGGTCTGAGCCCCGAGGTTGCGGAAGGTCACGTGGTCGGAGCGGCCAAAAGTGTCCTCGTGGACGTCCATCACGAGGTTGTAGTGGTCGTCCCAATGCTGGTCGCAGCCGGCGCCATAACTTCCATCAATGCGAAGGTCCATGGGCGCCTTCAGGATGTTGCGGTGCACGTGGTCCAGCACACTCGTGATGGCGACGTCCTGAACCTCGGGGTCAACGTCCGGGCCAGACCAAGCGTGGTAGGGAAAAGGATCGCCGTTCTCCTTGACGGCGGGCCAGGAAATGCCCATCATGTCCATGTTGATGTAAAATCGAAGTTCCTTGTCTTGGGGCAAACAAGCCTCGCAGTCGTTGTTGGCAAACGCGTTTGAGCCGCGCAGCCCTTCTTCCTCAGAGGACCACAGGGCGAGGAAGGTGTCGCATTCAACCTCAAGGTCGACCAGAACTTGTGCGTACATCATGATGGCCACGGTGCCTGCCGTGTTGTCGTAAGCGCCTTCCCAGGTTCCCCCTCCGGGTGGACCGGCGGGTGGTGCGATGTCCATGTGGGCGCCCATCCCCTGAACACAATCGTCGCTGCGCCCCTCTTTCCAGGCGATGACGTTGAGGGACTCGGGTTGGGTTGGATTGAGGGTGTCAACCACACGCATGAGGTGCGTGTCGTAGCCCAACCCCTCGAAATGACCCTGAAAGTACGAAGCAGCCCGCTCGAACTGTGCGTTGGGGCTGCCCATCCAGCGGAAATTGTAGGACCCGCAGTCATCGGAGGGCGTGTCGCACGTGATGTAGTCCATCTTCTCGTACCACGCTTCACCGGTGATGATGGGCGTGCCGTTGGTGATGCTTTGGTTGAAGACGGCTTTGGTACCGTCAGTGGCGTAGACCACCAGTTCGACGTGCTCGGTGTAGGGCGTGGTCAGCAACTGGACGCTGACACGGTCACCCTCAACCGGGACGGAACTGTCGATGTCGATGACGCCGTCCACGAACAACAGCACGTCGTGGGCGGGTGCAGAAATTCGGAGATTTTCGCCGATGAGCAACACATCGTGCCATTCACCGGCCCGAAACACGGCTTCCGACGGGGCCGTGCCGTCGATGGTTAACGCCACCTCAAGATCAACCGTTTCGGTCTCCTCGGTTTCCCCGAAACATCCTGAGAGCGGGGCGATGAGCATCAAGGAAACGAGCAGGAACGCCTTCAGCGTTGCTTCAGAGCCGCCGAACACGGTCAGGCCTTGAGCCCGCTCTTGATAGGGCTTGGCTTTGTCCAGCACCTCGTCCTCAATACGGGACATCTTTCCACCCGATTTTGTAGCCGATGAGGTTGAAGGAGCGGTGGAGCACCGGGGTGATGATGATCAGCGCCAGCATGGGCAGACGCAATTCTTCTGACGCCAAGACCGACGGCCCGAGGAACAACTGACCCCAAAGAAAAACCATGATTGCAAACGGCAACGTGTCCAACAGCGGGGCTTTCGAAGAAATGTCACCCTCTCGCTTGAGGCCGCGTCGGCGCTTGAAGAACGAACCCGTGCTGTCGCCCACCAAGCATGCAAACCCGAGGAAGGTTCCCAAAACAAAGGCTGCACCGTTGGCGCCACCGATGTAGAACCATGCGTCTTCAGCGCCGATGAGCGGATGCCGCGAACACGGTGGCTCCGTCGTCAAAGACCGTGGCTGCGTCCCCCGTGGCGACGGTCGAAGCCAGCAACATGCACAGCAGCCCGGAGGTCAGGGACCCGCCGATGAGACCGTTCCACGTTTTCCCATCGCCCAGCATTCGATGGCCGTCCGCCATCACTCGGCCACCGTCGATGGGCCAGGGGCCGTAGCCGGTTTTGGGCAACCATTTGCCCCACATCATGGCGAACGTGTTCGCAAGAAATCCGGGGAGGTACAACCACAAGGTCAACAAGCAAAGGGAGAGAAAATCCATGGTACCACGCAGTTCCTGTCCGTTGCCTCGGTCGTTGAGCCTTTGATGCTTGCGAGGTTCTCGGCGGTCACGGGCGGAAGTGATGACGAAAACGATGGTGCGGATAGCGGGAGTCGAACCCACGACATAAGGTTGGAAACCTCAGATGATAACCACTTCACCATATCCGCAGTGTGGCAGACCGGGCGACAAGCCTCTCCCCTTTGAGGGAATCGGTTCGCCGAGGTGCGCCATCACCGGCGACGGAAATCATCGAACATCGACCCGCCTCGCACCTGACGTTCGGCGGGTCGTGGTTGAGTCATTTCACGGTTCGGCAGGTCGGCCAAACCCCGAGTTTGTCGAAGTTCTGCTGCTCGCATCATGCGGCGTTCCTGGTCCCTTGCTCGTCGGCTTTGGCCACGAATCATCAACGTCCCCATCAACACGAAGAGCACCAAGCCGGCAAGGGCAGCCTGCAACACGGTGCTTTCCGTGATGGTCTCAAGCACCGAACCCTCCGTTTCATCGGCCACTTCGATCGGCGCATTGGAATCCGTCGCCACCACCACGACCACGACCGTGTCCATTGGGTTCTCAGCACCCGGTTCCGCCGCCGAAAGCAGCAGTTGATGCTGACCCACGGTTTCAGCGGTGCCGGAGAAGGTGACGGCTTGGGTGTTTCCGCTCGCCGCTGTAAAGGTCAGGAAGTGTTCGGAGGATTCCCCCACGATGCTCGAGGTCGCCTGCCACGAAACGGTGGCCGCAAAGGCGGAACTCATGGACGTGGAGACCGAGCAGGTGAAGGTGAACCACCCGCTCGCTGCCAGGTCCACCTCGATGGAAACCGGCGTGCACGTCATGCTGGCTGAGGCTGAACTGCGAGAGGCATCGTTGGGCCAGTGGTCGGGCTTGAACGCGCCGAGCGTGGCGTTGTCGCCGTAGCCGTCCCCGTCGCTGTCCATTTGTTGGCTCCGCTGGTCGGGGAACGCGTCCTGCTGGTCCGCCCACCCGTCGCCATCGCCGTCGGGGCACCCGAAGGTGTTGCTGGCGGTTGAGGGGCCGAAATCGTTTGGACAGGCATCGCCGTCCGTCCCTTGGGTCTCGTCGCCGTAGCCGTCCCCGTCGCTGTCAAACCACTGCGTGGCGTCGTTGGGCCAGAGGTCGTTGGCATCGCTGGCACCGTCCCCGTCGCCGTCCGTGCAGCCGTACACGTCCACGGTGGACGTTCCAACCGTCGCCACGCAGGCATCGGCCTGGGTGCCGTTGGGGTTGTCGCCGTAGCCGTCGCCGTCGGTGTCGATCCATTGGGTCGGGTTTCCGAGGAACGCATCGCTGGCATCGGAGGTGCCGTCACCGTCTTCGTCCACACAGCCGAATCGGTCGACGTTGGAGGAGCCGGCTTGGGTCGGGCAGGCATCGGCTTCAACGCCGCTGGGGTTGTCGCCGTAGCCGTCCCCGTCCCCGTCCACGGCCTGCGTGGGTTCGTCGGGGAAGGCGTCGGCGCCGTTGGAGGTGTTCCAACCGCTGTTGTTGCCAACCGGTGGCGTGGGGTTTGAAAATCCATCAGCGTCGGTGTCCAAGCATCCCACCCGGTCTTGAGTGGAGTTGCCGTTGATGAAGGGGCACGCATCCTCAGCATCGTCGTAGCCGTCGCCATCGCTGTCGATCCACCGGGTGGGGTCGAGGGGGAAATCATCCGTCAGGTTGGCGTGGCCGTCGCCGTCATCGTCAACGCAACCGTACAAGCCGATGCTTGAGGTGCCAGCCTCGCCGGGACACGCGTCGGGTTGAATCCCGGTGGCGTTGTCGCCGTAGCCGTCCCCGTCTTGGTCAAGCCACTGCGTTGGAAGGTCGGGCAGGGCGTCGATGCTGTTGTCCCAACCGTCACCGTCGTTGTCGAGGCAACCCAGTCGGTTACCCTGTGTGGAATTGCCCCAAACCGTCGGACAGGCATCGGGTAGGGTACCTCCGGGGTTGTCGCCGTAGCCATCGCCGTCGGCATCGGACCACTGGGTTGGGTCGGCGGGGTGCGTGTCTTGGTCGTCTCCCCACCCGTCTTGGTCGCCGTCAGGACAGCCGTAGGTGCCGTTCTGCCAGGACGTACCGTAGGTGTTGACACACGCATCGGGTGCAGCACCTGCCGGGTTGTCGCCGTAGCCGTCGCCGTCGGTGTCGTTCCATTGCGTTGAGTCGGTCATGAAGGCGTCGGCGCCGTTGGCGGTCGTCCAACCGCTGTCAGGGTCGGAGTAACCATCACCGTCTTGGTCCGGACATCCCTTTCGGTCGTGAACGGAGGTGCCGAAAAGCGCCGGGCAATCGTCGTCCAAACCGTCGTCGTAGCCGTCCCCGTCGCTGTCGCCCCAGCGGTTGGGGTCGTTGGGGTAGGCGTCGGCGCCGTTGTCCACGGTCCACGAACCGTCGGGGTCCGAGTAGCCGTCACCGTCGGTGTCGGGGCAACCACGCCGGTCGGCGGTCGAGGTGCCTGCTACCGAAGGACAGGCGTCTCCGTTGGTGCCGGACGGGTTGTCACCGTAGCCGTCCCCGTCGCTGTCCGCCCACTGCGTGCTGTCGTTGGGCGCAATGTCGGCCCCGTTGGCCGTCGTCCAGTTGGCGTCCCCGTCGGAGGAGCCGTCGTTGTCCGTGTCGGTGCACCCGAACCGGTCTCGCATCGAGGTGCCGCTGGTGGCGGGGCACGCATCCCCTTCGAATCCGGAGGCTTCGTCGCCGTAGCCGTCGCCGTCGGTGTCGTTCCATTGGGTGGATTCACTGGGAAACGCATCGTCAACGTCGGCGTAGCCGTCGCCGTCGGTGTCCGCACAGCCCAATCGACCCATTTCAGTGGACGTACCAAACTGCGTGGGGCATGCGTCGGGGCTGTTGCCCGAAGCGTTGTCGCCGTAGCCGTCGCTGTCGGCGTCCGACCACTGGGTCGCATCCGAAGCAAAAGCGTCAGCGCCGTTGGCAACGGTCCACGAACTGTCCGGGTCGGAATACCCGTCCCCGTCCGAATCCGTGCAGCCAAACCGGTCGTTCATTGAGTCCCCGTTGGTGCTCGGACAGGCGTCGCCGGTGGTGGCGGGTGGCGGGTTGTCACCGTAGCCGTCCCCGTCCGAATCGACCCACTGCGTGTCGTCGGTGGGGAACGCATCCGCACCGTTCGTGGTTCCCCATGAGCCGTCGGGGTCGGAATACCCGTCCCCGTCCTGATCGGCGCATCCGTTTCGGTCTTGGTTCGAGGTGCCCGAAACGCTCGAGCACGCATCGGCTCCGTTGGCCGTGGTCCAGGAACCGTCGGGATTGGAGTAACCGTCCCCGTCGCTGTCCGTGCATCCGAATCGGTCCCCGGTGGAATTTCCAGCGGTGGCAACGCAAGCGTCCGGTTGAACGCCGGCTGCGTTATCGCCGTAGCCGTCGTAGTCTTGGTCGGCCCACTGGGTGGTTTCGCTCGGGAAGGCGTCGGCGCCGTTGTTCACCGTCCAGTTCCCGTCGGGGTTGGAGTACCCGTCCCCGTCCGTGTCGGGGCAGCCCGTTCGGTCAATGGTGGAGGTGCCGGCGGTCGTGTTGCAGTCATCGTCGGCGTCTTGGTAGCCGTCAAGGTCAGCGTCTTGGGTGAGGTTGGTCAGGGCGTAATCACCGGTCATGGCCACGGCGAAGAATTGCGGTCCGGTGGGGACGCTGGTGCCCACCACGTGAAGTTCCCACGTTCCTTGAGCGGGCGTGCCGAGCGTGAGACCTCGCAGGTTGTCGAGGTTGTTGCTGACGTTGGTCCAGGTGCCCGAAGGACTCTTGAGCGCCAGGTCGAGGTCGTTGACGAGGTTGGTGGACGCTGAAGGGGTGGAGGCGGGGTCGGTCCACGTCAGGGCGATGTTGATGTCGTCGGCGCTGGCGGGGACGTTGAACGACCATCCGGAGTCGGCGTTGGTGACCACGGAATGCCCGTAGAGGTACGAGGTGTTGATGGCTTGAGACATGTTGATGCGACCCCAGCCCTCGTGGTTGTTGGGGGCCGCCTCACCGGCGCCGTTGGTGCTGGAGGAGTATTGGCCGGTCATGTCGTGGGCGCTCGCCGTGAAGATGGCTTTGACCAGCGCCGAGGTTGGGTTGGTCTCGCCGAGGTTCTCCATCAGGTGCTCCAGCAACAGCGCCGAAGCACCGGCGGTCAGTGGTGTTGCCATGCTCGTGCCGCCCATGTAGGTGTAGCTGGCGTTGTGAGCCAGCCAGCCAACCGAGGTGGTGCTGCGAGACTTCGTGGAGAGGATCATCGTTCCCGGTGCAGAAAAGTCCGGTTTGAGGCGTCCGTCGTCGGTCGGGCCTCGGGAGGAGAACGCCGCCATGCCTTCGGGGTTGTCGGCCAGGCGGTCGGTGGAAATGGGTGAGCCGTAATCGCTGCTTCCCCACACCCACGTCATGTTGCTTCGGTCGTTTTCACTGGCGCCAACGGTCAGGACGTTCTTGGCGGTGGCAGGGCTTCCCATGGAATCAAGGTCGATCTCGCCGTCTCGATTGGCGTCTGCCCCTTCGTTGGCAGCGGCGAAGAGGATGACCATTTCGTCGTGAGTTCGCGCACTCGCATCCGCTTGCATGGAGGAGGTGGTGTACTGCCCCGCCACGGCGGACCCCCACGAATTCGTGTGAACGCGGCTGCCGTTGGCCCAAGCGAGTTTGAACAGGTCGTCAAGGTTGTTGGGAATGCCCAGCAGTTTCTCCTCGCCGTTGTGGGTGGTGGCGATGGAATGCACCAGCAAGTGAGCCTCGGGCGCTGCGCCAATGATGGCACCGTTGCTGTGGGTTCCGTCGCCGAGCACGGACCCTGCCACGTGGGTGCCGTGGCCGTGATGGTCTTCCGCATCGTCTCCGCACGGGCTCAGACTGAGCGAGGCGCAGGTGGAAGCCGCCGGTGGGAAGGAAAGGATGCCGGTGATGTGGTCCCGGAAATCCGGGTGCATGTTGGAGTTGTTCACACCGTTATCCAGGCCCGTGTCAGCCACGGTGACGATGACGCCGCTCCCGTCCAAACCCGACCAGGTCGCATCGATGTTGGCCATGTTGGTGCTGTTCCAGGTGTCGTCGACGTTCATGACCTCAATGCCCACGGAGTTCATGATTTCGAAGAACGGACGGGGTTCCACCCATTCAATCTCTTCCTGTTGCACCAGCCAGGCAAGGCTGTCCGGGGTCAACGCCATGGTGGCGAATCGCCCGCTGTGGGAATCGAGAGCAATCCCGCTTCGGTGGTTGAGCCCTTCGGGCAAGGTTTCGCCAGAAAGGACGACGTTCACCACGGCCCCTTCCTGATTGACGAAGGGGTTCGGAGCCACCATCTCAAAGCCCAGCAAACCACGAACGAGGTCGGTTTGCACCTTGTCGGTGACGTCCATGGCGGCCAGGCCCACGACGTTGAGTTGCGCCAAGGCGGCGGGCGTGGTGGCGCTCACGTCGCAGTGGAAACTGGCCGGGGGCATGAAGGAATAGCAGTCAATGCCGGCGGCTGCAAGGTCGAGGAACCAATCGCTGGGCACCGGGTAGGTGTGGCCGAGGATGTGAAACCCTTCCACCCGCTGTTGCCCCGTTTCCTCGGTCCAATCGCTGGGAGCGATGAGGCCGACGTCGCGATAGAGCAGGTGCGTCGTGCTGGCGGTTTGGTCGGGGCTCACCCACCCGTGTTGGGCTGCGTCCGACGGTGCGATGTTCAATTGCTCCAGCCATGCCAAGGCAGCCTCGGTGTCGGTGCTGGACGATGCCTCCGATGGTTGAGCAAAGGCCATCGGTGAGAGGACTTTAACCAAAAGGAGGGCAATGAACACGCCGGTTGTTCGACGTCGATGGCTCTGCATGGCTTCTTCCAGCCCGGGGAACCTCATCAAGGATTGGTTGAACGGTCAGGTCCCACGGTCGCATGGCGAGGGTTCAAGAGTCTCGGTCCTCGGCAGGGAATCATGACGGCGGCCCACGCAGCAAAAGGCGGCGGCGACAAGATGTCCCCCGAGGACATCAACGGCAACGCCGACGTGTTGGGCAAGCAAATCTGGCGCATCGTCCCGTACGCCAAAAAATACCCGGGGCGCGTCCTCACGGGGATCTTTGCCAACGCTGCTGCCCGATTCTTTGACCTGATGCCGTTCGTGGCCATCGGATTGGCGGTGGATTACTTCACGACGGACGTCCTCTCCGGGCCGGCCGTTGTTCAAAACGTGGTCACGGCCATTCACAGCGACCCAGCCGTCGGCTACGGCGTCATCATCTTTCTCGGGTTTCTGTGTCTGGCAATCTTCCAAGGCATCTCGGAGTACTCTTGGCAAACGCTGGGCTACAACATCCAACACGACCTTCGCATGGACGCCACCCGCTCCCTCATCGCCATGGAGGCCTCGTATTACGACCTGAGGCAAACCGGCCAGATCATGTCCGTGCTTTCCAGCGACGTCAACCAACTCGAAGACGTGGTGTCGGACTCGTCAACCTCCATCATCCGCATCTTCGTCACCTTCGGCACCGCCTTCCTCATCCTCGTGCTGATGTCCTGGAAACTCGCCGCTGTGTTGTTCACGCCCATCCTCTTCATCGTCCCTGCCGTGTACTGGTTTTCGACCCGTGTCCAGCGCAAATACAGAAAGCAGCGAGAATCCACCGGCGACATCCACGCCGTGCTCGAGAACCTCATTTCGGGCATCGCCGTCGTTCAGGCGTACAACGCTGAACAGTGGGAAGCGAACCGGGTGGCCGCTGAATCCGGGTCTTACAGGGACCAGGCGATGGGCGCCAGTGCCGACCGCAACCGATTCATTCCGATGATTTACGCCGTCGCAGGCGTCGCCTTCGGGTTGTTGACGACCGCCGGCGGGTACTGGGCCAGCCAAGATGAAATCACCACCGGGCAACTCGTCACCTTCCTGCTCATCAGCACGCGAATGACCATGCCGATGTTCATTTTTGGTATCCTCGTCAATCAACTCCAGCGCGGCGAAGCCGCCGCACGGCGCGTCTTTGCTGCCGTCGATCTTGAACCCACCATCGTCGACGAAGACGACGCCGTGGCCCTTGAGGGTGGCATCAAAACCGTCGAGTTCAACGACGTCTACTTCACCTACCCTAACACGACCATCAAAGTGCTGAACGGCATTTCGTTCAAGGTGAACGAGGGTGAGTTCCTCGGCGTGATGGGCCACACCGGTGCTGGAAAAACCACGATCCTCAAACTGCTGATGCGCTACTACACGCCGGACAGCGGCGAGGTCTTGGTGAACGGACGGCCCATCACGGACTACACGCTGCATTCCCTGCGCGAAGCCATCGGCTTCGTCAGCCAGGACCCCTTCCTGTTCTACGGTTCGGTCAAGGACAACGTCATCTACAATCAGGAAGCAACGGACGCCTCCTTGGAAGAGGCCCTGCGGATGGCGGGGGCATGGGAGTTCGTTCAGGAACTCGAACACGGAATTGAGACCCTCGTCGGCGATCGGGGCGCCATGCTGAGTGGCGGACAGCGGGCCCGTATTTCGCTGGCACGAGCGCTGCTCAAGGCGCCCAGTTTGCTCATTCTCGATGAAGCCAGCAGTGCATTGGACGCCGAAACCGAACGTCGAATCCAAGAGAACCTGCTCTCCTCGGGCAAGGAACGTGGCACCATCGCGGTGGCTCATCGCCTCAGCACGATTCGAAACGCCAACGAAATTCTCTCCATGGTGGACGGTGCCATCGTCGAGCGTGGCTTGCACGACGACTTGGTCGCCTCGGGCGGCGTCTACGCCAGCCAGTGGACGATTCAAACCGGCGACATGGCCGGCCTGTGATCACGCCGTTGTTTCACGGCGCAACAGCACCAGGTTGGTGATGGCGAGCACCAACACGGCACCCGACAACCACATCGGCATCAGCGGGACTTGGTCGTAGGGCAGGCGGAAGATGTCCAGCAGCGATTCACCGCGGCTGAACGTGCCGCCCAGCGACGCCGTCATCAACACCAAGCCGACCGCACCGAGACCACCGAGGGTTTGCCAGCGTCGGCCGGTGCGATGGAGCCACACGTCGTGTCCTTGCCTCCGTCGTGCAAGAAGCACGCCCAGTGCCAAACCCAACGCTGCTGATGCCAGCAACATCTTGTTGATGAGGACGGGATGGTCAATGCCGTCGCCCGGGCTCGATTGGATGCCGGTGATGATGGCAAACGGCATGGCCACCAACCCGAAGGCGAGCGCAAAATGGGCCACGTGGTCGACCAGGGGCAAGTGTCGCGAGTTGACCAACCACCCGTGGCTGGCCAAACCCGCCATGAGGAAGGCGACACCCGCCATGGCGAACGAGCCGACGGCGAGTTCCGTCGCCACCACGTGGAGCGTGGCTGCCGACACCATCAGAGGTCCACCTCGCTGTCAAACATCACCGAATCAAATTCGGTCGCTTTGCCCGATGAGCGCCGCTGGAGCGATAAGAAGCCGGCCATGAACGCCAGCACCATGGCGAAGGATTGCAGGTAGGCTGCGTTTTCATCCACCGTCCACGAAGGGTTCTCGCTTTGGAGGGTGAACCATGGGGTCGCTTGCTCCGGCCCTTCCCCGGTCAGGTGCGCTCGCCACTGAATCGCCACCGGTTGAAGCGTGGCTGGGAGTTCGAAAGTCCACGCCTCGCCTTCGCCGATGACGGTCACGTCCGTGCCTTCGCCGTTGGCCAAACGCCACTCAACTCGCACTGCGTCCACGTCCACCGTTTGCATCACCACGGTCGTGGTGGCACCCACGTCCCGGAGAACGGGTGGCTCAAAGTCGGGGCCGAGGCGTGGAAGGTTCTCGGGTACCGGGCGCACCTCAACGCTGGCCGGTACGGCGGAGGCGCCAAAGAACGGGGCTTCACTGCCGTCTTCCGTCCCGTGGTGGATGGCGCCATAGAGAAGGTGTTGACCGCTCGCTGGCGCACGGAGGGTCCACTCCACCGTGTGTTCGGTTTGCCCGGTGTTGATGCGAGCTTCAACGTAGTTTTCGGTGCCTCCTTCGCTGTTGGAAACGACGGTCCAACCCGCATCGTCCGGCGTATCGCCGGCCCCCGAAAGGTCGGAGAGCAGGAAGATGCCCAGCAGACCGCTGGTCGTGGTTTCGATGTTGGAAACGGTGATGGAGACGCTGGTGAGCAGGCCTTCGTAGGCCACTTCGGGGCCGTCCACCTCAACGATGGCCGCTGAGGATCGGTTCATGTCGGCGTCGCCGTGGCAGGCACCACCGCATTGTGCGTCAAACGTGCCCGACCCCACGCCGTTGGGGTTGGCCGAGCCCAGCGTGGGCAGCACGAGGAGCAGAGCGACCACGATGAAGACGGTGCTTCGCTTCAGGACGATTCACCTCCTCGGCGTGAAAGAACGGGAAGAACGAGCAAGGCCAAGACGATGAGACCTCCCAAGGCATAACCCAGGCCGGTGGCCGGCCCAGGCTCTTCGACGACCACGTCGGTGAGCGTGGCTGAAATCGTATCACTGCCACCGATGAAGGTCCGCTCGTCGTTGAACGGCTGAACCGTGTAGTGGGTGGTGCCGCTCAGCGGCGGTTGGTCCTCGTAGGAACCAACGTCCGTGGTGGCGATGATGACACCGTCGCGGAGGATGTTGTAGGCCACCGCATCGCCCGTCCACCTCCACGTCAATCGGACATCGCCGCGGTCATCGGTGAACACCTCAAGGTCTCGAATGGACGGGCCGATTTTGAGGCTGAGCGAGACCGTCGTTTCGTTGGTTGCACCGTGTTCGTCAATGACCGTGAGGGTGACGTCCGTTGGTGCCTTCAACACCAACGCCAGCGTTTCTCCCGTTGAGGTGCCGCCATCCCACGACCATTCGAATCGGCTCAAGGTGCCGTCGGGGTCCGTCGATGCGACGGCGGACAACACGGTGGTCTCGTTGAACCACACGTTGGACGAAACCTGCTCGATCAACGCTGTAGGTGGGAGGTTGACCAGTGTGGTCAACGATTCAACTTCGCCGCTGGTTGCCTTCCCGTCGTCTGCCACGACGATCAAACGCCACGTTTGTTCGGGGGCCAATCGCTCCGAGGACACCATGGTGGCGTTGGTCAGCCCTGCATCGCGGAACCCGTTTTTGTACCAGGTCGTTGCGACCTCAACGAGGTCGCCGTCCGCATCGTCAATCGTGATGGAGGGCACCAAATCGTCGAGCGCCGTCGGTGCTTCCGGCCAGGTGATGCTGACCTGTGGCGGAGCGTTGACCACGACAACGGTCGGTGAGGTCGCCTCGATCTGTGTAAGGCCGTCGGCCACCGTGACCACGGCGTACCACGCATCGCCTCGCGTCAATGCAGCGGCGGGCAAGGTGTCGGTGGTGTGAGCGCTTTGCAACCCGTCGTTCAGGTACCAACGGACGCTTTCCAACGTCGTGGTGTCGCCGTCCGCATCCGATGCGTTGAGGACCATCACCAGGTCATCGAGGGCGGTGAACGTGGGGGAGGCCAGTGAAACGTTGACCTCTGGGGCGGCGTTTTCGATGCTCACGATGGCCTCGACCGCAACACCCCATGCGTTTCCGTCGTTGGCCTGAACGGCCACCGTCCATGCCTCACCGCGCACGGTGAACGAGGCTGGGAGCGGGTTCAATCCGTCCGCCTCGGGCACGTGATTGCCGTCGAGCGACCAGATCAGCACCGTTTCGACCACGTCATCGCCCTCGGGGTCCGTGCCGTCCACGAGACGGACAGGTCGTGCTGCGTCGTGGGGTTGGCTGGTGAAATTGTCAGGTCGGTGATGACCGGCCCTTGGTTGTCGGACCCACCGTGATGGCGGGCGATTCGGCCCACTCCGACAGGTCGGCGCCGTCCGAGGCACGAACTGCACGGTCCAAACTCCCAACGCGGTGGCCACGGCGGGGAGCGTCATGGCGTCGTCGAGCGAGTTCACTTGGACGCCGTCAAGCATCCAGCGGACGTCGGTTGAGGTGATGCCATCGCCATCAACGTCGCTGGTTTGGTAGGTGAAGGTCACGTCATCGTTGGTGTCCGGTGCTTCGTCGCTGACCGCGAGGTTGAGAACATCGGGGGCTCGGTTGGCGACGGTCACCGTGGGCGAGGAGACGGGCGTTCCGTCGTCGATGCCGTCAGAGGGCGTGACCACAGCATGCCACGCCTCGCCTTTGTTGGTGGCCGAGGATGGCAGGACGGTCGTGGTGTGGCCGGGCTGTAGGGCTCCGTTTCGGTACCAGGCGATGGTCGTCCCGCTTTCGGGATCTCCGTCGTCGTCGCTGTACGTGTAGGTCAGGGTGAGGGCGTCGGTCGTGTCGGCATCGATCGGCGTGAGCAACACATCGCTGGCCACGGGGTCGTTGTTGGTGGACACCTCTTCGGAAAGGGTGATGCTGTAGGTGTCGTAATCATCACCGCTGGTCCCGCCGTTGCCGTTGCCTGAAAGGACGGCGAGTTTGAACAACACGCTCCCGGAACCCGAGGCGGGGGCCGTCCAGTCCATCGTCCAGGTGCTCGTTCCCGGCGAATAATCGTGCGTGGCTTGGCGACCGTTGGAGGCCACTTGTGTGTTGGTATCGCCGTTGCTCAGCGAACCTCGATTCACGTCGAGGTTGAATCCTCCGGTTCCGGGCGACGTGCTCATGCCGACGGTCAGACTGTAAGTCGTCAGGGCTGCGTAGGTCGAAGGCAAACCCGACAGCACCGGCGTGACACCACCGAACCGCCGTGGCAACCGCAGCCGTTGGAGGAATTGAATCGGCCGCCGCTGTTGGCGTTGACTTGGCCGAGGGGCACGAGCACAACAAGAAGAGAAGCGCAACAGCACCGACCTTCCTGTTCATGCGCCGTAGATGGCCACCCGTCCTTTTCATTCTTCGTCTGACCGGCACCGATCACGGAGGTGTTTCCTCTTCACCTCGAACCAGGCGGTCAACGTAGGTGATGACGGCTGAGATCAGCAGGAAGAGAGGAATGCCGAGGATGAGGGCCCACACCCCGATGGTCAACCCTGCCATGCGGACGTCGTCGAACACCTCGCCCACGATGATGATGAAGCCAACCATGATGATGCGCCCCAGCACCAACAACGGCCGAACGGAGTTCCATATGGCGCTGGCGTCCGTCGCATGGTCCGGTTGGTCCAACGCTGAGAGCCGTTCAGCGAGCGTTGGACGCGCCATGAGTGGCTTGGACCCCCGTGCGACCATCAACGTTCGCCAGCGTCAGCGAGCAGGGCGGCCTTTGCGAGCGTTGTCCGTCAAGCGGTCCGCAGGTCGTCAATTTGCGAGCCTTCACCGGCCCGTCCGCCGGTTCGGCGGATTTCTCGCCAGGCCTTGATGACACCTTGCCCGTAGGCCCACTGAGCGAGGAAGACGAACAGCGGCGCCAAGAACACGGTGCCGACGAGCGATGGGGCGACGTACCGATGGCTGCTCCGAGCCACGAGATGCCGATGTAGGCGCACACGAGGCCCAGCGGAATGTGGAAGGCGACACGCAGCGTTCCAGTCACCGCTCAACGTGAACCAAGGTCGGCAGCAGCGCCGCCCGAGAGGCCACCGTACACCATGGCGGCCAGGGCGAGGACCACCAAGGGTGGGAAGAAACCGATGGCGGTGTGGGACCACGTCGCAATTTCAGGCCAGCGTTTGTTGGCCACCATGCGGGTGTAGCCGAGTTTCGCATCTGCTTCATGTACGGCTTGAACGGTCGTCGTCGTCGGTGCGGCATGACGTTTGAAGGGTCGATGAACAACTTGTGGCCCTTGCGTTGAATTTTGGATCGAGGACGGCGTCTTCGGCGCCAATGACCCCTCTTCAAGAAATCCACTTCCCGCAGGTTCGCCATTCGGTGAGCGCAGTTCACGCCCGGATTGTGCGTAATGGGTACGAGCTCGCCTTTGGGTTGAGCACCGTAGCGGGTGCCGGCGGTCATGAACTTCGTGCAGAACGCCACGTCGGCGCACTTGGCGCCGAACGGGTCGTCGTCGGGGGCGAAGTTGGGTCCGCCCACCGCCCCGACCTCGGGGTTGTCGAACCAGCGCACCAGTTTGGCCACCCAGTCCAAGGGGGGCACGGTGTCGTCGTCGGTGAAGAGCACGAGGTCGTGGTCCATCTGGCGCAACGCAAAGTTGCAGGCGTCGGCACGGTTGCGGGAAGGGTCGTCAATCCACGTGGCGCCGTGCTTTTCGCAGACCGCCTTGGTGTGGTCTTTGGATTTGGAATCAGCGATGATGAGCTCAAAATGCGGATAGGTTTGCTTGCCGAGGCGCTCGAGGACGATGTCAAGTTCGTCGGCGTTGTTGATGGTGGGGATCAGCACGGCCGTTTTGTACGGCGTGCCGTCCTCTTTGAGCAAAACGGGGACCGTCTCACCTTCGCCCATGGGACAGGCGACACGCCCGCCTCATAAGAAATCAAGGTTGAAAATCTCACTCAGCAACCACGCCGTTGGTGGTGTCAATGACCTTGCCTTCACGGGTGTCGTGATGGGCAACGATCGATGGAACAGCTGCCAGAGCAGAGGTCCTGACCGTTCTCAACCACCGTCACGCCATCTCCCACGGACCAAACTTGGCGTCTCGTGTTTCCGAACTCGACAAGACTGCAGACGGAGGTGCCCCTCAACACCAGGGTTGTCTGCAGTCACCGGGGCTGCTCCATCGATAGCCAGTTTGACAGAAACGGCAGCCCAGTTGATGTCGCCGCCCTGGTCCATGGTCAGCATGATGAGGTTGTCTGCAGTGCCGGTACCGGGAGAACCTTGTGCGTCTTTACCGCTCATGGCGTAGAATCCGTTTTGACCTGTCATCCACCACGGGCCGACGGGGTTGCGAGATTGCAAGTCAAGAAGAGCAACATCTCTTCCACCGTTTGCATCGGTGGCGTGGAATGCAATGCTCACCATGTGCGAGTTGTTGCTCGGTGTCCGGCACGGTGTTCCAGTCTGGAATGGGGATGTAGAACACCGTGAAACCTTGTGGTGCTGAAACAGGGACGTCAACAACACCGTCAAGGTTCGTGTCCCAGCCCATGGCGAGCGTGGTGCCGTCCGGATCAATGGCGCTGTGGTACACAGATACGTTCATTCCAAGAAGGGTTCCGTTGTAGAAACCGAAGTGCTGTTGTAACTTGGACGTTTGGTCGTGAAAGCGGAGCCATCCGGCACCGTTGGTAAGCATTGACAATGGGGAGGTAATTCCCGTTCACCACGGTGGTTGTGCTGCCCTGGGCTGTTGGGATGATGCCCCCGCCTTCGGCCATCCGTTTCATCCGGTGTCTGTTCCAAGGCATCCGGAGAGCATCAGCATGCTGGTCAAGAGAACGGCTGAAAGGACACGGGCTGCGGGCTTCATGGGAGGTTTGTTTCTGATGGATTCGTATAATTCTTCTCCATGCGCGGAGAACAAGCCGAAAGATTGGAACCGCGCACGAACGCGTCCGTTCATGCTTGCGTTTGTGCTAAGTTCATAAGCCGTCGCGGGGGCCTTTTGCTGTAGAGAGGGATGAACTCATGTTGAACGTCACGGCCCGACAGGACTTGATGAACAAAATTGTTGAAACTCTGGGCGTGGTCGTTGAGGACGCACGCTTCGAGTTCAAAGAAGACAAAATGCAGGCGACCGTCGTGGACGCCTCGCACGTGGCGATGATCGACATGAAGGTCGACGCCGCTGCTTTTGACACCTGGGAAATTGAGGAAAACGACCTCGCCTTGGAACTTCGAAAGGTCAAGGAACTCATCAGCCTCGGCGGGGCCGACGACCTCATCGAAATGGCCTACACCAAGGATTCCGGTGTCCTCACGCTCAACCTCGGAAAGATCGACCGAAACATCCGCCCCCTCGACCCGAGCACCGTGAACTCGCCCAACCTGCCCAACATCGACATTCCCTCTTCCATCGAAATCAACGGGGCTTCCCTCGCCCAAGCCCTTCGAGCTGCCAAGCAGGTGGGCGACTTGGTCAACTTCAGCATCGACGGTAATTCCTTCACCGTTCACGTGCAGGGTCAAACCGATTCGGTCACGGTCAGTTTCTCCAAGGACGAACTCGAGTCGCTCAACTGTTCCAAACCTGCACGCAGCCAATACTCGCTGACCTACCTCGTGCCGCTGTCCAAGGTGTTCGGCTCCCTCGGGACCGTCAAGTTGGGCTTCGGGGAGAGTTTCCCGCTGAGCCTCGAATTCACCTTCAACGACGGCGCTGGCGAAGTGCTCTACTTCCTGGCACCTCGGGTTGAATCCGATTACTGATTCAGTATTCTCGCCAACCGTTGCCGCACTCTTTGCAGGTCAGCATTCGAGTTTCCGGCTCGTCAGAGGAACGGGTCTGTTCGAGGTAGGCGTAGACTTCCACGCAATCGCACTTCGGGCACATGTAGTCCCCCGTGGTCAAGATGCCCTGCATGTTGTCCGAGTCCTTGATCACCTCGTAGTCGCGAGATTCGACCTTGGTGCTGGAGGTGGCCTTGGAAAGGTCGACTTCCTTGCCCCCAATCTTGGTTTTGACATTTGCAGGTCCCTTGTAGCCGCACTTGTAGTTCGTGCAGGAGATGTCTCCGGAAGGAGTAGGGAACGATAAGGTTCCACACTGGGGGCAAAACATGGGTTACCCTGCGAATTCGGCTATTTAATCCCTACCGCAATCCGGCCATACACGGCTTTCATGTGTGCAGACATCGGCCTTCGGCAAGGGCAAGGGTCAAAATCAACGGCGTGAAGGGCACGCTATGTGGTTGTGGTACGACTGGCAAGCCGCCGCCGTGGCCGACGAGCACGGGCACCTCGTTGACGTCATGCGGTGGGACGGTCATATGACCGAGCACGCCGTGGTGGAACGCCTTCGCCTCATCGCCTCAGGCCATCCAATTCGAGAGGCGGTTGCGCTTCAGGAGCGATTCCCGGAGGCCACGCTGTGCGTGCACGGTGACCCCCAACTTCCCGAGGCCGAATGGCCCACGCCGTCCGCTGACCAGCAAGCGCTGGCCGATGCCGCTGCCTTGCGTTTGGCGGTGGAGGGGGTCCAAGCCGCGGCCAGCGACCCCGACCGACGCCTTGAGCACCTCGTTCGTGGAAGCGATGAGCTTCGCGCCAGCCACTTGACCATGGAAGCCCGCCTCATCGAGTGGGCCGGTCTCTTCTTCCCGATGACCGTCGTGGTTGACCGAGCCGCCTACGTTCGCACGGTGGCGTCCAGTGAAACACCGGCCGACTTCGCAGCGGCCATGGACGTGGACGTTCCAGCCGAATTGCCATCGGACGGTGAATGGCGTTCCCTCCGAGAGTGGGCCGAGAGCACGGCCGGTGCCAACGCCCGCCTCGACCGGATGGAGCACGCCCTTCGGCAACTCGCGACGACGCACCTGCCCTCGGTTTCCGCACTTGTTGGCCCCCTGCTGGCGGCTCGCTTGTGCGTGGAGGCTCACGGACGGGCTCGCCTCGCTCGACTTCCGTCAGGGACGGTTCAAATCCTCGGTGCGGAGAAGGCGTTCTTCCACCACCTCAAAACCGGCGCACCCTCGCCCAAGCACGGTCATATTTTCATGCACCCGTGGATCAGTCGGTCCCCCCGATGGGTTCGAGGAAAAATCGCTCGAATGTTGGCCGGAAAAATCAGCATTGCTGCCAAAGTCGACGCCTTTGAGGGCGAGGCTTGGAGCGAGGAAGAGGTGGCAAAGGTAGAGCAGCGCGTGAACGACCTCCTCGAAGCCAACAAACAACCACCGTCCCGTCGCTGAGGTTGAGAACATGGGCGGCGGGAAGAAGCGAAGGCAGCGGGGACCGCAGCAACTGTCCTCAACCGTTCGGTTGGACCGGCGTGCCCTTTGGACACGCAACGCCGTTCCCGGTAGCGCCGTCTACGGGGAGTCACTTCGGAATTTCTCAGGCAAGGAACACCGGCGATGGGACCCGAACCGGTCGAAACTTGGTGCGGGCATGTTGCGAACCCAACACGACCCGGCGCGTCTCTTGCCCGAGCAAGGCAGCACGGTGCTCTACCTCGGTGCCGGTCACGGCACGTCGGTGAGCCACCTCTACGACCACCTGTGCGGGGCCGCCAACCGGTTCGGTGGTCGGCTGGTGTGCGTTGATTTGGCCCCCCGTTGCCTTCGTGATTTGACCTTCATGGCCAACCAACGGCCCGGGTTGGTTCCGGTCCTCGGCGACGCCAGAAAGCATGCAGCCTGGGGCGTATTGCTGCCCAACAAGGTGCCGTGGTTGTTTCAGGACGTGGCTCAGGCAGGGCAGGTGGACATCTTCCTCGCTGCTTGCCGGCGCTTTTTGCAGCCGGGGGGCACGGGCTTGCTCTCGCTGAAAGCGGCCAGCGAACGGTGGACCGGCGAGGGGGAGAACGCCCTTTTCGCCGACGTCGAACAGACGCTCCATGCCGCCGGTTATGCGGTCGAGGAAGTCATCGAATTGACCGGGTACGAGGACAACCATCGGCTGTTCGTCGTTCGCTCCGAGGAGGTCTGACGCTGCCTGAACTTCCTGAGGTTGAAACCGTGCGTCAGGGGCTGATGCAGGGCATGCAAGGCAAGACCTTCGAGGACGTGTTGATTCGGCGTGAGGGGCTTCGCTATCCCTTTCCGGACGACCTCGCTACCCTTGCAGGAACGACTGTCGCTGACATTCGCCGCCGTGCAAAATACCTCCTCATCGACCTTGACGACGGGCGTGTTTTGCTCTCCCACCTCGGGATGAGCGGCCGCTACACGCTGTTCGACAGCGACGAGGCTTCCGCTGCCAAACCCCTGTTGCAAACCGTCAACGGCGGTGTACCCGTTTCCTCTTTTGGCGACGCAACGGGGCACGGTGGGAAGCACGACCATCTCGAATTCATTTTCACCGACGGCTCTCGCGCCGTCTACACCGACCCGCGTCGATTCGGCATCATCGACCTCTTTCCGTCCGAGGCGGAAGCCGAGCACAAGCTGCTGGCCTCCCTTGGCCCCGAACCGTTTGACCCGTGGGACGCCCGGGCGTTAGCCAAACGGTTACGTGGACGGAAAACGGCGATCAAACTGGCGCTTCTCGACCAGAAAGTGGTGGTCGGCGTGGGTAACATCTACGTTTGCGAATCCCTTCATCGGGCCGGGATTTCCCCGCGTCGAGAAGCGGGCGGTTGGTACGAAAAAACGGAGCGCCCACCGCACGTCTGGAAGACCTTGTCAGCCACATCAAGGACGTCATCAACGAAGCCATCGAGGCCGGTGGTTCAACCCTGAACGATTTTGCGAACGTGGACGGAACGCTGGGCTACTTCGCCCATCGGTTTGCGGTCTACGGCCGAGAGGGGCAGCCTTGCGAAAAAGTGGGATGCGGTGGCGTGATTCGTCGCATCGTCCAAAGCAACCGTTCAACGTTCTTCTGTTCCTCGTGTCAGCGCTGATCAGAGGTTGAACAACACGCTGGCAGCAAAGCCCCAGAGGACCAGAGCCGTCAGGCGGTGGATGAAGGCGGCTCGGTCTTTCAAACGGTCAAGCCAGGGGGTTCCGGTCAACACCAGGGCCACGAGCAGGTACCAGAGGGCGTCAATGGTCATCCCGAGGAGACCAACGGCGGTTTTGGAGAGCAGGTTCATGTCGGGCTGGAGGACCTGGGCCAGCACAGCCACGAGAAACAAGGCGATTTTTGGATTGAAGAAGGCGATGGCAAACCCTTCAGCAAACCCCTGCGCACCCGAGCCGGTGTCTTCACTGAACAGTGCGTCGTGGTTGGCGTTCCACATCGACCAGCCGTACCACGCCAGCAAGCCACAGCCAACGAGTTGCAAACCGGTGAAGACGTTGGGGGCCTCCTCGAGCAAAACGATGAGGCCGAACACGGCCAAGCCGGCGTAGACGCCGAACCCCAGACCGTGGCCCAAGGCGCACATCACGCCTTGACGGCGACCGCCGATCATCGTGTTGCGAAGAACCACCATCAAACTCGGGCCCGGGGAGATGGCGCCGAGCGTGAACACCGTGGCCGCCGCCAGCAGCACGTCCCAAGCCACGGGGTCCATGCCTTGCCCAGGCGGTCAAGGCGTTAAGGTTGGGCCCGGGCTCAGAGCAGGTAGAGGGTGACGCCCTTTCCGGTCTTCCTCTCCTTCTCGGCCGCAGCAAATTCGAGGCTCCATCGGAGCATGGAAGCGTTGGCTTTTCGCTGGCTGACCACGCGAAGGTAGGCTGACTGCAATGCACCGATTGAGGGAGGTGTGCCGTGTTGGTTCTCCATGTAGTGTGCCATCACCGTTTACGCACTTAAATGTTGTTTCTCGTGCATCATTCTCGCATCAGACGAATTTTCTGACCAAATCTGGATAATATTTGCCGGAATCTTGTAAGTCGGTGCAATAATCAAAGCGCCTTGATTTTGTGTGAGGTGGCCGAACGTTCGGGTGGATTCGTCCGCCGTCGATGGACGCTGAACGAGGTGGGTCCACGAGGTTGCTCGTCGGCCGGTGCATGATCGGACTGGCGATACACTCGATAGCCGCCGGCGGTGATCATTTGGTGTGGTTGAGGAAACACCACGCCGGCCTTTTCCAGTTCACGCTGGGCTCGCAGGGTCGAGGTGCTGGCGGTTTTGGCTCGGGCGGCCAGGGCTTTGAGACCAAAACTTCGTGCGATTTCCGCCTCCCTGAGGTTTTCCTCCCCTTTCCAAGCACGCCGCTTTTTCCCTTTCTTCTTGCCACGCGTGTCGATGCGTTCGAACCATCGGTCGCAACGGAGGGTGGGCTGCTTTACGCATCGGAACGTCGTGGCCTCCACGGCGGCCAGGCCGGGCGCCACGTGGTTGTAGGCGCCCACGTCCATGCCGACCCAGGCGGGTCGCCCGTCGGGCAAACGGTCGTCGGAAAACGCCACGTCGCCTGCCTCGCCGAGTTTGGTCGTCGTGGTGTGCCCGAAAAACACGGTGCGTGCCGGGTCAACGGTGCCTTCGTGCTGGAACCATTCTTTGCGAATCCACAGGAGTTCCTTTTCCCCCTGCATGTCAAGCGGCATCCTCGGGTCGTATCCGGCGTGGACAAAGCGATGGTGGTCGAGGACGATTTGGGTTGGAAGCGTGTCCAGCCACATGAAATCCTCTGCCATCTGCCGCTTGGCTTCGTACAAATCACCGTTGGCCTGAACGATGTAGGAGGCGTAGGTGGATTTGCCGCCTCGCTGCATCCAGGGCTGCCATGCTTCGAAGGAACCGTCGGGTTGGACGCATTGAATCGCCATGTGTTCGTGATTACCTTTGAGGCAAATCACCTGCGGGTGGGTGCGAAGGAGGTGGACGAGGCCGGCCGAGTTTGGCCCGCGGTCGATCATGTCGCCCAAGCACACCACCCTGTCCTCGGGTTTGAGGTTCAGGCGGTGAAGCAGCGCCCTGAAGGTCGCCAAATGACCGTGAATGTCGCCGAGGATGAAAATGCGATGCCCGTCCTCAAGACGTGCCTGCAGATCGGCTTCGAGCGAGGGGTCGCGCAGCGATGGTCCAAGGGGGAGATTCAACTTGCAAGTCAAGCTGTTCACCGAAGGGACGGTCCCTTCGGACAACGGTTGTTTGAATCCCTATATCTTCTTCCCCCCGTAGACGGGGGTCAAGGGCCGGTTTTCCGACCTTTGGTGGAAGATGGGGCTCACTCTTCGGCCGTGGCTGCCTCAGCCTCTTCACCAGAAGCGCCGTAATCCTTGGTCTCGTCCTCGTCGGAGGCGTTGGCAGCGCCAACCATGCCGAGGCCGATCATGGCGATACCGCCCACCCAGAACAGGAGGGTGACATAGTCAATCCAGGAGTCAAAGTTCGTCCAGTACGTCATCTTGTCTTGGTTCTGAACGATGGAACTCTCCATGGTCTCGGCGTCATCGTCGGCGATCATGGACGAGGATTGGATTTCGAACACGGGGTCCAGGTCGGCCATCGTTGGCGTGCTGGCTTGGTCCGTGTGGGCTCGGTTGTCGAGGTAGAAGGTGTTCGTTGAGGAACCGGCAATGATGAGGCCAGAGAGTTGCTCTGCCTTCATGTCAATCTCCGTGGAGAAGTACACGGGGAGAGCGCCGGGCTGGCGTCGAGCAGGGTGTAGGTTTCCATCAGGTTTGCCTGAATGCTTCGACCGGGAGCGTCTTGGGTCGCTTGGTACTCGTAAACGGGATGCCCTTGACCGTGCCTTCGCCCGTGCGTTCAACGTCGGCAATGACGTAGCCGCTCACGTCAACCTTGTCGTCGGTGCCCGTGAGGAACCCACCCTGGTGCCCGCAAGGGACTCGGGGGTGATGAGGCCGTAGGTCGCCGCTGCCATGTCGTTGTTGCGCCACGACAGTTGGTCCGAACCGTCCTCGAGCAAGGTCTCGCCCTTGTCGCATCCTGCAACTTCACCGGTGCACACGGTGTAGTTCGTGCCGTCACCGTTGGCGATGCTGTCCGAGCCGTAGTAGGTGGCGTTGCTCTCCAGCGACGACCAGCCCACGCTCATGTCCATCGGGTTGCCCGTGGCGAGGAAGGCGTTGACGGGGTCGTGCCAGCCGATGAGCCAGTTGTTGAACGACTGCGTGAGGTAAGGCGTCGTGCCGAAGGTGGACATCAAGTAGCCGGGCACAAAGGAATCGGCCGTCGTTCCATAAATGGGGCCCATCATGAAGCCTCGCAGTGCGGTGGCAGCGTTGGTGTCAATGCCGTAGAGGGCGCCGATGGTGGCTGCGTCCCAGACCATGGGCGTTCCAGCCTCCATGGTGGCGAAGTTGATCGGCGGGGTCATGCCGGCCAGTTCACCGTAAATGAACAGGCTCGCACCGGTGCGGGTGGTCAGGCCGAGGGGTCCGTAGAGGATGTTGGCGGATTGCTCTTGGGCGAGGTCGACAGGCTCGTTGCCAAACAGTGCGCTCCAAGCGCCGCCCATGTTCAGGGAGCGTTCCAGGTAGGGGTCGCCCACAGGGCTGGCTGCACCGAAGGTTTGGTTGACGAATTGCTCAGCGTTCATGGTGCCAACGCCGCCCAGCAGGCCGAGTTGAGCAGAGGATTGCGAGGTGGCCCAACCGGCGACCCAACCTGCCACAGCGCCGTACTGCTCTGCGGTCATGTTGTAGGCGGTCATCACGTCGACGGCTTCCATGCCGAGGAAGGCGGCCATGCCGAAGGAGGTGCCTTCAGCGTTCGTGGCGACGACGCCCGTGGGGGTGTCGGTCATGTGGCCGGCGGTCATCAGACCAACAGCGTTCACGCCGGTCATGTCAACGCCAACAAGGTTGTGGAGTCGCATGGCAAGGTCGTCGTTGTTCGTGAGGTTGGCGTCAGAACCGCCACCGTAGGCTTGGAAACTTGCTCCAACGGTGCGTACATGGCCCAGTCTCGAACAAAGGTCGTGTAGAAATCGGGCGTGGTAGCGTCGGCCATGGCAAGGTAGCCGTAGGTGCTGGCTGGGGCCATCACGGTCAAAGTTCGAGGGGTCGGCGAACACGTCAGAATCATCATCTCAGGTGCCCAAGGCCCATGAAGGCCACGGAGCCGAGCGGCGTAAATCAACGAGATGTTGAAGTTCGGGTCGGCTGGGTGGGACGGCCGGTCATGGGGCGTCGAGGCTGCCCTCCGGAAAAGGCAGCACCTGAATCCATAACGGAGGTGAGGGTGGCGTCGTTCATCATCTTGATGCCCATACCGGATCGGACCCGGAAAGGCACCTGGCCACCTTTGGGCCCCACATGTGGCAGGGGATTTGGTGTCCAATGCACCATCCCGTCCATGTCAGCCATGCAATGTCGCCACGCTGGCGTACCGGCCGGGGTGGTGTTCATGTCCTGAAGGACCATTTGACGGCGAACCCGACCTTGGTCAGGTCCATGATGCCGTTGAGGGCCATGCCGGTGGCGCCGATCACTTGGGCCTGGAAGAGGATGTTGAGTTGGGTGACCTCGGTGTCGCAGGAGGACGGCGCTGTCGGCAGCACACTCAAAGGTCTTCACGGCGTTGTAGGTGAGTTCACCAGCAGCCGCATCGTAGTTGTTGATGGTGCGAGTGGTGGTATGTCGTAGGTGAAGGGCCCCACCTTTTCGGTGATGGGTTGCCCTCGCCCGCCATCACCTCAGCGAGGTGTGATGTCCCAGGCGTAGTAGTCGCGCTGGGCGGTGGAGGAGGCCCATTCCTCCTCGGCTTCGGTACAGTCGTCGTTGGCGCAGACGTGTCCTTGGTGTAGGACGCAAAGGTGCTCGACCGCATCCTCGACGGCACCGGTGGCCAGCGGGGAAAGGGCAGCAACGTTCAACAGGACCAGAACGATTCCGGCCAGCAGCATGTTTCGGGGGACATTAGGGGTTTTCATGCGATGAACCTCGGCTCGTTGAGGTTATAATGGTAGACCCGTCAAACCCTCCTGCAAGCGTGTTTAGGGGCATTTTCAATGCACTGGAAGCCATTTCGTAAAAACATGAACCATTCATGATGATTTTCATAGTATAACAAGAATAAGATAGTATTATATAGGTGATGCAATAAATGCACCTTTACACCCGAGGAGGGCCGGCCATGATGGATGAAGAAAACCACGTCCGAAATGACACCAAGCGGCCCTCCCGACATCGCCGTTGATTCACCGATCGACGGAACGAGCGAACCGGCGTTTGACACCCTGAGTGCAACCGCCGTTTCGCTGGGAACTGCAAGGAGGCATGGTGTAGCGGATAGCATCAGGGGCTTCGGATCCCTGGACCCCGGTTCGAATCCGGGTGCCTCTGCCAGTTCCCATCCATTGGGGCATGGTGTAGTGGAGAGCATATCGGTTTGCGGGACCGTTGACCCGGGTTCGAATCCCGGTGCCCCAGCCATTTCGACGCACGGCGGTGCAAAAACGCAACACAGGAGATGAAGACATGAACAAGAAACACGACCAAACCAAGCAGAAGAACGACCATGCCAAGCCGAACACCTTCGTGGTTGACGGCGATGGGGCATGGCTGGTGGCCAACGGGCACCAGCATCCCGACGAGCTGATTGACCACGACGCCAACTTGAACGAACCCGAGGCGTTCTTTGGCATCTTTGCGGCCTACAACCAGCACAACATCGCTGACGGCACACAATGGGACACCTGGCCAAGTTGGGAATTGTGCTTGACGGACATGGACATCGGGCTCCATTTTTTGATGCCTGAGATTGACACCCACGACGATTGGGTGCAAAGAGAGCACTGGCTCGCGTTAGCACAGACCATCCACGACCATCCGTCCATCTCCATGGACGGCTACACCATCACCGTTCAGGGACAAAACGGACACGAATTTGCCTTTGATTTCTGCCTTGAGATTGAGAAATGGGGTGCGCCTGGGACCTTTGCCGCTCACAAAGCGAGAAGGAAGGCAGCTGCATCAAAGCCGATGGCGTGGAAGTGGGCGCCGCCCGCTTACCTCTACGCGAACAATGTCGCCCATTCTCTTGGCGAGTATTGGACCTGCCCCAACCACATTCCCGAGTACGGCGGCGAGACCACGGCCTACACCCACGACTCCTTCTTTTGCATCGACCACTTGGCGGGGACCTTTCCTTCCAACGTGCTGTCGCTGATTCTCCTCTGCATTGAGGATCACCACATCTGGGTGATGCAGTACGAGGAGGCGCAGAACATGCAGGCGTACGTGGAAGAGATGGAGAGGGAATGGCCGGGTGGAAGACCCGAGGATTTTGAGTATCAATGAACAAGGAGATGAGAAGATGAAGAAAACTGAGAATGAATGGATGAAGCTGATGATGCTGGTGATGGAGTATGTTCAACTCCAAAACGAGTTGACCAAACTGAGAATTGAAGCGTTCAACGAATGGGAGCCTCCCGAACTGAACTGCCACGATTGCTTTGCTCAAGCGGTGGAAGAAGCCGCTCAGGGCGAACACGAATTTGACGATGAGTTCAGGGGGGAATGGGAATGACCGTCGCCTGGAGACCGAACCCCACTGCACCGCTGTGGTACGAGGAGAGAAGGGGCGAACCCGTGGGTCCGTTTTTCCACGACCTGTCGCTCCAGCACACCAGGCAGGTGGGCCCGTCATGCGTCGCCACGACGCTCTCGATGGTGGCCAATGCAACGGGAGCGCAAACCACACCTGAGGACTTCAAGGCGGTGACCAACTCACAGGCGCCCCACACGTGGTCGCAGGCCCTCAAGCCCTACGGCTTGCAACTGGCCTACTGCAACAACGACGTGAGGAGGCTCGGGTACTTTGTGGACGAACTCGTCGCCTACGACGACCTGTTTTTCCTGTGCTTCTACTCTGAAGACCCACCTTCCGACCCGCAAGCCTCGGGGAAATTGTGCACGGCTCACATCATCACGCTGCACGGCGACACCATCTACGACACGGCCAAGTCGGCATCCTTGGGCGGTGTGTGCAAGGCCGAGGATTACAGCAGACTGGAAAGGCAGACCAAGAGAATCTTCAGGGTCGTCCCGCTCTATCACCCGAGGTGCATCTGATGAGCATGGCTGCCAAGAGAAGAGCGCCTCAAGGGTTCGGCGGTTGCGTGGCCTACGGTCCGCCGTTTGGCATCGGTTTGCCCATTGAGCCACCCGAAGGCAGACCGCTGGTCATCGTCCATCCAGCCGCTGCGATGCACCATCACGCCAGCTTTGGTTTGGTGAGCGATGCAGGTCACCCCTTCATTCACGTCGTGGTGGATTACGGAGAGTACACGCCTGACGCTTGGGGCATCAACGCCAACGAGGCGGGAATGGCGACCTGGCAGAGAATTTCTGACACGTCGCAGGGACACGCCGTTTACAGAAAGGCGGCGCTGTCCACGCCCCACTGGCAGGTTCACATCCAACACGAGGCCTTCTCGAAACTCACGGCCTCGCCGCCCGTGGACATGCTCTACGTGGATTGGCTCGAATGGTTGGACCCGCACAGCACGGGCGATGACATGAGTTTCCCCCACCTCATCGAGGCCTACGTTCACAAGATCAGGGAAGGCGGTCTCGTGGTGCTCGACCACAAGCACGCACATTTCCTTGAGGGTGAACATCCTTGGTTTTCATCGAGGGGTCAGGGCATGTTCCACCTCGACAACGGTTCCATGCTGGTGAACAAAGGCACCGTGGAATGGATGTCACCCGACCTCTACGGCGACCTCCAAACGCACAGCGCCAGTGTCTTCGAGGTCCATCACGGCCTTGAGGGCCCGCTGGCGGAGAAAGACTGGGAGGACGCCATCCAGCCGTGGTGTTGGATGACCATGCCCGAAGTGTCCATGTCGTCTGCCCAGGTCAAAGCGTTGCTGGCACAGCATCCGAAGCCTCCCGTTCATCCCGACGCACCCACTCAGGAACAGTGGATGAGGGAATGGATGAGGTTTCATGACGAGCACGAATCGGGCCCGATGTTCCTCGGCCCCACGCCGCCTGCAGAGCCGTGGCCTCCAGGCGCCTATGACGCCTATTTGGAGTGGCTGCTGAACCATCCTTCGCTCTTGCTCGGGGGGTTCCCGAAGAGAACCTACAGGCTGCTGGGCGAGGCGTTCAAGCTGCACATCGTCCACGGCGATGTCGTCAGGCTGGCGCCTGCCCTTTACGGTCCCAACACCGTGCTGGCGGTCAGGGAAGGTCTCAGGCAGAAGGTCGTTGGCAGGTTTGGAAGATGGCTCGGTCAAACGCTGGAACTGCAGGCGCCTGAACCTTGGATGAGCAACCCCGTGAAGAGGCTGAAATGGTCGGGCGAAGACGCCACACCGCACCTCGCCAAAACGATGCTCGAGTTGGCGAAATCACAACCCTACAACACCGCCTTTCCGAGCATCAAGTCGATGCAGGTGAACCACATCGTGACCGTTTCCCACGGCACGGCGTCGTTGGGCGAAGTCATGAGGGCCGTGATGGTCTACTACGATGACTTGCCGCCGATGATGGGCAGGGCACCGATGGAGATGACCGTCGTGTGCCTCGACGAGAACGATTACACGGACGTTCAATCCAAGCCCCATCAATTCCAATTCCTCCCTGACGACGGCTCGTGCGCCGACTGAGGTCGGTGTTCGCACACGGGCGCGCCGGTGGCAGGTGTCGCAGGTTGAGGAATGGTGGAAGGCTACGGCCCGCCCTTGGTGTACGGTGCACGCTGCGCAGGCAGAGGAGCCGGTTCGATTCCGGCGAGGGTCCCGTCAGAGGATTCGGGTGCGCCACGAGAAGTTCATCGTACGAAACTGGAAGACGGGCGCAAACAGGGGCTGGAGCCACTGTCGCCGCTCAGAAGAGCCCGTATTGCATGATCACGCCCATCATTAAACCCATCAGAATCCCCATCGTTCCGAGGGGTGCTGCGTACGCCGCACCGAGGGCCCAACGGTGCTCTTTGTCGGTGTGCCGTCGCCAGGGGAGGTACAACGCCGGCAGGATGACGAACAGCAACACCTCATCGAGGCCGCCCACGTCACCGAAGACGCCGATGTAGCCCGCCAGCCCGAAGGCAAGCGCCACGGGGATGCAGAACCCGAGGTTGGTGAGGAACCCTTTGAGGAATTCCCATCGGTAGTTGAACAGGCCGATGAGGAAACCGATGATGGGTATCATGGTCCCCCAAAACAACGCATCATCGTCGCCACCACCGCTCACCGAAATCACCACCATGAGAAGGTAAAGGAAGGGAAGGTAGTACAGGATCATCACCCAGAGTTCAATTTCGTCCTCCGCCGTCTGAAACTTCACGGGCTCCATCGGCTCGTTGAGGGCCGGATCGCTGAACACCGAGCCGCCTTTGTCCTCGGTTGTGAACCGCTCTGGCAGCGGCACCAGCTTCGGATGAAGGAAGACACCGGCGAAGACGGCGCCCCAGAACCCGAGCGTTCCGAAGAAGACCTCAAACATGACACCAATTTCCCCGTACTCTGCACCGATGTTGATGATGACGTAGAGCATCAACGCCGCCATGATACCGGCGTAGCCGCACGTAAACATGCCGATTTTTTCGAGAAGTTCGCCGTCCTCGTCTTTTTTGACCAAGCAGGCCAAACGCCCCGATGAACACAAACGGCATCAGGTCGCGCAGGATGACAATCAAGACAGGAAGCGGTCCCCGTTCTTGAAACCAAAAACTGTATTCGTCGATCAGCCAAGCATCAACAAACATGTAGTTTAACCACTCAATCATCTCTCCAAGTCCGTTGATGGCCACCCATTCGAAGTAGTACGGGTCCCAATACCCATCAAGCAAGAACCACTGCACAAAAATGCCGGTGCCCCAGTTGAGAAACAGGGAAACACCGAACACCAAGGATGCGATTTTCAATCGTTGAACCTGATGGTTGACAGCAACCGGAGGCGGTGGCGTCGTCGTGGGCTCCAATGGCAGGCCGAGGAAGGTCGTTTCCTGCGGTTCGGCTCTGGAGACCTTCAGGGCTTTGCGAAGGGGCGCCTTGGCGGGTCCGTCATCCACCATGGTCGGCCGTGATGGTCCAACACGGATAAAGAAGAGCCCGGCAGGCCGGTGACGACCTCACATGTTACGTCGATACTGCTCACGGGCGTGCAACAGCACATCGGCGATTTGACGGAGGCTGGTTGACCAGCGCTGTCAGAGGATGCGGGTGCGCCACGAGAAGTTCATTGTTCGAAACTGGATGATGGGCGCAAAGGTGGGCTCCAGCCATCGCCACCGCTCCACCATCGGGCGGAAATGCTTGGTGCCCATCTTGGCGATCATCGACCGCTTGGTCAGGGACACAAAACGAATGGACAGCGTGCGCGTGTCCCAGTTGTTGTGCTGGCGGATGCGACGACGCAGCAGGTCTTCGAGGCCCTCGAAGGTGAAGTCGGGGTGGTCAACAAAGATGACCAGGTGGTGATGGAATCTTCCGGGGGTGCCGCCGGGGTAGACGTTGTGGTAGGCAGACATGTCCTCCTGATTGCGAATCAAATCCAAGTCGTACGGGTTGAAGACGTCCTCACGCCAGTGGACGTCGCAGGTTTGGACCTGGCCGCACAGGGGGCAGTTTCCGGTTTGGACGGTTGGCCGGAAAGGGATTTCAGGGATCCCGTGTCCGACTTCTTTCAATGTCCGAGTAAAAATTTGGGTGCTGGTGAGGGCGTTTACCCTACATAAGGTT
>BOYQ01000004.1:0-238843 GCA_019651595.1 Candidatus Poseidoniales archaeon | reverse complement strand
CGACGACGAGGGAGAAGCGTTCTCCTCTGAAACGATGACGACCATGGTCCGACTGGCCCTCAATCGTTTGGTCGGCTCGGAAGGCGAACCGGAAACCTCACCTCCAAGTGAAGAGGCACCAAAGGAGGAGGATTCAACGCTCGATGCTGCGCCGTTCCGACCTTCAACACCATCAACAAAGGCGCAACGCTGGGTGAGGGGGCCGCACCAACGGTCGGTTCCAGCGGCGTGGGGTCGTCGATGGAGGACATCCTTGAGAAGCAAGCGGAGGACATCGCCAGAACCGTTGAAGGGGAAATGGACGCCATCCTGGACGAGGCACCTGAATACGTGGCGCTGTTGGAGCAAGAAGATCAAGTGGGCATCGACCCCGAAACCCTCGCTCTCACGAGGTTGACGGCCGAGGTGCTCCGTGAGTTGATGGAGGCCTTGAAACGGCCGGGGGCCCTTTCGGATTTGACCCTCCTCACGCAGGTGGAGGACGCCAGCGTGTTGGCAGCCGACATGCTCGATGCGCTTCCTTCATCCAACGAAGAGGAGTGATTCCGTTCCGAGGGAAACCAACGGTTGCTGACCCGTCAGCATGGAGCGGCCCGGCGTGCGGCTTCAACCGCACAAAGAAGAGGATTGAAACCAACCATCCCTTGGGAGGTCCGGGGACCGACCGTGTCACAAGGCGCCCTTTTCCGGAAATTTTCGGGCTCACGTGGCCCCCCGATGCACCGTTGGATTTTTCAACCCCTGCCCAAAGACGCCGCACGCTCCGAGGTGCTCACCTTCCCTTGCACAGCAACACGACGCTCACCTCTTTTTGGTCGCCAACATCTGGGACCACATCATCGGTGCTGAACCGGAAACCTTCGAAGGCGCCTCCTGGCACGCCTTTTCCGAGCGATTTCTCGAGGCGCTTGAGCGCGGTCTGAAGAAGCAAATGGAAAGCACACTGGCGACCAACTCGACAGTGAAGTCATCCCCGTCGCAGCATGGCGCTGATGTTGGAACGCCGTCGTGCGCACTTCCTGGTGGACATGCGGTTGATGATGCGTCGCCTGGCTCACTACATGGCCGTCTCCGTGGGACAGCGCATGGAATGGCAGCGCATGATGACCCGAACCCGTTGCCTTGACGGCGCCCTCAAAGAACTGTTCACCGAAGGGGTCGAGACCCCCGATGGCGGTCGTTTTGGTGGCAAAGGTTTCCGTTCCACCTGGCAGGAAGGGGTCGTGGCGGTCGCCACGGCCCTCCATCGTCAACCCGATGCACCTCGAGATGCTCGGCCAGGTCAGGGCTACGACGGCGACCTTGTCGCGCCCATGATTCGCGACATCGGCCTCGGTTTGGCCATGGGCGACACGCCGCTGGACGTCATGGCCGCCAACCTCGGCAAGGTAGGGTCGAATCAAAACGGCGGCTGGGAGGATGCCGGTGGGCGAGACCTGCACGTCGGCGCCTGGCACGTCGGGGTGCTTCCACCCACGGCACCGTTGCCCATCGCCGCCGCCACCATGACGGGTTTGGCGTTCGCCGCATGGCGCCAATCCATCGATCGATTTCACGTCGCCTGCATCGGTGAGGGGGCCTCTTCTTCCGGTGAATTTTGGGAGGCGATGAACCTCGCCGGCGCCCGAGGCTTGCCCATAACCTACATCCTGCAGAACAATCAAATCGCGCTGGACACGCCTCCCGCCAAGCAGTCAGGTGTTGAACTCTGGGCCGACAAGGCTGCCGCCATGGGGTTCCCCGCTTGGACCATCGACGGTTCGGACCCCGCTGCGTGGCATGCCTCCGCTGCCGTCGCTCGAGAATTCTCAATGGCCGGCGGAGGTCCCACCCTCATTCACGTGGAAACCATGCGGGGCTGCGGACACGCTCATCACCACGACGATCTCTACCTTGGAAATCCAAGCGGAACGCCGCCCGGTTATGTCGACCGGGAACTTTTGGATTACTGGGCGGCCAAGGACCCGATTCCCACCCATCGTTCGCTGTTGCTGGAGATGGGAGTGGATGAAGCCGACCTTGACGCCATGGAGACGGAGGAGGCGGCGGCTGTAGAGGATGCCCGAACCACCCTGCTCGACATGGATTGGCCAGAGCCGGAAACCGTCACCAAAGGCGTGACCACGCTTCATGATGCGGACGCCCACGCCGACCATCTTCATCGCTACACCGGCCACGCTCGACCCGAGCCGACGGACGGCCCGCTCGAAGTGGGGGCGTTGGCTTGGGAATATGCTGAAAAGGGCGGATGGACGTACGCCAGGGCGATTCAACAAGCCATGGCCGACATCGCCACGATGCACGGCGAGGACTGCGTCTTCATCGGTGAAGACATGGAGGTTGCCGGTGCCTTTGGCATGAACATGGCACTGAAAAACGCCGGTCACACGGAGAAACTCATCGACATGCCGTTGTGTGAAGCGGTCATCGTTCACACCGGCGTGGGCGCTGCTCTTTCGGGCATGAAACCCATGGTCGAGATCCAATTTGGTGGCTTTGCTGCGTTGGGCTTCAACGCGCTCGTCAACAACGCCGCCATGCTCCGCTGGCGCTGGGGAGCCGATTGTCCCATGACCGTTCGAATTCCGCTGGGTGCTCGCACGCGCTCGGGTCCGTTCCACGCCAACATGATCGAATCTTGGTTTGCCAACGACCCGGGCTTGGTCGTGATGGCGCCGGGAACACCGCAAGACGCTTACGACCTCTTGATGGAGGGGGCACAACTTCCCGACCCAGTCTTGATGCTCGAGCACATCGGCCTCTACGGATTGCGCGGGGGCCTCACGGGCTGGGGCATGAACATCAACCAGCAAGTGGACACCGAGACCGTCAACCAACACCTTTCGGAAGGACGTCGGTACAAGCTGGGTCGGGCGGACGTGATTCGTGGTGGACGCGATCTCACCTCGTCACGTGGGGCGCCATGGTTCACATTGCGCTTCAGGCGGCCGAATCGCTTGCGAACGAGGACATCGAGATTGAAATCGTGGACTTGAGGACGCTGATTCCCTTTGACGCTTCCACCTGCGTCGCTTCTGTCCAACGAACGGGCCGTTTGGTCGTGCTCCAAGAAGGTCAGTGGTCGGGCGGCCTCGGACACACCGTTCAATCAAGGATCATGGAGGACTGTTTCTACGAACTCGAATCAGCGCCCACCGTCATCGGTGCACTCGATACGCCCGTTCCGTTCGCACCCCCGCTTGAGAACCACACCATTCCTTCCCTCGACCATGTCATCGAGGTGCTCCGAGCCTCGGTCAACGGTTGACCCTGTCGGGGAACAACCAGCGTTTGGCGTCCACCGCCAACCATGCGCCAATCGTGGTTGAGGTCAGGTAAAACGGCAGGCTGGCCCACATGGCGTTAAGCGCGTTGGGGCCGAAGGTTCGGGCGGGGTTCATGCTCGCACCGGTGAGTGGCCCAGCAGCGAAGGCCAACAATGCCACGGTGGCACCGACCCACAAGGCGACGACGGGACGGGCGTCCGTGCGTTGGACGATCCACAAAATGCTGACCATCAGGACCGTCGTGATGGCCACCTCAATGGAAAAGCCCTCCGTGAGGGACAGGGATGGAATCACCGAGGTCGGTGCAGCCCCTGCCACCACGCTCGCACCGAACAGCGCACCGAGGTACTGCGCCGTCATGTAGACCGGTAACAACCGTCCTTCCAGTTGCCCGTCGCGCCAAAATCCAACGCTAACGGCGGGATTGATGTGGGCGCCACTCAGCGGTCCAAACAGCAGAATGGCCAGGGTGACCACCGCACCAAACGCCAGGGAAACCACTCCGTGTGAGGCACCCAAGGCGACGCTTCCGCACCCCACTCCGACCATCAAGGCGGTGCCCAGAAACTCCCCTGCGGCCTCTTTGCGCACGTGTTTCCCAAAACGGGGCGGTTCAAAGCTTCGTGAACAATCTCCCGTCGTTCAAACCTGTGGCAACCGTCAAGAAGTGGGAACCGCTCCTGAGCCTATGGGAGATGAAACCGTCACCTCCCAAACGGGCATTCCCCAACTGCTCATCAGCAACACGCTGGTGTTAAACGGCGCCCTGTTCCTGGGTATTCTCGCCCTTCATACCGTCCTCGAGGACTCCGGTATCAACAACCACTTCATCTCCCTCGTGCTTCTGGCCATGGCGCTTGCCCTCCTCATCAAATCGGCGGACTTCTTTATCGAGGGCGCCAAGGGACTGGCGTATCGTGCTGGCCTTCCCGAGGTGGTCATCGGCCTGACCATCGTCTCCATCGGGACCTCGCTACCAGAAATTTTGGTGACCTCCACAGCGGCTGCGGACGTGGCGAACAACCCCGAAATCGGCGACCTTGCCATCGGTGGGATTTACGGTTCCATTTTGGTGCAAATCACGCTCATTCTCGGCGTGGTGGTGGCGTTTCGTGGTGTCAAAGTCCGACCCTCATGGTTGAAACGAGACGGCATGATCATGTTCTCCTCCATCGGCCTGCTCACGTTCTTTTTGTTCACCGGCGAGGGCTTGAATCGCTTGGAAGGTGGGATCTTGATGGCCCTCTACATCGCCTACATTTACTGGTTGCTCTCGCATCGCGATGAGATTTTGGAAGAGGAACTCGGCGATGCTGAACAGGTTGAACGGAAATTGGACCGTACGACCGCCGCCTACGGCTTTATGGTCACTTCTGGCTTGTTGCTGGCCCTTTTTGCCGCCCACCACTTGGTCAACGTCGCCAGCGACATGGCCTATGCGTTCGACGTCCCTCACGCCGTCATCGGTACCACCGTCTCCGGTCTTGGCACGTCCCTCCCCGAACTGACCATCGCCTTCTTGGCGGCCAAGCGCAGTCAAGGCGTGGCCATCGGGACACTCATCGGCTCGAACATCACCGACCCGCTGCTTTCCATTGGTTTCGCATCCGTTGTCCATCCGTTGGCGTTGACCAGCGCCAGTTTTGCCCTGACCGCTTACGTCATCATCCCGGCGACGTTCGTCGGCACCGGGATCGCCTTGCTGATGATGCGCTCCGAATACGAGTTCAAGCAGTGGGAGGGCGTGGTGCTGATCATGGTGTACATGCTGTTCCTCGCCGCGCTGGCCGCAGAACGTCTCGGCTACTTGGTGCTTTGACACCAATGCGGGGCGGCTCATCTAATCGCTCTTAAGGGACCGATGCCTCGCAGGACCATGGTGGACTTCCAACTCGACGAGATGCAAGCCATGCTGAAGGAACTCGCCCACGAGTTTGCCAGGGACGAGGTCCGTCCGCATGCAGAGCACTGGGATGAAACCGCTCACTACCCAAAGGAAACCATCCAGGCAGCTCATGAAATGGGATTGCTGAACCTTCACATCCCGGAAGCCTACGGCGGAGCCGGTTTGGGCACGTTCGAAGAGGCCATCGTCAACGAAGAGCTCGCATGGGGCGACCCGGGTTTTGCCACGGCAGCCTATGCCACGGCGCTCGCCAGCGCCCCCATCATCACCGGCGCCACCGACGAGCAGAAAGAACACTGGCTCCGAAAAATCGCAGAGGACGGGGCCTTGGCTTCCTATGCCGTCACCGAACCCGGCGCTGGTTCCGATGTTGCTGCTTGTAAAACCACGGCCATCCGGGACGGCGATGAATACGTCATCAACGGCTCAAAAATGTGGATCACAGGCGCCGGCCATGCCGACTTTTTCTTCGTTCTGGCCAAAACCGACCCTGAGGCGGGCTATCGTGGCATGTCCGGTTTTGTGGTGGAAAAAGACGCACCCGGTTTTTCCCTCGGCAAGAAAGAGACTAACATGGGTCAGCGATGTTCAGACACCCGTTCCATCACCTTCGATGACGTTCGCGTGCCGGTTGACCATCTCATCGGCGGCTCGGAATCCGGCGGTTGGATGAACGCCATGAAGGCCTTTGACATGAGCCGACCCAACATCGCCGCTCACGCCACGGGGCTGGCTCGTGCAGCGTACGAACACGCCCTTCAGTACTCCAGCGAACGGCAGACGTTCGGTAAGCCACTCCACCAACATCAGGCCATCCAGTTCATGCTGGCCGACATGAAGACGAACATCGAAGCTGCACGCATGCTCACGTGGAAATCAGCCGCCGAGTACGATGCGGGTGTCCGCAACACCGAATCGGCGGCTCACGCCAAGCGGTTCGCTGCTGACATGGCGATGCAGGTTGCCACCGACGCCGTCCAGATTTACGGCGGCTACGGCTACTCGGAGGAATACCCCGTCGCTCGATTGATGCGAGGTGCCAAGGTGATGCAAATTTACGAGGGTTCCTCTCAGGTCCAGCGGATGATCATCGGTCGCGAGATCACCAAAGGCCTCTGATCACGTTCGGCCTTTCCTGAGGTTGTCCTCAAACTGCCAGATTTGGTCCTCATCGTGATGCCAGGGACTTGCATCCTGAGGCGCTGCCGCCCGCTCTTGTCGCTCCATCCAGTCATCGTACTGTCGCTGTTCAATGCGTGCGGCTTCCTGTTCGTAGGCTGCGGTTTCAAACAGGTCGTTCAACGCCCAGAGTTCATCGGCTTCTGAGAGGTCCATGTGGTCCTCAAAATCATCGTACATGTAGGCCTCCTCGTCGTTTTCGTCGTACACTTCTTCCTCCATGATGACCCCTTCCTCGCTAAACTGGTAAACGCCTTGGAGGGCGCTGCGAGGGGAAACGATGAACTGCGCCAGGAGGGGGATTCGCATCGCCGTGATTTTGTCGTTTTGCAGCGCCAACGCCAGGGCCGCGATTTGATCGCCGATGGGGAGCCCCCTCGAGCGCTGGGTGGGGTGCATGCACAACGACACCATGAACGGCGTGCGCTCGTCGAGGTCTTGCTTCCAGGCACCGGCTTCGATCGTTGTTCGCCAGTGCACTTCCTTGACCTCCCGGTATTCACCGTTGACGTCCACGTAGCCCTCAACGTGGTGGGCGTGGAGTTCAACCCTGTACCATCGTCGGGACGTTCCTCGAACGACCACCCTTGGCAAACCGGTTCGCTTCAAACTCAGGGTCATGGCATTCGAACCCTCTGCAATGGCTTGGAGAAAGGTCATGGATTTCACATGCGCATCGCGCGTTGCCTTTGGCCAGTGCCCGGGTGGGGTCCATGTTTTCATGAGCAACACCATCACCTAGCCTATATCAAGGTCCAACCGGCAAACATCCAAAACCAACGAGGGCAATCTTCCGTTCATGGAGACCACACCCGCCGCCGTGGTGCTTGCGGCGGGCAGGAGTCGGCGTCTCGGTCGGCCAAAAGCCCTGGTCGGTGTCAACGGGCGCCCTCTCGTCGCTTGGATTTACCAGCGCTTGCTGGCTGCCGGGTGCGAGGTGATGGTGGTGGTCAATCCGGACCTCGCCGACGACGTGAGGGCGGTGTTGCCCGGCGTGCTCATCGCCGTGAACGACAACCCCGACGCTGGTCGAACCCGGTCGCTCCAACTCGGCCTCCAAGCGCTCAGCGAACACCTCGGCCGTTCCCCTCAACGGCTGGTGATGGCCCCGGTGGACCGTCCCGGGTGGAATGAGGAGATGCTGGTGACCCTTCTTTCGTCGTCTCAAAGCGCCGCCCTCGCTCACAACGGCCGGCGCGGCCACCCCGTGGTGTTGGATGCTCCATCCATCGAGCGCGTCCTTGCCGCTCGACCGGACGCTTCCTTGCGAGCGCTGGTCGACTTCTCACCGGTTGAGGTCCATGCACCGTGGCTCCACCTCAACATCGATACCGAGGACGATGTGTCGGCGCTCAACGAGAACGAGGCCGCCCTTGCTACCTGTTTCCCACAAGGCGAAGGGATATGAGGGCCGCCCGTTGAGGCCCTGCCATGACCGCTCATGTCCTTCGTTGGGTCCTGGGCGAACTCGCTCAGCAACGACGTGTTGCGCTGGCAACCGTGCTGAACACATCAGGAAGTGTTCCGGGAAAAACCGGCGCTCGTTTGGCCATGTCATCAGCGGCTCACGATTGGGTCGGCACCGTGGGCGGAGCCGGGCTCGAACACCGCGTGCTTCAACGGTGCCGTGAATTACTCGTTGAGTCCGACCGCCCTTTTGCCGAGGTGCTGACGTACGGACTGAACAAGGGTGCGAAGGGCTATGAGGTGACACCCCTTGATTCCCTGTGCGGCGGTCGGGTGTCGATCGCCGTTGAGGTGATGATACCCATGCCACACGTTCACATCATGGGCGGCGGGCATTGTGGTGAGGCGCTTGCCTCAACGCTCCACGGTCTCGGCTGGTCATATTCCGTTCATGACACCCGTGATGAATACGTTTCTATAGAAAAATACCCTAATGCAGTGGAACGCTCATCGGCCACGGTAGCGAACCTCCTTCAGGGAGAGACGGCTGCTTCCTTGAGTCGATTTTCCGACATTCTGCTGCTCGGCCATGACTGGGCTGAGGACCAAGAGCGCTTGCTTGGTCTTCTTCGGGCGTTGAACGAACCCGGTGTGCTGTTAAACGGCAGCGACCACCCTCGAATTGGCGTGATTGGAAGCCGCTCAAAATGGCAAGCGTTCGAAGCGACCTGTCGCGACGAGGGTCTTCCCCAATCCTTGCTCGATCAGGTCATCTGCCCCATCGGGCTGAACATCGGCGCGCAGTCGCCGGAAGAAATCGCTGTGGCTGTTGCAGCGCAGATCATGTCGTTGCACAAGTCCGTGGACCCTTCGGAGCCCACGTGGCGTCAATCCTGAGGCTTGAACAGGTGCTCCCTGAAATAGCGGAGTTCATCAATGGATTCGAGGATGTCGTCAAGGGCCAAGTGGGCCCCCTTTTTCCTGAACCGAGGCACGTCCCTGTACCAGCGCTTGGCGAGGGCCTTGATGGTGGAGACGTCGACCATGCGGTAGTGGAGGTAATCGAGAAGTCGTGGCATTTCCTTGGCCATGAACTGCCGGTCGTTCCAAACGCTGTTGCCGCACAGTGGAGCGGTGTTCTCGTCCACCCACTCCCGGAGAAACGCAAGCGTTGCCTCTTCTGCCTCAGCTGCACTGACGCCCTCGTTGCGAATGCGGTCGACGAGGCCGCTTTGGTGATGGTGCCGCGTGTTCCATTCGTCCATGCCCTCAATGAGGGTTTCAGGGACCGATACAGCAAGGTTGGGGCCGGTTGCCAGCACGTTGAGGTCCCCGTCCGTCACCACGGTTGCAATTTCAATGATGGATTCTCGTTGGATGTCGAGGCCGGTCATCTCAAGGTCGATCCAAACCATGCGGTGGTGACGGTTGTCCATGGGCACCCTCCGATGTCGGAGGGACTTGATTCTTCGTTCACGGCCTAACGGGGTCAGGATCCGTTCTTGGAAGACTCAAAGGTCAGCATGATTTGCCCGTTGGGGCCAAACGCCACGACCGGCGTGTAGCCTTCGTGAGGCGTGGCATCGAGCGAGGCGAGGATGTTGTCCACGGCGTCCTTTGGCAGTCGCACAGCGAACCCTTCGCCCGTGTCCAACAAACCGTCGTGCCCGTCCGGCTCTTCCTCTTCTTCAACGATCTTTTCAGCCACCTTTCCGTCCCAAGACAGGAAGCCTTCGCAGTGAGGGCAAATGAAATCGCCGACATCGCCTTCTTCCAACCCGAACGCTTCGCTGCAGTGGGGACAGGACACCTCAACCAAATCGTCTTCTTCCTCTTCTGCAACCTCGGCGACCGTGGCTTCGCTTTCAGCCGTCTCCTCAGCGCTCTCCTCGGCTTCCTCGGCCTCATCCTCGAGGTCGAGGATCTCCTCCTTGTCGTCGACAACCTCGACCTTGTCCTCCTGGACGTCCGGTGTCGCCTCCACCTTGGGTTGGGTTTGCGCCGGCATCAACGGCAGCCCCATGCTGGCCCCGGGGGTGTTTCGGGGTGCATCGTCGGCTGACTGGTAAATGCCGTCGTCATCGTTCAAGCGCTGCATGAACATGAACCCGAAGCCCAAGGCCACCATGCCGCTCATGACCGTGGCGATGCCGCTGAACAATTCGTTGTTCAGGGAATTTGCGAACAGGAAGGCGGTCAGGATGGAACCGTAGCCGCCCACGCCTCTTCGCCATCGCGCATCCGATTCTTCGCTGAACCCTTGGATGCCCAACACCACGAGGTAGACCGTGGTGAGCAAGTAGGCCATGGATTCCAGATTCAGGCTGTTGAACATGATGAACAAACCGATGATGGAGTAGAGGACACCGCTGATGCCCAATCGGTCCATGTAGGCAAAGAAGGATTCGTCCGTTTCCCAGTCAAACGGTTCGTAGTCGTAAATGAGATCGTCCTTGATGGACAACAACGTCAGCACGACACCCTGAACGGCAAGGGTCAGACCCGTGATGGTCTGCCGTTGGTCATCATCACCGATTTCGGCCTGCGTCATCATGTTCACCACGCTGAACGTCAGCAGGATAGGCAGCGCAATCATGGAGTTGGGCTGACCTTCCTGGAGAGCGGACCGGCCGAGCAGGATCAACCCGATGATGGGGCCGATGCCGTAGAAGACAGAATAACCTGCAACGAAGGCCAGCGCAGCGAGTTGCGTGGCCAACGCCGCAGTTGAATCCGCAGCGAGCTTTTCATCATCGGTGGTGGGAGGCGTTCTGAACAAGACGCCGTAGTTGTGCATGATGGCCATGGTGGTCCCGGTGAAGCCCGTGAGCACACCGCTCCATCCCCAAGCGTCGGCCTCGTCCAGTGGCTGGAAGGTCGAACTCAAAGCGAATCCAATGTACAACGAAACGAACAGCGCACCCAACATGTAGGGAAGCACCTTGCTGTTGTCGGTGTACCAGAAGTACGGGATGAGGAACACGCAGCCGAGGGTCGGGGCCCAGTAGCCGTCGGGGATGGCTGAAAACAAACCAAAGATGAGCCAGACGCCCATGGCGAGCAACACCAGCGTGGACTCGGCTTCCTCGCTTTTGTTGGTCAGCGTGCCGGAGAGACCGAGACTCATCTGGGCGATGACGATCAACCCGACAAAGGCGGGATAGGGACCGTTGTGGTAGTCCACCATGTAGTCGGCGATGCTTTGGGGTGCGCTATCGAGGAGGGCTTGGAACACGCCGTGGGTGAACCAACCGTCGCCGAGGAAAATGTACACCAACGGGAGCAAGGCCAGGAACCAGTAGAATTGGTATTGCATGGTTCGCCACGTGACCAAGGTCAACAGCGGGATGAACAGAACCCCACCCGACGTGTCCATCATGGCGAGCAGAACCAGCATCGCGTAGGTCACGGCGTCGCTCGACCGGCTCAGGCCGTCCGTGTCCAAGCCGCGCCCGGCGATGACGAAATTGACGATGAGCGGAGCGCTCACCAAAATGAGGTCCAGCAGCAAGGTGGCGGTGTTGATGCCTTCTCCGGTTCCCCAGACATCGGATGCAAGGGACAGTGAGAGCGGTGCTGCGATGAACACCAGCAGGGTCACGGCCGCTGCTCGTGAAGCAGAACTGATGGTGTCCATGGCGACGACTTCCCGGATGAGCATCCCCACGGGCAGCGCCATCAGGAGAATGTAGTACGGCTGGTCCGACCACGTGCTCGTGGTCACGTCGCTGATGGTGAACGTGAACAACATCAACGACGTCAGCAAGCTGAACCTGGCGAGGGGCGTCAGCGTTGCATCAATGATGCGCTGGTCCTTGTCAACCAGGTCGGGGCTTTGGACCTCCCAGGAATTCGTTTGCATGTTGTAGGTCATTTCGCCTTCGCCACCCTGGCCCAACCAGGCATAGATGGAGCCGGCATCCAATTCGAGTTTCGCCGCCCGCGCAGCGAGGGCGTAAACTGCGAGACTGAGCACCAAGAATTGGGGTCGCAAACCCATGGCCACCAAGTCGTCGAAAGCGTCGGTTGGAGGGAGTTTCAAGTTGTCCAAGAGGGCTAACAGGAGGATGGTGATGGAGGTGAAGGCCAGGGCCAACGTCAGGTCTTTGCGTTCTTTGAGGGTTGGCGTCTTCATTTGAGATGCCATGCCGAAGTTCATGATGCACATGTAGGCCACCAGCAGCCACGGAAGGAACCATTCGGGGTCGAGGACGGCCCTCGAGAGGATGACGGCGCCCAACATGGCCAGGCTGGTGCTCGTTTCGATGCGCTTGTGTCGGCGTCCAAATTCAGAAACAGCCACCATAAAGATGGGGAGGAGGACGTGCAACCACGTTCCGCCGTAGGTGGCTTGAGCGCTGAGCCCCTCATCGATGCCGATCCAGTCGCTGAGCAGGTAGGAACCGCTGAACGCCAGCAACGTGATGTTGATCACCCAAGCGCGAGCGACCTTCGAGATGAACACCATGTATGGGATCATGATCATGCTCAACACCCACGGGACCGTTGAGGCCTCTTGTGGCAACACGACGAGGGCGACGGCCAGACCAATGGGCATCCACGGCACGCGCTGCTGAAGCACCGCCGGGAAGTACGCCAGAAGGACGGTGATCCACAACGCGACGGGGATGTTGATGTAGGCGGCGAGTTCGGGATAATCGCCGGCCCTGAAGGGCCCGAGGATGAGATTGAATTCGGGAGCGGTTCGCGCCAGGGCGATGGCGACCACCACCATGCCGATGAGCACCACGAGGCGTTCCTGACCTCTTTGCGGAGTCAGGACGGGCAGCGTAGTAGCCTTGCAAACCGATGATGAACACCATCAAGGAAAGCGCACCGCCCGCACCATCGGCCGGTGCGTTGTCGTTCAACATCTCGTAAATGATGGGAACACGCCGGCCGCCACAGCGACCACGACGAAGTTGAGGGCTCGGTTGGAACGAAGGGCCATCTCCATGGACACGAACGAAATCAAGACGATAGCGATACCAAGTTCCCAGCTGACTTCGTTTTGAGACCATCGAATCCAAGGCCCAACGCCGGCGATGAGAACGGCCATGGGGGCGTAGGTTGCGACGCCCCAGCCAAAACTCGTGTCCCCGCTGTATCGCTTCAGAAGGCGGTAGTGCCCGAAGGTGAGCAGCAAGCAGGTGATGGTTTGGGCGTAAATGCCGTTGGCGTTGGGGACCAGTCGGTGTCGGTGTAGGCGGAGGGTTCTCCAAACCAATCCAACTCCATCGTTCCCGTGGCGTACCCCATCAAGAATCGCGTACCCCAAAGCACACCGACGGTTGAGAAGAAAAAGGCGATGCCGAGGAAGTAGTTTTGGATGTCTTGCAGACGGTACCCGTTTTTCTTGCTTTGCAGTTCAATGAGGCCGATGGAGACGGCGAAGGACAAGAGACCTCCGACAAAGAGAACAAGGAAATTTTGGTTGGTGGCTTCATCGTCGAAGGCGACGGCGAACACGCCGTACCAGATGGACAGGAAACCGATGCCCATCATCACGATCTGCGAGAGTTTCATCAGAAACAGGTCGTCTTTGTTGTAGGCTTGGTTGGGGCGGACCATCGTGATGGTGCCGGGGTCGGGAGCACTACCGGCGACGATGCCGCCTGCCATCGGGGAAGCGGTCGCATCGGGGGTGGTTGCTGGTCGGACGGGGACGGACTTTCTCCTTGGCGCTGCCATCGTAATCAGCCTGAGAACACGGGGACGGGCACTTAACGGTTCACCCTGCGCGAAGAGCAAGGTTTCAATTTCAGGAAACAACGCACCGTCGCCATCACCCTGTCGTCGTTCCAATGAGTTGAAATCCCTCCAGCGGCTGGGCCGTGTTGGAGAGATTCTCATGAAGCGTTCCCTACTGAGTGTGTTCTGCTTTTTCCTGATGCTCACGCCCGTTCTCGCAGCGGCCGTACCGGTCCATTCGACCAACGATTCAACCGGCGGCGAAGCGTGGTGGGAGACCACCAACATGGACAAGAACGGCAACAAGATTGCCGACATGGTGGAGAAATACCACGACCACCCTCTGTTTTTGGACGAAGCCAACACGCTGCCTCTCATCGTTGACTTTGACCACACCCCCACGCAACAGGACATTGCCATGCTCGAGCGAGAGGTCGGGTACGTCCACGAATGGGAACTCCCGCTCATCGATGCCGTTGCCGGGCGAATCCCTCACACCATGATCTTGGAGACCACTTCACTCCCGGGCATCGTGATGCTGGAGCTCGACGGTATTCTCCAAGTTCAGAACGGCGACATGGCCGTCATTCACCAGGTTGACCTTGCCCAGCAACAAACCGGGTACACCGGCGAGGGCGTCACCGTGGCCGTCATCGACACGGGCATTGACAGCCTTCACGTGGGCCTTGACGACCTTGACGACGACAACAGCACCCACGACCCAAAGGTCATCGCGTTCTACGACCCCGTGAACAACCCTGACAAAACCAACGGGACTGAAATTCAAGCCTACGACGACCAGGGCCATGGAACCCACTGTGCTGGCACCGTCGCAGGCACGGGCGCCCCCACCTACGAACACCCCGGCATGGCCCCGCAAGCCAACCTTGTCGGTGTCAAAGTGCTGGACGCAGGCGGTTCCGGCAGCTTCGCCGTCGTCATGGCTGGCATGCAATGGACCGTTGAAAACCGATACAAATTCAACATCCGTGCCGCCTCGATGAGTCTTGGTGGACCGGGTCCGATCGAGTGGACGTCGGATGAAGAAGACAGCGTCAACCGCTACGCCAACGAAATGGTTCGTGCGGGCATCAGCATGCTCATCGCTGCCGGAAATTCAGCCGCCCCCGGCACCATCGGCACGCCCGGCGGCGCCGAGGACGTGATTACGGTTGGGGCGCTCAACAAGAACACGGCCATCGCTGAGTACAGCAGCGAAGGGCCCACCGAAGAGGGACGTGTCAAACCCAACGTCGCGTTCGTGGGCTCTGACGTCATGTCAGCCCAGCACAACTCCGGCGACGGCTACGTGGCCTTCAGCGGGACCAGCATGGCCACGCCGGGCGTCGCAGGCACCGTTGCACTGATGCTTCAAGCCAACCCGGACCTTTCGCCGTTCGACGTCCGAAACATCCTCCAGGAAACCGCTACGTACCGTGAGTGCCACTACATGGGCGCCAACCAGCCGTGCGCCGAGGACCTGATTCCGAAGAACCGACAAAACAACGTCTACGGCCACGGGCACGTGGAGGCGCTGGCTGCCGTCATGGAAGCGGCCCAGCGAGACTACCAGTTGGACACCTCGGTATCGGTCATCGTTGAGACGGCGGCCGGAAAGGACGATCGCATTCACCTGGCGCCGGGCGACGGCATCGAGGTAGAACTCAGTGGCTACGTGGACACGCTCCAGTGGCGCAGCAACCATCTGCGAGACGACTGGGCCAACCTCCACAGCTTCACCGAAGGCGACGAAACCGCCACCTTGGACCTCACCACCATCGTTCACCAACTCGAGCACCTTCCCGGCATCGACGTCGAGGGCAACCACACCCTTTCGCTCCGAGCCCTGATCGCCAACGAAAGCGGTGGCCATTCCGCCACGTCCCTCGTCTCGGTCAACGTGATGCTCATGGACACGGCGAACGCCAAATCCTTCTCAACGACCGAGGAAAGTCTGTTTGGGGACCTCCCCGGCTGGGTGGCGCCCGCCATCCTTCTGATTCTCGTGCTGCTGGTGATCAGCGGCATGATCGTCCTGAACAAAACCGAGGAGGCCATCGAGGTTGAAACGATGGACTGGACGAAGAGCGACCAGGACATTGAAGCCGTCGTCGACGACGCTGCGCTCTTGGATTAAGCACGGTCTTCCACCGCTCATCGTCGGAACGGCCGGAGCAGAACACGAGGCCGCAGACCCCCAATCATCAAAGGGTTCTTCCGCTACGGCAACACGGGGACGACCATGGTTGGCGAAGAGCATGTCTCGATGATTCCCGCTCCTGAGGGAAAGCGATGGGCTGCAACAGTGAACGGCCGCCCGTTTGAGGTCCTTGCTCCAAGCAACGCTGTCCTCTTGGACGTCCTTCGAGACAAGGTCGGTACGCTCGGTGTGAAGCGCGGTTGCGATCTCGGAACGTGCGGTTGCTGCACGGTGATGATCGACGGTGTACCGAAACTGTCCTGCCTCACCCTCGCCGGTCAGGTGCAGGGCGCGGACATCATCACCGTGGAAGGACTGTCCGACGGCGCCCATCTGGCACCGATTCAAACCTGCTTTGCCACGTACGGCGGCTCGCAATGCGGTTTCTGCACGCCCGGTTTCTTGGTCGCCTCACAAGCGCTCCTCAACGAAAACAACAACCCCACCCGGGACGAAATTGCCTGCGCCATTGAGGGGAATCTGTGCCGTTGCACGGGCTACCAGCAAATCATTGACTCCATCGAAGCCGCCGCCGCTCTCCACCGAGGTGAAGGCGAGGCCGCTGCGCCCGCCAGCGATCCTCACCCCGACCCCCATCCATCCGGTCCTGAGGAGCCCACGATGCCACCCGGCCATGCGAAGTGATCACCATGGGAAGCTATCGTCAACAACCGGGTGCCGCCTCCTCGGAGGTTCGCAAGGACGGCAAGCGCGTTGCCGGCAAGCAGGTGTTCCCACCGCCCGGCTCGGGCGGCAGTGAACCAACGATGCGACCCCGAGATCTCGACTTCATTCCAGAAACCGTCGGTGGAAAGGAGCCGAAACCCGCCGGCGACCACATTCACGACCGAGACCGAACGGGGACGGTCGTCGGGAAATCCATCCCGCTCGTCGATTCAAACGCCAAGGTGACCGGTCAAGCATGGTACGGCGATGACGTTCGTCTTCCCGGCGAGCTGATCGGTAAGATCCTTCGTTCGCCCCACCATTACGCTCGCATCAAATCCATCGACACGTCCCGCGTCGAAGCCCTCCCGGGTGTCATCGCCGTCTCGACGGGTCAAGACGCACCCAATCGGTTTGGGGTCCTGCCGGTGACCAAGGACGAGCATGCCATGGCCGTGGAGAAAGTTCGCCACGTTGGGGATTTGGTGGCGTGCGTCGCAGCGGTTGACGAAGCCACGGCCATTGAAGCCCTGTCCCTGTTCGACATCGAGTGGGAGGAACTCGAACCCGTCTTTGACCCCAAGAAGGGACTCGAGGACCACGACGAGCCTATCCACTGGCGTGGCAAATACCACTTAGCCCGCACCAACGTGCAAAAGCGCGTGTTCCAAGAGTTTGGAGACCGCTCCCTCGTCAACTCCCCTCACGCTTCTTCCCACGGGTCGTGGACGATGGCCGGGGTTCACCACGGATTCACCGAGCCCCACGCTGTCGTCGCCCATTGGGACCCGAACGGCCGACTTCAACTCTACACCCCTCAACAGGTCCCCCACTACACCCATCGGGCGCTGTCCACCGTCCTCGACGTGCCTATGCATCAAATCAACGTCGTTCGTACCTTCGTCGGCGGCGGATTCGGTGGAAAATCCGATCCGTTTCCTCACGAGATGTGCGCTGCCATTTTGGCTCGAAAGTCGGGCCGGCCGGTCCGCATCACCTTTGATCGGGAAGAAGTCTACTGGATCAACCGTGGCCGTCACCCCAGCCACATCGACGTTAAAATGACCGCCGATACCGAGGGCCGCATCTCAAGTTTTGACATCGATGCCCTCATCGACGGCGGCGGTTTTGCCTCCTTCGGCCACGTCACTTCGTACTACAACGGCGTGTTGGCCACGGCTCCTTACGAACTCGGGTCGTTCCACTACACCGGCGCTCGCGTGTGGACCAACAAACCGGCGTCCGGCGCCATGCGGGGTCACGGGGCCGTCAACACGCGATGCGCCGTGGAAGTTGGGTTGGACGAGATGGCAGAATCGATGAACGTTGACCCGATTGACCTGCGTTTGGCCAACTTGCTGCCGCCTCACAGCCGAACCATCAGCGGCTTCCGCATCACGTCCAACGGCATGCGTGAAGCCCTCGAACGGGTACGAGAAGGCTCAGAGTGGGACACAAAATTCCGTCAGATGCCGCTGGGCAAAGGCATCGGCATCGGATGCGGTTTCTTCATCTCAGGTTCGGGTTTGCCCATCCACTGGGACCCGAAGAATTTCCCACACGCCACCGTTCACATCCAGGTCGACATGGACGGCGGCGTGACCGTTCACACGGGGGCAGCCGACATCGGCCAAGGTTCCACCACGGCCGTCGCCCAGGTGGTGGCCGAGGTGCTCGCTCTGCCCATCGAGATGATTCACGTCCGAAGTCACGAAAGCGACACCAGCCCCGTCGATCTCGGCTCCTACTCCAGCCGCGTGACGTTCATGAACGCCAACGCTGCCATTCGAGCCGCCATTGGCATTCGAGACCAACTTCTCAAAGCGGCGTGGGAGATGCTGGGCTACCACCCCAACGTTCTGGTGCTCAACGACCGGCGCATCTACTACAAGCACGACCCTGCCATCGGCGTCTCGTACCTCGAAGCGCTGCACAAGGCGCAGGCCGACACCGGTGCACTCATCGCCCGGGGCGCCTACCGTTCACCGCCGATGGGTGGTGTTCACAAAGGAGCGGCAGCGGGACTCGCACCGGCCTACTCCTTCTCTGCCTACGTCGCAGAGGTTGACGTGGACGTTGACACGGGGCTCGTTTCGTGCACCAACGTCTGGGCCGCTCACGATTGCGGAAAGGCCCTCAACCCCTTGGCCGTGAAAGGTCAAATCATCGGCTCCTGCCACATGGGCTTGGGGCAGGTCCTCACGGAGAAGATGGTGTACGGGCGAACCGGGCACCTGCAAAACGCGAACCTCCTCGAATACAAAATCCCGTCCGTTCACGAAATGCCTCACGTCGAAGCCATCATCGTCGAATCGAGCGACCCTGAGGGTCCCTTTGGTGCGAAAGAGGCGGGCGAAGGCCCCCTGTTGCCCATTCTTCCGGCCGTGGTCAATGCGGTGTACGACGCCATCGGTGTTCGTCTTCGAAGCCTCCCACTGACGCCCGATGTGGTCCACGCTGGGATTCAAAAGCACCTCAAAAACAACGGCTTGGAGGATGCAGACGACATGGAATCACCTCGCCTTTCCCACGGACCGCTTCAGGCCACCCTCGTGGCACGGGGCGATGAACATCGAGCACGCGATCGTCGTCGCCAACGCAGCGAAGACACCTCGGCGTACGTCAACGGTGTCTTGTTTGGATTTGACCCGGACCGCCCTCTCTCCGAACAGGTTGACGGGTGGCGAGAAGCCGACGAGCCGCTGCCCGAGCAGCTGGCTGAACTCGGCTTCGCCGGCCGGGCGTGGTTGAAGAAAGAACAACGCCACATGGGGGATGATGCCTGATGCTGATGCCACCCTTCGAACTTCATCACCCGAACACCGTGGACGAAGCGGTGGAAATGGCTGCTCGCCTGATGAAGAACGGCGAGGCGTTTGACTGGGTCGCTGGCGGCACGGACGTGCTGCCCAACTACAAGTGGCGCATCAACCCCAAGCCTCACGTGATTTCACTGGCAGGAATTGAGGAAACTCGCACCATGACCGCCACCGAACTTGGGTGCACGGTGCCCTTGTCCTCGTTGACCACGGAAAACGGTGTCCACCCGCTGCTGGTTGAGGCCGCCGCCAAGGTGGCGTCTTCGCTGGTTCGGAAAAGCGCCACCGTCGGCGGTAACCTCTGCCTTGACACGCGTTGCTTTTGGTACAACCAAAGCGAAGATTGGCGCCGGTCCATCGACTGGTGTCACAAAGCCGACTGCGGAACGGGCGCCGACTGTCGCGTCATTCCCAACCAAAACACCCTTTGCGTGGCGACCTACCAGGGTGATCTCGCACCGAATTTTATGGTGCTTGGAGCCGAAGTGGTCCTCATCGGCCCCAACGGTCAACGCACGCTTCCGCTGGCCGAATTTTACGAACTCGACGGGATGAAAAAGAACGTGCTCAAGGAGGGGGAATTCCTCCTCAAGGTCGTGCTCCCCGAGGATGCGCATCAGCGCAAAGGTTGCTACCAGAAACTGCGCGTGCGCGAATCATGGGACTTCCCTGAAGCCGGTGTTGCCGCTTCTTGGTTGCCCGGCGACACCGCTTCGCTCAAGGTGGCGAGCACGGCGCTGGAATCGATCCCGCGCCTGCATGACGAAGAGGTTGAGGCCCACCTCTCAGCGGGCGATTTGGACCCGGTCGCTTTGGCCAAACTCGTCCAAAAATCGGTCAAACCCGTCAACAACACGGCGCTCCCTCCTCGTTATCGCCGAGCCATGGTGAAGACCTTGACCAAGCGAGCGCTGAAAGGCATTCTTGAATGAGGCGGTCCGATGAAACACATCCTCCCGATGCTCATCACCGTTGCCCTTCTGTCCTGCGTGCCGGTTTCACAAGCGCAAGACATGCAGGGTCCCTCGTGGGAAATGGGATGGGTCACGGACGTCGACCCCAAGTATGTCGTGGACCTGGAGGACGACTGGGACCTGACGGGTGAGTTGGTGGTGTTCGTCTCCAACGACGGACCGGCCGCCCTGAACTTGGACATCACCTACGACTACGATGAGGACGGACCCTTTTCTTTCGATGGTCCTGACAGCATCGAGGTGGCCGGGAACACCAACGACACGTTCCGCATCTCCATCACGGGGGCAGAGTCCGACGTCGTGAGGGCTTTTTCGCCCTCGTCATCGGTCGAGTTGGTGGTCCTCGGTGAGGAAAAGGTCGGCGATTCCACGCTTCGGTCGCAAGAGGTCTCCGCCGACGTCACCGTGCCCCGAATGTACCGATTGATGCCCAACGCCGTGGCGCCAACCGACGTGTTGTTCGCTGGTTCATGGGTGGATTTCACGCTCGAGGTGAGCAACCTTGGCAACACGCAGGACGCCATCACGACGGGGGAAGCCACCGTTCGTAGCTGCCCCCACCTCACGGTCACCGGCTTGGACCAACTCGACGACACCGTGGTGCCAGTGACCAACGCCAACGGCGACAACAAAGCCACGTTCACGCTGCGTCTCGAAGCGAGTTCAAGCCACCAAGAGCGAACGTGCGAAGTCTCGATCGCCGTTGAATCCGAGGGCGATAACACCCAACGTTCCAGCACCTTCAACGTTGACGTGAAAGCGCCGTCCACCGACGAACCGGTCGTCTCGGAGGACGACGTTAACGAAGGCGATGCAGGCTCCTTGAGCACTTCGGATTCCTTGCCCTGGCTGTCGACCAGCGAAGCCGTGGTTGCGCTGCTTCTCGCCTGGATGGTGGTGGGACGAAAGCACGGGTGAAGTTCGGCGGAGAAAACATGTAATTTTTCCCCGATAGCGGGGGATTCGCCGACTTGAGAACCGCATGACTGCGCGAGGAAAATCCACGAATTCCCCTGCCCATCGTTGAGCAACTATTATGTGTGGAATGTGTCTCCGAAGGTTGTAAATCTATGGATTTCATCATAGATACGGGGGAAGCGCATTGGCTGAAGCAGAACGAACCAGTCTGAGCCTTGAAGCGTGGCTCATGGTTGGTTTGCTCGTCTCCGTCCTCCTCTCCACCGTCGTTATCGCCGTGGTTTCGGCCGGAAAGACCACCGTCTTCTCGCCTTACGAAAACGGCTCCGAATACGAGGAGCAACAGTTGACCTTCATGCGGGACAGCCTCGACGCTTTCTCCGTCGCCAACACGATGTCAACCCCCATGCTGGTCAACGATTGGCAAAACCCCCATCGCACCCTGCTCGTCATCGCCGCACCCGAGAAGCCGTTCGACGCAGCCGAGGCCGCCGCCATCCACGATTTCGTCACCGAGCGAGCGGGTAAGGTGATCCTCGCCTCCAACTCAACCAACGCCCAGCTCGTGGCTGAAGAATTTGGTGTGAAGTACTTTGACGCCCCTGTTCGAGACGACATTAACACGGGCCGCTACTACGAGGTCACGGACGACAACGACGACCGGATTTCACCCGACCCGAGGAAACTCTGGTCCGTGGCCAGCATCACCCGGGGCGTTGAGACGATGGGTGAGGAAAAGGCCCGTCCCTGCTCGGAAGATGACGTCCGCGACGAACGGATCGAAAACTGCCGCATGCCGGTGCTCTTCCACCGTCCCACAGCGATTCAGGTGCTTGACGAGCAGGGCGATGAAGGCCGAAACGTCCACGTGCTCGCTTCCGCCTCAACCTCCGCCGAAATCGACGCTGGAAAAGGTGAATCCAACCCCACCCTCGGTGAAGGCGAAACGGGGCTCATCATTCGAATCGACTACCCCGACCAGACGGTGCTGGACCTGCGCAGTCCGGAGCTGGGAGGCGACATCGGTGAAATCAAAGCCGTCGGGAGCATCGTGTTTGTGTCCGACCATTCCGTCCTCGCCAACCACCTTTGGGACCAAGACTACGCCGAGGAGAACGGAAAACAACAGTGCGATTCTGAACTTTACATCCAGTTCGGCCACATGTGCTGGGACACCGACTCCGAGGGCTTGAACAAAGGGCTCGGTGACACCACCTGGCGAGGCAACGAGGCGTACTTCAGCGCCCTCATTGACGACATGATGGATTTCAGCAACGAAGAACTCTCGAGCACCATTTCCCGCGACACGTCGGCCTACAACGTGGTCTTTGACGAGAGCCGGCACGTCTCGAGCAGCCTTTCAATGCCCTTCACCGAAGCCATGGGGGCCATCGTCCTGTTAACCAGCGACGGCGTTCTCAAGTGGCTCATCATTCTCAACCTCTTTGCGCTCTTGGCCATCGCTATCATGGTGGTTCCAGAGAAAGAAAACTGGCGTCACGTCTTCGACTTGACGCGCTTCAGGGAACGTCCAACCAAACTGGACCCGTCCCAATACCAACGGCGAACCCGGGAGGCCTTCCTCTCCAAGGTTCGCAACTTCAACGACCTGACGCGAGACGAATTTGCTCGCAAGTCCCCCGCAGAGATCATGCAAATGATCCGCGAACCCCGATTGGTCGAACTCGTGAGTTCGAACCGCGCCTACTCCAACGAAGAATTGAGGGAACTGATCCCGCAGATCCGTCGTTGGGGAAATTGAAACAAGGAGGATAAGACATGCAACCCCCAGCCCCCCCAGCAGCCCCGCCCGCGCCTGTTCCTGCAGCGCCAGCGGCACCGGTGGCCCCTGCCGCACCTGCCCCACCCATGGCACCCGCAGCACCCGCCGCACCTGTTGCGCCAGCAGCACCGGCCGCTCCGGCCCAGCCGAAGCACCAGAGTACCCCGAAGTCCGAGAGCGCCTGAAGGCCGTCGGTGCGATTGCTCAGGCAATCTCCGCCGAAGTCCAGAAGGTCATCATCGGAAAGTCGCACGTCATCGACAACGTGTTGATCAACATCCTGTCCAACGGGAACCTTCTCTTCGAAGACTACCCCGGTTTGGCAAAGACGTTGATGACCAACACCTTCGCCGATGCCCTTGGTTGCGACTTCAAGCGTGTTCAATTCACGCCTGACTTGCTCCCCGCTGACATCACCGGGACCAACATCTACGACGCCAAGAAAGGCGAGTTTACGTTCAAGCCCGGTCCGTTGTTCTGCAACCTTCTCCTCGCTGACGAGATCAACCGTGCACCGCCCAAGACCCAAGCAGCACTGCTTGAGGCCATGCAGGAAAAGCAGGTGACCATCGGTACGGTGACCCACAAGTTGCCAGCACCGTTCATCGTCATGGCGACGCAGAACCCTGTGGAGCAGGAAGGTACCTACCCGCTCCCCGAAGCACAGCTTGACCGTTTCATGTTCAAGATGTCCGTCGGCTACCCCGACCGTGCTGACGAGGACGAAATCCTCGCCCGCCGTATCAACCGTGGCAAGGACGCTGTTGACGTTGACGTCATCACCGACCCCGCCCGTGTGATCGCCATGCAGCAAGCCTGTGAAGACGTCTACGTCGACCCTGCCCTGCGCATGTACATGGTCGAGATCGTGTCCCGCACCCGCGAGGACCCACGTGTTCTCGTCGGCTCCTCACCCCGTGGTTCCCAAGCCCTGCTCAAGACCTCTCGAGCAGCCGCTGCCCTCCGAGGCCGCGACTTCGTGACCCCCGACGACGTGAAAGCCATCGCTGAACTCGCCATCGCCCACCGTATCATCTTGAAGCCTGAGCACCAAATCAAGGGCCTCGAAGCAGGAGAAGTCATCCAGACCATCCTCCGCGAGGTTCCCGTGCCCACGGTTTGAAGCTGAACCTTCGCACAACGAGGTGAATCAAACATGTGGAGCCGTAAGTCAGCCATGCTTGGCAGCCTAGCCGTTGCCATGTATTTGCTGGGCTTGACGCTCCGAAACACCCAACTCGTCACGATTGCCGTGGTTATCTTCGTGTTCCTCACATGGGCTGCACTCCTGGGGAACCATGCGGATGTTGCATCGAGCGGTCGTCGTGCCGAAGAGTGGAATGGAGAAGAAGGCGTTGCCCTCGGCAACGTCGTCGCCATGCGAAAACTTTCCAGCGCTCGCATGTTTGAAGACGGTGAATTGAACGTCACGTTGCGGATGCAAAACACATCATCGCTGCCGAAAATTTTGGAGGTTCGCGACCGTGTTCCCGAGGTCATGCGCATCAAAGAAGGGGCCAACTACATTCTGATGGAACTTGGTCCCCGCCGTGAGACGTTCATCGAATACACCGTTGAGTGCCCGCTTCGTGGCTTCTACAGCCTCGGGCCCGTCACCGTCAGAATTCAGGACGCCTTCGGTCTGTTCCACAAGGAAAAGGAACTCCACGTGTACAACGATTTCCTGGTGTTCCCGAAGATGGAGGACCTCAAAGAGACGTTCGTCAAATCCCGTGTGCCGAAGATCTTCACCGGAGCGGTCAACATTCGACAGCCCGGTCCGGGTTCAGAATTTTATTCGCTGCGCGAGTATTTCGAAGGCGATTCGTTCCGGGCCATCAACTGGTCGGCCTACGCTCGCTCGGGCAAGTTGATGGTCAACGAGCGCGAGCGCGATGCGGTTTCTGACGTGATCATCATCGTTGATTCTCGTGCGGTGGCTGAGACCGGACCCGTGTCCCGAAACGCCCTGGTGTACTCTACTCGGGCCGCTGCTTCGCTGGCCAAGTATTTCCTTGGCCGCCGCGACTCGGTCGGTGTCATCGTCTACGGCGATGAAGTGGTCAGCGTTGACCGAGACACAGGAAAGAAGCAACTCTACGTGATTTTGACCAAACTCGCCGGCGCCGTTGCTCGTGGGAACATCCCGCTGCAAGTCGTTGTCAATCGCATTCTGCCGCACATCAACAAGGGCAGTCCCATCATCTTCCTGTCCAACCTCGAAGACGACCCCACCATCGTGAACGCGCTTCGAGACTTCCGGGCTCGGGACTTTGACGTGACCGTTCTTTCGCCTTCGTCGCTTGAGTTTGAATTTGACGCCAAGCGCATCGACCGAACCGGGTACGAGGTCATGAAGACCGAACGAGACGTGCTCATTGGTGAGCTTCGTGGACTTGGCGTGAACATCATGGACTGGGAGCCGGACATGCTCCTCTCCACTGCTCTTGCAGGAGCACGAGGATTCTGAGGTGATAAGATGACCATCAATCGACCGTCCGCCGACACCTCTCACCTCTACGACGGGAAGACCGTTCGCTCCTCTGCGCCGTCTCGGAAGAAGGCCGCCGGTCAAGTGGGCACGGGAAGCGGGATCCCTGAGGATGCCATCCCCACCGTGGAAATTCCCGGGTTCATCGAGAGCCTTCTGGGCGGACCGCTCGTTCCCAAGATGAAGTTCCTCCCACCCGACAAAATGGTTCAGAACCTGCAAATCGGCGTCTACGGGGTGCTGGTTGGTCTGGCGTTCTTGACATACATCATTTCGCCACCACAGGGGACCATGTGGTACATCCTCACCGGCAGCCTCGGCCTGGCCAACATCATGCAGTTGACCATCATCGCCTCCGCCACCGTTCTCGGCTTCATGGGAACCTTCAAGCGCGATGCACGCCTTTCTCTCGGGAGCAATTTGTTGTTCATTCTCGCCATTCTCCGCTTTGCATCGTCCAAGACCTCGCTGGCCCTGGACGTTGACATCGGCCCCACGATGCTGTCGGTGCTGGTGGTTGTGTACGCCGTGCTCCTCATCATGTATTTCGAACTCAGCAACGGCGTCATTCGCTACTCCATGCTCGACACGAGCATTCGGACCAACGAAGTCTACGTCATGAACCCCAAGAAGATCGTGGGCAAGTACCACCGGTCGTTGGTGATCAACCCCATCCTGGCCACCCTCCTCGCTTGGTTTGTGTTGTCGGCCAACACGATCCTTCCCGCCATTGTTGGAATCTTCTCCAGCGACACCGCCCAGCGCATGCGTGAATCGGTGGAACTCACGTCGGTTTACGGCGTTGCCCTGGGAACGCTGTTTGTGTTCATCACCGTTGGCGTTCTCTTTGGGCTGAACCTGCCCACCCACCTGCAGCGGTTCCGTGAGCGTCAGGCTGAGTGATTCTTGCCCTGTGAAACCAGGCTCATCATTTCATCAAGCATGCGCGAGATGTCCACTCGGTTGGACAGCATGTGAATCGAGGTGACCGACTCGTACACCGGTCCGTCCGCTTGATTCAAGTCGTTGAGTTGACTGCGAAGGTAGTCAAGGTCTCTGCATCCAATGAACGAGAGCATGGCGGCGTAATATTCGTACTCCACGGTCGAGGAGTGCTCTTGCACAATTTTGACCCCCTTCGAAACATCGTGCTGACGGAAGACAAACCGCCACTGGGTGTTGGTCGTGTCGAACGAGCAGATTCGAATCCCGGCCTCGTTGAGCGCCTGCAGCAGGTCGCTGAGCGCCAGAGCGGCGTCCTGAGCATAGCGCACCTCGGCGTTCACGCACGCCACACGGGGATGCAAGCGATTCCCTTGATGGCCGGTTCGACCTCAATGTCGGGGCCGATCACGGTTTTCATCCCGTCTTGCTTGTACCCCGTCAGGTGGCGAATTTCAATCGGGATGCCCATTTCATAGACGGGCTCAACGGTGGCGGGATGGAGGATGGTGGCGTCCGCATTGGCAAATTCCATCGCTTCCCGTACCCGAGGTAGGGTATGGGCGAGGATTGAACCCCACCGCGGGTTGACCGGGTAGATGCCGAGCACGTCCTTCCACAACACGACGCGTTGGGCTTGAAGCAGGGCCGCCAGGCGGTGGCGGTGTGGTCGCTGCCGCCTCGGCCCAAGAGAGCGATGTTGCCGTCGGTCCCCTCGCCGAACCATCCGGTTACCACCGGTACGCCGTGAAAGGCCGAGCGGTCGAGTTTGGCACGTGAACCCGCAATGTCGACCCGTGCGGCGGTGCCGGCCCCGTCGAGTTGGAGGCCGATGTCTTCGGCGCCCACCGGATGAGCCTCAAGGCCACGCAAGGACAGGCCGTGAGCGATCACCAGGGCGGACAGCCGTTCACCCGAGGCGAGGAGCCGGTTGTAAGCGATTTTGTCGTCGCGATCACTGGCGAGGGCGTTGAGCGATTCTTCGATGCCTTCGAGAACGCGTTGAAACACGTCGTAGAGCGGGGATTCAACCAGCGTGGGAGAGAACCGCAGGTGGTGCTTGGCGAGGTCGTAAACCAGTCGTCCGGCATACCGAGGCTCCTGTGCGGCTCGCATGAGGCGGTCGGTGGTCCCCCAGAGGGCTGAGACCACGACAATGACCGGTTGGTGAGCGTTGGTGAGGATTTCAGCGATGCGCTCGAGGTCCGTGGCATCACGGAGGCATGAGCCCCCGAACTTGTGAACCACCGGCAGCTCAAGCATGGCTGAACCCTCCTCGAACCATCAGGTCGCCCACCACCAGGAGCGCCATGGCTTCAACCACAGCCACCGCTCTCGGTCCGAGCACGGGGTCGTGGCGGCCTTTGACGAGCAGCGGTTCTTGCTGGTTGGTGGTGAGGTTCAGCGTGTGCTGGACTTGGGGAATGCTCGAGGGTGGCTTGAAGGCCACCCGAAGTTTGACCGGGGCGCCCGTTGACAAGCCGGCCAGAGCGCCGTCAGGTTGGTCGCCCAACAACACGGGTTCCTCCGCCGAGCCACCCCACGGGCTGTTGTGGTCGCTACCGTGCATGGTTTGGACGGCAAACCCGTGGCCAAATTCCACGCCTCGCGCAGCGGGGATGGCCATCATCGCACGGGCGAGGGCTGGCTCCAAGCCATCGAACCACGGCTCGCCAAGGCCGAGCGGAAGGCCGCTGATCGTCAAGTCCACCCGTGAACCGATGGAATTACGCTGTCTCCGAGTGGTCTCGATGAGTTCGGCCATCGCTTTGGCAGCCTCGGGGTCTCGGCATCGCAGGGCCTCACACGTTTCGTTCGCCCATCGAGGCGGACATTGTTCGGTCGTTGTTGCCTCGATGTTCCCAACGGCACCAAGATGGGCCTCGACATCGATGCCTTGGCTTTCGAGCCATGTCCTTAGAACGGCCGCCACGGCCACCAGCGGGGCGGTCATGCGGGCGCTTGAGGTGCCGCCCCCTCGCAGGTCGGCCTCGCCCTTGGTTCGTTTCATCATCACGAGGTCTTGATGGCCCGGGCGAGGGTGGTCGGGCAGGAAACTGTAATCGCTCGAGCGAGCGTCTTGGTTGGCAATGTGGACCTCAATGGGTTCACCGGTGGTCAGCCCGTCAACAACGCCGCTGCGCCATTCGACCCGGTCGTCTTCCTTTCGCTTGCTGCTGTACGTTCCACCGGTTTTGCGAAGATTCATCGCTTGCTGCACCAGGTCTTCGTCAACCACAAGTCCAGCCGGCATGCCTTCAACCAACGCACCGACAAACGGGCCGTGGCTTGACCCCCGGAGGGTGATGCGCAACAATTCACCAAGACGCATGTTCATGGTGCAACAAGAAGAGGACTCGCTGGCCCTTTTAGAAGGTGTTCACTCATCACTAACGTTCGCCGTGCGAGAGAGGAAGGTGGTTTCCAACAGTTCAGCCTCGGGGTATCGCATACCGTACCAGGACTTGATGCGCTCGAGGGTCGGGCCTTGTTGACTTGGGACGACGATCACAAGGGCCGGACCCGACCCAGAAATGCCCGCTGCTCTGGCGCTGTTCATGAACGAATCGTTGGCCATTTTGCGTCCTTCAATGTCCCGCAACGCCGCCACAGTGCCCCTTCCGTTCCAGGTCATGGCGACCAAGGGGTTGTTGGTTTGGAGGGCGGCGAGGGCTTCCTGAAAGGCGGTGAGTTGGGAAGCAAAGTCCTCCAGGGTTGGTTGCTGTTCGCGTGCACCTCGCAGAACCAGAAGAACCACCCAATCCTCCGGGTTGAGGCCTGCTTGGTCCATCAGCACCCCTTCTGCGATGGGAGCCTGAACGTCGACCAGTTTCCAACCGGGTTCCAAGCAAGCCCATGCATCATCAATGGACCCCGTCAAGGAAACACCCGAGGCCATTTGTGCCTCAGCAGCCATGGCCACCAACTCGTGGTTTGAAGGATGGACATCGGTCGCATCGCCCAACGCTCGCAGTGCTGCAATGCAAGTGGCAGCCGAGGACTTCAGGCCCTGTTTCTTAGGAATGGCTGATTTGACACCCCAGTGCAAGTCCTCGAGCTCGTGCCCGTCAGGAAGCGGATGGCCGGCCCGAATCCACGATTGAAGCAGGGCATCGAGGACCCCGTCATCGTCCTCCACCGTGCGCTTGCTGGGCTTGTCGAGCAAGCGAACCGTGATCGACAGGTCAAGGGCCATGCTGGCACCGTACCCTAGCGCTGCCGCATGGAGAAGGCTGCATGCACCGTGTGCTTGCCCCTTCCCCAACACCGCCATGACCTATCGCTCCTCGATGCCTCCTTGAATCGGAACTCCAACGTGCCTTGCGTCGTGTCCTTCCCACCCGAGGACCACGTGGTTCGGGCGAAGGTCGGTTACCGCAACGGCGCCGGAAAGTTCTGAAATAAGGCGGACTGTTTCCGCTTGTTGCATAAAAACATGAGATGTATTAGCATTTTGCCGCGTTTTGTTGATGTTTTCGCCAACGATTTTCACCATCGGTCGTTGCTCGATTTTGATGCGTCCCAACACCACGCTGCGCGTGGTCCCATCGGTGGTCACCGCCAGAAGCGAGTCGCCTGTTTCGAGTTCGGCCATGTACTTGGTTGAGCCGTCGCTCATCATCACGTAAGCGTGAGGCGCGCCGGCGTTCACCCTGAACGGCCGCGTCGGAACGAACGTGGAGGGGATGGTTTCGCTGTGGATCAAAAAGAGGGTGGCCGCACTTGACCCCACCAAGAGCCCCTCGCCCTCTGAAAAAGACGACAGGAAATCAAGGCAGTACCGGTCTCCGACACCGGCCTGTTCCACGGCCAACACCCGCAAGCCTCGGAGGGCGAGGGCGTCGGTGGAGAGACCCGAAACGGTCTCGTGGTCTTCTCCCCGTTCCATTCGCTGGGCTTTGACGCTCAAGGCTGCTTCGAGCAGGGCCGGCTCATCTGAAACGACCAGGGCATCCACGCCTTGCTCCAGGGCAAAACCCGCGCCTTGGGCTTCAAGCGGCGTGTTGATGATGGCGGCGATTTTTGTGTGGCTACCGCTGCGGTGGGCGATCAGGTTTTCGAGCGGGATCATCGACCACGTCTCGCACTCAACGAGGATCCATTCCACGGTACCGAGGTGAGCGATGCCCGCTTGCTGTGATTCGCCGTCCTTGATGTGAACGTGGGCCCCGATGACCGCTGCGCCCTCGTGAAGGATTCCGTCCTTTACCCGCAGATGGGTTTCGTTGGTGCCGGAATCAAACACGCGGTCAACACCTGCCACCGCTGGGGCACTCTCGTTGGACGGGCGGAGCCAGATTTCCATGCAACCATCTCACAAACCGACGGCGTTCATCGCCGCTTCGGCGGACGCTCCTTCGTGGACCATCATCACCAGTGCCTTGGCCATGGCACCGGGGTTGTCATGGGCAAACACTTGGCGGCCCATGCACACGCCGCTTGCACCTGCAGACAGGGCCTCTTCGACCATCGAAAGCACCGCCGACGTTTTGCCGCTGGCGGGCCCGCCGGCCAGCAACAGCGGAATAGGGGCGCTGGAGGCTACTTTTGCGAACGAAACGGCATCTCCGGTCCACACGCATTTTGCGGCGTCGCAACCCAGTTCAAACGCAAGGCGAACAGCGTGGGCTTGGGATTTGGTGATGTCGTCCGACTGATGGTTGAGGTGCGGTCCTCGGGCGTAGACCATGCCGAACGCTGGAAGGCCGGCGTGGAGGGCTTGACGGTTCAGTTCACCCGTGCGCTGAATCATTTCGGCTTCGTGTTCGCTTCCCATGTTGATTTGGCTTGAGACACCAAGGCCGCCTCGTGGCAGGGTCTCGTCGGCGTGACCGACCATGACTTTGTTGTTGACGTCGGGGCCGGCGTGCCGCGTGGAAACCGAATAGTGGACGACCATGTTGGTCGACGTCCCATTGCAGAGGTGAGCGAACGCACTGACAAGCCCCTTCTGGGCGACGATGGCGTCAACGCCCGCTTCGATGAGGTCTCGAATCAACGCTTCAGGGTCCTCGAGTCCCTTGGTGGGGTAATCGGATGCACCGTGGTCGATGGGAATCCAAACCCCTCGCCCGTTGGGCAGAAGTTGGTTCAGGCGGTCGCCTTTGTCCATGATGAGCCGAGGTTGCCGTGTTCATCAAAGGTTTGTTTGGAAAAACTGCCTTCAAAGCTGAGAACCGGCCCACACGAGGACGGCCTGCTCAGCCGACTGGAGGTGTTCTTGGAAGGTTGAACGAGCGATGCCGAGGAGGTCGGCGAGGGCTTGCATGGTGATCGTTTTCGGGTCCTCGTAGAAGCCGTGTTCGATGGCCAGCGCATAGCATTCATGCTGGCGAGGCGTGAGGGCCTGTTCGAGCCCGCTTTCATGGGAGCGGATGTCGCTCACTCGAACACTGGCGGGCGGGAAAAATGCTTTGCTCATTTTGACGAAGGTCGAAATGGCGTCGGGCAAGCCCCTGACCGTGAGCGTGAGGTTGCCCTCCTCCAGCACGGTGGGCGGCATGACGTGGATGTTGCCAGTGGACGAGGCCAAACAAACGAGGGCGTGGGTGTTCCACACCACCAAACCTTCACCCTCTCGGTCGCTGAAGCGTTGTTCCACCTCAATGTATGAGATGCTGTTGAGGTCATCGGCGGTCTTCCCTTCTTTGAACGACGGGAGGATGACTTGCCGGACCCCGTCAGGCGTGATGAGCAGGTTGGCCACAAAGGTGAGGTTGTCGACCACGTCGTTCAGTTCTGAAAGGTCGGTTTCGGCGAGGGAGGCGGCTTCCCATGTCAACGAGACCTCTCGCATGAAGTTGGCTCATCTTCTCTCGTTGTTATGCCCTTTGGAGGCCCCACATCGTCGGTCAAGGCAAAACGCATGATTCAAGTGGTGGTTCGGCGTGGAAGGGGTATGCCTTTGGCGGACTACGTGCTCACGATTGCCCTCGGCGGTGGGTTCGCCCTCGGTCTGATGTTTATCGTGATGCGTCGTGAGGCGCAGGTCAACCTGCAAAGCGGCATGATGGCCGAGGGCCTGCTACAGCAGCACTCCGGCATGGGATTTGGTAAGGCCAAAAAGAACCTCGACCGTAAATTGGCCACGATCCAAGACCTGTTGCGACAGCAAAATCAGGGCGACCGGCAACTTGCTGAGGAACGGTTCAATCAGCGCCGTCGAGAGCAAGCCGATGCGGAAGAAGCAGCCCGACGGCAACGAGAACTCGATGAAGCGCAACGCCAATCCGAACTGGAGGAGGCTCGTCGACGGCAAGAGGACGAGGCAGCGCAGCGAGCGGCCGAACGCGACGCCGAAGAGGCTCGACTGGCAGCCGAACAAGAAGCCCAACGACAAGCGGAACTCGCCGAGGCTGAACAAGAGCGCCTTGACGAGATCGAAGCCGCTCGTGAGCAGGAAATGCTCGAGTCAAGGGAAGCGGCTCAACGGGCCATGTCCGAACTTCGAGCACGGCTGGAGCGGGAAGGTGCGCAATCCTCGGACGTTCAGATTTCGCTGATGTGGAACAATTACAACGACCTTGACCTCCACGTTCTGTGCCCGTCAGGTGAGCGCATTCACGGCGGCAACAAGACCTCCGCCTGCGGCGGCGAGCTTGACGTGGACGCCAACGTCCGTGCTGAAACCCGAAAACCCGTGGAGAACGTGTTCTGGGAAGAAGGAAAAGCCCCCGCTGGTAGGTATCAAGTGTACGTTCACTACTACAAGAAGCACAAGAAGCGACGAAGCAAAGACCCCACAAAGTTCCAGGTGATCATCAACCAGGGCGGCGACCCTCGCGAGTACAACGGTGAACTCTCAGCTGGCGACCCCATCATGCTCGTGGCAGAGTTCAACCTCCCCTCCCCAGAGGAGCGAGCTGAAGCTCGCCGCGCCCTCGAAGAAGAATTGAGAGCCGCCGGCATGGACGTCCCCGAGACCCAAGCCGCCATCGCCGAGGTTGAAGAGGCGCGGCAAGCCGAAATCGAAGCAGCAGAGGCCGCCCGTTTGGCGGAGATCGAGGCCGCTCGTGAACAAGAAGTCCTCGAGGCCAAAGAGGCCGCACAGCGAGCCATGGCAGAACTTCAGGCACGACTCGAGCGAGAAGGCGCCCAGTCATCCGACGTCCAAATCTCATTGATGTGGAACAACTACAACGACCTCGACTTGCACGTCGTCTGCCCCTCCGGTGAGCGCATCCACGGCGGCAACAAGACCTCGGCTTGCGGTGGCGAACTCGACGTTGACGCCAACGTTCGCGCTGAAACGCGTAAGCCCGTCGAAAACGTGTTCTGGGAAGAGGGCAAGGCGCCCGCCGGAACCTACCAGGTTTACGTCCACCACTACAAGAAGCACCAGAAGCGGAAGAGCAAGGATCCCACCAAGTTTCAGGTCATTGTCACACCCGGCGGCGAGCCGCTCGAATACAACGGAGAACTCTCGGCTGGCGACCCCATCATGCTCGTGGCAGAGTTTACGTTGCCTTCCCCTGAAGAACGCGAAGCGAACAAGCGAGCCCTCCAAGCCGAGCTTGAAGCGGCCTCTCGCAGTTTTGATGACATCGGAAACGAGCCCAAAGTCGACGAGGAAGCCTTGGCTGCCGAACTGTCCGACGAAGAGCCGGTGGCTGAAGGGTCTGAAGAGGCCGGAGAGCCTGAGGAAGAGGATGCCGAACTCCCAAGTGCCCCTGATTTGGATGCACTGGCCGGTGAGGATTGACCTCACGAAATGATGTCGTCAAGGCGGTCCGCCTCCACCGCTTTCCGAATGGAGCGGGCGATGCGACGGCCGGTTGACATGAACCGTTCGTTGATGTCAGAGTAGGGTGAACCCCCCACGAAGGGGTTGGAGCCTGCAACGATGCGAGCGCTGATTTCAAACACCTTGAATTCCAACTGGTCCGTAACGATGGTTTCCAAGCAGAAGGGGCCGAGCATGCCCCTCGAACCTTCCTCGAGGTTGTAGGAAGCAGCGACCGTGCCCTCGGCCATTTCAAAGGCTCGTGGCAGCAAGGATTCACGGATGACCACGGGTTGATTTCCGGTCACCACGAACGAGGGCTCAAGGGACATTTCACGCAAGTCACGAAGGGAACCGAGTTTGTAGAATTCGTCAACGTTGCTTTCGTCCCGGCGGTCCATCGAAAGAAGTTCAAGGCGACCCAGGTTCTTGCCGGCGTGGGCACCACGGCCTTGCACCTGATATCCGTCCTCGGCCGTCGGGTCAAAGAAGAAATGGAGGTAGTATCGGCAGCCGAGCACGTATTCTTGGATGGTGAACTCTTCTTCGATGTCCACGTTTCGTCGGAAATCACGGTAGTCACGGGCGATGAAATAACCGCGTCCACCCTTGGCGCCAGCGTATTTGACGATCACGGGGCCGTCGATGTTGTGCGGGTCTTCCACCACTTTGGGCATGGTGCAACCTCCGTCCTCAAGCCACTGGCGTTGGAGTGCACGGCTGCTCTCCCAGTGGAGGATGTTTCGATTGCCGAAGGTGGGGACTTCCAAGTTCCTGAAATTGTTCGCACCGAGGTATTCGACCAGTGAGCCGTGGGGGACGATAATGACGTTCTTTTCACGGAACCATTCGGCGTAGTCGAGCATTTCCCGGTAGTCTTCCAGCATCAGCCATTCGTCAGGGTCGGCGCCAGGGAAGGCCTTGTAGAACCGGCGTCGGTTTTCACCCACGGCGATCCCCAAGGTTCGGAAGCCCTCCTGCCGTGCACCGTGAAGAATTTGGAGGAGGAATGCGAGGCAACAACGCCCACGGTGATGGCATTTTTGTCGTAGCTTTTCAGCCATTCCTGCACCGTGGATTGAGGTACGCCCATATGGAGTGGTTTCGTACTCGCTCTATGAGTATTATGTCAGCACAGGTTGTGGATGATGCATCGAATGACCCCCGAGGCACAACCCGTTGTTGACGCAAAGTCTGCTTGGGTTGATGAACGAGTGAAGGATTCATGGGGTTGTTTCGCCTCGTCATCGGCATGGACGAGGCTTCCCCGCCTGCTCGCATCACGTACGGAGGCTATCTGCGCCTCGAGGAATTGCTTACCCTTCAGGACGGGCCAGAGGGCTACAATCCTGCTCCATGCAACGACGAGCTTCACTTCATCATCGTGCACCAGACCTTTGAGTTGTGGTTCAAACTCATTCTCCGCGAACTCAAAGAAGCCCGCTCGCTCATGGACCAAGACGCCATCGAGGAAACCAGCATCCCAAGCGTGGTGCATCACCTCGAGCGCGTCAGTGAAATTTTCCGTTTGCTCGCCGACCAGTGGAAGGTGATGGAAACCTTGTCTCCACAAGACTTCTTGGCGTTTCGAGACCGACTCGGGACCTCCTCGGGTTTCGAGTCTTGGCAGATGCGTGAGATGGAGGTCCTGATGGGGCTTGACAACGAACAGCGCATGGGTGGCATGGACCCGCTCGCCCACATGCAACGCCTGGCCGACGACGGCAAGGTGCCGGTTGAAGCCCTCAGGGACTTGGAGGCGACCTCGTCGGGCCCTTCGTTGAACGACGTGCTCAATCGATGGTTGTCCCGCACGCCCATTCACGGGTCATCGCCCGACCATCCCGGCGATGAAACCGTGGTTCAGAATTACATCAAGGAACATTTGGAGGCGATGCGCGCTCACGGAGAGGAGGTGATTGCGCACATGGTGTCCATCGGCCACGGCGATGAATCAACCGTTCGACCGAGGGTCGAGGCTGCCGTCACCGCTGCGGAGACTTTCCTTCTGCCTGACGGAAACCCTTCCCGCCACCGAGCCGGGTTGCTGTTCATTGAATCCTACCGGGAACTTCCGTTGCTTTCATGGCCACGCCGCCTCATCGACAGTTTCGTCGACCTCGAACAATCGATGCTTCTTTTCAGGTCGCATCACGCCAGAATGGTGGAGCGAATGATCGGGCGCCGAATGGGCACGGGCGGTTCCAGCGGCGTGGATTACCTCGACGCCACGACAAAATACCGCATGTTCGTCGATTTGTGGGCGGTTCGCACGCTGTTGGTCAAGCGGGATGCGCTTCCCGACATCGACGACGTTGCCTTTTACGGCTTCGCCTCCAGTTCGACGAATCACTCGTGAGGGTCGATGTCGATGGGAATCAAGTGATTCTCGTATTCGTAGAGGGCGATTTTGAGCGGGTCGAGCACGAAACGGATGTTGGCTTCCTCGAGGCCGTAAAGCGAAACGAGTTCCTCCTTGAATTGTTCGCGAAGCACGTCTTCCGTGGCGTAAAGCGGTGCGCCCATGCCGATTTGGAGGGCGCGAGCACCAATGATTCGAGCGCGTTCAAAGCGGGTGTGTTGGCGTGCTGGCTTGACCATGAGCAATCACATGCGAGAGACTCGCAGTCGTCCGACATGGCAACTCTTTTTGAACCTACCTCACTCTTCTGACCCGTTTTCTTCGCTGGTCGTTTCACTGCGGCGCCTCAGCAACCGGACATGGCTCACGACAGCGGGAGCCAGCGCTAACATCAGCAGCAGGGTTACCAGCACCGGAAGAAGCGCATCGTTGTTCAGCGCCTGAGGCTGAGCGATCTCAGGTTCGGTGTTCAGGTCAACCTGGCCGGTGGGGGCCAGCGATGCCACGTTCAGGGTTCGAACGCCTTCCCGTTCGAGAAGGACCACCAGCGTGGTGTTCTCGGAAAATTGAGATGAATTGAGCGCCAATTCTCCGGCCTGTGCGTCCACCGAATGGTGACGATAGGCGACCGATGGATGGATGATGCCGCTGGTTTCGTGGGGAACGGGGGCCGTCAACCAAACGGCAACCGTGCCGTTCACCGAGGCGTTCCATCGCAAGGTTTCATTGGAAAACTCGACCTGTTGAAGGCCGCCCCATGCCGGGCCTTGGGCGTCCAGGGTTTCGTTCATGTCCATGGCTTGGCGGGTGCCGGTCAGGAGGTGTTCACCGTCGATCACCAGGGACGGTAGAAACAGCAAGCGGTAATCAGCATCGTTTCGCAGTTTTGAAGCCGACAGAAAGGTGCTGTCCTCAGGCGATGGATGATGCTGCAAAACCACGTGATGGGGGTTGGTCAGGTTTCGCAACTGTTCGCTCACCTGTTCGCAAGGTTCGCACCAGTCGGCGCTGAAGTATTCGATGAGGTGGTCCGGCCGATGCCCCTCGCACGTGCCGTTCTCGAGGCAGTTGGCGTCGAGAACGGCGGCATCGAGGAGCGCACCGCTCCCGTTGTCCGCTTCGGTGTCGGCCGGTTCCGCTCCGACCGGCAACAGCGCCAGCATCATGACCGTGCCAAGCAGCACCGGCCACGGTCGGGAACCCATGTACAGGGGGGGAGGCATTTGTTCAAAAGGGGTCTCCTCTCACCTGCCAACATGGAACCTCCGTGGTGGCGCCGTCCATCCACCCTTCCGTTGGTCCTCGCCGTGATGGCGCTGCTCATCGTGTCGGTGGGCGGTGCCATTCGAATCAACGACGCTGGCGAATCGTGTCCGGAGTGGCCAACCTGCTTTGGCACGTGGCATTTCGTGGTCTCGGAAGACGACCAAGCGGCTTACTGGGAGGCCAACCCCGACCAGATCGATTCGCGAGGTGAGGACCATCGATACACCGTGTTCCAGATCTTTGTGGAGTGGTTTCACCGCATGCTCGTGGGCGTGATCGCCGTCCCGATCGTCTACAACGTGCTGGCGATGAGGAAACGACAAGAACGCTACGGGCCCAAGGTTGAACGGGCCGCACAATTCTCGGCCGTGCTGCTGTTGATTCAAGCCACGGCAGGCTACATCACCGTTCGCTTTGACAACGCTGACTGGACGGTTGCGCTCCATCTTTCCTTGGCGTGCATCTTCACCGCAGGTTTGTTGTGGCAATACATGGCGATGCGGATCAGGGAAGGGGTCTCGTGGGGCTTCCTTCGAGCACCGGCAGAATTTGTGGCCGCGCAATCGGTTCGCGTGCACTCAATGACGGCAGCCGTGGGGCTCCTCTGGTCCTGGGTGCATGGGTTTCGTCATCGGCGGGAGGGCAGTACAACCAGAGCTGTTCCGTGGGCTTTCCAAACGGTTGGCCGAAGTGCCAAGGCTCGTTCCTGCCTTCGCTTGATGGACCGGGAATTTTCATTCAGATGATTCACCGATTCGGTGCGCTGCTGGTCGGTTTGGTGTTGGTGTTGGGCGTGAGCAACCTTCGCGTCGCCTCCCGGCAAGAACCCGGAAGCGCCGAGCTCGTTCGCTTGGCTGAAATCACCACGGGCGTCTGGATGCTGAACGTGATGGTGGGCGGTTCCTACATCGTGTTTGCCAAGGTGGGTGATTTTCCAGAATGGCTTTCTCTCTTGCATTTGGTGGTCGGCGTGGGCGCCTTCATCGCCGCCGTCGTGTTGATGTTCGCCACGCGATTTGCACGGTCACACCCTGCACATGGCGCTCCCGAGGGTGAGCAGGAATGAGTCAGACGACCGACGCGTCCTCCGTGCCTCACCCGGGGACGCTGAACGTGATGATGCAACTCATGAAGCTACGCGTCATCGTCCTGCTTCAAATCACGGCCTTGTGTGCAATTCTGGTCCACGACAGCCTCGCACGCCACGGGCTCTTGGACGTTGAGCGAACGTGGGACCAAACGCTCTGGGTGTCCCTCATCACCGTCGTGGGTGGAACGCTCTCTGCAGGTGGGTCAAACGCCATCAACATGTGGTACGATGCAGACATTGACCCCCACATGCGGCGGACCATGAACCGTCCTGTTCCGCTCGGGCACGCCACCCCGCAGTTCGCCCTTCTCTTTGGTTCCATTATCGCCGTGCTGGGCTGCAGTCTCTTCCTGTTGGTCAGCGTCAAAGCAGCCTTTTGGTCGGCCTTCTCGGTCCTGTTCTACGTCCTCGTTTACTCCATGTGGCTGAAGCGTCGAACCCCGCAGAACATTGTGATTGGCGGTCTTGCAGGCTCAACCCCTCCGCTCATCGGCTGGGCGGCGACGGCGGGTGATTCCATTGCAAGCACCAACGTGTTTGACCTTGGCTCTCCCATTCCATGGATGCTGTTTTTCCTCATCTTCTTGTGGACGCCGCCTCATTTCTGGGCGCTGGCGCTGTACAGATCGGGTGAATACGGAAAGGTCAACGTCCCGATGCTCAACGAGGTCAAAGGTGCAGAACACACCCTCCTGCAGTCCAAAATGTACTGCGTATTGCTGCTGATGCTGGGTTCCGTGCCGTGTTTTTGGCCCGAGTCTGGCTTGCCGCTTTTGTGGGCCTTCGTCTCCGGAGGGCTGACCCTGTGGTACGCTGCTTCGGTGTGGGCCATCGACCCTCACGAGCCCTTCGACGAGAACGGGCGCATGCCCAAGGCTGCAAAGTCCTTTTTCAGGAGCCTGTTCTACTTGGGATGGATGTTCCTCTCCCTGGTGGTGATCTCCTTCATTCCTCCGGAATGGCTCGGTTTCTTGGGCCCGCTGTGATGCGATTTTGCCCCGCCAAGGAAGAGTGCCAACCACCGTCATGTTGATGAGCGGTTCGCCGGTGGCCGACTTGCGAGCGGCAGTCGCATAGCCTGGCCATTGCGCTGGATTGCTAATCCAGTGGTGTCTCACCTCGGGAGTTCGAATCTCCCCTGCCGCGCCACTTCTCACTCGAAGAAGTCGTCGAAGTCCATGGTGGCGGCACTGTTCCGCTTACGGGCTTCCATCACACGCTTGAGCCGCTTTCGCTTCTTGAGCAACAAAGGCAGGAGGATGAAATTCAGCACGATGGTGGCCAACAGGGCGATGCCTGAGAGTTGGAATTCTTCCACGTCCATGGCGTCGTTGAGATCCTGCAACCAGGGCACGCCCAACGGCGGCTCTGGCGGCTCTGGCTCGGGCGGGATGAGGTGTTGGTTGTAGGCCCACCAGTCGTCTTCGATGTGAACCCGTTCGATGTTGTCAGACGGATAGTTCGCTGTCATCAGTTCGTTTCCAACGCTGTCGATGGGGGCGAAGATGTAGTAGTACGTCCGGTAGGGCTGGATGCCGTCTCGGTCAAGCCCGCTTTCAATCAAGGTCCCCTGCTCGCCCGGCGACCCGATCAAGCCGCTGACCAAAGGTTGGATGAATCGGAGGTTGACGTCGTTCGGGGTGGTCTCCACACGGTAAACGTTCCACGTGATCTCGCCCTGCGCTTCATGGGCTGGCCACGTCCACGTCATGGTGGCCTCGTAGCACAAAGACCAGTCCTGCTGCTGTTCGAAACATGCTTCATCGTTGGTGAATCGCCACGTGTGGCTGAGCCCCTCAAGCGTGGTGGAGGGTGGGATGGCATCTCCGCAGACCTGGGCGGCTGCACCGTCCACGCGTGTGATGTTGGCGTGCAGAAGGTTCGCATTGCCTTCCCGGTCGATGGGGATGATGGCGTAGGAGGCGCAGATGCCGGTCTCGAGCGGAGCGGGGTCAATCCAGATGGCGGTGTCAAGCGGGACCGAGGCGGCCAGCGAGTCCAGGGTCAATTCCTCCCAGATGTTTTCGTTGATTCCACCTGCCGTCTCGGGGAAGACTGTGGTGCCGGAGATACCAGCAATCCTGTACAGGTTCCATCCGCCGACGTAGGGGTTGGCCAAATCGCCGGTTCCCGTCCAGTTCAGTTGGATTTGTCCACCCGTGAGTTGCGTCCACTCCACCCCAACGGCGGTGACGTCGGGCGTTGGCAAGACGCCCACGAGCAGAATCACGCCGTCCTTGGTCATCGAGACGTCGACCTGTTCAAAGTCGGGGCTGACCGTGTAGGTGTCAACGCCGTCGAGGAATTCCCAAGTGACGCTGTCGGCATGAGGCAGGTAGCGTAGTTCGACGGTCGAGAGGTCGATGTTGTCCGGTAAAATGGCGGAAAGATTGAGCGTCACGTCCAAACTCCGCAGGCCGGGGTCGTCCGCTGATTCGGCTTCGATGGCGAGGTCGATCATCATCAGCGGGGAATCGCCGCCTCCAATGCCGTAATTTTTCCCGAGATGAGGCAGCATCATGGTGTAGGTGCCTGAGGCCTCCTCTTCGGTGATGGCGGAGCCCGTCATGTACGGTTCGTTGACGGCGACCGAATTCAAGACGTCAAATTCGACGTAGGCGTATTCGGTTTCGCCCCACGGGTCGGTGACCTGCAGGGTGAGGTTGTGATGCCCCAAACCGAAGGCTTCACCCGTCCGATTGAGCATTTGGCCGTGGCCCCAGATGTAGAACCCTTCACGCCATGTAAAATTGAGCGGTTGGGAGGCGATGGAGCCGTAGCGTGCCACCAATTCAACGTCGTCGCTGGTGAGGTAGACGTTGCTGTCAGAGTTGGTTTGTACGTAGGGATTGATGGGGCCGACTTGGACGTTCACCGTGAGTTGGTAGAGGTTGTCGCCCATCCGAACATCTTCGCCGTTTTGGTAAATGGTCGGCATTTGCACACGGATGAGCCGGTTGTTCCCGGTGGTCGTCATGTTGAAGCTGCAGGTCGCGGTGTCGCTCGGGTGCATCAACGGAAGGAGGCACGTTTCATCCACTTCAAGCTCGTACTGCGAGTTGTAGACCTGATAGGAAACAGACACGTTCTCCACCGTCATGTTCCCGTGGTTGGCAAAAGTGGAGATGACCCGGTCGGTCCCGTAGTAGAACTGGGACGATTGTTGGCTGTGGCTCGGGTACACGTCCAGCACCTTGAGGTCGATGCTGTCGTTGAGGACCAACTCAAACGAGGCGAGGTTGTTCCAAGGGTTGAGATCACCGTACGGATTACCGGTGCTGCTGAACAAGCCGTACTTGAGCAGGTAGCGCCCTTCTTCATCGTGGTTGAAGGCTGGGAGGTTGATGTTGTAGGGGTCGGTGCCGCCCCATGCGGGGAGGTTGGAGACGGTCTTGTAGGCCTCGTCAAGCATCATGGTGTCGTCCACGTCCCAAAGTTGCCAGCCGAACTGACCCGAGAACGTGCAAACGCCGCACAGCGTCGATTCGCCCTTGGCTTTGAGGATGTAATCCGTGCCCGTGTTGAGCACCTGCTCGTCGTCGTAGACGGCCAGGTTTTGGAGGTGGGTGAGAGGGTTGTGGTCGGTGTCGGCCACCACGTCCACGAAGTCGCTGGTCAGGTTGATGTTGAAACGGAATTCATCGTCTGCAGCGACCTGATCGTTTTGACTGAAGGTGTAAATCATCGTGTAAATTCCTTCAGCGCTGGCTCCCGGGGTCCACGTGTCGGGTGAATCCACCGCAACGGCGGATTGCCCGGGAATGTTTCCAATGTTGAACTGACCCGTGTCGTCAAACACGGATTTGCACAGGGCCGCGGTGATGTCACCCTCGCAGGCATACCACGTTAGGGTGCGGGTGGCCCCCGAGGCCGAGGCGTAGTAGTTGGTGACCTCGGCGGAAAAATCCAGCGTATCGAAGGCGGAATACCACGCATCCGGGCGCGGCGAAAGACTGTCGGTGATGCCGATGGAACCGGGAAGGGCGGCGCTTGAAACGGGGACGGTGGCCAGCGCACCCAGCGATGAGAGCAAGAGCATGATCACAAACCCAAGGCCGGTTCGTTGCTTGGAGGTCTGACGTGGCTTGCGCTCGCTCATCACGCTTTCCTCCCATCCGTGATTCAAAGACTCATCGCTTCGTGGGCGCCCCTTCCGTCCAAATTTCCCGAAATCGGCCCATCCCATCGAGGCCCGATGCAGGGTGGATTTTCCAACAAAAAGCGGCAACCTCATGAATTGTGCGCCGCTTGCTCGGTTCATGCGCAGGGCGTCCCTTCACAGCGAACGGGACGAAGGGGCGTTAACGGCCGTGATTGAATTCCTCTCGGCGTTCACGCTGTTTTTGATGATCTTGACGGCGTTCCTTTCCCTCGCACAACTGCAAATGGGCTCAAACGACCCTGCCGTGGACCGTCTGGACCGCGCCGCTTCCCTCGGTCTTGACCGCCTGACCTCGGGCGAAGGCTGGTTCGTGCCCATGGATGAGGGACTTGACTACACCAATTCCACGGCGGACTGGCATCTGGCGTCCGCCGATGCCCTCCACGAAGGTCGTGTTCAACCCGGTTTGATGCTGCATCACAAATTGGACATGCATCGGATTTCCGCCCTGCACAACGTCACCGAGGACGGCATGGCGGCCGGTTTGGGGTTGGACGACGACATGAGCCTTCATCTGAGCATTCGTGTGCTTGAAAGCGATGACCCTCAACGGGTCGGTTTGTCGCTGTTCGACGGCGGAACCGAACGAGGCACGGCACCGTCAAGTTCGACGGCCTACCGCTCGTTCCAACAGGACGGGGAACGGTACAGCGTCGTGTTGGAGGTTCACGACGGAGGACGAAAAAACAACATTCTCGAAATCACCGAGGTGATGGTTCGGCCGTCTTCTTCGGGGCCCGAGTGGATTGAAATCCACAACCCCAACGACTTTGCCATTGCGCTGAGGGGCTGGTCGTTGAACCACACCTCGGGGTCCGTTTCAAGCAACCTTCTGCTCAAGAGCGGTGTCATCTCGGGTCAATCGCTTTCCTTGTTGACCGGGGACCCCTCGTCGCAGGTGGTCGGTAATGCCAGCCACGTGCTCGATCTTGGGGCGCTGGGCTTCCTCGGCGTTGGCCAAATTGACGGCCTTTCAGACGGCCGCGGTCTTCTGAGTCTGCGCTACACGCAACTCGACGAGATCACGCCAGCCGACGTCGTCCGCGTGGAGTGGGGCGTGGAGGGCCTCTTCTTGGTCGCAGGTCAATCGCTGGTGTGGGACGGCAACGACCGGTTCAGTTCATCCTCTTGGAGCCTCGAGGACAACCCGACTCCCGGCGAATATGAGCCGTGATTCCATCCTCCGGCCTGCTCCACCGTCCAAACACTTCATCAACCCGGGGCGTTTCCTTCCCTTTGGTCCCATGCAGCCCACAAGCGTATACACCCGAGACCGTTGCGTGACGGGCATCCACGGATTGGATGAAATTCTTCGCGGTGGCATTCCCTACGGTTCCACCGTTCTTGCGGCTGGCACGTGCGGGTCCGGTAAGACCACCCTCGGGATGGAATTTCTGGTCCGAGGGGCATTGGCCGGTGAAGCCTGCGCCCACTTCACGGCAACCGAACCCTCCGTGAAACTTCTCGAAAACATTCGCCAGTATGCCTTCTTTGACATGAACATGGTCGACTCAGGCCTCATCAACGTGTTCGACATGGACGTGCTGTACTCATGGCTCGGGCTCGAGAAAGCGTCTTTTGACCTCGACGACGTTCACGCCCTCATCAAATCCATCGTCGACATCGTCAACACCATCGGTGTCACACGACTGGTCATCGATTCGGTGACCACCCTGTGTTACAAGATCAAGTCGGAGCAACTGATCCGTGATTTCCTCTTCACCCTCGGAAAGAAGCTGGCCACGCTGGGCTGCACCACGATTTTGATTTCAGAGATCACTTCAGCAACAGAAAACGCTCACTGGTCTTCCTTTGGTGTTGAGGAAGCCATCGCTGACGGCATCATCGTCATGGGTGACTCGGAACGCATGGGGCACCTGCTGCGCTTCCTCCAGGTGGTGAAGATGCGTGGAACATCGCACAGTCGGGCGAAACACGCCATTGAGTTGACCCCGCTTGGTGTCATGTTGATTCCCATGTTAAAGTGGGGTGCATCCACCGATAATTCCTCGAGATGGGGGGCGTGACCATGTTTGAACTCGACCAGATGATCGCTGAACAACTCACGCAGGTGTCGTTGGGCAGCTCCGTTCAGGTGCGCCTTAGCTCGTCCAACGCGTTTGCGGTGACCGCCAGCACCATGATTCCACTCATGCAGATGTTTGAGATGGGCGGCGTCTACATCTCCGCCAGCCGCGGGGCTGTTGAAATCATCCAGGCCTTCGAAGCCATCGGGGTGGACGTTTCAGGCATTCATTTCCTCGACCTCGTTTCATCGGGCGTGCTGGGTGGCACCGACGTGCCTTACAGCAACATCACGTTCATCGACAGCCCCATCATGCTCGAGAGCATCTTGTTGCGCACGCTTTACACGTTGCGAACGGTGAACAATCAGCGAAATTTCGTGTTTTTGGACAGCGTGAACGCGTTGGCGATTTACAACGATGATCGCATGCTGGCAGAGTACCTTCACACCTTCATCAACACCTTCCGTCAGCGCGAGGTTTTGTCGGTCATCCTCAACGTCCCCGACCAAACCCCGCCCTTGGTTCTCGCCAACCTTGACACGTACTGCACGGACCTGGTTGACCGAGGACAGGTGGTTCTTCTCTGAGGTGATTGAACATGGCTCGAAAGATGACGTTTGACCCCGAGGACGAGGACTTCTTTGGTTCGGTGGGTTCCTTTGGTGTGCCCAAGTTCGACAGCGAAATGCGAGGCGGTGTGCCCCGCGGCTTCACCATGGTGGCGTTCACCGAAACCGGTTCGGGGAGCGAACTCTTTGCGAAGCAGTTCACCTCGCCAGCGGAAGAGCCGGAAAACACGCTTTACATCGCCACCGACGAAGGTCAGCAAGAAATCATTCGAATTTTCAAGAAGTACGACTGGCCGTTGGACATCAATGTTCGAACCATCGGAGAGGAATACAACGCCAACGTTCTCGAGCGGGAACTACTCGCCAGTCGATACCGGCTGGAGGGCTTCCAGTTGGACGACATTCAGCGTCTTGCTCAAACTCGATTCGTCGACGACAGCAGTCAGGACTACCTGACCGAAGTCACCAACGAAATCATGGGCCTCGGCCCCTACTTCCGGGCCGTCCTTGACAACCTCGACTTCTTTCTTCAGCGCGAAGACCCGGCCCGCGTGGTCTCGATGGTGCGCATGCTTCAGGCTCACGCGCAAATGGTGCGAGGGCTGCTCATGATTTCCGTCTCCACCGACGGCCTCGACCCGGCGATCAAGCAGGAATTGTCCTCCATTGCGGACATGGTGCTGTCGTTCAAGGTCCGAACCATCGGTACGGACTTTGAAAACTCGATGATCGTCTCCAAGTTCAGGAACGCACCGGAGAACCTGAAAATCCTCGTGTTCCGTGTCACGCCGGAGGAAGGCATCACGCCCGAAACCGTCGAACGTATCGCCTAGACGCCGGCGTGGACCAAACGACATGTCCAAAACGGTCGGGGGTTCGGTCTTAACCATGGGGAAGCGCGCAGCCACCGGCGGCTTCGATGCGTCGGGCATTGATGCTGATGCGTGGGAGGTGCTGGAAGGCCAACTCGAGGCCACGATTCCCAACTATGACCGCGTCAACACGTGGATGACCTTCGGCCAAGACAAGCGCTGGCGGCGAAACGTCGAAACCACGCCGAGCCCGGCATGAAAGTACTGGAAGTCGGGTGCGGCCCCGGCTCGTTCGCCGAAGATCTGGTCGGGATGGATTTGACGTGCCTTGACCCGTCTCCAGAGATGCTTGCCACCGCACAGCCGCGCGTTGATGCCGCCCGTGCGGCCCGTGGTGAAGGGCCCGCCGAATACGTTCAAGCCATCGCCGAAAACATCCCACTGCCCGACAACACGTTTGACATGGTGTTCTGTTTGTTTTCCTTCCGTGATTTTCAGGACAAAGCACAGGGTCTCCGAGAAATTTATCGCGTGCTCAAGCCCGGTGGCCGCTTGGTGATCTGTGATGCAGGGAAAGCCAACAAGTTGCACGGGTTCTTCGGGTACTTGTGGATGAACAGCGTGGTTCAGGTCATGGCGCGTCTCATACCAAAGAGAAAAACCACCCTGGAAGGGTCTCGCTGCCAGTTACACGCACTACGGCACCAACGGATACTACCGAAACATGATGCGTGAGGTCGGGTTTTCAGACGTTCAAGGTCGTCTTCTCTACCCGTTTGGTATGGCCAGCCGATTCCGTGGCACAAAGCCCGAAAACTAAGCCCAACAACGCACCCCGTTAGACTCTTAAACCCCCTTTCGGTGCCGAAATCAATAGGTGTTCTTCATGGGTATGTCCGAAGTCCTTCGAAGCATCAAAACGGCTGAACAGGAGGCTGAAAAGCGCCTCGCTGAAGCCCAAGAAGAAGCCTCAAAAATCCTTTCAGATGCTCGCCGAAAAGCCTCTGAAACGGTTCAAGATGCAGCGGATGAAACCGTCGTGTTGACCCAAAAAATCCTCGACGATGCACGCTCAAAGGCGCAGGGAGGCCGACCAGGTGAAAGCCACCGGCGCCCAAGAAGTCAGCAGCATCGAATCGAACTCAGCAAGCCACCAAGAGGCCGCCGTGAAGATGGTGGTTGACGCTCTTTCATCCCAGTGAGGCGGTACCATGTTTGACACGGTCGCCATGTCCCGTCTAACGGTCGCAGCCCCTGTTGACCGCATGGCGGACGTGTTGCGAACCTGCACCAACCTTGGGTGCGTTCACATCGAGTCCTACACGAACTTTGAGGACGGCGTGAACGTCGGTCAAGCCAGCGACTCCGACGAGGCCAACCACGTCAGTTCCCTGCTCGCCAAGGTGCGGGCCGCCATCTCTGCGTTCAACCCCGTGAATGCTGACGGGCCCGTGCCCCTCCGCAGGGTGAAAGAACTGCTCGAAGGCTCGTTCGCTGACGAGCTCCAGAAAGGCTTGGACCTTCTCGACACCCACCGAGATGCCGAAGCAGAACTCGAACTCCTCGACGAGCAAATCCACATCCTGCGACGCCTTGAACCGTTGAACATGGACCTTGAACTGCTGACCGGTTCCGCTCGTGTTGAGGTTTACGTCGCCGAGACCAAAAAATCCAGCAAAGCCGCCGGCGTGTTTGGCTCCCTGACTGCAGAAGGTTGAGTTGGCCGCTGCCCCGGGCATTGTGGCCGCCGCCTGCCTTCCTTCCGAGAGCGCAGAGGTCCAGATGGCCCTGGGTGAGTTGGGCGGCAAACCCGTCCAGATTCCCAACATGGGCGGTACGCCTGCCGAAGCCCTCAAGACGCTCCTCGCCAAGCGAAGTAAGGTTGAGGGCACCATGTATTCCGCCTCGGAAGACGCCGAGCGCTGGGCTCGCAACAACGGTCGAAACATTCTCGCCATCCACGAATACCTCGTCAAAGAGGATGAGATTCACACTGCGCCCACCCAACTCGCTGTGTCCGGCCAGGCTTTTGCTCTCGATGCATGGGTGCCCTCCTCCAAGGAAGCCGAAGTTCGTACTGCTCTCGGTTCCATGGCCTCTCACATCGAGATTGCATCGTACGTCAACGATCACCACGGCCATCACGACGACGACCACGACGATCACCACGACGAGCCCGCCCCGCCCGTTGCCCTTGAAAACGGAACCGTTTCCCGTCCGTTTGAGTTGATGGTTGGACTGGTCGGTCGCCCGACCTACGGCACGTTTGACCCTACCTTCTTCCTGATGTTGACCTTCCCGATGATCTACGGACTGATCTTGGGCGACTTCGGATACGGCTTCATCATCTTCCTCCTGGGCGTTTGGCTCGGTACCAAGCCCTTCGCCGCAGATCCTGTGGTCAAAAACGGCATCACCATCCTCAAGTGGATGGGCGTTTGGTGCATGATTTGGGGCTTCTTATTCGCTGAAGGCTTCGGCTTCGTCTGGGACAACACGGGGCAAATGGGAGACGCCTCCCCCCTCGCAGGGATTTACGCTTGGACCTACAACAACATCCACTTCCCCGCCTTTGTCACGGACACCCTGAACATGGGCTACACGAAAATCCCGTTCCACCGTGCCACGTCTTCGCTCAGCGAGTACGTGCTTCTCTCGGTGTACCTCGGCGTCGCCCACTTGATGTTCGGGTTCATCCTCGGTTTCATCAACGTCGCCCGAGCCCACGGCGTGGTTGCAGCCTTCTTCGAAAAGGGAAGCTGGATGATCATCCTCGCAGCAGGCACGCTCCATGTCTACGGTTTCCTCACCACCGACCAAGGCGTGTTCGACCCCACGCCCTACGCTTTGGCGACGCTGTTCGGTGTTGGCTGCCTCATCATCGGCCTCGCCGTCTTCGAGAAGTTCGGCTGGGCCGGCGGTCTCATCATGGGTCCGATTGAGACGTTTGGCCTCCTCGCGAACACCCTGTCTTACCTTCGTGTGATGGGCGTCGGCGTGGCCGGCGTCAAAATCGCCGAAGTTTCCATCTCGATGGGATGGGACTTGATGTGGTCCGGATCAGGCGTGGTCGCCGTGGTTCTCGGATTCGTCCTTTTCGTTTTCATCCAAGCCTTTGCGCTTGCGTTGGGCTTGCTCTCGCCGAGCATTCACGCAGCCCGTCTCCACTTCGTCGAGTGGATGGGCAAGTTCTACGACGGCTCCGGTCGGGTTTTTACCCCGCTCGGCGGTCGTACCCTCCATACGGAGGGGCAATCATAGTCCCATGGACACAAAACTGGAGGTAGAAAAATGAACAAGAATACCCTGAAAATGAGCCTACGCACCCTGATCGTTCTGGCAACGCTCGCCTTGGTCGCCCAAGGCGTTGCTGCTGCAGAAGACACGACGACCGATTCTGGTGCAACTGACGGAATGACCGGCGACGTTGGTGTCGGACTTGCCCTTGGCCTCGCTGCCATCGGTGCAGGTTTCTCCCAAGCCGCCATCGGCAGCGCTGCTGTCGGCATGCTGGCCGAAGACGGCAGCAAGTTCGGTGTCGCTTTGATCTTCACCGCTCTTCCAGAATCCATTGTGATTCTCGGTGCCCTTCCGCTCTTCTTGGGCTGAAGTCAGAACCATTTGCGTTGGGCTCTGCCCAATTGAACGAACACAGGAGAGAAGACCATGACCTTAGAAACACTTGCGAACGACATCGCTGCAGCTGCTGAAGAGGAAGCAAAAGCGCTGATTGCGGAGGCCAAGGCCGAAGCCAAGAAACTCTTGGCTGACGCAGAAGCCAAAGCCAGCGCCCTGCGAGACGAAGCACAACAGCGAGCAGAAAAAGAAGCCACGCAGATTGCACGAGAAACGGTGGCCAGCGCACGGCAGTCCAATCAAAAGGACGTCCTGATCGCTCGCCGGAAAGTGCTCGATGCAACCTTGGATGCCGCACGCCAACACATCGGCGACCCCGGCATGAAGGGTCGAGCGGCGCTGTTGAAGTCCATGCTGGCGGATTCCAAGAAATTGGCCAAAGGCAAGTTTGTGATTCGACCGGTCGAGATTGACCGTGCAGCCATTTCCAAAGAAGCCGGCGACCGCAAGGTCGGCGAAAGCGTGGATGGGCTCGGCGGTTTCATTCTCGAGGCTGAGGACGGGTCGGTGTCGTTTGACATGCGATTCGACAACATGCTCGATCGGGCCTGGTCAAGTCAGCTCTCTGCCGTGAACGAAACGCTGTTTGGATGAAGAAGGTGATACGATGATGCTCGGCAACACTCCCTATGTCGTCTCACGTGCCAAGGCACGGCGACAGAAGTTGGCTGACCGAGCACGTCTGCGACAACTCATCAACCAGTCCGTGGACCAGTTGACCGTGGCCGTTGGAGACATCGGCTACCGCCATGAAATCGATTTGTACGCCGGAAAATTGTCCGGCGGCGATTTGGTTGAAGCGGCTTTGACGCACAACCTCGAAGCAGAACTGACCGAGATCGTGAACATGGCCAACAGAACCATCCGGCCGCTGATTGAAATTTACACCTCTCGCTTTGAATATCAAAACGCCAAGGCGGTGTTCCGAGCCATTCACAACGAGGTGTCGGTGGAAGAGGTTGGTAACAGCATTCTTCCGGAGATCAACGACGTCAACACCCCTTGGCTCAAGGTGGTGGAGAGTTGCGACGACATGAAGTCGGCAGCGAATCTGATGCGAAGGAAACAGTTTGGGTCCGCCCTTGCCAAGGTTCCCGAGAACGGTTCCCTGGCGGACTACGAGGACGCCCTCGACCGGCATTACTACGCCGCTGCCCAGAGGGCGCTGCTGCAGTCAAAAGGTGCTCCAGCCCGTTTCCTTTCACGGTTGTTCGCTGCGGAAATCGACCACAAGAACATCGTCAACATCCTCGAGGCCAGTGCTGTCGGCATCAGCAACGATCAACTTGTGTCGCTCTTGATTCCAGGCGGCCGATTGATTCCGAAGCGTGCATTCTCAACGATCGCCACCAGCGGCCGAAACGGCATGATGGACCTTCTACGAGCGGGTGACAAATTCGACATGGCAGGGTTTGAAACCGTGCTGGCCGAGGCCGAAGCCGGCCGAAGCCTCGATGCCGTCATCACCTGGATGAAAGCACGGGAGTACGAAATGATGCAACGGATGAGCTACCTCCATCCAGTGTCAGCCCTCCCCATCATTCACTACGTAGCGATGAAAGTTCAGGAAGTCATGGACTTGCGACTGATCGTTCGCGGCCGATTGGCGGGCTTGTCCTCCGAAATTTTGGAGGCACACGTGCTCTGAGGTGAGATCATGGAGATTGCAGTCGTTGGTTCACCCGCCTTTACACTGGGCTTCCAGCTCGCTGGACTGTCCGATCTTTACAACCCCGAAGGAGAGGAGGATTTGCACTCCACCCTTCGCAGTCTACTCAACAACAAATCTGTTGGTATCATGGTGGTCGACTCCGCCATGATGGCCACGTTGCCCGACCGATTGCGAGATCAATTGTCGGCGTCCGTCTCCCCCACCGTTCTTGGTATCGGTACGGAGGAAGACACCACCCTGCGGGAGACCATTCGCAAGGCCATAGGAGTCGATTTGTGGAAGTGATGTTCCAACCCAAAAACAGGAGGAAGAAAAAATGAGCAATGAAGGAGTGATTTACCGAATTTCGGGACCGGTGGTAACCGCCACTGGCATGAACGCTGCAATGTACGACGTTGTCCGTGTTGGCCACGAAGGTCTCATGGGCGAAGTGATTGAACTGCACGGCGACAAGGCCGTTATCCAGGTGTACGAAGACACCTCGGGTATTCGGCCCGGCGAGCCCGTGTTGAACACCGAAGAGACGCTCTCCGTTTCCTTGGGCCCCGGCCTCCTGACCCAGATTTACGACGGTATCCAGCGACCTCTCGCCACCCTTGAGGAAGTGATGGGTGTGTTCATCACCCGTGGTGTTGACGCCGACGCCTTCGACATGGAGAAGACCTGGACGTTCGAGCCACAAGTCGCCAAGGGCGATGAAGTGGTCAGCGGCCAAGTCATCGGCCACGTCCAAGAAACCGAGACCATCGTTCACAAGATCATGGTCCCACCCGGCAAAGGTGGCAAGGTGAAGTCCATCGAATCCGGAGACTTCAACGTGACCCAAACCGTCTGTGTCCTCGATGACGGCAGCGAGTTGCAGATGATGCAGAAGTGGCCGGTCCGAACCCCTCGTCCCTTCACCCAGAAATACGCTCCTGACACTCCCCTCGTCACCGGCATGCGCATTCTCGACTTCCTGTTCCCGCTCGCCAAGGGCGGTGCGGCTGGTATTCCCGGTCCTTTCGGGTCCGGAAAAACGGTTACGCAACAATCCCTCGCCAAGTACTCCGATGCTCAACTCGTCGTTTACATCGGCTGCGGTGAGCGCGGCAACGAGATGACCGAAGTGTTGGACGAATTCCCCCACCTGATCGACCCCAACACCGGCAAGCCGCTGATGAACCGGACGGTCATGATCGCCAACACCTCCAACATGCCGGTGGCTGCTCGTGAGGCATCCGTGTACACCGGCATCACCATCGCCGAGTATTTCCGAGACATGGGCTACGACGTGGCGCTGATGGCCGACTCCACCTCTCGATGGGCTGAAGCCATGCGTGAAATCTCATCCCGTCTGGAAGAGATGCCCGGTGAGGAAGGCTACCCAGCTTACCTCTCGTCCCGAATCGCCGAGTTCTACGAGCGAGCCGGTCGTGTGGAGACCCTCAACGGCGATGACGGCTCGGTCACGGTCATTGGTGCTGTGTCGCCACCCGGTGGTGACATCTCTGAGCCGGTGTCCCAAGGTACCCTCCGTATCGTGAAGGTGTTCTGGGGTCTCGATGCAGGGCTGGCTCGACAACGCCACTTCCCCGCCATCAACTGGCTCAACTCGTATTCGCTCTACCCACAGAGCCTCGACCAGTGGTTCCGAGACAACATCGCTCAGGACTTCCCTGAAATTCGAACCCAAATCAGCGGTCTCCTGCAGATTGAAGCCGAACTTCAGGAAATCGTCCAGTTGGTCGGTTCTGACGCACTGCCGGTCGACCAGCAACTGACCCTTGAAGTCGCCCGTATGATTCGTGAGTTCTTCCTGCAACAGAACGGGTTCGACCCCGTCGACGCTTACTGCGACATCAAGTTGCAGTACGAGATGGCCAAGGCCATCCTGTCCTTCCAAGAAGCCGCCAAGACCGCCATGGCCGACGGTGCGCTGCTCAACGATGTCGTCAACGTCCCTGCCCGCTCCAACCTGATGCGTGGCCGGTTCGAAGAAGGCTACATTGACCGCATTGAAGCCATGGTCAAGGAGATGAACGAACAAATTGCCAACGCCGTGGAGGCCAACTGAGGAGGAGATGAAGATGACTGGAAAAGAATACCGAACCATTACCGACGTCAAGGGCCCATTGGTCTTTTTGAACAAAACCGAGCCCGTTGCGTTTGGTGAAATCGTTACCCTCCGCCTTTCCAACGGTGAGATCAAGAACGGTCAGGTGCTCGACACCTCCGACGATCTCGTCATCGTTCAGGTCTTTGAAGGCACGGCCAAAATCAACCGAGACACCGGTGTCACCTTCATGGGCGATGTGTTCAAGCTGCCCGTGAGCACCGACCTCGTCGGTCGCATTCTCGACGGCGCAGGGCGTCCTCGAGACGGCGGTCCCGAAATCGTTGCCGATGAAAAGGCCGACATCATTGGTGCGGCCATCAACCCCTACAGCCGACAGTCGCCTCACGACTTCATCCAGACGGGTATCTCGGCCATTGACTGCTGTACGACCCTCGTTCGTGGACAAAAGCTGCCCATTTTCTCTGCATCGGGTCTTCCTCACAACGACATCGCCCTGCAAATTGCCCGACAGGCCAAACTCAAGGACTCGGATGAAGAGTTCATTGTCGTGTTCTGCGCCATGGGAATCACCGCTGAAGAGTACAACTTCTTCCGTTCCGACTTGGAGCGCACCGGTGCACTCGAGAACGCCGTGTTGTTCGTCAACCTCGCTGACGACCCCGCTGTCGAGCGAATCATCACGCCACGTCTTGCCCTGACCGCCGCCGAATACTTGGCGTTTGAGAAGGACTACCACGTCCTCGTCATTTACACGGACATGACCAACTACTGCGACGCTCTTCGTCAAATCGGTGCAGCTCGTGAAGAAGTTCCAGGACGACGTGGCTACCCCGGATACATGTACACGGACTTGGCCATGCTCTACGAGCGTGCAGGTATCGTGAAGGGCAAGAAGGGGTCGATCACCCAGTTCCCGATTCTCACCATGCCCGGTGATGACATCACGCACCCCATTCCTGATTTGTCCGGCTACATCACGGAAGGTCAGATTGTGATCAGCCGTGAGTTGCACCAGCAGGGCATCTACCCGCCCATCAACGTGCTGCCATCGCTTTCTCGACTGATGGGTTCCTGTATCGGTGAGAAAACGACCCGCGACGACCACAAGAAGGTCAGCGACCAAATGTACGCTGCCTACGCCCAAGGTCGTGAACTCCGTGGTCTGGTGGCCATCGTTGGTGAGGACGCTCTCAACGAGCGTGACAAGCAACTGCTCGACTTCTCCGGCGTCTTTGAGGACAAGTTCCTTCGTCAATCCCGTGATGAAGACCGAACCATCGATTGAAACGCTCAACCTTTGTTGGGAACTCATGGCCAGCATCGACACGAAGTACCTCGTGCGTCTCGATGAAGAGCTCATCAAGAAGTACCACCCAGAAAACCGCGCTTGAGCGTACCCGCAAACCGAAACAAGGAGGTGAGAAAGCATGGCATTGGACATCAAACCAACCCGTAGCGAACTCATCAAGTTGAAAGGTCGCATCAAGCAGACCAAGAACGGGTACAAGTTGCTCAAGATGAAGCGGGACGGTCTGTTTCACGAGTTCCGAACCTTGCTTTCTGAGATGATTGAAGCCAAGCGCGATCTCACGGCGGCCTATCGCCTGGCCAAGACACGCATCGATTTGGCCAACGCCATCGAGGGCGGTCTGGCCGTTCGCGCCGCCGCCATTGCCAACTCCGCCCACCCGGAGGTCGAAGTTGAGCGTCGCAACATCATGGGTGTGGTGGTGCCGAGCGTCAGCGGAAGCAACCTGAAATCCACCTTTGCTGAGCGCGGTATCGGTTTCATTGGCTCTTCACCCTACATCGACGAAGCGAGCGATTCGTTCAGCGAACTCATCGAGAAGATCGTCAAAGCCTCGGAAATGGAGGCCACCTTGAAGCGCCTGCTCGCCGAAATCGAAGCCACCAAGCGTCGTGTCAACGCTCGAGTTCAAGGTCATCCCCGAACTTGAGGAAGCGAAAGTCTTCATTCAACTCCGACTTGAAGAGATGGAACGCAGAAGAAACCTTCCGATTGAAGCGATTCAAGAACAAGTGAACACCGACGTGGCCCCAACGAGGGATTCATGGAGGATGGGCCGCACCGCAACGACAGGGGGGCATGCCATGGACCATTCACCGGAAGCCATCGAGTCCGGCTTGCCCCACCACAAGAAACCATGGTCTCAGCATGATTTGCTGGCCTCAACCCTCAGCGAATACGTCGACGTTCTGCAACAAAACGGTGGACGGTGGCCTTCCTGGACGGTCTCATCGCCCACGGATGACATCCATCAGGACCTCATCCGTCTCAACGGTCACCTCGATCGTTTGGGATGGATGGGCAAGTTGACCAAGGATGAGCCCTGGGTCATCACCGTTTTTCCGAGGCCTGAGCGGCAATTTCCTCGGTTCAACACCGTCCTCGTGTTCTGGTTGCTCTCGCTGTTGACGTTGACGCTGGCGGGCGATCACTGGATGTCAAAAGCCCGACCTGATGCAGGTTGGTTCCACGGTTCCCCCTTTGTTGATGCCCTTCTAGGTTACACCCTTCCCGTGCTCTTGGTGTTGGCACTGGCCTCCCAGGTTCAACGGAACGTCGCGGCTCGCTACGGCGTACGCAGCGGCCATTTGATGCCGGTCCCCGATTTCACCATCGCCCTGTACGCACTGGGGCTCTTCCCTTCCTCGTGGCTGTTCTGGCCCTTCGGGGTGTTGCTGATTCCAACCATGCCCCGAATGGATGCCAGGCCGTGGCCCCATCGAGCCTCCCTCGGTTTTGCAGCGTTGTCCGTGCCTCTTGTCCTCGGTGTCAGTGGCGCCGTCATGATGCTTGCGGGCCTCACGATGACCCCCGAGTACTTGGCGTCAAGCGCCATGCCGCTGGTCTCCAATCCGCCCCTGTTCATCTCTCTCTTCGCCACCCAATTCGCTGGAGATGATGCCTTCGTTCGCCTGCTCTGGGCTCACCCGTGGGTTCACGCCGGCGGGATGCTCATGCTGTTCGCATGGATTTCCATTCTCCCCATCCCGACGTTCCCGGGCGGTCGGCTTTTGATCGCTCGAATGGGCCTGCTCGACGGACGAAGTTCCAGCACGCAAAGCCTGATTTTGGTCACGATGCTGTTCTGTGCTTACATCTTTGGCGTGTTCGAACAATTTTCCCTCTGGTACCTCGTTTTCGCGCTGCTGCTTCCGCTGTTGTTTTTCTTTGGGACCGACCTGCGCATCCCGCTCATCCTCGATGAGACCACGGGCTTGAGTGAGCAGGACCACGGGCGCATGGGGTTCCTTTTGCTGCTCGTGGGTGTTTTGTTGCTGCCTGCTGCACAGCCGGTGCTCCATGAATCGAGATGGGACGACCCGTTGACGCACGAACTGACTGACCCGGTCGCCGCCACGCTCCAGGAAAACGGCACGTGGCACTCCAGCACCGAGGTGCGACTGACCAACCCCTCGGCGCTGTCCAAGCCGTACGCCATCGGCGCCTTCCTCGAACACCCCGGCCAAGGGTGGACGGTGTCATGGGATTGCGACGGTGAGAGCACGTATTCCCTTGACGGGGACGGATGCGGCGCCGACCTTCTACCTCAGCGAACGGCGTTTTTCTGGATGAACCTCACGTGGGACGGACCGTCCCAACCCACCCGAGCGAACCTCAGCTACGTGGTGTCAATGAACGGGGGCTACGAGGTGGTTCCCGCAGCGGTTCGACCGGCCCTCGAGGTCGTGCCCGATACGAGCTGGTACGACGTTGATGTGGGTGCATTTGTTCACCGGTGCTTGGCGCTCACGGGGGACCTCATCGATTCCGATTCACTCAACATCAGCGTGGGAGAAGGCATCGGTTCCTCGGTTCAGACCCAACTCGTGGCGTTGGTTGACGGAGATGGGTTGAACACGACCGTCGATGAGGTGCCCGACAGGGTTTGCCTTGAGGGTCTGGACCCGCTGGTCTTTGACGCATCCATGGCGTCGATCACGCTCAACAACGACACCTTCACTCCGGTGCTTCCGCCACGCCGGCCGCTGGTGGCCCATGTGCCGGAAGATGGGTGGCTCATCCAAGCAGAAGACGGGCTTTCGTGGGAGGCTCTGCTCGGTGAGGGCGGTATATTGAGCATGGAAGCCGACCACTGCCCCATCAACGCCAGCATGAGCACCCCGGCTCGTCCCCTGGGACCCAGCCCGTGGATTTGGGACCTCCAAGTCCGCTCATCGGGGGACATCCCGATGGTGGAAGAGGAACAGAACCTGACGCTGAGGGTGCCGCCGGGTGCCAACATGACCCTGTGCAAACCAGGGTTCAATCCCTATCCGGCGCTATCGTTTGTGGCCGAGGACGGACCCGAACTGTTGGTGTCATGGATGGGGTCAACGTCCAGGTTTTGGACCACGCCATGGGCCATCGCCTCCGACGGTACGGTGCTGAACAACGGCATGACGTCGTTCACGCTTCACAATCCCACCAACAGCAGCGTTCCTTTCCGCTTGGACCGTGGCGGGAGTTTTGACGACGATTGGGAACACAATTGGGACGGGAACTCGCTTTCACCGGGCGACACCGTCTTCGAACTGACGCCACCCAACGCTCCGCTCGCCACCATGTGGCTTTCGTTTGAGGCGGGCTCGGTGGTGCTCCACCTTTCGAGTTATCAGTGAGGTGATGACCATTCGAATTTCGGTTCTTGGCGTGGGCTCAATCGGGACGGTGATTGCCGGTGCGTTAGCGGCCACCAGCGCTGAACTCCACCTTCACGTGCGTGGAGAGCGCGGAGCGGTTCAGATGGTTCAGGGCCTCCAAATTTCCGGGCACGCCACCCTGAATCTTGGTCCAGAGCGTTTCATGTTCTCCTGCGAGGAACTTGCCGTGGATGACGCTCTCGTCCGTGGCTCTGACGTCGTGATCTTCGCCTGCAAATCGTACACCCTTCCCGAACTGGCACAAACGGCGACGACCTTCCTGAAACCCGGCGGGTTGGTCTTGGCGTTGTGCAACGGACTTGGTCACGTGGAGACACTGACTCGGACCTTCGGACCAAACGCTGTCCTCGCTGCGAGCACCACGCACGGAGCCTACGTTGATGGTGACGGTGTTGTTTGGGCAGGTTTTGGTGGCATCGGGCTTTCCCTGCCCCCGCTCGGTCCATCAGAGGCTCAACTGGAGACGTTGGTCGAGGTGTTCACCGAGGCCGGCCTGAACCCCTGGATTCACGACGATGCTGCGGCGTTGATTTGGGAAAAAGTCGTGCTCAACCTTGCCATCAACCCCATCGCTGCGCTGGCCGGGTTAACCAACGGTGAATTGCTACAAAGCGACTTGTTCAATGCGTGCATGATGGTCCACCGCGAGGCAAGCCAAGTCGCCGCCATGGAACGGGTGGTGCTGCCCGACGAACCAGCCTTTGAAGCGCGTCTCCGGACCGTGTTGGAACAGACCGCCGAAAACACCTGCAGCATGCTTCAGGACATTAAAGCCGGGAGAACCACGGAAATCGCTTCCCTCAATCAGGCGATCGTCGTTCTTGCTGAAGGGCACGGCGTTCCCGTTCCCATCAATCAGATGCTGGCGTCGCTGGTTCGTGCGTGTCATCCCTGATCAGGTCAACGTTGTAGTGCAGGCCTCTGTTTTCCGTGCGGCTCAAGGCGTCGTTGACGACGAGTTGACCGATGAGGCACAAGTTTCGGAGTTCAACGATTTCACGGGTTGGCCGTGCGGTTTTCCACATCAAATCAACCTCGTCATGAAGCAGGTTCAGGCGTCGCTGGGCACGCTTAAGACGTTGATTTGAGCGAACGATGCCCACCTCTTCTGTCATGGTTCTCACCAGACTGGTTCGGTCGTGATTGATGGGCGCGTGTTCCCGTAGGGCACCCAGACCGTCCGCTCGCCATGCAGGATGGTTGCCATCGTACGGGGGTGGCGGGTGCTGAATGAGATGCTGCGCTACGCGCTGGGCGTACACCACCGCCTCGAGCAGGCTGTTCGATGCCAAGCGGTTGGCTCCGTGCATGCCCGTGCACGCCACTTCGCCGATCGCATAGAGGTGAGGCATGATGGTGCGAGTGCCGTGGAGGTACGCCCTGCCGATGTCGTCAACACGGATGCCTCCGACCATGTAGTGAGCGGCGGGAACGACCGGGATGGGATCGCTGCCAAGATCCAACCCCTCGTCCTTCAGCCGTCGTGCGATGGTCGGGAATTTATCCTGCCATGGGAGGTCGAGGTGAGAGGTGATCAGGTGAACGTGGGCGGTGCCGAGTTTCTTCATTTGCTGGTCAATGGCTCTCGCAACGATGTCCCGCGTGGCCAATGAGCCGTCGGGGGTGTATTGAAGCGTGAAGGAAAACGGTGCCGGCGAAGGTTGCTCCTCACCTTCTTCCTTGGCAACTCTGCAAGCCGTTTTCCAAGCAGCAAGCCCTTCGTCATCGAGCAGAACTGCCCCGACCCCCCGCACGGCTTCTGAGATGAGAAACGGACGAGGTGAAAGGGATGCCAGGGCGGTTGGATGGAATTGAATGTAGGCCAAGTTTTCAACGGATGCACCCGTTCTATAGGCCATGGCCAACCCGTCACCCGTGGCGACGTCCGGGTTGGTGGTTTGCTTCCCAAGCGCCCCACGCCGCCCGTAGCCAGGACGATGGCATCGGCCTGAACGGTGATGACGGCTTGAGTGTCCTGGTCGAGGCACCAAACACCGGCGACCCCGTGCTCGGGATGGCCGTGCCGGCGTTGAATCAAGTCGATGGCCAGGGTGTTCGGCTTCAGCGCGATGCCGGGGTGCTGACGGGCGTAGGCCGTGAGCGCCCGCTCGATCTCCTTCCCGGTGGCGTCTTTGGCGTGGAGGATCCTCTTGGAGGAGTGTCCCCCCTCTCGAATCAAAGAGTAATTGCCATCGTCTTCCTTTTCAAATTCCACGCCGATACGAATCAAATCACGGATGCGCTCACCGGCTTCGTTGATGATGGACCGGACGACCGCCTCATCGCACGCACCGTCGCCTGACCGCAAGGTGTCCTGAACGTGTGACTCCATGCCTTCGTGGTTGGTTTTGTCCAAAATGGCAGCCACGCCGCCTTGCGCCCAGTTGGTGGAGGAATCCTTTGGTCGCTTTTTGGTGACCACGGTTACCCGGTGGCCAGCATCGGCGAGTTGGCTGGCGGCGAAAAGACCCGCAATACCGCTGCCGATGATGGCGATGTGGGCCATGGTTTGCACCTCCTGTGGATTACCCTCGGCCTCCCCCTTCTTGACGGTGATGGCCCGGTGGCCTGTGGTGTTGGCTCGCAACGCCTATCAATTGGCGACGGTTGGACGGCGTGAGGATTCTTCGTGTTCGGTCTGTCCATGCGGAAAATTCTCACCGTCTTCGGAGCGGCGATGATGCTTTTTGTCATCGCAAACGTGCAATTCGGAAGCGTGGCACCGCGGGTCATTGACGGTGCTGAAGGCTACAAACTCGATGCCTTTCTCATGTTTGAGCCCAGTTGTTCCTTTGATGCCGTTGAAGAAGAGCTCAAGACCAGCGGAACTTCGTATTGCTTGGGTGAAATCGGGCAGTGGTCGGGCGCCGACCTGCTCATGATGATGGAAGGTCTGTTTTTGTTCGTCTACGGGTTTGAACTCCCCCAAAACAAGGGATGGGCGCGTCGTTTGCGAAAGGTCGGCTTCGTCATGGGCTCGGTGCTGTGCACCCTCGCTGTCTTGGACCGACTTTCCCTGTTGCCCACGTCGGCGAGTTCGGAAGGACTGGCCTCGATGTTCCCCTTCCCTGTGGAGGGCTGGGTCGTTCAGATCATGTTCGCCGTCATTGGCGTGTTGATGATTCGGGGCCCGAAATACTGGGAGGCAGAAGCGGTTTCGCAAACTCGAGACAAACTTGAACGACGGCGAGAAAAGGCAGGCGTGTTCCGCTCGTCGTTTTTTGATCGTGAAAAACACAGCAAGACCCATCTCGACCGCTCCGAGCGGTCCCGATTTATGCGTGCGGACAAAGATCTGGCCATGAGTCGTCGGCGTAGCAAATTGCTGGTCATGGCAACTTGCCCGTACTGCCAGGGTGCGGGATGTAAGAAGTGCAACAATCACGGCGTGTTTTGAGCCCTTCTCGGCGTTCCAATCCGACCCCTCAAAACCGTGGCACTGAGCCATGTTTTTTCGGATATTTTAAAACCCCTCAAGCATGGGTGGGGGGAAAGTGATGGAACCAACGTTCCATCGCCTGAGGGATAGGGATGTACCTAAAATCACTTGAAGTGCTCAATTTCAAATCGTTCAAGGGCGAAGTGACCGTCCCCTTGGATCGTGGTTTTACGGCCATCACCGGGCCCAACGGTTCAGGAAAATCGAACTGCGGTGATGCGATTCAGTTTGTCCTCGGCCCCAAATCAAATCGCGTCATCCGAGCCCAAAACTCGACGGATCTCATCTTCAACGGCGGGAAGAACTCAAAACCCGCCCGGGAATGTTCGGTCACGCTGGTTTTTGCCAACCCCGTCATGAGCAACGGTCGACGCCGTTTGCCGCTCGACAAAGAAGAGATTCGGATGTCGCGGAGCATCCGATTGACCGCCTCAAACAACCCGGTGACCACCTACAAACTCAACGGCGAGGAAAGCACGCAGAAGGTGTTCCATCGCTTGCTGGGTGCGGCCAACGCCCGTCCTGACGGCTACAACATCGTGCTTCAGGGCGACGTTACGAGCCTCGCGAAGATGACGGCCAACGAACGACGCAAAGTGCTTGACAACGTGGCCGGGGTCACCTCGTACGACGATGAAATTCGAAAAGCCAACAAACAGAAGGACATGGTCGAGAACTACCTTGATCGCATTGGGCTGCTCGAAAAAGAACAGTTGGAGCGACTGTCCACGCTCGCTAAAGAGCGACACGTCGCTCAAAAAGCAAAGGAAGTCTCCGATGCGATACAGGTGACCAACGCCATGTTGCTCCAGTCGCGATATGCGACCCTGAAGAACGAATTGGCCTTTCACATCGATGAGCGACAGAAGTACCTCGCTCAGAGTCAGACGCTTTTGGACGAGCATAAAGCGACCGAGAAAACCCTGATCGAACTGGACGACAAGATCGCCGAGATTCAAAACGAAATCAACCGTCTGACCGGCGGCGAGACCTCCGAACTCGGACAAGCCATTCAAGCCCTTCAGGTGGCCATCGAGCTCAACAACGACCGGCTCCACGAGGCCGCCAAGGAAGAGGAAGATGAGGCAGAAGAAACGCTGCGGGTCGAGGAGCAACTCCGCGAGGCCAACGAAGAACTGTCATCGTTCAGGGCGAGCCTGGAATCGGCCAACCTTGCGCTCGCCGAGGCGCTCAAGCAACTCGAAGAAGCCCAGTTGGAGGAACAACAGGTCCGGGAGGCCCTCGCCACGGCCGGTGAGAAAAATCAGCACCTCAGCGAAGCGTTGGCGGCCGCCGAGGCCTTGGTTTCCGAGCATGAGGGCCAACGCACTGAAGCCCAAGCCGAAGTGGACAAACTGGCGGTTGAGGCCGATTTGGTCGGCCAGCAACTCGCCGATGCACAGGCGGAATCAGAAGAACTCCGCATGGCGTTGGGGGAACTCGACATTAAACTCCAAGATTTGGCAGAACAAGCGCCGGAATACGACCGTGAGGCGCTGGCCGTCCAACTGACCGAGGCCCAACGAGCAGAAGCACAACTCTCGGAGGACCGGACGAGGATTGAGGTCCGTCTTCGTGAGGCGGAACGTGCGCTCAGCCTTGCGAAAGCCGAAATGGAACAAAAATCGGGGGCCAAAGGCCTTGCTGGAGGTGCCAGCGCCGTGCTGGCCGCGCGAGACAACCAAACCCTCAGCGGCATCATTGGCACCGTGGCTGAACTCTGTGCTCCCAAAGACAGCGCTCATGAGGTGGCCTTGGCAACGGCGATCGGCGCCGGCATGGCTTCGGTCGTGGTTGAAACCGATCAGGATGCAGCCAATGCGATTCGATGGCTCGCCGAACATCGTGCAGGTCGAGCCACGTTCCTTCCGCTCAACAAATTGAGCAGTTCACGAGCAGGTGGAAAGACCGTGATGACGGCGCGCAAGGACGGCGTCCTCGGGTTTGCTCACGAAATGCTCGATTATGACCCTCGCATCGATGTTGCGGTTCGCTTCGCCTTGCGAAACACGCTGATCGTCGAAAACCTCAGCGTGGCACGCCAACACATGGGCGGTACTCGATTCGTGACCCTCAGGGGCGACGTCATCGAGTCCGGTGGAGCGATGGTGGGTGGCTCAAAGCGAAAGATGAGCATCGCCTTCGGCGGGCGAATTCAAGGTGCTTCCGAGGTCGAAAAACACACGGCGGAGGTTGAGAAGTTCATGTTGATGGAGCAAACCGTCAACGAAGCGCTGCGCGAGGCTCGTACCAATCAACAAACCATTCGAAACAAAATCAACGCCATGGTCGATGACTCCTACGCCACGGAAGTCCGTGATGTCAAAGCCGAACAAAAGCAAGTTGGGCAAGCCCACAAGAAAGCTCAAGGGGTCGTCCACGGCCTTGAATCCAAACTGGATGAACTACGCCAAAGTGCGCAGGATGCACTCCGTGCACTCGATGCTGCCGACCGCATCCTTGCCAGTTCAACCGAAGCCTGCGAGGTGGCGAGGGAGGCCTTGGACGCCGCCAGTCCCGAACATCTCCGTGAGCGCATGCATGCGGCCGACCTGTTGCGCGTCGAAGCCAACGGGGCCAAGGAAAAGGCCGAAGGCGTTCTCAGCAGCGGTACAGGCCACCAAACGGTTCTTCAGCGGCGGGTGGATGAAACCACGGCGCGTCTCACCGCTCTTCACGAGAACAAGGAGGCGCGTCTCGTTCGCATCGATGAACTTGAAGCCGCTCTGGCGACCGACCGAACTGCGCTCAAGGTCAAGAAAGATGAGCAGGCGGTCTACCTCGAAGAGAATCAGGGTTTGGAGCAGGAACGTCAGGAATTGACCGACCAGCGGGCCACGCTGCGCGTGCGAAACGAAGAGCGATTGAACCAGGCGCAAAACCACCGTCGTTTGGCTGAGGAGCTGATGCGAACCATCAGCGACAAAGAAGCCGAAGTCCAACTCATGGGCCAGGAACTCATCGATGCCAACCTGTCCGTCCATGACCTCCCGGAGGATCTCAAAAACGTGGGTGAACTTGAGCGCGACCTTCGCAACCTGCAACGGCGCATGGAGGGCTTCGGCAACGTCAACATGATGGCCATTGAACAATACGATGAGTGCCAGGCACGCTTGGACCTGATGAAGGATGAGTTCGCCACCCTCCAGGCACGACGAAAGCATTTGATCGAGGTCACCGAGCAGTTGGAGAGCCAGCGCAAAGAGCGTTTGGTGGCCGTGTTGGAAAAGGTCAATGAGAATTTCAAAGTCTCGTATCACCAACTCTCGGACGGAGGTCGAGGGGAACTGTTCCTCGAAAATCCAGAAGAGCCCTTCAAAGGCGGTCTCGAGCTGTGGGCCCAACCTCGTGGGAAATCTTCGAAGGTCAGCCGTCAGCAACTCTCCGGTGGAGAACAATCCATGGCGGCCCTTGCCCTCATCTTCGCCATTCAGGATTACGACCCGAGTCCCTTCTATTACTTTGATGAGGTTGACCAAAACCTCGACGCATACAACGCTGAACGCATTGCAAAAATGTGCCGTGAACGGAGCAAGCGAGCTCAATTCATCATGGTCACCCTTCGAAAGGTGTCGCTCAAACTTGCCGATCATCACATCGGCATCACCCACGGCGGCGACGGTTGCAGCCGCCGCATCCTTGACTTCGATCGAGAACGGGCCATCGCCCTCGGAGAGGCCGCCCTTAAGGAGGCGCAAAAGGACGCCGACAAGAACGAGAGTCGAATCATGGACGCTGTGGCCGCGGCTGAAGACATGCCTGAAGTGCCCGAGCCCATGGCCGTTCCACGAAGCCTCGGCGGGCTCCTTCCCCACATGCAGGCCAACGCGCCCGAGCCTTCGTCTGAAGCAGAAGGTTCCCTCGGAGGCTTGTTGGAGCGTACGACCGAGATGACGGAAGACATCAACGAGCGAGCGGACGTTGCTGCAAGGGTTGCGGACGTGGAAGAGAACGACCAACGGCTCGGTGAGGTCGAAACCGTTGCAGAATCAGAAGAACAGTGAGGTGAACTCGTGGCAGAAGAACAAAGCATGCTGGACCGATGGTTCCTCCAACAGGAGGTCATCGACCAACTTCTCGGTCAAGGTGAAGACCGGGAGGATGCTGAACAGTTCGGCCAGCGCATTGCCGCCATCGCCGCCACCGAGGAGGCAGAACATCAGAGCCTTCACGACCCGTTTGACCGCTCGGTTGCGCTGGTGTTGTCGCTTGTCCGAGAAGAGGCGTTCAATCCCTGGGACGTCGACCTGTCCGCCTTTCTCTCCGTCTTTGCCCAGCGAGTCAAGGATGGAGAGAACCTCGACTTACCGGCGTGCGGTCGTCTGATTCGGCTTTCGTGGGAAGTCCTGCATCATCAATCGGCCGTTCTCTTTGAAAAAATTCAACCCGTTGAGGAGGAGGTTTGGGACGACGACCAGGCCTTTGGATGGGAGAGCGAATACGACGATGAGGCGTTCTTCTTCACGCAGTCGGTGCTTGACGGGGACGCAGATGAGATGCTCACCAACCTGTTTGACGAACGCGTCCGACGAGACGAAGGCCGGCCCGTCACCCTCGCCGAATTGCTCTCAGCGTTCAAGGACGCCGCCGATGACGCCGAAGCCCTCAAGCAGCGTGAAATCAACCGCATCGAGCACGAACGGGAACTCAGCGAGTACCTCGACAACGTTGGCGGTCGAATGCACAACGAGGATCTTGAAGGCGACATCGAGCGTTGTTGGAGCGCCCTCAAAGCGACCTGCGAGGCAGCAGGGACCTCTGTCGTCCCCCTCGTTGACGTCATTGCACGCCTCAAACCGCTGTTGGTGTCGACCTTTGGTGGCGCCCTCGAGGACCCCGAGAGCGAGGCGTTTGTGGCCTCCTTCATCGCCGGACTGTTCCTCACCCATCGTCGCATGGCCAGCATCACGCAGGAGGGTGAGGCGGTCAAGAACATCATGATCGAAGATTTGTGGCCCAACCTCACCTCGTTTGGTGACGTGCTCGAGGCGGTTGAGGCACTCATGGCGGAGGATGCCGTTGAGCTTGACGGTCAAACCACCGGTTCACAGCATCGAATGGAGGCCATCGCTGAACGAGCGCGCCTCAGTGAGGAGCGTGAGGCACGACGACAGGCCAAGTTGGAAGCCAAGGCCAGAAAGGACGCTGAAGACCAAGCAAGCGCCCTCGAAAGCGACGAAGTGAGTGCATCGGGTCAAGGTTTTTGAGGAACATGAATGGTTGGTGGAGTGAGGGTTGAACATGGCTGAATTACCGTTGGAATCCCTCATCGAAGCGACGTTGTTCAGTTCGGGGAAATCGATGTCCGTGGAGGAACTTTCGAACGTCCTCGGCTACGATGAGGACGAAATGCTCGACTGCCTTGGGTCCCTTCAGGCCACGCTCAAGCGGCGGAAAGGCGGTGCACTGCAGCTCGCCGAAGTCGGCGACCGCTGGGCCCTCGAGGTCAAACCAAGCATCGCTTCGCATCTCCCTCGGGAAACGAAAACCGACATGCCGCCCAAACTGCTCAAAGCCGCAGCCCTCATTGCGTACCATCAGCCGATGCCGCAGTCGCGATTGGTGGAACTGCTCGGTCAGAAGGCCTACGATTACGTCCGAGAATTGGCTCAACACGGCATGATCGACCGTCGCAAAGACGGTAACACGCGCCGTCTTGCGACCACCCGTCGCTTCTCTGAGGCCTTCGGGTGTCCGCACACCGACCGAAAAAAGGTCAAGGCGTGGTTCAGGGAACAGGTCCAATCCAGCGGTCTCCTGGACGAATTGGGCGACAGCAAGGAAATCTTGCGTGAGGAGAGCGATGAGGAAGGCACCGTTCAGTCCTCGCTCCCCGTGGTCGAAGAGGCGTGAATTCAGCCTTCACGCATTTCCTTGAGCCACGTTTCCACCAAGGACTGCGTTCGATGCCCGTCGTGTGCTTGCAAGCGTGCTGCCAGCGCTTCCACCTCGTCACCGACTGCACCCGCACTGACGGCCATGTTCTTGGCGTGGAGTTTCATGTGGCCGGCTTGGATGCCTTTGGTGGACAACGCTCGCAGGGCTCCGAGGTTTTGCGCCAAGCCGGCGCAGAGGATGATGCCGGCCAACTCCTGGGCCGTTTCAACGCCCAGAATGGCGAGGTTGGCTTGGGCGGCTGGATGCACCTTGGAGGCGCCGCCGACGATGCCAACGGCCATGGGAAGCTCCATGGTTCCAACCAGGTTTCCCTCGCTGTCCTGAGACCACGCTGACATGGAGGTGTAGCGGCCGTCGGTCATTGTTGTCCACGCATGACAACCGGCTTCAATCGCTCGCCAGTCTTGCCCGCAGGCAAGCGCCACGCTGCTGATGGCGTTCATGACACCCTTGTTGTGGGTGGTGGCTCGAAACGGGTCTTCAACGGCAAAGGCATGAGCTTCGAGAATGCCCCGGATGACGTTCAGGCCGTCTTCTCTCGTTCCGTCGGACGCCATTTCCTCTGGTGAAAACACGGCGCTAACTCGGGCCAATCGATGGCCAGCGAGGTTGGAGAGGATACGTAGGTGAGCCCTCCCGCCCGTCAATGCTTCCAAACGAGGAGCCACCCGCTCAGCCATGGTGTTGACGGCGTTTGCACCCATCGCATCGCGACAATCAACCAGCAGATGAACGATGAGCATCTCGCCCATCGGGGTTGGCAACCGCCGAATTTCAATGTCTTTGCAACCACCGCCGAGGGCGATCATCCGAGACGGAATGTCGTTGCAAAAGGCCATGAGTTCCTCTTTGGCGTCAAGGACGTGAGTCGTTGCTTGTTCGAGGTCCTCCACCTCCAACAGTTGGATTTGCCCGATCATGACGGGTTCGTCGCTGTTGGTGGTGAAACCGCCGTGTTGCAAACAGCGCTTTGCCATGTTGGAGGCTGCGGCCACCACGCTGGACTCCTCGAGGCAAAAGGGAATGAGGTAGTGCGAGCCGTCGATCACGAAATTGGTGGCGACGCCAACGGGCAGGGACATGGTGCCGATCACGTTCTCAATCATCCGATCGGCAGCGGTTTCGTCCAGCTCGCCGTGCTGGGCCAATGCGTTGACCTGCGCCGGTGTAAGGTTGGCTGCTTCAGCCACCAGTTGGCGCCGCTCCTCGACGGTGAGTTTGTACAAGCCTTTCACTCGACTGTTCTCAACCGGCATGTCGCTCCCGGTGGTGGGTGGTGCGTTCGTTCCTTGAACCAATCGCTGCTTTACGGTGCTCAGTCGCTGATGACTAACGCAATTAACGCCTAAATTAACGCGTTAGAAAAGCGTTAATTGAGCGTTAAACGAACCCCCAAGCACCCTCTCCGCTTCTTGATTAACGTATCATAACGCCATCCGCTGCGGTCTCTGTTCGGTCAAACATGATATACTTCCACGGGGTTGCTCGGCCATGGTTCGTGAAACTCACGCCTACGGCCTGCCATGTCTGGAAGAAAACCCGTTTTCCATTCGCCCCCTCGAACCGGGTGAGTCGGGAAAACTCATCGGGCGCGAGGATGTGTTCCTTCGTTTGCGCAACTTCCTTCGCTTCCGCTCCGCAAGACGCGTGATGCTGCTCGGTCCGCTTGGTTCTGGACGCACGTCCTTGGTGAGTTGCCTGAAAACATACGCTGGGGCCGTGGCGACGATCGACCACCTGCCGGCAAAGACTCCCGCAGCCTCCCTTTTGGGCATGTGCTATCGGCAGATGATCGGCGGTGAACCCCCGGTGAATCGGACGGATCTGGTCACGGAATTGGTCAACGAGATGTACAACTTCAACGAAAAATTACCCATGATCGTCATCGACGTACCGGCGAGTGACCTGTCCGTGCTGGAGGTCGCCTTGCGTGATGCTCACGCCTCCCTTGAGCGACTCAACGCCTTGTTGGTCCTCGTGTGCGACGTCAAGGAGCGGCACCAATTGCCCGCTGCGATTGTCGAAGGGTTCGAACTTGTTCGCCTCACGCCGTTTTCGACCGGTGACGTGATGGCCCTCGTTCGGCAGCGTTTGGCCTCCGTGGGCGTCATGGACAGCGATTTTACCATGCAAGATGCAACGGCCATCCTCGATGAGTGCGACGGGTACCCCGCCTCGGTCATCACCATTCTCCGCGACGCCGTCGACAGCATTCGGATGGCCCAATCAAACGACGGACCAGCCTTCCACCTCGATACCTCGGCAAGGATACAACCGCGTGATGAACCCGAAACCCTCCGTCGCTTGATGGGGGAACGCACCGATGAAGCCGTGCCGAACGGTGAATTCGAGCAGGAAACCCCAGCTCAAGGGTTGGTTGAACCAACGGAAGAACCCGAAAAGGCATCATCAGCGGTCATTGATGCCTCCACGCCCTGGCACGAACGCCCTGCCTTCCCCACTTCGCCCAACGCCACCGGCCAGGAAGAACAGCAAGCTCCTCCGACAGGTTTTGAGTTGGACATGAACCGTTTGTTCGAAGAACAAGAACAGGACGAACCCCTTCAACCTGCGCCGTTTAACACGCCCATCATTGATGCCGACGAGGTGTTGGGTGGCGTGAGCGCCCCTGTGACGGGGATGTTCAAGGGGTTGGCGGAGCGCAACAAGGATGCAAACCTTGCCAAGGGCACAACAACCGATGAAAGCGTCAACACCCAGCACGAGTTGGTCGGATCCTCCAGCAAATTCCAGTACTGGGTGGACGAGACGTTGCTCACGCCACCGCCTCCCGTTGACGTGCCCGAGGAAGAATCCGCCATGATGCTCCACGATGAGGTGGGCTTGATGGACACGGACACGTCTTTCCCGGCACCACCCGAACTCCCATCGTTCGTCCCGACGGGTTCATCACCGGCGGCCAGCCTTCCCGCAGAGATGGACGTGTTGTCCGTGCTGGCCGGGTTGTTGAAGACCGGTTCCGGACCGACGCCCTCCCACCACGAAGGGTTACTGGCCTACTTGCAAGGTCGGATTCGAGCAGTCGGGGCCAAGGGAATCCTACGCCCTCAACAAGCACGTGCTCGGTTCGATGAACGCCAACGAAAGCTACGTGGTTTCCGTGGCCCACGAGCGCGACTATTCCCCGTCGGACGCCGAAGTCCTGGCTCGTTTGAACATCAAGCGGTCCCGCCTGTCCCAGATCAGTAACCGTCTGCTGAAGCACGGTATTCTTCAGGCCCGTCAGGTAGGACGGTCAAGAAAGTATTCGCTTACTCAAGCGGCACGGGCGCAACTGACAGCGTGGGGCGCCGTTGACGGAGGTGGTCAACAATGACGTGGAACATCGCTTGGTCGTGGCAAGCCAACGAGCGTGTGGCCACGATCGCAGCGGTCGAGGGTGGTGTTTTGGTGAGCGCCGGTCTTCAGTTGGAACTGCTGGAGGCCGACGGTTCTCGTCGATGGAAGGTCGACGTGCCCTTCAAGGTCCATGCCGCACAAAGTGCACAAGGTACCGTCGGGCTCTTGGCTGCCCACGGGTTTTACCTGCTCAACACGAACGACGGCTCCATGGTGAACGAAGGACGAAGCGCCCCCGGGGGCTTCAGTGATTTGTCACCTCGTCCCGGCGGCGGTTGGGCACTGGCCGGCCGGCGAGGCGAAATCCACCTGTTCTCCCAACACGGCCGCGGCATCCGCCGCGTTGACAGCGGACCGGTTCGTCGGTTGGTTGGTTGGTTGGACCGTGAGCACCTCCTCTGGCAAGACCCGCAAGGTCATTTGTGGTGCGGACGTTTGACGGGAGACGACCGAAAACGCAAGCTTGAGGACCGGTCATGGAGTTGGTGTTCTTCTCTTGAAGAGGGGCGATTGTTGCTGCAGAGCAGCGACGGTGGTCTTTGGGAAGGCGTGCCGCATCCCTTTGGCTGGGACATGTTGAACCGGCTCGAGTACGACAGTCTGGAGCCGATGGGCGCCGTTCGAAGCGGTGACGGCTGGTGGGTGCTGGGCATTGAAGGCCATTTGATCTCCATGACAGTGGGCCCCCACGCTGAGGACGAAGAAGCGCCCTTGACCGAAGGCATGAACCTGGGTGATTTGTTGGTGTTGTGCACGCCCGATGCCATGGTCACGGCCACTCGCGAGGGCCTTGTCCGTCGTTGGACCGCACCGCACCTGGCCGATGCGGAGCGCGAAGGACGCTATCGAGCCGCCGCTGAAGCCGCCATGGCTCGGAATTGGGAAGAACGACGCCAGTTGTTCGTACGGGCGCAAGAGGCGGAGGACGTCGGAAAACTCTCCTTGGCCATCGAACTCTACGAAGCGTTGGGGCGAACGGAGGACGCTCGTCGCTTGTTGAATCGACAGAAGGAGGGCGGCGAATGACCACGGAACTCACCTCGCTCACCGTGGAGCGCGTGGAGAAGTACCTCGATATCACCCGCCGCGCTCGTGCGAAGGCCACGCCGCTGGTCAAGGCCGGTTCAGAGGAAGCAAGCCGGCTGGAGGTGATGCTTCGCATGGCCGACGATTATGCCTCAGATGCACGACATTTCCTCAGCACGGGTGACCTTGTCCGAGCCTTTGGGGCGATCAATTACGCGCACGCATGGATCGATGCCGGCGTGAAAATTGGTTGGCTTGACGGGCACGGCGACGACGTCTTGTTTACGTTGCCGTAGTCGTTCTATAGCGATTCGACCACGTGAAGGTGGTTGTTTTGTCTCACTTCGATCACCGGCAAGTTCGCCTCGTAAAGTCGCCGCTTCAGGGCCGTGTCGACCGTCAAGGTGGCCCAGTTGTTCTCTCTGGCGCACGCCACGAGGACATCATCGGTGTGGCCCGATTTCTCGGTTTCCAGTCGCAGTGCTCGAGAACGCAACAGGCTCAACAGCAGGGACTTTTTCTTCGTGCGCTCGTTTTCCAGGCGCTCAAGTTCGGCTTCCACGCCCGGTAGGAGGACCCACGTGCAGGGGCCCACCAGGGCCTCCATGTCCCGTTGGATGTTGAGTTGTGCGTCGATGCATGCGACCCATCCACACGCATCGATGAGCACGTGCTGCATGGTGAGGCCTCACACGATGGTGCCGTAGCCGATGAGCCGCCATCGGGAGCCAATGCGTCGTGAGAGGGAGATGCGTTGCCCCTTGTCTGCACAAATGGGCAGTCGCAAGTCAAGGTCCGTCCGGCCCTTCTCTGCGTTTCGAGTCACGCCCACCGAGGTGGCGGTGGCCACGTTCAACATCAACATCTCGTTGTTCCGGAGCGGTTGAATCTTTTCCGGTGCTTCACCGTCTCCGGCCACCATCTTCTCCATCAAGTTGACCTCGATGGAAACGGTGTTGTGAATCTCCGGGAGATCGCCCTTCCGTGCAACCACCTGGCCGGAGAGGTTGTCGGAGGTGGTGATGGACGGGTCGAGGAAGGTGGCCATGCCGCACAGGCCGCCGGCGTGCATGGTGTCAAGGTTGAGCCCGCCGCCTTGCATGCTGCTGACGACCGCTTCGATGGGCTCCCAAATTGACTTGTTTCCTTTCTCGATTTTTCGGCCGGGACCGATGATGATGTCATCGCCCTCCGAAAATTCGCCCTCAACGATGCTGCCACCGATGACACCGCCTCGTAGTTTTGAGGGCCGGGTCCCCGGTCGGTTGATGTCAAACGACCGGGCCACGTGCATGATGGAGCGCTTGTCCTTTGACCGGTCGGGCGTTGGAATGGTGGCCTCAATGGCGTGGATCAAGACGTCGAGGTTGACGTCATGGTGCGCCGAAACGGGGATGATGGGAGCGTCCTGAGCGATGGTTCCTTCGAGGAACGCTTTGATCTCGGCGTGCGACTCCATGGCCCGTTCTTTGGACACCAAGTCGATTTTGTTCTGCACGATCACGATGTTTTCGATGCCAGCGATTTCGAGGGCCATCAGGTGCTCTCGCGTTTGCGGTTGCGGGCACGTTTCGTTGGCGGCCACCATCAACATGGCGCCGTCCATGATGGAAGCGCCGGTGATCATGATGGCCATCAGCGTCTCGTGGCCGGGGGCGTCAACAAACGACACGACGCGCTCCAGTTCACCTTCAACGTCCTCGCTGCCGTCGGGTCGTTTTCCAGTGGCGTAGTATTGGCCGTTGTTGTCTTTGTAAAACGCCGTGTCAGCATAGCCGAGTTTGATGGAGATGCCACGCTTTCGTTCTTCGGAGTGGGTGTCGGTCCAAACCCCGGAAAGGGCTTGAGTGAGGGTGGTTTTACCGTGGTCGACGTGGCCGACCAAGCCGATGTTGACCTCGGGTTGAGCGGGAAGCTTGCGTGCCATGCTTCCCGACTCCTATGTCCAGCGATTGCCCTCTCGGGTTCACTCCGATGCTTCCTCGCCCTCAGCGGCAAGGATGGTGGCGAGGGGCTTCTTGCCGGCCTCGACCACTTTGAGGTTGATTTGACGGGTGTCTTGGGTCACCGTGTTTCCTCGGAAGTTTCGTCGCTTGCGCAGGCCGTCAGGCTTGTATCGGAAGCGCCTCTGTTCGCCGCCCTTCTTCTTGTTGACGATGACTTCGCCTTTGTACCCCGTGGACTGGGTGACGAGAATGGATTGGCGGTTGCCGCCCTCAAGGTCCCGGCGCATGGGGGTTCCGGTCTTGTCGGAGCCGCCCGTGATTTCGAGTTTGTAGCCCGAGAGCGTCTTGTCGCCTTCACCCACGAAGAGGCCGTCGACCACGTCGCCAATGCGCTTGCCGAGCATTTGAGCGTGGTTGTTGCCGGTGATTTTCAGAGCGTAGGACTTGCCACCGTTCTTTGCGTCGGTGTCGTTGACGACTGCGATGAATTCTGCCATAGGGAACGCCTCTCAGGATTTGTCCGACAAAAGACCCGTATTTAGCCCCATCGTCTGCTTCGTGGGCCTTGAGGTCAGCGAAGTCGCTTGGGCAACAGCAGTTCAAGACGGCTGGCGATGTCGGCAGGGAGAAAATGCGGCATGCTCAGGTGCGTGGTTCTCCCGCGCCCGCCGGGTACGGTGGCGACTCGAGTTGAAATGATGCCGTCAGCCTCGATTTGTTTGGCGTATTTCCAAAGCGTCGTGTGGCTTTTTGGCTTCTGTTCGTATTCCTCACAGACGACGGCGTAGAGCCGCTCCACGTCGCCCATGGTCATGGATTCCTCCGTCCGGAGGCGTCGGCACATGGCGAGCAACACCAACATGCCTTGAGGAGCCAGATCGTCAACCACCTCGAGCCGCGCCGTCGTGTCCAACGCCACGGTGTCGCTCATCGCATGAACATCGTCCACGGTGATGACGCGTTCGGTGTGCCCGTCCTGGCGGAATTCACAACGCTCCGCAGCTGCGCTGAGGTACTCGATGACCCGACGAGCATCCCCGCTGGCGGCGGCTCGCTCGGCGAGGAGGCGAACGGTCGCTTCGGTGTAGGTTCCTGGAACGAGGGCAAGTTCAGCTCGCTGGGACGCAATCGCTTCCAATCCGTCCACCGTGTAGGGGGGAATGCGAAGGTGATTGGACTGGCCGAATTTGGAAATGACGGCGGTCTCGAGGACGTCAAGCACCTGCTCCTGGCTGATGAGCATCAGGGAAATCGTTCCCGTTCCTTCCTGGTCCTCATCGATGCGAAGCAGCTGGTAGAGCAATTCATCGCCGGACCGCCGAAGCATGTGGTCCACTTCGTCGAGCACCACGATGAGGTGAGTCGAGGTTCGTCGGAGCATCTTCCGCAGGCTCAACAGCATCTCACCGAGGGAAAGACCTCGGTCGGGATGGCCGGGGTCAAATTGGTGGAGGATGCGCTGCGCCACTCGCATGCTGGTGGAGGCGTTGCGGCAGTTGATGTGAGCGACTTTGAGTTCACGCTTGCCGGAGAGGTGGCGCTGCAGGTCCCTGCAGAAGGTTTTCGCAAGCACCGTCTTGCCGCTGCCCACGGGACCCGTGATCACCGCGCGGGCCGCTCCTTCCGGGGAAGCCACGTTGGAGAACTTCGACGCCAGTTCACGTTGGATGTCCTCTCGGCCCACCAGTTCGTCGGGCACGTAGTCAAAGTCCAACATCTCTGGATGGGCGATGATAAGCCCAGCGCCGATGCGGTCAAGGTAGTCCACCATATCAAGGGAATGCTGATGTCAACCGTTCTAAAAGATGTGGTCTCAAATCAACCATGGCCGTCGGCTTTTGGCCGCCGTGTTCCTCGGAATCAGGGAATTTCGTCGAACTGGTAGCCCGTTTCCCACTGCTTTTCGCCGAGGGCGACTTCAAGTTCAAACGGCGTGATGAGCGGCTTGCGATACTTGACGGCGTCGTCGATGGCGATGCGAGGGCAGGCCGTGTTGACGAAGGCGTCGACGGGGTAGAAGTCGATGAGTTCGGGCCCCACGTGCTCGAGGGCGAGCAGGTAGCCTTTCTTGCCGTGCTTGGCCAGCATGCGCTTCATGCGGAGGGCGAGGGTTCGTCGCATCTGCCCGGGTTTTTCGCCGATGAGAATACCGAAGGAATTGGCATCCTGCACGCTCATGATGAGGCCAAACCGCTGGCGGAGGATGCGCTCAATGCGTTGGAGGGACATCTCTTCGGCATCGCCCGTGTACGGGTCAAGCATGGCCAGCGGCTTGCCGGTGTGAAGCACGAGACCGATGGGGTGGAAGTCTCCGCTTCCCAAAAACAGGTAGTGGCCGATGGACGGGTCGTCACCGGAGTAGTTGCAGCCCAACACTTGCCCGGGGAAGGAGAGGCGAGCGCCGCCGATGGGGATGGTGACATCAAAGCCGGCCTTCTCCAAGCGGTCGTGGAAGTCGGGCAGCAAGTGGAGGTGTTGAATGGAGCCGACGAGCCCAAGTTTTGTGTCCGTCAGGGGTGCCATGCGTCCAACGGCGTCCATGAATTTCTCTTGGGCCTCTTCTTCGGTCAACTCGACCGTTTGACCTTGGTCGGCCAGGCGTGCCTGAGCCATGGCTCGGTGTTGTTCAAGCCAAGGAAGAACCGGGCTGAGTTCGGGGTCGCCGTCGTAGGTGACGTTGATGAATTGCCGTGGGCATGCCGGAATCGATGTTCATTTGGGAATGCCCCATGTGAGCGACCAATTCCACACCCATGAGCTGCATTTTGTCGTGAACGAGATCGCAGCCCAGTAGGGTCGCGGCCAAGACCACCTGAGCGCTGGTTTCGGTTTCGATGGTGTCCATCATCTCGAGGGCCTGCATTTTGAGTCCTTCCGGAACCTGAAGCGCAATCAAACGGTTGTCGTTGGCGCGAATACGCTCCATCAACTCGTCCAATTCGAAATCGTGGCGGTCAAGGTCCATGTTTCCCCTCAAGGCGAGGGCGGCGCCACTCCCTCATGAAGCCACCCATTCAACCGGTGGTCCTTTCACACCGTTGAGGGCTCATCGATCCTCAAGCAGCACCACCTTGTCGCCGTCCATTTCGAGGCGAACGAGGGACTGGATGTTGACCTCGGGGTAGACCGACTGCAACCGTCGCAACCCGGCCCCCTTTTCGACCACAGCGATGATGTCGGTGACCGCTGCTCCAGCGCGACGAACACCCTCGATCACCGCCTCCAGCGTCCCGCCCGTCGACAGGACGTCGTCGACGATGGCCACCCGTTCACCGGGTTTGAGGTCGTTCAGGTACATGGCCCCCTTTGAATAGCCCGTGGTCTGGTCGATGCCCACTTCCCCCGGCAACCCGTAGGAGCGTTTCCTCGCAATCACGAGCGGAACGCCGGTGGCCATGCTCAACGGGGCGGTCAAGGGCAGCCCCATGGCTTCAATGCCCAACAGCACGTCCACGTCGGACCAGTTGACACGCTGTTGTGCGAGTTCCGTGATGGCCTGCAGGACGGCGGGGTCCATCCGGGGGACACCGTCGGTGATGGGGTGGATGAAATACGGGTAATCGCCTTTCCAAATGACCGGTGCGGCCTTGAGGCTGGCTCGAAGTTGCTCCATCGCATCGGTCATGGGACGCCGTGGCGAGGCGAGTTCATCATCCTTCGGGGAAGGAGAATTTTTGCAAGAACACGTCAGAGTTCGGCGAGGTATTCGACGTATTCGTCGTGCTCCATCAAATTCTCGAGCAGTTGCTTGTCGTCGGGGTTGAGTTGCAGTTCGTGAGGCTCGAGGAGGATGATCCAGCCGTCGTTGTAAGCCGAGTCGTTGACCAGGTCGGGGTTGATTTCGACCTCGCCGTTCACGTCCGAGATCAATCCCGAAAACGGTGAGGTCAACGAGATTTTTTCATCGGCGGTCCACAGCGAGAAGAGGCTACCTCCTTCATCGATTTCGGTTTCGGCTTGGGGCAAAATCACCCGGAGCACGTCCCCGATTTCAACCCGGAGAAATTCACTCACGCCGATCATGAGTTTCTGGTCTTTCTGCTGGAACCAGAGGTGGTCCATCGAGTACTTTCGGTCTTGAGCAATCACAAATTCAATGATGTCGTCATCCATCTCACGGCCTCAATTCGCGGCTTCCACAGGTGGTATATGAAGCCTGAGGAAAAAAATGTAATTTTTCCGAATCAAACGGGTTAAGAGACTCCACATGTTGGCAAGATTGGTGAGCGCATGAACTTCGGCGAAACCGACGAGCAACAGATGATTCGAGAGCTGGTGAGGGACTTTGCTGAAACCGTTTTGGCCCCCACGGTTGAACACCGCGACCAAAATCAAATCCCTCCGTCTGAAGAATGGCAGGCGTTCCTCGAATACGGTCTTCACGGCATCACCATCCCTGAGGACTACGGTGGCTCGCCCATCGATGATGTCTCTGAGGCGATCATCATCGAGGAATTGGCTCGAGTGGACCCTTCGTTTGCCGTGATGTACTGTGTTCACGTCGGTTTGTGTTCCATGACCATTGCGCTTCACGGCGATGAGCATCAGAAGTCAACCTTCCTCCCCCGCCTCGCAGCAGGTGAAGTAGGTGCCTACTCACTTTCCGAAGCCGGCGCTGGAACCGACGCCGCCGCCATGTCCTGCAAAGCCAAGCTTTCCGACGACGGGACTCACTACCTCCTCAACGGCGAGAAGATGTGGGTGACCAACGGTGCGCAAGCCGACATCATCGTCTTGTTCGCCAAGGACGTCGACCATCCCGACTACGGGACAAAAAAGCACGGCGGCACCACGGCGTTCATCGTTGATGCGAACTACGAAGGGTTCTCGGTCGGAAAAAAGGAAGACAAGCTCGGTATTCGCTCGTCAGACACGTGCACCTTGGTGCTCAACAACTGTAAGGTTCCAATTGAAAACGCCATCAAAGGCGTTGGCAACGGGTTCCCCATCGCCATGAACGCTCTGGACAACAGTCGAATCGGCATCGCCGCCCAAGCCCTGGGCATCGCTCAGGGCGCGTACGAATCCGCCCTGAAGTACGCCCACGAGCGAGAAGCGTTCGGCAAGCCCATCGCCTACCATCAGATGATCATGGCCTACCTTGCCGACATGGCAACCCAAATCGAGGCTGCCCGCCTGCTCGTCTACAAGGCGGCTTGGACCAAGGAACAGCACTACCATGCCGATGGTCCACGCCACTCGAAAGAAGCCAGCATGGCCAAGTTGTTCGCCGGCGACACCGCCATGTGGGTGTCCGAGCGAGCCATTCAGGTGCTGGGCGGCTACGGCTACACCAAGGAATTCCCCGTTGAACGCTTTTTCAGGGACGCCAAGATCACGCAAATCTACGAAGGCACGCAAGAAGTGCAGCGCATCGTGATTGCCCGGGCCCTGAAGTGATCATGCTTCACGGCAGATCAGTTGTTTGAGGGCGACGTCCCAGTCGTGTGGGAAGGCCGATCCCACGAACGCGTCTCCTGCGGAAGGAGGGGTTTCCCGCGGTTTCAACATGACCCTGAACGAACATCCATCGCTGTTCTCGCAGTGAAGGGTGTAGCCGTTTCGGTAGTCGCCCGTCCCGAGCAAGGTTCGGGACACCGATTGAATGTCGCCGTCGACCGCAAAGGCAGGCGCCTCTCCGATGAGTGCCTGTGCCTCGCTTCGGAGTTTGACCGCTTCAACCCTTGCAATGAAGCCCGTAAAGCCCTCCGCGGCTGGAACAGCAGCGGGTGGATGGTCAACCACCTCGTCGACGACCTCAATTTCCGTACGAGCCGGTGGCTCGGCCACGGGCTCCACGTAAGCCTGGACCACCTCAAACGTCTCCGTGTCCAACCGGACCCCGAGGTGGCGAAGTTCTGCAACGTACGTCCCCGGTTCGTCAAGTTCAATTTCGAATTCGTCAAAATCCGGGCGATCCATGTCCACGTTTGGTGTGAGGGACGAGTGAACCTCGCGCATGTCCTTCTGGTTGACCACGGCAAACTCGTATGCCACGACCTCGACGTTGAACGATACGGAAACCGACACGGTCTGGCCGGTTTCGAATTTCTTGTGGTCGATGGCGATGGAGCCGGCCACAACGACTTTTTTCTTGAACATCTCATCGGGGATTTCCATGCCGCTGGCGGCCAAGAACGCCATCCAGTCGTCAAGCGGTATGCCACGGTTCACGTCGGCGTCAACGAACGAAAAGACCAGCTCGACCACCCACTCGGGTGGTCGTTCCCCGGTCATTTTCCCGAGCAACGTTGCGAATTCATCACCGGAAATCACGCCGTCGCTGTTGTTGTCAAGCTCTTGGGTGAGTTTGAGCGGCGACATGGAGGAACTCGACAACCATTTTTTGAAATTGTTGTTGAGCAAACCCGCCATCGTGTTGCTCTTGGTGATGCCCTCAATTCGACCTTGGACGGCTCGAACACGCTGGTTGAAAATCTCTTTCTCGGGTAGATCAATGTTCGCCATGAACCCTCCGAAGACCTCAGCGCACATCAAATTGATGCCGGCGTTCAAGGGAAGGTTGGCGTTGGCCAGTCCTGAGGAGACCCGTGTTCAAACGGAGTCCGACTCAACAGCCCTTCCATCTGTTCAAGCGTTGACAATCCTTCCTCAATTTGCAGACGGTGAAGCCATTGCTTCAGCCGACCAAGCCGCATGCCTTCGCTGATGCCGGTCCGGGCCATCACCCAGTGCCCGTCCACCAAGCAGGGAACAGGGTCCGTTCGCTGGGGCATCGTGGACCACCGCTTCATCACGTTGCTCACCACATCCGGATCAAAGGTTCGGCCGGTGTGGAGGTGAAACGAACCCTCAGCCAAGACATGGAGCGTTTTCAGATGCGCTTCAGCCTCGTTGGTAAGCACGTGGTTGAACACTCGGAGGGAGGGGTGGTCATCGTCGGGAAGGTGGCCGATTCGCTCGTGGAAGCTGGCCGTCAATCGCTGGAGTTGGTTGGACGTGCGCAAGGCTTTGAGTTGATTCACCGCTTCTTTGGTGGGGTGTTCAACCATCATCAGGGCCAAGCGTTGGTGAAGGTTCAGAGCCATCAGCCGTTCATCATCAAGCGCCTTGAAGAGGGAAGGGCTGAGCACCCTGAGGTGTTCGAAAACATGGCGCAAGACGCCTTGGTCTTGCATGGCCGCCAAAACCGCACCGGGGCGAATCCCCTCCAAAATTTTCTGAACTTCCATCCACCGGCGTTCGATGGCGACCATGCTTAAGCGCGTGGCGTGCAGAACGATGGCTTGACGGAGCGCATCGTCCATGCGCCATAACTCACCGTCATCCCGGCGCGTGAACCTGAAGGCTCGCAAGATTCTCAGCGCATCCTCCTCGCACCGTAGCCCGGCCACACCCACCGCTCGAACGATGCGCTGCTGGAGGTCGTTGATGCCGTTGTACGGGTCGTAGAGGCGTCCCCTCGCGACGTCAACGGCCATGCTGTTGAAGGTGAAATCCCGCCGGCTCAGGTCTTCTTTCAGCGATGAACCCCACACCACACGGTCGGGTCGTCGTCCGTCCCGGTACAGGGATTCGGTTCGAAGAGTAGTGACTTCGTAGTGGCGTCCATCGCCTTTCACCGTGATGGTGCCGAAATCAATCCCGGTGGGGATCGCACGCTCACCAAAAAGCTCCATCATGCGCTCGGGGACGCACGTGGTGCAGATGTCAATGTCCGGCGCTGCCGCACCAAGCCAGGCATCTCGAACGCAACCACCGACCAACCATGCCCCCTCGCCTGCTTCCGCAAGGGTTTGGAGCAAGGCAAGCACGTCGCTGGGAAGCGAAGCCAACCAACGCGAAACGGGGGGTGGACAGGGGGCCCCCTCGAGGTCGGCCTCAAGACCGGGTGGCAAAGCATCGGAAGCGGCCATGGCGTGCACCCTCGTCGGTTCTGTTTGGCCGGTTGTGAAAAGCATTATGTGACTCGGCGGCGAGAGAACGCCATGTCCTGGGGAGAAAAGGATGTCCAACTGGTCCCCGTGGCGTGGCTGAAGGTTCACGAGGAAATCAAGCCAAAGAACCGGGACAAACTCTTGGAGATGACCAAGAAATGGGGTGGCTACACCAAGCCGCTCATCGTTGACAAGCGCACCGGGGCATTCTTGACGGTCATCACCGCCATTCCATCGCTGTGTTGCTGAACCTCGGCGTGCCAGCGGTCTGCGTTGACTACCTCGAAGACGAGACCATTCAACTCGGCGTCTGGCCGGTTGCGGTCGTGATTCGCTGACAAAACCGAGGTCATCGAAATGTCGCTGTCGAACGAGGTCTTTCCGCCCAAAACCAGCCGGCACATGCTCCCGACGAAACACCACCAATCTTCGTTCCGCTGGAGATCTTGGCGGTGCATCCCCGTTCACGGGGCCTGACGGGTCTGATCCAGTCACGCCACCGCTCGTTGCCTTTTCCTTTCAGCGTCACACCGTGTTGCGGGGACGCTGGCAGCGTCAAGGTCACGGAGCCAAGGATGCCCTCATGGACCACCTCAATCACGACCTCGTCATCGGTTCGACCGGCGACCAATTTCTTGAGATGAGCGATTGATTTCACTCGAACACCGTCGACAGCGACGAGTTCGTCCCCCACCTGGGTCAAAGTTCGGAGCGGAGACCCGGCGTGGTAGGTCGTGATGACCACGCGTCCGTTGGCCTCCTTGAGTCCAACGCCCAGCCAGCCCTTCCCTTCTTTGTCAGAGGCGTGCGGCACCAATTTCAACCTGAACGCCGACAGGGCACGCTGCAGGTTTGGATGGTTTCGATGTTTGACCAACCGATCGAGGTAAGGTCCCATGGCCTCACCGCCGGGGCATGACTTCAACGTGGTGCGGATGTCGTTGTAGTCCACGCCCAATGCTTCAGCTTCGCTCGAGTGAATGGCGTAGCGGCGTACCAGTTCGGCCATAAGGTCACAAGCGCCGAAGGAGAAGTCGTTTCGTCGTCGCAACTCCACGTCCAAGCAGAGCAGCGCCAATTCACCCTCGAGGTAGTAAGAGATTTGATTTTCACGCGTGTAGGGGCCGCTTCTATAGAGGTGAATCCATGCGTCATGACTGGATTCAGCCAGGGACTCCCTGAGCATGCCGTTGCTGGCGGTGTGGCGCTTCATCTTTCGTTCAAAATCCAGTCGCCAATCCTCCTCGCTCCAGGCGCCCGACCGAACGCACATCATGTCCCCCAACCAAGAGGTCGCACCCTCGAACCACCACAACAAATCGGTGTGTGTTTCGGATTGCAAGTCGTAGTCGAGGAAGGATTTGGGCCGTAGCCGCTTCACGTTCCACTGGTGCAAATACTGTGGGAAAACAGACTCACGAGGTCCCTGTATTCGTCTGCGTGGTCCGGAAACAAGCACGACCTCGGCATCATGGAGGTCTGTGAGTTCATGTGTTCCAGCCCCCTCGCCCGTGTCCGTGAGGTGAAGCACCGTGGTGTAATCGGGCCAGTCCGGCACGCCAAAGAGCGCATGGTGCTCATGAGCGATGCGCTCCATGTCCTCAATGAAGGCCTGAAGTCGTTGTTCGTCGGGCCGATGCCCACCGCTGTCCCACCACTTGAAGTGGTGGGGTCGTCCAGCAATCGAGTGCGTGATCGTCGGGTTGGGGTTCACCTCCATGATGCTGTCAAGGGCCATGTCCCTGCCGGTGGTTGAGAAGAACCACCGCTTCGAGCCGGCGTCCACCGTCTCGCTTGCGTCAAGCTGCAACTGGGTGGCCGGCGTCCACGACGATGGAGCTGTCAATTCCACCCGGTGATTTAACTCCAATCGCTCCATGTCAATGCCCCGTTCGGGCCAAAACCAGGTGAACGGTGGCATCAGATGCAGGTGCGTGGTGTCGAGATGGTTGGACCGCACGCTCAGTTCTTTGGCCAGCAGCGTGTAGTTGATGTGAACCGAGTTCGATGTCTTGCGAAGGCGGACGGACATACCGTCCACCCCGGCGCGTTTCCATGTCAGCGACGTTCCCGCATCGTCGGTGGCTGAAAAATCAAACATGTGCTGAATCGGCTCTCGCAGAAAATAGGAGCCCGGGACCCAGCGTGGAAACCGCAAGACCAGCTGGAGGGAGTGAAGGGCCCTTCGATGGTGAGCCCGGCCCGAGGTGATGTTGTGCACCGTTGGTGGCGTCCGCATGGAAGCAGATTCCCGATGACGGTGGGCTCATGCGCCGACTTCAGTTGCGGCGGTTGATAGGTTCTCGCACGCCACTTTCAGGAGTTCTTCCTCGGTGGAGGCTTGAAGCGCTTTTGTCCGCTCGATCACGCCTGGCTCATGCGCTCTTCCGATGAGACGTTCGAGCAGTTTGCTGCGTTCAATAACGTGGAGACGCTCGTCGTTGATGAGTTGCCAGCGAAGGTCGTCCTCTGAGGGGCCTTGTCGAATCACCCATCGAGCAACGGCCTCGAGCAACCCTCCCTCCAGCAAGTGCTGCAAAAGCGGCGCAGAACTGTCGGAAACGGTTGTTCGGAGGTGGTCGCCTAACGCTTTCATGTCCTTGGTTTCAGGTGGCCCGTGAGGTCAGCCAATCGGTCCGGTTCATGCTCGGCCGCCCACATCAAGATGGGAACGCTCTGTTGACCGGCTTCCAAAAAAGGCACCAAGGCTTCCATTTGAACGGACATCTCTCGCTGGAAAACGCTGGACAGGGCAGCATGACGCACCGTTTCGCTCGGGTCCTTCAATCCCTTCTGCAAGGTTTCCTCGGACACGGATGGATGGCCCATGCCGATGATTCGAACCGCATCGTTTTCATGGTGAACCAAGCGTTCAGCGACCGATGCTTCCGACGCGCCGAGCAGGGCTCGAGCGGCTTTGCGTTGAACGACGCTGTCCTCGTCCGTCAAGGCCGTGAGTGCGAGCGCAACCCCTTGCTGGCCCAACGGTGCGAGCAGGTTGGCCCCAGCTCTTCGAACGTCCAAATTGCGGTGGGTGAGCAGCACCTCGATGGCTTGACCACCGGAGATGACGCCCCACGTTCGGTAGGCATCAAGGGCCTTCGAAACAAACCACGCATCCTCGTCGTCCAACAGCGGCTTGAACGCTTCAAGCACCGAGGGATCGTCGTGTTCAAAGAGCGTACGAACCGCACGACGGCGAATGCGAATGTCTCGGTGCTTCAACCGAGCCATGGCTTTCCCGATGTCGTTGGCCATGCATCAGGGAAACGCCGCTCCCTCATAGCCTGTTGCGTTCATCGCATGTCCAGCCAAGCGAAGAACAGGATGATGGGAAGGATGTAGAACAGCCGCCGATGCATGCGATGGGTCGCTTCCATGTGCTCGATGACGGACGGCGGGAGCACCTCGACCGACGAGGACGTCCGCCTTCGTCGATTGAGCATCACGTGCTCTTCGATGTAGGCCAGCACGGTTCCTCGCAGTTGGGGGTCCCTGCTCGTGCCTCACCACGCCCCACGATGTAGCGTATCGGGTGGTGCTCGGCGAGTTCGAGCGTTGCGGCGACAATGGTCAACGGTTGGGTGGAATTGTGAAGGTCGATTCGCACGGTGCGGCCGTCGCTGCGTACGTGGCTGAGCACGCCACTTGCCCTGACCTTCATTGAAGGGTTCAAGCCTCGAGCGGATTTCATCGATGGGGTCCACGTTGGAAACGGTTGGCGCCCGGCGAAAGGCCAGGAGGGGCCCGAGCAAAACAGCGCATGCCAGCGGCGTGATGCACATGAGCTGGACGAGGCGAAGGAGAGCGTCCGGATCGGTCAGTGCGGACACCACGGCCAGTGAAAAACCGAGGAAGAGGCCGATGAACCCCCCGGCCTGAACGCCCGTGACCAGACCGATGCCGGGCGCTCCATCTCGGCCATGATGGCGCCTGGTGCACGAGGCCATTGAAGGCTTGGTTCATGAAGAAACAATCAAGTGATTCTACCGTTTGAGGTTGCCATGGAACGCAACGGGCTTCCCGATCGCTTGCGTGAAGCGAAAATCGGGCGCTGGGTTCTGGGTGTGTGCGGCTTCCTCTTGGTGTCGTTCTTCCTCGCACCGATGACCCTTGAAACAGGGTCCGTTGGTCCACTTCAAGGTCGGGCCAACGCCATTGATTTCTACAGCGAGGACGGCTTTGGTTCCTACGGCAACCAAGCCGCTGGCGAAGACGTGGAGAACGGACAGTGCTGCCCGGCCTTTGCCTGGTCTGAAGTGAACCCTTACGCCGCCATCATCTACGGCTTCGGCGACGTCAACTGCCATCAAAAATCCGAGCGTTCTTGGGAAGTGAATAACAACCAACTTCCGGTCTGTACCCGTGATGTTGGAATTTTTGCCGGTTTGTTCATCGGCGGCGTGGTGTTCTCTCGCAGGGGGCTGGAATCGATGGACGGTTCGCGACACCTGCCTCTCCTTGCTTCCGGAGTCCATGCTCCACGGCGTTTATGCAAAGAACCGACGGACGGCGCTGTGGTTGGGTTGCGGCCTCTTGCTGTGCCTGCCCCTCATCGCTGATGGATTCCTCCAACTGCTCACGCCTTACGAGTCCACGAATTTCAAGCGTGTGTTGACCGGCGTGCCCTTCGGCTTTGGCTTGGGGATCCTCTTGTGTTCCATGTTTGCGGCTCGGGCTGACGCCTTCTACGGCGCGGGGCAGGTCCTTCTGCCGGGTGAGGCCCGGTTCACCCTCACGAGCAAAGGGCGTCAGGAAGCCGAGTGATTGGGCGGTTCCATCGACCACCAGACGGCCAATTCAGCGGCCGATGTGGGAAGCGGGCACCCCTCGTGGCCGCTGGTCAGGATTTGCAGGCGTTGATGCACGTCTCGTACTGCTTTTTGCAGGGTTGTCGACATGACCCTGCCTTCTTCAACGCTGAACACATCGTCCAATGCTTGGTTCCAAGGAGCGTCCCCGTTGGCCCGCCGCCACGAGGCAAGTTGGGCTCGAAGCGGCCACATGGCCAGGGTCAGGCGGGCAAACCCGAGCCGTTCTTCACGGAGTTTGAACAGTTGTGCATCGCTGAACGGGGTGTGGTTTTGCTGTTTGTGAACCCAGTTTTCCTTGAGCAGCCACTTGATGAGACGTTGAGTGTGGCGCTGGGTCACCATGCGAACGGGTCCAAGTGCTGCGTGGAGCCGTGGAACTTCGCTCGAGCCGACCATCAGCGAGAGGGTGCCGAGGATGGACCAACACGAATGTGCCATCGGTGAGGCGGGGACGTCGTGGTCCTGCGCCGAAGCCACGGGCCAGTTTTCCTCGGCCTCTTTCATCCATTGCGCAGGGGATTTTCCTCCCAACCACCCCACGTGAATGGCCGTTCGCTCCTGTGGGGCTCCCGGAAGCCGTCGTTGCTTTTTGACGTCGTGGACGAGGGCGTTGAGCAGGGTTCGGTCCACGTCGTCGCGATCCACGTTGAGCGGCAACGGTTTTTTGTTGAAAAACCGACGAAGTTCCTGTCGCAGTTTGGTTTTGAGTTCGTCCAAACCGCCCTCGTTCATGATCGGTCCGACCACGCAGCACTGGTTGAAGGGCGGAGGGACTTCACCGAGGTCTCGAAAAGTTCGTGGAAGCCTTGCGAATCGTGGTTTGAATTTCCTGTGTTTCGAAGTATTCTTGCTTTTGACTCGTCATCCGTAACGTGCCCGATTTGATGCGTTTCATGGCTTTTTCAGGGTCGCAATCGATCCAGAAAACGAGGTCGGGAATCATCGCCGCAGCGTTCATGCCAGCCACTTTGTCGAGGCCCAATTCGCCGACGACGCCCTGGTAGATGAGCGAGGAGTGGATGTTCCGGTCGGAGATGACCACGCAGCCCCGTGCGAGATGCGGACGGATGAAAGTGTGCGAATGGTCCAGCCGGTCGGCGGCGAAGAGCCCGGCTTCCTCGAGCGGGGTTTTGTTGCCGAGTTTCACGGATTGGAGAGCCAGCTTTCCCAGCTCGCTGTGCCGTCGCGGCTCGTGGGTCATCACCACGTCGGGGAAGGGAAATTCACTGAGAAGTTCCCCCAAAATGCGGGCCGCTTCGCCTTTCCCGGACCCGTCGCCGCCCTCGACCGAGATCAGGTACATGCTCAGTCCTCGCGCTGGTCTTCGAAGTCTTCTTTGGCGAACAGATTGACGATCATGCCGAACAAAATCAACGTGGGGCCCACGATGATAAGGCCCCGGCTGAACAAGGCGCCAGCGGCGAGGTACTGACTTCGCCGGTAGTGTTTTCCTCGCCGAATCTCGACCGCCGACTGGATGCCAAGGAGCGCAGTGCCCACGGTCAACACGCCAATGGCCGTCGACAACGCAACGGCGTTATCGAGGGTCCAGCCCGAAATGGACTGCTGGTCGTTTTCTTCCCTGACGGGGGTGGCGTTCCCCGGTTTCATGGTGACCGGGTCCAAGCCGACGTTGTCGGGGACAAAGGTCCGCTCCACGGTGGTGTAGCCATCTTTTGAAAACACGATGATGTGGACTTCTTGCGCCACATTTTTCATCGAAAAATAGCCAAAACTGTCGGTGGTGGTGTTTTGGAGTTCCGCACGCGACGCAGCGTCGAGCAGGACCACCAGGACGTCTTCAACCCCGTTCCCGTCGACGTCTTCGAGGGCGGTTCCGGAAATGTCAACCGATTCCTGTTCGGCGAACAGCGACGTGTTCAGCAGTTCTGTCGGGTTGCCTTGGAGGATGAGCGCCCCCGAGACCATGCCAAGGACGCTTCCGACCAGAATGAGAACAGCGGCCAAGTTTCTCCAGCGGTCGGCATCCAGGTCAATGAGTTCGTACCACTCGTCATCTTCACGTTGGCGAATTGACTGGGGGGATTCCTCGAGTCCCGAGGTACTGACCACCAGTTCCTCCTCGATGATGCCGCCGCTCAACGCCGCCTCCTTTTTTTCCTTGACGCGGGCGCGAAGGGCTTCCATTCGCTCTTCTCGGTCCTCGGTCATGCTACCCCTCCCGTCCTTCCGAGCGCGTGCGCGGATAATACCTCTTTGTTCAACGACCGCGTTCCCTCATCAGGGTTTTCCTTTCCATTCAACCGTGAAAAGAAGGCCCAAAATCGCAACCAGTCCCACGAAGGCCATGAGGGCAAGTCGGGGGCTTCCTCGAGCTTCGTCGTTGTCGGAGCCTTCGTCCCCTTCGCTGGAAGTGTCAGTTGCGGTCTCGTTGGTTTCAGCCCCCTCGTTTGGGTTGATACCAACGAAGGCGTTGGTTCGCAGACCCAATTCCACCAGACGGCCCACGTGGTTGAGTGACGTTGCGCTCACTTTGTCGGGCGTGTCCTCCAGGGTGTGCCAGTAGGAACCAAGGGTGTACTGCTTGGGCTCGCCGTAGGACGTGTCCATGAGATCGATGGCTGGAATGCCGAGGTTGTGGGCATGGATGTGGTCGTCAACGATGTTGATGGTGGTGTCGTATTGCAGAACATCCAACCCTTCATGGCCGTCACAACCGATGGACTCGGCCACCAAGCCGAGAGAGGACGCCAGTTGGACCACTCGCGACTTGAGGGTTGCGTTCCCCGGTTCGACGTCGTGAAGTTGGAGGTCAGCGTCGCCGACCATGTCCAACAGAACAAAGGCGTGGGTGGCGTTGATCTCATCATCGGTCAGGTTTTCCGCCCACGCTTCTGCGCCGAGGGTGTACCTCGGTGGTTGGTCCTCAGCGTCGTTGAAAAACAGCACCACGTCATGGTCAAGGCCCATCGTCGGGATGTGTCGAGCCAGTTCGAGCAAGACCGCCACCCCGCTGGCAGCGTCGTTGGCGCCTGGCACGGGTTGCGTGCGATTGCTTTCGTTTTCATCCTGGTCGGCCACGCTTCGAGAGTCGTAGTGGGCTGAAAGGACCAGTTGACCGTTCCCGGTCTCCGGCGACGACCACCGGGCGAAGAGGTTGGTCAGTTCCATGCCGTAGCGCTGGTGGGTTTGCGTGCTCACGTCGTAGCCGAGGGCTTCAAGATCCGTGGAGATGGTCGCTCGGAGCTCGGCTGATGCGTTTGATCCCGGGGTTCTCGGTCCCAAGTTGACCTGCCAGGCAACGGATGCGTTGGCTTGGTCGCCGTCGAACGCCAGTTCGTCCATGGACGAGCAGAGCGCCGTCGATGAGAACGGAGCGGGTTGCGCCTGCCCCATCACGGGCAAAGAGGCGACCAGCAACACGAGCAGGCAGGTGAGCGTGAAGCCTCGGCGTGCCGAAGAGCGCATGACTTCTCCTTGACGCATGGTGATGCCTCGACCACGGACTCTTAAATACCTCCTTTCGTCTCGGAAAATTAGGAATCCGTACCACGATTCTCCTCGGTGTTTGACATGTCGGAACGGCGCTCCAGTCCTGCCTTTGCTTTCGTTCTCCTGATGCTGGTTGCCAGCACGGCACCGTTGCTGATGAGCGTGGCCGCAGACAGCGGTGAGGATGCGTCCTCTTCAAACGCTTACAACGCCGGCGGCATCATCATCGGTGATCTCGATGAATTTGACCCCAGTGAAGGAAGTGAGTATTTGTTTATTCACGAAGATGAACCCGTGGTTTCAGCCACGCAATTCATGCGCCAGGCGTGGATCGATGAAGGTCGGCCCGGCGTTGATGACATGGTCATCGAACCCTCCATGGGGCGTTCGGCCGGTCGAGCCTGCAGCCCCCACGTCGTTGGTGATACGTTGACGGTTCCCATCTCGGGCGGCTCCATTGCGGCCTACGTCGCCAAAACCACGAACACCGTAGCGTTCATCGTCCAGAGCGGTCGCACCCTCTCCTCAACCGTGCTCAACAACCTTGCCAGCACCTGGGACTCCACCATCTACCCCACGATGACCACCTACTACGGCAAGGATTACCAGGACGGTCGTGGGCTTGCGCCACCGGACATCGACAACAATTGCCAGGTTCAAATCATCATCTACGACATCGACGGTGCCTACAACACCGGCGGCTATTTTGCGCCGTCCTTTTCCTCGTCCAGGGAAGCGGTGTTTGTCGATTATGCTGACATCACCCTCTCTTGGGGTCGTTCCATCCTCGCTCACGAACTTGAACACCTGCTCCACAACGCCTTGGATCCGTACGAGAACCTGTGGATCGACGAAGGCAACGCTGACGTCGCCATCTACCTCTGCTTCGGGGCGGATTCCACCCTGACGGGGGCACGTGAATGCGTGGACCGGTGCGCCCGAGCAATCCGTCCGATGGTGGAATCAACGCATCGCCGATTACGGTGCAGGCTACATGTTCACGATGTACTTGGCCGAACACCTCGGCGGCGGACCAGCGGTTCGCCAACTCGTGCAGGACTCCGCCACCGGCGGACGGGGCGTGGAAAACTTGGCCCTCTCTCCCCAAGCCGGGCAGGTGGGTCTCCTCGGCCGAACGATGGGTGAGATCTTTGCGAACTTCAGCATCGCTGCGACCCTGGATTCTGATCAGGGGATCTACGGCTACCCCAACCTCGACCTCAACCCTGTTTGCACCGGCGGAGCGTTCTGTCGAGCTCAACCAACCGAGGTCAACAGTGACTGGTCCACACCGTGGTCATCAACCGGGAACACCCTCGAGGGATGGGGGATTCGCTCGTTCCAGTTCACGCCCGGGAGCGCCTCACCCGCACCCCTTACGCTTCGATTGACTGCAGACAAAAGCCAGTTCGACGGTGTGGTCGTCACCAAAGCCATTTCCGACGGTCTGTGGAGCGTTACGGACCTGAATTTCGTCAACAACGTCGCCACAGGTTTGGTTCCTGGCTTCGGCAACCTCACCGATGAGGTTTGGGTCATCACGTGGTACGCCTCCACGGTCGCCGACTGCGACTACACGTCTTGCGGCCCCTCCTACCCCGAAGGAACCGTTGACATCGAAGCAGCTCGAATCACCTCCCCCGCCACGCTTGCGCTCAACAACACGGTGCTTTCCGACCGCGACGGCGACGGCATGGAGGACACGGTGGAGATCAACTACGGCGTCCTGTCCAACGCATTCTTCGAAGACCTTGACGTTGAGGTGAACGTCCGAGACGCTAGCGGTCAAATCGTTGACACCATCACCGACCGCATTGCAGCGGGCGGGGGTGTCACCGTTGACAGTCAAGTCTACTTCACGGCCCCGCTGGCTGACCAGTACGCCTTTGAGATGGTCATGAAAGACATGCTCGGTGAAGTGGTGGACCGGCTCCAGACCTCGCCACAGATGCTGAACAACATGCGCCCGGTCGCCAACGGCTCGGTCTCCCTGACCGATGTTCAGACATGGGAGAACATCCAATTCCAAGGGTCCGGCTTCGATGCATGGGGTCTTTCCTTGACCAACAACAGTCTGCCGTACCTCGACGCTCCTACGGCGTATGCGTGGGTCTTTGGGGACAACGGGTCCTCGAATCTCAAATCACCGCTCCGCTCCTACACCGAGGTGGGAAGCTACAACGCCACCCTCCGCGTCATGGACCGGGGTGGCACGTGGTCCGAAACCCAAGTTCACGCCATCAACGTCAGCGACATCACGGAGCCGATGCCCGTGATCACGGTCAACAACGTGGTCGTTGAGGACAACATCTCCCTGCTCACCGGTCAACGCATCCTGTTCTCTGCAGGTCGCTCCGTGGACAACGTGCCCATCGAACACCTTGATTTCCAATGGGACTGGGGCGATGGAACCCAAAGCGGTGGGGTTGGTGTTTACGCACAACAGCACGAGTGGGACAACATCGACGGCGTGAGCCAAACGTTCAACCTCACCCTGTCGGTGTCCGACGGCATTAACGTTGGGACGAAATCCCTGCTCGTCCAAATCAACAACCGAATCCCGGTGCAAGTTTACGCAGAAACCATGACCACGATGACGTACACCAGCCTGGTCCTACCTGATGTGTTCGTCGACGACGACGGTGAAATCCTGACCTACGACTGGTCCTTCCCCGACGGCGTCCGTGTCGGGACCGGTACGCCGACTCGAAACGACGATTTCTCCACCGTGAGCAGCAGCGCCGTCAACCCGATCGTTGCCTGGGATGTTCCCGGCAACAAAACCGTCACGTTGACCGTGACGGACGACGATGGGAGCCAAGCCACCGCCGTGTTGAACGTCGTTGTCCTGAACCAAATGCCAGTGGCCACCTTTGATGTGCGTACGCTGTCGGCCACGGGATCGCGAGAGATTGACTTCCGTGAAGAAGACGGGCAGGTCGACACTGCGTACGTGTTTGACGGTCTCGACAGCATGGACCCCGACGGCTCGGTGGGTGACTCCACCGACATTGAGGTCTGGAATTGGACCTTCTCGGACGGTACGTTTGGCGACCGACCGCAGGTCACGCACACCTTCACCACGCCAGGCGTGCACACCGTTTCGCTGGTGGTGACCGACAAAGACGGGCAACAGAGTTTCGCAAGAACGATGATCGTGAACATTGCGAATCCGCTCCCGATCATTCAAGTTCGTATCCTTGACGGCTACATTGGCGGTGAACTCATCACCACCTCCACCCCCTTCCCCGAAGGCTCCGTTCCTGACGGTTGGTCCCACACCTTCAACGAAGACGGGGCGGTCGTCACGGCGCCCGAACGGATGCTCTATTTCGACTCCTCCGGGACCCGTGATGGCGACCGACAGTTCGAGGGCAAGTACGTTCCGTTTGAGGTTGAATCGCCCGATTGGAACGGTTTGGTGCAATACACGTGGGATTTCGGTGACGCCACGCCACTTGTCCACGAGGCCACGCCGTGGCACGCCTACAAACTCCCCGGCACGTACACCGTTTCGTTGACCGTCCGGGATGGATTTGGAACGGGCGATGTCTCCCGTCAAACGTTCACGGTGGTGGTCGACCATCCGCCCGAAGCACGAGAAATCTACGTTCCCGAGAACATTTTCGCCGGCTCCTCTATCTCCTTCGACGCCGACGTATTCGATGCTGAAGCAGGCAGCGAGATGGAAATCTACCGAGACATGGACGTCAATGACGGGTCCATCACCGAACGCAACGTGACGATTCTTACGCAGTTCACCATTCGTTGGGATTTCGACATCGAGACGGACACCGATGAAAACGGCGATCCTGCCGACGATTGGGAGCTGCCGATCCCTGGATCACAAGTCCGCACCCTCCAGACCTGGGAGGCCACCGGGTTCTACACCGTGCTGGTTGAGATTTGCGACGGCATGGGTCAGTGCGACACCCTGACGGAAGACGTGGAGGTCGTCCCCGAGCCGGAAGGACCACCTTCCCTGTCCGACTTCAGTGCCGACGAATGGAAGTCGTGGCTTGCGGACGCCGGTTCGGAACTCGCGACGTTCATGGCGCTCATCGTTGTCGCCCTGATTTTGGGTTGGTTGGTCATGCGAGAGCCTTCTGCTCTTGAGGAGGAAGCCAAGGAGGCTGCCGAGACCTACACCGACATTGAACACGTTGAAACCCAAGGCGGCTTGCTTGGTATGGACCATCATATGCCGCCTCCTGCGCCGAAAATTCTGTCCAAGGAAGAACGTCGAAATGACGACAGCGGATACGTTCGTCCGTTGCGTCGTCGTTGAGGGAATGTCCTAAAACCGAGCGGGCCCGTATGAGGGTGAGGTGAGCATGTGCGAATCGCAACGGCTGTAGCGTTTCTGGTGTTGCTGGCGACGCTGGCTTCGCCCAGCACCGGTGTGATGCCATCGGTCGAAGCCGCCTCAAATTGCGAGGGCGGGAGCGCTCCCGAGTGGAACACGACCCTGCAACGCCTCGCTCTGGTCCCGCACGCTTCGTACGGCGGCCCATTCTACTACGAAGACGTGTACTACGAAGAAGAGGACGATCGCAAAGAGCCCGCTGCCAGCGGTCAAGGGGATGAATGGAACCCTGCTCTGCACCCCGAAGAGGCTTACATGTACAATCCGGTGTGGCCGCTTCCCACCCTTGACCCGTTGACCACCGGGCAGTACGCCGTGATGGAAATTGGCAACGACAGTTCCGGTGTTCTTCGGATGAACCTTTCCAGCACCCATCGAACCACCTTCTGCATCACGCTCTACGAGATGGTTGACAACGCGACCGTTCCGGCCTCCGCCGACGTGTACCTGATGACGACCTCGCAGTACAATTCCTACGAGGAAGTGTACCGGATGATGCACGGCGGATGGTGGTGGGGCGATCTCGACATCGCTGGCGGCGATTCGGACCTGTTGAGCGACATTCCGCCTGAGTGGCGTAGTTTCAACCCCCTCGGGTGGCAATCCTACCGTGATGTTCACCAGTACGAACAACGAACCGAGGTCACCTTCTCGCTGGCGTTGGACTCACCGGAGGTCTACTCTTCCCTCTTTGGCGGATCGGAATGGCAGGACTTCTACCTCGTGATCGACGCATGGGACAACACCAACGACGGCGACCAAGGTGCTTCGAACAGCGTCTTGGTGGCGGATGTCACCATCGTCCCGACCGAGCGTTCCGTCTTGCTACCACCATGGACGGTTCCGCTGACGTTGTTTGTCCTTCTCGCCGCCGTGGTCATCGTGCCCGTGGTGATGAACAAGCGGTACATGCAGGCCGGTCTGGACGGCAACACAACGGGTCAAACGACGGTTCCGGTGATGGAACAAGCGGCCACTCGGGAAACCGACGAACCGGTCAGTATTCCATGAGAGCCCAAGCGTTCTTCAGGTCTCGGATGTTCACGAGACCTTTGTTGGAGAGCTTGAATTCTGAACGAAGGGTGGCGTAGACCAGGGATTGTCCGAGCACGGGTGCATGGAGTCGAGCCCAGTCGCCGCCGTTGCCGAGGGCCATCATGGAGAAGGCGTGGTTGGATCCTTTGAGTTCGTAGCTCGCTTCAACGATTTGCAGGGCATCTTGGTGGTCGTTGACCGTCCCGCAGAACTTGAAGACCTCGCCCTCTTTGGCGTGCTCGTTCACCATGCCGACGAGTTCTTCCGCACTTGGCGTGGTGTTGACATCGTGGATGGAGGAGATCACGCTGACACCGCCTGCGCTGGCTTGCTCGAGGAGGTTGGAACGGACGCTCTCGTCGATGGAGAGTTCCAGGTCCACTGTGTTCACGCCGGAGGCGTGCCTTTCTGGAGAATTTCGTGTCGCTGCCTCATCACCGGGGTAGTGCCCGCCTTCATCGCTCGAGCGAACGGTGAAGATGACCGGCAGGGGAATGCTTTCCTTGAGGCTTTGAATGGAAGCGTCAACATCGATCGTGGCCATGTCGCGAATTGGCCATTCGGTTTCCGGGGGCATGACGTGCTTGACTTCGCCGTTTTCGTCTTCAACCGGCTGTGCTTCGGGTCGCTTGAGGTAGAGGCGATCGAATCGCACTTCGACGTAGTCGGCACCTGCGAGGTTGGCGCGAGCCGCTTCATCCGCCATTTCTTTCACGGTCGTGCCTTCAAGGGATACGCACACTTTTGGGTCAGCCATGGAGCCACCCACCTGACCTCTCTTCTTAACGCTCACGCTAACCTCTGCACCGCTTTTCCTTCACGTGGTCGGCCTCACAAGGATTGATGTTCGTTGAGGTCCATCAAGGTCTTTCAAGGGGGCTTCGAAAACAAAAAATGCTCCGCAAGTCATCGTTTACCTGTGAAAAAAAGAGGTAGGTTTATACCCCGTAATGAGCAGTGTATTTTGAAGGAGGAACGCGGCGTTTTTGGACTTTGAAATCTGCCCGCAAGCCCCCGATTTTAACACATTTTTGAGGTATTGAAATGAGCGAAAGTTACGATGCTGGCAGTATCCAAGTTTTGGAAGGACTCGAGGCCGTTCGCAAGCGACCGGGGATGTACCTTGGCGACCCTCATGACGGCTCCGCCCTGCACCACTGCATCTGGGAAGTGGTTGACAACTCGGTTGACGAACATCTTGCAGGGTTCAACAACACTGTCGAGGTGGTGCTGCACGCCGATCATTCGCTGTCCGTTCGAGACTACGGTCGTGGTATTCCGGTTGACCAACACGAAGAGTACGGCGTGTCTGCAGCCGAGGTCATCATGACCAAACTTCACGCCGGTGGGAAGTTCGACAACAGTTCCTACAAGGTCAGCGGCGGCCTGCACGGCGTTGGTGTCTCTGCGGTGAACGCCGTATCCGAATGGATGAACGTGGTCATTCATCGAGACGGCAACGTCTACAAGCAGCGCTTTGAGGCGGGCGTCCGGGTGACGGACCTCGAAACCATCGGCACGTGCGACGACACGGGAACCACCATCACCTTCAAGCCGGACACCACCATTTTCACCAACATCGTCGAGTTTGACTTTGACCAAATCGACAGCCGGTTGAAAGAGACCTCGTTCCTAAACGCCGGCCTGCGCATCGTCATCACGGACGAGCGCGGTGAGGAAGGCCACACCGTTGAGCACCATTATGCCGGCGGCATATCGGAATTTGTCAAGCAGATCAACACTCGTCGAGAAACCCTTCACCCCGAACCCATTCTCATCTCTGGGGAGAAAGAAATCGAGAAGGGCCCGGTTACGGTTGAATTGGCGCTTCAATGGTCGGACGCCTTCAGCGAGAGCATCTACTGCTACACCAACATCATTCGCAACAAGGACGGCGGGACCCACATGTCGGCCTCCGAACGGCGCTGACCAGCAGCATCAACGGCTATGCTAAGAAGAAAAAACTGCTGAAAAACGACGGCCTGTCCGGCGACGATGTCCGAGAAGGGCTGGCTGCCATTGTCAGCGTCAAGCACCCCGACCCGTCGTTTTCCTCGCAGACCAAGGACAAACTCGTGAGCAGCGAGGTGTCCGGTATCGTCCAAACGGTGGTTTACGAGAAGCTCAACGAGTATTTCGAGGAAAATCCTGCGGTTGGAAAACTCATCGTCGACAAGGCCGTGTTGGCCTCAAAGGCACGAGAAGCAGCACGAAAGGCTCGCGACTTGACGCGAAGAAAAGGCGTGTTGGAAGGCGGCGGACTGCCCGGAAAATTGGCGGATTGCCAGTCGAGAAAACCCGAGGAGTGCGAAATTTACCTGGTCGAGGGTGATTCTGCAGGCGGTTCGGCCAAGACCGGACGCGACCGTCGTACGCAAGCCATTTTGCCTTTGCGCGGAAAAATTCTGAACGTGGAACGACAAATGCACAACGTCGCGAAGGTCTTCCAAAACCAAGAAATCCAAACCATGATTCGAGCCTTCGGCGCTGGCGTTGGCAACAATGAGGGGACGAAGGGGCGTTTGACACCTCGAAGTTGCGCTACAACAAACTCATCATCATGACCGACGCTGACGTTGACGGAGCTCACATCCGTACGCTGATGCTGACGTTCCTCTGGCGATTCATGAGGCCTGCCATCGAGGGCGGGCACGTCTTCATCGCCCAGCCGCCGCTGTATCAGTTGAGCAAGGGGAAAATCAACCGCTATGCGTTCAGCGACGAGGAACGGGACGGCATCATCGATGAACTGCGTGGGACAACCCCAGTGCAAAGATCGGCGTCCAACGCTACAAAGGTCTGGGTGAGATGAATCCAGAACAACTCTGGGAGACGACGATGAACCCGGAAACACGGACCATGCTGAAGGTGACGGTCAAGGAAGCAGAGGAAACCGACCGTATGTTCGAGACGCTCATGGGTGAGGACGTGCCTGAACGTCGTGCCTTCATTGAGCGACACGCCAAGGAGGTGACCAACCTTGACATCTGAAGAAAACAACATTGAGGACGACGGAACGGCCGGGCCCGGCGAAATCATCCTGAACCATTCGCTCAACACCGAAATGAAAAATTCCTACATCAACTACGCCATGTCCGTCATCATCGGCCGTGCGTTGCCCGATGCTCGGGACGGCCTCAAACCCGTCCACCGACGCGTTTTTACGGCATGTTGAGGGCGGTCATACGGCCGACAAGAAATTCAGCAAATCCGCTCGGTCGGTGGGTGAGGTCATGGGGAAGTACCACCCTCACGGCGACCAGTCCATTTACGACACAATGGTTCGAATGGCTCAAGAATTTTCCCTGCGCTATCCGCTGGTGGACGGGCAGGGGAACTTTGGCTCGATCGACGGCGACCCGCCGGCCGCCATGCGGTACACGGAAAGCCGGCTTGATCGCATCGCAAAGCACATGCTCGACGACATCAACAAGAACACGGTTGATTTCCAGCCGAACTTTGACGATTCGGAAGACGAACCCTCGGTCTTGCCCGCCCGTTTGCCAAATTTGCTCCTCAACGGAAGCGACGGTATCGCCGTCGGAATGGCCACCCGCATCCCACCTCACAACCTCACTGAGGTGGCCGGTGCGGTCAATCTCCACGTCGACACCCTCCTTGAAACCGGGGCGGAAGGAAAACCAAACATCTCTATAGAAGAGTACATGCAGCACGTGAAAGGTCCTGATTTCCCCACGGGTGCATCCATTCACGGCATCGACGGCATCGCCGACATGTACGCCACCGGAAAAGGTCGCTTCCACGTCCGTGCAAAGTGCGAAGTGTTCGACGACGAGAAGGGAAAACGCATCGTCGTCCATGAAATCCCGTATCAGGTGAAAAAGGCCGACATGCTGGTTCAAATCGCCGATTTGGTCAACAAAGAAGTGGTCGTGGGCATTCGCGACATCCGCGACGAATCCTCCAAAGAGGGCATTCGCGTCGTCATCGAGGTCAAAAACAACGCCGACCCGCATGCTGTGCTCAATCAGTTGTTCAAGTCCAGTCGACTGCAAGAATCCTACTCTGCCAACATGATGGGGATCCTTGACGGTCGGCCCGTCCTGCTGACCCTCTCCACCATGATTCATACCTACGTTGCCCACCGAGAATCCGTCGTCGAGCGACGCGCTGCGTTTGACTTGGACAAAGCCAAGGCCCGAGCCCACATTCTCGAGGGGCTGGTGAAGGCACAAGACCGCATTGACGACGTCGTGGCGGTTGGGAAAGCGAGCGCGAGCAGGGAGCAATTCGAGAACGTGTTGCGGGGTGATGAAACCATCGCTGGCATCGATCCTTTCGATTTCAGTGAGGCACAAGCCAAGGCCATCGCCGAACGACGCTTGTACCAACTGAGTCGGCTTGACGTCTCCAAAGTTCAGGACGAGCACGATGAACTCAAGTTGGTGATCGCTGACCTCGAAGACATCTTGTCATCAAGGCCTCGCAGACTGTCGATTTTGAAGGGGAGATGGCTGAACTGGTCGACCGGCACGGTGACGAGCGTCGCTCCTTCATCGACCCCATGCCCCTGTCCATGGACCGCGAAGACCTCATCGAAGAACGAGCCATCGTCATTACGCTCAGCGAGGACAATTACATTCGGCACACGCCAGTGGAAACCTTCCGCACGCAGAACCGCGGCGGTCGCGGGCTGAAGGGCGTGACCACGAAAAGCGAGGACACGCCGCAACTCATTACGGCGTGTTTCAGCAAAGACCGCTTGCTCATCTTCACCGACCAAGGTCGCGTGTACGGCATGAAGGCTTGGGAAACGCCGCTCGGCAGCCGGCAGTCCAGAGGCAGTCATATTCGGAACCTTCTCGAAAGTCTGCGAGAGGACGAGAACATCGTGAGCATCCTGCCCGTTTCCAGGGAACTCCTCGAAGAGCCCGACGACCACTACCTCCTCTTTGCTACACGATTGGGGCTCATCAAGAAAACTGCGCTTTCCGAGTACGTTCGCATCAATCGAAACGGGAAGTACGCCCTTCGGTTCAAAATTGAAGGCGATTCACTGGTCAACGTTCGTTCGGCGACCAACGATCACGACATCGTGATGATTTCGACCACCGGCTACGCATCGAGGTTTAGCTGCGGCGACATCCGTGCATCGGGTCGTGTGTCCGGTGGCGTCTACGGCATCAAAGTCGGCGACCGCAAAGGTTCCGGTGGCGGTATTGTCGCCGGCATGGTTGCGATGCTGAGCGCAGATGAGTACATTCTTACCATCTCAAAGTACGGCATGGCCAAACGCAGTCGATTGGGAACTGCGGAAAAAATTCACGACACGGACGCATCGGGTGCGCCGAAGTTTGAGGACGACGGTTCGCCAAAGATGGTCACGGACGGCTACCGAAGAACCAAACCCGGAGCCAAGGGTGTGCGTACGATGAAGCTGGATGAGGAGCACCACGATTCGATCATCAGCGTTCGGACCATTCCCGACATTGAGGACCATCTGTTCTTGCTGACCAAATCCGGCATGATGATTCGAATCCGTGTTTCCCAGACCAAGGAGACCAGCGGCAAATCGACTCGAGGCACACGGGTCATGGAACTGCGGGACAAGCAAAAGGGCGGATTCACCGATGAGATCATCTTCTCATCACGTGTTTCGGCATCGCTGCTGGACGTGGAAGACGACGAGGAAGTTTCTGAACTCGGCGAAGAGGAATGAGGGGATAGCCTCGCAGTCCTGCCTCGGCGGGCCCGGGTCGGAGACCGTGTAAGCGACGCATTCAAACGGGGAGGCGATGTCTCCGGCTTGCTGAGGGTGTTCACCCCAGCGGTGAGATTGATGGACGAGCGTTCTTTGATTTACGACTGGAACACGGTTGAGTACGAATTCAAGCGAAACGCGGCAAACCACCCCCACGGTGTTTGGTTTGACGACGAAACGCTTCGCGACGGTCTCCAGAGCCCCAGTGCACGCAACCCGACCATTGAGCAGAAGATCGAATTGCTCGGCTACATGGAGCAACTGGGCCTCCAAAAGGTGGACCTTGGTTTGCCAGGGGCCGGCCCGTTCCATCGCAACCACATCGATGCCATGTTGACCCACATTCGTGAGAACGACTACGCCATTCGCCCCGGCGCTGCTGTTCGAACCTTGATGGGCGATATCGAACCGCTGGTCGAAATGCAAGCCAAGCACGAGATGGAAATTCAAGCCTCAGCCTTCCTTGGCACCAGCCCGATTCGCCAGTACACCGAGGGCTGGACCATGGAGAAACTGATGACCACCATGGAAAAGGCGGTTTCGTACGCCGTTGAGAACGACGTTCCGGTGATGTTTGTCACCGAGGACACCACCCGTTCCAACCCCGAGGATGTCAAGATGATCTACCAGCGAGCGATGGAGCTCGGTGTTCGTCGCCTCTGCGTCTGTGATACGTGCGGGCACGTCACCCCCAACGGGGTCAAGAAACTCCTCGCCTTTATTGACGAGGAGGTCATCAAGGACGCCGGTTATCAGCGCCGAGACATCGAAGTGAACTGGCACGGTCATCAAGACCGCGGTCTTGGCGTCGCCAACAACATCGCTGCCGTTGAAGCCGGGGCAGACGTGATTCATGGAACGGCCCTGGGCGTTGGCGAGCGCGCAGGCAACGCCCCCCTCGACCAAACCCTGGTCAACCTGAAGCTGATGGGCGTCATCGACAACGACCTCACGCTGCTCGACACATACATGCAAAAGGCCAACGAGTACATCGAAGTCCCGCTGCCTCGAAATTACCCGGTGTTTGGCGAAGATGCCTTTGAGACCGGCACCGGTGTTCACGCTTCGGCCGTGATCAAAGCCATGCGAAAAGGGGACGACTGGCTTGCAGACCGCGTGTATTCCGGTGTCCCTGCGGGGGACTTTGGTCTCAAGCAAGTGATTCGCATCGGTCACATGTCGGGCCGTTCAAACATCATCTGGTGGTTGGAACAAGAAGGCATTGAGGCGGAGGCGGCGTTGGTCGCCCACCTGCTTGAGGTGGCCAAGAGTCAGAAGCGAAACATGCTCGATGAGGAAATCCACGCTGCCGTGGCGGCGTACAGCGCTTCCTGATCAAGCCTCTTCCTCGAAGTCCTTCTCTTCACCCGTGGGCTTAGAGCCGATCCACTCGGAGTCGACCTCACCGCCGCTCCACTCTCCGTCCAGTGAAATCTCATTGATCTCGTGCTCTTCCCGCCACACGCGCTTGTCCAAACTTCCGTTGACAACGAACTGGCCGTTGTCGTCGATTTGCTCCTCGAGAAGGGCAAAGTGTTTCGCAATGGGGAGGAAATGCCCAACCGGCATCCCCGCAGCGGTGAACGGGTTGGTGGCAGCACCGATGATGAGACCGTCCTCCGGTGCCACGATGTCGACGGTCATCCCGGGGGTGGCCGGGTCAGAAATCGTTGCCACAACCTCGCCCTCTCGCATCACGCTTCCTGCCTGCACAAACATGTCGAGCAGCCCTCCTTCGGCGGCCCTGAGCCACGTGGAGCCGCTGGCCATGATTCGGAATTTGGGTCGTTGGGGATTGCCGGGCACCATTCGCATCGAACGCAGCGCATTCATGACCCCGTGAACGGCGACCTTGACCGAAAGATCACCCAACGTATCGGCTCCACCGCCTTCGTACGTGACCACCGGAATGTCGGCCGCATTCCCCGTTCGACGCAGGGTTCCTTTTGAGGGGATGGAGTCCAAGATGATTTCAATCCCGAAGGATTTTGCCAGTAAGTAAGAACTTGTATGCGTGAGGTCACAACGGACCTGCGGCATGTTCCGCCGCCCCTTCGCAGCGCTGTGGATGTCGATGATGGCGTCGCTGTCCTCCACCAAATTGGTCCAGACTTGGTGGGCGACACGACGCGTGGTTGAGCCCCCAGGGTCGCCGGGGAACTGGCGGTTGAGGTCCCGCCCGTCGGGGAAGTACCTCGACTTCATTCGATAACCTGGGAGGTTCACGATGGGAACGATTCGCAAGGTTCCTGCGAGACCTTTGGGATCAAGCGGCTTTCCCTCGTCGGTGAAGGCGTTGCTCAAGAGATGCGTGCAGGCCGAGGGACCGGTCAACTCATCGCCGTGAATTCCACCGATGATGGTGATGCAAGGTCCGGGCCGGGCACCGTGGATGATGGTGACGGGAATGGGCCAAGCATCGCCCAGACTGACGTTCAGCAGGGGCAGGTGAACGGTGCGGAGGGTGCCGGGTTTGATGCGTTTCCGATTGAATCGAATATCACCCCATTCGGACGTTCGGTCCCACTCGGGGCGGTCCTCCGTCTTGTGTTCCCTCATCGCTTCATCAATGGCGGTGCGTCGTCGTTTGGGGAGTTCATGGGCCACGCGGACTTTGCGCACGGTTTTCTTCTTCCGGTTGCCCATGATGCCGCCATGTCCTTGCCCGTCATGAACGCTCCGTTTTGCTGCCGAGGGAAGAACCATCTATCGGGTTGGCCTTGTTCCCCGCATGAGCGATGTTGGTGTTCAACGGACCTATGCGCCGAACTCCATTTGTTTTGGATGCGGACCTGCCAATGAACAAGGTCTCCAAATCGACTCCTACCGTACCGATGACGGCTTGCGCATGGAATTTCATCCTGCAGAGCATCATCAAGCCTTCCCGGGGATGGTCAACGGTGGGATCATCGGGACGCCCCTGGACTGCCACGGAAATTGGGCAGCCGCCATCGCCTTGATGGATGCACAGGGCCTCGAAGAACCGCCCTGCACGGTGACGGCCTCCTACGATGTTCAACTTCGTCGACCTACGCCCTTGGGGGCGACGTTGACGGTCAACGCTCGTCCAACCGAGGTGTTGGAAGACCGCGTTCGAGTCTCGCTGACGCTGGAGGCGGAGGGGAAGGTCTGTGCCACGGGAAGCGGGCTCTTCGTGGCCGTGAAAGAAGGTCATCCAGCCTACCACCGTTGGTCCTGAGGCATGCCCATGGCGCGCGCTTCACCCCACCAGTTGGACGTGCTCATCACGCTGCGCAACGAAGTCATGACCGTCATGGAGGACGTCGGTTTGCTGGATGCCGAACAACGAAACCTTCTGCTGGACGTCCCGCTCGGCGTTTTGCGTTCGAATTCCACGCAACGACACGGTGTCACGCGATGGAAGGCGGATAGAGACGGTCAACTGACCGTTGAGGTGGTGGATTTGAACCCGCATCTGTTGAACGAAGCATGGCGGGATTATGCCGCCTTCGTGTTGTTTCATGAATTTCTTCACGTCATGGGATACCGGGCCCATGACCGAGTCTTCAGGACGCTGGAATCCATGTGGCCCGATGCCGAAGCCTCGAGCCGCGGGAAGGCCTTCACGCACGCCAGGCGCATGGCTAGAGCAACGTGGCACTGGTTCTGCTCGACGTGCGATGAGCGCTATCCTCGACAGCGGCGAAGTGGGGGCAGGTACATGTGCAGGCGATGCAGAACGGTTTTGGTCGACCTGCCCGGTCAGGACATTGAATGAAATACTGGCGTTCTGTCCTTGAAGCGATGAAGCCAGCACGTCGTCATCGACTTCGGTGCGTCGTGGTGGCCTTTTGCTTCCTCTCGCTTTTGGCTCATCCCTCGTTGCTGACGGCCTCCGCCGGTGTCACGCAAGAGGACGGGGACCTGTTTTTGTCATGTCGAGCGGACAACGACTGCGTGCTGACGCCCACGCCGATCGGTGAAGAGCAGGTCTCCGATCAGACCTTTGCCAACGTCGTTCAACCCGAAACCGTCGTGTTTGAGTTTGTCATGGACCCCCCTCAACACCACGTTGCTCTGCTGCCGGAGGTGCTGAAAGAACTCGAGATTGATTTCAAGCATCAAACCGAGGCGGGAAGTCTGTTTCGTCCGGCCATGGACCTGCGGCTGGTGTTGGGTGAAAACGTGAACGAGTGGAACTTCGAGGCGAGCAACCTCCCCGAGGTGGCCTCCACGCCCTACCGCATGGAGAACGAGCCGCTCGACCTCGATGAAGGCCGTGTTTTGTGGGAGGACGCACCCGTCCGTCTGCTCATCACGGTCACGCTCGACCGACCGGGAACCTGGTCGCTGAACATGAGGGGCGCCTCCGTGTTGCGGTTGGACGTTCCTTGGTCCATGGACGCCTCGGTGGTTGACCAAGATGAACCATCGTCGAGGACGCAACCGGTTTCCACAGACTTTGAGGACGTTCATCGTGGTGCCTTGGTCGGGGCGGATCACGACTGCTGGGCGTTTGAGGTCGAGACCCATGAGGTGCTTCGTCTGCTCGTTGAGTGGGAACAGGTCCCCATTGAAATTGAGCAACCGCACCCGATTCCCGACTTGATCACGGCCTCTGGTCGCCTGTCACCAACGCCGGAAGTGGTGGTGGACGACGACGGTGCATCGCTTCGCATGACCTATCGTTGGCGCGCCCTCCCCGTCGGAGATTACACGCTGTGCATGCACGGCTCCCCTGACAAACTCCAACCCTACGCTTGGACGGGTGTTTTCGGATACGAGGGGATGGGGCCAACCGATCCGACGGGGTTTGAGGCGGCCAGCTATTATCCACAAGGCGCAGCCTTCGTTGGCGACGCCTCCAACCCGATGACCCTTGACAACCAAGGTCCGGGCATGCTCCTGGTATCCTTGCTGATGCTTGCGGTGTTTTCCCTGGTGGCCCTCCGACCCACCACGGCCTACGGTGTTCGGTTTGGTTTGTTCGTGCCCGGCGTGCTGTTGCTCATCGTTGGCGGCGTCCTGCATCCGGCCTTGGCGATGGTGAACGAAGTGCAGCATCCTGACGAAATCACGGTTGAGGACCTGATCGACATGCGATTGCAGCAACTCTGGGACGTCTCGGCCGAAGGTGTTCCCGAACAGACCCTCGCGACGCACACGGGGGCCACGTGGGGCATGCTGGAGGGTGAACGGTTCAGAATGAAACTCGACGTCAACGAGGCCATTCCAACCGACGATGGTCGCTGGCAACTCGTGGTACCCGAGTTGGAATCCCTCCGGCTCGACCAAGCGATTTTCGGTCAGGTCGCAGAGGGCCAAACTCAACAAACACAGGAGGGCATGCTCGAGGCTCAGACCGTGCGCTTCATTCTCCTCGCCGGTCGTTCGCTGCTGCTCGATTTGCTGATGCTCGAGGCCATGCTGGTGGTGGATGACGCCCCTTCCTCCTCGGTGTTCCACATCGACGTAGAGATGGTGTCTGCACCTGCCAGCGGTTCAATCGCCGCCCCCGCATGGGCGACACGGCCCGCCTCCGTTGACGCCAACGATTGGGTTCGACTCCAAGCATCGCTCTTTCCCGAGCGAATCACCATTTCCCTTTGTGACTGTGACTTGGACTTGCTCGACGTGAATTTCATTCCCCCCAACGGCTTTGACAGTCGGGATGTCCCACCCGCATGGGGTGTTGAAAGCGCCAACGGGCTCGTACCCTACGGAGGTGCGATGATGCTGACGGGCCTGGTCCTTGGTTTGGCCGCCACATGGGTGGAAGTGCAGCGGAAATCCAGAGCGGAAGCCCTGGCGATGGACTACGCTCCCAAGGGAGACGGTCGATGGCAATGATCAGTTTCCACCGGCCTTGTCAAGTTCATCGCTCACGGCTTGGGCGGTGGCTTCTTCGGTCATGTTGGCGGCCTTGGCTGCCGTTTCGATGGACTTGGCTTCGTCGGCGGTGATTTCACCGTCGGCCGCTGCCGATTTGATGGCGGCCTTCACGTTAAGGTCAGCCGCTTCCTCGTCGGTGATACCGAGCGCTTCTTGGAAGGATTTCAATTCCTTGAGTTCCCCTTCGGTGATGACGCCGTCTTCCCAAGCCGATTCATAGGCGTGGACCAAAAATTCCCTGTAGGCTTCTTGATTCAGAAGAACGTCTCGAATCAAACCGGTGTCGACGCCTTGGTCGTTGTTGACCATGTCGAGCAAAGCGATGGAGCGGCGAACCTCTTTCACGGCCATGTCTTTGAGCCCGTGGCCCGCCCAAACGGCACCGGCGGCGACCACGGCGGCGGCGAACCAGCGCATGATGTCGGGGTCCACGAGGCTGCCCGGTTCCACGAGGTGGAAGATGCCCAAGACCACCATGGCAGCCCCGCACATGACTTCGACCCAATCGTTGAGGTCGGGTTCGTCATCAAACACGGAAAGTCGTTCTTCGACCATGGCATCTCGGTCGTCGCTCATGGCTTGACCACGAGCAGGTGGGCCTTCTAAGTGTCGGCATTCCAGAAGGGGCGTTGTCCTTTTGAACCGCTGCCCGATATGATACGGTATGGAGGTGGCAGAACGAGCGGTTTCGTCGTTGGACCTGCCCGCATCGTTTCGGTCGTTTCTCACCGATGTCTGGGGTATCCAACACCTTCATCCGCCCCAAGCCGAGGCCGCTCCGTCCATCCTCAGGGGCGACAACACCCTGGTGGCCATCCCGACCGCATCTGGCAAGTCACTTCTTGCCTACATGGGGATGGTCAAGCGTCTTTCAGAAGGGCATGCGCGGTCGAAGGCGATTTACATCGTCCCGCTCAAAGCGCTGGCGATGGAGAAATACGAGGACTTGAGCGCCGTTGCGGAAGCGATGGGGTATTCGGTCGGCCTTGGCATCGGTGACGCAACAGCCGAAGCAAAAAACATTGACAACTGCAACATTCTGGTCTGCACATCTGAAAAATTGGACTCGTTGTTGCGCCATCGTGCGGAGCTGGTGTCCGACGTGTGCTGCGTTGTGGCCGATGAATTCCATTTGATGAACGATGGCACTCGCGGACCAACGCTCGAAATCAACCTCACGCGACTCCGACACATCAAACCCGACGCACAGATCATCGCCCTTTCGGCTACGGTGGGGAATTCACCCGACCTTGCTGAGTGGTTGAACGCCAACCTGATCCAGTCGGACTGGCGTCCAGTGGCCCTTGAGTACGCCACGTTCCATGACTTTCACGTCGAACCGAGGAAGATTCAGTCTCCCGGTGATGAAAGCGAGCATGACCAACTGAGCCCGCCGCGGGACCTCGAGGGTCTCAAGAGCCACCCGGTTTGGAGCGTTGTTGACGACGGCCTCACGCAAGAGGCGCAGGTCTTGATGTTCGTGGGCACTCGTAGAAGCGCACAGTCTGAAGCGAAAAACCTCGCCAAGCGCGTTCGTAAACGGCTCGAAAAAGAGGACCCTAAACGTTTGGTGGCCCTGAAAGCGTTGGCCGAGCGGTTGACGGGGAGGAGTCAATCCAACCTCGCCGAACAACTGGCTGCGTGCCTCGCATCGGGCGTTGGTTTTCATCACGCAGGGCTCACCAACGGTCAGCGAAAAGACGTCGAGCAGGCCTTCAAAGACGGGCTTTTGGTGGCACTGACCGCTACACCGACCCTCGCCGCAGGCGTGAACCTCCCGGCCCGGCGCGTGCTCGTTCGGGACCTCAAACGATGGGACGACGGCATGAGTCGGCCGCTCCCCGTGATGGAAGTTCGCCAAATGTTGGGGCGTGCGGGCCGACCCAAATACGACACCAAGGGCGAGGCGTGGGTGTACTGCAAGGGCACGGACGGTTGGGAAGTGGCCGATGCGGTTTCTGACCGCTACTTCTTCGGTCCCATCGAAGACATCTCCTCCAAACTGGCTTCTGAGCCGGCGCTCAGAATGCACGTGCTGGCCAGCATCGCCACCGGCGGACTCGTCCACAAGGGTTCGATTGAACACTTCTTCTCGTCCACCTTCCTCGGCGCATCGATGCCGCTTTCTCAGTTGAGGGAGCGGCTGAATTCAATGCTCGACTGGTTGGTTGAGGAACGGTTTGTGCGTCGCTGCGGCCCGGACGAACACTACACGCCGCGCTGGGCCGATGGTGCAGTGGACGACAACGAGGCATGGGACGACACGGTACCGAATTGGGCAACCAGTGCGCATCAGACCCAGGGCGTTTCTTGGCAACCTGAGGGCTCGAACAGGACAGCACCGTCAAAACACAACAGCGCTCACGGTGAACCCTCCTTCGGTTTCTCCCGGGCCACAGCCCTGCAATCAACCGGAGGTTGGGTCCAGCCACACGCAGAGGACGGTCCAGACATGCGATACGAAGCCACCGCCATGGGTGAGCGTGTCACGCAGCTTTACCTCGACCCGCTCTCCGCCTCCATCCTCCGTCGGGGGCTTCGTCGTGCGGTTCGTCGTCGGGTGCGAAACGATGCTCCGGTCACGGACTTCGGCTTCCTTCATCTGGCCGTGGCCACACCGGATTTTGTCTCGCTTTGGGCCAAATCTGCAGATTTTGAGGTGAATTCCCCCACTTGGCTCAAGGCCAATTCAACCGAGGATGAACTCTTGGTTGAACCCGGGTATGCGGAGGCGATGTTGAGCGACATCAAGTCGGCGTGGATGGTGGAGGAGTGGACCGAAGAAACCACGCTCAGGCAACTGGAAAAGGAACTTGACGTGCTCCCCGGTGACGTTCACCATCGAATCGATCTCATGGGTTGGCTGCTTGCGGGCGCTCAACAAGTGCTGTTGACCGACGATGTGTTTGCCGAGGAGCACCTCCCCGTGGTGGGCCAGCTCGTGCAGGACATCAGCACGCTTCAACAGCGGGTTCGACACGGGTGCAAGGTGGACTTGCTCCAGTTGGTCAACATCCGCCACGTGGGCCGCCAGCGTGCGCGGGAACTGGCGGCCATGGGCATGCGAGAACCGAAAGACGTCCTTCGCATGCCCGCCAAAACTCGATCTGAACTCCTCTCCAAACGTGGATGGGGGCCTGTCTTGCTCGACAAGATCTTCGCAGAGATTGAACGTGTTCTGAAACGGACGGCCGCTTCACCAACCCCCGCAACGCGAGGAGATGATGCGCCGTTGGCGGGCGAACGGTCTGAGCATGATTGAAATCTACGGGCTTGCTGGCACGACGTGATGAGCATCCCACCGTTCCCGCTGGTTGGCGTCCATCTCCAGGGCATGGCGGCCGGCGAGGCCATCAAGATGTTTCTTGACCAACGTCCCGACGAGCGTTGGGTGTTGTTGGGTGAGCACGCCGCTCAAGGTGACGACCAACTGTGGACGGCGTGGATTCAAGCGACGAGGAATGAACTGAGGGGCACCATGGTGGCAAGGACGGTCGATGCCGAATTCCTCCGGTACTTGGCAGGCACGCACCACATTTCCGAAGCCTTCGCTCGGGCCGGCGTGAAAGACGAGCAGGAAAACGCATGGATTCTTCATTTGCCCTTGGCTGAAGGACGAGCCAACGATCTGGGTCATCTTCAACCGATAGCCACCTCAACAGGAGCGTTTGAGGAACACCACCGCTCGTTGGTTCAACGCCTGAAATGGGCGCTCAACGGCAACAATATATCGTACTCTATAGAGGGTGCTCGTCTTTTGGGTGTTGACTTTGAAGGGTGGTCAGACGACCGTCAAATTGAGTCCTTGGTCGCCCATGTCTTGATGGCCGACGACCAAAGTTCATCTCACCGTTGATGGGAGGGTTGAAAGGCTCCTTGGTCGTGCAGAGGGCATGGTCATGGCAGCGAAGCAAAACGACGGACATCGCCCGACAACCGGACGGTACCTCGACCAGGACAAAGTGAGGAAAGCCTTGGACGCCGCCACCGCTCACGGCGCCAGCTATGCCGAGGTCCGTGTCGTGGCCCTCACCGAATCCACCGTTGCGATGCGTGATGGTGTTCTCGAGCGTGCCATTCCCGGACAAGAACTCGGCATGACCCTCAGGGTCCTTGCCGACGGTGCCTGGGGCGTTCATTCCACGACGGATCTCGCTTCGCTTCCCGACCAGATTGAATCCACCACTCGTTTGGCCAAAGCGGTTGCAGGACGTCGTTCTCCAGGCGAGCGCCCCAAAGCGCTGGCCGAGGTGCCGATCATTCAAGACGAGACCCACTGGCGCTCCGTCCTCGATGTTCGCCACACCGAACTTGACGAGAAGATGAACCTGATGAACGACATTTACCGAGGCGCCACCGGCCACGACGACATCGTCTCCGTGCGAACCGGCTGGAGCGACGAGCACATTCACACCGAACTGATGACCACCGAAGGCATGGACCGGGTGTGGTCCTTCCAGCGGTCGCTCGTTCACGGCATGGTGACAGCACGGCGAGACGGCGAGGTGGTCTCTTACCGAACCCGGCACGGAGGCCAAGGCGGCTTGGAAGTCATCCACGCCTGCGACCTCGTCGGTTTGGGTGAAGCCGCCCAGCGAGCGGCCTTGCGTCTGCTCGATGCCGAACGTTCCCCCTCAGGAAAACTTCCGCTCATCGCTGACAAAGATTTGACGGGCGTCTACATCCATGAAGCGCTCGGCCACCCCTGTGAGGCTGATTTGGTGGCGGCCGGCGATTCGTGTTTGGACGGAAAACTCGGCCAGAAAATCGGGAACGAACTCGTCACCGTGGTGGACGACCCAACCATGATGGGCGGCTACGGTGCTTACCCTGTGGACGATGAGGGCGTGAACACCCGCGAGAAAGTCCTCATCAAGAACGGCGTCCTTACCGAGTACCTCAATCACCGAGAAACCGCCCACCACTTCGACGTCGACCCCAACGGCGGAGCGCGTGCGCAAGACGGCCTTCACCACCCCCTTGTTCGCATGAGCAACACCATGATTCAAGGCGGTACCCACGCCGACATCGACGAACTGATGGAAGACATCCAGTACGGTGTGTACGCTTGCGGCACCCGCGGTGGCCAGGTCGACACCGGCCGGGGTTCGTTCCAGTTTGCGGCGCAGGAAGCCTGGCTCATCGAAAACGGGGAACTGACTCGCCCGTTGAAAGACGTGAGCGTGAGCGGATTGACCCTTGAAATTCTCAACAACGTGAACGGTCTCACCCGAGACGCTTCCTTGGCATCGCCCGGCTTCTGTGGGAAAGGACAGACCGTCCCCGTTGGAGACGGCGGACCCGTGATGCGAATTAGCGAAGCGTTGGTGGGCTGAAATGCTTCCCGATGGAGCCGAGGATCGACTGTTGGCCAGTGCCAACATCCTTGCTGACGCCTGCAAAGCCAGCGGTGTAGCGCAATGGGATTTGGTGGGCTTCCAATCCTACGGTCATCAACTGGACATTGAGGCGGGGAAAATCACCATGGCCGCTGGCGGTGGTGAGGGCGGCTTTGGCGTTCGTGTGGTTGACGGCGGCCGGTTTGGTTTTGCACACCTGGTTGATGTTTCTGGCGCACAAAGGGCCGTGGAACAAGCGGTGGCCATCGCCCAAAAATCACCGTCCATCAAGGGCTTTGTTCTGCCTTCTGAACAACCCGCTCAACAGGTCGGGGGTCGATTGGACACCTCGCTGTTGGATTTGAGTCCTGAAGACCTGCTCGAGCAGGCCGACACCGTTCTCTCTGCGGTTCAGTCGCTCGATGAGCGAGCGGTGGTGACCGGTGGGGGTGTTGGCATTTCCGCTACCGCCGGCTGCATGATGAACAGCGAAGGCGTGCTGTCAACCGGCATGACGACATCCCACGGCCTCGGCCTTCAGGTGACGCTCGACGTGGACGGTGAACTCACCAGCTCCTACCAGGGGGCATCAAGCCGTTCCAAACTTCCGGATGTTCCGGAATGCGTAGAACGAGCGGTTCACTGGGCTCAAGTAACTCAAAACCCACTCAAGGTGGAAAGCGAGGCCGTGGATGCCCCTGTTCTCATGACCAGTGAAGGGTTCTCGCCGTTGTTCTCGATGGTCGTTCCGCCCGCCATGACTGGAGAAAAGATGGTGCGAAAAGAATCGTTTTGGTCCGACCGGCTCGGCCAGCAGGTCATCAACCCCGCTCTCTCCATTCACGATAATGGCGTTCTGGAGGGCGGCATGTCCTCGGGCTCAAGGGACGCAGAGGGCGTCCCTCGTCAGCGGCAAGTGCTGGTTGAAAACGGCCGCTTAGCAACCATGTTGTGGTCCACTCGGGACGCTGCACAGCAGGTCGCCGAAGGCCGAGTGGATGCAGCGGCTTCCACCGGTTCAGCGACCTCCGGAAGCCACCAGTCGCCACCCTCCACGGGTTGCACTGAGTTGTTCCTCACTTCGGCGGATGCCCCACGCACGACCGACGAACTTCTGGCTCACATGGGCGACGGCTACGTGGTCAACAGCGTCATGGGAGCGCACACGGCCAACCCCAGCAGCGGTGATTTCTCCGTGACCACCAGTTCCATTCTCAAAGTGGAGGCAGGCGAGATCGTTGGAGCGCTCAAACAGGCCGGACTATCAGGCAACTTGGCGAAAGCCCTCAACGGAGCCGTTGTGTTGGGCGACGACGTCCGCCGCCAAGGGTCGTACTCCTCCGGTAGCATGCACTTGCCCGACGTCTTGCTCATGGACGGCTTGCGCGTGAACCCCGCATGAGCGGCCAAGAACTCCTACGGGATTCTTTATGTCCTGTCGTCGTTGGTGAGATGTCCCATGGAGGTCAAGGGAGTGTCCAATCTTAACCAACCCGCACGAAAGCCCGCCGCCTGTTCTCCGTACAGGCCAAGAACAACAACGCCTGTCGGGGTGAGTCGACGTGTCTGAGGAAAAGTACGCCGACTACATCCAAGCGGTGCTCAAGGAATGCCCCGATGCCAACCCTTCCGAGGTGGCCGAGGCCTTTGCGAAGTACGAAGAGGAATTTTACATCCCTCCACAAGACGCCATGCGCTCCGTTCTTCGCCGATTCCAAAGCGGCACCACGCCGGCCCCTACGGCCGGCGGGAGCCAAACGCGACAGACGAAGAAAGTCGCAGGTCTCTCCGAATTGACCGGGACAGACCGTGATGTGGAAATTGAGGTCGCCATCGTTTCGCACAACATCCGCGATCAGATGATTCGCGGCGAAGAGAAGCAAATCGCCTTTGGAATGCTTGAGGACAACCCGTGGGAAGAGAACGGCCAGCGAACCCGCTGGGACTACAAAGATTGGGGTCCTCACGCCAACCTCGCCGCCGGCAGCATCGTCCGAGTTGAAGGAGCGAGCGTCAACGAATACAACGGGAAGATGTCTTTGAACATCAACCAGTCCACTCGAATCGTCGTCCTCAAAGAGGGCGTGGCCACGCCCGTGTCGTCCAACGACCCGCTTGACATCAGCGCCATACCGAAGGAGGGGTACATTTGCGTGGTTGGCCGGGTGCTCGCCAGCCGACCCGACCAAATTCACCGAAAAGACGGCTCGGGATCCATCGATGTCGTTCGTGGTCGACTGGCCGACGACACCGGGACCATCGGGTTCCTTTCGTGGGAGCCTTTTGACCACGACGTCGGTACATTGCTGAAGATCGACGGCGCTCAAGTTCGAAGCTTCCGCGACACGCCAGAGCTGAATTTCGGCCGGACCACGCGCATCGAGGTCTTCCACGATGCAAATTTCGCAGATTTGGAGACCTTGGCAGCCAGCACGATGACCGAGGTGGCCGCCCTTCGCGACGGCTCCAGGGACGTTGACGCCGTGGTCCAAATCACGGAGATCACCAAGCGGACCTTCAATCGAGACGGCGAGGAGAAATTTCTCTGGTCGGGTCAAATCGCCGACCCAACGGGCCGCTGCCGCATCAGCATCTGGGACGCCCTGCCCTTCGATGAGGGCGACCTTCCGGTCACCGTGGAGGTGAAGGGAACTCGGGTCCGTGCCTGGCAAGGCATCCCGGACATCACGGTCGATAACGCCGAACAGATCACCGTTCTGGAACGTCCACCTTGGGATGCCGAGATGGATTTGACGAACCACGCCGTTGATGTTCCCCTCAGCGATGTGGTCGCTGGACCCAGCCGTGTGGGCATGAAAACGAGGGGCATGCTCGTGAGTGTACGAGAGGATTCCGGTTTCATCAAGCGTTGCACGGAATGCCGCCGTGTCCTGCGGGACGGTGCGTGTTTCGACCACGGTGCCAACGAGGGAACGGAAGACGTTCGTCTGCGCCTCGTCGTCGACCATGAAGGGGTAACGGCGGCGGTGCTGGTCAACAAAGAAGCGTCACTCAGCTGCGCTCGGTCTGAGCACTGGAGGAGATGCGCGGTCCAGGTGGAAGAACTGGGCGACGTCGGTTTCGTTCAGCACGTACGAGAACTTCTTCTCGGGCGCAACATTGCCGTCTCAGGTCGAAGCATCGTTGACGATCAGGGGGCCATGGTGCTCGCCGACGGCTTTGAGGTTGAAGCGCACGACGCTCAAATGCGAGCGAGTGAACTTCGGATGCAATGGGGGTGGGCCTGATGGAGCGAGCACGTATCGCACGGCAACCTGCTCATCTTCTGCTGGCCTCGGAATTTGGAAGCGCAACCCTTCACGAGAAAGGGTCGGGGGAATACGACCCTTCCTTCATCATCACCAAACTCGGCGCCAAAGTCAACCGAATCGTGGCCGCCGGTCTTCTCGAACGTCTTGAGTTGCGGGAGACCAGTAACGGTTCTTCTCTGTACCAGGGCCAACTCCGGGACCCCACCGGTCTTCACTATTTCTCGGTCGGCGAATACAACTCGGAGATGATGCAAGAACTTGCTCACCAGTGGACAGAACGTCTTGATGACGGTGAACCGTTGCTCGTGATGATGACTTCGAAAACCCGATGGTACCAAACCGACGAAGGCGCCGTTTACACTTCACTTCGCCCCGAGGAGGCCTGCGTGGTCACCCGCGAAGTCTACGCAAACTGGCTTCTGGACGCCTGCGAGGCCACGATGGCTCGGATGAACCAATTCACGGCATCGCTTGAAGTCGAACCCACGCTGGATGCCTACGGGCGTGTGGGCCTCCCAACCAGCCTTTTGGCGGCTCGAAATCACTACGGTGAGGTGGATTTGGAACCGTTCAAGTTGAACCTGATGCAAGCCCTCGACATCGCAGAAGGCCGAATTGAAGCCGCCACCACGCCACCACCGATGATGTCGCTTCCCGATGGCGATGAGGCCGCTGCGGGTGGTGCCGGCGAGGGTGGGCAGAATGTCGAAGCCTTCCTTCTCCAGGCCATTGGCCACCTCGATCAGGGCGAGGGTGTCACGTTTGACACCTTGCTGAAAAACGCCGTCGCACGCGGGTTTGTTCGCGAGGTCGCCGAAGCGAAACTGGACGACATGCTTGACGCTGGAACGCTGAGTGAACCGCGCTTCGGGTGGTTCCGACTGACTGCCTCTGAGTAATCCTGCTCCAACACATTCAAGTCCTTCTCGCACTGTGGAGAGCACAGGGGTCAAACATGGCTGGAATGGATTTCTTTATTCGACCCGCAACCGGAACGTCGAGTTCAGATTGGGTGCGTATTGCGAACGCTGACATCAAAGTCCGCATGACTCGACGCCTCACGCGAACCGTCGTTCGAGGGCAAGAAGGTGATGACCTTCACGATGAGGGCTCTGAATCGACATTGTACACCGTCCGAGGTGAGTTGTCCATCGACGAGTACAAGCGCATCGTGGCGATGTTCAGGACCGGCCAACCGTACATCCACGATCCTTTCGAAGAACGAGATGTCAAAGTGATCTTCGCCGTGATGGAGTACGACAGCGCCAACGAAGGGTTCCACTTTGAACTGCTTGAAGACGTGATTTGAGGGGTCTGACGCATGCGAAAACTTGAGGAAAAACGTGAACTCCTCTACGTGATTCGCACCATGGATGTTTTGATGTCCTCGGGCGTTGGCCTTGAAGCCGCCATCCACACCATCGGCCGAGGCGGTTACGGCATCATCTCGGAGGATTTTTCAGCCATGATGAAGCGCCTGAGAAAAGGCAGCGGTGGCGGCCTCGACACAGAACTGAAGGCCATGATGAAGAAGGCTGAATCGGCCGGCTACAAGCGATTGTTGAACACGCTCTACACCAACGTCACACAGAACACCGACTTGGTTGAGACCCTGAAAAAGCAGGGGGCTCGAATTGAAGAAGAGCGGACAGCGGACGTTGAAAAGTACATCGAGGAACTGGGGGGTGTCCCCGAGACCTTGCTTTCTATAGGCATGATTGGGCCAATCATTCTCTCAATTGTCGGCCTGGTACCGCAACTCATGTCGGGGGACCTGGGGGCCTTCATGTCCCTGCCAGATTCTTCGACCATCAACGCCGTGGTCAACATGGGCCTCCTTCTGACGTTGTTGGCCATGGCGGCGGTGGGCATCAAGGCCCACACAAAGGACCCGGGGTTGTGAGGTGAGCGCATGATCTTCGGTGTTCTTGAATCCTTCAACGACTCGCCGTTGCTGCTCTACCTCGCCGTGATTTCCATCGCTTGCATCGGTGGGGGCATCCCGCCCATGCTGGAACGCCGTCGTCGCCGGTCCATCGAAAACCAACTGCCAACGTTCCTCGAGGCGCTCTCTGATTCGGTTGGGGCTGGCCGTGGTCTTCAGGAGGCCATGATGGAACAGTCGGAATCCAACGATGGACTCCTTGCTTCGCTGCTGGCTGAAACCCTCAAGGAAGCCCATGCCTCTTCGTTTGAAGCCAGCCTGCAGGCATTTGCGGCGAAGACCCGCTCATCACAGGTGCAACGCGTGATGATGCTCATCGAGACCGCCATGCAGCAGGATTCATCTCTGCGAGACATTCTGACCGATTTGAGCAGGGATTACGAACGCCTCAACGACCTCATGAATCGGCGAGAGACCGAACTCTCCGGTCGTGGCATGCTCATCATCATCTTTGTGAGCGTTGGCTTACCCGTGCTGATCGCCTTCATTGTCGGACTCTTTGCTCCCGCCAGCAAGGGGTTCCAAATCACAGCGTTCAATCAGACGTTCAGCTTGTTCTTCGCCGCCGCCTCTGCGGTCGCCGTGGGTGTCTCAGGCCGCATGATGGGCCGCCTCAAAGACACGCTGTGGTGGCTGCCCATGTGGATGGCGATTTCGATGGGCCTCTATCTCGGGGCCGTCAAAGCAGTTGGAGGTTGAACCATGTCTGAACAAATTCTCGAGCAATACGGTCGAGTCACGATTTACACCGAAGCCAATCACCCTTCACCCATTTACCACGTGGACGGCGACATCCAACCCAACCCCTACGGCGACCTTGCCGCTTTGTTTGAGGACGACGCGCTGGAAGAAGTGATGTACAACGGGGGCACGCAGTGCGTCAAGGTGGCGCACCGGAACCACGGTATGTGCCGAACCAACATCTGGATCGACGACGACTCCGGCCTCCAGATTGCCAAGAACATCGCTTCGTTCACCAACGTTCCCTTGGGCGATGGTCCCGGTTTGGTGCCCATCTTTGACGGTCGTCTTCCCGACGGTTCCCGTGTGAACGGGACGATTCCACCGGTTTCACCCGACGGACCGACGCTTACGATTCGTAAGTTCAAGGAAGATCCACTGACCATGATTGACCTCGTCAACTTTGGAACGGTGAACGCACGTTTGGCCGCCATGATGTGGGTGTGGATCGAGGGACTCGACAGTCGCCCTGCCAACTTCGTCATCGCTGGTGGAACGGGGTCCGGTAAGACCACCACCCTCAACTGCCTCGGCATGTACATCCCTTGGTCGCGCCGCTTGCTGACGGTTGAAGACACCGCTGAATTGCAAGTTTACCATGACCACTGGCTCCGCATGGAGACCCGGCGTGAGCGGCCAGACGGAACGCCCGAAGTCGACATGAACGATTGCCTGAAATCCAGCCTTCGAATGCGTCCCGACCGCATCATCGTCGGTGAAGTTCGCGGTCCGGAGTGCGCCACCCTGTTGACGGCCATGAACACCGGCCACGACGGGTCCTTCGGTTCTCTCCACGCCAACACGGCTCAGGAAACGGTCACGAGGATGATCAACCCGCCAATGAGCGTTCCACCCATCATGCTCAGCGGTCTGGATCTCATCATCATCCAGGCACGGCTTCACGTGAACGGAAAGACCGCTCGTAAAATCACCGAAGTGGCCGAGGTTGCCGGTATGGAGGGCGATAAGCCCCGGCTCAACGCCATTTGGAAGTACAACGCCGCCACCGACCAGATCGAAGAAACGGGCATCCCCTCCAAACTCCGAGAAACCATCTGCAACGCTGCGGGCGTCACGCCCGACGTGTTCGAGCGGCACGTCGCCCAGCGTCAAGCCATCATCGAAGACCTGTGCCAGCGAGGCATCTCTGACATCCAAACCGTGACCTCGGTCATTCAGAACTTCTATGCCCAACAGCATTGAATCTCCCGAAGTCCAAGCGCATCATTGGTTCGTGGTGGGGGGCGGGAGTGCCCCTTCACCCGTTCAATCGGTTCAACAACTCGTCCACTCGGTCGATTTTTCCACGGACTCGAGCGATGTTGTCGGATGCATCGGCCACTGATTCAGCGACGGCTTCTTCCACCGCTTCGACGGGGCTTGCCGCTGGCTTGAAACTCGCTGCTAGGGCTTTGAGTTCGGTGACGATGGCGTCCACTTCGGTTTCGGTGACCAACACGCCAGGGGCAATCCTCGGAATTTCACTTGGCGAAAGGTAGCCGAGTTCAGCCCCCAAGATGCCCGCAGGCGAGTATTCTCGGACGGAGGTTGCTGGTGTTGACATCGTAACCCTTGGATTCAAGGAAGCGAATGACGAGTGCTTGTTGGGCTTCGTCAAAGCCTTCCTCACCGGATTCCAACACGGTCTGGACGAGTTCTTCGAACGAGGCGATGTTCCGCTCCAACCGCTCCACCGTCATCCGTTCAGCCTCGGGCATGTGGACGGCGCCGCGATGAAGGATGCGCATCATGCGTTGCCGTCGTTGCACCACCGGGTCGTGCAGCGCTTGCGATTCAGCGATTTCGATGTGGAGATCAAACAGGGCATGCACGCGACCCGAAACACTCGGAACGCGAAGGTCGAGGTCCAGTTCACGGGCTTCCTGCTCAAACGCCATTCGCGCTTTGACCACGTCGTTCGGGTGAAGGGACAGGATGTTTTCGAGCCGGTCTCGAAGCATGCTCCGCACTTCCTCAAACCGGCGAAGTGCTTCGCGCTCACTCCAAGATTGGGGCATGGCGGTGGCAGCGGTTGACTCGTGCTGGATTTGATAGTCGAGTTCCATGATCATCGTCGCCACCGCCTGGTGAACAGCAGGCAGGTCGGTGGCGAAACCCTGGCCTCGTAGGGAGTGAATGAACGCCTCCATGTCGGCTTGGTTGGTGGTTGAACTGACCATCAGGAAGTCCCGTGCGAACGCATTGACTTCAGCGGCTCGTTCGCGCAGTTCCATCAGCGCCGTTTCGGTTTCCAAACTGTGAGTTGGCGTGGCCTCCGTGTGTTGAATCATCGGTGGAACCGTGCGTGATGCTTCCGGTTCTTTTGAGCGCAATCCCTCATCAAGAACGGCATCGACTCGCGAATCCGATGCATCATGGCCAATGGTGGCCAAGTCCTCACGGAGCGCCGTTTCTTCTTCAAACGACCATCCCTCTTCGTGGTCGCTGACGAACGTCGCAACGGTGTCCTCCACGCTGGCCGAGGTGGACGGTGCAACGGGCGGGGAGGCCACGGGAAGACGAACGGGCCCTCGGGGTCTTCGCAGGCTCTTCTTGACCTTGCCCCAAGCGTTTTCCTGCGAGGCCAGAACACCAGCGACGCGAGCGAGGAGCGCCTGCTTGTTGCCCGAGAGAGGGAGTTCCAAATCCTTGCACATGGCGTGAAGCTCATCCCGTGTCATGTCGTCCAACTTTTCGACGGCAAGTGACTTCGGGTCGTGGTTCAGGTGCAGAAACAACCGCTGTCTCCGGGCTTTGATGGACCCGGACTTCTTGATGCCGAACACGCCCAAGATTTCGCCGAGATCGCTGTTGGCCACGGTGCGTAAACCGGCCGGTGAAAAATCCCAATCGGGGAAGACGAGGTGTCGAATCAATCGCCACGGAGGGCTTCCACCGGTCCCGCTTTGGAGAGTCCGTGCTGTTGAGCCATGGCTTTGAGACCGTCGAACCGGGCTTGGTAAAGCTCGCCCAGAAGGGTTGACGTGTCCATGGATGCCTCACCTCTACGGCTTTTGCCGCATTGAAAGCATATATGTCTTCGCCGTCAGACCACGGAGAGGAAGGCTGTTCTCACGGCTTCACGGGTGAACCGACCGGCGCGGTCACTCGTCCATGTTCATCAGTCTCGGCTTCGGTTCCATGAAGCTGTCAGGCATGCCCCGGATGTTTCGTTTGGTCGCTTCGTGGTCGGTGGTCATGACGGTGAACAACTCCATGAATTCCTTGAGCAGGTTCACCATACCCATGTGACTGTTTTCGGGTTGCACAATTCGTTCGCAGGCTGCCGTGACCGTTCCGTCGGGCGTCAAGGTCTCGATCAGCATCTCAACACGGGGCCCGCTGCGGTACACGCCTCGTTTTTTGTTGGGGTCGACGAGGGACGTCAGCAAGGTCTCGTCGCCGTCCTCGGTTGCTTTTTTGAGGAACGTGCTGATTTTCCGCTGTTCAACGTAAGCGCCCACAATGGGTTGAAGTTCCGGCGCCAGACTTTCCAGAAGAGTGGCTTCAAGGCGATAGGCCAGTTCCGCACTCGGGTCAAGCATTTCTTTGATGCTCGCTTTGGGAAAACCTTGACGGCCGACCATCAAGGTAAACCCGTGAAGAGGCGGCGGAATGAACCGTTCCCGGTTGTGTTCGGTTTGGTCTCGTTGCAGGCCCAACGTGTGCCGGCGTCCTTTCATTCGGTGTCCAGCATGAATGGCTCTGGGCACGATGAATCCGTCGATGTCCCCCGCCATCCGGCGGCCTTCCACCCACGGCCAAACCTCTTCTTCATCGAGGTCGGCCACTTCACTTCCAGCGCCCAATCGTGCAACCATCACGTCCATGCTCTCCAACACCAGATCGGGGCGCATTCGCTTCATTTGTCGTCGGAGCAGTTCGTGATCGCACAACACGTGCGCACCCTGCACGAGGTACTCGGGTTTGTCGTCCGCCACCAGCACCCACGTTGGTTCCTTTCTCGGCAGGAGCCCAGCGATGGACAGGCCTTCCACGTCGTACCGTTGCCAGTCGAAGGCGCTCATGGCCACCAAATCGCCCGTACCGTCCCTGAGGGTTTGCAGTGCCGTTTCCATGTGAGGGAGTTGCTTGAGCAGCAAATCACGATGCTTCCCGTGCGTGCTCACCGTCTGCTCGATTTGAAGGCGGACGCCGTCGTTGCGAGATGGCGTGGTGAGAATGACGAGACGCTCACTCGTTTCCATCGTTTCACCTCGGTGAGGGTCGCCCCTCACATAGCAAGGGCGTTGACGACCGGTTAAGAAGCCCACCGTTGTGGGATGGATGTGCGCAGCGATGTTGAGACGCTGAGTTCCGCGTTGGAATCCATGCGAGAGGATGTGAATCAGGCTCTTCTTGACCTGATTCAATCCGAAATCGAAGCGGGGGCAGGTGAGGTTGCCGTTGAGGCAGGTCGCGTGCTCAACGCCGGTGGAAAGCGCCTTCGCCCCCTTCTCTTCCTGCTGGCCTATCAGGTAGCTGGAGGCACGCGTCTGGACGACGTCATGCCGTTGGCGCTTGCGTTTGAACTGATTCACACCGCTACGCTCGTCCACGATGACATTAACGACGAGGCTCAGCAACGACGCGGCATACCCACCATCCACGCACAAGCCGGGCAGGCCAAGGCGGTGATCGCCGGTGACTGGCTGTTTGTCCACGGATTTGCCCTCGGTGGTCGCTACTCCGAACAAATCGTTTCGGTCATCGCTCGTTGTTGCGCCAACATCGCCGTTTCGGAATACCACCAGTTGGACCACGTTCTCAACCTCGCCACCTCTCCCGAGGACTACCTTTCCATCGTCCGTGGAAAAACGGCCGGACCGTTTGCCTCCGGTTGTTATGCAGCGGGATTGGTCGCCGGTTTGGAGGGTGATGAAGCCGAAGCCCTCGAACGCTTCGGCATGGAACTCGGAATTGCCTTCCAACTTGTGGATGACCTTCTTGACCTGCGCGGCGACGAACGGATGGGGAAACCGCGGGGAGCCGACGTCCACGAGGGGAAAATGACGCTTCCACTCATCCACGCACTGACCCTATCCCACGGTTCCCACCGGGCGACTTTCGGAACTCATCGAGTCCTTCAGCGACGAAGACTTTGACGAGTTGATGGGGCTGCTTGAACGCTCCAGCAGCATGGAGTACGCCGAAATTTTGGTGAAAACACACCTTGAACGGGCTCAGGCACAACTCGACCGTTTCCCTGACAGCCAAGCCAAGGAAATGATGTTGATGATCACAAACATTGTCAAAGATCGACACGCATGAGGTGATGCTATGGCCGTGAAGGACGTTGAGCATCGCCAGGTCATCGTGGTCGGTGCCGGCCCTGCAGGAAGCGCTGCCGCCCAACGCCTGGCTGAAGAAGGCATCGATGTTCTCGTCCTTGAACGTCGAGCCATCGTTGGGAACCCAGCTCAATGCGGCGAATGCATCCCCAACTGGGGGGAGGTCATCGGGACGTTCCATCACCTTGAGGACCACGACTGGCTCAAGACGTACTTTGACTTCCCCGAACGGTTGAGGCTCCATCGTCTCGATAACATGCGGGTCTTTCTCCCCTCGGGAAAATCCTACGACTTTGAACTGGACGCCTTCGCCGGGCATCGTTTGCAATTTGATGGCTACCTCGCCGACAAGGCCGTTCGGGCGGGCGCAGAAATTCGCATGTCCACCTCGCTCAAACGCCTGCAAACCCAACGCAAAGCCAATCGTGAGTTGTTGGTTACCAGCGACGGTCGCTACACCTGTGACTACCTGATCGACGCCTCCGGTAGCCTCGCCCACGTTGGGCGGTTGCGCCATGGCCAGGACCCCGCCTTCCGTCCCGAGGACCAGGTGCCGACCATCTATGCGCAAGTGAAGGGCGATGTTCCTGAGACGTTCGACGTCTTCCTGGGTTCCGTGGCCCCGTCGGGTTATGCATGGATCATCCCCAAAGGACCCAATTTTGCGAACGTTGGCCTCGGTGTGCGGGCCGGCAAACTCGAAGGCGATTTGAAAGGCCACCTCGAACGCTTTTGCGCCGACTTGAATTTGGAAATCGTCTCCTTCGGTGGCGGTTGGATCCCCATGGGCGGACCGGTCAAGCAAATGGTGGACGGAACGACCTTGGCGGTGGGTGATGCAGCCGGATTGGTCATGCCGAGCAACGGCGGTGGCATCAGTCAAGCCATCATTTCAGGCTGCTTTGCCGCCGAATCCATTCTCGACCATCTTCATCATCAAACCCCGTTAACAACGTACGAAGCGAAAGTTCGTGCTTCCATGGGTCCGGCGCTCAAGAATTCCCTGCGAAGCAAAAACATGGGCTACGCCTTCATGCGCGGCGACGTGCTGACCGAACTTATCTTGCGAATTCTGGGGCCCATCGGTGGCATCAAACGAGCCATGGAGTGCGAACGTCCGCTCTGGCTGATTTAGCGCTCGGGGAAACCCCACCCTCCATCCAACATCTCATCGGTGTGTTCAAGTGGTTTGACGGTAGGGTCGAATCCATGCGAGGGACCGCCCGCCGTCATGAAGAAGCGGTCAGCCCGGTCATCGCCACCGTGTTGCTCCTCGCCATCACGGTGATGCTCTCCAGCATGGTGTTTGTGTTGATGCAAGGTGCGTTAACGACGGTTGAGAAATCAGCACCTCAAGCCACCGTCAGCGTTCGTGGCCTCGACAACGGCTTCCACGTGGTCCGCATCACCAGCCTCGACCAATCCATTGACCCAGGGCGTCTCCAGTTTGACCTGCTCCCCGCTGACACCACGCAAGACTTCCCCATTCGTGGCCAAGTTTCGGATGCTGACGTCTACGGTGTCATCGGCACCAACATTTCCTTCCACGACCGAGATGCGGGCTATTCGGTCACCCAAGGCGATTACTTCGTCATCGATTCACAAACCATCGGTGCAGACGATGGAACGTGGCGTTTCCGTCTGGTCGATGAAACCTCGAGTGCGCTCATCGTGGACGTCGCCTTGCCGGCGATGTCGTGATTTATCCGCCGATGAAGGACATCTCGACCTTGGTTGGCTTGACGTCCATGGTTGATCGTTCCGCCGAATACCGATCGCTGCGCGTCTCCCAGATGCTTCTCACGGCGCGTTGCACGTCGGCGACGTCGCCGTTCATGCGAAGGATTCCCTTGAGGTCGTGGCCTTTGGAGGAGAACAAGCACGTGTAGAGCGAGCCGTTGGCGGAAAGGCGTGCCCGTGAACAATCACCACAGAACGGGTTGGACACCGATTCGATGAAGCCAAACTCTGCCCCGTCAGGGCTCCGGTAGGTTCGGGCGACTTGGCCGCGATGCTTGGGCGCCACCGGAGACAGCGAGCCGAAGCGTCCCTTGAGGCGATGGCGAATGTCCTGACCCGTGATCACATCGTCAAGCTGCCAAGCGTTGGTGTTGCCCACGTCCATGTATTCGATGAAGCGGAGCGTGATACCACGCTTTGTGCAAGCCTCCGCTATGGTCACCAGTTGGTCTTCGTTGACTCCCTTTTGCACGACCGTGTTGACTTTCACGCCAAGGCCCACCGATCGAGCGTTGTCAATGCCCTCCATCACGTCCGATGGCGTGTGGCTGACGGTGTCCGCCATCCGCTGGAACACCTCCAGGTCCATGGCGTCAAGGCTGACGGTGACGCGATCGAGGCCGGCTTGTTTGAGGTCGGCGGCATGACGTGCGAGGAGGGCACCGTTGGTGGTGAGAGCCAAGTCGAGGTCAGGGCCAGCCCTCCGAAGCATCTCGATGAGAGCGGTGAGGTCCTTGCGGAGCAGGGGTTCGCCCCCGGTGAGTCGAACCTTGCGCAAACCCGCAGGGAGCATGCTTTGGACGACGGTCGTGATCTCCTCGTACGTCAGAAGTTCACGGCGTTCTAGAAAAGGGTGCTCAGCACCAAAGTGCTCTCTTGGCATGCAGTACGTGCATCGAAAATTGCACCGATCCGTAACCGAAATGCGAAGGTCGTGAAGCGGCCGTTCATACCGGTCCACGAGGCGCATGATTTGGTCACCCTTTCCGGGTTCTTGAACCTGTATTACAAGGGTTCATGGCGGGGAGTGGGTACCCCTTTGCATGGCCAGAGCGTGGACGAAGCGCTGGTCTCCCCGACCGAAACGGCGGGAAAGGCAGCCTTGTTTCCGCCCTTAAAATTCGGCCCATTGATTCTATAGAACGAATTCACTGGACGCTCCCGCCTTCCAAAAGCCACGCCATTCGATGGTTGGCTCTGGCGGCTCAATCCAGTCAACACGTCCAATTAGACAACATGGGGCATGCCGGCCAGGACACCGTTTCCATGCGTCGCTGTTTGAACCAACTCGGCGTTCGTATCGTCGACCTTGACGCTGATGGGCGCCCGCTTTCGGTCGAATCAAACCTGGACGATCAACCGGCTCAAGGGTCCGTTTCGTGGCGAATTGAAGGCGTGGGCCCGCACGGTCTGCGGCCACCCGTGAGCGTGCTCCATGCCGGCAATTCGGGCACGGCTCTTCGCATCTTGATGGCACTTTGCGCTCGATTTGAGGTGCCGGTGATGGTGGACGGCGACGCCTCGCTCCGTTCTCGCAACCACGACATGATGGTCGCTGCACTGGAAGCATTCGGCGTCAAGGCTTCCAGAGGGGTCGGCATTGAAGGCTTGCCGCTGTTGTTGCAAGGTCCATGGAAAGCGGTGGAAACGCTGACCTTGGACGTCTCGACGTCAAGCCAGCCCACCACGGCGTTTTGTTTGGCCTCGCCTGCGTTTCCCGGGGCGACGTAAAGTTGGTTTCCCAGGAGAGGGTGTTTCCTGCGGCACAGCGAGTTGACCAAAGCCCTCTGCGTCAAGTCGGGTGCGGACACCGCCGTATACGATGGCGCGTTGAAGGCGTGGACGCCCACCCCACCCGCCACCATCGTCATCCCTCCGGACGCCTCCATGCTGGCCTTTGCCTGTCTCTCGGCCAAGGTGTGCAGTGCGGACGTGGAGGTTGAGGCCCTCCCAACGCTCGACGACACCATCGGACACGAGGTGTTAACCGAACACCTGGAATCGTTTGGACTGGTGATGAGCGACGGTGTCCTTTCCTCGAAATCCGACGGAGCGGCGGTCGCTCTGGATCTTCGACATGCCAACGACCTCATCACGCCGGTGGCCGCTCTGCTTGCACTGGCGAGCGGTGGCAGTGTTTCGGGCGCCGAACACGCAGCGTACAAGGAAACGGACCGGACCGTCGGCACCGTTGCCCCTGTTGGAACAATTCGGGTTGAAGGCAACCTATCAAGACGGTGTGCTGAACGTTCCGGGCGGTCAAACCCCCAAACACCCAGCGGCATGGTCGAAACCTACGGCGACCACCGAATGCAGATGACAGCACTGGTCTTGGCCATGGGGTGCAAGGAATCGGTTCTCATCAAGGGCGCAACCCTGCATGAAGTCGCAGACCCTGGAGCCATTCAGCGTTGGAGGGCGGTCGGTGTCTACGGTAGAAACAGTTCTTCACGAACCATGGAAGTAGCACGGTTGTCGGGAGATTTTTCTTAACCCGGTGGTTGTTCAAAAGAATGGAGTTGTCGAACCTTGAACGAGCGTGATGGGGACCCAACAGGTGCGCTTGCCCCTCAATCACCGCCCTTGATCAAGGCTCAAACAGCTCACGATTTTGTTCGTACTGATGGCATCTCGGGTGGGATTCTTGCTCAACTGTCCTATCAGCAATTTCTGCCGGAAAAGACATGCGATGATCCAACCACCACCATGGAACGGATTGGAATTTCGCTCTTTGTCATCTCAACTTTCCTCGTTGGCTTCAACTTCATCGTCTTCGTGCTTCGGCTTGTGTTCGACCGTCGACATGCATTTTCTGCATTTTTGGCACTGTTGATTCATGTCGCAGCCGTGGTCCTGACTTGGTTGTGTTCGCAGAAGCTTTCCTTTACGACGCTGGATGCGGCGTTGGTCTCACCTAAACGTCATTCCTTAACCGTGGCGACCAAAGTGGTGGTCCAGGCTGTCGATGGAGATTCGTAGCGCCGTTGGGCGCCCGTGAACGCAGGCCCACGGGTTTGGGATACGTCGCATGTCATCCAGAAGCCTTCGCATTTCAGGGAGGGTAAGCGGGTCGTTGGCCTTCACGGCTCCCCGGCAGGCGTTCATGAACGCAATGTGGTCCTTCTTGCCTTCGAGGGTTTCGAGCGGCCCACCGTCTTGGGCCAAGTCTTGGAGCAGGTCCAAGAAAAACGGTCGGACTTCCTCACCGTCGAGCAATTGGGGAGAGGCGGTCAAACGCCACGTTCCGTTGGTGTTGTTGAGATGGAAGCCAAGTTCGTTCAAACGACCGTGGTGGGCGTCAACCAGAGCAGATTGACGAGCATCAAGGTTGAGTTCAAGCGGTTGGAGTCGCGTTTGTGGTTCCCATGCTTGGCCGCGATGACGAAGACGTTCGTACCGGACGCGCTCGTGAAGAGCATGCTGGTCAATGAGCAGCAGTTCATCCTCAGCCTGCACCAAGATGTAGGAGTCCGCGAATTGTGCCAGCGGTTCCATGTGAGGCAGGTCGTTGAATTCGCCTTCCAGGGGTCCTTCTTCGCCCGGACGAACCGTCGTTCCACATCCGGCATGACGGTGCAAGTCGCGTTCAGCCGATGACAGAGCCGCCGCCATCGGTTGTTGTTCTTGACCGGGAAGCAGGGTCTGTCCGAGTGGTGAGGCCGAGACGGGCCGATCTTTGACGGCGGGAAGCGGGTTCGTCCGCCTTCTGACCCACCAAGTTGAGTTGTTTGCCCGCTGCAACGGCCCATGCAGGCGGTTCAACCTTCGGTTGAGGGGCGGGTTCGGTCACCGTTGGCTCCATGCCTGCCGCTGAGGCGAGGGCGCTCGCGGCCCCGTTATCGGTTGGTGGGTTGAGGTAAGTTTCGACCGACTTGACCTGCTGCTGCGTTGCAAGGCCCTGCAGGCCGGGAATGCTTCCGGTGGCATCGGGTTCCGTGGGGACGGTCTCGAGGGTGTAGGCGATGGCCCGCTCAAGCCGTTCCAAAACCCGCCAGGAATGTCGGAGTCGCACCTCACGTTTGGTGGGGTGGACGTTGACGTCCACCTCATCGGGTGGGCAATCGAGGTTGACGACGGCGAGCGGGTGCCGCCCTTGCATAAGGCGGGTTTTGTAGCCTCGGCGAATCGCCTGGAGGAAGGGGCCGGCGCCCACCGGTCGGTTGTTGATGAGGACGTGGATGTCGTCGCCCTTTCCTCGGGTGATGTCGGGCGTGCTGATCCAACCGCTCCAGCGCTCGGCTCCGGGGGCGTCATCGTCGACGGGCGGTTGTTGAAGCGGGACCAATTCCGTGGCTTGTGCCCCCATGATGTCGTAGAGCCGGTCGAGCATGTTGTCGGTCGCCGGCACGTTCAGCAGCGTCCGCTGTTCCGTTCTGAGATGGAACGCGCAGCCAGGATGGGCCAGGGCGTGGTCGACCACCACGTCGACGATACGAGCGGTTTCCGTTTCGGGTCGCCGTTGAAAGGCCAAGCGTGCCGGCGTGTTCCGGAAGAGATGTTCCACGGTGATGAGGGTCCCGTCTCCCATCCCCATCGGCTGAATGGCCGATTTGACCCCGTCTTCCATCACGATGCAGGCCCCCGCCTCGCCGGCGGGTTTGCTCGAGATTTGCAGGCGCGAAACCATGCCGATGCTCGCCAGGGCTTCGCCTCGGAAACCAAGGGATAGGATGGAGGCAAGGTCATCTTTTGTCCGGAGTTTTGACGTGGCGTGTCGGTCCAGCGCCAACGGGAGGTCGTCGCGGTCGATGCCGCTTCCGTTGTCTTCAACGCTCAGCCGGTCAAAGCCGCCGCCCTCCACGGTGATGGTGATCGAGGTGGCACCAGCGTCAAGGCTGTTTTCAACGAGTTCCTTGACCACTTGGGCGGGACGCTCCACCACTTCGCCAGCGGCGATGAAACCGATGGTGGCCTCATCGAGTTGCCGAATTTTCTGCGGCTTCATGCCCCGTCCTCCAGGTCGTTTTTGAGCGCGTAAAGCACGTCCAAGGCTTGCCTCGGGCTCAACTCGTCCACTTGGGTGGTTCGCAACCGAGCCAGCGCCTTGGCTTCCTCAGGCGGCGTGGCGGGTGCCGCTGGGGGTGTTGTTTTCATGGCCGCTGCGGCGAAATATCCCATCAAACTGGCTTGACCTGCATCCCTCGATTGCGGTGCGCCATGTTCACCTGCTCGAGCGCCACCCGCTTGTTGTTCCAAAAACGCAAGGAGGTCCGTGGCCCGTTCCACGACGTTTCGTGGAAGGCCTGCAAGGGCAGCCACCTGTACGCCGTAGGAATCATCGCAGGGCCCATCGGCAACGGTGTGCAGAAACCGCAGTTGTCCATCGCTGTGCGCCACTTGGACGTGAACGTTACACAGCCCTTCGATTTCATCTTCAAGACCGATCAGTTGATGATAGTGCGTGGCGAAGAGCGTCCGGGCACCGATGCGTGAACAGATGTCCTCCGTGACGGACCACGCGATTGAGAGACCGTCGAAGGTCGACGTGCCTCGACCGATTTCATCGAGCAAGATGAGTGAACGGTCCGTTGCTCGCTTCAGGATGTGAGCCACTTCAATCATCTCCATCATGAAGGTCGATCGCCCTCGCTTGAGGTCGTCACTGGCTCCCACACGCGTAAAAATCCGGTCGACCAAACCAAGTTTGGCGACCCTGGCCGGGACGAAACATCCGGCTTGGGCAAGCACCGAAACCAAGGCGACGGTCCGAAGGTAAGTCGACTTACCGCCCATGTTGGGGCCGGTGATGAGGAGAAAACTCCGCTTGGCGTTCATGACCACGTCGTTGGGGACAAAACCTGCTTGTGTTTCGAGGACGGGGTGGCGCGCTCCCTCAAGTTTGATGACGTGCTGGTCGTTCATCTCGGGCTTGGTCCATCCCCGTTCCCGGCTGACGGTTGCAAAGCACTGCAGGACATCGATGGACGCCACGCGCCGTGCGATGTCGGCGAGGGTTGAGGCGTGAGCCACACAGTAACTGCGAAGTTCGAGGAACTTCCTGTATTCGAGGGCCTTGAGCTTGGAATCGGCGGTCAGCAGGAGGTCGTCTCGTTCGACCAGCTCTTCGGTGGTGTAGCGAGAGCCGTTGGTGAGTTGTTGCTTGCGCCTCCAACCCTCAGGGACTTTGTCGAGGTGGGTTTGAGTCACCTCGATGTACCAACCCACCTGTCGATTGTTTTTCACCTTCAGCGACGGGATGCCAAGTTCTTCCCTCAACCGTTTCTCCAACGAGGTGAACCATGCCTTTCCTTCGCCGGTCACCGTTCTGAGTTCGTCCACCTCGGGGTCCACGCCGCTTCGAAGCAAGCCACCGTCACGCAACCCCAGCGGGGCCTCTTCGTTCAGGGTGTGGCGAACCGTGGTCATCATGTCGTTGAGTTGGTCCAACCCTTCGCTCAAATGCATCAGCAGCGGATCTTGGCTGTCCCTGCACCACTGGGCAACGGCCGGCATCCGTTCCAGCGCATGGGCCGTCGCCACCAAATCCCGTGCGTTGCTACGCTGATAGGCCAGTTGCGTTGCAAGTCGTTCCATGTCCCGTATGCCGTTGAGGGAGGTTCGCATGCCGTCCAACCTACGAGCTGAGCGGGCCAAGGTTCCTACCGCCTGATGGCGTGTTTGAATGGCGTTTTGATCGCAAAGCGGGTGCAACAACCACGTCTTGAGCAATCTTCGCCCCATGGCCGTTCGGCACTTGTTGAGGCTGGACAGCAGGCTCCCGTCGTACTCCCCGGCCAGGGTGGACGTCAACTCGAGGTTGCGCAGCGTGGTTTGGTCGAGCAGCAGGTGGCCTTGTTCTTCAACCAATTCAACGTCCTGAAGCGGCACATCGGGTTGAAGATGAACCGTAGCGAGGTAATCGGCCGCAAGCCCCGTGGCCGAGATGGCAAGCGGGGCGTGATCGAGGTCCAAATGTCCCAAATCGGCCACGTTCAACATGGCACGGAGACGCTCGTCCCGTTTGGCAGGACTCAACTTGTGCTGGCTGACCATCGTGCTTTCCATCAACGGGAAAAGCCGGCCGAGGCCCTCATCGCCGGCGTCTTTGGGGCTCACAACGAGTTCGCTGGGTTGCCACCGCAGCAGTTCGTCCTGAAGTCGTAGCATTCGGTCAGAGCCGGCATGGGTTGAGGCCCATGCCTTTCCGGTTGAGGCATCGATCACGGCCAGTCCAAGCGCATCGGTGCCAAGGACAACAGCGGCCAAAAGGGACTGTTCGTCCCCGTTGAGCAGCCCTTCCTCGTACAGGCTACCCGGCGTGTAAACGCGAGTGGCCACGCGTTCGAGGAGTTTTGCTCCCGGGCGGAGTTCTTCCTCCTGCTCGGCCACGGTCACTTTGTACCCCGCACGGAGCATGGTACGGAGGTGGTCCTCAAGCCCGTGCCAGGGAAAGCCCGCCATGGGGATGGGCTCTTCCGCATTTTTATCCCGAGAGGTTAACGACAGCCCCAAGACTTCCGCTGCCAGCGCTGCGTCGTCGTGGAAGAGTTCGTAAAAATCACCCATTCTGAAGAACAAGACGGTGTCTGGATGCTGTTCTTTGAGGTCAAAGAACTGGTCCATCATCCCGCGTTTTGTCATCGTGGAGGCCTCCATGGCTTTCGCTGGAGTGATTCAACCACGACGAGGGCACATGAAGGTTCTCAACCAAGCGCTTGGAAGGTCTGCTTTTCGTGATGCCAACAGGCCCTAATTGGCAAGGCGGAGTTGGCGGGCAACGTGGACGATCATCATCGTCAGCATGATGCCCCCAACCACCAGGAACAAGAGGTTGAGGAACCCTCGACCACTCTCTATAGAGCCATCGGCTGTGGTGTCGATGGACCACTGGATTGGAGCGCCGTTGGCGTCGGTTCCGTGCATGTGGACAAACTCACCTTGCTGACCGACATCGGACACGTCCACGGGGACGTGCCTGCTCAACTGATGGATTTCGAACCCATCTTCGTTGTAAGTAGCGATGGTGGTGGAGCCCAGCGCGCCGATGAACCAAACGGTACCCGATGCGTCGCTGACCACGGTTGCAGCGGGTGCATCAATGGACTCCACGTGTTCGTTCGGTGAAACGAGCAGGCTCTCCACCGTTCCACCAACGACCAGCACGTCGTCGGCCCAGGCCGTGCTGTGGAACATGCCAGCGCCGTAGTACTCCACGTTCCGCAACACCGGTGTGGCTTCGTCGCCGTTCCACGTGATCCATCCCAGTGCCGTTCGTGCATCGGGCGTTGCGGGGCTGGACCCGTCCGCACCCGAAGAACTTGGTTGGGTCCCAATGGCCACCCAAAGACCGTCGGCAAACGGTTCCACACCCACCCAGTTCACGCCAGCCGACGTTGACATGGCGGGCGTCGGGACGCCGCTGGCGAGGCCCCGGAAGGAGGTGTTGATTCCTTCAGCGGTGAGGAGCAAGCGTTGGGTTTGGTCGCCGACGGTTCGGTCCGCAGCATCGAGGACGGTGAACGTCTCGCTGATCGCTGAATAATCGTATTTGATCAGCATTCCACCGCTGATGCCCATCACCTGGTTGGCTGCAACAGAATACAACAGCTCCCCGTTTGGCATGGTTCGCATGAAGTTGACCTGACTCCCCAAATCGTTGCTTTCTGGGCTGTAAATGCCCGTGATCGAGCCGTCTTCGTGCTCGGTGAACATGTCGTAGCCAACGTCTGGCGCATAGACCAAGGCCGTGTAGGCACCCTCTGCCTCGCTGTATTCGATGTGCGTGACCAATCCGCCGCGGTGCAGAGCGTCCACGTTCACGATTCGGTCACCGACGAAGTGCTCCGTGGCATCGATGGCAAAAGCGCCCACGGCGACGAACACCGCAAACAACGACAGCGTGAGCCACTGGTGCTCGGATTCCTCCTCGAGGAGCCTTCGCCAACCATCAGCCATGACGTGTCGTGGAGCGGGCGCATCATGAAGACTTTGCTCGAGCACGGCCACGCACCCCGTCCGTTTGCATGGCCGACGTGTGCGGAGATATCATAAAGGGAGCATCGGTCGCAGGAGCGCTTGGAGGCAGACCTATGGCACGTAAACCCGCTGTGATGTACCGCCGCTTGAAAGGCCCAGCCTACACCCGTCGAAAGTACATCGGTGGTGTGCCCAACAACCGTATCCACCAATACCACGTCGGAAACCGACGTGCTGCGGAGACGGGGCAGTTCCAAGTCGTCCTCGAACTTCGTGCGGACAACGACGTTCAGATTCGCCACACCGCCCTCGAGGCGGCTCGTGTCGTTTCCAACTCCACCATCCGTAAGGAAGCCGGTGCACAGGGGTACGCCCTCCGTGTCCACACCTTCCCTCACCACGTGCTACGCGAAAACAAGCAAGCCACCGGTGCCGGCGCTGACCGTGTTTCGCAGGGCATGCGATGTGCCTTCGGAAAGAACGTTGGAACCGCCGCCCGCGTCAAGCGCGGTCAGCGGGTCATTTCGATTCAAGTCAACGCACCCCACTATCTCACGGCCCGTGATGCACTCCGCAAGGCCAGCATGAAGTTCCCTACCCCGTGCACGATCCGCCTCATCCGCGGACATGAGCACCTCAAGGGTCTCATTTGAGACGAGGACAACGCATCCGTTTCACCGGGCTTGGCTCGGTGAACGGCAGGTGAAACAAAATAGAACAGACGAGAGGCTCGGTTGGGTGATGGTATGCGTGTTGCCGTGCTGAAGGAGGACAACTGTCAGCCAAAGAAGTGCAACGATGAATGCCAGGTGTTCTGCCCACCCGTCCGCAACGGGCAAGAATGCATCATCATGGACGAGAACACCGGCAAGCCTCACATCTCGGAAAGCCTCTGCATCGGCTGCGGTATTTGCATCAACAAGTGCCCGCACGACGCCCTCATCATCGAGAACCTCCCGAGCGAGCTGGAAACGGACATGATTCATCGTTATTCCATGAACGGTTTCCGTCTGTTCAGGCTTCCAACGCCCTCCAAAGAAAGCGTGGTGGGCATCCTTGGTCCGAACGGCATGGGGAAATCCACGGCCATCAGCGCCCTGTCCGGTAGGATGATCCCGAACCTCGGTGATTGGTTGAACCAAGAAGCGCAGTGGGATGAGGTCATCGACTCGCTGCCCAAAGGCGAGTTGCGGGACTTTTTCATCGCCGTTCAGGGCGGCAAAATTCGGGTGGCCGTCAAACCGCAAAACGTGGACCGCCTCCCCAAACGCATCACCGGCACGGTGATGGATTTGCTGTCGAAAGTCGATGAGCGAGGCCTGCTCGACGAGACCACGCGCTCCCTCGGTATCGACCACCTTATGGACCGAACCGTCCAGCAACTCTCGGGCGGTGAACTGCAACGCATGGCCATTGCCGCCACCATCCTTCGCGACGTTGACGTCTATTTCTTTGACGAGCCGTCTTCTTACCTCGACATCCACGAACGCATGCGCATCGTCCGCATCATTCAGGCGCTGGCGGAAACCAAGCGGGTGATCGTCATCGAACACGATTTGGCCGTGTTGGACGTGTTGGCCGATTTGATTCACATCGTCTACGGCAAGAAGGGGGCCTTCGGAATTTTTACACCAGCCCGGTCCACGCGCCAGGCCATCAATTCCTACCTCGACGGGTTCCTCCCTGAGGAAAACGTCCGCATCCGAGACAAACCGATTAAATTCCTTCGCCATCGCGACCGATCCGGAGAAATTGGGACGCCGGTGGTGTCCTGGGGTGGCCTTGAAAAGCGCCTTGGTGAGTTTAAACTCACTTCAGGCGAGGGAGCCGTTCATCGTTCCGAAGTGGTGGGCGTGGTCGGCTCCAACGGGACAGGTAAATCCACGATGATCAAAATCCTTGCAGGCGAGCATGAGTACGACGCAGGGTGGGTGACGGCAGAGGCGACCATTTCGTACAAGCCTCAGCACATCGACGTCGACATTGACGGCTCCGTCCAACTTTGGTTGGACAGCGAGCTCGGTCCTCGCTGGAGGAGTGGAGAGTTCAACGTGAACGTCATCAAAGCCCTCGGCATTGACCAACTCCTTCCCAAGCGCGTCAAGAAACTCTCCGGTGGTGAGCGGCAAGCCGTCTCCATCGCCCTTTGCCTGGGCAGGGAGGCTGACCTGTACCTGCTGGACGAACCCTCAGCCCACCTTGACGCCAACGCGAGGATGGAGGCGGCGAAGGCGATTCGAAGGACCATGGAGGCGAACGAAAAATCAGCGTTCGTCATCGACCACGACGTCTACTTCATTGACATCGTTTCAGACTCACTTCTCGTCTTTGAAGGTCAGGGCGGTGTGGAGGGTCGTGCGACGGGCCCGTACAAGTTGCGAGAAGGCATGAACCGATTTCTGTCAGGTGTTGATGTCACGTTCCGCCGGGACCATGACTCGCGCCGTCCGCGTATCAACAAGAACGAGAGCAGGAAAGACCGGGAACAACGAAACAGTGGTGACTACTATTCCTACGATGCCTGATTCACGCCGCTTGCACCCTCCCTGCACGGAGGTGCGTCCATGCCCGTAGGTCTGCCTCCACGAGGCGGTCCAATGGGAAGGACGCGCGGCCGACTCTCGGCCAGCGCCCTCACCACCTACCTTCGCTGCCCGCGTCAGTGGCTTATGGGGTATCAAGTCGGTTTGCAAGGCCCGACTCGCCCCTCACAAATCCTCGGTGTGGTCCTTGAGGAAGCGTTCTGCGACCTGTTGATGATGCACCCTCCCGTTGTTTCCAGCCACGAGGAATTGTTGGCCTGGGCCACGGCTCAGGTGCCCACCATGGCGGCCTCAGCTTACGAAAAAAGCGAGGCGGCATGGAACGACGTCCTCTGGACGTCCGACCCGACGGACTGGGATCGTGTGACGACCGCCTCCATCGAAGACCGCCTGATGGGCGGTCTCGGGTTGTTCATGAGCGAGGTTGAAGCGTGTTTTGCAGCGTCCGGTGGACCCTACCTCGAACAACGCAGGGCTGGCGAGGTTCCGTTCGCCGTTCCTGAACCCTGCCTCGGAGCAGCACCCGTTTACCCTCTCCCGGAAAAGGTTCGAGATGTTGGATTGCGCTCGTGGACCCCGCCAGCCTCGCCCACATGGTCTGAGGCGGGGTCTGCAATCACGTGGCACGAGGCTTGGGAGTGCGCCCGACCTTGGTTCAAAGACCCACGCGTGCATCAACCCCAGCGCCTCTACCATCCGGACGGATGGGCTTCTGGCGAATTGGACATGGTCCTGCGATGGGACGGCCACGTTCGTCTTGTCGACATCAAACTGGGAACGCCGCATTCCGCGTTCTCAACCTCGCTTGAACACCAACTCCGATTTTACGCTTGGTTGTGGCATGAAACTCACGGGGGGGACATCGTTGACGGCATGGAAGGGTGGTACCTCGAAGCCGGTGAGCGGGTGGGTTACTCACCGCCTCGCGGGGACGACATGGTGGAGTTAACAACCACTTACCAAGCGCACTACAAAGCGATGCAATCCCATGATGCCGGCGTTATGGCCTTCCCCGCCCCTGCTGAAACAGCCTGCGATGGGGAGGCCGCAGGTTGCGGTTGGTGCAGCGTCGCACGGACGGATGACGGTGCGTGGTCGGTTCCAGAGCGATTCGAATGGATTCGCTCACTACCTGAGGTTCGTATGCGGCCGCCGTACGCACCGTTGGGTGAAGTTCAGGGTCGCGTGGCGGTCACCGGCCGCCTTACCGGTGCATGGGGTCCAATGCCGAATCATTTCGCTGAACATGTTCTCGGGGCCGTGCTGGTCGTGGGTCAGCAGCACATCACGCTTGAGGAAAGTGAACCCGGCGCTTACCCCGATCTTCACGACCTCGTGGAGCAGGACGTGGTGCTTTTCGATGCGCTGCCCGGCGTGTGGAGGGATCAAGCACGCCTCTACGTCGACGCCACCACCCAAATCAAACAACGGTCAACGGTCAGCGACGATGACATGCCAGCCACCACACGCCTCGGTCTTCTTCGGACTCGCGCCAACGTCAAAGGGCACGTGCTGTCCATTCGTCAGCGATCGGGTGTCCGAATCGACGGGAAACCGTGGAGCATGGTGTCGCTGATGTTGTGGGACGGGTCGCACGTTGCGGAAGTCGTGGCGTTCGGCGCGAGCATCAATCAGCGGTTGTTGGCGATTCGTCCGGGCGACGGATTGGCCATGACGGGTGTTGAACTTGGGTGGCGGTCAGGCATCCTTCAACTTCGCATTGACAACCGAAAAACTCGGCTCGAAACCTTCGCTGATCGCTGAGCACGACCCAAGAGTGAGCCTTCAAAAGGTGTGGCCCACCTGTAGCGTCCATGCCCGTTCAAACGGCGAATCAAGCGACCGATGAGGTCGGCCCTTACCGTCGCATGTCGGCAAGCCAGGCCAACACCTACAAGGCCTGCCCGAGGCTTTGGTTTTACCAGAAAGTCTACCGGTTCAAAATGCCACAAATCCCGGTGCTGTTCGTTGGTAGGGCGGTTGAGGAAGCGGTGTGTCGCGTCCTGAAGGAGTCCCCCGGCTTCGTCGTCGCCAGTTCGGCCCCCGACGTGCTCGGAGCCTCCCCCTACGCTGATGATGGGACCCCTGTCGCTTCGGAAGACGCCACTTGGCCGGCCGTGGGCCTGATGCCGTTCTTGCCCCACGAGCGTCCGTCGACCAAAGACGACCTGGCGTCATGGGCCATGGAGCGAGCGAGGCATCATCTTCCACCAGCCCTCGAGCGAATGCGCCTGCTTTGGGAGAAGGACGAGCGAAGGGCAGGGGACTGGTCGGAGGTTGACGAAGCAGCGTGCCTTGAGATGGTTCTCAACGCCGTGCGCTTCCACCTCGACGAGGTTGAACGATGCATGGCGTCAGACGGTGGACCTGGCTTGGAGGCTTGGCGCCGAGGTGAGCGACCTGCCTGGCCCGCTCCCGATGGATTTCCTCACGAGTCCTTCGAAGGCCACCCGCTCGCTGAGGCGAGTGCTTTGTCGTGGACCGAAGCATGGGAAATCGCCCGACCTTGGTTCGTCGACCCCGACGCTCCTTCCTTTACCATGAACGCCGTCCATCCCGGCCACTGGTTTCAGGGTGAGTACGATCTTGTTTACCGTTGGACGGGCAAGCCGGTGATCGTCGACCTCAAGGCCAGCATCGGTGCCAACGACCGGTCAGGGGATTACGTGGAGCAACTCAAGATCTACGCCATGCTGTGGTACGCTACCCACGGCAGAACCGAACAGGTGTCCGGCCTCCAAATCTGGTACCTTGGCCACCCCAGCATCAAGACCGTTGAACCGCCCAGCGTGGAGGACCTCGAAGCCATTGAAGTTGAGATGGAAGCGTTGTGGACCACGCTGAAAGCGGACGTGCCAACCCTGGCGGAATGCCCGCCAAATCCGAAGCCAATGCGTGGTTTTTCTCCCGGAGGCGTTGCGGCCGAACCGCCGAATGAATCCCGATGCCAGCGGTGCGACTGGCGTTCGGTCTGCCCCGGTGGTGAGGGAACCGATGAGCGGCGTCTACCGGATTCGGTGCAGCTACCAGGTGCGAGCCAACGTACGCCCCTGCAGGCCATCGGTGGCTTGGACCCCCGAGCAACCGTTCGAGGAGAACTGTTCTCGGTGGGCTACCTCAAGGACGGCGTCCCGCTCAAGATGACCCTCAAGCAAGGAACAAACATGGCTCACGTTCAGGTGATTTCAACCACACGTTCGGACGGTTCCCCGACGGTGGCCGTGCCCGCCATGAAAGGGGCGCAAGTGGTGGTGAAAGATGCCGTTTTTACCGTGAACTGGAAAGGTGAGATCGTGCTCAAAATGGACCCGTTCTCGGCCCTGGTCGCTGATGAAGACCCTGACCTCGAATCCTTCGACCTCTTTGACTATCAAGCCAAACACAACGTTGGTGGAACGGTTGTTTACACCTATGAAAAGAACGGCGTGGGCAAAAACGGAAAGCCTTGGTCGAGGAAAGGGATGATGCTGATGGACCACACAGGTGCGTTCAAGGTTGAAGGTTGGGCAGACGACTGGAATCACCAGTACACGATGTTGGAAACGGGTGACGTGGTGGCCGTGGGCAACGTCGGACTGGATGCTTGGGCCAGCGAGGTCAGGGCGGATTACACCCGAAATTCACGGCTGCAGATCATCGAGCGCACCGAACGTTCACCCGCCTGATGAAATGGTGGTCACCAACAATTCAACCGGCTGGTTCAGCGGTGTGGAATGAGGTAAAACGGTGCCTTCGTAGCTGACGATGACCATGGAGGGGAGGATGCCAGCGGCTTGGAGGGCGGCGCGGATGGAGGTTCCCTGTGCGACGTCGAGGGTGGTGTCGATGTCCGTGCCGTGAAAGCGAATCTCCATGAGACGGCGACCAAACATCATGCTTATGACCGTGGCGCATGAGCAACCGGTCGGAGCCGAGGTCGCATAGCCCGGTATTGCGGTGGATTCGAAATCCACTGTCCCTTGGACGCGGGGGTTCAAATCCCTCTCTCGGCGCTCTCAATCACATATAGAACGCATCATGGGATGCGGTCATTTCCTTTACGAGGTCGTCCTTGACCTCGGGAGCCATGGCCTGAAGTTTGCTCCTTAACCAAGCATCACCGCCGGTAGGAACCGTCAGGCCGAAATCAAACCACCGCTCAAGGTGTTCAATGAGGCGCTGAGACCCCATGATGTCCTCGCTGTTGCCGACGGTCGTGGCGATCACGCACGCAGAGTTCATCCCGTACAGCGGTCCCATGGAGGCCAACAAGGCCGCCAAGCCGATGGCACCTGACCGGGGTTCATCCCGTCGGACGTCAACCCCCAGCGCTTCCATGTCGATGCGGAAGGAAGCGGAACTGGCCACGGCGAAGGTGTCTTTCACCTCGGGTTTGTCAATCATGCCGGCCAGGACCAGCACGGTGGAGACGGCCTGGGCCTGAAGGAATTCCATCAAATCAGCCGCCAAGGTTGATTGGTGGCCCGGTTCGTTGGGCTGGGCCTTCCCGGTCAGGGTGAGCAACCGGCCGGTCCCTTGGGTCTCAATGCTCCGCAAGGTGTAATGCGGCGGGGCGAGCAACCCGTCTTCATCCAGTTCTGCATGAGGAGGAAGGCCGGTCGGGTGGAGACGAGCCAGCTCGGTCCCTTCGTGGAGGTTGCCGATGGAATCGACCGCAACTTTGCCGAGGTTGGCCACTCCGGGGAAAGCCACCAAGAGGGTTGCTCCGTCGGGAAGCGATGAACAACCGTTGCGCCACTCAATTCGCATCGTCATGAAGGGTTAAACCCGTCAACACGCGCTATAATGTTTGACATCGTTGACATGCGCAGGCGCACGATTTTCGAGGGTGGACTGCGATTCCATCATTCCTCTTCCGAGGCGTGTTGGTTTCCATGGTCGCCAGCGAGGGAGCGTTGCGAGTTGGCTCGGCCAGTCGGCATCCTCAACCCCGTTCATTTTGCGGCGTAGGGCAGCGCGATTGTCTTCTGGTGACCACTTCAACGGCGCTGCGGCTTGAGCACGTTCCCCGCACTTGGGGCAGGTGGTGTTGAGTGAAAACGCTCCGCAGGTCAGGCACTGTTGCATGCGCTGTTTTGCCATCGTGCTCACTCCCGTTGGGCGGTGGCTTCGCCGCCGGCGGCCGTCATGTGATCAACCACCGCTTTCGTGGCGAGTTCCCACATCGACTCCGCCACTTTGAAATCCGGTGCCTTCAGTTCGATTCGATACGAGGGCGCACCGTCGTAGAAACACTTCACGTCGATCTCTTCTTCTCGTTTGAGAGAGATTCGGCCGCTTCAAGCGCCGAACGGATGATGGAGACGCCGTCGTTGACGTTGATGCTCAGCGTGAGCGTGCCCCGCACTTCGACGAAGGGTGGGATGATGTTCTCAACGGCGATTTCGATGAAGGACGGCAACCATTCGCCTTCGAACCCTGCATTTTCCAACGCACCTTCCTGCATGGCGGCCTCTTCAAAGGCCGCATACAGGCCACCGAATGCCTCGATGAGTTCGAGGGATTGCTCGGCCACGTCGTCATCCGACCATCCGACTTTTTCTCCAAGGACCTTGAGCAGCTGCTGAGCGCGTTGCTCGTTTTTCCATTCCTGCAGTCGGTCCCTTCGACGCTCCTCGGAAACAGATTTGAGGGACAATTCGAGGGACGTTCCGTCCCGCCGCGTGCGCATGACCTTGCAGATCACACGCTGGCCTTCTCGCACAAATCCTCGAATGTTTTTGACCCACCCCGAGGCGATTTCACCGATGAAAATGAAACCCTCGATGCCTTCGTATTCGTCCAGGTCAACGTACGCACCGTTTTGCTTCACGGTTTTGATGGTCGCAACCACCAGTTCCCCTTCTTCGGGGGTGGTGCCTTCTTGATTCACCATGGAGGCTCAGCCTCCTCAGTTCAATGCTTCAACAACGGTGCAACCGACGAGGTCAGCCTTTCCACCGGCGGGCTTGGTCAGCGTGGCACTGCAGACGCCGCAGGCGATGGAGGTGGTGGCTCGGGAGAAGATGATGGATTCACTACCGCAGTCTCGGCAGCTCACTCGGAGGAATTGGTTGGTCATGTTGGGCACCTCAGCGGTCGACGAGTTCGAATTTCTTGGCACGCTTGCAAGGAGCGTAGTGGGCTTTGCCGGTTTCTGTGCAGCGGTAGAGAATGTTGACGCGCTTCGTTGGCTTTTCACGTCCGTCAGGTTTTGGACGTGGGAAACCACGGTACCCGGCCATGACACGGCGGAAGCGTCGCTGACCCCAGCGGAGCTCAGAGGCTCGCTTCTTCTTGACACGCTCCACGGTGTGGAGGGTGTGCTTGCCAGCCGATGGGCTGTAGCGCATAACTTGACGGGGTCGCTTCACCATGGGAACACCTAAGCGTTCACCCCACAGAGGTCCGGTATTTATGCCCTCCGCCATGCGTTTTGGACAGAATCAATGCACTGCGGCGGCGTTTTAGGGATTCTCTATAAATCTGGGAGGTCAGCACGGGCCATGGAAGAGGCGACGCAAGCCTTCGTTTTCTTCTGGCTTGCTGGCCTGTTTGTCTTGACGGGCATGATGCTGGCTTTGTTTTCGAAGGTTGGCTGGCATCGACGAACCGGCTCGGGCATGGTTGCGCTGGGGTTGCTGTCGCTGATGGCCACGCCATGGACGCTCGCTTTTTCTCCATCCAGTGCGTTTGGCCATCTCCTCGGGAGCCTGGTCGGTCCTGCCGTTCTTCTGGGCATCGGCTTCTACCTCATCACGTTCTCGGGCAACGTACCTGTCGGCCAACTGTCCCGTGGTGACCGCAGGACCGGCGTGGCCATGGTGCTGGTCGGCGTTCTGTGGCTGGAGGCCATGCACTGGTGGGTTCTGACCCCAACGTACCCCGGTGAGGTGAATCGGTACTGGCTCATCTTTTGGCCGACGATGCTGCTGGGTGTGCTGGCGTGCGGCGCAGGGGCGGCTACCGTGGTCGGTCTGGTTGGTGAGGACAGGCTGCAGGAACGGCGTCTCATGCTGATGTTGGCAGGATTTTCGGCCGTCCTGCTGCTGCTCGGGTCCGTCCTCGACGGGCCGAACGTCCAGCACGAGGTGTTCGCGAGCGAGGTGCTGTTGGCCGCTGCCGACCTGTTCGGTGCGTTGGTTGGAGCCGCTGCCGCCGTGCTGGTGTTTGCCGTGGTGTTGGCGGTCTACGAATCGCAACAACCCGCCCCGCCGCAACTGGCACCACCGACCGCTGACCAGTTGGCTCAAGCCAGCACGACGATCGCCAAGAACCTCGGGAGGGTGATTGAGGATGAATGAATCGAGGGCTCGCCCGTCCCTTCTGCGCACGGCCGGGAAAGTGATGCTCCCGTTCACCGCCGTCATTCTTGGCGTGGCTGCCCTGTCAGGGGTTCAGCCCGAGGGTACCTTGGTTCGGTTTGCGAATGCCATGCTCACCTCTTTCACCCTGTTCTCATTCATGCTGTTGCTCACGCTGTTCGTGTACGGCGATGCACGAAAACGTCCGTTCGCACCCCTGTTGGGAATGGGGTTGAGCGTCGGCCTCGGTTTCGCTCTGACGGTGTTCTTCCTCTCCCAAGGTGAACTGCTGATGGAGGACAACGGGTCGGTTCGGGCTCAGGCGCTCTCCAACATCATTCGCTTTGGCACAACGGTACTCGGCTTCGGGCTCGCAACGGTCGTGGTGGCGGGGACACTGTTCGCCAGCATCATGAACGGGCCAAGCCGAACCATCCACTTTGAAGAGGAGTGAAGGGCTCCACGGACTCTGCCGTTGAGTTCATAAGGAGGAGGTCGGTGGGCGAGTCGTTCAGGTGAGCGCATGTCCAAAGGTACACCATCCATGGGTCGACGCCAAAAGACCACCCACATTCGCTGCCGTCGCTGCGGTCGCAATGCGTATCACAAGCAAAAGAAGGTGTGCGCATCCTGCGGATACGGAGAGACCTCCAAGATCCGCAAGTACAACTGGTCCAAGAAGACCCACCGCCCCAAGGCCTGAATTTTTTCATCGCAACGATAAGAAGCAACCTTGGCTTGGTTGGTACGAGGCGAACCCATGTGTGGCATCCTTGGCATTGTTGGCCATCAAGGAGCACATGTGAATCAATTGCTGTATGACGGGTTGACCGTTCTCCAGCACCGCGGTCAAGACGCTGCGGGAATTCTCACCGATACCGACGGGCACTTCCGACTGCGAAAGTCCAACGGCTTGGTGGCAGATGTCTTCTTCAAGCGCCACATGCTTCGACTGGAGGGCAACGTTGGCATTGGCCACGTTCGGTACCCCACTGCCGGGTCTTCCTCAAGAGCGGAGGCTCAGCCCTTCTACGTCAATTCACCCTACGGGATTGCGCTCGCTCACAACGGCAACCTCACGAATGCCGAGGCCCTCGGGAAATTTCTGCGCGACGACTGCATGCGCCACATCAACACCACGAGTGACTCAGAACTCCTCCTCAACGCCCTGGCCGTTGAATTGGGTGAGCGCAGTTCTTCCCTGCGCATTAGGCGACCCCAATGAACATTGAGACGGTGTTTGGTGCGGTGGCGCCGTAAACGTCGGGTTGGATTACCCGTTTGGTCTTTTTCGGTGGTTGCGGGCCCTTTCCTCCCCCAACGGCGTTCTGGTATAGGGGAAGGGGAAACCGGGGGTCCCGAATACATCGTGGCCAGTGAAAGTGTGCCATCACGGCGCTCGGCCGAAAACAGGGATATCCTGCCGGGTGAGGCGTTCCCATCATGCGTCCCGGGCATTTGTTTTTGCGCCAGTGCTCTGAACCGGCGGGGTGCCGTATCCGAATACGTTTCTTGCACGCCCCGATTCCGTCATGACGGGTGCCCTTTTCAAGCGATTGAACCAAAGGGCAACGGCGCTGAACGAATGCTGAATCTTGGCCGGACCACGACATTGACGTCGTGATTCCAATCCCCGATTCCGGTAATTAAATTAAATGGCGAAAGCGTTGAACCCCCCCTGGGAGGGGGGTTTGTCAAAAAAACCCCTATGTGGGCCGTACGTTCATATGCCAGGTCAGGCCCTGCGGGAAAAATCCCTCCGCCGCAAAAACAACGCCTTGAACGAAATTTCCCTGGAAAAATTCTTTGGCCGGGCTCCATCGTTCGGGGGGCCACCAGCGACATTTGAGATGGGGGAAAGTCGGCGCCGCCAAGTCTACTTCCTTCCGCAGCGCCGCCGGTTCGGCACCCCAACGGGACGGCATCGACATGCCGGCCGTCAACGAAATTATCCCAACGGTGAAGCATCGAAGAGATCAAACCCGACCATTGGGGGATCGCCCTTTTTATCAAACCCTTTAGGATTTGACGACGTCACCCTCCCGGAGACCTCCGCGTCAAGGCGTTTGATGCGAGTTGCCAACGGTGAATACATCACGGGGGACATTGACGACGCCTATTGCAGAAACTCTACGATGCTCGAAACGATGCTGCCAAGGGCCCAAACTCACTTTACGATGCCGTCATCGACCTTTACAACGACGAAGCGCTTTGAGCCCTGCACCCGAGTTCTTTTTTACGACCGTCCCGTGTCGGTTCATGGGCTCACACACCCGTTTCCCTTGTTCGCCCACCTGGGGGAATCTTTTGGGCCCTTGGGTGAGTCATCCGGCCGTCTTGCTTGGGTTGAGGGGCAACGAAAGTTTGCATGGGTCGTTATTCCGGTGGTGAATTTGAAACGCTCAGGTTTTGGATGGCTCCCCATCAAGTGTCGTATCTTGGGTTTCATCGTGATGGCTTGGTGGTCGGTGACGAGCTTGGTTCATTGGCCTTCCACGACCTCGACGGAAGCCCGATTGAAACCCAAGACATTGACGGCGGCGTCCAGACCTGTCGTCCGATGGGTCTGAAATTGGCGGTGCTCACCGGCATGGGTGAAGTTGTTCTTGTCCAGCGAGGCCGACCGTCCGTCAGTCTCTCTCAGACTCACGGGCTGGACGACGTGGTCCACGTGGAAGTTCATGACCAGCGCGTGTTCATCGCAGAACAGAACGGCACGGTTCTGGCTTGCGAGGGCAGAGCGTGGTCTGGAGGCGACCGGCTCGTGGGGTTCACGGCGAGCGTATCACGGCGATGGGGTTGACGACGTCAGGACGTCTTTTCTTGACCCGTGAGGGGCACGCTCTTGTGGCGGGTGAGGAGGAAGCCATCGAGTTCGAGTTCTGGGAAAACGACCGGCTGATTGTGCGAGAGGACCTACGTAGGCGATTGCTTACATCTTCTCCATCTTCTTCAGGGGCGATCCTTGGCTTTGATGACGGTTCCGTTCACCGCCTTCACGAGGACGGACGCATGGAACCCGTTCTCGAGACGGGGTATGCGGTGTTTGCGTGCCTCGAACAGAATTTCGAAGTCATCGCCAGTTCGTGGTTTTACGTTCACGGTCTTCATGATGAACAGCCCTGGAAAATCGAGCACCAGGGCATGCCCCGTTTGATGTGCACATCCGAGCGTTTGGGAGGCTTGGTGTTCGCAGGCGACGACCAGAACGACTACACCGCTGCAGAGCCCATTGGTTGGGTCGACCTTCGTTGCCGGTTGAAGACCTCGATGCCGCTGAATTGACCCTCTGGTTCCAAGAAGAGGCGGTCGCTTCGCCGTTGTCGGCCGAGGAACTCTACGGCGACGACGAGATGTTCTCACCTTCCTGACCGACGAAGAACAGGAGCACATGCGAACCGGTCAACCGGAGGTCGCTCACGCATCGCTGTTGGAAGCGATGGACGGTGAGGTGGCCGCCATGAACCATCCAGCGAAGGGCCCACTGAAGATGAATTGATGGAAGCACTTCAGTCCGGTGAGACTTGACTTTGGAAGAAACGGGGTCCCTGCTCGACGCCCTCTCCGCATCCGTGGAGGAGTTCATCGCCCCGCGTGCGGTGGCAGGCGACGACCAGCGGCATGTGGCCGATGATGATGGGACCTGCATCGTCCTTCTCGACGGGCGCGGATCGTACGATCCTCAGGACCAAATCGCCACGTGGTCGTGGTGCGATGACCGCGGACAGGAACTTGCCGACGTTGCGCAGGTGAAACTCAAATTGCCCTCGGCCGTCATCGATTCGAACTGCGGGTGGTCGACCGGCAGGGTTCGTGGACCACGGATGCGTTGGTCGTGTCCATCGTCGATGGCTCAACCTCATGAAGGGGGGCAACCTCGGCGAGTCATGGCCCTGCGTGAACCGTGGATTGACCACTTCTTCGTTGGTCCACTCCAGATGCGCTGTTCGGTGGTGACCGACCCTGTGAGCGGCGACACCATCATCATTGACGGCGGCGACGAGCCACAACGCATCATCGATTGGGTTGACGGCTTTGAGGGGCCGGGGCCCAACTGGACCACGGGTCCAGACAACGCTGCGGTGGCCGAGGAACGAGGTCTTCCAAACCGACGGGTGGTGGCGCTCGTCAACACCCACGCACACTTTGACCACAGCGGCTTCATTCCAGTGCTTCGAGAGCACTACGGCGTGGAATGGTACCTCCATCCTGATGACGATTTTCTTCAGACCCTCGCCCAGGCCTCCGGGCGTCGCTACGGACTTTCGCTGCCGGAACCTGCCGAGGCGGACTGCGCCTTCGAAGCGGGAAAACGTACGCTTTTGGAACGCTCGAACTGAGCGTTCTTCACACCCGGCCACACCCTTGCGAGGTGTTGCCTTCTGGTTCCGTCGAGAACGGCCCGACCATGTCTTCGTGGGCGACACGCTCTTCGCAGGGTCGGTTGGTCGAACCGATATGCCAATTCCGGCGGTGATTTTGACCTTCTGGCTCGGTCCATTCACACCCAATGTGGCCACTGGACGAAGACACCGTGGTCCATCCGGGCACGGTCCACTGACGACCATCGGGCACGAGAAACGAACCAACCCGTTTGTAGGCGACTCCCGCTGGTGGGAGGGACGTACGGTTTTGGGAAGTACGCCTGATCAGGCCATCATGCCTTTGAGGCTCTCGTGAAGCACGGGCAGGGCATCCTCCACGTTGCAACGATGCCGTAGTCGGCGTGTTGGAAGATTGGAGCGTCGGCGTCCTTGTTGATGGCGACGATGTACTTCAGAGGACCGCATGCCGGCGGGTGCTGGATGGCGCCTGAAATTCCGACGGCGATGTAGAGGTTGGGATTGACGGTTTTCCCGTCTGGCCCACTTGCATCGAGTGAGGAATGGCTCCCAGGAGTCCACGGCGGCGAGAAGCGCCAACGGCAGCACCGATGGTGTCGGCATGGCTTCGAGGTGCGTGAAATTGTCAGGTGAGCCCATGCGCGGCCACCGGAGATGATGATGTTGGCTTCGGCACGTCGAGGCGTTCGACGCACGAGCCATGAATTCCTTAACGGAGGTGGCCACGTTGCCGGTGGTGTCGATGACGGCCACATCGGTGGCGCCGCCCTCGGACGGAGCGAACACGTTGGAGCGAACCGAGACGACGACGGGACCGCTGACGGCCACGGTTTGCATGGCTTTCCCGCTGTAGACCGGCGACGTGATGGTCGTCCCTTCGATGTTCACCGCATCCTGAACGACCGAGAGGTTTCGTCGAGCGGCAAAGCGGGCTGCGAGGTCCTTGGATTGCGGGCTGGCGCCCGTGATCACGGTGCCTTGGGGGACAACGGCGTCGAGGGCGGCTGCCCATCCGCTGGCGTCGTAGTGGCTGAAGGCTTCGGCCTTGGCGGCGATGATGTTCCCTGCCCCCATGCCGGCAGCGCCGCTGGCCTGGCTTGCGTCCGTGCAGGGCACGACAAGGTGGGTTCTCCGCCAAGAATTTTGGCGGCGCTCACCAATTCTGCGGTGCTCGGGTGGACGGCGTTGTTGTTCATTTCTGCAATTACGATGGTTTGTGTCATGGAATCACCTCATAGGACGTTGGCTTCATCACGAAGCAACTGTGCGACTTCAGCAGCGGCTGCACCGCCCTGGTAGCTCTTCCCCGCTGGTTTGGCGGGTGGCAGGGCGTGGTTGACGATGGAGACGGTTGATGCTGGAGCCTCTATAGAACGAACGTCCACACTTGCCTTCTTGGCTTGCATGATGCCCTTCCGTTGGGCTTTCGGACCTTGAAATCCCCTTTGTCGCACGACACGACCGCTGGAAGGGGGACGCTGACCTGAGCGTTGCCACCACCGCTCGGCATGACGACGTTGACGCCGTCGGAGAACGAGGCGCCCACGATGTTGGACACCGAGGCCCAGCCCATGCGTTCAGCCACACCGGGTCCAGTTGAGCCAGCGCCGGTGTCGGCCGCTGATTTCCCACAGTACACCACCTCGCCGCCCAGTTCGGCGACGGCGGGGCAAGGACGCTCTGCAGGGCGTTCGAATCCATGTCGCCGGTGGCGTCGATTCGAACCGATGTGATCGACGCCGATGGCCTTGGCGTCCTTCAGGATTTCTCAGCTCCAGCACCGCCGACGGTCAGCGCTGTGACCTCCCCGCCCGCTGCTTCCCTGTGCTTGAGGGCCGTTTCAACGGCGAATTCGTCGTAGGGGCTCATCACCATTTTCGCGGTGGAAAGGTCAACTCGATCGCCGTTGACGACGATCTTGGCGTTGGTGTCGGGAACTTGCTTGACGAGGACGATGATGTTGGGCATGAACGGTCACTCCAGTTTGCAACTTTTGCACCGGGACTCAATTCATGAACCTTGCCACTACACCGCATGGCGTCTCAACCCCGAGCCTTCTTTCGGAGCGGTGGAGGGTAGGATTATGAACCGTCCCACAAGCGGGGAAACTCCATGCCTCCACCGAAGAACGTCAAGATTGATCCCGAAGAACAGGCCGCCCTCCGAGAGTGGAAAACGGTCATCGTTTCCAACTACAAAGCCGACATCGCCCGCCTCCATGGCATGGAGGACAGCGTTCACGGTTTTCACGTCGAGCATCACCTCATCGACCAGCAACCCACGCTGCGTCACATGTTCCATGAGAACCCAACGCGAGCGCTTGAGCTGGGGCACCGCATCATGCGTGAGCAATTCGACGCCAACAACATCCCCACCCGTCCGGTCATCCGCGTGGTCGGGCTACCTGAGAACTACCTCAATCGTGTTGACGAGCTCCGCATGCGAGACCGCAACGATTTGGTGTGCTTGGACGTCAAAATCAACGAGGTCTCGCAGCCTTACGGGTGGCTCAAGCAAGCCACCTACGAGTGTTTGGATTGCGGCACACCAACCGTCATCAATCAGCGGCGTGCGAGGGAGCGTGAGAGCCCTCGGGTCTGTCGGGTCTGCTTGGACAAGGTGTTCAGCGACATGGACACCAAAGACCTCCCCATGGGCATGTTTCACCGCGGCCAAATTTCAGGATGGTCATCGAGGAATGCGTTTACGAGGACGTGCAGGACATCAGCATGAGCCAAATCACCTACAACAGCGAACATCGGCTCATCAACTGCTCAACGCGAACCAAATTGTCGGGACGGTGGCGGACGATTTGGTGCACGCGCTGGAATCGTCAACCTACGCTCGAATCAACGGCATCGTTCGTGTACAACCCGTCCCGGAACGGAACTTTGCAAAAGACACCCGTCGACTGCTTTCCATCGACATCCTGAGCGTCGAAGAGTTGCCCGTCCAGGATGAATTCAGCGATTCATGAGCGCCGTCACACGGTCGAGGGTCTCGGGGTTGGCGTCGAAATGGTTTGCCAAGGATTCGAGCCCCTTTGACAGCCCGTCAGCGACCCCAAACTTCGCATCCAGCGGGTGAAGCGTACCGTCCATGACGGCGTTTCTGAAGGCTTCAAGGTCCGTCCACGTGCTTGGTTCACCGAACTTCGGGTTCGGCGTCACGACGATTTCTCCAAATTCAGGGAGGAGGATGTGCTCGGCCAGTTCATACACCGGAGATTGAGGGTCGTCGGGGGAGATGTAAGCCTTCTTCATCTTCTTCCGTATCTGTTCGTGGGTGTCATGAAGCAGCAGGGCCCCGTTCGGGTCGGATTTGGACATTTTATGATCGAAGGATTCCATCCGAGCACCGGAGGCCTTCAGAGAGGAAACGATGGGTGTGTGAAGGCACGTTGCTTTCTCCCAGCCGTATTTCGAGGCAACGTCCCGCATGAACATGTGGGCTTTTCGTTGGTCCATGCCGCCAATGGCGATGTCGATGTCCATTTCGAAAATGTCCGCAGCCTGCATGGCGGGGTAGTAGAATTTGGACAGATCGTGGTCGGACGACGCTTCGTCGCGACCCATGATGGTGAACGTTTTGCGAACCATCGCTAGCGTTGCACCCTTCGAACACCGCAGCACGCGGGCCCAATAGTCGCTGGATTCCATGAGTTCCGAGGCCCACTTGAATTGCAATTCTCCCGGCCCGGTTCCTTCCGGAGGGTGGTCGAGCAGGGCTCTGAAAGTTTCTTGCATGTACACGGCCGTGGTTTGAATGGCCTCCATGTCGCCGTTGAATTTGTCGTTGACCCATGCGTGCCAGTCGGCCAGGAACACCATCACGTTGGCGTTGGCATCGAGCATTCGGCGAAGTTGCAACGCCAACACTTTCCAGCCGATGTGGGCTTTTCCACTGGGTTCAAAGCCAACGTAGCACCGCAGCACCCCGTCGCCTCCGTGAGAAGTTCCGGTGTGAAGCGCCTGAATGAGGTGTTCAACACCGACCACCTCCTCCACTTCACCCACCATGGTGAGCAGGCGTTGCCTCGCCTCATCGGTCAGTTGGTCGTAACCTTCCTTGGACAACAGCAAGGCCGGAATGTCTTGCTTGGACGCCATGGAAGTGCCTCAGAACAACTTGTCCAGTTTCTTAACCTGCGTCTCGGACGGTGGCGTGCCGGCTTCAATCATCGCCTCAAGGTCGGCGATGAGCTGGTTGGCTTGGTCGATGGTGCTCTGGTCGAGGTTCTTCATCAACTCCATGGATTTGTGCGCCATCTTGATCGCCGATTTTGCCTTGGAGAACTTCTTCGCTTCTTCTTTGGCCTTGTCGCCGCGCTGTTTGGCGGTGTAGCCGGTGGCTTCATCGAGGAAACCGGACCATCGTTTTCGAGATTCCATGGCCTGTTCACGACCGCCGTCGCCGTCGAGGAAAGCAGCCAAATCGGCGCCCTTGAGTTGAACAACATCCACCGCCAGTTTTCCAGCGTCATCGTAGGAGCCCTGGACGCTGACCAGCAAGCCGTACGAGCCGGTAAAGACGCCTTCTGCGTTCACGTTGATGTTGTCAAAATAGGACGTGGCCAGTTTGGCCAGTCCTGCGTTTCCACCCATGGATTTAATCAGGCCACGCTTGACTGCAAATCGCTCCATGCCAACCGCACCGGTTTGCGTCTCATAAGGCCACCGTCCGGAGGGGATGTCAAAGACCCCGGCAGGGGAGATGTTTTGATGGCGGGTTGGGTGGGTTTGCCATGCGACGTCCTGCTTGGCTGGCCTTGAGCCTCGTTCTGCTGATGCTGACGCCGCTGGCGTCGGGTGAAATGGTCAGCCGTATCGAGTTGACCGACGCTGGCGCCTTGGGTGAGAACGACCTCGGCATCACCGTCGGAGAAGTCTCACCGGACGGCAGCGACGTCCTCGTTGCGGGCATGAACGGCTATGCGCGTTTACTTTCGGCCGATGACGCCGGAAACCGTGCCCTCGACGTTGAGTTGGTGACCGGGCGGAATTCCACCGTTCACGACATCGCTTGGCATCCCCGTGGGAACACGGCGTTGCTGGTGGGGGACGACGGCATGGCGATGCGCTACGACACGTACGACCACAGCATCACTTACGTGAACGGTACGTTCAGCGTGCTGGGGTTCGACCTCACGGCGGTCAAGTGGCGACCCGGCGGCGATTTTGCCTACGTTGCCTCCTCGACCGGGGAAGTATGGAAATTCGCAGAGCACACCGGTTTTGAACAGCTCGACAACCACGGGCAGAGCGCTGTCACGGACGTTGACTGCCATCGAAACTACAACGTTTGCGTCATCGCCTCGGTGGACGAGGGCATGGCCGTGATCGACGAAGGCCACAGCATCGCCTGGCTTCCTCAAACCGCCTCCAAAACTTGGGTGGGCGTGGACTGTGCCAGCGGCATCCTCAACGAATGCGTCGGTTTTGCCAGCGGTCTGGTCAGCCAAGTCGTCCGCATCAACACGCTCGATGCCCGCTCCTCGACCGTTGAAGCCAGCGTTCCTTGGGACTTGCCCAGCGGTGAGTTCGTTGGCGACGGACGAGGCGATGACGGCACGAGCTTGATTCACCTTGCACCGCTCGGTTTGGTTCGCTACACACCCATGACAGGTGAGGCGTTCAGTGTTCTTCTCCCCGAGGATGCGGCCGCTTGGGATGCGGTGGTGGCCGGCCGAGGTCTCGCTGTTGTTTGGGAAACCACCCGACATAACGGGTACATCATCACCGATTTTGGCAACGTCATCGAGTTTAATCCAGCCGTTGAGGTGATTGAGACCAGCATCATGGACGTCTTGGTGCTCGGCGCCGTGGCGATTTCCGTTCCAGGCGTCATTCTCGGTTTGGTCTACATGAACAGCCCGTGGATGCAGCGAAAGTACCGTGAATGGCGGTTTGGGAAGAAATGACCACGCCCTTTCTATCAACCGAGGGGACATGTTGATGAAGCACCCGCGTGGCCCTTGTTACGGGGGATGACATGGAGCCGTTTGAGGGTCTTGACTTTTACAACATCGAAAGCCTGCTGACCGAGGAAGAAATCATGGTTCGCGACATGGTTCGCGAGTGGGTTGACGAAGCCGTCATCCCCAAAATCGAGCAGGCATGCGAGGAAGGCGTTTTCCTCGACGAGTGGCGCGTGGCCCTCGGCGAAATGGGTGTGCTCGGCGCTCCCCTGAAAGGCTACGGTTGTCCCGGTCTTTCCTACGTTGCCTACGGCCTTATCTGTCAGGAATTGGAGCGAGGCGACAGCGGTCTGCGCTCGTTTGCTTCCGTTCAAGGGTCCCTCGCCATGTACCCGATTTGGGACTTCGGCACCGAGGAACAGAAGGAGAAGTACCTTCCAAAGATGGCCTCTGGCGAATGGATTGGCTGCTTCGGCCTGACCGAGCCCGACTACGGTTCAAACCCCGGTGACATGGTCACCAAAGCCGAAGACAAAGGCGATCACTACCTCTTGAACGGCGCCAAAATGTGGATCACCAACGGGACCATCGCCGACTTGGCCGTCGTCTGGGCGAAGTTGGACGGCGTCATCCGTGGCTTCATCGTTGAGAAAGGTGATGAAGGCTATTCAGCACCTGAAATGAAAGGAAAGCACTCGCTGAAAGCCAGCGTCACCAGCGAATTGGTGTTCCAAGACTGCAAGATTCCCAAGGACCGTATGCTGCCAGGTGTCAAAGGCCTTCGCGGTCCGTTCTCCTGCCTGAACAACGCTCGCTACGGTATTTCCTGGGGTGCGCTCGGCTCGGCCATGGCGTGCTTCCACAGCGCCAAGACCTACGCTCTTTCTCGTATCCAGTTCGACCACCCCATCGCATCCTACCAACTCGTGCAGAACAAATTGGCGTGGATGTTGCGTGAGATCACGAAGGGCCAACTGCTCGCTTACCACCTCGGCAAAAAGAAGGATGACGGCACCTGGTTCCCTGAACAGATCTCCCTGGCCAAGATGAACAATGTCGACATCGCCCTCGAAATCGCTCGTGTGGCCCGAGACATTCACGGCGCCAACGGTATTCTGGACGAATACCCGGTCATGCGCCACATGGCCAACCTCGAGTCAGTGAAAACTTACGAAGGAACCCACGACATTCACAACCTGATTTTGGGCCGATACATCACCGGGATTCAGGCCTTCACGCGCCAAGCATGATGCACGATGTACGCCTACCTCCGGCTGGCCGTGTTGTTTCTGAAAAACGCCGTTCGAAAGCGTGAGGTCTTCGACCCCTCCACCTCCTACATCTGGACGTTTCGTCCTGGACTGGCCGACCTTGATGTCTACCCGGAAGTCAACAACGGTCGCCACTTCGTGCTCTTTGACCTCGCTCGCTACGATGTTGCTCTGCGAACCGGTTTGTTCCGCTGGGTCCGAAAAACCCGCTCCGCCTTCGTGGTCGCAGGGTCGACCATTCGATACCGCCATCGGCTTCGTCCGTGGCGTCGTACGCAAATCGTGACCGATGTGGTCGGCATGGACGACCGCTTTTTCTACTTTCAACAGCGAACGGTGCAGTCGGGGCGTACCTGCTCCGTGGCGTTGATTCGTGCCGGTATCCGGAAAAAAGGGGTTGTTCATCCGAAGGACGTGCTTGAAGGCATGGGGCTTGCCATTGAACCGTTCATGCAACCTTGGGTCGCAGCGTGGAACACGTGGGACGACGAGCGTGCCTGGCCGGAGTAAATCAAACGCTGGGCAGCAAACCCACGCGGGCCAAGCCGGCCCAAACGGGGTCGAGGAACGCAGGCAGGAAACGGTGGCGTAGGTAGACGGCGGCGGCGAGTGAGATCTTCTGGATCTTGTTCAACTTCACGCGCTTGGTGAAGACGTCGCCTTGCTGTTTCTCAATCTGGCGCAAAATCTTGTCGTAGAAGGCGATCATGGCGGCCGGTGAGTACCGGGTTCGACGAGGCAAGAGTGGCAGCAGTGCACGGGCTTCTTCAAGGTAGGTTCGGGCACGCGCGGCGTATTGACGGCAGTAGGGTTCCCAGTGCTTGTTGAGGACGATGGTTCCACCGAGTTCCTCTTCGGTCATGCCGTTGCGTTCAAGTTCATCCAACGGGAGGTAGACGCGGTCGCGCTGAATGTCCTCGCCGACGTCTCGCAGGACATTGGTGAGTTGCATGAAAATGCCCCAAGATTCGGCGTACTTTCGGGCCATGGGGTTGTCGTAGCCGTAGACTTCGATGCACATCAGCCCGACCACCGAGGCGACACGGTAGCAGTACACGTAGAGTTCGTCAAACGTGCGGTACCGGTTGTTGTAGAGGTCGTCCTCCATGCCAGAGATCAGGTCGTCAAACACGTCGCGTGGGATGTTGTACCGCTGGACGGTGTCCTTGAGGGCCAGGAAAACGGGATCGGTTGAGTGAACGTCGCCGTAGCAGGTGGAGAGCTTCTTTCGGAAGAAAAAGCAGCTGCGTGATCTTGTTCAGGTAAGCATCCTCGTCCAGGATGGTGCCTTGGTCCTGAAGCGATTCGAGTTGGTTTCGGTACTCCATGGCCTCGGGGTCCAACATGCCTTTACCGCCGGGGAAGCGGTCTGCCCAATCACCGTCGGCGATGTCATCGGCACGGCGGCAGAAGGCGTAGATGGCGCACATGGCCAACCGCTGCTCTTCGGGCAGGTACTTGAACGAGTGATAGAAGTTGCCGGCTTCGCGCATGGTGAGTTCTTCGCAGTAGCGGTAGGCAAGCTTGTGAAGTTCAGCGGGAGGTTGTTCGGACCAGATGGGTGCGTCGAGGTGGGCGAACGGGTCCACGAGCTCGTTGGTTTCGCCGACGATGCCGATGAAGGATGCACCCTCGCGGAGGGCTTCCATGGCGGTGACGCTCACGGCTTTGACCGCATCACGTGCGAGGGTGACACCGGCTCGAAGCCGATCAAGCGTGGTTGGTGGTCGAACATCATCCTCGCCGGTGCGGCTTGCCGCGTTCCCTTTGAGAGGAAACAGCAAGTCGAGCGGTTTGCGGCGTTCCAGCATCCTAACCGGTAGGCCCTCGCCTTCTTTGTTTAAGAGCCCTCGCCTTGGGAGTGCGATACAAACCCGTGATTTGAACTGAAGTAAGTAGATGTCTACAAGGAAAAATAATTCTATAGATTCGAAGACGTATCTTTGTTCTTTTCAAGGAGTCGACGAACACCACCGGGAATCAGCAAGGCTCGCAACAATTTGCGAGCATAGGTTTTCATCTCATCCCGGGTCACTTTGATGCGCTCGCCGGAGTTCAGAATGTTGCCTTCTCGAAGCAGGGTGACCGTGCGCTGGCCAACCAACACGGGGAGCATGCAGGATGCTTTGAGGCGAAATTGTGTTTCGGGAATCATCCGGATGTATTCCGTTGCGGCCTCGAGGTGTTCGTTGGTCAGGTCGAGGTACCGGTCGTAGAGGGGGCGGAAGGTGGCGAGGTTCCCGTCGTCCAGCAAATCCTCGGGTTTCAAGCCGATCTCCTTCAGCGCAGCCTCCGGTATGTAGCATCGTCCAAACCGCAGGTCTTCGGGGATGTCTCGAAGGATGTTGATCATCTGCAATGCTTTACCGAACCGGATGCCTCGCTCCATGAACAGGGCTTCGTTTTCGGGGGAGAGTTTCATGAGGTGCGCCAGGGACATTTTGGTCCAAAACACACCCACGCAACCCGCCACGCGAAAGGTGTAGTCGTCCAGTTCGTCATCGGTTGGGAGGGCAGAAACGGTACCGCCTTCGTTGGCGGGGCCGAACCGCTCAAGGTCCAGAAGTTGACCGCCGACGATGATCTCAAGGCATTCGAGCATGCGGGCTTGGTCATCGCTGTCGTACGTGTCGAGGCCCTCGATCACCAACGGTACGTTTCGGAGAAGTTCAGCCTCGTGTTCATTGGTTTGGAGATCGGCCAGCGCAGAGAAATCAGGCAGGTTTTCCGAACGCCCTTGGACCACCTCGTTGTAGTTCTGGAGGTGGTTCACCAGCATGTCCGTATCGCCTGTTTTGGAATCGGCGATGGTGTCGGCCACACGGGCGAGGAGGTAGAGCAAGCCGATTTGCCCTCGTGTTTTTTTGGGGAGGTACTTGAGCGTCGGATAAAACGACCGTGAGGTTGTTTCGAGCAGCGCATCGATTTTTTCATTGACCAAAACCGGCAAGCGTCTCTCCCTCCGTTCCCCCCACCCTCGACCTTGCCATGAAGATATGGATGACACGCCGCTTGTCCATCACCCAAAGCGTCGCAGGAGGTGAGGTTGGATGGGCAACTCGTCGCAACCCTTTAGGAAGGGTGGCTTAAGCAACATTTGGAAGGGGAGAGCCATGAACTGCAATTCCTGCGGCGCACAAATTCCAGCGGACAGCATGTTCTGCACGGAATGCGGTGCTCGTCAGGACGTCTCGGCTTCGAGTGGGTTTGCTCCACCGCCCACTCAGGGCATGCCGCCGGCGCAAAACATCCCACCGTTCCCACAGCAGCAACGAACCTTTGACCCGGTTTCAGGCCAAGCCCAGCGCATGCAACAGGAGAACAACATGCAACAGATGGGCCAGGTCCAACCCGACATGCTTCAGGGCATGGCTCAGGGGTTGCACCAGCAGCAAAACCTTCCGCCGGGGACCTACCCGCAACAGCCGCTTCAAGGTGGGATGCCGCCCAACCAATTCCCACCCAATCAGTTCCCTCCACAACAGGGCAACGTGATGCCCAACATGCAGGGTGCACCTCGCAACGACATGCCTCATCTCCAGCGTGGGCCGTCCATCGCCAGCGGTGCGCTACCGAACGCAGGTAACGTGTCCCCGCTGGCCGCTGGCGGGACCAAAATCGCCCACAACCCCGCCAATTCTCCTACCGACGCGATGGTCAACCGCTTGGCGGAGGCTGAACGCGCCGTGAAAGATGAGCGCAGGAATCAGTGGCTCTCCATGAATCAGTCGCCGGCCTCCTCGGTGCTTGCCAACTTGGGCGGCGGTGAACTGCCTGCCCATCTTCGTGCCGGTGCAGAGGGCGGTAATGCCGCAGCCGAGATCATGGCTGGAGCGCTGAACCCGGCCGGAAAGGATGCACCAAACGATGCTCTACTGCGTCGCATTTCAGAGGTGGCCGTTCGTCGCGTGGCTCGCAAGCGAGGCGTGGCGGTTGAGGCCCCTCAGACCAAGCTCGAGGACGACCAGTTCATGGTCAACGTCACTTACATCGACGACGGGCGGGTGCTGGATTCACCCGAAGACCTCACGCAAGCCTTTGAGCAAGCCATTCAAACAGAATTAGCCCTGAAAGGTTACGACCTGTCATGCGCCATCACCATGTTCCGTTCCAAGGACGGCACGACGGAGAAACTCGGGGCTGAATCGGATGAAGACATGTTCGCCTGCGAGATCTGTGATGGACTCGTCAAGGAAAGCGATTCTGAATGCCCCCACTGCGGTGCTGTGTTTGAAGACGATGATGCCGAGGACGAACCCACGCCCGCCCCCGCTCGCTCCGGCCCTCCAGGGCCTGGTCGGCGAAGCCCTCCCGGCCCGAAGAAGGGCGGCCCTCCCGGTCCAAAGAAGGGCGGTCCACCCGGCGGTCCGAAGAAAGGCGGCCCAGGCGGTCCACCCGGTCCGAAGAAGAGCGGTCCTCCCGGCGGTCCGAAGAAGAGCGGTCCTCCCGGCGGTCCACCCGGTCCGAAGAAGAGCGGCCCTCCCGGCCCGAAGAAGGGCGGCCCTCCCGGTCCAAAGAAAGGCGGACCCGGCGGTCCACCCGGTCCGAAGAAGAGCGGTCCTCCCGGCGGTCCGAAGAAAGGCGGGCCTGGCGGTCCACCCGGTCCGAAGAAGAGCGGCCCTCCCGGCGGTCGAAGAAGGCGGCCTGGCGGTCACCCGGTCCGAAGAGCGGTCCTCCGGCGGCCCAAAAAAGGTGGCCCCGGTGGTCCACCCGGTCCCAAGAAGGGCGGCCCACCGGCGGTCCTCGTCGTGGTCCTCCAAGTGATGAACTGAGGTGCCACCATGGGCTCCGTTGACTTCGGCAACATTGGTTTCTCTGGAACATTACGTCCGTCTCAATCAGCCGCTAAATCGGTGATCGAACCGCAACTTTCAGCGGGTGCAAACCAACTTTACATCGTCGCCCCACCGGGCTCGGGGAAAACTATCCTCGGGCTTTACGTCTGGGCGGACATGGTTCGCCAACCGGCCCTCGTTCTGTCTCCCAACTCTGCCATTCAGGCTCAATGGCTCGCAAGAACTTCGTTGTTTGACTTGGACGGCAACGAAGACGGGTTGAGCCTGGACCCGAGGCGCCCAGGTCTCCTCACCTCGTTGACGTACCAATCGCTGACGATGGTCCGCAGCAAGGGCGACGATCTCGAGAGGGCTGGTCTCCAACTGTGGTTGTCAAAATTGATAGAAGACGGTGAAGCCATCGACGAGGCATCCGGTTTGGCGTGGCTTGAGGACCTCCGCGTCAAAAATCCCGATTATTTCGAGAAGGAAATGAAGAAACATCGGAAAAAAGTTCGACGTCAGAAAGTGGGTGAAGACGGTGCCCTGGCGTGGCTCAACGAGGGAGCAAAAGCCTCCATTGATGCGTTGAAGGCCGCCAACATCGGGCTCATCATTCTCGATGAGTGCCATCACTTGACCGAACATTGGGGAGAAGTTCTCTTGGCCCTCCGTGAAGAACTCGGAAATCCCATTGTCCTCGGTCTGACGGCCACCCCTCCAGACGAAGAAAAAGCAGGCGTGGTCCACTACAAAGAACTCCTCGGAGAGATCGATTACGAGGTACCAACACCTGCGCTCGTTCGAGACTCAAACCTTGCTCCGTATCAGGACCTCGCTTACTTCGTTCGACCGACACCCAAGGAAATCGCTTACATTTCTGAAGCAGATACGGCCTTTCTCGAAGTGGTTGATGAGATTTCTCAACCCTTCGTCGAGGAAGGCCGAGCGTTGTGTTTCCCGGATTGGCTCGCTGACACCCTTGAACATCGCCGAATACCCGGGCGGGAGGGGCTCACCTATGCCGAGTTTCACAAAACGTTGCCAAAGTTTTCTGATGCGGCCCGTGCCTACCTCACGGTCAAGAAGCGCACGCTTCCGAAAGGTGTCCCAATGTCGGCGATTGGGTTTGGGGATTTCCGCGACAGCACGCCGATGATTGTTCTGCTTCGACCGCTGCTGGACCGCTATGTCCGCTTTGGTTTGCTACGCTCCACTCATCCAAAAGACCAGGAACTCGCCGATGAGGTCTCCAGACGGTTCCAGCTACTCGGCTACCAAATCACCTCCAGCGGTGCACGACCCTGCGCATCGCCGGTTGGACGAATCCTCGCATATGCACAAGCAAAAACCGAGGCCTTGTCCGACATTTTGCGGGTGGAATACGAAGAACTTGGCGAGCGCATACGCTGTGTCATCGTGACGGATTTTGAGAAGACGTCGTCTACGGCGGTTGTCGATGAAGTCCACGATGACGAGGCCGGCGGTGCAATCGGTGTGTTCAAGGCGCTGGTCGCGTGTGAGTTGGGCGACCAGCTCGACCCGTGCTCATGACGGGCAGCACCCTGCTCGTCGATGACGACCTCTCTGCGCGATTTCTTGAACGAGCGCGTACCTGGGTGAGCGAGCGAAACCTCTCCATTGAATTCGCGATGAATCGATGGGTCGTTTTCACCACATTCACGGTTCGGGGAAGGATTGGGCGCCTCGGTACTACTCCACCATGGTCACTGAATTTTTCAAGAGGGCATGACGCGATGCCTGTCGGTACACGGGGCTTGTTGGGTGAAGGTTGGGACGCCTCTCGGATCAACGTGCTGGTTGACCTGACCACGGTGACCACGAGCATGAGCATCAATCAGCTTCGAGGTCGGTCCATGCGGCTGGACAAATTGTGGCCTGAAAAGGTGGCCAACAACTGGGACATCGTCTGTCTCGCTGAAGAATTCATCAAAGGGTTTGACGATTACGAGCGGTTTGAGCGAAAGCACAAGAACCTCTATGGCGTTTGCGACGATGGTTCTATAGAGAAAGGCGTGGGCCACGTCCACGCTGCCTTCACCGAATTAAAACCCGAAGCGTCAACGAAGGCATGGGCGTCATCAATCAAGAAATGCTTGAGCGAGCACGTCGCCGCACGGCCTCACGGGAGTTATGGGCCATCGGCACACCCTTCTCTGCTGATTCCCGAAAAGTCTGGAGTTCATGCCCCACAACCGGTGGGTGGGGAGCAGTTTGGATTTGGAAAATTGGCTGACCCGTGGACGGATGAATCGCTGAACCGTGCCATCATTGAAGCGGTCGCCCTTGGCATGTGGGAGGTCGGTCTGCTGCCAAAATACGCTAAACTGGGCGGTGGTGAACGAGGAGGGGGCTGGTTCAGGTATTACCTTGAAGAGTGCACGGAGGAACAATCGGCCATGTTTGCAGAGGCCATCAGCGAGGTCTTCGGCCCCATTGACGGTGCCCGGTACGTCATCAGCAGAGCCGCTCGTTTTTTCGACGAGACCTTCCTTTCTCGCCTGCTGCCTGAAGTGCTTGCCAAGTACGTCCGAAAGGAGCGAAAAGAGGTGGTCATGTTCTATCGGGTTCCGTCTTGCCTCGCCGGGAAGAAATCACACGCATCGTGGTTTCAAAAGCACTGGAACAAACTTGTGAGTCCCGGTGAGGCGTTGTACGTTCACAGCAAAGAGGGCAAGGATGCGATGGCCTTTGCCAAAGCCAACGGCTTGGTCAACCAAACGGTTCAGCATCTCAAAAACGTCTATCTCTGATCAGCGCAGGCCAGCGGCTTTCAACGATTCGAGCAGCACCGCACCGAGTTCGGACGGGTCCTTGGCGCACGCGATGCCAGCGGCCTCAAAGGCGGCAAACTTCTCCTCAGCCGTTCCTTTGCCACCGGAGATGATGGCGCCGGCGTGGCCCATGCGCTTGCCGGGCGGTGCGGTCGCGCCAGCGACGAAGCCGACGATTGGCTTGGTGACGTTTTCAGCAGCCCATGCAGCGGCTTCTTGCTCGGCGTTGCCGCCGATTTCACCGATCATCACGATGGCTTCCGTCTGGTCGTCGGCTTGGAAGGCGGCAAGGCATTCGATGAAGCCCGTGCCGTTCACGGGGTCGCCGCCGATACCAACGCACGTGGATTGTCCTTCGTTGATGCTCATCGTTTGAGCGACGGCTTCGTAGGTGAGGGTGCCGGATTTTGATACGATGCCAATGCGGCCCTTGGCGTGGATGTGGCCGGGCATGATGCCGATTTTTGCGCCACCGTTTGCGCCGGGCGTGATGATGCCCGGGCAGTTGGGGCCAATGAGACGGACGCCGGGGCGGTTTTCAACAAAGGCGACGGCCTTCACCATGTCCAAGGTGGGGATTCCTTCGGTGATGCAGACCACGACGCCCTCGCCCTTGATGGTGTCAAAGGCATCAGCCGCTTCCATGATGGCCTCAGCGGCAAAGGGCGGTGGCACGTAGATGACCGTGGCGTCGGCATCGGTTTCCGTGATGGCATCGAACATGGAATCCCAAACGGGGAAGGCCTTGCCCTGAAGCTCCACGGATTGACCGCCCTTGCCGGGGGTGCACCCGCCCACGATGTTGGTGCCGTACTCGACCATCTTGTCAGCGTGGAACATGCCTTGCTTGCCCGTGATGCCCTGAACGAGGACCTTGGCGTCTTCTTGAATCCAAATCGCCATCAGTTTCCACCTCCAATGAGTTCCACGATCTTTTGCGCCCCTTCAGCGAGGTCGTCGGCGGGGTGAATGTTCAGGGTGGATTCAGCCAGGATGGCCTTCCCTTCATCGACGTTGGTGCCTGCGAGCCGGACCACCAGCGGGACCTCGAGCGAGAGGGCCTCGGTCGCTGCAATCACGCCACGAGCGATGATGTCGCAGCGCATGATTCCGCCGAAGATGTTGACGAGGATGCCTTTCACGTTGGGGTCCTCGAGAATGATGGAAAAGGCGGTCTTGACTTGTTCCTCGTTGGCACCGCCGCCAACGTCAAGGAAATTCGCCGGTTCACCGCCGTAGAGCTTGATGACGTCCATGGTGGCCATGGCCAAGCCGGCGCCGTTGACCAAACAGCCGATGTTGCCGTCGAGTTTGACGTAGGAGAGACCGGTTTCTTTGGCTCGAATCTCAACGTCTTCCTCTTCGGAAAGGTCGCGCAGGTCGTCCCAGTTCTTGTGGCGGAATTCGGCGTTCTCGTCAAAGGAAACCTTGGCGTCGAGGGCCACGATGCCGTCGTCAGCCGTTCGAACGAGCGGGTTGATCTCCAACATCGCACAGTCGCTGGAGACGAACATGCCGTACATGGAGGTCAGCGCCCTGGCAAAGGCCTTGTGTGCGGCTCCGGTGAGGCCGAGTGCCAAGCCCAGGTCTCGCTTTTGGTAGCCGAGCAGGCCGGCGTTCGGGTCAACAGAAATTTTGTGGATCTTCTCAGGGGTGGTTTCCGCCACGTGTTCGATGTCCATGCCACCCTCGGTGGAGGCCATGATGAGGACGGATTTGTTTTCTCGGTCGACGAGAATGGCAAGATAGTACTCGTGGGCGATGTCGCAACCGGCTTCCACGTAGAGGTTGCGAACGAGCTTTCCTTCTTCACCGGTTTGGATGGTCACCAGAATGTTTCCGAGGATGTTGGCGGCGTAGGTTTGGACGTCGTCTTTTGAAAAGGCGATTTTCACACCTCCCTCCATGACGAGGTCGCCGGTGGTCGGATGGTACAGGTCGCCTTTGCCTCGTCCACCGGCGTGAATTTGAGACTTCACGGCTACGACTTTGGAGCCCAAGTGGTCGTAAGCGGCCAGCGCTTGGTCGACCGTGGTGCAGTGAACGCCTTCCAGCACGGGCACACCGTGCTGCTTGAGAAGTGCTTTTCCTTGATACTCGTGAATGTTCATGCTGCTCTCCAAATGCATGGACTGAAAGACCGTCTTTCAATACTTTGGAGGGGCAAGTAGCGTGAGGGTTTCGGCGCGGTGTTCATAACATAGGCGCCGAAGGCCTTGGCATGCAGGTCGTGGTTTTGGCCGGTGGCGTTGGCTCACGGCTGCGACCGTGGACCAACAGCATCCCCAAACCGCTGTTGCCCGTCTTGGACAGGACGCTTCTCGAGCACGTGGTCAGCTCCCTCCCCACCGACATGGTGGATGAGGTGGTGGTTGCCGGTGGGTACAGGGTCGATCAGATCAAGGCGTATTTTGACACCGCAGACGTCCCCTTTGACGTCCGTATCGTACCCGAGGATGAACCGCTTGGTACGGGCGGTGCCCTGGGGAATTGCCGCGACGTGGTCAGCGGTACGTTTGCTTGCTTCAACGGCGACATCATCTCGTCCTTGGACGCCACTTCTCTGCTGGACATGCACTGGGCCAAAGGCTCCGTGGGCACGCTCGGTCTTTGGGAAGTTGAAGACCCGACTCGCTTTGGAATCGTGGGCCTCGACGAGACCAACGGCATCACCCGCTTCAAAGAAAAGCCAGCGCCGGAGGAGGTCTTCTCCAACCTCATCAACGCCGGCTCGTACATCTTCGAAGACGACGTGTTTGACTGGATGCCGCACGGACGCCACTCCATCGAGCGTGATGTGTTCCCCAAACTCGCTGCCGAGGGCTTGTTGAGCGGTGTGCCCTTCGAGGGTTATTTCATCGATGCCGGGACGCCTGAGGCTTGGAACCTCGCCGTCAAGGCCTCCATTAACCACCGCCGATTCACATCAGGATTTCTCCACGGCTCGGACCCCTCGTGGTTTGCTTCCGAGGCGGCGTTGAAAGGCACCACGCCGCTCTCCGCCGTGGTGCACAGCATGGTGGCCAACGGATGCTCCATCGGGGCGTCGGAAGTGGTCCATGTCCACGTTGCTCAAGGGAGCGAGCATCGGGGACGAAGCCCGTCTTCGTTCGTGCTTGGTCGGCGAGGGCGCAGTTGTGGGCAGAGGGTGCGATCTGGACAGCGTGGTGATTGATCACGGTGCTGAGGTGCCCGACGAAACGGTTCAGAAAGGCGGCACTTGGCCGATGCAGGGATGAAACCTGCTAAATGCAAGTGGCGGCCTGCTCCGTTCATGGACCAACCGATGATCGTTGTCAACTTCAAGACCTACGCATCTGCCTCCGGTGAGGCTGCAGAAACGCTGCTCGCTGCCATGGAAGCGCACGCTGACGGCCCCGCCACCCTGGTCGCCGTCGCCTCCGCCTTCGACTTGGCCACCCTGGCCGGGCGAGCCACCAACGTGGAGGTTTGGTCTCAGCATCTCGACCCGGTTGGACTGGGCGGGTTCACCGGATGGTTGGAACCGCAAACGGCGCTCCACCGTGGTGCCAAGGGCTCCATCATCAACCACGCCGAACACAAGGTCGAGTTGGACCACGTGCGTTCCTTGCTCGAAATGCTCCCAGAGGGCTTCCCCGTCTGTGCTTGTGCCGCCGATGTCGACGAGGCCAAGGCTCTGGCCGAATTGAATCCCACGTACATCGCCGTGGAACCTCCCGAACTCATCGGCGGCGACATCTCCGTCACCACCGCTGACCCCGCCATTGTGAGCGACACCGTGGCGGCGGTCAAAGCCGTCAACCCGAACGTGCGCGTCCTTTGCGGTGCCGGCGTGAAGAACGGCCAGGACGTCGCCAAGGCCCTTGAGTTGGGTGCTGAAGGCGTCCTGCTGGCCAGCGGCGTCACCAAGGCCAGCGACGTTCACTCGGTTCTGGCCGATTTGGTCGGTGCTTTGTGAGGCTCGTGCCGCGTCAGATGTTCCTGAATCCGCTTGGCCTTGGCCAATCCCGTTTCCGCCGGGCAACCCTTCCGATGTACGCAACGTTCGCAGGTCCGATGATGAGCGGCCAGTGGAAGCGTGCTTAGGGAAGGGTCTGCGTTGGCCCACCGCGTTAACCACTTCATCTCTTGGATGTCATGAAGCGCCAACAATCGTGCCTGGTGAAGCGATTGGGGGGCGACTTCGAGGTGGTGCTCGTGCCATCGGGAACCTCTCCATGCCACCACCTTCATTCGAAACGACCCGGCATTGTCGGGAAAGCCGGTCTGCTGAAGCGCCCAAAGGACGGCGAGCAGGTGCTCCAGTTGCTGACCCACCGGGTTGGCATGAGGCGTTCGAAATTGAAGTCGAATCAACGTCCACCGGTTTTGATGAAAGACCGCCAAATCCGGAGCGGCGTAAAGGTCCAAGCCATTGAGAGAAACCGGGTCTCGTCGGTCAAAAAATGCCCAGCGTCGTGGCTCGCCGTTGAACAAGGGGCGGAGTGCATGGACGTGCTCAAGCTGGTTGAGTTGCCGCACGGCCAGGGCAATTTTCTGTTCGCGAAGGAGGTCAGGTAGCGTCAACCGTTGCTCTTCCAGCATGTCGCACACAAGGCGGCTTAGCGTCCGCTTTGCATACGCTGTCGTCCACACTTTCCGGTCGTAGAGGTCCGCAATTTTTTGCTGCCATGCCGCTCTCATGGCTCGCACCATCACCTCGTCCACGGTCCGAGGAGGCTGCGAGCCTCGAGCCGTTCGATCTTTGCGAGAAAGAGGGGTCTCTTGGCGGCTCCCGTAGGTCAACGCCCACGCTCGGGGGCAGGCGCTCATCAGGCGGGAACTGGTTTGACTCCAGTGAGGCGAGCGGGTGTTCATGCCACCGACCATCGTGGTCAACGTACATCATGCTCGTGGTCAGAGCACACCGAGATCGAAGACGTTGAGCGTGGCGTTGACGGCCATCCAGAGGGCCATGGGCGTCAAGATCCACCCGACGAATTGGGCGAAAACCTCACCGCCGAACTTGCCGAACAGGCGAGAGAACGGCCCGCCCCACGAGGAAACAATGCGAAGCAACAGCACCACGAGACCACCGCTGAACAAGAAAAGGAACAGGAACAACAGGGCCATGGTGATGCCGCTGCCGCCGGCCAACACCGAGGAGCCGACCGCTTGGGTGAACAGGTTGGGGAAGGCCAGCCAGCCGAACCATCCCATCCAAATGCCGAGGAGGACGTCCCGGTCCATGTCAATCGGATCGCGCCATTCTCGGAAGGCCTTGGGGAACGACAGGTGCAGCAGGCGACCCAAAAAGTCGGCTTCGTAGGGTGCGCCGCGACGGGCGGTGAAGAAGCACATTTCGAGCATCCACACCATCATGGCAATGTCGAGCAGGAACCGTACGGTCATGCCGACCGGCAGAAGGGTGAGCAGGAGGGCTGGGAGGTTCACCAGCAGGATACCGGTGGCACCGGCCACCACGATGGAGCCCCACAGCAAACCGGGAGGGAGCGGTTCTTCGGGCGCTGTCCACTCGTTTCGTGGAAGGGCCAGCAAGAACAGGAACAACCCCGGGCCGAGCAGCAATCCAAAGTACGAGCCGAAGGAGTTGGGCCCGCCGCTCTTGATGGCGTCCACGGATTCCACGATGTCGAGCATCGCCGCCGAGGAGGCTTGCGAGAAGGTCACGTGCATGCCCGGGTCAACCACCACGACGGCGTCCGATGCGCCGGTGGGGAGGCTGTTGGCAAAGATGCCTTTCTCGTCGAGGTAAACGTTCCACGTGGCGTTGGTGGCGGCGGCCAAGGAGGTGACGTCCGTCATCATCGCCTCATCACCGGTGACGATGTGAATCACCTCGATGCGGTCGCCCAACTGGTCGATGGACCGATTGAATTCGTTGGCCTGGGTCAAAATTTGTTCCGAGCCCGGGAGGACAAGGCCGATGACCAAGGCCTCGTTGCCGGAAAGCAATTCGCTGATGGAGGCCGACGAGCCGTCCGGTTTGGTCAAATCGGCGTCGAGGATTTTGGTGTTGTCGAGGATGATGGCATCGGCGCCAAGGTTCGGTTGGTCAAACACCGTCGGAAGGGTGAGCAGCGCCAGCGCCACCAAGGCACCGAGGATGGGAGCGGGGAGCATCAGGCCGGTACGGAAGGCGTTCACAACGTAGCCCAGCAGCGCCGTGAGGGTGGTCAACGTGAGCCAGAGGCCCGCACTGGCAAAGCCGTCGTCCTCAGGGAACACTTCGAAGCGCAGGATGCCTTCGGCGTGGCAGTCGCTGTTCAGGTCCCCGGCGATCGTCCTCAAGCAAAACTGGAGGTTCATCTCGCCCACGGGAAGGGGTTTGGCGCCCGACCACGTGTAGACCGTGTTGTTGCCGCCCAAGTCCCTCGTCATACGGATGCGACCGGCACTGGTCTCCACGAGGTATTCACCGTCGCGAATGGTTTTGTCGGTGGGGAGCAGGGGGCCCCAAATTTCCCACTTCTCGTCTCGCAGGTCCTCCATGCCCCACGGCAACCGGTGTTCAAGTTCGACGTGGGCGAGGCGTGCAGCGTCCACATGGATACGAGCCTCAGGTTCGTAGAGGACGCCCTCGATGATGACGCCACCGCTGTTCTGTTCAAACCCACCCCACTGGACCCTGGCCTGTGTTCCAAGGCATCGGTGTTCGACGGACAAGCTGAGCGTGATGGATTGACCGACGTCCAAGGTCAGGGTGACGTTTTGCATCTCGCCTGAGAAGTTCATGGCGTCGCCTTCTGCCGAGGTGTCAAGCGTTTGCGTGACCGCTGTCGAGTAGATTTCTCCGCTGCCGTCGCTCACGCTGTAAATGAGCGTGGTGCTGGAATCGGCGAACGTCTGACGGGTGCAGGTTTGCGGTCCGCCGCCGCCTTCGATGATGGCCGAGAAATAGACGCTCATGAACACCTGAGCCTCAACGGGTTGCTCCACCGGGGGGCTCTGCAAGGTAAAGACGGGCACGGGCCCGTTGGTGGGGCCCACCGTGAATCCACCTACGGCGGAGTCGGTTTGCTCTCGCTGGAGCACGGCCTCTTCAACATCGCTGCCCTCGACGAACAGTCGCTCGTGCGGAATGATGTTCCACTCTTTGAACCCGGGTTCGTAGTTGAGGTCGGTGTTGGCCGAAGCCATTCCGGAAAGGCCAACGCAAAGCAGCAAACACAAGGTCCCAATGGCCCATGCTTGACGCCCCATGCCACGACCAAGCCGTTTCGGTTCAAGAAGCCAATGCCCTCGTGCGGTCTCAGAGGCCGTTGAGGTAGGCGGCCATCAGCAGGACGCCACCGGTGATGGCGGAAGCGTTGACGGCTCCCTTGCTCATGTAGCCACGGTTTTCGAGAAGAGCACCGAGGTAGCTGTCGATTTGGCATCCGAGCCACCCGATGACGGCCAGCACCCCACAATACTGCAGACCGTTCACCGTGGTCGTGTCGGTGCTGGTGAAGGACCAAGCCAGCAAGGTCAACACCGCCACCACCGCAGAACCGACCACGGCGGCCAGTTGACCGTTGGGCGAGAAGCCGCCGTTTTCACCTTGTTCACAGGGTTTGAAGGTCGTGATCATGCGAACGCGAGGGTCCAAGCAGCCGATTTCACTCGCAAAGGTATCCGAGGCAGCCACGGCCACGGCGGCACCGAACATCCACACCACGGTGTCCCAATCGTCGGACATGTAGGCGTAGATGCAGATGAGTCCGGGGATGGCCCCGTTGGCAACGACGTTGGTCCACCCGCGGTGGCCGTCGCTTGATTCGCTCAAACCAAGGGCTTTCTTTTCGTCAAACCGCCACTTGGTGGCCTTGTGTGAACTCAACAAAAATCCGAGCAGGATGAGCAACCACGTCCAATGCCCGAGGCCACCGACGATGAGGCCGAGAACCGCCGCAGCGTTGGCGCCTTTGGTGTCGAGCATCTTCGCTCTCGAAGAGAGCACCAACAGGAGCCCGACAAGGCCCACGGTGACGAGGAGATTACCGGTGTTCGGGCCGCTGGAAAAGACGTCCATGGTCAGCACCTGCAGGGCAATGGACGCAAAGGTCCACCCTTGTCCACCGAGGCCGGGCTTTTGAAGACCGCACCCGATTATGCCTGTTTTTCGTCATTCTTGCACGCTGAGCACGATGGTAGGCAACCAACGTAGGATGCAGACCCAGAGGGCGAAGACCATCACCGCCAGCCACCCCAACTGAAGCAGAACGGCGAGCACCGTGTCGCTGCCCGAAAGAAGCATCCCCACGCCCCACGAGGAGCCGTTCCACAGGGCGTGACCCGCGATGGCCAGGCCCAAGCCGGCCCCCAACGTGGTCGGCATGGGCCAAGCGTGCTGACGATGTCGGCCCAACAACTTCACCACGGCTTGGGATGGCATGTTGCTCCAACTGTCCTGAGGCACGGCCCTGCCCTGCTTGTCGTAGAGAACCCAGCGTGCGTCGGCGTCCTCAGAGAGGTACGAGGTTCCGGAGAGGGTCGGGAGAGCGTTCCCGCGACCGAGCCAACACCCGATGGCGTAGCCGCTGAGACCGGTCCACATGGCATGGCCGGGGATGGAACTCAATCCTCGCAGCGAGGCGGTGAAGAAGTACGTGATGCTGCTGTAATCGCTGGCCAGGGCCATGGAGATGTAGCTCGCGTTTTCAAGCAAGGCAAAGCCCAAACCCACCGTTGAACCCACGTAAAACCCGTGTTTGGGGGAGACGATGAGGTGACTCAGCGCCATCACGGCGAGGGCTTTGGACAACTCCTCGCCCACGGGTGCCGACACGAACAAGATCAGCCCCTCGCCAAGGGTCCCCGCCGTGAACGCATCGAGGCCGACCAGCGCCACCAGAATGGGGGAGATGACCGAATTGATGACGATCGCCGGCACGGTGGAGAGCATCCCCGCTGCCAACATCCATTCAGCATCCCGGCGAGAAGCGTGAATCCCGAGGTGCCGACTGGTGATGGACCACCATGCAAAGACGGGGGTGGCAAACCCGATGAGCCACGCTGGAAGCACCACGGCCAGCGCCAACATCAACGTCAGTGCATTGGCCCCGTAGACCGTGAGCGGCAACAAGCACACCGTTGAGACGCCAACGCCGAAGACGAAGAGCATCCAGAGGTGAAACGGTCGTGGCATCTCCAGGGGAGCGGTCGACCGGAAAAGGTGGTGCTGGACCCTGGTTGGCTGAGGGGATTTGACCACCATGCCGCCGGAGAGCGCATGCATGTGGGCTCCTTGGTCGGCCGGGTAAGCCTGCACGGTGTGGGTGAGTTTTGGCCGTCGGAGGTAGAAGAACAACAAGAGGAAAGGCGAGAGGCAAATTCCTCCGAGGAACGTGAAGAACGGGTCGAGCGGCCCCACGGTTCCGTTCATGTCCCCGTCGATGTAACCCGCGACGATGAGCACGGCGATTTGGGAAATGAAGAAGCAGACGATGACCAGGCCGAGCATGGACCGAACGGTCTGCCAGGGCGTGGAGGCTCGCCACACCGTGAGGCGGTCGGGAACCGGGGTCAACGGCACCTGCTGAAACGGGACGGGGGTCATCGCTTGCATGCGTTCACCGAAAGGGTACCTGCTCAGTTCGCCCATCAATCGTCACTGAAAAACAGCATTCGGCAGAGGCCATCATCATTGCAGGTGCCTACGACGACGAGGTTCTCCTTCATCAACGGTTTGAAGGGATAAACGGCCGTTCAAATACACACGCACTGGATTCCCTATCATGTCCTGGCTTCACGCTGCCTTTGCTCCACGCCGAGACCACAAAGGCATGTCAACACCGAGTTATGCCGCACGGTGGTGGCTACCGGTGTGCACGGGTCTGTGCGCAGTTTGGTCGTGGCAGGCAACCGATGGCTTCTGGGTGATGGCGGCTGCATTGACCGTCATGTTGGCCACGCCGTTGCTGACCGTCGGCTGGTACCTCATCGGGCTGGTGTCCGCCCGTGTCCCTGCGCTACATCATCCCGCAGGCTGAGCGCGCCCACAAGGCACGCCTCGAGCGAAAAGCCCAGGCTGCGCAGCAAGATTCAGCCTGATCAGTCGAGGAACCCGTACGTCCAGTCGTGGGGCGGTGCAAAGGTTTCCTTGATGGAACGGGGGCTGACCCACCGAAGCAAGTTGAGCGGGCTGCCGGCTTTGTCGTTCGTTCCGCTTCCTCGAGCCCCGCCGAAGGGTTGCTGACCGACCACGGCGCCCGTGGGCTTGTCGTTGATGTAGAAGTTCCCAGCGCTGTAGCGGAGCGCTTTGACCGCGGTCTCGATGTGGCGTCGGTCGGTGGCAAAGATGGACCCCGTGAGGGCGTACTCCGAAGTCGTGTCGCACAGTTCCAACGTGGCTTCAAAGTCCTCGTCGGCGTAGACGTGAACCGAGAGTACCGGACCGAAGATTTCCTCGGCCATGGTCTCGCTGCGCGGGTCATTGCACACGATGGTCGTGGGTTGAATGAAGTAGCCCGTGCTGTCGTCGTAGGTGCCGCCGGTGATGATCTCACAATCAGGGTTGGCAGCAGCGCGGTCGATGTAGCCCGTGATGCTGTCAAAGGCCTTCTTGTCGATGACGGCGCCGAGGAAGTTGCTGAAGTCCGCCACGTCGCCCACGGTGATCTTGTTGACCTCGGCGACGTAGTCGTCCTTGATGGCGTCCCACACCGAGCGTGGCACGTAGACGCGGCTTGCAGCGCTGCACTTCTGGCCTTGGAACTCAAATCCACCGCGGAGCATGGCCACGAGCAGGGCTTGGCGGTCGCAGTCGGGGTGGGCCACGATGAAGTCCTTGCCGCCCGTTTCACCGACGATGCGAGGGTAGGATTTCAGGTTCTCGAGGTTGTTGGCCACGTCTCGCCACATCTGACGGAAAACTCGGGTTGAACCGGTAAAGTGAATACCTGCTAACTCACGGTGCGCCAAGCAAATGTCGCCCACAACAGCGGCCCGTCCGGGCACGAAGTTGATGACGCCACCGGGCAGACCTGCGTCCATCATCAGACGCATCAATCGGTAGTTCGAAACGTAGGAATTTCGGGACGGTTTCCACACGCCGACGTTGCCCATGATGGCGGCGCACGACGGAAGGTTGGCGGCGATGCTTGAGAAGTTGAAGGGTGTGACCGAGAAGATGAAGCCCTCAGAGGTCGCACTTCGCTGGAGTTCCACATGGACGAGGGAGAGATGGGTGGCTGCAGGTCTTCGTAGATTTGACGAGCATAGTCGGAATTGAATCGCCAGAAATCGATCAGTTCGCAGGCCGAGTCAATCTCGGCCTGGTGGCAGGTCTTTGACTGGTTGAGCATGGTGGAGGCGTTGATTTCGGCTCGGCGAGGTCCTTTCAGCAACTCGCTGGCCTTGAGGAAAATAGCGGCACGCGCCTGCCATTCCATCGTGGACCACATCTCGTGGGCGCCGAGGGCGGCGTCGATGGCGGCGTTGACTTCCTTTTCCCCTGCCATGTGCACTCGGGCGATGACGTGGCCGTGGTTGTGCGGCATGACCTGCTCGACCACATCGCCGGTGAACACTTCCTCGCCGTTGATGATGCAGGGAATTTCGAGGACCTCGCTTGACTGCCGCTTGAGTTCCGCCTCAAGCTCGGCTCGCTCCTTGCTGCCCGGCAAGTAGCCGAGGACGGGTTCGTTGACGGGGGTGGGCGGCTTGGGGATGCTGTTGGGCATGGAGGAACGGCTTCATTGGCGATTCATGAACCTCACCCATCGCCTCAATGGGGCTCGGAGTGGCACTCCCGGGACCGGTCGAACGCCCATTCGGGCGGTGGAGATTGAATCTTAGCGGTAGAGGTGGGCGTGTTTGGCTCGCACTTTCGCAATTTTCGGCCCGACCACGGCTGCACAGTAGCCCTGGTAGGGGTTTCGTGCGTAGTAATCGTGATGCTTTTTCTCGGCGATGAGGAAGTGGACTGGCTCTTCGAGCGTGGTGACGATTGGATCGTCGTAGACGTTGCCCATGTCGGCGATCATGGCTTCGGCCGTGGCCCGCTGTTCCTCGGAAAGGGGCATGATGCAGGAGCGGTACTGCGTACCGATGTCGTTGCCCTGGCGATTGAGTTGGGTTGGGTCGTGAACCGTGAAGAACACCTCGAGCAGCGTTTCGAAGGAGATGACGGTTGGGTCAAATTGGACTTCAACCACCTCGGCGTGGCCCGTGGTGCCGCTGCACACCGCCTGGTAGGTTGGGTGCGGGTCGTGGCCGCCGGCGTAAGCGGGAAGCGCAGACTCAACGCCGTGGATCTGTTTGTAGGCGCCTTCGACGCACCAGAAGCATCCGCCGCCAACGATCATTCGTTCCATAACACACCATCCGAGGCTGTTGCATTTGAAGGTTTGATTTCCGCTTCAAACAAAGCGAAGCCATCCATGCCAAACCACCATAAGCGTCTGTGCGTCCTTGAGCACCATGGGTCGTGACGCACTTTGGCTGGTTTTGGTGATGCTTCTCGGTGCCAGTTTGCTGGTGTTGCTCCTCCCAGAGGACGAGGCCGTTTCGGTGAACGAGGAGGACACGGAGGAGGAGGTCGTTGAGGAAAGCACCTGCCTTGTCGGTACGCAAAAGGTGCTCAATGCCTCGGCTCCGGACGGGTACGATTGTGTGCCGCTCGACCCGCATGCCATGTTCCACACGCATCCCGCTCCCGTGTTGTCGGTCTCAAACGTGATCGACGACGGTTCCGCCATCGCCATCCTTGGCGATGTCAATCACCTACACCCCGATGAGATCACGGTCAGGTTGAGTCTTGACGAGGACGTCGTCATCTCCACGCAGCCCAACACGGACGGTGCCTGGTCGCTCACCGTGCAAAGCAGTGCTGAACAGGTTTACATGAACATCACGGCCGCTCACGACGTGGAGGGGACCACCTCCGACACCACGTTCATTGAAATCAACCGAACAACTTCTGAAAATGAAAGCCATCAAACCGACGACGGTACGGACAACGAAACGGGCGATGGTACTGGAAACGAAACCGGCAACAACCCCGAAAACGGCACGGATGACAGCGCTGGAAACGAAACGGACAACGGCACGGACGGTCCAACGGAGCCCACCCAACCGACCTACGACCCATCGGACATGGGTCAGTTCTGGCTTGACGTGTTCCGCTGTCAGGCCGGACAAAACATCACTCAGGTGGACGACCTGTCCACGGCGGCGGTTGAAACGCACGAGTGTTCGGTCAGCATCACCATGAACGAGACGCACATCACCATCACGACCAACGGCCTGCCCGACCACGATTTTGAATCCACGCTCGCCTGCACGCAAGCGAACGATTGCACACGCGCTCAGAATTACGAGTGGACCGTCCCACGCTCACCCGTCAACGACACAACCGGCGGGCACGACGCCACCAACTGTCCTGAGGCCAACGGGGATTACGAGTGTGCTGCGGCCCTCGGCGAAGTGGCGATCGCCATCAATGGCGTCCCGTTCTACGGTCCTGAAGACGGGCCGGGAGGGGATGCGGTCGCCAGTCACCACGGTGTCTACGAGGAAGACCGACAGCCGATTGAACTCGGTGTGTGCCATGCCCACAACGGTCAGGGCGGGACCTTCCACTACCACGCCGATGCAAACTGCCTTCACTGGCACCCGGATGCGGGCGAGGACATGTTGGACTACAACATCAGCACGCCTGCCGCAGTGGCTGAAAACACGGCCAACGGTTCACATTCTGCCGTGATCGGCGTGGCCATGGACGGCTACCCCATCTACGGTCTGTGGGGCTACGACGACCAGATGAACATCGTCGAAATGAAGAGTTCGTACAAACTCAAGGACGGTGAGACGGGCTACAATGGCATTGACGACTACATCTACCTCCAGGGGCTCGGCCACCTCGATGTGTGCAACGGCCATTTCGGACCCACGCCCGAATTCCCCGATGGCATCTATCACTACCATTCCACCATGACGAACGGTGAAGGCGACATGGGCTTCCCGTACTTTTTGCTGTGCTACCACGGTGAAACCTTCCTTGACGAGGGCAATGGCGGCGCAGATTGTTCGGGATTCGGAGAAACATGGGGCCCTGGCATCGGGCCTCCTCCTCCCGGTTGTGAAGGCGGCCCGGGCGGCGGCCAAGGCGGACAACTTTCCGAGGTCTCAGCGATTCCCTCAGCGGTCGCATCTCCCGCGGTCATGCTTTGGATGCTGGCGTTTGCCTTGCTGTTTTTACGCCAACGAAGGGATTAGTTGCCAAAATCCAGCAGTGTTGTTTGAGGGTTGACTGACGGTTTTTCGGCCCGTCGCTGCACGGCTCTTCCTCGCCGTTGAAACCTTCGTGCTCGGCTCCCGTGCATGGCGTACACTTGTGCTGAGCGAGCCTTGACCTCGTCGGTTCGGCGAGCGGCATGCGTGGCCTTGATGCCTTGGTTTCGGGCCTCGGTCTCGTCAACGATGGGTGCGGGATACGTTGTCCCGATGACGACGCCGGTGGTGGCTTGCATCTCGTCGGACATGGTCCACGGTTCGTGGATGTACGGCGTGGGCACCATCGCCAGTTCGGGCACCCACTTGCGAATGAAGTCCCCGTTCATGTCGTGGTCGAGCGACTGCTTGAGAATGGAATAAGCGCGCACGGAATTGATGCCCGTGATGCCCGATTGCATGTGGATTTGGGACCAGTGAATGCCCGGTTCGTAATCGATGAAGAGTTTGGCAAGGTGTTGGCCGGAGCGCTGCCAGGGCAACCACAGCGTGTAGGCGGCAACGGACTGCATCATGGCGCGCATGCGAAAATTGATCCATCCGGTGGCTCGAAGCGAGCGCATGCAGGCGTCAAAGAACGGCCAACCCGTCCGACCTTCTGCCCAAGCAAGGAAGCGGTGTTCGTCGTCCACCCGATCCAGGGCCTCGTCCAGTTCCGGATTGATGGACCGTTCGTTCATGCTCGTTTCCATCTCGAGGCGCTGAACGAAGTGGCATCGCCAAGACACGCGGGATGCAAACGCGTCAACGTTCTTGCGGAACACCGCCACATCAACCCCCTCGGGCGGTGATTGCCGTGCTGTCGTGATGGCGTGCTTGACTTGCCTGACGCTCAGTACGCCGCTGGAAAGGTAAGCGGACAACCTAGAGGAACCCTCGGGCGAGGTGGCGGGGTTGGAGATGGTGGGCAGGTAGTCGCCAAATCGAGTCGAGAGGAAGGAATCAAGCCAAGCGTGAGCCCAAGGTTCTCCGCTTCCAGCGGTGTCTTCACAGGTCGTTGTAGCACGGGAACACGCCTTGGTTTCGTCCACGCAGGTGAGATTGGAATGGCTCGGTAGCCGGGCAGGGGCCTCGAGAACCGGTCGACCATTCGCCGTTTCGGATGCTGTTCCAACGGTCCCGGTCGGTCAGGCGTCGCACGACGCCGTTCCAGGGGTGTTCGTGCCAGACCGTATCGTTGGCCTCACACCACGCCATGACCCGTTTGTGCGTTCCCATGACCACTGGAGGCCCGTTTCCTCATGACTGTGGAGGCTGACGATCGCCGACGTGTCCTGCAGGTCTTGAAGCACCTGTTCAGGGCGCCCCGTTCGGATGTGCATGGTGCCGCCCAGCGCCTCCACACGTGCGAGCAGCGTGCGAGCGTTGGCCAAGTCCCATGCCACATGGAGCATGGATTCGTCCGGCTGGTCAAGGCGTTCGGGTTCGACGACGTAGAGGAGCAGGAGGTCGTCCCCGTGAGCAACGGCTTCCATCAACGGGGCGTGGTCGGCCAGGCGAAGGTCGTGCTTGAGCCAGACCACTCGCATGATTTCCAACGACCTCTCTGCCTTCATGAATCGTTGTAGGAGAACAGGGGTGAATACCAGGTAAGGAGAGGCGTGGCGTCCAAATTAATTTTCTATAGAGTAAAACACATGAATCGGACTGTACGCCAACATGAGAAAAAACATGTTGGCTCATGTCCCACCAGACTTGTCGTGGATTGTTTCTGGTGGACGTGCCGAGATTTGAACTCGGGGCCTCTACCATGCCAAGGTAGCGATCTTCCAACTGATCTACACGCCCATGTGGGTGCTTTCGCAACTCGCCGACCGGCCTCGCCATGATAAGGATTCCCGACTTCTCCTCTCCGCTGATGCAGCCTCTGACGAACTCCCATCCCACTTTCTACCAAATGAAGCCTCTTGAAGGGGTGGCGATTGCGAGGTTCATGGGCGAAGCAAAGCGCGGGCCACTGGCCGACACCCCTCTGCCCGAGGACCCGCCCAGCGTTCCCGAAGACGTGGTTGACGACGTGTTGGCGGCGCTCTCGGGCCACGTTGAGGCGGTCTTCCTTCCGTGGATCGCCGACCGGTTCACGGTGGAATGGCTTGATGTGAACGACGACCGTCTCGGCATGACCCGGTTTGAGGAGGGCAGCAACGAGCTGATTCGACGACGACGACTGCGCCTCGATCCGGGCGAAGTAACCATCGGCTTGCATCCTGCCTTGCTCGAGGATGAAGCGCTGTATCGGCACACCTTTGCCCACGAACTCTTCCATGCCGCAGGACTGATGCTTCACACCGAACTTCACGACCGGCTGACCAATCAGGTGGCACCGTCCCCCGCCATGAAAGATTCACCGCTTCTGCAGAGGATGAGGTCGGCCGTGTTGGACACCCTGAAGGTGCAGGAGTGGACCTGCAAGCTGTGCGGTTTTTCATGGAAGCGCACCACCGTGCGTCGCCCCACCCGCTGCCTGAAGTGTGCACGGCCTTGGTGAGTTGGCACACCCTTCAAGTACGGTCGGCCCAGCCCAAAGACTGGACGTATAGTGTAGTTGGATATCACTTTGGCCTTCTAAGCCGAAAACCCGGGTTCGAATCCTGGTACGTCCGCCACACGCTCACTCGGACTTGAGGCGGGACGCGTCAACCCATTCGTTCCACGATGAGCTGTAGTTCTCGTACGTGATGAAGTACGAGTCGCCGTTGACCTCCAAGATTTGGCCGTCCCACCATGTTCCCTCCCATTCAATCTTCACCCGCTGGCCAACGGTAAATGGGTTGTTGAAGGGATGGTCTGCAGGGCGTTCACTCCAACCGGTTGGGCCGACGATGAAGACGGTGTTTTGTGTTTCAACACGGGCGGTGGCCCGCTCGTCGTAGGTTACGGAGACGATAGTGGATGAATTGAGGCGCCCTTCGCCGAGTTTTGGGTGGTCGTAGGCGTAGGCGGAGAGTCGATCACCGTCGATGGCAGCGTCGTGAACAACCACTTCTTGTTTCGCTTGAGGGTGTGGGTCACCAAGTTCGGAGGCCACCATGAACTTCGCCAGGGCTCGGTAGTCGATCTCGGAGTCCAGTTCGATGCCGAGGTCGACGAATTCATTCAGCACATCTTCAACGGGAACGGGGTCGTCGCCAATTTCGGTCAGGATCCGCAGGTACTCGCGAGCAGGAATCGTTCCCGTGTTGTTGGTGTCGAAGACCTGGAAGGCTTCGATGAGGTCGCGTTCCGCTTCGTTGTCGTGTTCAATGTAGGCTTGGACCTCTTCGGAGGCCTCGTCAAGCGGTTTGATACGGTCCATGTTGACGCGGTCCTCGACGTCGCCGTCATCAAAATGGATGAGGTAGGTGCCGTCTGCATGACGTTGGGCCACCTGACCGGCGTAGAAATGCCCGTAATTCTTCCAGTTTACGAACACCCTGTCACCAGGCGAAAGTTGCGGCGGCAACACAACCTCGGGCGCCGCTGGAGGGGCTTGCTCAACCACCTGTCCAAGCATGCCCATCTGCTGCAGTGCGGAAATCACCGCTTCGGTGACGGCCGTTGGGTCGTTGTGAATGGTCGTGTTGTGGACCACGTCGCCACCGATGACCGAGTCTTGCATGTTGAGTTGCTGCGACCCGTGGCCGGGTGGGGCGGGTATCCATTCACTCCCTGACCACATCCACTTGCCGTCGGGGCTGAACAACGGGTCGGCCATGACGGTCTCACGCACCAAGGGCTAACCAAATCTTCGGTTTGAGCAAATGAACGCAGGAACAACAAGGGAACTATATGGGAGAATGAGCCTCTTTAGTCCATGGACGTGAGCACCTCCACCTTGGCCGCCGCCGTCCAAGGCGTCCGTGCGTTGATTTCTGCCTACGACGGCTACGAGAAAGGACGGTTCATGAAATCGGACGAAGCTGTCCGTGCTGAAATTCAACGACGGTGCGAGATGCTTGCTCGTCATGCGGAAAAACTGCAGGGCGATGTCCATGCCGTCGGCAACCGAAGTGGTCGAAGCAGCCTCGAGAGCATGATTGAATCCATTAACATCCTTCGCAACGAGGCCCAATTCTCCATCACCAGCAATCACGTTTCTCAGCACACGGGTATTGGAAAACTCAAGGCCAAAGCCGTTCGCAAGTTGGTCAACCACGACAGTGAGGTGCTGCAAGCCCTTGTGGAAACGACCCGCATGGCCAACGAGTTGGCCGATGGAATGAGCGATTTGAACCATGATGCCGTGAACGCCCGAATCGCTGACTGGCATCAAAAACTGACGCGAACTCGAAACATGTACCTGGAGAGGAACATGTACATCGATGGACTGACCAAGAGGTGAACAACATGCATTTCAGATGGAGAACCAACCCAACCGTGATCGCCCACTACATGAACGACGCCGATGTCCCCCGGCAAGCCGAGGTCACGCTCAAGCCCAATGAGGTGTGCGTGGTGTTGGAAAACGGCAAGATCGTCGGGTCTGTCTCTCAAACCCACATGGAGGTCAGTCCGCAAATTGGCCTGTTCAGCAAAGTGTTTGGCAAAACCAACCCTGTTCGTTCGTTCATGTTCGCTTTCACCGGACCCCACGCCGTCCTCGTTCAGGTCCGAGGAACGGCCGCCAGCGGTGACGAAATCAACTGCCTGATCACGATGAAACTCGAGGTCACTCGGGAAACCGCCCCCCGCCTCATCTCCTTTCCTGCCAAGGGCACCATGACCGTTCAGGCGAAGGACATCGCTGCGCTGCTCTCCCCCGCTGCAAGTGCTGCTGCACTGCAGCACCTCCGGGGCATGGACGCCACGACGATGCGCACGGTTCAGGCCAATGAGGACGTCATGTACGCCGTCAAAACAGCGTTGCGCGCAACCTTGGACGAGCACGGTTTGGCCTACCGGAGCGGCTTCATCACGTGGAGCAGCACCGCTGCTGAGCAACAACTTCAGCATCAGCACGACTTGGAGCGTTTGCAACTCTCCAAGGACATTGAATCGGACAAGCAAGCCGTTGAGCTCGACCATATCATCAAGACCGAACAGCGGAAACACGAGGTGAACGCCCGTATGGAACTCGTCGGCGTTCAGGCCAAGGAAGCGGCTGAACTCAAATTGGAACTTGACCGACTCAAAGGGGCAGGTGAGTACAACCTGCAACAGTGGCGCCAGCAACAGGAACTGCGCGACCAACAATCGGCCGCTTCCCGTGATGAGGCCATCAAAAACGCCCAAACGGACGTTGAACTGGCCAAGCTCGAAGCCGAGCGGCAGAAAGCCCTCGCCTCCGTCGCACAAGATGCTGAAGAGCAGAAGATGAACAGGGCCATGGAAATGTTTGAGCAGGTCCAAGCCCGCAAGCGAGACCGCATGCAGCTCCAAAACGAGCAAGAACAACAGCGACTTGAGCAACACGCCAAGGGTTCGCAATCCACGATTGCCGTTCTCGAAGACATCGCTGCATCATCGGACGATCCCGCCGTGAAGTTGGAGGCGCTCAAACAGTTGGCCGAACTCCGCAAGGCGGATGTGGCCGGTCAAAAAGACGCGTACAAAGACGATTAACCACGAGGTCCGAGTGATTTCCAATGGAACCAAAGGCGCCAGGGGTCAACCTCACCGATTCGGTGCAGGTCGGGCATAACGCCATCGGTCCCACGACGGGCGACATCGTCATCAATTCGGGGAGTCAAACCGAGCACTGCAGCATGTGCAAAACACCCATTGACGCCAAAGTCAACCCGGGGCTCTACTGTTTCAAGGAGGGATGCGAGACCCTTTTCTGCAGAAATTGCGAATCCTTCTTTCGAGCGGAACGAGGGCCCGGAGAAAAGCCGTACTGTTCCGAGCACATCGGGGAATTTGTGGGCGCCCCCATCCCCAACGCCCCTCCGGGTTTGAAACAACCCCAAACCACGATGGCTCAACCTCGACCAGCAACCCAGGTCGTTGCGAAACCAACCCAGGTGGTGGTGGGTCACGTTCAACAAGCCTCCAGCCGAGCCCCAACAAACCAGCAATTCGTCGGTTTCGGACGAGCCAACCCCAATCAAGTGGTGGATGGCCGGTTGAATCCGTATCTGAATCTTCAAGCGGTTGACCCGATGACCGCTCTGCGGCGAACCATCAGGAGTTGGAACGGAGAGGGAAGGTGCCAGCGGAGCGAATTTTGGTGGGGTGCCCTTCTGTATTATCTCATGCTCGCTTTCACGCTTGGCTTCTTTTCCGTGTTTATTTTTGCCGCCGCCGATGCGGGCTCCAACGAGGGGTGGCTGATGGGTTCGATGGGCCTGATCACGGTCATGCTCGTCCTGTTGATTCCGCTCCTCAGCCAGCAGATACGCCGTTTGCATGACATCGGCGCGTCGGGCTGGTGGGTGCTCCTTGCGTTTTTCGTTCCGTACGTCGGCTGGTTGATTCTGTTCGTGATGTCGCTTCTTCCTAGCCAGCCGCATCCGAACAAATACGGGTAGTTGGAGCCAACCGGATTCGGATCTCTGCATGGCGTTGTTCATGCAGTTGTCCTGTATCGATACCGTCGAGACGGTGGGTGAACCACCAGACCGCTCGAAAAAAATACACAGCAATATAAACCCCGCAATGGCGTTTGAAAATTATGCTGCCCAACAAAATGGACCAAACTGCCGCCGTGCCGCTTGCAAACGGACTCGGGATCGTGTTCGGATTTCTTGGTGTGATTGCCATCTTCATCCAGCAATCGCTCACGACCTTCCTGCCGCTTCTGATGCCGCCGCTCGTCTGCACGATCTTCTGCGTTCTGCTCTTCAGGACTCAGCCCAAATCGAACGATGACGCCTCTCGCCAGGACATGAGTCCGGTGCGAATTGACGTCATCTGAAGGCCGGCCTACGATTGCTGAATTACTCGGAAAGAAAAGGCTTCAAGGAACGGTGTGCGGTCCCCGATGCTCTCATATAGGGAAGGTAAGTGGGAAGGCTGTTCACCATGAAGCGAGGTTCACGTGCTTGGAAGAAAACCGGCAACCAACGGTGGAAGTGGCGCAAGAAGAAATTGCGACGCCGAAAGCGTGCACGCCGACAGGCCAAGAGCTGATGCCAGTTGTAACAACACACGGGAGTATAGTATAGCTTGGTAGTATCGCGGGCTCCAGTTGCACGGGAATGACGACGAGTGGGTTTGCTGAAGTTGATGACCAACTGGAGCGCCGACCCGTTGCAATCCTGCAGACTGCCCATCTGATGCGCAGTTTCAGAAGAAATCCGCTGGGGGGGGTTCAAATCCCTCTGCTCCCACCTCAAACCGTCGCTTCGACGATGTTCACATCGTAAACAAGGAGCTCAATATAGACACGAACGGTCACGCTGGAGTCGTCCCGCTGGCACTGAATGGTGTCTTCGCCTGCTTCGGGGTCTCCGGTGACCGTGAACTGGTAGTTGCCGACCACCTCCTCCGATGCGTCGTACATGGCTTCCAACTCTGCAACGGTGTAGCCCGTGACATAGGGTTGGACGCCAAAATTCGGAAAGTCCGCAAGAAGGAAGTAAGCGTCAGCATAGTCCTGTGTCTGATCGGACGCACTACCGTTGGGCGTCTCGGCCGTGAACGAGGCTGAATCGAACGCCGCTTCGCCGGGGTCAGCAACGCAACCTACGCCGCTCGTTTCTTCGTTATCGCCTTGCCAATTATCGTACAACTCAATCAACAAATTCACACCGACGACGTTTCGGGTCAACGCTTCCTCTGGGAAATCCTCCTCAGTAAAGGAAAGTGTCAGGCTCTCTCCTTCAGTTAATTCCACATCACTTTCGTACCACGTTATGAAACTGTACTCTCCGTATATGCCGTAGTACAATTCTCGCTGGTAGGCATCCTCTTCTTCCAACCAATCGCTGAAGAAGGAATACATTGGATAGGCACTGATTGCGATGACGATGAGCACCGAAGCGAATTGCATTTTTCGATTGGATTTGTACGTTGATGCGTATTCTCTCAGCAGGCGTCCGGCATGTTCTTTCCGTTCGGTAAAGGTTGGGGGCTTCTCAACATCGTCTTCGCTTTGCGACACGAGGCGATGAATGGATTTCATCCACCCGGGTTTTTCATTCGCGGGGTCGGCCTGATTGTGGAAATAAATCATGACGACCATGGCGACAGAACAAACTCCGCTGAGAAGGGACAACAACAATCCGCGGGACGGTGACGGCTCGAACGTCACCGTGTATTCCTCCGAGGCAAAGAGGAATCCAAACAAAGAATCGTCCACGTAAGCGTACGTACCGCTCGACGGGAGGAGAACATACCACACGATGGGAGCCAACATCGTGGTGCTTGCAGCGAAGCCGCCGCAAAGGGTTGTCAGTCGGCTGTTCGTGATCTGCCCGAGTGACGCAACGGACAGGGCAGCGGTTAGAAACAAGCCGATGAGGCCCATCCAAATCAAGAGGGAGGCGACCGACCCAGCCCGATCCATGTCTTCGAACGTTGTTTTGACATCGCCGTTGGTGGATTCTGCGATTGCCTCGTAGGTCTTGCTATCGGCGAAGGCCTCAGATGATCCGAAAAAGTACGTGTCCTGAATGGTCAAAACCGACTCAATTTCCTTCAGTTCAAAGTCAGCCGTCAACGTCACAACGGTCACATCGACCGTCTCGAAATCAGGGTCGTAGACCTCCGTCACATGACTGTCTTCGGCCGTTGCCCAAACCGAACCCAGCGAAAATGCACCCAGCGTAAGGGAGGCCAGCGCCAGCAGCAGCGTGAGGTTTCCGAACTTGTGGCGTGGTTCCATGAGCCCTCATCCCCATTTCTTTCAATAAAAGATTCGCCCGGCACGACCCCGGACACGGTGTGCGTTCGTCGGCAGAGGTAGCGTTAGGTTGATGCCGAACACGAGGCTCGGGGTGGTTGGGGAAGAACATGCGTCGAACGTTGGCCGTGGTCGTGCTTGCCTTGCTGATGGGGCCGGTCACCGGCTCGCTGTACGTTCAATCCGAACCGATCGGTTGGGAAACCGTTGACGCGGAAGGCCTCCAGTGGAGGCCCGTTGGCTACGGTTTCGATGTTCCCCAGCAGGCCGAGGCAGCCTGGCTCAACGACAACACGCCGTGGTGGGAGCGAACAGCGCTCGACCAGAACCGAAACGCCATTCACGACAGCCTCGAGACTCACGTCGGCTCCACCGGCATCGGCCTGTCTTACGGCGTCGCCGTCGACGAAGCGCACCTCGCCGAACTCGAAGCGATGAACCTCAGCGTGGTTGATGTGATCGAGTCCGTGGATGCGGTCTTGCTGGGTCAAGTCGATGCGTCCCTTGTGTTCCAACTCGCCGCTCTTGAGGACGTGGTGATGGTGGAACGGTACGGCAACATCGTGCTTTACGGCGACATCCAAACACCGGCGGTCAAGGCGCGAAACTCCTCGTTCTACCCCATGGGAGCGTGGGACCTCGGCTTCACCGGGAAGGACGTCAACATCGCCATGGTCGACACGGGCGTGGACAACGAACACCCCGGACTCAACCAGAAATTCATTGCCGGCTACGACGCTGTCTGCTACCTGCACTCCGACCCAACCTGCACGGCCGGGGGTGTTCGTGAAACCGACGGCACTTACGACCCCGATGACGGCCATCAGCACGGCACCGCCTGCATGGGCATGGCCGCCGCCACGGGCATCGACGCCAGCGGCGCACAGACCGACTTTTACGGCTCAGCGCCGGACGCCGACCTTGTTGACGTTCGCATCGGCACGGACGCAGGAGCAGGTCCGTTCGAGAATTACCTGCTCGCTCAGGAGTTCTATGAATCAGCCATGAACGGACTGCAGTGGATCATCGACAATCGGGACACGGCCTGGCAGGGTGCGGACGAAGCCAATTACGGCATTGACATCATCTCCCTCTCGTGGGGCATCACGTCCCACGAAGGCGGCGGTTCGGACGGCGAAGACATGCACAGCCGCATCCTCAACGAGGCCATGGAACTCGGCGTGGTGGTCAGCGTGGCAGCGGGCAACGACGGCCCGGACAACGACGGCCTCTCAGGGATGGGTTCCTCCAGCCTGTCCATCACGGTGGGCGCCACCGACGACCAGAACACCGTTGACCGAAGCGACGACACGGTTGCGGGCTATTCCTCTCGTGGGCAGCGCCGAGACAACGGCGACGGTAACCCGTTGAACGAACTCAAACCCGAGGTTTCTGCCCCGGGCTCCAACATCGTCCAAGCAGAAGGCTGCGTGACCTCCAGCGGGTGTGTCAACCTGCTCGGTGGCTCGGCCGAAGACAACGGCTACACGGGGCGCGGCTCCGGTACGTCCTACGCCACACCGTCCGTGTCTGGTATCCTCGCCATGATGATCGAAGCCAACCCTGACCTGACCACGGCCGAGATGAAAGAAATTCTGAAGCTCACGGCCGAACGCCGAGGCGAGGCCTCCGCTCCCGACGTTGACCCCTTCTGGAACCGTGATTTCGGCTGGGGTATGGTGGACGCTTACGAGGCCGTCAAGATGGCGATGTACCTCGCTGAGGAGAACCTGACAGGAAGCGTTGATGTTTCGACGCAAGTCCACATCCTCAACTCGAGCGTGAACGCCACCACCGGCCTCCACGAGATTCGCGGTCTGGCCTGGGGTCAAGCGGGTTCAGTCTCCAAGGTTGAGTTCCGCATCAACGACGGCGAATGGATGGAGGCCGCCTATGAAATCGTCGAGGGCGGGTTGGGCGCCCTTGAGCGCTTCGAATGGGTCGTTGCGCTCGACCCCGCCGTCCTCGCAGCGGGGAATCAAACCGTTGAAGTCCGGGGGCTGAACGACCAAGGCGCTCCTTCGCTGTCGGTCTTCTCCACGGTCCTCGGCACCGGTGAAAGCGGTGAATCAGCGGGTGGTTTTGATACAAATCTGTTCACGCTCAGTGCGTTCCTTGTGCTTCTCATTCTCATCGGTCTGCTGGTTCAGGGTGCGAAAATCGATCCGCCCTCCACCCTACGGTCCCTGATGCCAACCGAGCCGGTTGAAGCCGTTCTGCTCGACGACCCAACGTCGGCCGAGAAGGAGAAGAAGGCGGGCACCAAGCCCCCCAAATCGTGATTGCATTCAAATGGAGGACGGGTGTCCGTTCGCCATGGGCAACTTCAGCGACCGAGCCCTTGCGATTCAGCCAACGGGCGTGCGCAAGATGTTCGATTTGGCCGGGGATGATGTCATCTCGTTTGGGCTGGGTGAACCCGACTTTCAACCCCCTGCCGTGGCCATTGAAGCCTTTCACCAAGCCATGCTTGACGGGCGCAACAAATACACCACGACGGCAGGCTTGCCTGCGCTTCGCAGGAAGATTGCAGCGTCATGGGCCGACTACCAACCCGGCATGGACGAGAACAACGTCTGCATGACCATGTCGGGCACCAATGCGTTGCTCAACTTGTTCATGACCGTCATCAACCCCGGGCAGAACATCCTGCTGCCCGAGCCCTACTTTCCGCTGTACGGGCCGGACGCCACGCTCGTGGGCGGGGAGGCGAAGTATTACCCGTGCCTGTTTGAAAACGAATTCATCCCGCAGGTGGCCGATTTGGAGGCACGGGTTGACGAAAACACCGTCGCTATTCTCTACAATTTCCCCAGCAACCCCACGGGTGGAACGCTGAACGAGGAACAACGAGACGAATTGCTCGCTTTTGCAAAAAAGCACGATCTGTGGCTCATCTCCGACGAGGTTTACGACCGCATCGTCTTCGAGGAGGACCATGTTTCCTTCATGGGAACCGGCTACGACAAGGTCATGGTGGTCAATTCGTTTTCCAAGACCTTCGCCATGACCGGCTGGCGCATTGGCTACATCATTTCCACCAATCTCGAGGCCATGAAGCAGGTGGTGAAGATTCAATACTACATTTCAGCGTGTTCAAACGACGCCATGCAATACGCCGTGCTGGAAGCCATGGAGCAGGCCAACGATTACCCTTCGGTCATGGCGGCTGAATTTCAACAGCGTTGCAACCTAATCGTGGACCGGTTAAACGCCATGCCCGGCGTCCAGTGTCACCGTCCCAAAGGCGCCATCTACGTCTTCCCCAAGGTCGATGTTCCCGGCATGAATTCTGAAGACATCGCCATGGAACTGCTTCGAGACGGTGTTCTTTGCTCGCCGGGAAGTGCGTTTGGACCGTCGGGTGAGGGCCACCTGCGATTTGCCTACACCATCAGTCAGGCGGACATCGCGAGGGGCATGGACAAGGTCGAAGCCACCCTGAAGCGCCTTCAACAAGCCTGAGGAGAGAACCGTGTCCGTGCTCGAAGTCGTGGCTTTGTTTTCCCTTGGTGCCGGTATCGGCCACGTAGGTCCACGCCTCCCGACGCTTCTGATGACGCGAGCCAAGGGGTTCAATCTCCGCTTTCCACCCCACCCCGAACCGGTTCCGCTCTCGCCCTACTTGACCCAGCGCGTGCTTCACCTGCGGGTCTTCTACTGGCTGAGTTTGGTCGTCGGTTTGCTCGTGCTGGCCTTTGGCGCTGCCAGCCTTCGCTGGGGCTCGCCCGTGTTTGGTTTTGGTCTGTGGGTGGCCTCGACCTGGATGATCCTCTCTCGCTTGCAGATGTACCTCGCCGGTCGCCCCGCACCCTGGACCAAAGACCTCGCCGTGGAACTTCAATCCGTGATGAACCGCAGCCGCACGGAGGCCTGTTGCAGTGTCCCGACGCCGTCGTGGATGTTGCAAGCCATTTCCTGCACCACGTGTGGGGCGGTCCTTTCTCGCACCCCCCGCCCCGACCTCGGGCGGCCTCGGTCCGACGGGCGCCTCAGCGGCACCCTGCGGTTGCTGATAACCGACGGCTATCCATTGGCGGAGCCGCTCCCCGAACCCGTTGTGCAACAAGAATAGGCACCTCGTCCCGTTGACAAGGGCAACCTTTGAGAAAAGTCCGCGTTGGCTGGAGCGCATGGAAGGCCGCGCTACGGTCGGTTCACTGGTCGCTCGGGTCGGTCTCACCGGGCAGTTGTTGGGCCAAATTTTCCTCACCCCGATGGCTGCGTTTGGGTTGACGTACCTGCTCGTGTTCACGGCGGAGGGCGGCGATTTTCGCCTGAGCATCGAGGTGGACATGATTCCGTGGATCGGCATGGCCTCGTTGTTCTACGGCATGCTCGCCCTCACGTTGGCGCTCGGCATGGGTGGGTTCACCCCGCTGAGGGTGATTGAGGCGGGCGGTTGGCGACTGGCGCTGGGTCTGACCCGTCACCGGGGAAGTTCGGTCCATCGTTTCGAAGCCCGTCAACGCTACGCTGCGTCCGCCCACGGTCAACTCTCGACCCTGGTGTACGACCGATTTGCTTCCGGTCATGCCTTGTGGACCACGCGCGGCTCGCTCATCCTTTTGGCGATTCCGTTTCAGGTGCTCTTGGCCACGATTCCACTATCGCTGGTGCTGATGTTTCCCGAGGGGGTGGTCCACCAAAACCGTCAGTTGGAACTGGCGCTGTTGCTTTACGCCATGTGCCTCTACCTGTCCATCCGTATTTTCCCAGGATTTGCCCGTCGCTACATCACCGTGGCCTCGCTGGGCCGAAAATTTCTGGGCAACACGCTCCGTATTTCATGGGCCTTTCCCGTGTTTTTGCTCTGGTCGATGGGCCAGCTATCGTCCTACATCGTTCAGCGGGCACTTGGCGAGGACGTTGCCCTCAACATCGCCTTTGAACAACAACTGTTCGAATCGCTGATCTCGGCCGGCTCAACCCCGGAAACGTCCTTCCTGAACCTCCTCACGGCGTTGGCGGTCATGCCGATGGCCGCCTTCACGACGCTGGCCGTCTTGGGCGGTGGAGCGGGTGAACCGCCGGCGTGGATGCGTCCCGGTGTGAGTTCTGTTCGTGACGACACCCAAGACCAAATCGACAGCCTTTCAGCCGGTTTGGACCAAATCGCTGCTGACGTCGCCCAGGCATCGGCAACCCCCACCACACCGACCTACACGCCGGCCGTGGTCCAACAGGTCGTCGTTCCCGTGGCCCACCAAGACCCTCCGCTGCCTCAAACCAAGCAAGACACGTCCTCCATGGTGGACGACCTGGACTTCGACGGGCTGGCGCAACGGGTTTCCACCTCGACACCCGAGGCTGACGCTCGCAAGCCCGGTCATGACGAGCCGGTGATTCGTGGATTCGGCCTGCAGCCGGACGAAGAACGGTGATTTCCGATTCGGTCCCCTCGCCCATCAAAAGGCGACCTTCTTATGCTCCATCGTGTTCGCCAAGGATGCTGATGTCCATGCGCCGAATGATGCCCTTCACCATTGTCGTGCTGCTCTTGATGCAAACCCTCGCTATGAACATGGTCGTTCCCGCTCAAGCCGCTTCCGGGCGAGGCGGCACCAACGACGACTTCACGGTCAAATCCATCTCGCTGGGCAACGCTACCGTGGCGGCCTCTCAGTGGGTTCAGTCCGACGGGACGGTGATGGATTACGTCTTCATGGACGAGAACATCGAAGTCACGGTGGCCGTCCAGCGTTTCGGGGCCTCGGGTATCGGTGATGCTGCCCCCGTTTCCGTGGACATCGTTCACCCCATCGGCTTCGTGATGGAATCCTTTGATTTCACCACCAACCCCCTGACCGGCGGGCAGTCCTACAATCACGTGTTCGTGTGGTCGCCCTCCGCAGCCCACTCCGTTCTCAACACCTCGACCAACGATTTGTCCGGTGGTCTCATCGTTCGGGCGACGGTCAACTTTGCCGACGACGACAAGAACGCCAACGACCAGCGAGACAAAACCGTCCCCGTGGCCGTCGTCGCCGACGAGATGGACGGGTTCCAAGGTCAAGGTCCCGGCTTTATTTCGGCCAAGTACCCTGCTGACGGCGGCGACGCCACTGGAGGCGGTTCCTGGCAGACCGATGCGACCGCAAGCGCCGCCGGTTCCGAGCATTTCCGCCACTCGACCCCCGGAAGCAACTACCCGTCAAACGCTGAGGCCACTCGCCTGGTCCACGCCCGCGTTGGTGCCTCAGGCGGTCAATGTGACACCGACGTGCTTGACGCCGGCATGAGTCAGACCTACCAAACGTGGCTGTGCAGAATGCTCTTCTACTCCAACGAGTTTGTCTCGAGCCAATTCCACATTCAGGCTTGGGGCAGCATGGCCGCCGGTGATTCAGTCTCCATGGAACTCTGGCGAGGATCCGGCAACATTGATGACCCGTTCGAATCCATTTCATGGGACATCGCTCAGGGTAACCCCAGCGCCGCTCCCGGCCAGTGGACCAACCTGTCGTGGGACCCGCAGGTTACGTGGGAGCAAATCCCCAACCTCGCCAACCCTGAGGTCTTCCTTGGCGGCAGTTCCTACACCTTCTCCATGCTCTTCACCTCCGACAGCAGCGTGGCAAGTGAAGGGTTCCACGTGGACGACTTCGTCCATTTCGGTGTGAGCCGCGTCACCGATTACACCGTTGACATGCAGTGTGACAACCCGCTCAACGGCTACACCATCGCCCCCAATCAGATGGCCACGCTCTACTGCACCCTGACCAACAACGGCTATGCCCCCGCCACCATTCGTCTCCAAACCAACGTCACCAACGATTCCTGGATGGCACCCTACCCCATCATTCGCATGGACATCGAGGGCAGCAACAACCACGGCACGAACGTCATCATGCCGCCGTTGGGTGCGGGCAAGACGGTCGAGTTCTGGGCCAACCTCACGGTGCCCGCCGGTGCCGAGGTTCAGCAACAGGACTGGAACCTCTGGCTCACCGACGCCAGCAGTGCTCAACTCGGTGAAAAGGCCCGATTGGGCATGGATTTGGCCGTCAGCGAACAATTCAGCGTGGCCCTGACCTCCTCGGTTCCGCTCGTTGCCGCCACCATCGGCCCCGATGATTACGGCCTCGTGAACTTCCGTCTCCAGAACACTGGCAACCGCGACGCTGCGTTCAACCTCGCCACGACATTCTCCGACAACTCGGGCTGGCTGGGCCTCATCCAAAACGAAACGGGCGTGATCCAACCCAACCCCATCACGCTGTACAAGGGTCAGCGGGTGGAGTTGGTGCTCAACCTTTCCTCGCCCGAACTTGCCAACCCCGGCACGGTCTCGTTCAACCTGCGAGCGACCTGCCCCTCGTGCAGCACGGCGCTGTTCGGCACCGACGTGCTGGTTCGAAACATCGAGGTGCCCGTCCTTCGCCACGTTGACCTCGTGGCTGAGGAGAACACGTTCACTGGCGCAGCCAACGGGATCTCCAAGTCTCTTTATCTGAACCTCTTCAACCTCGGCAACGACGACGAGCAATACAACCTGAGCATCGGCCAAAGCAACTGGCGCCTCAAGCCTCCCTTCCGGCCGACCAATCTCCGGTGCTTGACGCCTGGGACGGCGAAACCACCGTGGTCGTCCAACTGGCCATGCCCATCGGGCTGAACCCGGGCTACTACCCGTCACCGTAACCGCCACGAGCGTTGACGATGAATCGGTTTACGATTCCGTGGAGCTCATCATCGAAATTCTCGAGACCGCTGCGGTGTACGTATCGGACGAAGAAACCGGCCAGTCGTATATCCCCGGGGACCTGCCTCAAACCATGTCGTTCGAGGTTCGAAACGACGGGAACAGCCCGGACAGCTTTGCCATGAGCCTGAATGTCCCGTCGGGTATGAACGCGGCCTTTGTTGGCCTCATCAACGGCAACACGCCTGAAATTGACATCGGTGCCAGCTACAACGTCTCGGTTGAATTTTCATTCATTGACGGCACGGAGGGCGAACTGACCCTGCAGGTCATCGCGACGAGCGTGGCCGACAGCAGCATCAGCGCGACCGGCCAAGCGACCTACACGGTCGGCTCGCAGAACTGGCTCAGAATCTTCGCCATTCCACCCGTCGAAGTCGCCGAGGAGGGCGAAGTAGAGGTGAACGTTCGCATCGTCAACCAGTACACCACCGGCCAGCGTGTTGTGATGGATTTGGACACCAGCGAGTCCAACTCGTGGTTCCGCTCTTCCATCGCCCGCCTTGACAAAGATTTCACCATGGCCACCGGCGAGACCAAAGAGATCACCATCACGGTGGACGTCACCGAAACCACGCTCAAGAACCTCAACGGGGACACCCTCACGGTCAACCTGACGGTTTGGGCAAGGTCCGAGACGGTCAGCGATGCCGCCAACGCCGTCATGGAAGTCACGCTGGTCCGCATGGACAGCGAGGCTGACGCTGCTGCGGATGAGACCGGCCTGCAACTCGATGTCATCGCCATGTGGGGTGTGTTCATCCTCATTCTTGTCGGCGGTGTCGTCATTCTCTTGGCCATCTTGCGAACCGAAGAAGAGGAAGACGAATACGCCAAGTGGGGTGAAGACGGGTATGAAGACAGCCTAACGGCCACCTACGGTGCGGTCGCTGCGGCGCCTTCGGTTCCCACGTCAATGCCAACGCCGGACCCCTGCCCCTGCACCTGTCGCCCCTGCTCCAGCGGCCGCTGACGATGGACCGCCTCTGCCAGCAGGGGGCCTCCCAGCCGGCTGGACCATGGAGCAGTGGAAGCACTACGGCCAGCAGTGGCTTGACCAAAATCAACCCTGAGGCGTTTTCCCCACCCACGCCGGCCAAGCGTAGGGTTCAAGATGCAGGCAACCTCGCCAACCATGCCGGAGGGCTCACACATGTATGGAAACGGACAAGCACCCATCTTCATTTTGAAAGACGGTACCCAACGCACCCGAGGCCGAACGGCCCAATCCAACAACATCGCTGCGGCCAAGGCCGTTGCCGATGCTGTTCGCTCAACTTTGGGGCCGAAGGGCATGGACAAGATGCTCGTTGATTCCATGGGCGACGTGGTCATCACCAACGACGGGGCCACCATCCTCAAGGAAATGGACATTGAACACCCTGCCGCCAAGATGATCATCGAGGTCGCCAAGACGCAAGAGCAGCACTGCTTTGACGGCACCACGTCTGCGGTGATTCTCTCTGGTGAATTGCTCAAGCGCAGCGAGGACCTCATCGGGCAGAACGTTCACCCAACCGTCATCTGTGAGGGTTTCCGCCTCGCTGCAGAACGAGCCATCGGCCTCATGGAAGGTCATGGCATTTCCACCGAGAACGACGACGGCGTGCTTCAGGAAGTCGCCAAAACAGCGCTCACGGGCAAATCAGCCGGCGCCGTCAAGTCGTTCATGGCCGACATTTGCGTTCGAGCCGTCAACGCCGTTGGCGTGATCGAGGACGACGAGCGATTGGTTGACCTCTCCGACATCAAGGTCGAGAAGCGTCAAGGCGGTTCCATCAAGGATTCCTCGCTCATCGACGGCATTCTCCTCGACAAAGAGCGCGTCCATGCCGGCATGCCTCGCAGCGTCTCCGAGGCCAAGATTGCCCTCGTGAACTCCGCCATCGAAGTGAAGAAAACCGAAGTCGATGCGAAGATTCAGATCACCGACCCGAACCAATTGGCCCTCTTCCTCGAGGAAGAGGAGAACTACATTCGCAACCTGGTCAACACCATCGAAAAGGCCGGTGCCAACGTTCTCGTTTGCCAGAAAGGCATTGACGAACTCGCCCAGCACTACCTCTCAAAGAAGGGTATCTTTGCCATTCGCCGGGCCAAGAAATCTGACATGGAAGCGCTGGCGAAGGCCACCGGCGGCACCATCATCACCAACCTCGAGGACATGAGCGCCGAAGACCTCGGTGCTGCATCACGGGTCGAGGAAAAGAAGATCGGCGACTCCGACATGACCTTCATCACGGGTTGTCCTGAAGCCAAATCCGTCTCCGTCTTGCTTCGTGGCGGCACGGAACACGTGGTCGATGAGATTCGTCGAGCCTTCGATGACGCCGTTGGCGTGGTGTCCGTCGCTTGGGAAGACGGCGCCGTGCTCACCGGCGGCGGGAGCGTCCTCGCAGCCGTTTCCCGCGACCTCCGAACCTACGCCGAGACCGTTGGAGGACGAGAACAAATGGCCATCGAGGCCTTTGCTTCCGCTCTTGAAATCATTCCTCGCACCCTGGCAGAGAACGCTGGCCTTGACCCCGTCACCACCCTGATTGAGCTTCGAAAGGCGCACGCAGACGGCCAAACCCACGCTGGAATCAACGTGTACGAAGGCGGCGTGGTCGACATGAAGGAAGCGAACGTGGTTGAGCCCGTCCGTGTGGTGGAACAAGCCATTCAATCCGCCACGGAAACCGCCATCATGATCCTCCGCATCGACGATGTCATCTCCTCCAAAGGCGTGCCGATGGACGAGGGCATGGGTGACATGGGCGACTTCCACATGTGAGGCCAAAATCTTGCTACAAAATAAGGTCAAAAACGAACCACAGGAAGCCTGTTTAGCCTGTGGTTTCACAATAACCTTCAAAGGCCACTCAAGGCTCGCTTAGAACACTCACAGAGCGTGAGCGAGAGGTCATCTCATGGCATCGGTCGCAAAAGTTTGGATTGACGAAGATTGTATTACCTGCGATGCCTGTCAGGACATCTGTCCAGAGGTCTTCGAGGTCACGACGAATCGTCCTACATCTTGGCTGCGGTTCGCACCGATGGCGCCTTCGACCGCAACGTTGGCGGCGCCCTTGGTCGGCACGCTCGGAGCAGAGCTGGGCGACATCATCATCGAAGCCGCCGAGGCCTGTCCCGTTGAAGTCATCAAGTACGAATTGGTCACCGACGCCGCAGCCGAGGCCGTCGCAGAGGCAGCGCCGGTCGAAGTCGAGGCTGCTGCTCCTGCCGCCGCTGCCGCTGTGGCTCCCGCCGCCGGCGTTTCAGACGCCCTCAACGCGGTGTTCGCCGGCGACCGTTCGATTAACATCCTCTTTGGATCGCAGACCGGAAACGCTGCCGGCCTGGCGGAAAAGACGGCGAAACTCGCTTCCAATTACGGCCTTGAGCCCAACATCGTCGACATGGACGGATTTGACCCCGCTCGACTGGCGACCATGAAGCGCGTCATGATCATCACCTCCACCTGGGGTGAAGGGGAGATGCCCGACAACGCTGACGGCATGTGGAACGCCATCAACGCCAACGGTCCAGCCTTGGGCAACGTTCACTTCTCCGTTTGCGCCATCGGCGACACCGCCTACGACGAGTTCTGCAAGGCCGGCCATGACTGGAACAACAAACTCGCTGCGTTGGGCGGAACCGAGGCTTACCCCATTCAGGAATGTGACGTTGACTTCGAACCGCCCTGGAAGATCTGGGTCGAGCAAGCCCTCCCCATGCTGGCCTGCGTCGACGAGTCCGGTACGCTCCAGGTTGAACTCCTCGAAGAGATGATGGCCTACGGTGCTGGCGACGATGACGATGTTGTCGAGGGCGACTTCGCTCCCGGCATCATCGAGAAAGCCGACCTCACCATCACCCTCGAAGTGTTCCGATACTGCCCCCAGGCCGGTGAATCGGGTTGGGACACCCTGACTTGCGCTGTTCCCGGTCACGCTACCGTTCAGGACCTGCTCATCACCATGCAGCGCGACCTCGACGGCAGCCTGGCGTTCCGTCGCGGCGGCGCCGCCGGCACCCCCACCACCGGTGTCCGAGTGAACGGACGCATCGTGCTCGCTGATTGCGCACAAATCGGGGATTTGACGCAGGATGGCGGTCGTGTTCGCATCGAACCGCTGCCCGGACACCCCGTTGTTCGCGACCTTGTCGTTGACACCGCCCGCTACGAAGGCCACCGCAGCCGTGCTGAGCCTTGGATGCGCACCGATCCTCGTGAGGGTGAACACCTCCCCTCCGGTCAAGCGATGGGAACCATGGACTCTGCCGCCGCTACGGCGCTGCACCAAGCCGGCGACGTGATGTCCTTCCAGTTGATTCAAGCGATGTCCGACACCCTCCCACACGACCAGCACTACGAAGGTCCGGGCGTCCACTTCCAACAGTGGCTCCGAGTCCTCGACCCGCGAACATCGGAGAAGCAACGCCGCAGCATCATGACCTCCCTCCAAGAGAAGGACGGCGTCTGGTCCGAAGCCGACCACGCCAGCCTGATGCGCTACGGCGAGGACGGTCGTCTCGCCGCACGAGCCCTCAACGAAGCCCGCGGTGCTCTCTTGAACCAATCCCGGTACGGCGGTAAGTCCGGTCGGCTGGTCAAGTGGTACGGCCGCAGCGTGAAGTGGTCGGGCAACGTGAACGAAACCACCCTGTACCGACAAGTCCTGGGGCCGCTTGGGTTGGTCAGCAACGTCTTCAGCGGCGTTTCAGCTCGCATGGCGTTGGCCTTTACTCGAAACGGCGGGCCTCCCATCCGGGGCCTGCAGGCGTTGTTGGTGCCACCGGCCGGGCTCGGACGAATTCCAAAGATGTTCAACAGCCGCGTTGAGAACTACCACGAAGTGGTCAGCTTGTTCAATGAAATTGATCAACGGTTCTGAGGTGAGATGGTGCCCAAGATCGCATACTACCCCGGAAATGTCGCTCGTGCAGGTGCTTCCGAAGTCGAGGATTGCATCCAGCCGTTGTGCAAAGCGTTGAGCATCCAACTGGTTGAACTTCCTCGTGCAAGCAGCGACGGCGGCAACGTGATCAAACAAGCAACACCAAAGCTGCAAGACGCCTTGGTCGCACGGAACCTTGCATTGGCCGAAGCCAAAGGCCTCGACGTGATGACGACGTGCGCCACCAGCCACGCCATCATGTGCAACACGGCTCAGGACATGCAGCGGGATCCGGTGTACGCCAGCACCGTCAACAACCTGGTGGCTCGCACCTCCAAGGTCGAGTACAGCGGTGAGTCCCAATCGTGGCATTTGCTTCACTACCTCGTGGAAGAAATCGGGCTTGACAAAGTTCGTGATGCTGTCAAGAACCCCCTCAAGATGAACATCGCTGCTTACTACGGCCCGGACATGCAACGCGACGGGGCCTGCGCAGGAGACGACCCGTTCATGCCCACCTACATGGAACAACTCATCGAGGCGCTGGGCGGCCACCCCGTTGACTACGACTCAAAATGCATGAGCGTCGGCTCCACCTCCATGCTCACCCTTGAAGATTCATCCTTGGCCATGACGGCCGCCGTTCTGTCTGACGCCATTCAATCGGGGGCCGATCTTGTGGTCAGTGCGTGCACGATCTCGCACATCAACCTCGATTCCTACCAGTCCAAAGCCGGCAGGGTCAGCGGAAAAAGAACCAGCGTGCCCGTTTGCCATCTGGCGGAACTGGTGGCCTTCGCTCTCGGGTTCTATCCCGACCGCCTCGCACAACTCCGAACCCGTGTTCGTCTCATCGGGTCTTGATGCCTGCATGTAGGGCAGCCATGGCTCGCTTCGCAACGGCCTCCGTGCAACCACTGAGTGCCATCATTTCACGAGCGTTGGTGGCGAACAACCGTCCGAGGTCCGGTGCGTACGCATCGAACGCTGGTTTTAGCTCAGGTTCGCTGTCGTAAATCGGACCCACGGTGTGCTGGTAACATCGTTCGAGGTGTTGAAGCCGGTCGTCCAGCCAAGGATGTTGTTCATCTGGACGCTCATCGAGGGAGGTGATTTCGCGCTGGGCCACGGACATCGCCTCTCGAAGCGAGTTCCCTTCCAACACATCGCTGCTCACGAAGGCGTGAAGGCGCTCGATGGCGTCATGTTCACGTTGAGCAGCGACGCCAATGAAGTGGGCTGCCTCAAGCGGTCCTTTGACCATCATCACGGGGAGCCCGAGGTCAAGCGTGATGTGGGCCAACGCCCCCAACACAGCGTTTGGGTGAACGCTGTAGGCGCCTTCGCCGCCGGTCTCCACCAACAACAACGGGCGTTGTGCACTGACTTTCAGACTTCGGCACTGGTGGAGCAGGCGACCGGTTTTGAGGGATTCAAGCAAATCCCTCGCCGTCTTTCGTTCGATCAGCACCCGCTCAGAAAGTCGAACATCGCCGAAGGGAAGTTGGGTGAGTTGCGTTTGGAACCCGAGCCCTTGGAGGTACCCTGGAAGGGTGGACCTTCCTTCTCGATGGTCGATGAGAATGAGGTTTTGACGCCCATCGATTTCGTTGAGATTCACAATCTCCTGATCGGCAGCGTTCAGGACGGCTTCAATCGCTTGCACCGTGATGGACTCTCCTTGCGCAGACGCCTCCTGCTCAAAGGCGAACAGGCTGGATTGTTCCCGGTGACGCAGTTGGTCGGGGCGAAGCGAAGGGGCGACCTTGTCGTTTCGAATACGTTCCGTTGTATTTTTTTCTATAGAAATTTTAGGTTCGGTTTCTGCCGGACCGTGGCGAAGAATTTCTGCTTCGAGGAACACCTTGGCCTCGACCGATTCCGTGTCGGTTTGAACGGCAAAGGATTCCAATGCGTCTTCGTCCACCACATAGGCTTCGTTGAGTTGTTTTTGCCGAACCAACTTGACCATCAGGCGGTGCATGTTTTCCTCTTGTCGTTCCGAGGCTTTGTGGACGTAGGCGTCCCTCGTGTTGCGTGCGATGAGAACATGGACGGAACCGGCCCGCTGGCGGGCCGTTCGGCCCCGGCGTTGAATGGCACGAACGGCACTGGGAACGGGTTCGTACAGCACCACCAAATCTGCAGCGGGCACGTCCAGTCCCTCCTCCCCGACCGAGGTTGCGACCAAGACGTTGATCTCCCCGCTGCGAAACCGGTTGAGCTGCGCCAGTTGCTGCTTTTGTGTCATGCCTTTTTGCGACCCACGTGAGGATTGCCCGATGAACGCATCCGCTTTGACGCTCCCGTGAGTGTTGAGCAACTGGACCAAGCGTTCCACTGAATCTCTGTACTCCGTGAAGATGAGGACTTTTCCTTCGGGTTTGGCGTTGAGTTCCTGCGTGACCAACGACGCAACGAGGGGCGCTTTGGGATGGAGTTCATCCAGGTCGTTGAGGGCCAACCGAAGCTGATGGACCACCGGGAGGGCCAACATGCGATTGGTTTTGCGTCCCCTCCGCCCCTCCTCCTCGGCTCGGTTGAGGAAGGCCTGCGCAACGCTTGTCCCTTGGGTTTGCATGAGGTTCATCAAAATGTGAAGGCGACGAAGGTCAGCAACTCGGCGAGCGGCATCGTAGCCCCGCATGTCTCGCTGTTGGATGGCTCGGCTGGCGCTTTGCTGTGCTCGTTCAATGTCGTTGGTACCGATGTACTCCTTGGTTGGCATGAAACCTTGCCGCTGAAGGTGAGCCACCTCCTCGTCGAAGTGAGCTCTCAACGGGGCAAGAAGAGCCGTGAGGGTGTCGGGCAGGTCAAGCACGTGGGTGTGAATCTTCATGTCCACGTCGTAGGCACTCAACAGCGGTTCGTTCCGCTTGCACAGGTCGAGGTTGTGAGCGTTGAGGTTGGTTCGAACCTCGTTGATGTTTCGCAAGGTTGAGCCCGGGCTTGCCGTGGCGGCCAAAACGCGACCGTGGGGGTTGGCGCGCTGGTAGAGGTTTCCAACCTGAGCGTAAGCGTGGTTCCCCGTGGCGTGGTGGGCTTCGTCAAGGATGAGCAATTCCACGGTGGCGAGGTCGATGACGCCGTTCATGGCGTCGTTGCGGATCACCTGTGGGGTGGCCATCAACACGGTGGCGTTGTCCCAAAGCGCCTTTCTTTTGTCGGGGCCCGTCTCACCGGTGTAGGCGACGATGCGTTCAGTTGGAAGGTTCAATCGCTCATGCGCCATGGTCACCTGCTGGTCGACCAGCCCGGTGGTGGGTGCCACCAGCACGATCTTGGTCGCACCACGTCGGAGAAATTCTGCCATGGCCATCCATTCGACGGCGGTTTTCCCAAATCCGGTGGGCATCACCATCAGGCTGGAAAACGAAAGAATGCGCTCCAGTGAGCGCAACTGGTAGCCGCGTGCTTCAACGCCATCCTTGAGGAAGGGATGAACCACGAGAGCCATGACGGAGAGGTTCAGTCTAGGGTTCAAAAGGATGATGTGGGGTCCTCACGAATCACTTGAACCAAATCGGCGTGATTTTCTCAGAAAGGTTTGAAGGCCTTCAACGGGCATAGCGTTGCACGCAATCCATCGGTTGGCTGCACCGAACCGCATATATACGGGGTGTAAGTCGGAGGGGTGCTCAAAGGTGAGTAGCCAGACACAATGGGCCATCCCCCGAGGACCCCAACTGGTGCGTTCCCCGCTCGTGGGAATGCCCCTCCGTGTCACGGCTTCGACGCTGCATGAGCCCTCGTACGCCCCCCAACGGTGGGGCCACTGCGTTGTAGAAAACCCCTGGAGGAATCCAAGATGGCAAAGCGAAACCACCCACGTCGTGGATCAATGGCGTTCAGCCCGCGCAAGCGAGCGAACCGCCCCTTTGGTCACGTCAAGTCGTGGCCCACCACCGATGCGAGCGAAGTCCGAGTGCAAGGGTTTGCAGGCTGGAAAGCCGGCATGACCCACATTCTGGCTCGTGATTTGAACCCCCGTAGCACCTCAGCCGGCCAGGAAGTTCGAGTTCCTGTCACGGTCGTCGAGTGCCCCAAGATGCGTATTTTGGGCGTCCGAGGCTACGAGATGACGCCCTACGGCATGCAAGCCCGTGGCGAAGTCTGGGCAGAGGCGGACCAAATCGCCGACGCCTTCCCTGAACTCTTCAAGCGTGTTCCCAAGCGAAAGGAGCACGACGCAGACAAGCACATGACCAACCTCCAGCAGGCCGACCTCTGCGAAGTTCGTCTCATCGTGGCCACCCAACCCCACACCCTCTCGAGCGTCCCCACCAAGGTTCCTGACGTGATGGAAATGGGCCTGACCGGTGGCTCCATGGACGACCAACTCGCTTGGGCCCAGGAGCGCCTCGGCGAGGAGTACTCCTTTGCCGACGCTTTCGAAGAGGGCACGATGACCGACATCGTCGCCATCACGAAAGGCTACGGCTGGCAAGGTGTCATCAAGCGATTTGGCGGTAAGCTTCAATCCCACAAGAACTCCAAAAAGCGCCGACAGCACGGAAACATGGGTGCATTCGGCGACGGCTACGTCCGTAAGACCATCCGACAGGGCGGTCAAACCGGCTACCACCAGCGCACGGAGTACAACAAGCGAATCCTGCGCGTCGCCAACCCAGAAGACCACTCCATCACGCCGGCCGGTGGTTTCCTTCACTACGGCGAAATCAAATCTGACTACATTCTCGTCAAGGGAAGCGTCCCTGGCCCCGCCAAGCGATTGATTCGCTTCCGCGATGCCACCCGAGCAGCGGGCAAGGCGCTCCACGACTACGAGATCACGTACGTGAGTACCGCATCCAAGCAGGGGGCCTGAAGATGAAGGTCGCTACCAAAGACATCGTCAACACGGTCACCCAAACCGAGATGGACGCCGGCAAACTCTCCGCACGCTTCGACGTCGAAGTGTCGGACGGTTCCAAGGTGAACCTTCCTGCAGCCTTTGAGTCTGAGGTCCGTGAAGACCTTGTGAAACTGGCTGTTGCCTCGAGCCGTGCCAACCGACGCCAGCCGTACGGTTCCCGTGCTCACGTCGGGAAGCGCCGACCCATGGCCGGTATGAAGCACTCCGTAGAATGGTGGGGCAAGGGTCGAGGTGTCTCTCGAATCATGCGCCGAACCGGTTCTCGCCGCGGTGCACAGAACCCTCACACGCTTGGCGGCCGCCGTGCTCACGGCCCCAAGGTCGAGAAGGATTGGTCCCGCAAGCTCAACGCCAAGCAGCGCCACGCTGCTCGCAACGCCGCCTTGGCCGCCACGGTGTCCATGGAGACCGTTGCCGCACGCGGCCACCGCTTTGAGGACACGGTCGAGCACCTGCCCATCGTGTTGGGGACCTACACCGAAGTCGTCGACGGCAAATCCACCGAATACGACATCGAAGCCTTCAACCACGGCTCGGCCACCCGCAAGGCGGCTGCCATCTTCGCCGGTCTCGGTCTCGGTCCTGACATGGAACGAGCCCGCAAAGGCCGCAAGATTCGAGCCGGCAAGGCCACCATGCGTGGACGCGTTCACAAGACGCCCAAGTCCATTCTCCTCGTGGTCAGTGAAAAGGCCGGTCTGGCCCAAGCCGCACGGAACCTTCCCGGCGTCGACGTGGTCGCTGCCAAGGACCTGTGCGCAGAAGACCTCGCTCCTGGTGGCGACATCGGACGGCTGACGGTCTTCACAAAAGCGGCGTTGGAGGCCATGAACTGAGGTGAGATCATGAACGCATACGACATCATCATTCAACCCTGGCTAACTGAGAAATCCATGGAGGCCCGAACCTCCGAGCAACGCCTTGAGTTCCTTGTTCGCCGAAGCGCAACCAAGGCTCAAATCGCTCGTGCCGTCGAGACCATCTTCGACGTCGAAGTGGCCAAAGTCAACGTTCGCAACTCCAAGCACGGTAAGCACGCCTCGGTGAAGCTTGCCGAAGGCTACGACGCAGAAGACGCTGCCATGCGTCTGGGAGCATTCTGAGGTGATCAACCATGGGTAAGAGAATTCGTGCACAACGCAAAGGTTCCTCGCCACGCTATCGCGTGGCCAGCCACCGTTTCCCCGGTAAGAACAAGATGCCACGCGACAAAGACGTGGTCTGTGAGGTCACCGAACTGGTTCACAGCCCGGTTCACAGCGCGCCCCTGGCCCGCATCAAGACACCAGACGGCGACACAACGCTGGTCGCAGCTACCGAAGGCATCTCCATCGGGAGCAAGGTCGCCATCGGCGACAACGTGGCCCTTCGACCAGGCAACATCACCGAACTTGGCAACATTCCAGAAGGAACGGCGATCAACAACCTTGAACTCCGCCCTGGCGACGGTGGTAAAGTCGCTCGATCGGCTGGTAATTCCTGCATCGTTGAATCCCGTGTTGGCGACAAGGTTCGTGTTCGCATGCCATCCGGCGCGACGAAAGAAATCTCCGCCAACTGCCGAGCCACCATCGGTGTGCTCGCCGGTCACGGCCGAGATGAGATGCCAATGCGAACCGCCGGTGCTGCCTACTACAAGGCCAAGGCCCGTGGCAAGCTCTACCCGCATGTTTCCGGTGTGGCCATGAACCCGGTCGACCACCCGCACGGTGGTGGAAACCACCAGGCCGTTCACGGACCGAACTCCGTCGCTCGTGGTACGCCACCGGGCGCCAAGGTTGGTCTGATTGCACCACGACGAACCGGTCGTGGACGAGGTAAGAAAATTTGAGGTGAGGATGCATGGCTAAGAAGAAGAAGTCGTTTATGACCCCAAAAGCCAGTCGTCGTAAGGCACGCAAGCGCCTCTCGACAACGTCGGCACGCGTCAAGAAGGAGTTCACCTACCGTGGGTTCACCATGGAAGAACTCAATCAGATGCCGATGTGGCCCGAAAGCGAAGACCAGGACTACATCGTCGGTCTCCTTCCCTCCCGTGTCCGCCGAAGTCTCGGCCGAGGCATGTCCACCGAAAACGAGCATTTCCTCGCTCGAGTGCAGCGCTCTGGTTCCAACACCGTCCGGACGCACCGACGAGACATGCCCATCCTCCCGCAATTTGTCGGACGCCGCATCGCCATTCACAACGGTCAACACTTCGTTGAGGTGGAGATCAAACCCGAGATGATCGGCCACTACCTTGGTGAGTTCGCCGTGACCCGACGAGGCGTGACCCACAGCGGTCCGGGTGTAGGTGCTACCCGTTCGTCCAAGCACGTTCCGTTGAAGTGAGGTGAAGATGATGGCAAAGCGAAACCAAATGGATCGACGAAGTCGTCGCCGACAACTCCCCCAGCGTGGCTACACTCAGTTGTTGCAGGGCAACCGCCTCGCCACGGCTCGCGCCACCAACGTGGACATGCACGTGAAGCACTGTTTCGAGGTCTGCCGTGCGGTCAAGAACAAGACCGCTGGCGAAGCCGTGGCCTACCTGAACGAGGTGCTCCGCATTGATTCCGACCGAGCCGATGTCCGCCGCAAAGCCGCCGCTGTCCCCTTCCGCCTCGGAAGTGGCAACAAGCGCAAGCGCCGATCAGGCCCGTCCATGGTCGGGCACCGCAAGGGTGGCATTGGACCGGGACGATACCCCGTGAAAGCCTCCCGTGCCATCATCAAGCTCATCGAAAGCGCCATGGAAAACGCCCGATTCCAGTACGAGGACATCGACGCCGACGACATGGTCATCACGCACATCGCTGCACACCGAGGCCCCATCCGCCGAGGATGGATCCCCCGTGCCCGCGGCCGTGCCACCCCAAGCAACCACTACCGGGTGAACTTGGAAGTCTTCTTGGAAGACATGAACGCCACTGGCGACGAATTGGAGGACGACTTCTGAGGTGAACATCATGAGCAAGCAAAGCATTCTACGAACCATCGTCGACCGCAACGTCGAGCGCCTGCTCGTCCGCGAGTTCCTGATGAAGCACACCTCCAAGTCGGGCTTTGGTGGCCTTGACATTCGCCGCACGCCCGGTGGGACGGAAGTGACCGTTCACGCAGAGCGACCCGGCATGGTCATCGGCCGAAAGGGGAAGATCATCAACGACCTTCAAACCCGTCTGAACCAGGAATTCAGCCTGACCAACCCCAAACTCAAGGTTGAGGAAGTCAAGAATCCCACCTTGAACGCACAGGTGATGGCCGAAAAGATCGCCGCCTCCCTCGAGCGCGGCTGGTACCACCGCCGTTCCTGCCACAGCGCCGCTCAGAACATCATGGACGCCGGCGCCCGTGGTGTTATCGTCACCGTCGCAGGCAAGCTGACCGGTTCTCGAAACCGAACCGAGAAGTACATTCGCGGCCACGTGAAGTACTGCGGTGAAACGGCCCTCCAGCACATGGACAAGGGCTACTCCGTCGCCGTCAAGAAACTCGGCACCATCGGTGTCACCGTCGAAATCATGCGACCCGGCACCCGTCTGCCCCACGAAATCAGCATCTTCTCCGAAGAGGAATTGAAGATTCAGGCCGCTCAGGAAGCCGCAGCAGAGGAGGGGTCCGAGTGAGCCACGTCTCCAACCGAGAAATTGCTTCCATGAGCGCCGAGGCCCGCGAGGCTCGGCTTCTTGAACTTCAGGAGGAACTCCTCCAGCTCCGGGCTGAAAAGGCCCTCGGTGGCACCCCGTCCAACATGGGCGCCTACAAGGCCACCCGACGAAGCATTGCGCGTTTGAAGACGCACATGAACAACGATCAGTGAATCAAAGCGAGGTGATGAAGAACAATGGCAGCCATTTGCAACGTTTGCGGACTCCCCGACGAACTGTGCATCTGTCAAGAAATTGCAAAGGAGCAACAGAAAGCCATTCTCTCAACCGACCGACGACGCTATGGAAAAATTGTGACAAAAGTGGAGGGCATTGACGACGCAGCGATTGACATCAATCAACTTGCAAAACTCCTGAAGAACAAATGTGCAGCAGGTGGAACGGTAAAAGGACGGTTGATTGAACTTCAAGGAGATCACAAAAAGAAAGCTGCACAAGTGCTCAAGAACAACGGATTCAATGTGGAGGTGCGATGAAATGGACATGATCAATCAATCTTGGATCGGTCGAGCCCTGACCATCACGTCTTCCACCGACCCGACCTTGACCGGTCGACAGGGCATCGTCGTGGACGAGACCCGAAACACCCTTGCTCTCCTCGAAGGCGAGCAACACCTGGTCCTGAACAAGGCCAGCATCACATTCACCGTTGGCGGCAGCGATGCCGTCATCCAAGGGGCCATGGTGGGTCAGCGCCCCGAAGACAGGATCCACCGAACATACAGGAAGGCATGATACGATGCGAGACATTGGCGTTGACGTGAAGAGCCCCACCGGCGAGTGGGACGGTGATGTGAACTGCCCGTTTTACGGCAGTTTGCGACTGCGAGGGCAAGTCCTCGAAGGGACCGTCTCAAGCGTTGGCATGCAGAAAACGATCACCGTTGAGCGACAGAACGTTCGCTACATGAAGAAGTACGAGCGATTCGAGAAGCGAACCAGCGTCGTTTCCGCCCATTTGCCCTCGTGCATCGGCGATGTCAACATCGGCGACAGCGTGAAGGTCATGGAATGCCGACCGCTCTCCAAGACCGTTTCGTTCTGTGTCATTGAGAACTCTGGAGGTGTTGTCTGATGAAGGGCATCGCCGGTAAGCAAACCCGCGGTCTGCCCACGGCAGCCCGTCTTCACGTGGCCGATAACACGGGCGCCAAGGTCGTTCAAATCCTGAACGTCCTGAAGCTCGGTGGTACCATGCGACGCTACCCCGCCGCTGGCGTGGGCGACATGGCCAAGGTTTCGGTGAAGAAGGGGACGCCCGACACCCGCCGACAGATGTACAACGCTGTCATCATCCGACAGCGCCGTCCGTTCCGCCGTGTGGATGGAACGTGGGTCCAATTCGAAGACAACGCCTGCGTGATCGTCAACGAAAAAGGCGACGTCACCGGTTCCGACATCAAGGGACCCGTTGCACGTGAAGCCGCAGAACGCTGGCCTCGTATTGCAGCCAATGCAAAACAAATTGTGTGAGGGAGTAACATGGTCAAGAGTATGAAACCAGGAAAGCAACGAAAGGCGCACTACAACGCGCCCATGCATCAGAAGCGCAAGCGCGTCGCAGCCCGTCTGCAACTCGCCAAGCCTGACGCTCGTTTCGCAGGTGTTCGAACGGTCACCGTCCGTGTGGGCGATGTGGTCCAAGCCACCCGCGGCGACCAGGCTCACGGTGGCAAGCGCCACGGTGGCAAGCGCAACAACGAACCGTTGACCGGTGCGGTGCTCCGCATCGACGCCGAGAAGGGTCGTTTGTACATTGAAGGTGTCAAGGCCAGCAAGGCCGACAACAAGGAAGAGGCGGTCCCCGTGCACGTCTCGAACGTGGTGGTCACGCAACTCGATGAGTCGGACCGCCTCCGCATCGCAAAATTGACCGGGAACAGGAGTTGAATGAGATGAGCAGCAACCACTTGAAGCGCTTGGCCATGCCCCGAAGCTGGCCTTTGCCACGAAAGACCACGGTGTGGGTCACGCGACCGACGCCCGGCGCCCACGCTCTCGAACTCTGCATGCCTCTCACCCTCGTGATTCGTGACGTGCTCGGTATGGCCAAGACGGCTCGTGAAGTTCGATTCATCCTCCACAACGAACTCGCCATGATCGACGGTCGAGTCGTCAAGGACACCCGCCGCGGTGTTGGCCTGATGGACGTGCTCACCCTCGGCGAGGACAACTACCGCTGCGTGCTCGACCACAACGGTCGCCTCCAGTACCGCCCCATCAGCGCTGACGAAGCCTCGTGGAAGGTCTGCCGCATCGAAGGCAAGACCACCATCAAGGGCGGGCGCACGCAACTCAACCTTCACGACGGACGCAACATCATCGTGGACGACCCTGCTGAGTACAGCACGGGCGATTCACTCAAGTTGAACCTCCCCGACCAGAAGATCCTCGAGCACATTCGCTTCGGCGAAGGCACCCGTGCTTACCTCATCGGCGGCGCTCACGTTGGCTCCACGGCCGACGTCAAAGAGTACATTGTCAAGCGCTCGAGCATGCCGAATGAAGTCCAATTTGACGGCTTCGGCACCGTTGCTCGCAACGTCTTCGCCATCGGCGACGCCAGCATGCCCCTCAAGGAGGTGGCTGAATGAGCGCTACGGCCAACCCCATGAATCAACTTCGCATCACCAAGGTGTCCGTGAACATCGGTGTCGGTGAGGGCGGCGAGCGCCTGGTCAACGCCGAGAACGTGCTTGAACTGGTCACCGGTGTCAAGCCTCAGCGCACCCTCGGCCGCATCCAGAACCGCGACCTCAAGGTCCGCATCGGTGCACCGATTGGCTGCAAAGCCACGATGCGCAACCAAGAGGACATCAAAGCCTTCTTGACCAGTGCGTTTGACTGCCGAGACAACACCATTCCCGCATGGAACTTCGACCGAGAGGGCAACCTGTCCTTTGGTGTCCGCGACTACACGGACTTTCCCGGTCAGAAGTACGACCCTGACATCGGTATTTTCGGCATGGACATCACGGCGGTCGTGGAACGCCCCGGCCACCGCGTGAGTCGCCGCCGACGTGCGAAGAGCAAGGTCGGCATGAAGCACCGAGTTTCGGCAGACGAATCCCGAGCTTGGTTTGTTGAGAACTTCAACATCACGATCCTGGAGGAGTAAAGATGGCAAGAGATCACGGAGAGAGAATTGGACGAACCATTGGATGCCGTCGATGCGGCCGCAAGCGAGGCATGATTCGCCGCCACGGGTTGCGACTCTGCCGACAATGCTTCCGCGACGTCGCACCCAAAATCGGGTTCAAAAAGATGAATTGAGGAGGGAAAGAAGATGCAATTTGATCCATTGAACGACGCTCTTGTCAAGATTTACAACGCCGAGCAAGCCGGGAAATTCAACGTTGAGTTGGCTCCTGCCTCTAAGCTGCTCGGCAACGTGCTGAACATCATGCAGACCTCCGGCTACGTGGGCAACATCGAACGTGTCGAAAACGGCCGTGGCGATGCCTACGTGGTGGAACTGCGTGGAACGATCAACCGCTGCGGCACGGTCAAGCCCCGCCACAGCGTTCGTCGCCAAGAATACGAGAAGTGGGAGACTCGATACCTCCCTGCCCGAGATTTCGGCCTTCTCATCTTGACGACCAACTCCGGCGTGATGCATCACAACGATGCGAAGGACGCTCGAATTGGCGGCAAACTGCTGGCCTATGTGTACTGAGGTGAACAAACATGGTAAAACTCGACAGAATCGAACACACCGTAACCATCCCTGAGGGCGTGACCGCCAACATCAGCGAAGATGGCGTCGTGACCATCACCGGGCCGAAAGGCTCGCTCACCCGCACCTTCGAAAGCGACGTGATCCACCTCTTCCAAGACGGCGCTGGCCTCATCGTGCGCGTTGACCTTCCCCGACGGAAGCAGCGAGCGCTCGCCGGCACCTGGAACGCCCACCTCAACAACATGGTCAAGGGCGTCACGGACGGCTTCACCTACAACCTCAAGGCCTTCTACTCTCACTTCCCCATGACCTTGGCCGTGAACGGCAACACCTTCCAAGTGAACAATTACTTCGGCGAGCGTGTCCCACGGACCGCTCACATCCTCGACAACGTGGACGTGAAGGTTTCCAACAAGGTCGAAGTCACCGTTTCTGGCATCGACAAGGAAGCCGTGGGTCAAACCGCCGCCAACATTGAGCGCTGCACGACCGTGAAAAAGCGAGACCGACGTGTCTTCCAGGATGGTATCTACCTGTTGAACAAGGAGTGATTGACATGGCAGAAGATTACGAATCAATGACCGTTGCGCAGCTCAAGGAGCTGCTAAAGGAACAAGATCTTCCCGTCTCCGGGAAGAAGTCCGATCTCATCGCACGTCTGCAAGAAGCGGGCGACGACGTTGACGAGGTGATGGAAGAAGCGGCACCCGCTGAGGAAGCCGCCGACGACGACACCTGGGACGACGAGGACTGGGACGACGAGGACGACGACGTCTACATGGTCAAGCAAAAGCCCGTGTTGGACGACGAAATGAAGGCTGCTTTGGCGCTTCGAGCCGCCCAGAAGAAAAAGACGCCTTCGTTCCGCCGAACCGAATGGTTCCGCTACAAGCGTCTTTCCCGCTCCGGATGGCGAGCACCTCACGGGATGGACAACAAGCAACGCCGCAATTACAAGTATCGAGGCTCGCTGGTGAGAATCGGCCACGGTAAAGTCGCCGCTGCACGCTTCCTTCACCCGTCCGGGTTCCGTGAAGTGATGGTCCACAACACCAACGATCTCGAGGCGATTGACCCCGAGACCGAGGCCGCCCGCGTGGGCGCTTCGGTGGGTGGCCGCAAGCGAGAGCACATCTACGCACGTGCCGATGAACTCGGTGTTCGTGTCCTGAACCGACGGAGGGATGTTTGATGCAAATCACCAATCAGAAGCGAATCGCAGCTCGTCTGCTCAAGTGTGGCGAAAACCGCGTGTGGATCAACCCGCTCTACGTGGACCAGGTCGCCTCCGCCGTCCAGACCGACGACATCCGAGAGTTCATCGATGAAGGCTGGATTCGAGCCAAGCCCGTCAAGGGAACCTCCCGTGTCCGTGCTCGCGCCCGACTTGAGCAGAAGCGGAAGGGTCGCCGCAAGGGTCAGGGAACCCGTGCCGGTTCGGCTAACGCTCGCAACCCCCGCAAGAACCGCTGGATGCGCACCATTCGAAGCCAGCGCCGTGTGTTGAAAGAACTTCGAGAGGACCAGACCATTGCGCCTTCCCAGTACCGCCGGTACTACCTCAAGGCCAAGGGCGGCTCCTACCGTTCCATTGCCCACATGCGCTCGCAAATGACGCTCGAGGGCGTTGTCTTCAAGGGAGGCGATGAGTGATGGCAGGCAACAACCGACGCTCCATTTTCCGACGACGCAAGGCCGGTTTGACCGACTACCGCCGCCGTTTGAAGTTGCTCCGCGGGCAGAAGGCTCGTGCCGTCGTGCGCGTGTCCAACACCCGAACCACCTGCCAGCTCGTGTCCTGGGCCGCTGACGGCGACATGGTCTCGGTTTCGATGACCGGTTCCGACCTCGTCAAGAAATACGGCTGGCCCAGCAACCGCTCGCTCAAGTCCGTGCCCGCTTCCTACCTCGTGGGCTACGCCATGGGCAAGGCTGCAGTTGCCTCCGGCACCGACGAAGCCGTGCTGGACATCGGCTTGGCCGCCAGCACCCGTGGGGGACGTGTTTATGCCGCTCTCAAGGGCATGAGCGACGCCGGCCTCGACATTCCACACAGCGAAGACGTCTACCCCGATGAAGACCGCCTCAGCGGCGCTCACATCGATGACAAACTCGCTGGCGAGATTGAAACCACCAAGAACACCATTGAGGGGGCCTACTGATGACGGAAGAACACACGCCAACCATGGCGCCAGGTTTGATGCAAGCCTACGCTCCAGAAGAAGCCGACGAAATGCCCGACCCCCGCCGCCGCCGACGCAACCAGGACGACCCGATCGCCAACCTGCGAAAGTGGGAGCCTCGCACCCGACTGGGAGCTGCCGTGATGGCGGGCAAGATCATCACCTACGAAGCCGCTCTGGCCTCGGGCCTTCCCATTCGTGAAGTGGAAATCGTTGACGCACTCATCCCCGACCTCGAAGACGAGGTCATTGACGTGAACATGGTTCAGCGCATGACCGACAGCGGTCGTCGTGTTCGATTCAACGTCATGGCCTGTGTGGGCAACCGCGACGGCTACGTCGGTCTCGGCATGGCCAAGGCCAAGGAAGTCGCCACCGCCATCCGCAAAGCCATCACCGCTGCTAAGTTGAACCTCATCGCCGTCCAGCGAGGAAACGGTTCGTGGGAATCCTCCCCCGGCCCCGGCAACACCGTCCCGTTCAAGGTCAACGGTCGAGCCGCCTCCACCCGAGTCACCCTCATGCCCGCTGCCAAGGGCAAGGGGTTGGTCATCGGTCAGACCGGCAAGAGCGTTCTGCAACTCGCCGGCATTGAGGACGTGCTGTCCCGCACCAAGGGTCAGACCCGCACAACCATCAACTACGCCGCTGCAACGTTCAACGCCTTGAAGAACATCAACACGACCCGTGTTACCAACGCACAGCGTGAGAATCTCTACATCCATACCGGGAGGAAGAATGCATGACGTTCATTGTTGTACGAGCACGAAGCGACGTGAAGGTGGAGCGATCCATTCGCGAAACCATGGGCTACATGAACCTGACACGGGTGAACCATGCCGTGATCATCCCTGACAACCCCCAGTACCGTGGCATGCTCCAGAAGGCCAAGGACTACATCACGTGGGGCGAAGCCGACGCCGGCATGGTCGAGCGCATGCTCGCCGAGCGTGGACGCATGGTGGGTGACGCTCCGTTGACCGATGCCATCGTTGCTGAGCACACCGACTACAAGAACATCAGCGAATTCGCAAAAGCCATCACCGCCGGTGAGGCCCAAGTGAAGGACATTCCTGGACTGAAGCGCGTCTTCCGTCTCCACCCCCCTCGTGGTACGAAGGGCTGGGGCGGCATCAAGCGCAGCTTCGTCGTTGGTGGAGCCCTCGGCTCCCGAGGCGACGCCATCGGCGACTTGGTCGACCGAATGATCTGAGGTGAAAAAGATGGGTACGAAAGCAAACAAGCACCGTGGACGCAACCGCTACCACGGTCGTGGAAAGAAAGCCGGTCGTGGCGCAGGAAAGCGCGGTGGCCGTGGTAACGCTGGTATGAACAAGCACCGTGTCATGACGCGCATCAAGTACATGCCCAAGCACTGGGGGATGCACGGTTTCAACCGCCACCCCTCGCTGCGCACCGTCTACTCCCAAACGGGGTCAACTAAAAATGGCCGCGGTGGACACCGTGAACCTCACCGAAATGGGCACGAAACTCCTCGGCAGGGGAAACCCGCACCGTTGATTATCGTTGAGAGGTCAGCGCACGAGCCCCCGAAAAGGGTTTCCCCCGCCGCGGCGGTTCCGTCGGCCAACACGGGGGAAAAGGGGGAAGAAGGGGAAACCCCCTCACGGTGATTCCCAATGGAAAGCCAATTCCATGGGCCATCGCACGACCGGTGCCCTGTACACGCCCCCCTCATCTCGGCAGTCGGATGAATTGTCCGGTAGCGGGCAGGCTCGAGACGCCGCCGTGTTCGGTTTGGTGTTCTCGGTGGCCTACGTCGCCTACTGCATGCTGTGTTTCCAGAAGGACCTCCCTCCCGGTCTCAAGGACATGCCGTTCATCGGCCGGTACGGGAAACTGAGCGGCTGGTTGGTGTTCGGTTCCATCGCCGTGTGGTACGTCCGTCCCGGTGCTTGGGGCGGCTACGACGAAGGTGTCGGCTTCTTCCTCGTCGGTATTCTGCTGCTCGGGTTCGCCGCTGCAGCCATTCTGACCTGTTTCATGTGGAGCGGCGACCAGAGCAGCCGTTTGTACGCCTTGAGCCGATTCGTGGACGTTTACCCCACCATCACGAAGCCCGAACGCCACGTTCGCTTCAACGAAAAGATGTGGACCACCACGTTCGTGCTCATCATCTACTTCGCCATGACCAACGTCATGTTGTTTGGTCTGTCCGGCCAAGCCCTCGACCTGTTCAGCGGTTTCCGGTCCATCATGGCCGGTGCCTCGGGTACCATCATGCACTTGGGCATCGGGCCAATCGTCACGGGTTCGATTATCATGCAACTCTTTGCAGGTGCCAAGATCATCCGTCTCGACCTCAGCAACTCCGAGGACAAGGCCATGTACCAGGGCGTTCAGAAACTCCTCGTTCTCATCATGATTCCCATCGAGTCGATTCCGCAAACCTACGGGTTCCTCGACCCCAGCGAATGGCTCATCGACGCCTACGGCCTCGGTTGGGCCAACTTTGTCATCGTGGCCCAGCTCTTCGCCGGTTCCTACCTCGTGTTCTTGCTCGACGAACTGGTCAGCAAGTGGGGCATTGGCTCCGGTATCTCGCTCTTCATCGCCGCCGGTGTGGCGCAATCCACCTTTGTGGGGACGCTCTCGCCGCTCGCCACCACCACCGGTGCACCGTACTCCATCCAGAATCCACCGTCCGGTACCTTGCCGATGATTTTCTACATGTTCCGTGAGTCATCCAACTACGAGATGATTCAAGCCAACGGGTTCGAAGTGATGCTCCTGACGCACGTGAACCCCGTGGCGGCGCTCGTATCGTCGATCATCGTGTTCTTGGTCGTGGCCTATGCAGAATCCAGCAAATTGGAACTGCCGCTCACCCACGGCAAGGTCCGTGGCCACCGTGGTAAGTACCCGATTCGTCTGGTCTACGCCTCGAACATTCCCGTCATTTTGATGGCCGCTTTGCTCGCCAACATCAACATGTTCACGCTGCTCTTCTGGAGTCATCCGACGTTGAGTCAGACGCCGATCCTCGGTCAAAACGGCTGGATGTCAGCCTCGGCCTTCATCGGGACCTACGAGCCCGGCCAGACCACGGCCTCGGGCGGGTTTGCCTGGTACGCCAGCATGGTGAACGGCGTGAACGACTGGCTCATCCCGTTGCTCAACCAGCAGGGTGACGTCTTTGGGCACTCCTTGACGCAAATCATGGTCCACGTGGTGTTCTACGTGGCCTTGATGACCGTGGGTTCGATGGTCTTCGCGAAGTTCTGGATCGACACCACCAACATGGGTACGAAGGACGTCGCCAAGCAAATTGAGCGCACGGGCATGCAGATTCCCGGGTTCCGAAAGAACCCCAAGGTCCTGGAGAAGATCCTCGAGAACTACATTCCACCGGTCACCTACTTCTCCGGTGCGTTTGTCGGGCTGCTCGCCGCCGGTGCTGACCTGTTGGGTACGGTGGGTAACGCGACGGGTACGGGTCTGCTCCTTGCCGTCGGTATCATCCTGCGTACCTACGAGCAAATTCAGAAGGAACAGGCCATGGAAATGCACCCGATGATTCGCCAGTTCTTCGGTGCCGAGTAATCCTTCAGCCGGATGAGAGCGGGTCCCCTTCATGGTGGAAGCGCACGCCGGTTGATTGGGTTAGGAAGCAACCCGGCGCCTACCAAATGGTTCTGACGAGGACGGCATCCGTCTGAGCCCTCCAAGAGCATGGCGGTCCGTGTTGTCGGAACCGTCTTTTTCCTTGTGATGGCGTCCATCACCACGCTGTTCAGTCTTTGCCAGCAACCTGGCCCAATCCGAGGATGAATCGCCCAGTGCATCGGGATGTTGGAATTTTCAAATCAGTCATTGTTGGTGGCAATCCCCTCGTATTGTCTTGACGGAACAATTAGAGGTGATTGAATCGATTGAAGTCAGTGAGGACCAGCACATCCGAGAACGTCAAAATTTGGAAACCGGCGAAACCATCACCGGCGAATGTTTTGCTGGGAAGACGTCGGCGGCTCCATCGTGTACGGTTCTACGGATAGCTGACCGGTACTATTGCGTGCGTTTTGTTCCTGAATCGAAATCCCCGAAGATTAAGTCGGCGGACATTGACGACGTGCTTGAGTATCTGATTGGTGCTGGTCTCTCGTTGAAGGTCAAGAAGACTTATGTACGAAGAGGAGGCCCACCCTTACGATGACGTGGATGTACGAAGCCGCCGATGTAGGGAAATGTCGTTGTTCCTGTATGTACACAAAGACTCTGAAACCGGCACCATGGAACGCCATTACACCGCCAAGAGCTACGTTGAGCAAAAACGTGCCGAACGGGATGCAGAGGGGGAATTATTCGGCGGGGGGGGCGCTTGTTGCACCGTCCCCATCACGCTCCTTTTCCCCTGTTTGGGCAGACCAGCGCCCTCGTGTGTTGTCATCAAAAACCCAAAGACCATCACCCGGCGGCGACGGGCATTCCCTCGTTTTCCCGACATGGGCACGTCAATTTCTCGGCAACCCGGGGTTCGAAGCGTGGGGAAAAAGGCGGGGAAGGTGTTCGGCCGCGAACATGGGACCCCAAATCGGGGCTGAACATCTTTATCAGGTACGACAGCACCAAGGGGGCTTTGTTCGAAGACGGGGGCACGTAAACGTTCACGGCAAAACCATCACTTTCGCTGCCATGGGCCCCCGAGTTCCGCCGGGCGGACAACGGGCGTGATGACAAGCGGCGTTGGCCGGCCCCGTTGGACTACCCCCCGATACAACGGGGGTTTCGCTAGTGGGACTTTCCCGGCGCATCTTTGGGGTGGCCAAAATCCGACCCGGATTTCATGAAGCCCCTCAAGCCGGGCATGATCGAGTTCGCTCGAGCCCTCGTAACCGCCGTTGAAGGAGATGTATGTGGGCCCTTTACGAAGGGCCGGCTTGACCACCGTGGTTCCACCGGGGACGCCCCGTCTCTTGGACCCTTTTGGTCCCTGCATCCCCCCGAATCTTCCCCCGGAAGGAACTCCCCCCCTTTTTCAACTGATGAGGATAAAATTTTGGGTCAAGGGGGACGGCCCCATTTTTGAGGCGAATCGTGGCGGTTTGTTCTATACAGGTTTTTGGGCTTGGTTGCCCCGTGAAAGGGAACGGCGGGGGGAGGCCCGGAAAATGACCGCTCCATCCTCGATGACCGAAGCGTTGCGTCCCAAACGGGCCCTTTCCCGGGCTTTGGGGTCGGAGGTGATCGGATTTGCGAGTGCAAAGAGCTCAAGTGCATTATTTTTCCCCAAATCAATTTTGGGTCAAAAAATAAAAATTCAATGCGACAGGTACCCAAAGGATCGAAACAAGAGAAACGGTTGTTTTGCCAGACGACCGCTTTTGGGGGTTCATTGCCGCGACGGGGTCTTTGGGACTCGGATACTGTCAAAACGTGGATAACCGCCCATCGTCTGGGAAAACCTCGGGGAAAATGAGAAAAGGCCGGTGTTCCAATGCCTGGGAAAGGTTTGTGAATCCGGTAGGATGGGGGTTGGGGGTATCAGGTTGTAGGGGGGAAAAAGGCCCCTAGCCTTGCCAGGTGTTGGGGGACATAGCCCGGAATGGATTCTGAGACACGAATCCAGACCCACGGGTGCAGCAGGCCGGGAAAAATTCACACTGCGGAAACTGTGATGAGGGAACTCCCAGTGCATACTATGTGTATGTAGATCCTCTCTTTCAAGGAGAGGGGGAAAAGGGGTGGGAAAAACCGGTGCCAGCCCCGGGGAATACCGGCAGCTCAAGTGGTCGTCGCTTTTATTGGGCCTAAACGTCCGTAGCCTGTTTGGTAAATCGGGGGAAATCAATCCGCTCAACGGAGAATTCTGAAGGTCCAGACAGGGGGCCGGGAGGGGGGGGACTGAGGGGAGGGGTAAAATCCCGTCTCCCGAGGACCACCAGTTCGAAGGCGCCACACTGGAACGGATCGACGGTCAGGGACGAAGCCTAGGGCACGAACCGGATTAGATACCCGGGTAGTCCTAGGTGTAAACGCTGTGAACTTGGTGTCAGGGGTCCGAGGGTCCCGTGCCGGAAGTGAAGATGTTAAGTTCACTGCCTGGGAGTACGGTGCAAGGCTGAAACTTAAAGGAATTGGCGGGGGAGCACTGAAAGCGGGAGGAGCGTGCGGTTTAATTGGATTCAACGCCGGAAAACTCACCAGGGCCGACTGTTAGATGAAGACCAGCGTAACGAGCTTGTCGGATTTTCAGAGAGGTGGTGCATGGCCGTCGTCAGTTCGTACCGCAAGGCGTTCTGTTAAGTCAGATAACGAACGAGACCCTCATCCCTATTTGCCAGCTGCGTCCCCGGACGCAACGCACTATAGGGAGACCGCTGTCGATAAGGCAGATGAAGGCGAGGGCAACGGTAGGTCAGTATGATCCGAATGCCATGGGCTACACGCGCAATACAAAGGACGGGACAATGGGCTGCAACTCCGAGAGGAAAGACGCTATCCCGAAACCCGTTCGTAGTTCGGATTGAGGGCTGTAACTCGCCCTCATGAAGCTGGATTAGGTAGTAATCGCGTCTCAATAGGGCGCGGTGAATATGCCCCTGCTCCTTGCACACACCGCCCGTCAAACCATCTTAGTTGGGGGTGGGTGAGGCTGCGCTTCATGGCGTATTCGAGCCTGCCTTCGACAAGGAGGGTTAAGTCGTAACAAGGTATCTGTAGGGGAACCTGCAGATGGATCACCTCCTAAGAAACCGGAGGCTGGGGTCGCTTGCGACCCCAGTCTCCAACCCTTTTTTTATCGCCCGGATAGTTTACTTTTTACACCAATGGCCCGAGATGCGACCGTTGTATCTCCACGTCATCCCCCACAACCGGCTCGCATACCAAGCGGCGAAGTGACACGTCCATCTGGCCTTCACGACAGGAAGGCCGATTCAAGTTTGGCCTCGATGGTGGTCCTGAACGTGAGAAGCGTCAGCTTTGGAGCGTCAGCGTTGACCGTGATGGTCGCACCTCGATTGAAGTGGACTTCATCCCACCCGTCAGGAACCACGAAGCCGCGATGCATGTCCGACGTGATGGTGGTTTCCTGGTCGGTCCATTCCATCCACGCCCAGTCAGCAGCGCTGCGCTGCTCGGGTGAAAGGTCCCTTGCGTAGACGAAATGATGCCGAGGCGTTCGTTCGGTGGCGGCTCGGCCCTTGAGTTGTTCAAATTCTTCGTGGCCCATGGCGTTGCGAAGCCACGCACCTTGCCCGAACCACGTTGAGAACAGCAGGCCGCTGCTTTGCTGGTGCGTTTGTTGCTCTCCTCGCCTGAGGTGGTATTTGCTGGGTGCATACTGGTGCGTGTTCGCAATGAGCAGGTCGTTCATGGCGGGGTCGGTGGTGAACCGGTTTCCTGAGGTGGTCTCGATGAGCGCCTGCAACCTCGGCAATTCGTTCACGATGGCGCTGCCGGCAAACACGGCCTGTACGTCCTCCTCAAACGTGGAGATGGAGGAATCCATGTAGAACCCGTAACTGCCTTCGGGGTCGTCGGTTCTGGGGTGCGAGTTCACGCCCATCACGGGGGTGGCGGCGTCGATGTTATGGGACAGCGAGGTCAACGTTCCGTCTCCGCCAAACACGATCACCAAATCCCGGGCGATGAAATCGGCCCGCCGGACGTGTTCCCGAGGTTTGTAATCGACGTGATGCTCGCTCTTCGCCACGTTTTGCAGGATGGCTTTGAGCGACATCAGCCCCTCGTCGTGCACCTCCTCGAAGTTTTTCTTGAAGACGACCAGGATGTTCAAACGCCTTCCCCTCGGAGGATTCCACGCCTCGCTTGTTCAAGAACACCACCCTTGTTCCACGGACGAGAAACTATCAAGGAGCAAGGGTCCATCCAGTCCCATGGAAGGAACATCACCATGGGGAGATGAGCCCGAAGAGCAGCCGAAAACCGACGCTGATGTTGCTTCTGCACCGCAGCCAATCAGCATCACTGAAGGGTTTGCACCCATGAATCAGGGGACGATGCTGACGGGCACCACCCAAATGCCAACCGGCCAACTCATCTACCTCCAACCGCCTTCCAGCGCCGCCAAGGTGATGGGCATCATCATCATCATTTACGGTCTCCTTCAAGGGCTCGGACTGTTGGGTCTCTTTGTTGAACCGGTCGACCCCATGACGGGTGAAATCATCGAGTACCCCGCCGCAGCAAAAGCCATGGACGGGCTTTCCAGTTTGGCCGGATTGGTCGGCTTCGTCGCCGCCGGTGTGTTCCTGACCCGCTACGAGAAGCGCGGCGTATGGTTGGCCATGGGCATCATCGGTGCTCAATTCGTGCTCGGCTTGGCTTCGTTCGCCGCAGGGACTCCCGACGGTGGACTGGCGTCCATGTTCGGAGATGGTGCTGCCTTCGGCATTTGGGCGGGTATTTCGGCCTTCTGTTCCGGCGTTTGTGCGTTGCTTGTCGCCATTCCAATGATGGTGAGCAACAACGGTCTCCAGTGATCTGACGCCTCACGCAGGGCAAGAGTGAGATTCATACCCCTCGTTTGATTCGAGGGAACCATGAGCGACGAAGTGGTCATTGTCGGCGGTGCTCGTACACCGTTTTGTGAATGGGTTGGCGGAAAGCGAGGCGATGGCAAAGCCGGTGGTGCGTTGAAAACCATCAGCGCCCAAGAACTCGGTGCAATGGCCATTCAGGGGGCGCTCGAGAAGACCGGGACCTCGCCAGAGGCCGTTGACCACGTCGTGATGGGCTACGCTCTCCAGACCTGTTCACAATCCATCTACGGTGCTCGCCATGCAGGGCTGAAGGCGGGTATACCCCAGGAGGTGCCCATGCTCACCCTCTCTCGAATTTGCGGCTCGGGCATCCAATCGATTGTGTCCGGTGCCCAGATGATCAAACTTGGTGAAGCCAACACCGTCGTGTCGGGCGGCATGGAAAACCTCTCCCAAGCCCCGCACATTCTTCGCGGCGCTCGGGACGGCTGGAAATTGGGTCGGTCCCCCAAGGTCGAGGACTACATGATGACCAACCTTCAGGACATGACCTGCGGTCTGTTCATGGCCCAAACTTCCGATGAGTTGTGCCGTCGCAAGGGTGTCACCCGAGAGGAGATCGACACCTTCGCTGCCCTGTCCCATGCTCGAACCACCGCCTCCATCGACAACGACGTCTTCGCCGATGAAATCGTGCCGGTCACCATCAAATCCCGCCGAGGCGAAACCGTGGTGACCCACAAGGACGAGGACCACGTGGTGCGGGGAACAACCCAAGCCTCTCTCGCAGGTCTCCCCACGGCCTTTGGCCCGGAGTCTTTTGTGACCGCCGGAAACGCATCGGGCGTGGTGGACGGCGCTGCGGCCGTTGTCATCAAGTCGATGGCTCAGGCCGAGGCCGACGGCGATGCACCGCTGGCTCGCATCGTTTCTTGGGGCATCGTGGGCTTGGAGCCCGCCATCATGGCGTACGGCCCTGTCCCCTCTTCTCGTCAAGCGCTCGAGCGAGCCGGTTTGTCGGTGGACGACATCGACCGGTGGGAGATCAACGAAGCCTTTGCCGGTCAAGCCGTGGCCTGCATCAAGGACCTCGAGATCGATGTTGACAAGGTCAACGTCAACGGCGGTGCGGTTGGCTTGGGTCACCCCTTGGCCGCCACCGGAACCCGTCTCGTCCTGACCCTGGCGCACGAGCTCCGTCGCTGCGGAGGTCGCTACGGCGTGGCCACCGCCTGCATTGGTGGCGGCCAAGGCATCGCCATGGTGATCGAAGCGATCAGCTCGTGAAGGACAGCACGTCCATCACGTAGCGGACGAGAACAACCACGACCAACACCATGAACACGTTCATGATGTTCTCCTTGCTGATGTGTTCGATACCGAAACTCGCGCCGGCCGTCGCACCAACATAAGCCAGCACGGGGAGGGTGTAAACCCACCAGGCTTGACCGAATCAGGGTCGTGATGAGGCCGTCCGGAGCCGTCGTCAACAGCGCCAGCACGGCCACTGGAACCACGTACATCATGATGGACAGGCTGGACCCGATGGAAGTACGTGGTTCGAGGCCGGCTTGCTGCTGGAGCACCGGGACGTAAATGACACCGGCGCCAATGCCCAACACGGACGAAAGGAGGCCACCGATGGCCCCGCCGACGCGCAAGGGGAGGTGGTGAATGTCACCTGCTTCGATGTTGTTCTCGACCTCATCGCTCTTGGGTTGGCGTTGCTTGTTGTAGGTCTTGATGAGAGCCCACACCAACATGGCGATGGAAAGAAGCTTGAACACGCTGTCGAGGCCATCGCCGAGGACGTTAACGATGCCAACGCCAATGAGTGCGCCAACGATGGCGCCGTAGCGTGCTGATTTCGTCGATGCTTCGTGGTAGAAGCCTTGTTTTCGGTGGCGTAATCCGCTTCCGATGCTGACCGCCCAAGTCAGACAAAGCGAGACGGCGAGCAACGTGCCGTCGATAGGCCAGCCTGCGCCGTAGTGGAGCAGGGGTGCGAACAGCAGCCCGCCGCCCAAACCGACCGGTGCGAACGCAAAGGCGATGATGAGCGCCCCCACCATCACCAGCAGTTCTTCCATTCAGCCGTCCTCATCACCGACACCGGTGCGAGGTGAAGGTGGGGTTGGCCCTTCATGATGTTGTCTCATCAGGGGTCAGGGTTGGGTGAGAAGGTTTGATTAGGGAATGAACGGTCGCAATCCCATGGATACAACAACCATTGTCGCCATTGCCGTTGCAGCCGTCTTTCTTCTGATCCTCATCGTGTGGTTCTTCAGCACCTGGAACCGGCTCATCAATCTGGATGAGAACGCTCAGAACGCCTGGAACAACATCGACGTGCTGCTCAACCAGCGGTACGACATGATCCCCAACATGGTCAACATCGTCAAGGGCTACGCCGAGCACGAAGCCGGTATCTTTGACCAATTCGCGGTTGCCCGCCAGACGGCGGCAGGTGCGCTCAAAGCCGGGGACGTCGCTGGCGTCGCCGCTGCAGAAGGCATGCTGGCCGGCATGATTCCCCGCATCAACATGGTCGCCGAGCAGTACCCCGACCTCAAGGCCAACACCAACTTCCTGAACCTCCAGAATCAATTGGTGTCGCTTGAAAACCAAATCGCCGACCGACGTGAGTTCTACAACGCGGCCTCGACCAACTTCAACAAGGCCATCCAGATGATCCCCTCGAACATCGTGGCGGGCATCAAGGGATGCGTCCGACGAGAGCTGTGGTCCGTTGAGGGTATTGCCCGAGAGAACGTTCAGATCTCCTTCTGAGCACAAGCTGGCTTTCCCTCGCCCTGAGGTCGTCCGATGTCAACGTCACCCGTCATCGACGTTCACGACAACCTTCGTCTCCTCGGCACGGCGCACATCGCCACCGCTTCGGTTGAAGCGGTTCGCCACCACATTGCGACGTACCAACCCGACGTGGTGGCCGTGGAATTGTGCAAGAGTCGCTATGACGCCTTGGTGAGCGATCGTCGCCTCGACAAGGAAGGGCTCCTCAAGGTCATCAAGGAAGGCAAAGCCCCCATGGTGCTGATGCAGTCCATGTTGTCGGCAGAGCAACGAAAACTCGGCATCAATGAAGGGCAGCAGCCGGGTGCGGAGTTGTTGGCCGCCGTGGAAGCGGCCAACGAGGCAAACTGCACGGTCGAACTCGTTGACCGGGACATTCAGACGACCCTCCGACGCGCCTGGAAACGGATGAAATTTCGTGAAAAATGGCGCCTACTGACCTCCCTGCTGGCCGATGAGGACGACGAGGAGGACCTCGACGTCAACGAACTCCTCGAGGACACGGATTTGCTGTCCTCCATGATGGATGAACTCAAGGGGTTCTCACCGGGCGCTGGCGAGGTTCTCATCGATGAGCGGGACACCTACATCGCAGCGCGCCTTCAGCGGCTCGGTACCGAACGACGCGTGCTGGCGGTGCTGGGTGCCGGGCATCTCACCGGTGTTTCAAAAAAATTAGATGCTGATAGCGGTTCTATAGATTCAAGCGGTCTGGACGTTCTTCCGGCTCCCACCCTCGTTCGCCGAACCCTGCCGTGGGCGTTCCCGCTGGTGATGATCGGCGTGCTGGCCGCCGTGTTTTCAACCACGTCCGACATCGATTGGGTGACCTTTTTCACCGTCTGGACGGCTTCCAACGCCGTGTTTGCTGCGCTGGCCTGCATCCTTGCTCGAGGTCACCCGCTGGCGGTTCTCACCGCCGCCTTGGCTTCGCCCATCACTTCGCTGAACCCCGCCCTCGCTGCCGGATGGTTTGCGGGCTACGTCCAACTCAAACTGGCTGAACCCACGGCCGAGGACCTTCAGGCCTTCCTGAAACTGGACGAGATGTCGTTGATGTGGTCGAACCCTGCCGGGAAGGTTCTGTTCGTCACGGCCCTGACCAATGTGGGCTCGATGGTTGGCGCGTGGGCCACGCCGCTGATTCTACTCAACGTGCTCGGGCTGAGTTGACCCCAATTGCATGGCGGTAAACAGGTCGTGGTGAGGGCCAACGTCGTGAACTCGAACCACATCAACGCCGGCCTCAAAGGCGACAGCGGCCAATCCCAGCGTTCCGTAGAGTCGGTCAGCCGGGTCCTGCTGTCCGGTCAAATGCCCGACGATGCTCTTTCTTGAGACGCCCCAAAGCAAGGGTCCCTCGCTCTTCATCAAACCTTTTCCCGCTCGGAGGAGGTCAATGTTGTGTAGTTGTGTTTTCCCAAAGCCAATGCCGGGGTCAAGGACGATGAGGTCTTCCGGGTGGCCCCGTTCGATGAGTTGCCGTTTGACGTGTTCGAGGGCCAAACTCACCTCGCCGACGACGTCAGCGTACACCGGGTTGTTTTGCATGCTTCCCGGGTCGCCCTGCATGTGCATCACGCACACCGCACAACCCGAGGCCAACACCGCGTCCAACATGGCGGGGTCCCTCAGACCGGAAACATCGTTCACCATGTCGGCACCCGCCGCAAGGGCCGCTTTGGCGACCTCGGCATGCCGGGTGTCAATGGAGATCAGCCCGTCCGGGCGCGCAGCCCGCAGACCCTGAATCACGGGCAACACCCTTCGCACTTCGGTGTCGATGTTGACCGGTGCCGCTCCGGGCCGGGTGGATTCACCCCCCACGTCCACCCACGTCGCTCCGGCGTCCCACATGGCAAGGCCGTTGGCCACGGCTTCGTTGTCCATGGACCGGCTCCCAGCGTAGAAGGAGTCGTCGGTGGCGTTCACGATGCCCATGATTCGCGGCGCTTCCTGAAACCTCAACGCGCCGGCGATGCGGGCTCGGCGCGTTGAATCAGCCGTGAAGTCCGAGGCCATGAGGTTGTCCAGTTCGGCAGGTTTGATAAGTTGTTACGAGGAAGGGGTGTGCATGTCCGAGGCGGATGCTGTGCTCGAGGGAGACTCACCCCTCGGTGCCGCCGACGATGTCAGCGGCCACGAACTGCCACAGGACTGGGAATTCGCTGAGCGCATCCTCAAGCGCCTCAACCCGCGAAACCAGCAAGACGTCTATGACATGGCGGCTCGTGATTCAAAGAACGGGGGCATGCTCATCACGCTCATGGTCGTGGTGTGGTGGTTGTTCATCGGCAACAACGGCGATGACGTGAGCGTGGGCGTTTCCGTGTTCTTCGGCCTCAATTTTGAACAGGCCGCTTTGGCCGTGATGGTCCTTTCGTTGTTTTCTGCCCTGCTCACTGAATTCAGTCGAGACATGGGCAAGATCCTGCCCTCCACCGCTGCCGGCGGCATGCTCATCCTCGCAGGGCTCTACGTGGCCGAACCCCTGGTTGGCGCCCTGTTTGTCAGCAGCAGCGACCTCGAAACGCAGGTGGGTCTCTGGCGCACGCTCCGGTTGGGCTTGCTCTGGGGAGGAACCACCTACGGGTCCAACCTCATCGTCAACGCTCTGCTGTTGAAGTGGCTCATCCGTTTCCTGGACTCCAACGATTACGATTTCTCGGAGCGCAACGAACCCGTGCATCGTCCGCCCGCTCCGGCCGCCCAAGACTGAACGCTACCCTCATGAGGGTGGGGCAGGTGGCGAGACCATGACCCCCTCGCCGTTCAACGTGCTTCGGCTGGGCTACCGTAAGGGGCGTGACCCACGAATCACGACGCACTTGGCCCTGGTGTCAAGGGCCCTTGGGGCCACCAATTTCATCCTTGCAGGGGACGAAGATGCCGACCTGTTTGAGAACGTGGCGTCGGTCAACGAACGGTTTGGCGGCGGCATGACCTGCGAACACGTAGCGGGTGCCATGGGCTGGTTGAAGCGATTCACGCAGCACGATGCGGGCGACGGAGCGCCGGGTGTGGCCGTTCACCTCACGATGTACGGAGAACCGTACAGGGACGTCATCCCGAGGATTCGTCGCGACCGTCCGGTGGTGGTCGTTGTCGGCGGTGCCAAGGTCCCCAGTGATGTCTTTCAGTACGCACACTACAACGTGGCCGTGGGAAATCAACCCCACTCCGAGGTCGCTGCGTTGGCCCTGTTCATGGAGGGGTGGTTCGGGCAAGGTGGAAGCGAACGGCACTTCCCCGATGCCAAGCTGATCATCGAACCCTCCGCCCGAGGGAAGTCGGTCGTTGACCGCGACCGAGAGAGCGAAAGTGAATAGAAACTCACTCGCAAGAAGCACGCCCATTTTGTGGCAACGCATCGCTGCGCCCCACCGTTGGGCGTCATCACACCACGCACCCAAGCATTATGGGGGGCCGATTCCGACAAAATCCAATGTTGGGGGGCGGCATCGCAAATACGCGCTCTCTCCCGGCCACCCATCGTCTGTACAATCCCTCAGCCCTCGACATCCCCGACGCCGCCGACGGCCTGGCTGACCCCTCGTCGCTTCCACCGGCCGCCTCGGGCGCTGGCGTCCTCCTGACCGCCGACGGCGGTCGCTATCCGGGGGAGTTGTTCGGAGCCCAAGCCATCGGAACGGGTGAACTCGTCTTCACCACCGGCATGATGGGCTACCAGGAATCCCTGACCGACCCGTCGTTTGCCGGCCAAGTGCTGACCTTCACCTACCCGCTGATCGGAAATTACGGCGTCCACATCGGTGCATCAGAATCCGCTCAGGTGTGGCCCAAAGGCGTGGTCGTGCGCCACGCCATGCATCAACCGGATCATCGGCATTCAGCCGGTACCGTTGATGAATTCCTTCGTCTTCACGGCGTGCCGGGCATTCACAACATCGACACCCGAGCCATCACCCGCCGGGTTCGCGAGTTGGGGACGGTGTTGTGCGTCTTCGGGCCACTTGAACAGGAAGACGAGATGCAAGCGCAACTCGCCACCTTGACGTCGCCCGAATTGGAGGACCTCGTGGACGAGGTGTCGATTGATGCACCGATGGAACTCAACCCAGGGTCCGTCGATGAACTCGGTGCCAAAAAACCAAGGCTGGGGGTGCTGGACTGCGGTGTCAAGTACAACATCCTGAGGCACCTCTGCATGCTGTTTGACGTGGTTTGGTGCCCGCCGGACATGGATTACGACCGTTTGCGGAAGGAATACGCCATCGATGCGTTGTTCTGCAGCAACGGTCCCGGAGACCCTGCACACCCGGGCAAGGCCACCGATGCGAGAAACACCCTCGCACGAGCCGTTCAGGACGGTTTGCCGGTGATGGGCATCTGCCTCGGGCACCAGCTCATGGGACTGGCCTCCGGTTTGCAGACCTACAAAATGCGGTACGGCCACCGCGGCGCCAACCAACCCGTGGTCGACCTGCAAGACCGCACCGTCTCCATCACCAGCCAAAATCACGGCTTTGCCGTGGCCCATCCAAACGACGGCATGCTCGCCGCTCACCCCACGGGCGCCACGTCCCCTCCGGTCTCGAATCAACACGGTTCCGAGGTGGAGGTTCGCTACATCAACGCCAACGACGGAACCGTCGAGGGGCTGGACGTCATCGGAAAACCCTGCTTCACCGTTCAATTTCACCCGGAGGCGTGCCCTGGACCGCACGACGCAGCACCGCTCTTCCTCCGCTTCCGAGCCATGGTGGACGCTCACCTCGGGGGTGAGCACTGATGCCTCGTCGAGACGATTTGGAGACCATCATGGTGCTGGGCAGCGGACCCATCAAAATCGGCCAAGCCGCTGAGTTTGACTTCTCAGGCTCGCAAGCCGTCCGTGCCCTTCGTGAGGACGGCTACAAGGTCATTCTCGTCAATTCCAACCCGGCCACCATCCAAAACGACCCCGAAATGGCCGACATCGTCTACATTGAACCGTTGCTGCCGACCACCATCGCCAAGATTCTGGAAAAGGAGCGCCCGTGTGCGCTTCTGGCCGGCATGGGTGGACAAACCGCCCTCAACATCGCCAGCGAGCTTTCCCACAACGGCACCCTGGAACGTCTTGGCGTGGAGCTCATCGGTTCGGACTTGGACGCCATCGACAAAGCGGAAGACCGTGAGTTGTTCAACAAAGTCTGCGAATCGATCAACCTCCCCATCAGCCAAGCCGTGGCTTGCAATTCCATCGACGAGGTCATTGCGGCCGCCGAACTCATCGGCAGTTGGCCCATCCTCATCCGACCCGCCTTCACCTTGGGCGGTTTGGGCGGTGGTACGGCTCGAGACATGGGCGAACTGGTTGAAATATCTCAACTCGGGTTGCGTAATTCACGCATCTCGCAGGTGCTCATTGAGGAATCCATTCTGGGCTGGCAGGAACTCGAATACGAAGTGATGCGGGACGAAGCGGACAATGCGACCATCGTCTGTACGATGGAAAACATCGACCCGATGGGCGTTCACACGGGGAATCCACGGTCGTTGCGCCCCTGCAATCCTTCAGCGACGCTGACCATCAGCGGTTGAGAAACCAGGCGTTGGCCTTGATTCGCCCTGAACATCAAAGGTGGCTGCAACGTCCAATTCGCCTTCAATCAGTTCACGGGAGAAATCCGCGTCATCGAAGTGAACCCCCGTGTGTCTCGCTCTTCGGCGCTGGCCTCGAAAGCAACGGGCTACCCCATCGCTCGAATGGCGGCAAAAATTGCCGTGGGCTACACGCTGGATGAGTTGCCCAACCCTATCACGGGGGAAGGGACGACGGCGGCGTTTGAACCGACGTTGGATTACTGCGTCGTGAAAATTCCTCGCTGGCCCTTCGACAAGTTCCGAACGGCCGACCGAACCTTGGGCACGTCGATGAAATCCACGGGTGAGGTCATGGCCATCGGTCGTAATTTTGAGGAAGCGTTCCTCAAGGCATGGGCCTCACTCGAGCAGGGCTGCGCCCACCCTCGTCCGCTCACACGAGCCGATGAATCCGAAGGTGAGGGAATGTCCCAGCGGGCGCACGAAGCCCTTCCCGATGCCACGCTGGTGGACTGGCTTGCCATCGCCAGCGACCGACGCATGGGGGCGTTGCTGGAAGCGTTTCGACGCGGCTGGGGCGTTGAAAAAGTCCACGAGATCACCCGCATCACCCGGTGGTTCCTCTACGGTTTCGAGCGTCTGGCGCAGATGGAGCGCAGCATCGGGGACCGAGGCGTGTCGCCCGCTGAGTTGACCGAAGGGGAACTTCGCTTGTGGAAGAGCCACGGGTTCAGGATGCCCAATCGCCGATGCGCTGGCCGGTTTCCCTCCCGAGGGGCTAAAACCCCGGCCCGGGGCCAAGACAGGGGCCGTGATGCAACCCCGACACCAACTCCATCTCCACCCCGTCTATCGTATGGTCGATTTGTGGGCTGAATTTCGGCCAAGACTCCGTACTACCCCCACACCCCCCGGGTGCCGGGCACGAATGTCCCGAAGGGCCGCCGAACCAAAGAGCGTCTGGTCGCCATTGGCAGGGCCCATCCGCATCGGGTCAGCTTTCGGGGTTCCCCCCAAAGCCATTCGTGAGGCCGGCAAGGACGCCATTCTCTCAAAAACAACCCCAAAACGGTCTCCACGGACTTTGCCCCTGGGCCGGGTTTTGACCGATCCCCCGGTTTAGTACTAAGCAAAATCTTACCCAGGGGCCCAGGGAATCCCCCAATTGGCGGGAAAACCGCCATCAACCCGCCCTGCCGCTCGAAGAGCAGCGTTTTGGCCGTCAAGGGGTTGGACCCGTCCATCGGGCACCTCCTGCGACGCCATCGACGAGGCCAGCGCCCCCCGGAACGGTTCGAACCCTTTCGCCCGTCGCCACGCCCTCCTGCCCCGAGGCGCCACGGGAACCCTGGCAGACCTTCGGGCTGCGGGGGGAAAATTGGTTTCCCCCGTTCTGGTTCGTCCTTCTTACGTGCTGGGCGGCGGGGGGATGGAGATCTTGTCAAACCAAAACAGCTGAGGCTTCTTCGCAGGCCTACCGGGCCCCGAAAACCGCGCGGTGGACGAGTACCCGGGCACGCCACGGTTGGCGCGATCCCGCCTCGACGGGAGAGGGCCGGGGGGGCCATCATGGAACTTTTGGGAGGAGGCCGGCATTCACTGGGACTCCCGGTTCATTCCGGCCCAAAAACCCCCCGAAGCGTGCTTGAACGCACGCTGAGCAAACCAAAAACCTTTGGGCTGGGCCTAAGATACGGGGGTGCTTCAACATTCACCCATCCAGGGCGACGATTTACGCCCGAGGTAAACCCCCTTCCCCCCGGACCTCCCCTTCGTCCCAAAGCCCCGGCCCCCTGGCCCGAATCGCTGCTCCATCACCTTTGGCCAGCCCTAAAGGGAGCAGAACATTCCCGCCCACCTCCGGCCAGGTTGGCAAAGCCCCGGTTTTCCCCCTTCATCAAACTGCGAGGGCTGACCTTGCCCCGGGGCCCGAAATGAAGTCCACCGGCGAAGTCTGGGGCCCGACAAACCGAGGACCAAGGCCCCGATTGGCACCGAAGTGCCCGTGGCCACCGAAGGCGGCGCTTAAAACCTGCGGTGCGCGATGGAAGTCGCCGCCAGGCTTCACATCGAAGAGGACCCCGCAGCCAAAGGAAGCTCCCGCCATATGAAGGGAAAAAGCACCCACCCCGGGAAATGTAGGTTTAAGGTTTTGGGTTCCCCCTCCACGGGTCCTTTGCACAGAAGGAACCGGGGCCCTTGCAAAGGGGTCCCCTTCAGTTTGATTTTGCCCCGGTTGGGGCGGTTACAAGTTGAAAGTTTCTCGAAACGCCCCAACCTCCGGAAAAGGGTTCGTCGTGCTGATTGAATCCTTGGACAAGGGGGGCATTAAAAGAGTTGGGGTACTTTCCCCCAAACCCCGCCATTTTTCCAAATGCAGGACCTTTCCCCTTGGGACCATCGCCCGAAGCCCTACCAGCGTCCCCGGGGTGGCCCAACAGCGGGGGCGTTCCCGGGGGCGGGATGAACCCGTCTCGAAGGGGACCGCTCGTGGAGAAGGCAGTTCAAGGGTCACCCGGGTTTGGTGACCCAGGGCGTGTTCCCTCGGGGCGGGGGGAAAACAACCACCCTTCCCGGGGGCGTTTATAGAAAAAATTCGCCGGGGGGCTGGGTGACCGAGGGAAAACCCGTTGGCGGGAAGTACAGCTTCGACGCAGAAAACCGATTCCCGTGGAAGGGCGACCCGCCTGCCCCGGCGGCACCGGTCTTCGGAAAAGACGCCATCGATGCGGAGGTTGAGGTCCTCGTCCAGACGCATTTCGGGCACCATCCCGGAGCGGTGGACCTGTCCATGCAACCCACCAGCGCCTCCGACGTGGAGCAGGCGCTGGCGTTCGGCGTTGCCTGCCTGCCCAATTTCGGCCGGTACGAGGACGCCATGTCCGAGAAGAGTCGTGGGTTGTTCCACTCTCGACTGGCCACCCTGGTCAACCTGCATCGCGTGATGCCATCGGTCGTTGTCGATGCCGCCCTGGTCAGCGAAGCGCCCCTGAACAGCGTGGAGGGTTTTGTTCGACAGATGATCTGGAGGGAGTACGTGCGCCACATCCATGAGGTCACGGACGGTTTCCGCACCCTGGACGTCAACCGGTCGGCCAGCGAACGCGGCGCCCGCTGGGAGGGCTTTACGGCCCAAGACGGTGAAGACCACCCCAACCATCTCATGCAGCACACGCCGCTTCCTCAAGCCTATTGGGGCGCTACCAGCGGTTTGCGCTGCCTTGACGCCTCGGTTGAATCGGTCATGGAGGACGGGTGGACCCATCACATCCCCCGACTCATGGTGCTGAGCAACGTGGCGAACCTGTTGGACGTTGACCCCCGCGAACTCACCGACTGGTTCCATGCGGGTTTCATCGACGCTTACGATTGGGTGGTGGAACCCAACGTGTTCGGCATGGGAACCTTCGCGTTGGGAACGGCCATGATGACCAAGCCCTACGTGGCCGGTTCAGCCTACATCAATCGCATGAGCGACCACTGCAAGTCGTGCCAGTTTCATCACAAGAAGACCTGCCCGATGACCCGCCTCTACTGGGCCTACCTCAACCGGCACGGACCCTCGTTCGCAGGGAACCACCGCATGGCCATCGCCATGAAAAACGTGGCACGACGGGCGGACGAAGAAAAGGCCCTGGATGCGGCCACCTTCGAACACGTCCGGTCCACTTTGCTGAAGGGTGAGGAAGTCCGACCGCCTTCCCAAGGCGACCTTCGGACCTGGTCATGAGCCACGGCGCGATGGCTGACAGGTTGGACAATAGTCGAGACGACGGCCCGCATAGCGGACACGTAGCACCAACTCACCGCAGGTGAGGCAGGGCCGGTCGTTGCGGCAGAACACGGCGTGGCGCCACATGCGCCTGGGCTCGCCGCGAGCCTTGCTGGCTTCGGCCACGTCGAGGTCAACCGTGATGCCACCGTGCTCGTAGGCTTGAACGGTGACCGACTTGATGCAGTCCGCCCAGCGTTCGAGGGTGGCCTCGTCAAGGTCGCACGGTCGGTCGTCGGGGTGAACGCCAGCGGCGTGGAGAATTTCAGAGCGCAGGTAGTTGCCCAAACCGGCAAAACTGCGCTGATCCAGCATCAGCGTGGCCCCTTTTTTGCGATGAATGCCTTTGGAGCGGAGGTGGGTGAGGAGGTCGGCAGCGGTGATGGTTTCGTCCAACACGTCCGGCCCGAGACGGGCGAGGAAAGGATGGGCGTCCTCTTCGGGGGTCGGTACGAGCACGATGTCGGTGGCCGACCACAAGCGAACAGCGTGCTTGTCGGTCAGGAATTCGGCTCGTAGCGAGCGGTTCGAGCGGGGGTCGGTCGTTTTCAGGTGGACGGTCCAGCGACCGTACAGCTGGTTGTGGCTGTACATCGTCCAGCCGCTGCTGAATCGAATGAGCATGGCTTTGGCTCGGCTGGTGACGCTCAGGACTTCATGACCGAGAATGAGCGAATCGGCCTGCTGGAGGGTCTGAAACGGCCAGTTGCCGCCTTCAATCACCTTGCCGACGAGCGCCTTGCCGATGCGGTCGGCTGCGCGACGTATTTCGGGACCTTCCGGCATGAATTTCACTCTGGTCGTGCGGTTATCAAGACCTGTTTCCAGCGGAGGTGGCTCCGGCGTCGGTCGTTATTTAGGCCGTTCCAACGATTTTCTCGATGGTGAACGATTTACCGTTGTGACCCCAGGTGACGATGCCGGGGGTCTCGATCATGTAGTACTTGGTTGAAAATTCGCGGCCGAGTTCAGGGTGCTCCTCCTCCAGCGTGATCACGATTCGTTGACTGTAGGCGCCGTGGCTGCCGATGGAGGCCAGAGCGGGAATGCCATCGACCAGAACGGGGTAGGGCGCAGAAGGTTCCTGCGGTTCGGTATCAAAGGGATGGGCGTCCACGATCAAGCGAAGGTTGTCCTCGGTCCCGGTTCGGTCAGGTATTCGGTTGACATGGACGCTAAGGGTTTCAAGCCGATATAAAGAATCAGACATCTTCCATCGAAACCGCTCGTCAATCGCAGAAAGGCCGGCTGCTTCGGCTTTGGCGGCGATGCGGCGGAGACTTCGCATGGCTTGGTCAATGTCCTCGACCTGTTCCGCAACCGTGTGGCGGCCAGCCGCAATCGATGACGCCGGCTTCAACGGCGCTTCCTCGATCCACGCTCCGCAGGCGGAACCGTAGCATCGGGCCTTGAATCGTTCAACGTCGATCCAAAACGTGGTGCGGTGGCAAACCGGGCAGACCCTGCACTCAAATTCCGACAGGGACGGTGACGGCGTCGTCGCCCACGACGTCCACGTCCCAAGCAGCAACGCTTGCTCGTTCCAGCGGAACCTGATGGGACTTTTTCAAAAACGAACGCAGGACGTTGAGCGCCGTTTCTTGCGTGCTGAAGCACCCCATCCCCACCACGGCGCCGCCCTCCTCGACGGCGCTTGGAACGTAGACACGCCCGGAAATGGTCATGCCCTTTCCTGAACGAGTCGGCGTTTAATCCTCGCTCACGTTCGGTGCCAGACGACCTCGATTACCGGCAAGCCACCCGGGTGCGGCAACGGTGCCTGTGGTTTTTCGATTCGGACACGGACGGACGCAACGGTGGAATGCGCCGCCAACAGGTCGACGACGCGTTGCGCCATGTCCTCCATGAGGCGGATGGGTTCGTCGGCGTTCAACACCACCTCGTCGATGGCGATTTGCACGTCGGCGTAATTCAAGGTCGCTTCAATGGCCTCGATTCGCTCGTGGCCTGCGAGCGTTGCCCAAACGGTGAACACAAACGGCTGGGGGGTTTCGTGTTCGTGTTCAAACCAAACCGTGGGCGGCCATGACCTCGTAGTTTTCGAGCCCGACGCGCCACTGCATAGATCACGCCTCACAGGTCTTCGTCTCGTTCGTGAACCCAAATCAGGTGGTAGCCGAACTGCGTCTTGACGGGTGGTGATACGGTGGCCACAGGTGTTTCCCAGACGGCGTCCTCGAACGCTTTCACCATGCGTCCTTTGCGAAACCACCCCAAGTCTCCGCCTTTTTGGCTGGACGGACAGGTGCTTTTTTTGCGAGCAAGTTTTTGGAAATCCTTGAGTTTCCCGACCTTGTCTTTGATTTGCAAGGCTTCGGTTTTCGACGGCACCAAAATGTGACTGGCCCAAGCGCTCGGTGCGACCATGCTCACCGCCACCGAAGTTGGCGTTTTGAACCCCACGCTCAATAATTTGAGTAGGCCAAGAAGCGCATGTAGGTGCCGTAAATGGTCACCGATACGTGAAGCGATTCTTCGTTGAACCGGTCCATGGTATCGGCGTAGGTGTGGTACTCCCAACTGCCGCTGCCGTAGCACACGACCGCTCGTCCGCGCTCACCACCCCCGAGGTCGTACACAAAGGGTGCGTGGTCGGAGTTGTAGGGCATGCCGTCCGAATCGCCCCGTTCGCCCGGCAGCGTCGCGTACTTGGATGTCGTACTGATCGGCGACCTCGGAGCGTTCGTTCCGGTAGAGGTCCGTGATTCGCTGGATGTGGTCCATGTCGTCCTGCTCGTTGCCGAACAGCGTGACCCGAATTGCCGCGGTTGGCCATGTCGGCGTCGACGTGGTTCATGTCGAGGTTGAGGTAGAGGCGAAGGTTGTCCCTCAGGCTGTTTTGGAAGGCTTGGACGTAGGCTTTGCTTCCGTAGAGGCCTTCCTCCTCCCCGCCCCACGTGCAGAACCGGAGGGTGCGCTCGGGGGTGCCGGTTTCGTTCACGACCTCGCTCAACTGCCGTGCGATTTCCATCACGCTGGCGGTGCCTGAGTGTCGTCAACGGCCCCTGTCCGTGATAGACGGTGTCGTGGTGGCCGCCGACGATGACGACCTCGGAGGATTTCCACGGATTTCTACCGCACGGCACGTAGATGGTGCGCTCCTGGTCGTTGGTCAGTCGATGAGCATTTCCAAGGCACCTTGAGGGCCCGTGGCGTTGAAGATCGCTGTTCGAGGATCTCGCCAGCGTCTTTGGACATGGCGATGAACGGAAGTTCGGATGGAATGCTGCCGCCGTTGGCCGCTGAAACCTCGGCGATTCGACTTCCCTTGAAGATGGGCACGCAGTCGTTGGCTTCGATCTGGCCGCAGTTCGCATCTTTGTTCACGAAAATGAGGCCGCGAGGTTGTTTTCAGCGGCCCTCGAGAAGATGCCCGTGTTGCCGCCCACGTCCGCACCGCTTCGCACGTAGCCGATGCTGCCCGCCGCCGAGGCCCAAAGGGCGTCGTCGGTGCCTGTTGCCGACGTCCGTGACCGGCACGTCGTCGTTGAAGGTGTATTCTGATGCGTCCCGAGAACCCTGAATGACGTAGTCAACCGGTGTTGGAACTGGATGATTTGACTGCCCAAGGCGCCAAAGCCTTCGCACGGGGCTGTTGCCGCCCAGACCCTGAATGCAGATGCGCAGGCTCGGTTCTGCGTTGACGTGGTGCATGGGAACCTGGTAGGAATGCTCGTGACGGACAGCCCCATCGCTTCGAATTGAGCAGATGTAAGCCGACGTGTTGGCTTCCTCGGTGGTGCCGCTCATGCGCCCTTCCCATTCGGGATGGCCCAGCGCCACGAGGTCTTCAGCAAAGGCACGGGTTTGTGCGCTCGTAATCGATGAGGTCGTACTTCGTAATTGGGTGCGAAACCCAGCCAGGCGGGACGGAAGACAAACACGGCGGTGATCATCAGCACCACGACGCCAATCGCCATGAGGGCCTGCGGTGTAAGTACATCCGTACTTCGCCACCAGGGCACGTTTTCTTCGTCCAGTCCGCCGGGTAAATCTTTGACATCGTCCTCCAAACTGAGCACGGCGTCGACGGCACCACCTGCATCCAGGCGGGCGATGAGTTCGTCCTTTTTTCCGCTGACGGGAAGGCCTTGCTCCTTGAGCATCTCCTTGAGTTCAGCGACGGTCTTGCTTTGCAAATCCATGGGCTCACCCGTGCTTCCCTTGGCTTCCTTGTTCAAGAAGTCGGCGGTCAGGTGTCATTTCAGACTTCATCGCCGGTCCAGCGGCGACCAATGTCGTGCTCGTAGCCAGCTGATCGAGGATACGTGCGATGATGAAGTCCACCATGTCGTCGATGTTCTTCGGGTGGTTGTAGAACCCGGGGGAAGCGGGAATGACGATGGTGCCCCACTGCGAAAGTTTGGCCATGTTCTCGAGGTGAACCGTGGCGTAAGGCGCCTCTCGGGGCACGATGATGAGCTTGCGGCGCTCCTTAAGGGCCACGATGGCCGAGCGGGTCACCAGGTTGTCGGAAATGCCAGCAGCGAGCTTGCCGATGGTGGTGCCCGAACAGGGGCAAATGACGACCGCGTCGATTTTTGCCGAGCCGAGGCGGACTTGGCAACCGACGTTCTTGGCGTCTTCGAGGATGGCGTTGGTGGCTTCAGCGACGGCTTCGGGCGTGGTGTCGCACTCGTGCTTGAGGGTGATCTTGCCCGAGTCGGTGACGACGAGGCGGATGGTTTGCCCATCTCGGACAGGACCTCGGCGAGGCGCTGCCGTAGATGGCTCCGGAGGCGCCTGAATGCCGATGACGACCTCGCCCATGGTGCTAACCAGTGGCGCTCCCATTTAGCCTCTTGTTCTTTCTCTCTACGTTTTTTCACACCTGTTCAGGGGCCTGGATGTACACATCGGTACGTTGTAATGGCCCATAGAAACCCAGTGGACACGAGAGGAACGAAGGGTGTTATGGTATACCCGTAATCATGGATCCCTTTATCCAATTGCTAAAATCTCATTGTTTGT
>BOYQ01000003.1:0-288416 GCA_019651595.1 Candidatus Poseidoniales archaeon | reverse complement strand
CACCGGTGTCGGGAAGCGTTCCGTGTAGTGGATTTGGGCTACAATTTTTTTCGATTTTATTCGGTCATGGTATCATCTCTGGTGGTCATCGCTTACGAGTTCTCGCATTTGGGTTTTCAGCAACTTTTGGGAAGAATGAGTTCTTCTTTTTTTCTTTCAATGAATCAAGGGATTCATCCACGCCTTGTCGTTCTCCTTTCGCCCAAATCTGGCCGAGCACGTTGGACCGGTGCTCCTCGGGAACGTTAGGGTCGTTGAGGATGTCTTTTGCTTCGTATTTGTACTCAAGGTACTTTTGACGGTTGAGCTTTTTCTCTTGTTTCTGTCGTCCGCCGCCTTTTTTATCCATTCGCCGTCGACTTCGTCGCCGATCCTGTTTGGGTGCGATTTTCGTCTCGATTTTCGCAAAGACGTTTTTGGGGATTTTCTCAGGGGCGCTGGCCTCCAGCGCCGTGTCCGACAGATTCGTGCTCACCTCCTCGGAGGTTGTTTCTAAATCTGATACCGATGCTTCAAGCCCGGATGACACCGGCTTGACTTCAGGTGAAGATTCAATCCGTGATGCGTTTTGCTTGGTGGCTTCGGATTTCCTTCTCAGTTCAGCAAGACGGTCTTCATCCGATTGGACAACGTGCTTTTCCTCGGACCTGCCCGTGGGTGAACCAACGGACACGGGGACCGGTGCCGGGGCCACCGCTGGTGCTGTGACGTCGCCTTTTTGCTCCAATTTTTCCATCGCTTCGCGCTGTTTTCTCTCAAAATCAGCCTTGATGTCTTTCTTGGGTGCGGCGGGTTGCTCAACGGCGGGGGTGGGTCGACGAGCATGCTGGCGTTCGCGCTCATCGCGACGGCGTCGGTGTTGCTGTGAAGCATCTTTCGCGAAGGGGTTGAATTCCTCCCGCTTCCCGCCTCGACGACCGTTGATTGGTAAGACCCCCAACCGATTGGGAACGACGACCCATTAAAACCGTATGCCCCTGTTCCGCTTAGGACCAAACGATTGGGGTCTGGTCCGTTCGCAGGTACTGATCGATGGCGCTTTGGTCAAGGCTGGTGGTCCGCTTCTGCAGTTCAAGCCACCCCAACAGGGCGATCATGGTGCCGTTATCGATGCAGTACATTCGTGGTGGGGCGTGGGACGTGCCCTCCCGGTCACTGGACATCTCTTCGCACATGGTTCGAATCCGTTGATTGCAAGCAACTCCGCCACCAAGGAGCAGTTCGGATTTCCCGGTGTGCGCCATGGCGCGTTCGGCCACTTCGACACAGGAGGCAAAGGCGTGCTCTTGGAGCGACCAGCACACCGCATCGAGTGGCATGCCGTTGTCAACCAGTCGCTGCGCAGCGGTCAAGAGGCCAGAAAAGGCGAGGTCCATACCGCGAACGGCGTATGGGAGCTGCAATCCTTCCATGTCGGGGTTGGGCACGCGCTCAAGGTATTGCTTGGCAAGTTGTTCAATCTTCGGCCCGCCGGGGAAAGGAATGCCTTGGTTTCGAGCGAATTTATCCAGCATGTTGCCGATGCCGATGTCAAGTGTTTCGCCGAGCACACGATAGCGACCGTTTAAGCGAGCGATCACCTGTGTGTTTCCGCCCGAGACATACAGCAAAACGGGGTCATCACATCCACACTGTTGGCGTCCAATTTCAATGTGAGCGACGCAATGGTTCACGCCGATGAGCGGGACATCCATGCGTGTGGCAAGACCTCGTGCGACGGCGGCACCGACTCGAAGACAAGGTCCGAGGCCTGGTCCCTGAGAGTAGGCAACGGCTGCAATGTCTTCCGTGGTTAACCCGTGTTGGTCGAGAACCGAAGTGAACAGTTCGGCCGCCACGTCTTTGTGGTGGTCTGCCGCCTCTCGTGGGTGAATGCCACCCTGATCGGGACGAAGCGTATCACTTGATGCGGGGTAAGGGATGCCGTCCTTGTCAACCAACCCGAACGAAAGCGTGTGTGCGGTGGTTTCAATGCCCAACGTCCAACCTGTCATGGTCAACCGTGCAACCGATTGTTCTTCAACCCTCTTCCCCTCAACCGAATCGTGCGAGCCGTCTTTCTCAACGCCGGTCCGCTCGTGCATTTCGCCCACGAGCGAACTTCGTATGAGAATTCAATAGACGGCATTGGAAAAGCAATTATCATTGAAGACGACGTTATTGTATCTATCAAAGATTCAGATGAAGTTGTCGATGAATACAGCCTCCATCATGATGACGTTGACGCCGCCACCGCTGACCTCGCCGTACACGATTTGGCTGGTCAATCGATCGTCCCGGGTCTGATCGACGGCCACACCCACCTGCTCTGGGCGGGTGATCGCTCAAGGGAAGTATCCTGGCGGCAGGCAGGGAAGTCATACGCTGAAATTGCGGCCATGGGCGGTGGAATTCGTTCAACGGTTGAAAGCACTCGCCTTGCGGGTGATGACGAGTTGTTCGCGCTTGGCTACAAACGATTACGGGAAGCTCTCCGGACGGGCACAACGCACCTTGAAGCCAAGAGTGGCTACGGGTTGTCAACCGAGTCGGAATTGCGATTGCTCCAGGTGGCCTCACGCCTCAACGGCATCTCGCACACACCGACCATCGACTCAACGTGGATGGGAGCCCATGACACGCCTCCAGGAACACCTCGAGAGGTTTACGTTGAAACCTTGCTGAGTGAACAGCTGCCTGCCGTCGTCGAGCAAGGAATTGCTCGGTCTGCTGACGTGTTTTGTGAACCGGGGTGGTTCACGGTGGAAGAAAGCGAAGACATTCTTCGAGCCTCACGAAAGGCCGGCCTGGCATTAAGGATGCACGTTGACGAATTTGTGGATGGGGGCGGCGCTGAACTCGCCTCGGCCCTCGGTGTTGAGACGGCGGATCATGCGTATCACACGCCCATGGAGGTGCGCTTGGACATGAAATCAAACGGTGTGAACACCGGATTCCTACCGGGAACGCCGTATGCGATGGGCGATCAGTGGCCCGATATGGCCGACATCGTGGAACATGATGTGCCGTTTACCCTCGCAACCGATTTTAATCCAAACTGCCAAACACTTAGCCTTCCGCTGATGTGTTCGCTGATGGTTCAGCGATGCGGCATGAATCCGCTGTTGGCCTTGGAGGCGGTCACGGCTTCAGCAGCCAAAATCACACCCCACCCGTCGGGACGGCCACACGGCGTTCTCAAGGAAGGCGCCGTTGCAAATTTCAACATCGTCGATGGACCTCATTGGGAAGCCGTTTGTTTGCGTCCATCGGGCTCCCCGTTTTCCGCTACGGTTCTGAACGGGCAATTCATTTCGCATTGACTTTGGATTATAGGTAATTCCACTATGGTTTCAATTAGATGTTGTTCAAATCATAATTAGGTGAATATCATGGCATGGGTAGAGACCATTGTGTGCTCGGGCAGAAAAGGATCGGATGCGCGGCTACGGCGAATGTTGCGGGCTCGTCAAGAGTACAAGCGGCGACAACCTGGCTGCATCGGGGCATGGATGGGCACGGGTGCAGAATCATCGAGCATGATGCTCGTTCAATCGGCATTCGTTTCTGCGGCTGACTGGAAACGTGTCTCGACCGAAATCCAAACGGTGATGGATGCGGAAGACGGCGGCATTGAGGGTCTTTTGTTGGGTCCGCCCTTGGTGGGGATCTTTGAAATTCCAAACGAAGAGCTCCAAAACTTGGGCTTTCCTGAGAATGGGTGATTTTGCGTGCCACGTATCGTCGCATAATGTGAGTTATGCGACAACGGCCGGATTCCGTACGATGGCAGGCGACATGTATGACTGGAAGATGGGCCGCAGTACAGCGTTTTTCTGATCCCTGGGCTGCGTCATTTCCATTTTCTTGTTGTTTTCAACCTTTGAACCCCTCCTTTGAGGGTCAAAAAAAGGAAAATTGGTGAATATTCAACAGAAGCGTTCAATATTCGAACCTACTCGCCGACTTTGAGCACCATGGCAGAGATTCAAGGTTATTGCATGAAGTGCAAAACGTACGGTCCAATCAAGAACGGTGAAAAAATTGCCATGGCCAACGGCCGCACGCGGATGGCTGGATTTTGTTCCCAAGCTGGGTGCACGGGGAAGATTTCCAAGATCATCGCGTGATGAACATCACGGCAGCCTACCGAATTCATTTAATAGAAATGTCAGGTGGGTCAACCTACCTAGGGCTCGTGGTCTAGGGGTTTATGACGTTGCCTTGACATGGCAAAGATCGAGAGTTCGATTCTCTCCGAGCCCACCAATGAACATCATTGAATGGACATTTGATTGGTATATTGGATTAACACCATTCCAATAACAATTAGTTAATCTTCATCCGAAGTCACGTCTTCAGCTTCGGGGAGGGTGATGTGCGCAACCGGCGGGTCATCGTCCTCATCAAAGGTGAAATCGGTGGACCCGCCTTCCCACGATCTCACATCGTCGGATTCGTCGAATGATTCTTCGGGTATCGAGGCGTTCGGCCCCAAGGAATAAACGGACGGGTCGAGCGGTGGTGCTGCTGCCTCCAATTCTCGCTGTTCGCTTGGAGGAGGTGCTTCCCGTTCCTCCATGATGCCGCCTGCGTGAAAGGTTCCGCACTCCGAACAACGGTACATTCCCTTTCGGTCAAAACAACCGCACACAGGGCAGACAGCCAGGCCGTTCAGCCGATCGAGTGGGTCGGATTTTTTCATGTGCTCACTCAAGGAACATGTCTTCCTGGTAGCCGGTCACAAGGTCGCCAGTGCCATCTTCTTCGATGGTCACTGTTTCCTCATCGTCATCAAATTCTACGATGACCCCAAAGACCTCTTCGTCGTCAAACACCAATCCAATGTGCGAACCAATGTCAATCCCTTCTTCTTCGGCCTCGTCATCCGTGTCTTCGTCGACGTCATCCTCGAGTTCATCGTCCTCTTCGTAGGCTTCATCATCTTCGGTTTCATCTTCGTCCGCAACCGCTTCATCATCGTCCGTCTCATCGCTGGATTCCTCGGCCGATTCTGCTGCTTCGGCTTTGTCCGTTTCAAACTCTTTCATGGCTTTGGCCCTTGCGCGCCACTCGGGGGCTTTCACGAGATGCAAGAACAGGGTAGTCGCCATTCCGATGACCGAGAGGGCGATCAGCATGATGCCGTCCCAGTAGAAACCGGTTGGCATTGAAAGGGAGCCGTTCGCACCTGCTAGGGGTGTGAGCGAGTTTCGACAACCGTCCATCTGGTACTTCTCGTCGCACGGGTAAATGTCGCCCTCAACAATGTTCCCACTTGGTATCAAACCAGAATCATTCGGAATGTAGGCGACATTGCCACCGGTTCCATCGACAAATCCAAACATCCCGTTGGCGATAAAGAGCGCAACCATGATGCCGAACGCAACGTGGAGGATGGGCCATACCGTGTCGTTCCACGATTTGGACATCATGCGCTTCTGCCACGGAGACGGGAAGACTTTCTCCTCTACCAGTTCCTCCATGGTTTCGTAATCTTCCAGCGAACCGATGAACTCGGTGATGTCGATGGTACCGTCACCGTCGACGTCAGCCCCCTCCATGATGGCGTTCACTTGCTCAAGGTCGAGATCATCACCGTACTTCTCTGCAATCGTGCTTTTCAGTTCGCTAATGGATACGACACCGTTGCCGTCTGCATCGAGTTCATTGAACAGGCGTTGCGCTGAGATGTCATGTTCATCCATCAGGTCCGCCAGCGCGGACAGCGCGGCCAGCGGACGATGAGGTTCTTCTTCGTCCGCGTCGGCTTCCGGTGAATCCTCTTCTTCGTCAATGTCAAACGCTTCATCGTCGATGCCGTGTGCCTCATCTTCTTCTTCACCGGCTTCTTCTTCCTCCGCAGCGCTTTCATCATCCTCTGCCTCCTCCTCAGCCTCGTCTTCGGCCTCCTCTTCAGCCTCTTCTTCGACCGATGCATCTGCTTCCTCGGCATCGCTCTCTGCATCAGCTGATTCTTCGTCAGCCTCTCCGCCGTCATCTTCGCCCTCAAGAACGGATGTATCATCTTCGGCCGTTCCGTCGGTCTCTACGGGTGCGGGCGCCTCCTCCTGTGCAGCGTTCGACCCCATCAGGATGGCGTCAAACTCATCAAGATCGATGACGCCGTTACCGTCTGCATCGATTTCGGCGACAAGGCGGTCAACCTGCGATGGTGGAAGGTCGGCGAGGTTCAAACTGAGTAAACCACGCTTGAGTTCATCTGAATCAATGGTGCCGTCGTCATTTTCATCGAACTTGTCGAACAACTTCCGGATGTTAATGCCGGTGTCTGCAACCCACTGGCGAAGGATATCAACGACGTCGTCCGCTACGAAGAGAACACCACACTCGGGGCAACGTGTCGAGTCGAGGGGGACCAGTGCTTGACAGCCCCCGCACTCCCCAAGTGCATCTTCGGATACACCCGAAAATTTCGTTGCACACTCGGGGCATTCCGTCGAATCGATGGGGATGACGGCTCGACAAGCACCGCACTCAGCCATGGCAACCGATTCATTTTCTTCATCCGTCATCGTTCCACCACTTATTTCCACGAAGAAGGGCAATATAATGATTGATGACTTGCACCTTGTTGTAGGCGGAATTCCTTAGAACCTGCATCGAGCGTAGCATCGTCGAGGTAGGGCAATGGTTGGCTTGTTCACGCTCGAATCGACCTCGCCGACCACCACGTACGGTGCTTTGGCCGACCGGATTGACGCGACGGCAGGACATGTCATGTGTTACAGTCGGCTGCCTTTGCGCCAACTGCTGCGATATATCGCAACCAACACCGCCGATATGTGGTGGATTTCCGAACATGAAAGTCCACGATCGATTCCACCCGATGCTCCTTCAATTGAACAACACCTCCAATCACAACTCAACGATGATACAGAACTCATCATCGTTGAGGGGCTTGACTGGATTGCATCGCGTTCGACGGTTCCTGCTACACTGGCGTGGCTGCAGCGGCTGGACGGTCTCGTGCGGCATCAAGACGTGGACGTCGTGTTTCCCCTCGATCCGTTGACCGTTGAGTCCTCTTTTTGGAGGCGGTTAACCGGCATCGCACCGCTCATGACCGTGGCAGAGCCCACCGCCTCCGAATCGGTTGACCACCGCAGTCTTGAACACGACACGACGGGGGATGGGGGAGAAAAGGTTGGACTGGTGAAATCTCCCAGTGTCAGTCAATCGTCCGACGCCGTTATCACGCATTTGGTGAGTTTACCTCGACTTGGATTTACATCGGCTGTTCTCGCACGGCGCATGCTTCAATGGAAACGCATGGGGTTTGATTTGTCCGCGCTCGAACCTGCCTTATCGCTGACCGACATGGACGATGCTTTTTCCGTGTACAGGTCGGTTGAACTTGACATCGTGAGGGCCATCGATGCCCTTCGTTTGCTTGAAACACATGAAAGCGCACTCACCGTCACCGAACGTGAAATGTTCAACTATCGGATGATGTCGCTGTTGGACGTTGAAAAGAACGTCCAAGACCTTGAGCACCTTCTTTCAGCGCGGTAAGCGTCCGTGTTCTGCCTCCAATCGGGCCAGCCATCCTGGCTGACGAAGTTCGTCTGCAATCTGAATCAATTCTGCGGATGTCGAGCGGTCGCCGACCAGGGCTGAGGCGACGGTCCTCACGAGGTCATGCATCGCCCGAACGTGAGGTGATGACCGCAGGGTTGCGTGTTCGAGGGCTTCTGCGGCGATGAGGGCTTCACACGCCAGGACTTCGCTTAAGCGACGTACACCAACGTGCAGATTCCATGCTGCCGTCGCCCCCATGCTGACGTGATCTTCTTGCCCCGCAGAAGTCGTGGTCGAGAACGCCGACCGAGGCGTTGCCTGACCGTGGAGCTCGGCGAGTGATGCTCCTGCAACGTACTGAACGATCATCAGCCCTGACTCAAGCCCCGAATCCTTAGCGAGAAACGCTGGCATCTCGCTTCGAGCGGGATCGAGCATCTGGTCCATCCGTCGTTCAGAGATCGATCCAAGTTCAAACATGGCCAAGCTCATGGCATCGCATGTTAGGGCGACAATTTCACCGTGGAAATTGCCTTGAGAAACAACCTCATGCTCACCGGGCCGGTTGGGTTCGGGGAAAATCAGCGGGTTGTCGGTGGCGCTGTTGATTTCCCTTGCGAGCATATCTCCCAGCCGCTGGAAGGATTCGTAAACGGCACCGTGGACCTGGGGGGCGCAACGGAAAGAATAGGGGTCTTGAACCCGGTCGCACGAGGCGTGGTCTTGGAGTATTTCCGAACCGCTGAGCAACGTGCGAAGGCGTTCAGCGACCCGTTGTTGTCCCGGATGGGGGCGTGCGTCGTGAACCTCAGGTCTTGACGGCGTAAGGCTGCACGAACGAGCGTCCATGGACATGGCCAAGATGACATCGGCCAGCAACAAGACGCTAGCCAGTTCTTGTTGAGCGAGCACCGCATAAGCCGTCATTTGACTTGTGCCGTTGATCAATGACAGCCCGTCCTTGGCCGTGAGTTCGACGGGGACCAAACCGTTGCTGAACAGGAAGTCAGCGGTTGATTCTACTTTGCCATCGACAAGAACTTCTCCTTCACCGATAAGCGTGAGGGCGAGATGAGAGAGCGGTGCAAGATCCCCGCTCGCCCCCAAGCTTCCGATTCGTGGAACAGCAGGGTGAACGTTGTGGTTCAGGTAGAGCACCAATTGTCGAATGCAATCGGGATGAATCCCAGAATGCCCTTTGCACAACGAGTTCAGCCGCACCATCATCATGGCACGAACGGCTTCCACCGTCATGAGATCACCAACACCCGTTGCGTGGGAACGGATGAGATTGATCTGAAGTTGGGCCAAGTCATCGGTTGAAATGCGTTCGCGGACAAGTGCACCAAAGCCCGTGTTGATGCCGTAAACGGTGTCGCCCGTGGACACAATTCGCTCAACGACCTGTCGTGCTGCATGGATACCGGGCCATGCGTCATCGGACACAGCAACGTCCGCTTGGCCTTTGGCCACCATGGCCACTTCCTGTGCGGAAAGCGTTCGTCCGTCAGCATACACCACGGGGCGTTGGCTCACTGTCCATCACCTCGGAAGCGGTCGAGCACGGAGGACTCGACGAGGTGCGGGAGGGTGACGGTCAACTCGTCTTCGGCTTCCATGGCGCGTACCACGGCAGAGCGAGCACCAGGGTTTCTCGCCCATGCACGTCGAGCGACGCCGTTGTTGACGTCCCAATGAAGCATGGATGAGAGTTTCTCCTCGGCTTCGGCCGTGCCGTCCAACAGCAATCCAAAACCACCGTTAATCACCTCCCCCCAGCCCACGCCACCACCGTTGTGGAGACTCACCCATGTGGCGCCGCGGAAGGCATCACCGATGGCGTTGTGGACGGCCATGTCAGCCGTGAACATTGAGCCATCTCGGATGTTGGCCGTTTCTCTGTAGGGGCTGTCGGTCCCCGATACATCGTGGTGGTCTCGACCCAACACCACCGGTCCCTGCAATTCTCCAGAAGCGATGGCTTGATTCATCGCCAGTGCAATGTTTCGTCGGCCTACATCGTCAGCATAGAGGATGCGGGCTTGGCTTCCAACGACGAGTTGATTTGCCCCTGCTTGCTCAATCCAGCGCAGGTTGTCGTTGATTTGCTGTCGCACGTCTTCGGGAGCGCCATCACGCATGCCCCGAAGGACATCCGCTGCAATTTCATCGGTCCGCTTCAAATCAGCAGGGTCGCCGCTCGTGCAAACCCAACGGTACGGGCCAAAACCGAAGTCGAAGCACAACGGCCCCATGATGTCCTCAACGTAGGAGGGATAACGAAAGGTCCCATCCTCGTTGACCACATCGGCCCGACACGGGAGGCCTTTCCCAAAAGGAAAGCATTGCCATAATCCCAGAAGTACATCCCGCGTTCTGCCATGGTGTTGATGGCGGCAGCGTGGCGCCGAAGGGTGGACTGTACCTCCGACCGAAATCGGGCCGGGTCTTCGGACAGCATCGTGGCGCTCTCCTCGTAGGTTCGATCTGCTGGGAAATAACCTCCCTGATACGGGTTGTGCAGGCTGGTTTGATCGCTCCCCAAATCCACGTGAACCTCTCGCTCTACGCATCGTTCCCATAATTCGACGATGTTTCCAATCAAACCGATTGATATGGCATTTCCGTCATTGGCGGCTTGGACCATTTGGTCGATAGCGTCGTCAATGTCGTCCGTGACCGTGGTTAACCAGCCTTGGTTGTGGCGCTTGTGAGCGGCATGAGCGTTCGTCTCTGCGATGATGCAAGCAGCGCCTGCGATCGTGGCGGCTTTGGCTTGGGCGCCCGACATACCACCCAGGCCGCTGGTGATGAAGGTGATACCGGAAAGATTCGATTCATCACTCAACCCAAGGTGAAGCCTGGCGGCGTTCAGCAAGGTGATGGTGGTGCCGTGGACAATGCCTTGAGGCCCGATGTACATGTAGGAACCAGCGGTCATTTGGCCGTACTGTGTCACGCCGAGCGCATTCATACGTTCGTAGTCGTCTTGACTCGAATAATTCAGGATGACCATACCGTTCGTCACCACCGCGAGGCGCCGCTGGACCAGAGGGGAAAAGTCCCAAAGGGTGGCCAGAATACATGACCAGTGTCTGCTGGTCGGTCATCTCACAGAGGTACTTCATGACCAAACGGTACTGGCACCAATTTTGGAACACCGAGCCATTTCCACCGTACGTGATCAACTCGTGGGGGAATTGCGCAACAGCGGGATCAAGGTTGTTGTGAATCATCAGCATGATGGACGCAGCCTGCCGTGAGGCGCAGGGATAGGCATCCAGCGGGTAAGCTTTCATGGGGTGGCTGGTGGGTCTGTAGCGCCGCATGATGATGCGCCCGTAGGTGTTGAGTTCGTCCATGAATTCGTCAGCCAGTGACTCATGGTGTTGCGGTGGAATGTAGCGAAGGGCGTTTTCAAGGGCCAACAATTTTTCTTCTGCGGTGAGAATTTGCCGTCGGTTGGGTGCGTGGTCAACGGACGAATCGATTCCTGGATGCTCCGGCAACGCCAGTGGAATGCCTTCGAGGACGGCAGCTTGCATGCGCCGCACATCCTCATCCATGATTCCACCTTGGTATGGATGTCTTTGAGGCTTGTTCTTCGAAAGCACGAAAAGCACCACGGGCGTATGTTCAAGAACAGCCGTACCGACCCCGAGGCGAAGCACCATGTCGGACGATGAGGTCGTGATGGCTGATTTGGTTGAAACATCAACCAAAACCGACGTGGACCAGTTGAGCATCATTGTCGGTTCACTGGACGACGAAGTCAAATCATCGACTGCATCAGCCACCAAAGAATTCAACGTCGTCTTGGGGGCGACCTTGGCGCTGTCGCTGGTTTTTTTGATGCTCTCGGCCTTCTTTGGAGAGGCGTTTGTCAACCTGGTGGTGGAAGAGGAACAGCAACAAGGCGTGCGGGTGCCTGTTTGGGAGCGCTACACCCTTCCATACGAAACGGACGGCGAGTTTGGCGTAGCGTTGGAGGTTGGGCCGTACTCGCTCCTGCCAACCGATAACGAGTGGAATTCGACCCATCATTTTGTGGAATACACGCTCCCTCTCGAAGAGGGTGGAGCTGCGCCGAACGGGCTCATTAGCCTCGCCGTCTGGCTGCCCGATGTGCCCGAAGGAATGCAAGTGCCGGTGATCGCAGAAAGTGGTCCTTACTTCCAAGAAGCTAGCGTCGAAACCCCTTCGATTGAAGTCCCTGGTAGTTGGTTGGGTCAGATGTTCATTGACCAAATTCTACCACACGGCTATGCTTTTGCCCAAATCTCAGTCTCAGGCACCGGACGGAGCAATCACTGCATGGATTTGATGGGTAATGCCGAACAGCTCGGGAACGATGCTGCCGTGCGATGGTTGGCAGAACAACCTTGGTCAAACGGCGCCGTAGCGCTGATTGGCAAATCCTACGACGGCAGCACACCTTGGCAAGCGGCCATGTTCGGGGCCGAGCATGATTACCTGAAGACCATCGTCCCGATTTCGGGTCTTATTGGCGTGAAAGAACTCATGTGGAAAAACGGTTCTTCTGAAGCGCGGGCACCCATCATGCACAACGGTGTCTACGGGTCGTACGGTATTGACGGCGACGAAGAGGACTACCAGAACATCTGCCCGGATTACATCATCGGCCCGGGAACCGGCGTCAGCGCCTACATGTTTGGTTCCGAGGTCGCCGGGGACTACTGGGCTGAGCGCTACTTCCTCGACCGGGTTCTTGAGAATTACAAAGGCAGCGTTTACCTTATCCAGGGCATGCACGATTGGAACGTTGACCCCCACATGGCGGTACCAACCATCAACCGTCTGATCGATGCTGGAATAGAAGCCAGAGGTCTGTTTGGTCAGTGGGACCACGACTATCCTGACCGTCCGGTTCAATTGGACGACCGGTCCGACTTGGGCGGTCGTGGCGGCGAGGCGTTCCCAGAAATGATACGTTTTGACTGGATGCAAGACATGCTCGAGTGGTTTGATTATTACCTCAAGGGGATCGGAGAACAGCCCGGCCAATGGATTGAGATTCAGTCCAACCAAGGTTCCTGGCGTATTGAGGACCGCTACCCGCCCGCCGATGCTGTTGAACTGGTGTTGGAATTGGGAGCGGACATGACCAACATCGCCGGAACCACCACCGTTCTGCCCGATGCATCATCTGGGCCGGTGTGGGAGACCGAGCCGCTCGCAGAAGACCTCTACATCGCAGGTATGCCTCGAGTTCATGTCGAGGTGACAACAGCAAGCCTCGGCGGGCAACTCTACGCCCTGCTCGAAGATTGCGACAACCAGAGTAATTGCATCCACCTGGGTCATGCCATCATGGACCTGCGGTATCATGCCGGTGGGGATGAGATTCAAACGTGGACGCCCATCGTCGAGTCCATCAACGCGAAAATGGAGTTCTTTGCCATGGACGCAGAAGTACCAGCAGGGCACGTCTTGCGGCTAAGTTTACAGTCGACGGGTGAAGATTACCTCCCTGCCAGCACATCATCTGTGGTGTTCGTCGAAGAGGGCGCATCATCCACCCTCCAACTGGACACGTTCGTTCCAGAGGACCGTCTCTATTTCACGCCACCAGAATGCACACACGAGCGATGCCTTCAGGCTGAATGAGCGGTTTGAGACGACGGGTTTCCGGGTTGCCACATGGAAAACACAATTCCACAGAACACCATCACGCTGGCGAACAACATGATGCCGTTCTGAATGCCAAGGTCGGTGTTTTCCATCAGGTAGCCGGCCACGCTGGTTGAGGTTGAAAATGCGATTGAAAGAATGAGCATGTCGGTCGAAAACACCCGCCCGCGCACCTCATCCTCAACCCATTGTTGCATCATGACGGTTGAAAGGACCCAGTTGGCGCCGCTTGCGCTGTGTGCCAAGATGACCAAGACCACGGTGATCCACAAGGCGTGAGGCACGCTCAATCCAACAAGGAAGTAGATGAGGCCGGACAAGACGATGAGATACCCCACGAGTCTTGGCCACGCTTCTTCGTCCTTGAGAAAAGCGCGTGCAAGGATGGGACCTAATCCAGTGCCAACACCTCGGGCGAAAAAGAACAGACCAAACCCAAAAGCCGCTCCGAAGCCCTGAACATTCGCTCCCATCAACACCAGGTAGACCCCCGCCAAACCACCGCCCGCTACGTTCCACGAGGCCTTGGCAAAAACAATGCGAAACAAGGCAGGTTGGCTGCGAATGCGAGCCCAACCGGATTTGATGTTCCGAATGCCGGTGGACAACCACGGCCCCTTCATGGATTCGTCGATGGTTTGCGGGATCGTCAAGTTGATCAAAAACAAGGTGCCGACCAAAAACGTCACAGAATCAATGATGAACGCGGCGTTTGTGCCCCAAATGGACACCACCACGCCACCCAACATGGCGCCCATGCAGAGTGCCGTTGACCACGATGCGGCGTCCAAAGCGTTGGCGGTCGCAAGGTCCTCCTCAGCGACCACGTTGGGCAACGCAGCCCGCTCGGCGGTCATGTAGACGCCGTGCAGGACCATCATCAAACCTGAGAGGCCGATCATCCACACGATGTCGCTCGAATCGTTCACCAGGAGGAAGCAGAGGGCGAACACCGCCTGGAGAAGGTTGGAGACGACCATGAGCATTTTTCGATTGTAGCGGTCAGCCAGCAATCCGATGAAGGGTTGGAGAATGGCAAAACCTGCCATACGGACCGTGAACAACATGCCGAGCAGGAATTCGCTCCCTGTGTATTCCAAAATCAGGAAAAACAAGGCGATGGTGTTGAACCATTCACCCAGCATTGAAATCACGGCTGCAATCCAAAGCTGCCGAAAATCACGATTCTCTCGAATCAATTGCCCGTACGTGCGGGAGGTCATTCTTCCTCACCCGACACGGATTCACCGGACGCCTCAAGGGTGCAGACAATCCATTTGGACGTGGGTGTGTTTGATACGTCAGCCGTTGAGTGAAGCGGCACCAAGCAGTTTGCCTCTGGGAAATACGCTGCTAAGTTTCCCCTGGGGATCTCGTAAGGCACCAACAACCAGTCCTTTGCTGTCCGTTCTTCTCCGTTGAAATGACTGGTGATGTTGACGCTCTGCCGCGTTTTCCAACCGCGCTCAACCATGTCCTCAGCGTTCATGAACACGACACGGCGGTGTCCGTGAACGCCACGGTATCGGTCGTGGAGGCCGTAGATGGTGGTGTTGTATTGATCGTGACTGCGGAGCGTCATCAACACGAAATGGTCGTCTGGAATTTCAACATCCGGCAACGGGTGGACGGTGAAGTGCGCCCGCCCGGTGGGGGTGTCAAACGCCTGGCGATCCCGAGGAGGGTTGGGTAGTGAAAATCCAAATTCACCTCTGACGCGGAGGTTGTAATCTTCAAACCCGTGGAGCGACGCTTCCATGAGGTCTCGGATTCGATCGTAATCTTCGACCAAACCGCACCAGTCGAGGTGTTGGTTGCCAAGCGTTTGATTGGCCAGTTGTGCAACGATCCAAGACTCGCTGCGTAAGTCGTCCGAGGCGGGAGTCAAACCACCCAAGGAACGATGGACAACACCCATCGAATTTTCGACGGTGACGAATTGTTCACCCGAGGCTTGAACGTCGAGTTCAGTTCGCCCGAGGCAGGGGAGAATCAGGGCCGTTTGACCCGTGACAAGATGGGAACGATTGAGCTTCGTGGAGATTTGAACGGTTAACCCGACCTTTCGGATGGCGTTGGCCGTGAGGTCCGTGTCAGGCGTCGCCGATAAGAAATTCCCACCCATGCAGACAAACACATCCACCAGCCCGTCCAGCATTGCTTGGATGGTCCGAACAACATCGTATCCGTGTTCTTTGGGCAGGGAGAAACCAAGTCCCTCTTCCATTTTCTCCAAAAAGGCCTGCGGTGGCGCCTCCCAAATACCGACGGTCCGATCGCCTTGGACGTTGGAGTGGCCACGTACGGGGCAGAGTCCGGCACCGGGTCGGCCGATGTGACCGTTCATCAGCAACAAATTGACGACTTCCTGGATGACGGCGACGCCGTTCCTGTGCTGTGTCAAGCCCATGGCCCAGCAAGCGATGGTGGCCTTCGAGGTCGCAAGGAGGGCACCCACTTCTAGAATGTCAGACTTGGAAATCCCCGAATCCTGAACGATTTTTTCCCACGGTGTGGACCGAGCTGATTCGGCCATCGCCTCAAAGTCAACGGTCTTCTGTTCAACGAAATTGGCATCAACGGCCCCCGCTTCAAGTTGACATTTGATCAGTCCTTTCAGCAAAGCAGCATCACCACCGATTCGGACCTGAAGGTGATGGTCGGCGAGCGTGGTTGACCGAAGTCGGCCCTTCATGTACTCCTGCGGGTGCTTGAACCGAGTCAGGCCCGCTTCTGAGAGCGGATTAACGTGAACGATGGTGGCGCCGGCATCTTTGGCATCGCGAAGGGCCGTCAGCATGCGCGGGTGGTTGGTCCCTGGATTTTGTCCAATCACCAAGATGACTTCGGCCTTGTCAAAATCTTGGAGGTTGACCGTTCCCTTTCCTATACCAACCGTCTGAACCAAGCCTTTTCCGCTTGACTCATGGCACATGTTCGAACAATCAGGGAGGTTGTTGGTACCGTAGGCGCGAACAAAGGCCTGGTAGAGGAACGCCGCTTCATTGCTGGTGCGTCCGGAGGTGTAGAAGACAGACCGGTCGGGCGTGGATGTTGCGTTAAGCGCATCCGCAATCATGGCAAAGGCATCCTCCCACGTGATTGGAGCGTAGTGAGATTCGCCTTCCCTCAACACCACGGGAGACGCCAAGCGCCCTTGCATGTTGAGTTCGTAATCACTCATTTCCGACAGTTCTTGCACGCTGTTCTCTGCAAAGAACTGCGGCGTGACGTTCGCCTTCATGGCTTCGTCGGCTACGGCTTTCGCACCGTTTTCACAAAATTCGAACGTCGTGCGGTGCTCCGGGTCGGGCCAGGCGCACCCCGGACAGTCAAACCCCTCGGTTTGATTGACCATGCTCAGGGTCTTCACGGTTTTCAGGGCACCCATCTTTTTCAATCCATGAAGGGCTGAAGAGGTAACGGCGGGAATTCCGGCGGCCTTGGTTTTGGGCTTCTTGAGCTTCAATGGCTGGGTATCATCAGGGGTTCGTGCTCGTGATGGCTTGCGCATGTCCCAACCCCCCCGTAAGGACGTGCGGTCCTGCCCTTCTCAATGCTTGCGATGAAATCGACCCTCAACGGGACCAATTACGATGGCCTTGTCGTCTTTCACAAACGAAACGAGGGTGATGCCTGAGGCTCGGGCCGTGTCGATGGCAAGACTGGAAGCCGCTCCAAACGAGGCCACCACTGGCGTGTTCATGGACGCTGCTTTGGCGACGATGTCCCAACCGCATCGTCCTGACAGGAGGAGGGCAACGGGACGATGATTTCGAGACGAGTACCAAGCGCCGTAGACTTTGTCGACAGCGTTGTGCCTTCCGATGTCCTCGCGAACGATGTATTCGTTTTCCGTGAGTTCCAGCAGGGCAGCCGCATGCATGCCGCCGGTGGCTTGGAAGCCCTGTTGATGCTGCCTCAATTGTTTCAGTGCTCCGGTGATGTCTTGAATGGCCAGCAAATGCTCGGGTGGAGACACGCTGGACAAACGTTGGGTGAGTTCGTGAAGGTCGTCCTGGTCGCATGCACCGCATGATGTTGTCACGATGTCGGTGCGCGGTGAACGCAGTTCGATGTCCTCGCCGGTGACTTCGACGACCACAGCCCCCTCAATATCCGTGAACGATACATCCGAAATAGCCGCTCGCGGCACGTTGTATTCGGTGAGTAAATGGCCGACGCCGAGTTCGTCTGCGTGTTCAGGCGAACCGAGGAGGCTGACCAGTGTCGTTCCATTGTATCGAAGATGAATCAGTGTTTCAACCGCCACCGCTTCCTCGTGCAACGACGCATGACCGTCGACAAATTTCTGAACAGCGATGTGACGGACATCTTTCATGATTCATCGCCCTCCGGGGGCCGTTCAATGTCAAAAAAATCAAACTGAAGATCAACCAACTGCTGGCTGGATCTGGCACTTGCATAAGCGTCCAACGGCTCTTGGTTCAGTTCAAAAAACCGCCCACCCCATCGAAACGCACCCAGCACGTCAGCCGCCTGGTCCCGCCGTCCAACCAAATAGAGCACGGTCGCCAGCGCTTCGGCCGTCGTGAGGCGCCCGGGTTTTCCCCAATTGACGGGATTGGCCGCCAGGAGGAGTGGAAGCATGCGGGGTTGCAGGCGTGTCCGTTTCATGACCGATTCGACCGAGGTCTCAATGTGAGCCCAACTGCAATCAAGACCGACCAGAGCACCCCTTCGCTGCGTAAGCAATTCGTGGTCTTCAGGGCCAAACACCTTTCCACAAAGCGGTTCGAGAATCACGCCGCGCTTAGGAAGCGATCGGACATTCTTGTGGAGCGTCAAGTCCCCTCGCTTTGAGGCGAGGACTGCGGTGTTTTTCTTGGGGTCGTCCTGGGCCAACCACAACGCATGGACTGGAATGGAATCCACATGTTCACCTCAAATCGTTGAGGTAGTCTCCGAACGTCATGCCTCGAGAGGGTCCAGCGTTGATATGACGGTTTTCGTTGGCCGACGCTCGACCATCAAATCAATCGAAAGAACCCGAACTTTCGAATAACATTTTCCGTGGGGCCCCTTTCCCGATTCAGCCGACTTGATGATGTTGACCGTTTCCGCCATTTTCTTTGCCAGTTGCTGTTGGCTCCCAAATTTCCGAGCCCTCGGGCTTGGGCTATTCGCTTGTGAAAGTCGTCTGCCAGTTCTTTGGAGGACCTTGACATAATGTCGTTCTTCTTTCTTTGGAGACGGTGAAGATGCGAACGACCGGCTCGTTGAATCCCGGGGGCCTCCGTTTTGGGGGCGAGGTTCATTTTGGGCAATGCACCGCGCAAGCGGCAACCTCGGTTTTCCCCGTGCGTACACGCTTGACGCCGACCTTGACGGCGCCACAGAGTTCACATTCGCCCATCGTCCCTACCTCTTTGTTACGCTCTTTTAACCCTTTGACAAGGGGATGTACTGAGTTTCAATGCAACATTTTTTTAAATCGTCGCCGCGAGGAACCACGAGGAACATGGGTACGGACGTTGCCCGAAACGAGGCACGCTGCCCAACTCGTCAGAGGACGACCTTCGCAGCCTCAAGAAGACTATGCACCCCCGCGGATGAGACTAAAAACCATCAACGAGCGAACCACGCTCGAGGCAGAGATGGGACGTTAAAAAAAACAATTGAGCGGGGGAAAAACGTAAATCTTCCCCGATGCCCCGCTCATCGTTGGGCAATTCGGGATTTTTTGGGACCATGAGGGCCATCGTGCGTTATCCAACGGGATTTGTTTCGGTATCCCAATCAGGGTTGATCCGAAAACCGCCCGGCGTGCGCCCGCCCTCAATCAAGACAGCCTCTCGGGGGCAATTGCCCAGGCCCATCCCAGGTCGTGGCCCCGAAATGGTGGAGAAACCAACCATCAGCTACGAGGACGTCGCCGGATTGGAAACAAGTCAATCCGTTCCCCAAACCTTGAACTCCCCCGATCAAACCCGAGCTGTTCGAGAAGGTTGGGGTTGAGCCCGGGGGTATTTTGGGTTTGGGGGCCCCCGGCTGCGGGAAGACCCTTCTGGCGAAAGCGGTGGGAATCAGACCAATGCGACGTTCATTCAAAGGTGGGCAGTGAACTGGCCCAAAAAACATTGGGGAGGGGGGTCGTATGGTCGTGAATTGTTTTCCCCCGCCAAAAAAAGGACCAGCGTATTTTCCGGGTGTTGACGCCATCGGCGCAAAATCACGGGTCAACCAGCGGCGACCGGGGTTAGGGACCTCATGCAGTTGTTGGCTGAACTGGGTGGATTTGCCCTTTTCACGAGCCCAAAACATCGCTGCAACCCCCCGACCGGGCATCTTGGGTGACGCCCCCGACCCGGGATTTGACCGGGTTATTGAAATCCCAATCCCCGATGATGATTCCAGAAAAGCCATCCTCAAGGTGCACCTGCATCGATGAACACCAAGAAAGTGGCGGTCGGTCGAATTGTGGAGCGAACCAAAGGCTATTCTGGAGCTGAACTCAAAGCCACGTGCGTTGAAGCAGGGATGATCGCCATTCGCGACGGGCGGTCTGCCGTTTTGCAAAAAGACATGATGGACGCCATAACAAGGCTTGACAAGAAACGCTCGCAGGGCACCTCTTCCACGTCGCCCGAAGCCCTCTATTCTTGAGCAAAGCGCCGAACATTCAAGGACCCGAGGCGCAGGATGCGTCCATGACTTCGCCGTTGGTTGAGTGCGTGCCCAACATCTCCGAAGGTCGCGATTTGGCGACGATTGAAGCCATTGTGGATGCGGTTCGGTCGACCGATGGGTGCACGGTGTTGGGTGTCGAACCGGACGCAGACTACCACCGAACCGTCATCACGTTTGCAGGACCGCCTGAGTCGGTGGTTGAAGGAGCCATTGCACTGATTGAAGCCAGTGTGGCCATGTTGGACATGCGTCAACACAGCGGTGAACACCCTCGATTGGGTGTGGTCGATGTCTGCCCGTTCATACCGCTACGGGACGTATCCATGGAAGCGTGCGCGGACATGGCCAGAACGGTTGTCGCCCGCTTGGCCGAGCGAGGGGACATACCCTTGTTTCCTGTACGGTGCTGCAGCGTCGTGCGATGAACGAACCGTGCTTTCTCGACTCCGGAAGGGCGAATACGAGGGGCTTGAGGCACGACTCAAGGGCACGGATACCGTCCACGATGACGATACACGATTGCCAGATGCAGGGGCGATGGCATGGACGGAAACCGTCGCACGCTCCGGTGGCATCACCGTTGGTGCGAGGCCCATTCTAGTGGCGTACAACGTCAACGTTGATGAAAAAGATGCGAGAGTTGCACGGAAAATTGGTTCCATCGTCAGAACCAGCGGCCGCATGCTGAAATCTGAACAAGGCGGTAAGATCAGGAGTCATGGTATGTTGAAAGGTGTTCAAGGCATGGGTGTACCGGTTGAAGAACTGGGCATCTCGCAGGTCTCGATGAACCTCTTGAACGTCAAGGACTGCCCCCTCCATTTGGCGTTTAAGACGTGTGAGAGTTTGGCCAATGACCATGAAACGTCGCTTTGCGGAAGTGAAATTGTCGGCCTTGTTCCCCTTCAAGCCATGATTTCTGCAGGTGAATTTTTCAATCCTGAAGCGGAAGATGAGCGGGCGAAGGTTGCGGCCGCTGTCAAAGGGTTGGGACTGAACCAACACCACCGATTCGTTCCCGATGAGCACATCATCGAATGGGCGCTTGACCGAGAGGTGATTCAATGAATTGGTCGAGGATGACGCTGAATGAATTTCAAGCCGCACTTGCATCATCAGCACCCACGCCGGGAGGTGGTACAGCGGCCGCAGTGGCGCTTGGCCAAGCGGCAGCCTTAGCGTCCATGGTGTGTGATTTAACGCTTGGAAAGGAAAAGTGGGAGGCCGGATGGGCCATCGCACAGGACGTTCACGACATGGCGGCACCCATGATGAATCGTGCCATGGAATTAGCCGCCGAAGACAGCGACGCCTTCGACCGAGTGATGGAAGGCTACGCCATGCCAAAAATCAGCGATGAAGAGAAGGACGTGCGCAGGGAGGCAATTCGAACGGCGACGTTAACCGCAGCGGAGGTCCCGTTCGAGACCGCACAGTTGGCACTGGGATTGCTGGAGGCGCTTCCCCAACTCGCTCGCGACGGAAATGCCAACGCAGTGACCGACGTGGGCGTTGCTGGATTGTTGGCGAGTGCTGCAGCAAAGGGCGCGTTGTTCAACGTCGACATCAATCTGGATGGGTTGCCGGATGACATGGCCGCCTCGCTCAAGACGCAAAGCCAAATCGTCGGTGAGCGCACCAGAATTGCGTCAAGAGCAGTTATGGATGAGGTTCGAGCCCGCATGAACGGTTGATCACCGAACCTGGCTTCCCGTACTGATGTCGCCATCAACCGTGATCAATCGAACATGACCTTCGCCGTCGTCAGCGGCGAGCATCATCCCTTCTGACGTCACGCCTCGCAGAGGCCGGGGTTTGAGGTTTTCAACAAACACGACGAGTTTCCCCTCCATTTCATCCGGTTGATAGAACGCTTTGAGTCCTGCACAGATGGTTCGTTCAACGCCGGTCCCGTCGTCAAGTTTCACGACGTACAGTTTGTCGGCATTGGGATGATCATCAACGCTGATGATTCGGCCCACGCGAAGGTTCACTTTCATGAACGTGTCAAATTCCAAGTACGTCACGCCTTCAATTTCGTTTTCCATCTTTTTTCCTCCTTTCTTCTTTCCACCTTTCACGCCGTGAACAGCATCGTCCTCGGGGCCTTCTTCAACGAGGCTCTGTTCAGCCTCCAAAATAGCGTCCAGGTCCAAGCGTTGGAACAGCGGTTGAGGTGGTTCGTCAAGCCATGCAGAGGGTGCCTCCCAATCAACGGCCTCGTGCCACAACCTGTCGGACACTTCATCTCCGTAGCCCAAGGAGATCCACAAACGCTGCGCACTACCGGGCAAGAACGGCTGGGTGGTGATGGCAAGGAACCGAGCAATCCGCCAACAGAACGCGAGGGTGGCCAAACTTTCCTCAGAACCTTCGCCTTGTTCTTTCAGGTGTTTCCAAGGGGCTGCCCCCTGGAGAATTTGATTGCCGAACTGGGCCACGGTCATGACGCCTCGGAGAGCTTCCTTGTAGCGGTGGCGCTGGAGGGAGGTTGTGATGTCCTCAAGCGCTTGCTCGAGGCGCCGCTGATGTTCGCGGACGCTCGCATGACCGTCGTAGGCTGCAAAGGGAGACGCCCCGCCTTCTCGGGGCAATCGCGCTCCCAACGTGAGAACACGATGGACAAAATTTCCGTACGCAGCAATAAGTTCGCTGTTGACTCGTTCAACGAAATCAGGCCAATTGAAGTCCGTGTCATGGTTTTCCGGCATGTTGATGCTGAGGTAATATCGAAGTGTGTCGGGGTCGTACCTTTCCAAAAACGAGGGAAGCCATACAGCATGTTTCCTTGATTTGGAAAATTGGCCGCCCGCCAGCATCAAGTATTCCATGGCAGGGACGTTGTGTTCCAAAGCGAAGTCTCCCGGACCGGGAAGCGCAACAGGATCGTCGGCGGTCAATCCGTTGTTCACGTGATTCATTCCCAAGATGAGGGCCGGCCAGATCACCGTGTGAAACGGAATGTTGTCTTTCCCGAGGAAATAGAGGTGCCTCGGATGCGTTCCGTTTTCGTCGACGCACCACCAACGTTTCCATGTCGCTTCACCGTCCGGCAGTTCCGATGCGTGGTTTTGCGACCATATTCTCGCGCACGTCGAGTAACCTTGGACGGCCTCAAACCAGACGTAAATGCATTTGCCGTCCCACTCTCCACCATCAAGGGGAACCGGTATGCCCCACGACAAATCACGAGTCACCGCCCTTGGTCGCAGACCCATGTCCAACCACTGTTTGGTCATCGCCTTGACGTTCGCCTTCCACACCGATTGCTGTTGCTGGGCGTGTGTTTCAAGCGCTGCTTGAAAGAGGTCAAGGCGGTAAAACAAGTGGTCGGTTTCACGGATTTCGACGTTGGCGTCCGGGTTCATCTTCGAAACGGGGTTCTTGAGTTCAACGGCTTCGTAGGTGGCACCGCAGGCATCGCACTGATCACCTCTTGCGCCGGCTTCACCGCAAGCAGGGCAGGTCCCCTCAACGTAGCGGTCGGGCAAAAAACGACCGGAACCATCGGCGTGAACTTCGTAGTACTGTTCGGTGGTCTTTCGTTCAAAAAAGCCTCCAGCTTCAAGGGCGTTGAAATTGTCTTGCACCATGCGCTTGTGTTTTTCATCGCTGGTCCGATTAAACAGAGCCCCACCGAATTCTGGCCCGCGAGCATCAATGCTGTTGGACCAACTGCACCCGAGGTCCAGGAGCGCCTTCATGTTGATGTCGTGGTACTTGTCGACGATGGCTTGGGGCGAGACACCTTGAGACTCAGCCGTTACCGTGATCGGTGTGCCGTGCTCGTCAGAACCGGACACCATCAGCACGCGGTTTCCCATGGCGCGCTCAAACCGGTATTGAATGTCAGGCGGCAGGTAACAGCCAGCGACGTGGCCCAGATGAAGCGGACCGTTGGCGTACGGCCATGCAACGCAAATCAAGACATGTTCACCTGACATGGCGGCCCTCCTGCCTCACCCAGCGGTCGTGGCTTCTTGAGGTTCACCCATTGATGAAAACTTATCCAATGTGTTGCCGAGCGGATGCGTCATTTTGAAGAACCCTCCGACCGTCGGAAGAACTACGCCCGTAAGGGCAGGGGTCTCCGAAACAACATGACCAGCGACTTGTTTTCGGCAGCAACCGTTGCTGTCAGCGCCACCGGCGAAGGAGACATGGGTCTCCTCATTTTCTACATCACGCTCGCCTTAGGCGTGTCGTTCATGTGTTCCATCTGGAAGCAGTGGTGTTGTCAACGCCGCAGACCTACGTCAACATTCTCCAAAACGAGGGAAAGCGCACGGCCGACATGTGGGCTCATCTCAAAGATGACGATTCGGTTCGACCGCTCACAGCCATTCTGACGCTGAACACCATCGCTCACACCATGGGAGCAGCCGGTGTTGGCTCGCAAGTGCAACAGATTTGGGGCGTTGAAGTTCTCACGGCCGCCTCGGCCATTTTGACCCTCGCCGTGCTCTTTCTCTCTGAAATCATTCCCAAGACATTGGGTGCGGCGTATTGGAAACGATTGTCCACACCAACGGCATATTTGTTGACCTGGTTTACCAAATCACTTTTCTTCCTCATCGGCCCGATTCAAATTCTGAAGTCCATCCTGCCCACCTCGAAAAATGCCATGGTCACCGTGACGATGTTGCGGCGATGGCGGACTTGGGGGAAATTGAGGGTGCGCTTGAGGAAAATGAAGAGACGATCATTCACAATTTGCTTGGTCTCCGCGAAGTGATGGTCCACGAGGAGATGACGCCTCGGACCGTGGTTTCGGCCTTTGATATGGAGAAGACCATCAAAGAAGTGCTTGACGACAACACCATCCTTCGATTTTCACGAATTCCGGTTTATGAAGAGACCATCGACAACGTTCGCGGCTTGGTCATACGTTCTGAAATCCTGATGGCAGCCAGCCGAGACGAATGGACATTGACGCTTAAGGACATCATGAAGCCAATCCTCAAACTGGAACAGGACGCCACCATCGAGCAAGCCTTGGACGTGTTTTTGACCAACAAACAACAATTCGCACTCGTCCGTGATGAATTCGGTGGGACTTCAGGCATCCTCACCATGGAAGACGTCATGGAAACCTTGCTTGGAAAGGAAATCGTGGATGAACTCGATGAAGTCGAGGACATGCGTGAGTTGGCAAGGGAGCAAGCAGCTCAAACGGAAGATGAGTGAATCAGACACTCGTCCAACCAGGCGCTCAAAACCGCATCCCTCGATGGAGACATGTGGGAGCCCGAATGGGACAAATCTGAGAGATAATGAGCGGTGAGCAACCCTGCGTGCTCGGGCTTTTCCATGATTTGCGTGAGCCGTTCGTGATGCCGCTCCCCAAGACGATTGTCAGGGGAGGCTTGCACCAACAGCGTTGATTCGCGAGGGACCCCCCATGCCGGCATGTCAACATCAGAGAGGGAGGTTACACCCCCGACAGCGCTGTTGATGGCGTTGAAATGACGAATCGTTTTTGCCAGGACCCATGGACGCAATCGGTGCGGAATGCGAAGCAGATTACAGGTTTCTGCATGGATTTCCGTGTAACCTGTCATGGGCGACTCAAACACCCAGCCGAGGATGTTGACATCGGAGTTCAACTCCGAACGGCGCCGACTGGTCCGAAGGCCGATGAATCCGCCGATGCTGTGGCCGTAGTAGCACACGCCGTTGGCAAACCATGCTGGTCGATCCTTTGCGAGCCAATTCATGGATTGAATCATGAGGGTCGTTGTTTGCTCTGCGCTCCACTTCGACAGTCGATCGGATGCGCCGTGACTTGGCAAATCCCACAGCACCACGTTCCAGCCACGCTCCACAAACGGCTTGGCCCTGTCCACCATTCTGATGGCCCCTGATGTCCATCCGTGGCAAAGCCATGCAACCGGTTTGTTTGGTTCGCCTGCTTTGAGGTAATGAGCCAGCCGGTAGCCTTCAACCGTGATGTCAAGCCGTTTCCATCCCGTGAGTTCCAACGCCGGTTTCCGTTTGGTTGGCGCACGGAACGACCATTGTGTGAGCAGTTCGAGGTAGACCAAGAAGATGGTCGCCAACAAAACCACGACCGCCATCGACCAGTGCAGTTGCGGGGCGATGGTCAATGCAATCCACGTACCGCCTGCGGCGACGGTGAAGGGGAGAACATGATTGCGCTGACGCGCCCACTGGAGCATTCGACCCACTCAACTCGGTGGTCAATCGTCTTGCGATTCGGACTCGTCGTCGGCCTCACCATCTTCAGTTTCGGCTTTCTTGGATTCCTTCTTCGCTTTGCGCTCTTCTTGGCGCTTGACGAGCTGGTCGCCGAAGTTGCCCATGTTTTCGAGACGGGCCCAAATGCCCGAGGCCTTCTCGTCATCACTTGGAATGTACTTCACGAGGTAAGCGCGGAAGGCGAGATCGTAGAGACCCTGGCCCATGGCGCTACCGTTTCGCAGGTAGCGGTCCACAAACCACAGAATGATGAAGATGGTTCCCAAAGAAAACGAGATGATGGCCCCGGTGTTGTCGGCCTCCGACAGGTTTTGGAATTGGGTGGCAACCATGATCAGTCCCACGAGGGAGAACAAACCGGCCGTGTTGACCAAAATGCCGTGCAGAAACAGCGGGTTGGTGCCATCGCCGCGGACGTACTTGGTTCGGGAGACGAACTGGCCCAAGTTGCGACTGAATTTCATTGGGATGAAAATTGCATTGAGGATGATGATGCCTCCGCTGATGGCGAACAGGATCGTTGTCACAATGCTGGTGTCAGCCGAGGCGATGAACAACGCCGCAAACAGCACACCGAAGTTGATGAAGAAGTTGACCAGTGAGGAAATTCTGCGGTTCATCTTGGTGGCGAGCTCGTAATCGTCCGAGAGTTCCATCGGTCGTGCTCGTGGTGCACGCTCTTTCTTGACCTTGGCTGCTCGTTGCGCCTTGACCGGCTTCGCCTTGGCCTTGGCTTTCGCCACCGGCTTGGCTTTGGCGACCGCTTTGGCTTTCGGCTTTGGGTCTTCGCTTCCTGAAGCGGCTGCTTTGTCCAGTAGTCCCATGATTTTCACTCATCCTTGTAGCGCTCTCCGATTTCCCGGTAGATGTCGAAATCTGCTGATTCGACAAAAGCAGAAATGGATTCCGACGACATGTTGCCCAGTTGGTCGTCCACCATACGGTAAAACGCCCCTCGCGTCTCTTCATCGGTTGTTTCGGGCGAACCCAAGACTTCTCTGTACGTTTCAAAGTCCTCGCTAGCCACGAAGTCGTTGACGATGGATTCTGGCAGGTGGTCGCCCAGCAAGGTGTCGACAATGCCCACGAACGTGGAGAACAAGTCATCGCTTTCGTCTGAGGACGTTTCAGCGACGGCCGGTTCCTCGGTTGGCGCATCGCCAGACTTCAACGCCTTCCTACGAGCCATCAAGGCTTGGAGAGTGGGTGTCAGTTCGGCGAGCGTTTCCTTGTCGCCCAGCGATTTCGCTTCTTGGTAAAGCGGTTTGAGCGCCCGCAGTTCGTCTTCGACTTGCTGGAGTTCACTCACGGGCTCGGTCGGCTCGTCATCGATGAGTTCAACGGTGGGAGCGTCTCGGATTTCAGCCACTTTTTCCTCAACGGCCGCTTTTCTCATCACAATGATTTCACGATCAAGCGAATGGCCGAAGCGGTCAGCGTAACGATCGAGGAGGGAGCCGGCTTCTTTGTTGCTGATTCGATCAATGTGCCCGTAGATCTGCTGCAGTGGTTTTTCGGAGCGCTTCGCCCAGAGTTCGTTGTACCCCTTCTCTTCCGTGATGCCCGACAGCGTGGTGCCGGGATCGTTGGTGGGGAGGGGCAGAGGTGCGACGTTGGCTGCAGGGGTGGCCTCAGGGACGGGGAGAGGAGCAGGCAGTGGGGCGGGAACGGGCGCTTCAGCGGGCGTTGGTGCACCGGGAAGAGGAGGGAGGGCTGGTCCGCCCGGTGGCAAGGGCAACGGGGCAGGAAGACCACCAGGTGGTGGCAAATCGGGCAGGGGGAGCGAGGCATCCGACTTCTTGGATTTCTTTCCTCTGCGCAGACCCAACGGACTCACCTCGTCCCAAGGGATGGGAAACCACCCTTGAACCTTACCGCACTTTGGTCCTGAAATTCACGGGTTGTCCGTTCGACCATCCTGCCTCACACCATCGTCGCCCAGCCCTTCAGGACCAAGAAGGTCGCGCCGGATTCGTGGACTTGAATTCGCTTGCCTGTGGCGCTTTCCAACCGACGGTCACCGAACTGGGCAACGGCATCATCAACCAACCATTCGACCTCGATCGAGTCATCAAGCCCGAGCACAAAGGCTTCGTTCAATGGATTGTAAGGATTCGAACCGTCAGGGTCCAACCGAGCGAGTGGAAATTCGCTGACGCGCATCCCGGATTTGCCATGGAGGGAGGTCGGCCAACGAATCTGGCGTCGCGTGTCAATGGTAACCACTTCGTCCGTCTCTCCTGCCGAACCCAACACCACCGATGCGTCAGCTTTGAGCAAATTCAAAAACAACGCCTGGTAGTTTCCAAGGAGTTCGAATTTTCCCTCTTTGAGACGGGCGACTCGGGAATCGTGGTCCATCAATTCAGCAAGACGTCGAATGGCCGCTGCCGAACGCTGAGAGGTCGCACCCTCTCGGTCTTGCATGGCCTGAAGTTCGGTTTCCAATCGACGGAGTTCTCCAGCGCTTCCTTCGACGCCACGATGAATATCACGAAGGGTGAGAATCATGGCGTCCATGCCCTCGCGGATACGTTGAGTCCAACCTTTGGCGTGCTGGTCGTGGTACCTTGCAAGACCACCTTGCACGTCAACGCCTTCGCCGCGAATGTGCGAGACAAGTTCGCGGCGGGCTTCGGAATCCAAATGAAACAGGGAGGGGTCACGATAGTGAAGATGGAAGCCGCGGTGCCCGGAAAAGGTGACCTGAAGATGGTCCTCATTGAATCCAAACTCGGGCTCGAGGAAATCGTTCCACAGAGCCCATGCCTGATCCTGAATCACGGACAGCATACCGGGAAAATCCCGGTCGGTGACACCCGGCAGGTGGTCGCCATCAAGGTCAAAGATCAAATCTGCGCCCTGCCACAACTTATCGGCCATTTTCAATTCGTAAGGGCGGCGCCAGTAAGCCGTTGAGTAAAAGCAGGAATGCATGGCTCGCTGGGCAAGAAAAGATTGCACTTGACCGATCCCGGAGAACGATTTGTGTCGAAGGGGAGGCGCCCCCCCGAACGGGATGAACATCCATTCGCGTGTTTTGATGCGTGGAGGCGACCAAAGCGTAGCGTGTTGATAGTATTGGCCAAACCGATGTGCAAACCTCGCCCAGCCAGTTGCCATGGTTCGCCCTCAATCAACACCAGCGGTTGAGGGTTCTTGAAGAAAGCCGTTTCAGTCCTGCTTCATCCAGAAACGCTCATCGGCGTCTGAAACTTCCGTTGCCGTGTCCGCACCGGTGGCTTCGACGTAGTGCTCCCAACACATGTAGTACTTGTCGACGACCATGGCGTTGCCGAACGTGAGGCGCATGCCGCAGTGGTGGCATCGGGGCCCGAGTTCACCGTTGGGGGCTTGGGCCAGTTGGATATGGTCGTGAGGCATGTGCGTCCTTCCTGTTGGGCGGTAGGTGGTCCAGTCTTTGAACTTGAGGTAGCTCAACACTCGGTCTCATGGAATTCGGCTCCAGCGACCCAAGCCAATAGATCCAATGCAACAATGCAAGATTCAGCCACTTCAGGTTGGGAATCTTGGCTGTATTTTTCCAGCGATGGAATCACGGACCGGTCGCCAATGGCGCCCATGGCTTCAGCGGCTTCGTGACGGACCATGACGTGCTCTTCATCGTCCTCAAGGCGTTGAATCAGTGTTGGCAGCGCTGCCGTGTTTTGCATCTGTCCCAAAACGTAGGCGATTTCGTGGCGGAGGAGCGCGCTCGAACTTGCGAACCCTTGGCACAGCGCCAGGCACGCTTCATCGGTGCGAAGGTTGCGCAGAGCGAACACGGCCCGCATCCGTTGAAACATGGGTTCGTCTTCATCGCACAAGCGAGCGGTGAGTTCGGCGACCAACGCCTCTTGCGCAGGAGGGGCCGGGTCGACCGAGCCGTATTGGCTCACCTTTGGTATGCGGCCTTCGGCTTCCATTGCGCTCCCTCATGGTTCTCCAATGAATCGCATCGTTGCCGTGTCAAAATCGTCCCGAATCATTCCGATGGTTTGGCCTTCTTTGATGAACTGTCGAATGGAAGCACGGCCTTCTTCTTTGTAGTCGATGGTCCGGTCGTTCACGTACATGCCGACGAATTCTCGGTTGGTTTCGTCGTCAATACCTCGGCCCCATGCCTTGGCAAACTCAAGGGCCTCGTCGGGAGAGGCGAGCGCGTATTCGATGCTCATCTTGGTGTACTTGGTGATGTCTTGCATGACGTCTTCTCCCAAATCACGACGCACAACGTTTCCGCCCAAGGGCATGGGCCAGTTGTTTGTCCGTGCGTTCCACCACTTCCCGAGGTCGATGAGCACGTCAAGGTCATGGTCAACGTACGTCAACTGACCTTCGTGGATGATCAGACCGCTGAGGTACGTGCCGTCGAGAATGCGAGGTATGATTTCGTCAAAGGGTACCACAGCTACATCACAATCGCCCCAAGCGAGGCGCAAGCCGAGGTAAGCGCTGGTTTTCAATCCGGGAACGGCGATGGTGTTGCTTCGTGCGTCGGCTTCCGAGACACCGGCTTTGCAGACGATCATGGGGCCGTAGCCTTCGCCCATGGATGCACCGCAATTCATCAAAGCGTAATGCTCGGCGATGTCGGGGTAGGCATGAATGGAGACCGCCGAAACTTCGAGGTCTTGATTCATGGCTCGATGGTTGAGTGTTTCGATGTCCTGGAGTTCGTGAACAAAATTGTACCCGGGCGTTGGGAAGGCGTTGGTGGTCATGGCGTGGAACATGAACGCATCATCGGGGTCCGGGCTATGACCGATTCTTACGATTTTATTTCCGTCTTCGTCCACCGGAAGTTCAGTCATGATTCAGCCACCTGCACGCCCTTCATGAACCATCCGTTGAATTTCTTATACAACGGCATCTGCCAGCCACGCAAATTGAGGTTCGTTCTCCATTCCACATGCCTGTTCAAGAAAGCGAAAGAGTCCGTTGAGATGGTGAGCGTTCAATCGGTTGAAGACTTCTCCGTAGTACTGGTCGAGTCGCTCATGGGTGAGGCCTGACTTTTCCATGGACCATTCAATGACGCGCTCCCGTTTTGTTTGGTCGGTTTCAAACTGGACCAGGTTCGCCAGCAGGGCTGCATGCGCTCGTTGAACCAACGCCGTGGGCGTGTCTCGTCGGGCGACAAACACACCAAAAATCATGGGGAGTCCCTCTTCCTCCATCCAAGCCGTGCCCAAATCCATCTGTACCATCTCGGGGAATTCCCTTGCCGCATCGAGGGCACGATCACCGATGAGCAGGGCACCGTCTGCCATGGCCATCATGGAGTCGTAGTCGGGGCCCGTGGAGACGTAGTTCATGTCGTGGCCCCTCTTCGCCAAGAGATGCTTCAGCAAAGCGACGGACGTCGCAGAATCGCTGGGCAGAGCAATCGTCTTCATCGATTCAATCGGTACGGCACCGAACAACAACACGCTGCCAACCTCACCTTGACTACCAATGCCAATGTCAGGCAGGAGCACCAAATCTGATTCATGCTTGGCGTAATCGGCCGCAGGAATGGGTGCGAGGATGCAGTCGCGTCGTAGCACGTGGCCGGTCAACCATGATGGAGGCGCTGCCAAAATGTTCCAGTCGGATGAGATGTCGTGATAGAGCGGGTCGCAATTGATGAAGGCCACCCTGCCCAAGGTCGAGGTCCACGTCCTCTCCATGGTCCTTCCTCATTCGGACGCCATCTGAAGGCGACGTTTTGGCTTGACCTCAGGAGGCGTGTAAGGTTCAAAGTTGCTGTACACCGTGTTTCTCTGAACGGGCTCGCACCCTGCGTCGGTGATGAGACGAGCCAGTTTTGATCGGTCGTGGTCCAGCGGTGCTGTTGAACCGGCAAGGTGCATGATGGATTCTTTTTGTACGGTCCCATCGATGTCATCGGCTCCGTACTGCAGGGCCAATTCCGCAAGATGGTCACCGATGTTCATTCGATAGGCTTTGATGTGTGGAATGTTGTTGAGCATCAGCCTTGAAACAGCCACGGTCCGGAGGACCTCGGTGCCACTGGCCAGCTGAGCCTCTGGAAGGCGGGTGGAGTCAGGAAGGAACGGATACGGGACAAAGCACTGAAAGCCGCGGGTTTGTTCATTGAGTTCGCGCAGCAAGACCATGTGCTGAAGGCGTTGTTCGAGAGATTCAATCGTTCCAAACAACATCGTACAGTTCGATGGCAGCCCAACTTCATGAGCCTCACGGTGAATCTGAAGGTATTCAGCAGAACTTTCCTTGCCGTTGCAGATAACGGCGCGAACATCGTCATCAAGGATTTCTGCACCACCACCTGGAAGCGAGGTCAGGCCGGCGTTTTTGAGGCGACGAAGCACTTCTTTGGTCGGAATGGATGAACGCTGCGAGAGGTGTTTGATCTCTACGGCCGTCAGGGCTTTGATGGACACGTGCGGGTGTTCGTTGGTGACTCGAGCAAACAGTGCCTCGTAGTGCTCGATGCCCCAGTCTGGATGCAGTCCACCCACGGAGTGAACTTCGTCCACCGCGTGGGCGTATCGACTCAAGTCAGCGACGTATTCATCCACGGACATGGCGTATGCGTCGTGTGCCTTGGGCCCCCGACGAAACGCACAGAAGCGGCAGGCCAGGACGCAGATGTTGGTTTGGTTGATGTGCACGTTGGAATTGAAGAACGTCTTGAGGCCAAATCTCGCCTTTCTCACGATGTTGGCCAAGGCACCCACTTCATGGAGGTCGGGGTGATGATACAGGACCAACCCGTCTTCAACGCTTAGCGGTACGTTCTTCCCGAGTTTGCCTGCAATGGGGGCCATGGCTGGCGACCAGACATGAAGACCGAGCTCGCTGTGAAGACGGTCAAGCCAATCGTGGTGTTCACCCGCGAGCGGCGCAGGGTATACGGTGGCCTGCATGTTGGTGCGGGGTCTGCTCACCTCAAGAAGATGTGCTTAACACCGTCAACGCCGCCGAACAGCAAAGATGCGTGATTTGACGATGAGTTTCCGGAACTCTTCAATGATAAACACGCTCGATGCGATCAGGACAACCACCGTCCAGTCGTTCTGAGTCAATGGATTGGTCCGCAAGAGGGAACCGATTTCAATGCCCAGCACCGGAATCGATACCTCTGCAAGTTGAACAAAGAACAACAAGAGACCCGATGAAATGAGCAAGGCGTAATTGATGGCGGGGTTCGAGAACAAGCCCAATTCAAACACGCTTTCCTCGTTGGATCTGCAGTTCATGACATTGAACAACTGGTACACGATGAACACAGCGAACGTCATGGTTTGGGCGTGCTGGAAGTGGCCGTCGGCGTATGGATTGCCAGTCATCGATGGCGGCTTGTTCGCCAGCGAGACACGCCTCCATGTCAAATGCCGTTGTACTGGTTTCGGTGGTGCGCAACGTGCAGGGTTCAGCACCGGCTAAGCTCCCGCCTGCCAGCCAGAAGACCATCAGCGATCCCACGACCATCACAGCGCCCAAGTAAAAGATCAGGGAAATGTCTCGGCCGTTGGGGAGACCTTCGTCCACCGGACGCGGCGGCCGGTCCATGACGCTCCCGTGTTTTTTCTCGACACCGAGCGCGACTGCAGGGGGCCCGTCCATCAGGATGTTGATCACCAGAATCTGCGTGGCCGTGAGCGGCAAAGCCTCGGGCCCGAAAAACAAGGTTGCGAGCACCAACAAGGAAACGGCTGCGACGTTGGTCGACACCTGATAGCGGACAAAGTTGCGAATGTTTTGGTAGATCTTCCGTCCTTCTTCCACGGCGTGGACAATGTTGGCAAAGTTATCGTCCTGCAACACCATGTCAGCGGCATCCTTGGCAACGTCCGTGCCAGCAATGCCCATGGCGATGCCAATGTTGGCGCCCGAAAGCGCAGGCGCATCGTTGACACCGTCCCCCGTCATGGCGACGATTTCCCCTTGTTCCTGCAGCGATGAAACGATTCTCATCTTCTGGTCGGGTGTCACGCGGGAGTAAATGGCGACTTCCCCTGAAGCCTCCATGAGTTCTTCATCGCTCAGTGATGCGAGTTCTTTCCCGTCCAAGGATGCGCCCGAAGCGGACGTGATGTTTAATTCAGCACCGATGGCGGCGGCCGTCATCTGCTGATCACCGGTGATCATTTTCACCTTGATGCCCGCACGCAGGCAAGTCTCAATCGCAGCCTTGACCTCAGGACGAGGTGGGTCCATGATACCGATGAGCCCCAAGAACACCAAATCTGATTCAACGGAATCAATGTCGTCGATGTCCTCATCGGCGTTCACTTTTCGAGCCAGAAGGGCAATGACGCGCATGGCTTGCGAACCCATGTCATCGTTCATGGCTGAAATTTGAGCGCGGTCATCGTCCGAGAGTGGTACGTATTCGTTGTCGACAATTTTGGTGGTCGCGATGTCTCGGAACCCTCCTGCGCTCCCTTTGGCGAAGATCCAGCGTTCACCTTCGTATTCGTGAACGACGCTCATCCTTTTCCGCACGGAATCAAAAAAGAACTCATTCAACCGTGGATGGCGGTGCGAGAATTTCTTGACATCGCCGTTGATTTTCCAGCCTGCAACGGCACAAGCGGAATCCGTTGGATCGCCGATGGCCTGCCAGTGTCCTTCGGATTTCACGATGTTTGAATTGTGGCAAAGCGAGAGACATGCGCCCAGCAATCGGAAACCCAAATCCGCTTGGCGGCTTTGAAGGTCGGCATCCGTAAGTTCCACTCCGTTGCGGACCAATGCACCGTTGGGCTCAAATCCTTCACCGGTTACATCAAAGGTTCGATCGAGGGTTTGAATTTGCCGCACCGTCATTTGGTTCTTGGTGAGCGTCCCGGTTTTATCGGAGCAAATCACCGTGGTTGACCCGAGGGTTTCGACCGCTTTCATGCGGCGAATGATGGCTTTGTGGCGCGCCATGTTCCGCATCCCCAAGGAAAGGGTGATGACCAAAATGATGGGCAGGCCTTCAGGCACGATGGCTACAAAGATGGCGATGGCGACAATGAACTGCTGGACGACCACTTCTTTCAGGTCGACGCCAGGTTTTCCGTAGGAGACCACGAGGTTGAGTGAGACCAGAAGAATGGCCACGATGAGGGCAATGAACCCGAGGAATTTTCCAAGGCTCTCCAGTTTGAGTTCAAGCGGCGTTTTCGGGGTTTGTGCGTCGGCGATGTTGCTCGCAATTTTTCCGAGTTCGGTCTGCATCCCTGTCGCTACCACCAGCCCCAAACCGCGTCCCGAGGAAATCGTCGTGCCCATGAAGGCCATGTTGTTTCGGTCGGCTAAAACGGTCTCAGCAGGAAGCGCATCGGTTGATTTCCGGATGGTCAGGGACTCACCCGTCAGCGCCGATTCGTCCACTTTGCATTGCTGCGACCAAATCATCCTGACGTCTGCCGGGACGTTCAAGCCTTGTTCCAAGCGAACAACGTCACCCGGAACCAATTCAGACGTGGGAACTTCGCTCTCGTAATCGCCCCGGATGACCACACAATTTGAGATCGACATTTGTTTAAGCGAATCCATGGCTTGTTCCGCTTGGTTTTCCTGCCAGTATCCAAAGAACGCGTTGGCGGTCAGGACAATGAAAGATGAAAATCGCATCTCCTGGATGGTCTGGATTAATAGCAAACGCAACGATGGCGGCACCGATCAACAGGTAGTTCAGCGGGTCGTTGTACTGGGAAGAAACCGGAGAAAGGCCGAGGTTTTCTCGGGTTCGTTCAGCTTGTTGCTACCGTATCGCTTCCTTCGCTCAACCACCTCATCAACGCTGATACCGTGTTCGGTTGATTGCTGAGCGACCAGACTGTCCTCGATGGTGAGGTTGTGCCAGAACTCTTCCAATCACCACACCGGCCCCTCAATAGAGTATTGAGTAGTCCAGTGGCCGGCACTACCACCTATTATTATGACGGCTATTATCCCATGCGCATTGAATCGGTGGGACAAAGCGGAATCATCGTAGCCTATACCTACTGGTACGGATTGGAAAGGCCATGAGCGGAACACAGGAGCCGTACATTCCCGCTCATGAAAGCCCCATGGAATTAACGGCACGGGTCATCATTGTCGGCATCGTCCTCGGCGTGCTCATGACAGCGGCAAACGCCTACTTGGGTCTGTATGCAGGCATGACCGTCTCAGCCAGCATTCCCGCTGCCGTAATGTCGATGATCATCCTCCGTTCTATGTTCAAAGACGTCTCCATTCTTGAGAACAACGCCGTGCAAACGATGGCCTCGGCCGGTGAATCACTGGCTGCGGGTGTGATTTTCACCGTACCAGCCCTGCTGGTCATGAACATATGGACCAACATTCAGTGGATGGAGACGCTCATCATCGCCACCCTCGGGGGGTTGCTTGGCACCATGTTCACCATCGCCCTGAGGAGGTTGTTCATCGTTGAAGAAGCCCTGCCCTATCCGGAAGGTGTTGCGTGCCGTGAAGTGCTGGTGGCTGGAGAAGAGGGCGGCGACGGTGCGCTCGCCATCGTGTACGCCTTGGGCATCGGCGGCCTCTACGGCCTCATGGTCAAAGGCTTCGAAGTGACGCACCACACGGTTGAAGGCGCTGTATCGTTTATCTCCACTCGCCTCTATGCGGGCATGGATTTGTCGGTGGCCCTGCTCTCGGTGGGCTACATTGTCGGCATCCGAATTGCATCCTTTATCTTCTTTGGAGGCGTCCTGGGCTTTGGCCTTCTCGTGCCCATGTACGGCTTGATCTACGGCTGGCCTGCGGGTGGTTCCCTTGTCGACGGCTTCTACACCATCTGGTCGACCCAAGTTCGCTACGTCGGGGTCGGCGCCATGGTGGTCGGTGGTATCTACACGCTCTGGACCATGCGAAAGACCATCATCACCGGTCTGTCCAAGGCCTTCATCAAAAACGACGACCAGAATCAAGTGTTGCTCCGCACCGAACAAGACATTCCAATGAACAGGGTGTTCACTGTGTGCGGCGTTTTGGTGTTCGCAACGTTCTTCTTCTATTGGTGGGCAATGGAATCGCCAATTCTCGCCTTGGCTGGCGCCTTGTTCTTGGCCTTCGTTGCCTTCTTTTTCGCCGCTGTCGCTGGATATATTGCCGGTGTTGTGGGTTCCTCCAACTCACCCGTTTCGGGGATGACCATTGCCACGCTGCTGTTCACCGTGGGCTTGGTGTACGTGATCGGCGACCTCATGCTGGGCATGGCCAAACCCGACCTGATGTTTGCGACCCTGCTCATCGCTGCCATTGTGGCTTCGAGCGCAGCCATCGCGGGCGATGTGATGCAGGACCTCAAAACCGGCCACATGCTGGGTGCAACACCAAAGCGACAGCAGGTGGCGGAAATCGTTGGTGTGTTGACCGGTGCAGTGGTCATCGGCCCTGTTCTTTCGCTGCTTCACGATGCGTTTCGAATTTCACAAACAGCCTGCCAGTTGAACCCGCTGCCCTCGGACCCAACGTGTTCGAAAGCCCTTTTTGCTCCGCAAGCTGAACTCATCGGCGCCATCGTCCAGGGTGCCTTCGGCGGCGACTTGAACATCCAAATGGTGGTCTTGGGGGCGGCGATTGCGGTGGCGCTGATACGACTGCAGATGCCCGTCATGAGCGTCGCCATTGGGATTTATCTCCCGCTCGGCCTGTCTGTCCCCATCATGGTTGGAGGTGTCATTTCGCACATCATGTTGAGAAGTGCTCACCTGCGCGTGGACGGCGTACTACGAGAAGAGCCATCTGAACAAGCGGTGGAGGCGGCCAAAGAAGTTGAGAGTCGTGGCGTGCTCATCGGGGCGGGATTCATCGCCGGTGAGTCCATCATGGGGGTGTTCATCGCTGTGCTCATCGTCGCAAAAATTGACCTTGCTGCGATCTTTGGAATCGCAACGCTCAACGACATGTTATCCCTTGCGTTCTTCGCGTGGTTCGTTGGCGTGTTCATATGGCTGGCGTCTCGAGCCCTGCCGAAAGGCGGTAGTTTGGCGGGCGATGCTGTGATGATCACCGCAGAAGCCGTGCGGAACGCCTTGGATGCACTTCAGCCAAAAAAGCAGCCATAGCGCCTCTGAACCTCAACGCCCGCCTGCACAACCATCAAAGGCCATCCACACAGGCCTGCACCTGCTGGTGAGGCCATGACAACGACGGACGAATTACGAGAACTTGCACGAAAATGTCGAGTCCACATCGTGAACATGGTCCATCGTGCGCAAGCCGGTCATCCGGGAGGTTCGCTCTCGGAAATCGACCTTCTCGTCGGCCTTTACAAAACAACGCTCCGAGTCCGTCCAGATGAACCGGACTGGGACGACCGGGACCGGTTCATCCTGTCCAAGGGCCACGCCTCACCCGGCATGTACGCTATTTTGGCGGAGATGGGGTTCATCACCGTTGAAGACCTTGAGTCCTACCGGGTCCTTGGAGGCGTCTGCCAGGGCCACGTGGACATGAAGTGGTGCCCAGGCGTGGATTTCTCTGCAGGTTCCCTGGGCATGGGGCTTTCGTTCGGCATGGGTTCCGCCATCGCTGGCAGGCTGGCCGGCAGCGAACGTCAAGTCTACGTTATGCTGGGCGACGGGGAAATCCAAGAAGGCAGCGTCTGGGAGGCAGCCATGGCCGCCACGCATCACGAATTAGGCAACCTCAATGTCATTCTTGACCGCAATCGAATCCAGAACGACGACTTTTGTGAGGCCCAGATGCGAATGTTTGACATCCCCGCAAAATGGAAGGCTTTTGGATGGAACGTCAAAGAGATCGACGGCCACAACATGGACGAGGTCGTTGACGGGCTCAATTTCCTCTCGTCGACCAACGACGGCCCCTCCATCCTCATCGCCCACACCGTCAAAGGACACGGTGTTTCGTTCATGGCGGACAACCCAGCCTTCCACGGCGCAGCGCCCAACGATGAACAATACGCACAGGCCATGGCTGAACTCGGCGAGGTGGTCGCATGACGAAGATGGCCGCAACCCGAGACGGCTACGGCGAAGCACTTCTTGAGCTGGCAGACAATCCAAAAGTTGTCGTGCTCGAGGCGGATCTCGGAAAATCCACCAAATCGCTCCACTTTCGGAAAGCCCATCCTGAGCGAACCGTTTCCTGCGGTATCGGCGAACAAAACATGCTGCTTGTCGGTGCAGGGTTGGCCGCCTCAGGCTACATACCGTTTGCGAGCACGTTCGCCATCTTTACCGAGCGAGCCTTCGAGCAAATGCGGAACGGTGTTGCCCGGCCAAACTTGGCCGTTCACGTTTGTGGGAGTCACGGCGGGACCCACACCGGGACGGACGGCTCCTCCGCTCAATCCATTGAGGACTTGGCCATTTATCGCACGCTACCAAACGTGATCGTGCTTCATCCAAGCGATGTTGTATCGACCAGGTTGTTAACCGTCCAACTCGCTGCCAGCGGTTCTCCCTCCTACACGCGCACGGCCCGAAACAAAACACCGGTGCTGTACGAAGGACGTGAGAGTGAAATCGAAATCGGCAAGGGCGTCGTTCTCAGAGAGGGAGCCGACGTCGCCATCGTAGCATGCGGCGTCATGGTGTCGGAATCGCTCAAAGCCGCCGAAACCTTGGCGGCGGAAGGCATTGAAGCCACCGTGGTGGACATGCACACCCTCAAACCGCTCGACGGCGATTTGGTTGACCAACTTGTGGCGAACTGCGGGGCCATTGTTACCGCTGAGGACCACAGCGTCATCGGCGGGCTTGGCGGTGCCGTGGCTGAACACCTGACTTCAAATCATTACGCTCCGTTGGAACGGGTCGGTGTGCAGGACCGGTTCGGTGAATCAGGGCAAGCCGATGAAATGCTTGACGTCATGCAAATTTCGGCACCCTATATCGGCGAGGCTGCCAAACGGGCCGTTGCACGCAAGTGATTCACAGCCGTTCTTCTCCGCAGGGGAGAGTTCATAGAATCTCTTCGTCGAACAAGCACCATGGAGTTCTTCCTGGATACAGCCGACGTCGATGAAATTCGAGAAATTGCCGCCTGGGGCATTCTTGACGGTGTAACGACCAACCCGTCGCTCATCAAGAAGTCGGGCCGGGACTTCAAAGAAGTGGTTCGAGAAATCGCAGGCATCTGCTCCGGCCCAATTTCGGCCGAGGTGACCGCCATGGACACGGCGGGGATGGTGGACCAAGGGCGAGCGCTCAAGGCAGAACTTCCGGAAAACGTGATCATCAAAATTCCGTGCACGCCCGAAGGGCTTGCTGCAACGAAGATTCTCACGGAGGAAGGCATCGACACCAACGTCACCCTCATCTTCTCGGCCTCTCAAGCGCTCATGGCTGCCAAAGCCGGTGCCACGTACGTATCACCGTTTATCGGGCGAATTGACGACACCGGCCACGACGGCATGGAACTCATTGCTGAAATCATGAACACGTGGGCCAATTACGACCTTGACACCAAAGTTCTCGCAGCATCGGTCCGCCACCCGACGCACGTTCTCCAGTGCATCCAACTGGGTGCGCACACCGCTACCATGCCGGCGAAGACCTTCCGCCAGCTGATGAGCCACCCCTTGACCGACCGCGGTCTGGAAGGCTTCATGCGTGATTGGGCCGAGGTTGAGAAAGCCGGAAACGCCTGAGCACAGGCACCAACGTTGTTGTCCAATCAGAGCGTTCCGTTTGAGAAAGCGATCATTCGGTCAAGCGACATATGGTCCGCCGTGTCCTTGCAGTAATGAGCGTCGACGACACGACCGTTCTCATCGATGAGAATGTCGACGGGTATGGTGGACAGTTTTCCAATGGACATCGTCAACGGGACGTAGCCCCTCAAGGTTGCTTGAAGAAGCGTAAGGGGGGATTTGGCAGCTCCCCACATGAACTTGGCAAACGATTTCGTGACGCCGTTGGATTCGAACGCAGCATAAGATTCGTCGGCCACGATGGTAAACGGGACGTCGTGTTTTTTCATGCGTTTCGTAAGGTCGGCGATGGTCGCATCAAACACGCCAACCATGACGGTGTCCTGTGAAAATTCATTCCACCGCTGTTTGATCTTTCGTATCCGCATGTTGCACAGCGGGCAGGTCGAAAATCGGAAAAACGTGAGAATCACTTTCTTTCCACGAACGGATTGCATGTCGAACGTGCTTCCGTCAATGGCTGGTAAAACGAGGGCTGGTGCGTTATCCCCGGTGCTAACTTTTGGCATGATGGAGGATGCTTGCGCAGGGTCAAAGATGGTTTCTACCAAATCGATGCCGCCAACAGCGGCCAAATTCAGGCCTGATTCCTCAGCGGGAGGCGAGCGTCAGGTTCTTCCACATGTCTTCGGGAACTTCCATGGCCAGACGAAGACCGCCCATGGCACCCAATCGAACCGGGTCATCCACCACGTGGACGTTGACGTCGCCCATGTCAGAAAGACGGCGCTCAATGAGGGCGCCGAGACCCTTGATGGAGGAACCGCCGCCGGCAAGGACCATGTTCTTGCGGAACTCGTCGTGGTATTCTGGATTTGAACCAGCGATGAGTTTCTTGACGTTCTCAACAATGGGGTCAACGATGGATTCGCAGGCCGCTTGCATGCAGTCCGTGATGTCCAAGGTCATGGCTTTCCCTTCAATCGAAAAGTCCACCAGCACGGGTTCGTCAGGGGCTGCCGTGGAAACAAAGGAGAACTGCTCCTTCCATCGACGGGCCATGTCTTTGGTGATTTGTGCGCCGTTGTACTTGGATTGAATCTCCTTGATGAGAGCGTTGTCGACGTAGTCACCTGCGTAGCCGGTGTGCATTTGGTCGCCGGGGCCAGGGATGGTGCCGTAGACGCGGCACAAGTCAGTGGTTCCGGCGCCAATGTCAATGACGAGGGTGTGGGTGATCATATCAAGCGCATAGGCGACAGCAAACGGTTCAGAGATGATCATGGCGGAGTTGACCGATCCGGCAGCAGCATCAAAGATGGCGGTCTTATCGACGTGGCTGGCCTCAGCAGGTGCACCGATCACGGCCACGACACGGTCGTATTCCTCGGGGTCGGAAAGACCGATGAGATGGGTGATGAAGTGAGCGATGAACTCTCGGTCTTCGGGCGTGTCCTTGATGACACCGAGCTCAAGCGGGCGGTAAAGGTTCAGAGCCAAGCGATTCTTCAGGGCCTCGTTGCCAAACAGGACGTCTCGCTTCAGGAAGTTGCGAGCGATGGGGTCTTTGGGTGTTCCAATGACCGTCAATTCTTCCACTTCGTGACTGTCGGAGGAGACCATCACCGAACGGAAGGTTCCCAAGTCAATTCCAATATACAACACGTCTTTTGCCATAGGCGTAACCGTCTTTCGGATACCGCTTCACTTTATGAAGAGTGCCCACATTCATGATTGCAGGCATTCTGCGAGCCATGATTCTTGGGTTCTATAGAAGGATGCTAAGGGAGGCCATTTCATCTTCAACACCACGCTTCGCAAGCGTGGCAATACCATGCAGCGTGCTCGGGATAAAGTTCAGCCATGCCCCCGCACGAGGTGCATTCCTTGAGGGTGTTCTCACCGCAGATGTCCATGACCATCTGGATGTGATAGGCCTCGTCGATGTTCAACTGTTCTCGCATGGCCCAGAGGAGTTGGTCTTCGCTGGGTGAAATGATACCGTCCTCAAGCACCATTTCCACGACATTCCGATAATCTTGGATGGTGGAGAAGTCCCGGTGATCCAAGACCACACCGCCTTTTTCTGCCACGATGTCGGTGCCACCAGGGTCGTCAACAAAAATCACGAAGGAGGCTGCGTTCAAAGATTCGTCGCGCAGTTCAAAGGAAATTCGAGTCCCTTCGAGGTTGGCGTAAACCAGTCGGGAGGAACGATTGATGACGCTGGCAATGGAACGGGCAGTGGATTCCGCGTTGGGTCCGCGCTTCCACCCCGTGGGGCTTCGTTCGTTGTAGGCATAAAATTCGGTACCGCGGCCGGGATATTCAAGCCGAATTTCCTCGCCGCCGTCAAACCCGTTCGAGACGATGGTGATGGCGGCCACCTCGGTCGAGAGGATGTTGTCATCGTCATCAAAACTGATCATCAACGGTTTGCGTTCCTCCGCTGCGGCGTTGTAGTGGCCTTGCATGCCACTCATCCACTTGTCCTCCAGTCGCTTCAACGACTGCTCTTGCTCACCTGAGAGGTTCTTGTTGATCCCCAACACGTTGGCCAGTTCACCCGAAGCCATCTCTTGCTTGAATTGCTCGATCATCTCGGCGTCCCGACGGTGCGTCGGAGGTGCAGGTCGCTTCCTCGTTTCCTTGTAGTTGGGGTCGGCCCATTCATGACCGCAAGAAGAGCATTGCAGGTAACCGGCCATGCTCGAATCTTGAGCGCCACCACCGCACCGGGGACAGTCGCCACCTTCAGTGTATGCGAGGTTGTCACGGGCTTCCTGTCTGCCTTTCCGCAACCCGCCAAAGCCTGCCATGTCGGGTGCTGGACTTTGCTTTCTATGAATGCTTTGTTAGTCCGTTATGGTCCGTGCTTTCAAGCCGTATCGGATGAACCCCTCTTGAGCGTACAGTCGGCGGAAAACGAGTTCCATGGGAACATCCATACCGAACGCCGGTGTTTCATCTCCACCGCCAAAAACACGCCTTTTGGCCCGTCATCGAGCTGGAGAAACACCGTGCTAATGCCACCGAGGAGGGGCGCACGTAGTGAAAATTCCGAGGGTGCACCGGCCGCAGAGAGGGTGGTCCAAGAAAGCAACTTGCCCGTGCGTTGGAGACGGCGCGGTTGTGCTTCGTTCCCGTCCACCATGTACGTGTATCGGGGAGGCCAGACCACCGTGTCCACGGACGCCTGACCCTGAAGGGAGAGTCTGGAGGAAGCCGCTTCTTCGTACTGGGCCCTTGACACGTAAGCGCCTTGGCTGACATGAAAGGTCGACTGCTCTGCGGCCCATGCGGCTTCCATGGCTTGATGAAAATCAGCGTCAACATCGATTTCGACGTCCAGCGCGGTCAACTCAACGGTGGCGCCTTGACGAGCCAACACCACCGTGGCTTCATCACCCACCAGCAAATCCCAGGGTGCCTCATCTGTCGCGTCCTCTGAATGATGTGGTACGCCGGTCGCCCCAGCGAAACTCACGGTGTCAATACCGTCTGGCGCAGTCACCGAAGAAACGGATTCTGAACGCAGTCGGTGAAGCATACCAGCGACCGCCAGGGTGGTGGCATCACTGTCCGCTCCGTAGACCCTCGAACCGTTGAGGACAAAGGGAGATTGAATCACGGTGAAATCTTCCTGGGCGTCGACCAAGTACCCCATCCAGACTTGGGCCGTCATCAGCGGTCCCTCCCGAAGACGTGAACGGCGCACGTGGCCCCGGAGCCACCCACGTTGTGGGTGAGAGCCGTTTCTGCATCACGAACCTGACGCTTCGTCCCGGCTTGGCCCCGGAGTTGCTTGAACACCTCAACCACTTGCCCCGTTCCGGTGGCGCCGAGCGGGTGTCCTTTGGACTTGAGACCGCCGCTGGAATTGATGGTCGTCTGACCTTCATTCAAGCGTCCTTCAGCGTTTCGAGCGAACAGGCCACCTTCACCTCGGGCGGCAAACCCAAGATCTTCCGTTGCAAGAACCTCAGCGATGGTGAAACAGTCGTGAACCTCGGCCATGTCGATGTCCTGCGCATGGAGGCCGGCCATGCCGTAGGCTTTGGAAGCGGCCATCTGGGTGGCCTTGAGTTGGGTGATACTCGGGCGGTCATGCAGCGCCAAATGATCCGAGGCGGCTCCTGAGCCCCTGACCCAGACCGGAGCATCGGTGAGTTTTCGAGCGACGTGGTCGGCCGCCAGGACCACGCAAGAAGCACCATCGGAGGTTGGGCAACAGTCGTAGAGCGTGAGCGGATCAGCGACCATGAAGCCACCGGCGGCTTTCTCAAAACTCACTTCTTTTTGGATGTGAGCAACGGGGTTCATCGACCCGTGAAGGTGGTTCTTCACGCTCACGTGAACGAGGTCATCGTGGGTGGCATCGAACTCGTGGAAATATCGACGGGCCATCAACGCGTACGTGCCGGGGAAGGTCAAACCAGCCAGTCGTTCCCACTCCGTATCACCCGACACCCCGAGCCAATACCGCTTACGTTCAGCTGTCAAATCGTTCATTTTCTCGATACCACCGGCCACAACAATGTCAGCCTGGCCGCTCTTGATGGCCATCCAAGCATCACGCAGAGCAAAGCCCGAGGACGCACAGGCGTTTTCCACCCGGCGCACAGGGATGCCGTCCATGGCCGAATGCTCCGTGAGCAAGGCTGCGGTGTTGCCGAGTTGTGCTCCGCCAAACGCAATGCTTCCAATGAACGCTTCATCAATCGCCGACGGTTCGAAGTCCCCATCAATGCTGGCAAACGCCTTGGAGGCGGCTTCAGCCCACATGCCTTTGAGACCCGCCGCATGATTACCGTACTTGGTTTGCCCTGCACCGACAACGGCGACATCGACCATGATTCGGGGAGCAAGCCGAGGCATTTCATACCCACGCTCGATTCTGAAGGCGGTCCAGAGATTCGGAGCCCCAATCTCCCGTAGGGTTCTTGAACAGGTCGCACCCGCATGGACTTCATGCTACGCCAATGCAGAAGTCACGGACATTTCTCAGGTACCAACTGCCCCGTTTGCAACGATGAAGGCAAATTCATCATGAGCGACCGAGAAGCCAACTCCCTTGGTCGAATCCTCGCCCTCGTCCTTCGCCACGCCCCCGAGAAATTCAACGTGGACATGGACATCAACGGTTGGGTTAACACGCGTGAACTTTCAGAAGCCATCGGCAACCAACGACGCCACTACCATTGGTTGAGAGGATGGCACTTCGAAGCCATTGCTAACGCCGATGAAAAAGGCCGCTACCAAATTGAAAACGGCATGATTCGAGCAACCTACGGCCACTCCATTGAGTTGGACCTTGACCTTCCCACCGATGATATCCCAGAGGTCCTGTACTACCCCTGCGAGGCTGACGAACTCGAAAGCCTGCTCGAATTTGGCCTGACCGCCGGCGACCGCAAGAACGTCCACCTGTCCAGATCCATCCACAACGCCATGGAGGCGGGACACGTTCGGATTGACCGCCCTACGATTCTGGAAATTGACACGGTCCGCGCCATCGCCGACGGCCACACGATTTACCGAGCCGGGACCACCGTTTTCCTGACCGATGAAGTACCCGGTGAATACCTCTACAAGGTCGATGAAGACGACCCGATGATCCTTGAAATCATCGAGCAGTGGGAACTCGAAGAAGAGGAGTGAGCCGCTTACTGCTCTGCTCCGCAAGCAGGACAGAAAGGTAAGTCCGGTTCAAGAACGGCTTTGCATGTTTTGCAGTGATCATGACCAGAGAGCAAGGCTTCCACCTTTTTGGGCGCTGGCGGTTGGGAGAGCGATGACTCCGCTTCGACCAGTCGAATCGGGTCGATGCCGTGGCGTTGGAGTTCTTCCACCCTGTTTTTGTAAATGATGGCCTCTTGCAGGGACGCCTCGAGTTGCCACAACCGTTGCTCCCGTTCAGTACGGTCAGCGATGGTTCGAGCTTCCTCGACGCACACCTGCAAATGACGCATGAAAGCCTCGAGCGTTGGTTCCTCGGCCATGATCTCCACACAATGCCGGTGCCTCATGAAACCTTGCCATCGTCAACAGACGGTAGCCTCATGATTCGGCAGCCCTTGGTCGGTCCATGCGTGAGCGGGTCGTCATCAAATGGGGCGGCGGCCTCATCACCCAGAAAGACCGGATGAAAACCGTCCGAACCGACGTGTTGGACCACCTCGCCGATCAGCTCGAAAGTTGCATCACAGCCGGACTTGACGTCGTGTTGGTCCACGGGGCGGGTTCCTTTGGACACCTCAAGGCCAAGGCGTACCGGCTGGCAGAGGGGCGCCTTCCAGATGGCGAGGTTCCCGAGGAGATGACCCAAGATGAGGCGGTCGTGGCGGTGAGAAAAGACATGATCGAACTGAACCAGCATGTCCTGGACGCCCTTACGAAGTACGACATCTCTGCGGTCGTTCTCCATCCGCATCAGTGGGCCAAAAACACCGGGCCGACCTTTGAGGGGAGCGTCGAGATGTTTGCAGCAGCGCCCCGCGGGATCGTGATGGTGACCCACGGTGATGTCGTTGAGTGCGATGGTCCGGCTGACTTTGGCATTCTCTCAGGTGATGATTTGGTTCTTCGTCTGGCGACCGAACTGCCCAATGTCAAACGCTTGGTGTTTGCCATGGGTGGCGTTGAGGGCGTGCTTTCCTCGCCACCGACGGGCGTCAACGACGAGCAGCTCTTGATGCCCGTCCTCCAACGAAGCGATGTCTTCGACGGGACGCACCACGAGGCCATGGATGTGACCGGCGGGATCGGGCTGAAAGTGGCCCGAGGTTTCCAGGCGGCTGAAAGCGGTGTTGAGGTCCACCTCGTGAGCGGAGAGCACGACGGAAACGTGAGAGACGCCTGCCTTGGTTTGGACGTCCGAGGCACGGTTTTGTCGCCTTGATGGCACAGAGAACTCTTCATGTAGCCTCCGCGACTGCAATAAGCCGGTGAACACATGTCAGGGTATGGAATTGATGACGTCCCTCATGTCGAACTCAATCAGGACGACATGAACGCCCTGCAATCCTCCGATGCTGAGCAAGCGACGCTCATGGCCGAGGCCGTCATTTGTGTGGCCGAGGACGACACGGTCATTGGACCGATGTCGAAATTGGAAACCCATCAAGGCGCCGGCCATTACCATCGAGCCTTCAGTGTCCTTTTGTTCAATTCGAAGGAGAGATGTTGTTGCAGCAGCGTTCCGCTGACAAAGTGACGTTCCCCAACGTGTGGGCCAACGCTTGTTGCTCTCACCCCTTGCACAGTCAGGAAGAGATGGAAACAGAGAATGCCATGGGCGTCAAGCGTGCGGCCGTCCGGAAGCTGGAGCAAGAACTCGGGATTGACCCATCGACCGTCTCCACCGACGACATGGTGTTCATGACGAAGATGCGCTATGCTGCGCGAATGAACCATGAATGGATAGAACGGGAAGTGGATCACATCTTGGTGATGTGTGCTGACGTCGAAATCAACCCCAACCCCAACGAAGTGGCCAACATCATGTGGGTCAACCACGACGAAATGGAGGCCATGCTCATCGAAGAGCGACCGCCAGAACAGGCCATTGCCCCATGGTTTCGCTGCATCGCTGCTCGCATCATGCAACCCACATGGTGGGCGTCGTTTAACGACCAACAAGCACTTGCAGAACTTGCGGATGAGCAAATTCACGACATGGGCGACGTCACCAACATGCTACCGGGTGCAGAAGGTGCAGACTTGTTAACCTCCATCATGGAAGTCAAGCCGCTCATCGAATCACGCATCGAATCCAGCCTTCGTGCCTCACGTCATGAGCGCCTCGGTCATGCCATGATGCACCTCATCGAAGGTGGCGGAAAGCGCATGCGAGCCACCCTCCCGTGGTTGGTCGGCAAGGCCGTGGGCGACACGCACGCCGGCCTTCTTGACATCGGTGCTGCCATCGAGACCGTTCACAATTTTACCTTGGTTCACGACGACATCATGGATGACGATGAACTGCGAAGAGGGCGCAACGCCGTCCACATCGAATACGGCATGCCGACCGCCATCAACGCAGGGGATGCGATGCTGGCCATCGCCTTTGAGCGCCTGGTCCAAGCGGAAAACCTCGAACCGACGGACGTAGCACCCCTGGTGAACCGTATCGCATGGATGGTGCGAAGGGTGAGCGAGGGGCAACAACTCGACATTGAATTCGAAGACCGTCTTGAGGTTTCAGAAGCGGATTACCTTGAGATGATTGAGGGGAAAACCGCCGTCATGTTTTGGATATGTGCGGAAATTGGTGCGAGAATTTCCGGAGCAGATGAAGCCACCGTTGAATGCATGGCGTCTTGGGGCAAGGCCCTCGGGATGTGTTTCCAACTGATGGACGACGTCATCGATGTTCTCTCCGATTCGGAAACCTTGGGGAAACCAGCGGGGTCTGACATCGCTCAAGGAAAGCGGACCCTCATGATCATCCATGCCCTTCGTCAGCCCGACGGTCCCGTGAAAGATCGCCTGTTGGCCGTGTTGGGCAAGGGTGAGACCGTTGACCCTGAATCGCTCGCTGACGGTTTGGCCGCCCTGGCTGAACTCGGTTCGGTGGATTACGCCAAAAGCATGGCTGAGGACTTCCATCAAGAGGCCCACGGCTGCTTGGATGCACTCGGTGAGAACCCCGCCTTGCGTGCCCTCAGGGAACTCACGGACTTCCAGTTGGCTCGGCTTCACTGAGGAACACAAGTGCATCGCCCATTCGCACGGTGCCCGTCTGTTCCACTCTGGCGTACCAGCGCGTTTGTCCCGGGGTCTTCCGATGACTCAATTCGTTGAAGGTTCCTTCAGCAAACGAGGCACGAATCGTCTTGCACGGGGGTGCATCCCCGGTGATGGTTAACTCAACCTCACCGATGCTCAAACGGGCGCCAACGATGAATTGGCCCGGTGAAGTGCCATCCACAAGGATGTTTTCACCGGTCGTGCCGGGAGCGATGGGATGGCCTTCGGCCTGCAGGTGCTCAAGAACGTGTTGCTCAAGCAAACAGACGGCTTTCTGCGGTCCACCGTGGTGCTTGCGGTCGTTCTGTTTGTCACCGACACACCCGTTTCGTCCAACCTCCAGCGTGTATCAACTGGGTGCTTCGGAACACCCCCCTCGGGGTTCACGTGGAGCCCAAGAACGACTCCCGTGCATGGGTCAACCTCAATCGGCGTAGTACGATTCGGGGTTGGGCTCGGGCTTCAGGCCCTTGCGCTGACGGATTTCCCCGACGACCTTGTCAAAGAGTTGGGGTGGGAGAATCTCGAAGCCAAGGTTCTCCGTGTTCCACACGGCTCGTCCCTGCGATGCAGCACGGATGTCGTTTGAGAATCCGAAGGTCTCTGCGATAGGGATGACACCAACAACGGTGGTGACGGCGCCTTCCGAAGGCATGTCTTCAATGATACCTCGGCGGGTGGTGACTTCACGAGTCACTTGTCCCAACCAGTCGTTGGGCACCGAGATGAAGGCTTTCTGCATGGGCTCGAGGAGGACCGTCTTGGCTCGCATCATGGCACCCTTGATGCCGTTTCGCACGGCAGGGATGGTCTGAGCAGGGCCACGGTGAATGGCGTCTTCGTGGAGCTTGGCGTCAACGAGTCGCACGTACATTCCCTGAACGGGTTCGTCAGCAATGGGTCCCTTGACACACACTTCGTTAAAGGCCTCAATGATGAGTTCACGGGTTTCGTGAAGGTTCTGAATACCCTTGGTGTCGTTCACGAGCACGTTCGTGCCGTTGATGGCGTAGATTTTGCGCATCGTGTCCTTGTCCATGCCGTATTCGCCGAACTTGTTGCCGACTTCCTTGGCATCGCTGCTACGAACCGGGCCGTCGCCGAGTTCGCCTGCTCGAAGGCAGCCACGACTTCTGCAGGGAGCGCTTCGATCTCAAACATGAATCGGTTGTGGCGGTTGGGGACTTGCCCTCAAGGGAGTTGCCCGGTTCGAGCCCTGAATGCCTTCTCGGTAGACAACAATGGGTGGACTCACCTTGACCTTGATGTTCTGTTCTTCCTCGATGCGGTAAACGGTGATTTCGAGGTGGAGTTCACCCATACCGGCGAGCAGTCCCTCACCGGTCTCTTGGTTGGTGGTACCTGAAGTGAAGCGTCGGCCTTGGCCAGCGAGCGCAGGGCGTCGATGAACTTGGGCAGGTCCTTCATGGACTTCGGCTCAACGGCCACGGTGACCACAGGGTCGGAGTAGTGACGGATGGCTTCGAAGGGGGTGAAATCCTTGTCGCGGGACAGGGTCACACCGGCTGCGGCGGACTTGATGCCCGTGATGGCGGCGATGTTGCCGGCGACGACCTTGGGGACCGTGATGCGGTCTGCACCGACCATCATGGCGACCTGCTGCACGCGCTCGGGCTTCGCAGCGCCGATGGCGTAGACGGATTCACCTTGGTTGATGGCACCGGAGTAAATGCGGCCAACGGCCACTTCGCCGGCGTGTGGGTCCATCCAAATCTTGGTGATCATCATGGCGAGTTCGGCCTCGGGGTCGCACGCGACCATGGCCTTGCCGATGGCGGAGTCCGCGTCGCCGTTCCAGATGTTGGGGATACGGTACTCCTGGGCCTGAACGGGACTGGGAAATTCAGCGACCGCCATGTCGAGCAGAACCTCGTGGACGGGAGCCTTCTGAGCGAGGGTCTTCTGATCCTCGTTGTTGCAGTACTCGAAAATCTCCTTGAACGAGATGCCGGACTTCTGCATGTAGGGCACGGTGATGCCCCAGTTGTGGTATGCGGAACCGAAGGCCACCGTACCGTCCTGGACGGAAACCTGCCAGGACTTCTTTTTGTTTTCAGGAGCGAACTGCTTGATCAGCTTGTTGACCTTCTTGATGGTCTCGGTAAAGCGCGCCATCATGTCTTCGGGGGTGACCTGAAGTTCGTTGATCAGTCGGTCGACCTTGTTGATGAAAAGAACAGGCTTGACCTTCTCTTTCAGGGCTTGGCGAACGACCGTTTCGGTCTGAGGCATGGGGCCTTCAACAGCGCAAGCGAGAATGAAGCAACCGTCAACGGCACGCATGGCACGAGTAACGTCGCCACCGAAGTCGACGTGGCCGGGCGTATCGATGAGGTTGATGAGGAAGTCCGTGCCTTCAACGGCGTGCACCATCGAGGCCGAAGCGGCGTTGATGGTGATGCCACGGGCCGATTCTTGCTCGTCGAAGTCCAGAACGCGTGCAGCACCTGCGAGTTCGTTGGACATCATTCCAGCACCGGCGATCAGGTTGTCTGAAAGCGTGGTTTTGCCGTGGTCGATGTGAGCAGCGATGCACAAGTTCCTGATTTGAGGAAGAACGTGCATGACTTCCGTGGCCTTCTTGATGTTGTCTTCTTTGCGTCCCATGGTCACCACCGTGTTCTGGTTGAATCGCCCACTGAAAAGGGGTTCTTAAGTGCCTCGCAGGCATGGCGTGAATCAATACACGAGTTGCACGTCAGACGCCGTGGCAAGGGCAAGAACACCCGGGGGTCCACTCCATGCTATCTTGTCGTCAGGAACGCACAGGCACTGTCTCCTCGGCTGGCCGAGGGTTGTTTTCACAGAAGCAAACGAGCAGTGGAGGTCCGCTCCCGCCAGCAAGTTGTCCATGAACCCGTGAACCATCGTGGAATCAGGACCCACGTCGCTCTCGAGAGCGCTCAGAAATCCAGGATCAAGCAGTCGAGTGCCCGCCGCTGCGAAAAACACTGACGTCATGGCCGTCGTTGACCGCTTGTGAGGCACAAGCCAGGCCAACAATGGACTTGATTCGGTCGTGGGCGGGGTCGGATACAAACTTGATGAACACGTTCTTGGTCATGCTCAAACTTCAACAGAAGCAACATGAACGTTGCGCCCGCCAAAACATCAGTTGGGCTTCGAATCAGCGTGCAGAAGCAGCGATGCGCTCAAGTTCTTCCTTCTTGCCAACAGCGTACGAGGTCACGTCGCCCTCGCTGGCCTTCATCAATTCGTTGATGATGCAGTTTTGGAGCGTTCGCTTCGACTTGTGCGTGCCTTGCTGGGCACCCTTGGCCAGGTTGGCGAGAGCGAGATCAAGGCGGCGGGACGGCGAAGAGTCAACAGCCTTGGGTTGAGAGACGGCCCCGAACTTGATTCGAGTGATCTCTTCCATTGGGGCTGCCGAGCAGATGGCGTCAACGAAGACCTGCAGAGGGTTGGTTCCGGAGCGTTCAAAGATTTGGTCAAGGGCGCCTTCAAAGGCTTTCATGGCGCCCATTTTCTTACCGGTGTAAGCACCCGTGCGCATGAGTTTGTTGATGTAGCGCTCAACCACTGAGAGCTTGGCTTTCCCGAACCATGCGTTGGCGTGGCGGCCACCGGTGTGAGGCACGCCGACGGTGGTGAGGTTGATGTACGGAGCAAGACCAGGGTCTCGGCACGTCACTTCAGAGGCGTCCCACTTACCGAACACCTTGGTGCCGATACCGGCGATGGGCTTGACTTCAACAACATCGGGTTCTGCATCGCTCATCATCAACACCTCAGCGGACGGGCTTCTCCTTTCGGCCACGGACCATCTCGTCGAGCGAGACGCCGTTCACTTGAATCACCTTGTATCGGACGCCGGGAATATCACCGTACGAACGACCCATGCGGCCGCCGATACCTTCCACCATGACCTCATCGTGTTCGTCGATGAAGTTGATGGCACCGTCGCCGGGGGCGAAGGCGGTCAATTTGTTCCGTTCTTGATGAGGAGATCTTGACGGCTTTTCGAATGCCGGAGTTGGGTTGCTTGGCCTCAATACCGACCTTTTCAACGACAATGCCCTTGGCCTGGTGGACCCTGCAAGCGGTCGTGCTTGGCTCGGGACTTGAGCATGCGCTTCTTGTATCGGCGGTCGGACCAACGGAATTTCTGTCGGTCTTTGGCCATCTTTGCACCTGCGAAGAGTCCTCTGCCCATCATGGTCACCTCATTGAAGCATTTCGCCGACTTGCCGCCCCTATTTAATCAAATCCCTTTGACCGGGCCAACCATGGGCGGCGTCGTTTGATTTCCGTGCGGAAACCAACCGTCTCTTTCAACCATGAACAACATTCAAACAACGCCCCCGACTGGGTGGTGCATGGCCTTCCGTGACCACCTCGGCGCAGCCACCGTGGAATCGTCCGAAGTCAGCCTGATTCACGGGTTGCTCGAACATTCACGAGCCAACGGTCATACCATGACCGTCTACGACAACATAGCCGAATGCCCCGGCCATCGTGCCGCCGTCAACATGTTGACACGGGATCGTTTGTGCGCAGCCATCGGCATTGAGCCCGAGGAATACATCGACACGCTAGGATGGGCCATGAACAACCCGAGCGAGCCCAAGTTGGTGTCTGCAGAGGAGGCTGTCTGCTTCGAAAACGTCCCCGAGACGGTCGACCTCCGAACCATTCCCATCCCCCACCACTGGCCCCAAGACCGTGGGCGGTATTCTTCGGCCAGCATCATCATCGCTCAGGACAGCGGTATCCGAAATGTTTCCTTCCATCGGCAGTTTTTGCGGGACGAAAACCACCTCGTGGTTCGGCTTGTCCCGCGACACCTGCGGACCATGGTGACCAACGCTCGAAACGAGGGGCGGGAAGTGAGCGTGGCCATCGTCAACGCCCCGCCCCCGTCGTGCTGCTCCCCGCAGCGATGTCGTTCAACGAAAACATCGATGAATTGACCATCGCCGCTGCGCTTCACGAAAAGTTGTACGGCAAACCGTTGAACTTGGCCCGAAGCCCCCAACGGCGCCCCGGGCCCGCTGACGCAAAATTTACGTTTGGGGGGGAGGGAATCACGCGGGAAAGGACGACGAGGGGGGGGCCCGTACGGGGACACCCGGGAACGGTGGAGGGCGTTCGACAAAAACCCGGTGATTGAAATCGACGGTTGATGCACCGCAACCCCCCCCTTTTTTCACGCCCTGTTTCCCGGGGAGGCCGAACACAAGACCCTGAGGGGCCCTTTCCTCGAGCACCCACCATAAAGGCCGCCCCCAACGAAGTCGTGGAATGCCTTGACGCCCCCCATGACCGAAGGGGCTGCGGATGGTTGGGGGCCGTTTTTAAAAATCCGAAAAGTAAACCCCTGACGATGGAAATGCGACCATAAAAGCGGCCTTTGACGGCCACAAGAGCATGAAAATCGAAAACCTGGTCGACAAAACTTTTACATTACCGACCCGGGGCGTCCGAGTGGGCGATGATGACTCGCTGGCAACCCGACAAGGACAGGGGTCATCTTGGGGCCCCCACCAGTTCCTTGGACCCATCTCGCTACGACGATGGACGCCCCTCGAAGATTGGCTAGGGCGCAACCATCGACCACGGCGTTGACCGAGAAGGATTCATGTCCGTGCAGTGAGGGAGCAGGATGAGCAACAGCCCAAGACCCCCCCTGCAACATCCTGGGAGGAATTTGGGGAAAACCTTACCGGTAAACCGCACAAAAATTTGCGAATCTCGCCAAAAGCAGATCCTGCTGGGAAGGAAAAAATTGGGGTTGGGGCCCAAAGAACGCCCGGGTTTTAAATCTTGCATGATTTCACCGATGAGCGAAATTTGGGGTGCCTGGCGGAACTTAAGGTGGCCAACGAGGAGGTGAAGGGCCCCCACGCCGTGCTGGAAGGCGGTTCATCGTCCTTGGCAGGGATGCTGAGAATCTTGATCCCGTTGAAGGGCATTGGTTACCTCCAAAATTAGGGGGGGAGAACTCCTGGAAGCCGCCTTTGCCAGGGACCCGCTCGACCCTGATACTTGGTGGAAACAACTGGAATCGGAGGGGGTCGAACAGGGTCTTGATGAGTTCGCTGAGCGATGTCGTCGTCTCGATTTTCGTGATCAGCGAGCGAACATCGTTTTCGGTCGACGGTTGGAACGCATCCGCACGTCCGGACACGAACAGGTGTTCATCGAGCTGGCGCGACACCTGTTAGCACATCGACCCATCAACCACGAGCTTTGGCTTGAGATGGGGCGATTGCATGAACGAAGGGAGGAAGTGGATGAGGCGTGGTCGTGCTACGACCAAGTCCAACAACTCCGACCCCACCTGAACGAGCGAGACCGGTTTTTGGACCGTCTCAAAGGAGGCATGGACGGCAAGGAACGGCAACCCTGGTCGGGGCCAAGCGTTGAACACCGAGAGGCGTTTTTGGAAGGCATGCGAGCCCTTACGGCTCGAATTTCAACCCCGGAACCTGCTCCATTGAGCGCAGAAGAAGATACGCTAGAACCCGAGCAGCGGCCCGATGAATTACGACTCGAAACCCTTCTCAGCCAGGGCGACGTCCAATCCGCCTTCTTCTTGGCGCGCCGGCTTCTCGCCTCTGGAGAGGATTGGGCTGAACCGTGGCTTGAACGCATCCAATCGGTCATGAAGTGAGCACATGACGAACGAACAACCTCGATTCGTGCTGGCGTGGGTGACGCGAGAGGGGCAGCCGTGTACCATGATGGGAGAAGGCGGTGAAGTGTTGTTTGTCGAACATCCAAAACGTGGATGGGAAATCCCGGGAGGTCACCTCGAATCGGGTGAGACACCCGAACAAGCCCTGCACCGCGAACTGAAGGAAGAGACGGGACTCAGCGGCCACCTCGTTCGCTGGAACACAACCTACTATCCCGAGGGTTGGGTGGCTCACGTGGTGGTCGCAGACGACGACCGACGGGCATGGACCGTATCGGACGACAGCGTCCATGCCGTCCAATGGTGGGATGAAGTTCCGCCGGTGAAGGCTTGGACCGTTGAGGAATTTGAAGACTTAGCCACCATCTTCGCCAGGCCCTGAGTCGAAGCTCACTCGTTATTCGCCGAGCATGGTCAGTTCCGCCAACCGTTTCCCCCACCGTTCCGTGTCTTCGGGTGTCGTGGCGCAAGCCTGAGCCACCGCCGCTAACATGGGGTCTTCGACCAGCGAGGGTTGGTTCATGAGACCGTCGAATCGGTTCATTTTTTCCAAGCGATGCGCGTGAGTCAACATGGCTCGAACTGCCGGCCGGTCCAGGCCACCCCATCCGGGCTCCAGATGATCAACACACCAGTCGAACACCCCGTTGATGTCGTCAGGGTGGACGGTAAGAACCGGTGGGTCTTGTTCCAAATCCAGCGGTTTCGCTTCTTCAACCTGAACGTGCATCGGTTTTGCATCCTCGGACTGATGGCCACTGGCGATGTCGAGGAAAAGGGAACCGGCTTCGATGGCCATTTGATGTTGGACGGCCAACATGGCGTGTTTGTGAGCGTTCCAAGCGTGGCGTGCAGCATCAAACACATGGCCCAAAGCGTTGCGAATCCGACTTGCACCGAGCCTGGAAATAGCGATGGTTTCGTGGGCGTGTCCGGCTTTTCTGGAAATATCTCCGTACACCTGAAGCGCCATCAGAGCCTCACCTTGCGCCATGTGGAAGGCCGCTTTGTTCAACAGGGAAAGGTCGTGGTCTCTGCTGGCCTTGGCGACGGATTTCAGGCGGGTTTCGGCCCACGTGAGGTCCTCTTCGGCGCCTTCAACGTCACCCTCCTCAAAACGAACCAAGCCTCGCTCCATGCGCAGACGCCCTTCGAGGGCCAAATCACGGGTTTCCGGCGTCCTGACCACGGTGAGAGCGTTTTCAATCGCTTCACCAAGATGGGTGTCGCCCAGCCATCGGCGCCGAATCAGCCCCAGGACGGCTTCTTCACCCGCCGTGAGGTGCGACGCCATGGCGTCCAAAAGTTCGGGTGCATCCATGAACAGAGCAGCTTCCGCCAACGACAACCACGAAGGCCAGTCCAGTTCCTCTTTCCACATGGCCAGGATATCACTGTCCACAGGACCTTCGGTCCGCCACCGTGAAACAAAGCTCCCCGGACCCTTGGGCGGTTCGATGACGGTCATGGTTTCACCTCGTTTCTTGGGACGCGAGCCACGGCATCAATAAAGGCTGTTTCAGCAGCGACCGGATGGGCATCGCCCGACCACCCAGCGGCCCCATCATGACCGCCACCCTCACCACCGAGGGACCGTGCAACCTCCTCCATGATTTCACCCATGTGAAGGCCGGCGAGGACGCTCGAACGTGGGGCTCTCACCGTGAGGCGGGTGGTGCCGTCTCGAGCGCGAGTCACCACCACGGCGTCCGCACCAAGACCGTTGAGCAGGGTTGCCACCCGACCTTCCAGCGTGCCGGAGGTGGTCCGCAGGACGGTCCATGGCCCGGCCTCCGTGGTTTCGGCGCGTTGCAGTCCGCGCAGGATGGCTCCACGGTCGCTTGGTGAAGTTGGGGCGTCTTCCATTGCTTGAATGAAGGCTTGATAGTCAACGTTTCCACGGTCGATCAGGCGAGCAGCCGTCCGAAAGGCACGACTGTCGGCGTGACGAAAACGACCGGTGTCGGTGACCAAGCCGGCGAGAAGAAATTCACAAACAGGCGGCGTCATCGCCGTTGGAACATGGTGTTCAAGGTACATCGAAACCACCTCGGTGGTTGACCGGACGTCCCACTTCAAGCAAAGGTCTCCATCGCCGAGGTTCCACGAATCCGTGGCGTGATGGTCAACGATGCAAAGTGGAACATCGGGGAGGGACAAGCCGGTCTGGTCCGGCGCCGCAGCATCCACCACGACGATACCAGCAAGGCGTTTAGGCCACGCTGGAACACCGGCGTTCAGCGTTCGAAAAGGAGCCTGATGCCGCTCCACATAGCGTTGAGCAGTTCGCCCGACGTGAACCCCGCATGCCATCATGTTGGGATGCGTTGCGGCCAAAGCAATGGCCGAACCTACGGTGTCCATGTCACCGTTTTTCCCCGACACGACCGCAACCGGTCCGAGGGATGTTCGCTCTTCCAACCAGGCGTGGAGTTGGAGGAGTTCCTCCGTTTCCCCGACATCTGGGTCCCTCATTCTTGAGCACCCTGCAGGGATTGTTTGAGTTCGTCGTAGGTTTGAATCAACTGCTTTTCTCGTTCCGAAAACCGTTCCAAATGGACCTTGAGGGACGCCAGGGTTTCATTCAGATCGGCCAGCAAAGCGGCTCGGTCGGCAACCTCGATGAGAACGCCTCCCATCTGCCGGTGCAGGGCCATGTCTTCAGGTTGCGATTCAACCGCGACGATGGTGCCTTCAAGTTCCTGAACCTGTGCACGAACGCTGCTCACCTGTTGACGAGCGGCTTGGACCTCAGCGACGACGAGTTGGAGTTGGTCAATTTGGGCCATGGGCTCACCGGTGATGCCACATGGACCGGGGTTCAAGAATGCTTTCCGAACACCTGGAGGACCGAGTCGGTCGCAATGAGACCTCGAAGCCTCGTGTTCCACATGGCGCGGAGGTCTTTGCAAGCCGCTTCTTGAAGCTCAATGGTGAACGAGTCGTCATCGAGCCACGTCGTTTCGCAATCGGTAGCGAGGCACGCTGCGAGTGCTTTGGTGTCCGTGGCCGTCCGGGACCGCACTTGAAGCGTCAAATCCCACATGGGCACCACCGGAGTGTGCTCACTCTTCTTCTTCCAAACTGGGCCGGTTGGCCAGTTCCCGCTCGTAGTTCATGGCGGCTTCTTGTGCAATGAAGGCCATGTCAGCGGTCGTCGCACCGTCAACAGAGCGGCGGAGAATACGGTTGTTGGCGTCGGAAGCACGGGTAAACGGTTCCCAAGCTCCACCGGCGAAGGTGTGGCCGCACTTCTTGCAGCACCAAATGCCGACGGATTGCCGTTCGACCTTTTGGTACTGGCAAACGGGGCACGTGTACTTGCGGGATCGCTTAGCCATAGCCGAGCCAGCATTTCGACGGACGGACACACCGTATCGTGCACCAAATCGTGCGGTTGCGCCGGCTTTTTGTGTTCGCTTTGCCAATCAGTTCCCCTCCTTGCTTGCCACGAGTTCTCGAAGTTCCACGCATCGTTGTTGTGCCACATCAAAGATCTCGGCAAACTCGGCGGGAGTGAACACCCCTTTTAGCCCCTTCTGTAGCGAGTGGAGGTGCCCCTCATCGCCCAAGGTGATGTGGATGCGTTCGTCGCCACCCAGTTCCTCTTGGTCGTTGGCATCCAGAACAAATCGACCGCCAACACGGGTAAACGAGGCCATGATCGGCGTGCCGTTCACCTGCAAGGTGTGGTCTTCACCGACGTCAAAGCGCTCAGCCGGGACCACCGCAGTGCGAAGCGCAGCGATGGCTGCCAAGCCGCAGGCGTCGAAGATGTTGCCTTGGTCGGACATAACGTGAATGTCAATCATGACGCCCCAGACTTTCTCGCCAGGAACGATGCAGAGGCTCTCCATGTCGATGCAGCCGGACTCTCGGATACCACGGTCAACCACTCGACCCAACTCAATGGATTCGGGCGAAGGGGGGCCGGGTTCGTATTTCCGGCCAGCGACGGGGCGAAGTTCAGCACCGCACATGAGCGAACCTTGGGTTGGGCGGTCGGGCCACGGGGTGCGAAGTTCGAATTTTACACCGGCATAAACGACGGTACCGCCCATCACGACTTTGGCCGAGCCCTCGGCGTTGTACAGGCAGTTGGTTTCAAGCGAAACCTCCCGGGTGTCCCACTGACCACGGCCGTCGATGCGTTGGCTTTCTTCAGCGAGCCGAGCGAGTTCTTGTCGCAACAGGGACGGGACGAGTTCGACCATCAGGCCTCACCTCCGTCGTAGCGGCGTTGCAGGGCATCCACCATGATTTCGTGGATTTCCTTGGCGGCCTTGAAGTTGTATTCCATGGCGAGTTCGTATTCTGCTGGCGAGAGGTCGCCGTCCATTTGCAGGAAAGCGATTTCACCCGTGTTGGGCAAAATGCCGACAGGAAGGTCAGCTTGTCCGTAATTGTCCTCTGCCTTGTCAAGGTCGAGGACAACGGTGTCTTCGATCTTGCCGGATGCGACGCCAACCAGCATGTCCCGCATGGGAATACCGGCATCGGCCAAGGCGACGGAAGCGGCGGTGATGCCGGCGCAACGGGTGCCTGCTTCAGCCGCAAGGATTTCAATTTCAACGCGAATTTTCGAGCGAGGATAGCGTTCGACCAAAACAACGGATTCGAGCGCTTCGGCCGTGACCTTGGAAATCTCACGAGAGCGGCGATTAAATCCAGGGCGAATGCGGTCCGAGGTCGAGAACGGTGCCATGTTGTAGCGCACGTCGATGACGGCTCGGTCTTGTCGTTGGATTTTCCGGGGGTGGGCCTCCATGGGACCGTACACCGCAGCGACGGCCACGTTGAGCCCGTGGGTGACCATGGCGGAGCCGTCAGCAGCAGGCAACACACCGGCTTCGATGGTCACCTCACGCATTTCGTCAACTTTCCGTCCGTCAAGACGACTGCCGTCGTCGTTCAGCAATTGTACATCTCCATATCCACCCATCATGCATCACCTTTCGTTTTGTTTTCCATTTCGTTGAGAATCGTTTCGAAGGCCGTCGTATGACCTTCGCTGACAAGTCGCTGGAGCGCCTTTCGTGCCCATGCGATGCCTTCGGACGAACCGTCAATCCAGGCTCGACCGTTTTCGCCGACCATGATGCGGCAATCTGAAGCATCCCGCATCCGCTGAAGGAGGGCGTTGTTGTCGCCTCGAACTCGGTCGATGTGCTGAACGGGAATTTCTTCAACAGCACCTTGATTGAGGCGACGGAGGCCGACGCCCTTCATGGTCAAGACCACGTTGTGGCACTCGTCGACTTCCTGAACACGAGCCAGGACGACGTCGCCGACGTCCATGTGTTGACGTGCTGCTCCGAATTCGACCTTCCACGGAGCGAGGGACATGGGAAGCAAGCCCTGGAACGAACCGTTGATGTCCATGAACCACAAATTGTTTCGCACCTCGGCCACAACGCCGACGACGAGGTCGCCGGAGCGGGGCATGTAGGCAGCGTTGATGGGGTCAACCGAAACCGTGTTGTTTCGTTCACGCAGCCATCCAAGTTGTGTGGCTACAAAGGATTCTTCGGCAGCGATGATTCCGCTGCCTGCTCGCTTCCCGGCGGATGGCCCAACGGCCATTCCCGGGGTCACAAGGCGCTGCTCGGCGCCGACTTGACCTTGGGACATTCTTTTCTCTCCGACCCGGCCACTCGCCGACCCATGATAAAGGCCACCCTAAGGCCACGGCATTCAAGAACCAAGTTCCTTGACTTCAGCCTCGGAACTTCTCCGCATCACCTGACCGATGATTTCGCCCTTCATCCCAGCCGGGCATTCGATGACACACGCCCAAGAGCCGTCCTCAAGCCAACCCTCTTTTTGCTGACGGGAACGGAGAAGTTGGGACACTGAACCATAGGCAGAACCCGGTACTTTGAACGCAAGCCGCACGGTTTCAAACGACAGTGGAATGAGGGGTTTCAATTTCGATATGGCGTCCTTTACCTGTTCCTCAAGCCGTTTGAAAGGGTCCACGGAGTAGCGTGATTCTTCGAGCGCCAACTCAATTCGAGTTTTGGGGTGAGGTGATTTGGTTTTGGGATCAACGGCCGCCGTGTGGATGCGGTGGATGATTTGCTGACGCATGTTTTCGACCATCTGCTTTCGTTGGGCCGTGGTCAGTTGGATGGAACCTTTCTCAAGGATCATCGTCGTGATGGCCACGATGTCTTGGGTCCCAAACACCTTGTCGATCGCCTCTTCCGTGGGGCGCTCGCCACCGCGCGCATCGTGAAACACTTCGTCCATGGCCAGGAAATCGTTGATGTCAACGCTCCCGGGATCCTCCTTGAAGACGTCGACGAGCATGGGGTCAACGAGAACCTCGTACCGCTTTCCTCCCTTTTCAAGGCGAGCAAGCACGGCATCATCTAGACTGACCATGGGACCACTTATCCGGTCCAAGATTGGAGCGACGCTTCAACCTACCCCTCAATCTTCGAGGGGCTTCAGGCGGTCGATTTGCTTGTTGACTTCGCCACGGTCCAACACGCGGTAGCCGTTGGAGTCCACCACGGTAACTTCAACGGCTTCACGGTTGAGCTCGGCGTCGTTGGCGGAGCGAAGGGCTTCGAGCCCGAGTTTCATGGCAGCGTTGAGGGTCATGTTCTCCTTCCAGTTGTCCTCGAAGAATTCGATGACGGTGTTGCGACCGCTCCCAATGGCGCCTGCATGGTAGGACTGGTAGGCGCCTGACGGGTCGGTTTCGTAAAGATGGATGCCGTTGTCGTCAACGCCACCGATGAGCAGGGCGGTGCCGAAGGGACGGGAGCCGCCGTACTGGGTGAAGGATTGCTTGAAGTCGCAGATTTTCTTGACGAGCACGTCAACGGGGACCGTTGCTCCGTAGGTGATGCGGTTGATTTGAGCTTCAACGCGTGCTCGGGCCACCAGTTGGCGGGCATCCGCCACCAAGCCGGACGTTGCAATGCCGACGTGACCGTCGATCTTGAACATCTTCTCAATGGATTCGGGGATGATGAGGCGGCTGATGATGCGCTTGTCGCAGACCAACACCACGCCGTCTTTGAACTTCAGCGCAGCGGTGGTTGTTCCACGCTTCACCGATTCACGGGCGTACTCAACCTGAAACAGTCGTCCATCGGGGCTAAACGTCGTGATACCGTGATCGTATCCTCTTCCACTGGGCTGCATGTGATGACCTCGTTTTGCTGGCTCGGTTGACACTTTATGAGGATGCGGGTTGAACGGTATGAAGGTCGCCGAGGTAAAATTCCCTCAACGCCGTCCCGTATCAACCCTGCGAGGTGAACACCCTCATCAAGGGGAAGCCGTCCTCCACCCATGCGAGTCGCCGTGCTTTCCTCCGGTGGAAGGATTCTGCTGCGGCTTGGTGGGCGATGTGCAGAGGCTGGACGGTTGAAGCCCTGGTCACCGTGACCATCACGGGAGAAGATTCACCGATGTTTCAGGTCCCCAGCACGCACGTGGTTGAGCGGCAAGCAGCCCTCGCAGGCGTCCCATGGGTGAACGTCAACACGAGCGGAGAAGTGCCCCAAGACATTGAGGTCCTGGAACAAGCACTGAGCCAACTCAACATTGACGGCTTTGTGTCCGGCGCCCTTCGGTCAGACTACAAAAAGCCAGGCTGGAGCGGATGGCGGAACGCTTGGGCGTGGTCAGTTGGACACCGTTGTGGCACCAGTCCGGCCACGACCACGTCAAAGGCATGGTTGAGCAGGGCTTTGAAATCATGATCACCGGCGTCTCAGCCGAGGGGCTGACCGATGCATGGTTGGGCCGCATCCTAACACCCGAGACCTTCGAGGAACTGGCTCAACTTGCTGCGAAGCACCGATTTCACGTGGAAGGTGAAGGCGGCGAATACGAAACGCTTGTCGTGGGCGGACCTCACATGAACGGCAGACTGGAGGTCAAAGGAACCACCCACTGGGACGGTGTTCGGGGGCATTACGCCGTTCATTGAACGGCTTCTCGCGCCAGTGCCACGCACTCGTCGACGATTTCACCAGCGACACCGACGTGATTCATCGGGTCAAACATCGCTTCGAGTTCCTCGGCGGAAAAGCTGCAGAAATGGCCGGTGTGCGACTGCAGACATCGATGAGTTCCTCATCGTTTGCCAAGGCGGTGAACGAGGCCTCCCTCAAGACCTCGTGGGCTTCGTCCCGTGGGACGCCGTGGTCGACCAGCTCGATCATCACCTTCTCGGCCATCACGAGACCCTTTTGCGAGTGAATGTTCGCCAGGCAGCGGTCCTTGTCCACCCACATGTTGGTCAGAACATCGGCGGTTTTTGCCATCACGTCCTCGGCGAGCGTTGGCGCGTGGGACAAGGTGAAGCGCTCGCTGCTGGAGTTGGCCAGGTCGCGCTCGTGCCACAGCAACGCATTCTCGTACGTTGGAATGATGAACGAACGAACGATGCGGGCAAGGCCGGAGGCGTTTTCAGACTTAATGGGGTTTTTCTTGTGCGCCATGGTGGACGATCCCACCTGCTTCTTCACGTCAAAGCCTTCTCCGGCTTCGGCCAGTTCTGACCGTTGGAGGTTTCGAATTTCCTGAAGGATCTTTTCGCACGATGTCGCAATGTTTGCCAACCAGGACATGTACTCCACGTACCGGTCCCGTCCAACCACCTGGGTGGTGGCCAGAGGTACACCCAAGCCGAGGTGGGTCAAAATGAGACGCTGAAGTTCCCGAGCGTGTTCGCCCTGCGCTGCACCCGTCCCAAACGGCGGAGGAATTTACCGACAGCGACACGAGGAGCGGCCTCGTCGAGGGAATCAGTTGACGGCGAAGTTCATCCAGCCAACCGCCGCTTTTAGACCAAAGGTGATTAGGCGGGCCCGACCCTGGGTTCGACCCAGATGACGGTTCCCCCCTCGCTCGGCGACATCGGCACAAAACCCGGTGAGATGGCAAACTGTTGGCGCAACAGAACGATGTGCCTGAGTGGGAAACCCACGGCCGTGTCGAGATGTCGTTGGACGTTGCCCCGGGATGCCCCAAACCCGGGCCCCTCCAGCTCGGGATGGCCTGGGGAGGCCATGATATCGGGCCGGTTTTCCCCTTTCAATTTCGCTGACGTTCCTTGGGACGGACTCGGGGTTGGCGATGGCGGCGACGGCGTTGTAATCGTCTTCGGGGACCCGCCCAAATTGCCAGTGGGCCCAAATCAAAGCCCGCTCAACTTTCCCAAATGGCGCTCGTGTCGCCCGTTCGACCAGATGCGTTTGAAATCTTCACAGCCGTACCAATCAAGTGGGCAAAAGGCCATGCTTCGAGGTATGCGGCTCGATTCATCAACCTTCCCACTGGTTCATGAGGAGGCGTTTTTTCCCGTCCGCTCCATCACTGCTGGCTCTTTTTACCGGAGCCATCACGTTTAATCAACAAATGGCGAACACGGAGAAGCCGAAAGACAGCCAACCCCCGAGGAGGTGTTTACCCCCAGCGCCACGCCGCCCAACGACGCAAGGGGATCACCTGGCACAACGCCGAGGCCAAATCGAGTTTTTGATCCGTTCAGGGGCAATCGCTGCTCATGCTCGAGCAGAAAGGTGTAGATGAGGAAGTAAATCGCTTGAAACGGAAGAGCCGCAGCGATGATGGCAGGGCAATTTCTCGGACGTTGTCCGTTGCTTTGCTTGTTCGATTCCCTGAAACAACAGCAACGCCGTGTTGGTTCCGAGCAGCGCAGCCATGATGGTCCAGCGCTTGTCCTGTGAGAGGTCCTGCTCGACGTTCACCGAACCCTTTACTCATGGGGGATGAACCGACTCACGGGTGTTTGATGTTTCCCCTCGGTCGGGGCCAAAAGGTCCGCTTCAGCCGAGGATACGAATCACCGTGCCGGTGATGGCGGCCACGATGAGCAACAGCACCATCATGGCCACGGGGCCGTATTGGTTCCTGTCGTCGAGAGCGGTTCCCAAAAATCCGTCTCGAGTGATGGCTTCGACAAAACTGCTGGCTTCCTCAAATTCAGGTGGGTCTCGCCTTGGAATCCGTTCGCCTTTGCGTACTTCGCCACTCATGGACCATTCCAAGGGCCTTCAGGTCATAGGCATTGCGAACCGTCAAGCCGCCGCAAGCCTCATTCACCGATGCCGATGATTTCAGTTCATGGAGCGGTACGATTTCTCCCTGAGCGGGGACCGAATTCACTTGGCGGTGGAGGGCAGCATTGGTGGGACTTCGTTGGGTTTGCACCTCGCAGCCGACGTGATCAACGGCGGTCAACGGGTGTTGTGGGCTTCGGTTGAAATGCCCGACCCAGCCCGGTTTTCCCAGTTGTTTCAGCACCTATCGCTGGTTGAGAGTTCTCGGTTTCACGCCATGAACTTTGGCGGACGCTTTGACAGTGCCATTGATGCACTGCTCGAAGCGGCGACCTCGCTCCCCAGTGTTGGTCTGGTGGTGCTGGACGATTGGTGCCCGGGTAGCGGTCGAATACCCGCCGACCGGTTGGAGCACATCGAACGTGTCGCCTCCGATTGCCCCGAACACATCACCGTCCTCTTGATTTCGAAGGGCAGCGTTGACGCCAGCGGTTCAAACGACGACCCCATCGTCGCGCGAGCGGCCGACGCCATGGCCAAGAAAGGGTTCAGCGTTTGGCGGCTGTGGCGTGGAAGAAACGGCGCACAGCGAACCCTCGACCGCAGCGGCGAGTTGGTGGCGTTCACCATCGAGGACTCAGGCTTCGTCGTCTGAGTCGTCTTCCCCGAGCAGGTTGGCCATTTCCTCGAGGGCTTCTCGTCGGGTTCGTCGAATTGTTGCGGGTTTCCGCACCGCCACCCAACGCATCCTCACCGGCAATTTTGGGTGCATTCGCTTTGAGCATCGCCGCACGGTTGGCTTTCATTCGTCGACCCATGATGTAGGCCATGACAAGGAACGTAACCCCCATCACAACGTAAGCAATGCTCCGCTGCAAGGCCGGGTCCATGCTCAAAGCATCACCGGGTTGTTCTTCATCGTTTGATCGAACTGGCCGCTCAAGGTTGTTCATCCCAAGCCAAGGGTCGTGCCAAATGTCGCCTTGCGCTTGCAGGAGGTTCAACCCACGATGGAAACGGCGGAACGGCCGCCACGGGTTCCCACGTGTCCGGGGCCCGTTGTTTGCATCGCGGACAGCGTACACCTTGGCCCGCGCCCATGCTTTTCATTCGGACCTTGCATGTGGCACACGTCGGCCGTTGTTGCGCTCTTGGCTTCCACGCATCCACTTTTAATCGTTCAGCGTGGACGAATCCTTCGTGTTCCAAACCATGAACCAAGACAACATCACCCGGTGCGAGCCAACGTGCCAGAGCGTTCACTGGCCCGCCTTCAGCGTACGCTTTGACACTCGGTCCGTCCGTGAACACGACGGCGTGTTTCCTTTGGTTGTGGACCTCAACCCGTTCCACGGTCAACCGATACGGTTCATCGAGGTGATCGCCGCTGGCCTGATTGGACCGGAAGACTCGCCATCCTGAAGCAGGTTCGGTGCCGCTCGCAGCCAGGAGATGATGACAACCTTCCTCAGCCGAAGCCTTGGTGGTCGCACGAAGGCCAAACAAGACCGGAGAGCGCCCGCGGTGCAATAAGACCCGTGCCGTTGCGGGGTCGCGTGACAAAAAGGTATCAGGCCAGCCGTCAACTGCCTCAAGCGCATCCCCGTCACCCGCCGAGGTTGGTCGGTGGTCGATGGTGGTCGCCATGCGATGGCCTCCCACGTGGCGACCTTGGCCGGCCAAGCCAGCGCCGCTGTCGCCCCAATGCGCCCGTGGTCTCCCCAAGCACGGTCGGGTTGGGACGTCATCAAGCTCCACGTTGGAGCGAACGGCGCTGAAGTAAACTCGTGTGGCGGTTGTTGCTCAAACCACACCATGCCGGGGCTTGCGGGTGATTGCTTTCGGTCGGACATGGTCGACGGTTCGATGCGGCCCTTGAGGGGTGCAATGTGCGACGACCACCAGCGGTCGAGGTGGGCGAGAAGCGAGGGACATCAGCGGTGTGCAACTCAACACCGAGCGCTGCATTTCCACGTGTACGGCGTCCGGCAAAAGGCCACAACCTTACCAGCCGCGGGTCGTCGTATCGGACGTGGTCTGGCAGGCCATCAAGGCGTGGAACACAGCGGTCGTGCATCCGCCGGCAAGTGAGTCCGTGTCGTCAAGTCCGAGCAACCCATATCATCACCTAAGGTTGGAACGAATCACCATCGTCCTCTTCGTTCATCCATCGGTTGCCAACGGCTGTCAGCCCCACGGCAGCGGGAACTCGGTACAACCTTGCTCCAAACGCCCATCCTGCCCCCATGTCGGAACCACGGTCCCCGACCATGATGTCCATCCCGTTCTCGGCGACCGGCCGAGGCCCCCACCAGTCGACCTGAATACGCTCGATGGGATAACGCACGGGTTGCCAATGGGCTCCATCGGCATCGGGTCCACGCAACACATTGTGTCCAAGAAAGAGCATGCCGGGGCGGGTTTTCTGCACGGGCATCGGTCCTCGTGCCGGTGCGGGCAGGTGATGAACGCATGAACGGTGGCACGTGAATCAACGGCGTGAAGTGGGTTTGGACTTCCCGGTGAATGGACTCCAAGGTCGCCGACCCCAGAGACCTCTGGCGATGGGCGACTGGTTCGTAGACGACGCACACGACGTAGCCCGCAGCAGTTGAGTTCAGCGATCGCCTCAGCAGCGCCCGAGAGGAGTAAACCTCGTCCGGCCATTGACGTACCCGGGTTTGCCGCGTTGATCACGCCGTCACGGTCCAAAAGCGATTGAAAGTCCCATTCGCTCGCCATCGGGTGGATGGGGCACCTGCACGTACGGTCCCATCATGACGAGGCCTCGTCGATTTGATTCATGGGGTTTGTTGCCTCGGACACCTTGATACCACCCGGCCTTAGGGCTGTACGTGCTCATCGAACGTGAGACCGCCACCTTGCTGGGAGCCATCGGGATGGTTCTTCTTGCGGCGTCATGGTTGAGACGCAAACAAGGTGCTGTTCGCCTAGCTCAAGCGGGCTGGGTCTTGGTCGGCTTCTATTTCTTCACGCAAGCATGGACTTACCTCGACCACGATGACCCCATCTTGACCGTGATGGCCGCCCTCACCCTTCCCTTGAGTTGTTGGGCTGCATGGTGGGAACATCACGCCGAAGGGCGTCGAAGGGAGGCCATTGTTTGGGCGAGAGGAACCGTCGCCTTCGCCGGCGGACCTTACCTTCTCATCTCCTACGTCCCTTACCTCAGTGTCCTCGCGATTTGGTTCGTCGCATCGCAATCAGCGCTGTTCCTTGGCTTTGCTACCGGAACCGACATCCAGTTGGGAACGACCTGGGTCAACGACCCCGCCGAGCGGGTAGCGTGGGAAGATTGGACGGGCAACCGATGGTTTGCCACCGACTTTACCGGTGAATACGCTTTTCAAACGGAATTGCTGCTGGCCAACGGCGAAACGATCGGCATCAACTTCGTCCTCGCCTGCACCGCCATTCAATCCATGGTGCTCTTCATTGGTGCCATCGCTGTACTCGACCTGTCCTGGAAGCGACGTGTTCGTGCGCTTCTTCTCATTCTGCCGACCATCCACGTGCTCAACGTGTTTCGAAACGCCGGCCTGATATGGATGCACATGACGTACACGGAATGGACGTTTTGGGGACTCAGCGTGTTTGAGTTTGGCCACAGCTACGTGGCTCGATTTGTGAGTCTCTTCGCTATGTTTCTTTTGGCACTGATCATGTTTGAGATGCTGCCCAGCATGCACAGGAACATCTTGGCGTTGACCGGTTCGGAAGGGAAAAAGCGGCCATAGGCATGCAGACGCCGGGACTCGAACCCGGGTGGAGAGGTTGGGAACCTCCCATCATAACCACTAGATCACGTCTGCGTGTGGTTGGCGATGTCTGTGAGATTCATGAGGGCTGTGGTGGGAAAGGATGATGGAGCAAGGCTGTGGCCTCAAGTCATGCACCCCGCCCTCGAGCCGTTCACGTTTCGGCGGGGGAACGTGACCGTCCGAAATCGAACCGTCTTGGCGGCCATGACCAACAAACAAAGCCACGACGACGGGACGGTTTCCGAGGATGAAATCCGATGGCTCACAAAACGAAGCCAAGGCCAATTTGGGATCATCACCACCGCCGCAACCCACGTGCTCAAACACGGGCAGGGGTGGGAAGGTGAATTCGGCACCTGGTCCGACCACCATCTTGAGGGTTTGACCACCATGGCCCAAAACATCCGGAACCACGGTGCGGTGAGCCTCGCTCAGTTGTTCCACGGTGGCATGCGAGCGCCTGAACGCTTGACGGGTCGAACGCCACGTTCAGCCTCGGTCAACGCCCTGGGGGCGGGACTCGGAGAGAGCGTCGCCATGACCGAAAGCGACATCCAAGAAGCGATTCTCGGGTTCGGTGCTGCTGCGAGACGGTGCGAACTGGCAGGTTTTGACGGTGTCGAACTCCACGGGGCCCACGGCTACCTCATCGCTCAGTTTCTCGGCGCCGGCACCAACCGTCGGACCGATGAGTGGGGTGGTAGCCAGTTCGAGCGAACGCGTTTCTTGCAAGCCATTGTCGAGGAGGTTCGACGCCAAACGGATTCATCGTTCTTGGTCGGCGTTCGACTCTCACCCGAACTGAAGGCCTGCGGCATGAGCCTCGAGGATTCACTGGAAACCTTGCACCTTTGCGGGGAATTGGAGCTTGATTTCATCCACGTTTCCTGCTGGGACATCCAAACAAAGGGCCACCTCAACGGCGCAGAAATTCACTACACCACGGCGTTCCGGCAAACCTGTCCCGACCACCTGCCGCTCATCACCACCGGGGGCGTGTGGGATGCGGATGACGCCGTAATGGCGATGGAGCAGGGCGGGGATTTCGTCGGCGTGGGACGAGCCGGAATCGCTCACCCCAACTGGCCAATCCACCTCCAAGATGGGGCTGATCCACCCGCACGGCCACCGTTCTCCGCAGAGCATTTGACGTCCGCCGGGCTGAACCCCACTTTCGTTGAATACATGCGCCGATGGGACGGGTTTGTTGAACCGTGAGCGCCCCTGCCGCGATTCGAACGCGGGTTCCTGGCTCCGGAGGCCGGGGTGATATCCACTACACTACAGGGGCGACCTACCCTCGAGCTCCACCCGTATGATTCCTTCTCAACTCAAGGTTTCATCTGCCAGTCGTCGTCGGGAGAGAAGCGAGTCCAAATTTGCCCGCTGCCCGTGGGGTATTCAACCGTCTCAAGCCCGTCAAGGACCATGCCCATCAACTCGGCGGGCGGTGGTTGTGGGAAAGCGAGGGTGCTTTCGCCGGCGCCCGATGTCAACTCAGCACCAACATCAGAGGCGACAAGGGAGGTTTCAGGGAGTGAGATGGCACCGGGGATGTCAACGGCCTCCTTCTGGTAGGCCTCGTCCGTCTGGTCGCTGAACATGGCCTCGCTCATCGAGTCCTGCCCGTCCCACATGTCCTCCTCGCCCGAGCCACGGCTGCTGCGCAAGAAGCCGAGCAGGAGACCAGCAAGCACCAGCAACAAGACGCCAGCGGATGCGTAAATGATGTCGTTGGACACGCTGGCCACAATGTCGGCGTTATCGCCCACACCGTCGCCGTCCGTGTCCTTGGTTTCCTTTGGATCATCAGGGAACGCATCCTCTTCGTCTGGCACACCGTCGCCGTCGCCGTCAAAGGCGTCAAAGGTGGTTTCACACAACACCAGCAGCAGATCCAATTCTTCGTCATCAATTTCATCGTCTTTGTCCACGTTCACGGATTTGAAATCGTAGGCGTTGGCCCAGTCATGGCTCTCCAGAATCTTCAGCGACGCCGAATCACCACCCGAGGAAAACGCATCAAAGGCCTCCATCAATTCGACCTCGCAATCGCACAAGGTCTGGAGAACTTCTCGGTATTCGAGCAGACCGTCGTCGTTCAGATCAGCCGATGCGATGTCCTCGGCTGGGATATCAGCCATGTCGAGTTCCCGACGATCGACCAGACCGTCGTCGTTGAGGTCCGTGTCTGCAAAGACCTCCTCCGCTCGTTCCCTGCACGTCTGAACGTCCTCGGGGTCCACGGGTTCGATTGGTTCCACCGGCTCAACGGGGAAATCGCTCTCGTCCCATCGCACCAGAATTGAAATTTCTTCGGCGTCCGAGAGTCCGTCCATCGTGATGTCAAAGCGACCGTTGAGCGGGAACTCCAGGCTGATTTGGTGATTCGTTCCGTCCTTGGAACTCATCAATTCCACCTCTCGGGGGACGGTTTCGACGCCAAATCCTGGACCGGGACGACCGTCGCCTTCCGTGAACTCGAGTTCGTACTGCCGCCCCTCGATCGTGAGCATGATGTTCCCTGACCCCCCGTAGGTTTCCAGCCACAGCATGTTGCCCGGTTCCTCAAGTTCAGCGAAGAAATTCACCTCACCGCCTTTGGCGACGCTGATGCCGTCCAGCGGTTCGTCGTTGTACAGTTCGATGGGGGTGCCGTCGTAATCCCACACGAATCGATCCTCAAATTCTGCGATGATGTTCACACCGGTAAAGGCAGATTTCGTGGTCAGCAAAATGTACCACCACCCGGGCGTCGGGTCGTTAAACGCAATCCGGTCGCTGGGCCCCTGTGCGGTCGAGTGATGTTCGTAGGTCGACGTCGTGGGTGCCTGGTCCAAGCGCATGTACAGCGATGCTTCGCCAGCCCCGTCGTTGAGGTCCACGACCAATCGCTCAGTCCCTTGAGGCACCTCCACCTTGAAGTACTGATTGAGGCCGGTGTAGCCGCTCAACAACCCGTATTCAACGCCAGGTGTGAGGGTAATGGCGTCATCGGGCTCGACGTTTTCGGGCGGGTAAACAAAGTCGGCCACGATGGTGAACCCTCGAGCGTTTCGGAAACTGTAGGCGGTGATGTAGTAGAGGCCGGGTTCAACATCGAACAAATGCACCTCTTCGTTGTTGCCGGGGTTGGTCGACCATGCCACGCTTTCCGTCTTGGAAAGACCGGGTTCTTCACCCGCTCCATCCATCTCGCCCCACCAAACCTCCTCCGGGACGGGCGGACTGTAGAACGAGAGACCGATGTTGACGTTCCCTCGACCGTCGTAGGTTCTGATGCGCAGGTCGGCCAGCGGTTCGGTGACGTTGACGTAGTAGTAATTCGCATTGAAATCGCCGCTGGTGAACGAATCTTGGGTCACCTCTTGGTTCGTAACCGGGATGCTTTCCATGAGTTCAGTCATGTCGTCGAGCGTAGGTGGTGGGTCGGCCACATCGGCGTCCAATTCAATGTAGAGATCTTCAACGTCGCTGTGAAGCACCATCGTGAACCACATCACGCCTTCTGAAGGCATCGACCAGGATTCGTACAGGAAGCCAAATTCACCGTAGGATTCGGTGTCGTGATTCCACTCGTCCGGTATTTCCCCGGACAGGGCGTACACCGTGTATTCCGTCATCTCTTCAAACTCGCCAAACTTGAGGGAGTAGGAATACCAAAACAAGGAACGCGTGTATTCCTCAACCTCTACGAAAAAGAGGAGGGTGTCGCCCTCCGCTGCATATTCGAGCTCGTAGCCTTCGCCGATGAACAATTCCACGGCTTGGGCAACGATGCTCCCGTCGGGCATGACCCAGTCGGCCCCGTCGATTTCACCGACGTTGCTCCCGGAGGCATCGCTCGTCTCGGCGCCCTCTCCTTCGGGGAAGTCAAGCTGGAGCACCGTTTGCACATCGCTGGCGTTGCTGCCAATGCGCACCGTGATGTTGTCGAGGACACCCTCAAAGTAATTGCAATCGCAACCAGCACCCATGCGGCCGACGTACAACTCGTCACACGACCGTTCGTTTTCGTAGCAGTCGTTGGACCCGAAGTCTCCGAGTGGAACGGCGGCATCAGCGTCGATGACGGTTCCAGCATCAACACCGTTGATGAAGAAACTGTATCCCTGACCGACCACGACCATGACCTGAATGAACGACCATTCGTCCACCTCAACGGTACCGTTGGAGACGGGGTGCCGAGCAAGACTGTATTCCGAGGAGAAGGCCACTCGGTCGTTGTTCAGGTAGAGGCCCCATCCATAATCGCCTTTCATCATCACGAACTGGTTGGTGTCGAGGCTGTAGGGGTGGACCCAGGCCGAGAGTTCGAGATGTGTCACGTTGGTCATGTCCAAGTTGTCGTCGTGGTCAAAGATCACGTGGTCGCTCTCGCCGTCAAATCGGAGCGCATAGTCGGCACCCGGTCCAATTTCGACCACGCCGTAAACAGGGAAATACTGCGGATCGTTTTCCAGGTCGTTCCACGTGCCGGGGTCGATGTTCCCCATGTTGGTGCTGGCGATGTGAACGTAGTCCTCATCACCGCCTTCCGAGGGTTGGTCCTCGCCCCAATTTCGGTAGAGGAACGGCGTGCCGTCGTGCCAGCGGTAGTCGCCCGAATCGTGGTCGGACAGACCCGTCCACAAGTGGCGAGACTGGTTGTCCCAGGAGGCAAACGTTTCGAACAGCCAGGTGTTTTCCTGCTCGTCATTTACCGTGACGAGGAAACCGTCCAGCGATCGTGCGTAAGAGGCCGCATCCTCCCACGACGAAGCGGTGAGCAAGTGGTAGGTGTTGTTGTTAGCAGGGTTCACTGCCGTGTGGAGAACACCCATTCCATCGTCGTCGTGCGTGTCGGCCGATGCGGTTGTCATAAGGGGGGATGCAAGACTGAGCACGAAAAGACCGACCAAGAAAACGGCGTTCTTCATGGACGTTACCAAGTCGGGTTTGTATATCAATCACATGGTTCGGGCACAGGACCATCAACACCCGGTACTCAACACCACGACGTGCTGGTGCCGTTCAACCATTGAAATACGATGCTAAACCCGTGGCGGCCCATGCACGATGAAGTGAACACCCGAATTCAAGGTCTTTTGGAGGGTGAAACCGATTGGGTGGCCGCCATGGCGACGGTGGTCTGTGAACTTCATCATGGGTTTGACCACTTTCACTGGACGGGTTTTTACCGAACAACCGAACCCGGCGTCCTCAAAATTGGTCCGTACCAGGGCGGACACGGTTGCCTCTACATACCGTATGACAAAGGTATCTGTGGCGCTGCGGCCCGAACGGGACAGACGCAAGACGTGCCCGATGTCCACGCACGCCCTGAACACATTGCGGCAGTTCAACCACCAACAGCGAAGTCGTGGTTCCAGTGAAGGACAGTAACGGAAACGTCGTGGCCGTGTTGGACGTTGATTCAGACACACCTGCAGCATTCTCGGAACGAGACGTGGCGTTTCTTGAGGGAATCTGCGATTACTTGGGACAGGCGTTTCACGGGCCGGAACATCACTGAAGCTTCTTCCCGCCGATACGAAGGTCGGTTTGCAACGGCATTTGGTGCTCCCATGCAAACTCCTTCACGATGCGCCATGCCTTTTCTGAGCCTTCGTAGTCTTTCACATCGATGATTTTGTTCCGTGTGTTGGCCTTGAAGGCCGCCACGGGCTCGGCATTTCTGAACACGAGGTAGGCCGAGCCAAAGCCGAAGCGTTCCTTCATGATGTCAGCAAAGTAAGGAGCGATGGGGTCGGAGGGCGGGAGGACGAAATCCCGAATCGAAGGAATCGACTTGGCTTCTTGCAACAGTTCTTTTCGTCCCCAGCAAACCTGATGGAAATCTTCGATGAGGAACCCTTGATCAGGGTCTCGTCTTCCTCAAAGGCATTGAGAACGGCTTTCAACTCCTCGGGTTTGAACGATGGACCGGCCAGTTGCGTGAGTTGTCGCAGGGTGATAACAGGGAATTTTTCGACGAGTTTGCGAATGTACTCTTTGCGGAGTTCAGCCCTGTCAACTCCCTCGGGAACAAACACGCTTCGGAAACCGCCTCTGAAGTCCTGAACGATGTGCCCCGTGCGAATCAAAGGCTGGACAAGTTTGCGGAACTCGGATTGCGACAACGCATGCCGCTCCTTGAACAGGTTGGGGTCAGAGTGACTGCTGAAGAACTCAACGATGTCCCAGAGTTCCTCGTCGGCCGGTTGGTTTCGAATGGCCAGGATTTCCTGGAAGTGCTCGTAGGAGGCCCAGACTTGGTGCCCCCGCAAGTTGATGCCTTGGTGAAGGCGATGCGCACTCGCCATGCTCTTGAGGTCGACGCGATAGAGCTCACTCCGCCCCCGAAGCGCAAAGTCATCGCGAATTTCGTCGACGACCTTGAGCGCCATGATTTCGTTTTCATGTCGCGTGGACTGATGGAGGTGATGCTTGTGGAAGAGCGCTCGCTCGGCAATTTCACGTGGCTGCGGGTCCACCACGGCACCCCGAATCATCCGCTCACCCGTGACCTTGAACCCGATGCCCTCGAGGGCTTTTCTCGTGGTGTCGTCAACGGCCGTGATCGGTTCGCTGTTGAAGTTCGAGAGCACGCTGACGTCGACGAGTTGGGCCGCATGGTTCTCGAGGAGGATTTCGAACGCTTCACAGAATTCATCGAGGTAAGCCGTTGGTACGTGCAAATCCTTGATCTCAAGGTAGTCGTTGACCTTGAACATCAACACCTTGCCGATGGGGTCCACGCCCTTGAAAATCGGGAGGTACCAACCACGATCGAGGACACTGCGAACCTCCCAAATGAATCGGGAGACGTACGGATCCGATTGCGTGAGGATGCGGACCGTCCGATCCTCCCGGCGCGGCCGCATCAACTCGTCAACCTCGTCCGGTGCGCAGAAGAAGGCCTCGGGTTCGGGAACCAGGGCCATGACCTTGGCGATTCGCCCTGCTTTCTCGAGGTTCATCAGGGCAACGGTCAGGTCTTCGAAACTTCGTGAAACATAAAACCGGAGGGTGCTGGCTTTGACGGGGCCCATGCGCCGGACCACTTCTTCGAGGGCATCTTCGAACGACAGGGTCGGGTAGACATCCTGCACCCGATGGAACAGCGACAAGCGACGACGACGCCCTGCAACCTCCTCGAATTGCTTGACGACGAGCATTTGACGCTCAAGGTTGCTCAACGCGTTTTTCAGGTCACGATGCAGCGATTTATGTTCGTCACCTTTTGGATACCCGGCCATGATTTCTTGCCGTGTCACGTTTTCCCCGGGTGGGATTTTGGTGAGGATTTCTTCCTCCATCGGCCCCAGCCAAGGCTCCGGCTTTAAACCGAGCAACATCGGAATGTTTCGCTTGGTGGTGTAGCCAATTCGGTTGTGAAGAAGTCGACCCATGACGACGTCGGAGTCGAGTTGAACGTCCGTCCAATCGTTGAACGCAAATTCGTCGACCCGGTAGAGCAGTTCCTGCTGTTTTTGGAACAGGACGTGCTCGTTGAACGCCGTGAAACTGTCGCCGTATTGCTTGAAGGACTTATCCAGCACCATGTTCTGTATCCACCGATACTCCACGACTTCTTCTTCACCGCCCGTGAGACGATGTTCATCGATTTTCAAGATGTATTCGGCATCGTCGGTTTGGATGAAGAAGCCAACCGAGATCACGTTTCGACCCTCAAGTTCGTGAAGAGCCCGTTCGATGAGGGTGCGAGGGAACGGCAATCGTTCGACCATCTCGTCCGAGGTTTTCGGCCCCTCCGAGCCCAGCATTTCGATGATTTTGACGCGCAGGGCTTCCTGCGGGTCGCCCAACGAACGCTCTTCCCAAGCCGTCGGCTTGGTGCCCTCGAAAGCGGTGGCGATGGAATACGTCAGCCCGGAGGTGTGGAGTTCGAGCAGGTTTTCCACCTCTTTGCCTCCGGCCACCGCAAGGCAGCCAAGCGTCCCGTGAACTTCTGCCATGTAGGGGGCGAACCACTTTCCGTCGAGTTCCTCCTGGCCCGTACCGTCAAGTTTGGTGATCTGGCCGGACTGACACAGTTCTTCCACCCAACCCCGGACCGTGCCGTGCGGAATGTCGGCAAGCTTCTCCTTGTAGAGCGGGTTGTTGAATTCTCGGTCCAATCCGCCGCCGTGACTCATCAGCCTGAACAGTTCCTTGGCGCTGGTAGGGACAGGAGCCTTGTCGGCATAGTACGTTGTAAGTTGTTCCGAGGAGAGTTCGGTGGCAAGGGACCGTGTTCCCAACAGCCGCTGAAGAATGGACGGGTCGATGTCCTTCACCAAGAACGCACGCGTCTTCATCGACATCAAATCCTCAAACGCCGACATGAAGAGGGACATGCCGAGTCGAGATGGCACGACGACCTTGTTGTGCACAATGCGAGCATCACCTGCGACGCAGGCCGTCAGGAAGTGCTCGAGGCCAATGAGGTCAATATCACCGAACATGATCTCGCTCTTGGCTTCACGCATCAGCAAACTGCTGTCCATCGTTCGGTGCTTCTGGAGCAGCGCTTCGGCCCGTTGTTGGAATTGCTGAGGACTGATTTCCTCTGCCCCCATCCGTTTGGGGATGATGAGTGAACGACCGGAGACTTCCCTGAACCGCTTGGCGAAGATTTGGGTGTTGATGATGTAGCGTTCAATCACCTCGTGGTGGTTGTTTTCCCTGAAAGCGGTGTACATCGCACCCGGGTCAACCTCTTGGGAGGTTTTGAGGAGCAGCCCGTTCTCGTCAAAGGACATCTCAATCACGGCGATGTTGTTGGCCTCGGCCAGACCGGCCATGAAATAGCCCAGGGCTGTGTTGAACCCACGACCTCTGCAGGTGGTGATCATGTAGGTTGGGAAGGCCCCAGAGATGACTTGTTCGACCAGGATTCGGCGTGAGTCAGGCACCTGGAAGGAATCCAACGAATGTTCCTCAAGGTGGCGCGCAATGGCGTTGGCCACCTCGTTTGACAGGCCGTAGACGTCCCGAAGCAGGATGCGTAGGGTCTTGTTCGCGACGGAGGGCCACGATGCAGTGGCCGATGAGGTCGAGCAGCGCCTGAGAGAGTTCCCTGCTTCGACTTCGTGCTTCACCCGACCACGAAGGAATGGTCGGTCGGTGACCGGTGACGCTCGTGACGTTCACCCGAGTTCCTTGGATGTTGGTCACCCGGTAGGTCGACCCACCCAGCAAAATCACATCGCTGGTCCGCAAGTTGGAAACGAAGGACCCCGACAGTTTCCCGAGAATGGAGCCTTCGGCGTTGAACACCAGGTAGGAATTGTCCGGTGCGATGGTTCCGATGTTGGTGTAGTAAATCATTCTCGAGTACCCGCGCTTTCCGAAGATGTTCTCTTCCCAGTCAATCCAAATCCTGCGCTCTTCTTCGAGCATGTCCAGCACTTCGATGAAATCGTCGTACTCGAAATTCCGATAGGACCACGAATTCACGATGATTTCGTAGGCCTCATCGATGTCCAATTCGTTGATGATGACCAGACCGATGATGAACTGCGCCACCACGTCAAGGCAATTCTGTGGGAAGTCAAGCCGGTCCATGTCACCGGTCTGAATCGCAGCCTGAAGGGCCGCCAGTTCGATGAGGTCGTCCACGCTGGTCGGTAAGAACCGGGCACGAGGGATACCGCCCACGTGGTGGCCAGCACGACCGATGCGCTGCAAGGCGGTTGCGATGTCACCGGGACTGCCGACCTGAAGAACCAGATCGACCGATCCAATGTCGATACCCATTTCCAGTGAGGAGGAAGTTACAACGGCTCGAAGATGGCCGTACTTCAATTTCTTCTCCACGTCATGGCGGATGTTTTTGTCCATTGAACCGTGGTGGCCAGCGACCAAATCCCCGAGGAAGGGACGAAGTTTTTGGACGATGGTTTCCGTCATCTTTCGAGTGTTGGCAAACACCAAGGTGGTGGTGTGGGCGCTGATCAAATCGGCAATGGCTTCGATGTTGTACTCGAGCACCTTCACCATCGATAAATCGCTGAACTTGGGATGCGTGATGAGAATGTCAAGGTCGAGCTCCCTCGACCCGGAAATTTTGGCGATGGAAACCGAGGTCGGTTGCCCCCTCGCTTCCCGATCATCGCTGCTCACAAGGTATTCCGCCACCGTCTCAAGCGGCTCCATGGTCGCCGAGATACCAATTCGCTGGACGGGGTTTTTCAGCAGCGAATCCAAAAGTGAGAGCGTCAGGGAAAGATGAACGCCACGCTTGGTCGAAACCATGGAGTGCAATTCGTCAATGATCATGTATTCGACTTCACTGACGATGGGTTGGAATCGAGGCGAGGTGATGGCGATGGCCAAACTCTCCGGCGTGGTGATCAAGATGTGCGGTGGATTTCTGAGCATTTTCTGCCGGTCGGACTGTGACGTATCACCCGTACGCAGCCCCACCCGAATCTCTTGTGCCCGGTCGGGAAGGTAGTGTTCCGTGATTTCATTCAACGGACCGATAAGGTTGCGTTGAATGTCGTTGGCCAGGGCCTTGATGGGCGAGATGTAAATGGCGTGCACTTTCTTCTCCAGTTTTCGTTCCAACGCAAGGCGGACGAGCTGGTCAATGACGGTCAAAAACGCCGTGAGTGTTTTCCCCGAACCGGTGGGCGAACAGAGGAGCAAATGTTGCTGGTCCATGATCGCCGGAATGGCGAGTTTCTGAGGCGGTGTGAAATCTGGAAATTTGTCCTTGAACCACTGACGCACCGGGGGGCACAGTCGTTCAAACAACGCCTCGGACTCCAGTGGGGAATCCAAGTAGACAATCTCGGCCATTTCTTTTTGCCACCCTATGGGGGTGGAGCGTGCAAAAGGTGTTCAAAAGCATTCCGCATCCGTGAATGCACATCAGGGCCAGCGAGTATCGCGCTTTTTCCAACGAACCACGGTTTCAGTCGCAGGTCCGTCCTGATGAAACACCAGCGGTGACACGGTGGCGTTGGGTGGAACACCAACTTCGTACAACGCGTCCGTTGGGCATGAACCAATGCAGGAGAGGCAGCCGACGCAGCGTTGCTCCAACACGACGACGGGTCGTTTGGGATGGCTTCGACCGGGTGGATTGATCTTGAGGGGGAGCAACGCCTCAAACGGGCAGTGAAGGATGCACAAATCGCAGCCCGTGCAATCGTCCTCAACGATAGCAACCATGGACTGGCCCATGGGCGAAGGTCCGAGTGGTCGGCTTTAATGCTGTGTCTCAGAAATGAGAGACCGAGGCCTGTCGCCTCGGTGAAGTTCATAGGTGCGCCACCTCAGCCAGAAAGCAAGGCGACGCAGATGACCGACGAAGGACGACTTGAGCGACTCAGCGGGATGCTGAAACGTCGCGGATTCCTTCTTCCCGCCTACGAGATTCATGGCGGTGCAAAGGGCCTGTACGATTTTGGACCTGTTGGAGGGAGGATGCGGTCCCGGGTCAACCAGCACTGGCTCAACCACTGGCTTCAACTCGGCAACGTGGTCGAACTTTCTTGCCCGACCATCACGCCGTACGCCGTGCTGGAAGCAAGCGGCCACGTGGGTGAGTTCTCTGATTTCATGACGGAGTGTGAAGCATGCGGCGAGGCCAGTCGAGCCGACACCCTGCTTGAGCCTCACCACCCGAACCCGGATGCGTTGAAGATGGATGAGTTGCAGACCCTCCTCGACGACGTTCAACCGGCCTGTCCGGCGTGCGGTGCGCAGGCGTGGGGGGCCGTAAAAGCACAGAATCTGATGTTCAACACGACCATTGGTGCCGGTGATTCCGGTCGCCCAGGGTTTTTGCGACCCGAGACGGCGCAAGGGATGTTCACCTCGTTCAACGCCCTGCATCGCCATTTCCGAGAACGCCTCCCCTTCGGCGCCATGCAAGTTGGCAAGGGCTACAGGAATGAAATTGCGCCCAGGCAGGGCATGATTCGCCTCCGTGAATTCAACATGGCTGAACTCGAGTATTTCATCGACCCGGAGGCCCCGCTTTCCGACGATCTGACCCCGTGGGACGATCATCCAATGACCTTGATACCCGACGGTGGTGAACCCGTTCAAATGACGTTGAGTGCTGCATGTAAGAAGGACCTCATTCGCCACACGACGGTGGCCAGATTCATGGGCATCACCCGTAATTTCCTCGTCGACATCGGCATCGACCCCGCACGGCTCAGGTTCCGACAGCACGAACAAGACGAAATGGCCCACTACGCCATGGATTGCTGGGATGCAGAAATCGAAGGGAGTTACGGCTGGATCGAGTGCGTGGGCATCGCTCACCGTGGTTGCTACGACCTTAGAGAGCCACGAAAAGGCGACGGGCAAGACCCTGCGTGCCCGAAGAGAATTTGACGAACCCCGCACCATCACCATCGACGCCTGGACCATCAACGGAGCGACCGCTGGACCGGCCTTCAAAGCCCTTGCCGGTGCGGTGAAGGAAGCCGTCGAGGCCCTTCCAAAATCGACGACCTTTCCGTGTCAAGTCACGCTCGCAACCGGAGAAACGGTGGCCGTGGAGGAAACAACACGTCAAGCCCAATCAAAAGACCATCAAGGAAACGGGCGAGTGGTACATCCCTCACGTGATTGAACCTGCCTTTGGTATTGACCGCATCATTTGGCACGTCATCGACCACGCCTACACCGAGATGGAAAAGAACGGAGAGCCTTACACCATGATGCGGCTTTCACCTTCGGTGGCACCCGTTGATTACGCTGTTTTCCCGCTGTTTGAGAAGGACGGCATGGGCGAGGCGGCTTGGGCTCTGCATCAGACCTTGTGCAAGAAAGCAGGCGTGGTATCCATGTACGATGCCAGCGGCTCCATTGGCCGGCGTTATGCCCGAGCGGACGAAATCGGGGTCCCCGTCTGCATCACGGTCGACCACCAATCGCTCGAGGACCGGACCGTTACCCTTCGCGACCGCGATACGGGTGAACAGCAGCGTGTGCCGATTGAATCGCTCAGCTGAAGCGTTTCATCGGCAACATTCCGACAACGGATGACCGCCGCATGGTGAAGGTTGAAGAACCCTCCACTGCATCTTAGCGCATGGGTCAAGCGAGCGATTGGACCGAGCGACATCGCCCTCGGTCCGAACAATTGCTCGAGGGCAACGAAGTTCAACGACGCAAGATCCGTGCGTGGCTTGATGAATGGCAAAACGGGACGCCGAAAAAGAAGGCCATCCTCCTCATCGGTCCACCCGGTGTCGGGAAAACCACCGTGGCAAGGGCCGTCGCAGAAGACATGGGCTGGAACGTTATCGAACTCAACGCCAGCGACGCACGAAACGCAGCCGCTATCCGAAAGGCGGCCACCAGCGGTGCGACCCATCGCTCCCTGTTCCACGACCCCAACGCACCGCCTTCGAGGACGCTCATCCTTCTCGACGAGGTCGACCACCTGTCCGGCGGGCTCCGCCAAGTCAGTCAGGAACGCATTGCTCGAGCGATGGACGTCAACGATGACCGGCCCGGTTCCACGCTTTCGGGCGACTCAGGGGGAAAGGCCGAACTGCTTCGGTTGCTCGATCAGACCAAGCAACCCGTTGTTTTGGCGTGCAACGAAGAGATGGGGCTTTGGGGGAAAAATTCCAACTGGAGAAGCACCCGGGACCGATTCTCTCGACACCTGATCAAGATCAACTTCGTTCGTGCAAGCGACGAGGCCCTGCGACGCATTGCTCGGAGGGTGCTGCGGGAGGAAGGTGTTGATTTTGAGGACGCAGCCATCGATGCCTTGGCGACGACCAACCACGGGGACCTGCGTGCGCTCGTCCGGGATTTGCAGGTCCTCGCCACGGGCCTGGACGGTGCATCACTGACGGCTGCCATGGTTCACGCCCATGCCGAAGCCAGCCAGCGAGACGTGTCAGTGGAAATATTTCCCGGCCTTGACCGCCTCTATAGAGAAAGAAACAGCACTGCTGCATCAACGCTGATTCGCACCATTGACAAAGACCCCTCGGAGTTCCTCAATTGGGTTCACTGGAACAACGCTTCGCTGTTCACGCACGGCCCAAGCGTCAGGCGTGGTTCATCCTCGTTGGTTCAAGCCGACCGGGCGATGATGGGACGATTCCTCAACACGGCCCATCGGTCAACCTACTGGACGCAACACCTCACGGCCCTCGCCGCCTCCACGGCCAACACCGTGCCGCTCGAAGGGCGTATCTTCCCTTCCTATCCCCACTTCTTGCGGAGGGCCGCCTCGGTGGGCCGTGGCAGCATTGTTGACAAATTGGCTGGCTTGGCAGGCACCAACAAAGCGACGGCCCGAGATGAGCTTCTCCACCCGCTGTTCGTTCTCATGCAAGACGACAGTCCGCTCGGTGATTCAAGCCTCTTCGATGTCTCAATTCGCCTCGGACTGTCCGGGGAAGAGCACCTTTCCCTGGCCGGCCTCGCCAAAACACGCCGATCGTCAAAAGAGATGCTGAAGGCCTACGAACTCGCACAAGAGGCCCACCATGAAGCGGAACTTGCTCGGCGAACCGACGTGGTTGACCGGAAGGAGAACGAGGTCAAGAGCGAGGAACGCATCGACGTTGAGCAACATGGACCGTCAGCAGGGGAGGACGAGGACGTCGGCCCGAGTCCCGGCCAAATGACCCTGTTCTAATCCTCGTCGCCTTCCCGGTCCAGGATTCGCTTGACCATGGCCATGCCTTGCCGTTCACCGTCGGACTTTTCTTCACGCCGCCAACTGTGAGGGTGGAGGACGATGATGGCCGTCAGAAGCTCCAGACGGCCGAACCACATGAGCACCGAAGTGAACAAGAGCGAACCTGAATTCATGCTCGCCCACGTTTCAGTCGGCCCGTAGGCACCAAGTGCGGGTCCGGTGTTGCCAAGGCCTGAAGCCGCCACTGAGAAAATGGTCTCAAACGAGGCGTCGGGCATCATCATGCCCAACACGATGCAAGAGAAGCCGAACAGAATCACCCAGATGAACAGCATCCCAACCACGAGGCTGACCTGCTTGTCTTCGACCACCTCGTTGTTCATTCGAATCATGTGTATTTTGCGAGGCTGTGCAATTCGAGCGAGTTCTCGAAACGCCACCTTCAGTCCGATTCGGATGCGCATCAGTTTCAGGCCGCCGCTGGTCGAACCCGCACAGGCACCCACGATCATCAACAACAGGAGAATGATTCGAGCCACTCCGGGCCAGTCGGCGTAATTGGCCGAAGCATAACCCGTTGACGTACCGATTGAAAGCACGTGGAAGAGGGTATCGAGAAGCGCATGACCCAAGGCCATGCCGACGAGCACGAGCGAGGTGACAATCACGAGGACAGCCGCTGTTATATAGAGCAGATAGGTCCTGAATTCTTCGTCCTTCAGGGCCGCTTTGAAGTCGCCAGCACCAAACAACCACATCAGCGTGAAGTTCACACCGGCAAGGAACATGAAAACGATGATGATCAGCTCAATGGTCGCAGAGTCGTAGTAAGCAATGCTGGCATCACGGGTTGAGAACCCCCCGCTGGGCATGGTGGTGAACGCGTGGTTGACCGAGTCAAACACGGTCATGCCACCGATGAATTTGAGCGCCAACATCTCAACGAGCGTGAGCAGCAGGTACAGACCCCAGAGGGCCATGGCGGTCTGCCGCAACTTGGGACGAAGTCGGGAAAGGGACGGGCCGGTGAGTTCGGCTCGGGCGAGGGCCATGCCACCACCGATGATGCGAGAGAGCACCAGCATACCGAGCATCACGACCCCCATGCCGCCCAGCCACTGCGTCAAGGAACGCCAAAGCAACAAGCCCTGCGGCTGCGCATTGATGCAGTCCGGTGTCGTGCCAGGAATGCAGTTGGGGCTCATCGAATGCGACAGCACGGTGGCTCCCGAGGTGGTGAACCCTGACATGGACTCAAACCACGAATTCACAAATCCACGCATGATGTCGATGGCGAGCGCATCCTCGACAAACGGACCGACGAACACGCCACCAAACCAGTAGGGCAGGGCACCGATGAGCACGGTGAGGGGCCAGACCAGACCGACGCCCACGAAAGCCTCCAGGTCGCGAAGGCGCTGGGCCGAGTCCGTCCTCGTGAACAACCCGAGCATGATGGCCCCCAAACCACCGCTGATGAGCATCGCAGGAAGGAAAGCCTGCGCAGCCAACACCCAGCCGTCGAGCCACCAGGTGATGACACCACAAAGGGCGAGGGGCAGCAGGAGGGCCAGCAACGTCCAGCCCAAAATAAGGTTCAGCACGTCATAGCGCATGTTCACACCTTGAATCGCTTCTGTGCGTCGGAGACCTTCTCCTTCAAGCAGAACAGGACCATCCGGTCGTTTTCCAGAAGAAGTTCGTCCTCCTTCGGCTCAATGGCTTCCCACTTACCGGAAAGCTGTCGGCGCTTGATGAAAGCGGGTCGCATCCAATCGGGGAACTGCGCCTCACCGACGGTTTTTCCGGCGAACTTTGCGCGCTCGGTGATCTTGAGCGTAATGCCGACCACGTTCGGCACCTCTGCCAAAAGGGCGTAGTGGCCTGACAGGCTTCGGTGAACGTGCGAGAGGATGTTGTTGACGGCCACTCGATGCCGGTCGACGGCAAAGGAGATCCCCATGCGCTGGGTGACCTTGACAAGGTCCGCATCGTACAGCATCAAACCCGTGTGCGGCACACCCAAATCGGACATCATCAGCACGGCGGCGATGTTGGCATGGTCGTCCTCGAGCGCACTCACGGCGACATCGAACTGATCGATGGAAATCTCTTCAAGGACGGAGCGGTCAAGGTGATCGCCGTGGATAACATCGATGTTCAGGTGACCACCGGTGGCCGAACCGGCCAGTTTGTTGGCGAGGTGCAATTCTCGCTCGAGGACCGTGACGTTGGCCCCGTGTTTCAACCAATCTTCGGCCATTTTGGTGCCGATGGGCGTCGCGCCGACGATGATGACCCGTGGGTGTTCAGGGAAGTACGAAATTTCGTGGCCGAAGGTGATGAGGGCGGGGTTGAACTTGTCCAAACCGATCACCGAGACTGCGATTCGGTCACCGATTTTCAGTACGCTGTCCTCGTTGGGAACGAAACTGCGTTCGCCGTCACGTTTCACACCAACGATGTTGGGGAGCCCGTGGACGAAATCTTCGCGGACCTCTCGCAACGGGCGACCAACGATGCTGACAGCGGATTCGCCGATGTCAAATTCAATGATGTAGGCTTCATCTCCAAAGGGAATGACTTCCTCCAATTCCGTTGAGCGGAGACCGGCGTTGAGACGGAGAATGGCACCGTGAAGCGGGTTCACGACGTGGTCGACCTTCGCCCACTCGAGCAGGTGGCCTGCACGGTACTCGTTGACGTAGGACGTGGTTCGCAAGCGGCAAATGCTGGTAAGGCGATCAACGCCCTCCTTGGTCTCGTGGGCGTGTTCGGCAATGGAACAGGCGATGAGGTTGGTTTCATCCGAAGGCGTGGCGGCGATGAACACGCTGGCGTTGGTGATGCCTGCCTCGAGCAAGGTCTCCCGGGAGGTGATGTTGCCGTTCACCACCAAACAATCGAGGGATTGGGCGTTCGCCACCGCTCGAGAGTCGTTGTCAACGACGACGAGGTCGTACTTCTCGTTGGCCATGGCTTTGGCCAGCGCGATGCCGACCCGTCCGGCTCCACCGATGATAACACGCATGCTTCCTCACCCCTCACAACGCCTCGGCGTATTTCTTTACTTTGTAGGTTCCACCGCTGAGTTCGATGGTGTCCGTGGTTTCGAAGCCACGCTCCCGCTGGGCGGCTTCACCCGGGCCAACAGAGATGACTTGGGTCGGATGGAAATAATCGTACACCATTTCGCCCGTGGGGTCGGCCACTTCAATCCAATCCAGGTACGCCGTGGGCGTTGACAACAGCCATTTGTTGTTGACGACGTCAACCTGGGCTTCCACAAAGCAGGTTTGAATGACGATGTTGCGCTCTTCGCACCAGCTGTCCTTGAGCGGGAGTTGGATGTACCCCCAGGCGTGGGCCTCCCAGCCCTCGCTCGAAAAGAACGGATCGCCCAGAACACCAAAGGCGTACCATCCGGGGATGCCACGCGTCCTTAGAATGCTGAAGTAGGCGTTGGTTTGCTCGTCACAATCCCCCGTACCTGCCGTCAAACAGGCGGGTCCTGAACGGGGAGGTGCGGGTGCGTTGCGGTCGTAGGAAACGTAGGCGTGAAGGTAATCGAAGGTGGCGCGCGAAAAGGCATAGGCGTTGTCCGAGCGCCCCTCTGGCAGGCTGCTGGCGATGACGTCCGCCGTCGACCGAACAATGGGGTCCTGACCGTTGATAGCGTAGCCGGCATCGCCCCCACGGTCGTACCAGTAATCGCCGCCAAACTCACCTTGGCGGACGCCGTTGCCCCGATTGGCCAGGTCAGCAAACGTTCCGGAGTTCTCGACGTTGATGCCCGTGTCCTTGCCGGGAATGCGGGCATCGACGCGGCCGTCATCCCACCACGAATACGAGGTCGATTTCAAACGAACATCGAACGAATACTCCAGACTTCCACCGTCTTGGAAGTGAGCACGCACCTTCACGCACTTTTCAATGGGGCATTCGTTTCCACCCAAGCCCACACTTGGCCACCAGACCTCATGACCGCTCGATGTCGTGATGGCGTTGGAAACCTCGCGGTCGGGCATGCCGTCGACGGGGACATTGATGTCTTGACCGTCGATGCGCACCGTGATCTGCAGGACCTGCTGGAGCACCAAGGGATCGGTGGACTCGGTCCCGTCCGTGAACGAAAATTGGGCCGCACCTGAAATGGAAGACATCACGGTGGGTGGAATCAGGATGTTTTCCGTGATCGCCCCCTGTCCGCTGCCTTTGCTCACGTTGAACGTCTTCGAAAGCGTGTAGGTGGCTTCATTGGGATAGACGTGATAGGGCGCAAGTTGGGACTGAAGGAATTCTTCAACGCCACCGAATTCCCCGAAAACGGCTTCTTGGGCCTGAGGTGAAAGCATCACAAACGCCACCAAGCCGAGCATAGCGAGACTGCGGAATCGATTTTTTCGGCGCTTCATGATGTTTCGCTGGCGACCCGTATGGGTTTGAACCACGCCTCGCTGCGACGGTTGAGCGGCCATTTTGTACGTGGTATCTTTGGCGCCCTTGCGTTTGCTGAACTGTTGTTCCAGCCGATAACTGCCGCGGTCACCCTTTGGCAACACGCGGCCACACGAGTAGCAAATCGTGTCGCCGGGCAGGGTTGCACTGCGGCAATAGGGGCATGCACCCATGATTTGAGGCTCGGCTGGCGTCGTATAACGGTTGTCCAAGGAAACCCGCTGTTTTTTTGATAAACGAGAATCAGGATTTTTCAAGAAAAATGATTTGCTATGCGCTGAGTAGATAAACACTTACTCTTGTTCAACGGCCGTTGATTCCGACGGATGGACCGAAGGGACGGCGGCCGCTCCACGTGCTTGTTCCGCCCAGAGGCGGCGAAGACGACGCCGGCCCTCTTTTGGAATCGACTCCCAAATCCACGTTTCGGCGTACGGATTGGCCAACACGATGAACGGGAGGATGAACAACCACACCAGGGGGTTGAAGACCGCAGAGTAAACCCCGACGAGAAGCGCTGAGCGCCAGAAAACGGAACGAAGGACGGCCCCCCAACGTCGATCCTGCAGCATCATGTGGCCGTGACGAGCCGTGATCAACGCCTCGGCACGGGGGGTGACCAGCGACACCAGCGTGATGCTGGCCAGTCCTTGGACCGAAAAGATGCCCTCGAATTCAAACATCCGGAACATGACCACCATGGCCGTCATGCCGCCGATGGCCATCCCGAGCGCCCATCCACTGGTCGGTTGTGAGCCACCTTTCCTGACCCGGGCACGCCGCAACAACAGGTGGGAAAAAACCGAAGCGATGAGCGCGACCAAGACCAACGAAAACACGTTCAGACCGGCGTAGACGCTGTTGCCGCTCTCCACCGTGATGAAATGGGGCGAAAAAAACCCCGTCCCATCACGGCGAAAACCCCGCCCAAGACATCCCCCAAAACACCATCCAGCGGGGTAAATCAAAAACCGGCAAACTGCGACCCTGCCAAGCGTCATGCCGAAAAGGGGGACAAAAAACTGGGCGGAAACAGCACGAGTTCAAAACCCATGGACCCCCCCTTGTTTCCCCTTCTAAATTCTTGGCCATGGAGGGGGGGGGGAGGGTTTAAAACACCCGACAACTCCCGGTGCCAAGGTGCTCCTTTTTTCGGTGGAAAGGGCGGGGGGGAAAGCCACCACCTGTCCCCCACGGCCGTTTGTGGCCGACCCCGGCCTCCGCGTGTGTGTGCGACCCCGCCCACTCAACCTCGGTTCCCCAAACGTCAATCGGCCCCCGCCCCGGTTGGGGGGGGGGTTCCCGGGGCCCTTCGGTTTGGAGAGGGACCCTGAACCAAACTGTCCAACCTCTGCCCAAAGTGGTGAAGCGGTCAACAACATGGGGGGCAACAGGGGGGTCTGGGTGGTGGGCTGATCTTGACCCTCGGGGAAAGGGGAAAACGACGTCAAATGGACATCAAAAAAGCCGACATACCCCGGCTTGGGCAAGCGCCGCCTTTGACGAACTGCTAAACACATGGAAACCCAACGGGACGTGGTTTGGGGGCACCGCCCCCCCGGTCACCCCTTCGGTTCCCTTTTCCCGCCCGAACTGATTGAAGCTGGTCGGGCGGCTTCTCCGGGTCATGCGGTTTCGGGGGCTTGTTTATGCTGTTTGGGAAAAAAGGGAAAACGACGCCCGAAGGAGGGCTAGCGGTTCCGAAAATTCCCGTGCGCGGTTCTAGCGACCCCCCTCCTCTTCACCCTCGACATTCCCGAACGGGTGGATCAACGAAACCCTGCGGGGCCTGATTTCCCCCCGGGGGTACAACCGCCCCTTGGCGGCGCCAACCGAATACGCCGGGTTTACCCCGTTCCTCCAAAGCGGCGGGCAGGGAAATTGACCGCACCGCTGAGCTTTCCCGGGGACCAATGGGGAACCGGGTTGGGGGCCCCTTTAACCCTTTGGGGGTTGAGGAGTCCATGCCCCATGCCAGGCCCCCCGATTTTTGGGGTGGGGGGGGTTTCCGGGGCTGGGGGAATTAAACCCCCCGGGCGCCCCCTCGCCGCAGCGAGGACGGCGTGCTCTTTGTGGGTGTGAACGGACGAGAACAAGCCATTCCCACCGAGACGCATGTCAAGTCGAGTCAAGTCAAAGCCTCGTTGGACAGCGACGTCCTGTCGTTGCTCATCCCGCGAACCGACGATGCGTGAACCACCCCGTTCAGGGCATGGATTGAAAGGGGGTAGCCTTCACGGACAAGCATGGCTCTTGAAGGCTTGTCGAGGGGAATCTTCCGCTCGTTGGGACTTCTCAAGAACAAGCGAAAACTCGACGAAGAAGAACTTCGTGAGATGACGCGGAGTCTCCGACGAGCCCTCCAAGAAGCGGATTTCAACATCCGGCAGACCAAGGAAATCGTGGACCGTCTTGAAAATCGAATGCGGGAGGAAGAGCCCCGACCGGGCTTAACCATGCAGACCCACGCCATGAACATCCTCTACACCGAACTCGTACGAATTCTCGGCCCTGCGACGACCTTCCAGCCACGGGGTGCCACCCTTCTCCTCGTCGGTCTTTACGGTCAGGGAAAACCACGACGACGGCTAAACTGGCCGAGTGGTACCGCAAGAAGCACGGTCTGCGGGTGGCCGTCATCGAAGCCGACGTTCACCGTCCAGGTGCGTACGCTCAACTCTCTCAACTTCTCGAGGACACGACCGTGCAGGTCTACGGTGAACCCGACAACAAAGACGCAGTGTCCATTGTGAGAAATGGCTTACAAGCGTGCGCATCGGCCGATTTGGTCATTGTCGACACCGCAGGTCGTCACCAGTTGGACGAAGAGCTCGTGGAGGAACTCGAACGGATCGCCGGCTTGACCCGTGCCACCGACCGCTGGTTGGTCATCGACGCACAGGTCGGTCAGGCCGCCGGCCCGGTCGCTGCATCCTTCCACACGCTGGCCGGTGTGACAGGCATCGTCATCACCAAACTCGACGGTACGGCACGTGGCGGCGGTGCCCTCTCGGCGGTGGCGGCCACGGGGGCTCCCATCGTTCACATCGGTGTGGGCGAGCGCATCCAGGACTTGGAGAAGTTCGAGTCGGACCGTTTCATCTCTCGTTTGCTCGGCATGGGCGACATTCAGGGTCTGATTGACCTGGCGCCCGAAGACATGGATCAGGAAGAGGCCATGCGCTTGACGCAGCGCCTCATGAGCGGTCGATTCACCCTCAACGACATGTACAAGCAAATGGAAATGATGTCCAAAGTTGGCACCATTGACAAGCTGATTTCCTTCCTTCCCGGCAGCATGCTGGGCGGCATGGGCGCCATGTCCAAGAGTCAAAAGAGGCCATGCAGGGCAACCTAGACCGCTACCGCACCATCATGGATTCGATGACGGCGTGGGAAAAGAACGAGCCGGCCAAGATCAAGGCCGACCGCATCAAACGAATTGCCAGAGGCTCAGGCGTACGGGAGAAGGACGTGCGAGAACTCATCGGTCAATGGAATCGCTCTCGAAAGATGATGAAAGGCATGGGTGGTAATCGCAAGCTCAACAAGCAAATGCGGAAGATGATGAAGGACGGCGACATGGACATCGACCCGTCCTCCTTCGGCATGTGAGGTACGCTCTCACTTCTAGCCATCACCACGTTTTGAGCGGACAACATCGACGAGCTTTCCAATGCCAGCAAGAACGATGATCACTCCCAAACAACCCGCTGAAAAGATGGTATCTTCTTTTGTCCAGGGGTCGCATCCCCCATCAACCTCGTACATCGGGTCGGTCCGCTCTGGATTGACTCTCATGTCAATGAACGTGCCAGAAGGATGCTCATCGATGTAGGATTTTGCATCTGATTCCGTGTCGCAGTATATCTTTACATCCCGAGCCTTGTCTTCGTGGCTGAATGTTATGGTCAATTCGTAGGACATGGGCGATTCACTATCCCTGTAATAGCTGTCGTAAGAGGTTTCGAGGACTTCCACTTCTTCTAAAGGCCATGTGCTGACATTGTAGGCGTGGAAAGCACCGCCGATCAGAAAATACATCCCAACGACTGGAATTGCCAATAAGAGGAGCCCCAGCAAGACGCCAACGACGCTGGAGACCGTGCTGCGAAAACCAGACCCGATCGGGTCGATCGTGGTCGTTCCCTCACTGTTTTTTCCCTCATAGACGAACTCTTCATCGCACAGCGGGCAGATGAATGCCCCTCGGGCAAGAGCGGGCAGTTCGACCACTCCATCGCAATGAGGACAGACCACCTCCTGCATGCCAGTTTTGCTTCAGAATTCGGAAATTAGATTTTTTTTCCTGCCGGCGAGATGATTATGATCCTATGATGAGGGTGACCCTCCATACGTACCCTTGGCAACAGTTTGTGAGAATCTGTCGATAAAACATCTCAAATACAGGCATGATGAGCACGAATCGGTCGCATGCGTCTCGAATGGCCCGTCTACGTCTTCACGGCTTGTGTGTTCCTGGCGTTTGCCCTTGGCGTCCAATTTCTGAACCTCGGCACCGGTGCCGTCGTCGGGCTGTTCCTTCTGCTCACCGTCGCCTATGCGTGGGTCGCTGGGTGATGATCAAGCAAGAAGGCCGTGCTGGAGCTCCGCCTATGTTCCTTGCAGCAACTGTGGAGAATTGACCCCCAAGCAAGGAAAACACTGCATGAACTGCGGCGCCGTAATGTCAGCCGGTGACGATGAGCAATGCCTACGGTTCTCAGTAGGACTTGGCGAGCAAGACACGGCGGGTCGTCATCTCACCCGTCATGTGGCAGGGACGTTCCGCATCGTACGGATCGGTCGCATCCCCAAGGAACGACAGGCCTGTCGTTCGTTCTATAACTTCGGCATGCGCATCCGAACCGTTGAAGGCGAGCTCGTAGATGTGGCCGTCCTTGACCTCCCCGTCCATGGTCCACTGGCCGTCCGCCTCGGAGAAGGAAGGAAGTGGTTGCACCACGTCGTCCATGTGCTGGGAGGCACGTGAACGCAATTCGTCGCTGATCTCATCGAGCACACGGTAGCACTCGTCCACGATGTTGTCCATGGGCAGCGGTTCCTTGCCACCCGTGCGTCGGGCAGCGAAGGCGGTGCCCTGTTCGATGTCCCGGGGACCGATGTCCAAGCGAAGTGGAACACCTTTGATTTCCCAGTCGTAGTACTTCTGGCCGGGGTGGAGGTCGCGGTCGTCCACCTTGACGCGCAAACCACGGGAACGGAGCTTGTCGGCGACTTCATGAGCCACGGCGATGGTGTCCACCTCGAGGTTCTTGCGAATCATCGGGCAGATGACAACCTGGAAGGGCGCTATCTTCGGCGGCATGATGAGACCGTTTTCATCACCGTGCATCCCGACCACGGCGCCGAGCAAACGCTCCGACATGCCGTAGGTGGTTTGGTGGCAGTGGGCTTGTTTCGCGTCGAGGTCTTCGTAGGTCACGTCGAAAGCCTTTGCCCACTGGTCTCGGTAGTGGTGGCACGACGCCACCTGGAGGGTGCGGCCGTTGGGCATCACGGCGTCGATGCCGATGGTGTACCAGGCGCCGGGGAAGGTGTCCCAGACGGGACGCTTGGCTTTGATGATGGGCAGGCAGAGGTCGTGCATGAGCCGGTCAACGATGTCCAAATCCTCGGCGATTTGTCGACTGGCGTCCGCCTCATCAACGTGGGCCGTGTGGGCTTCAAAGAAGTGGATTTCTCGGACACGAATGAACGAACGCGTCTGCTTGGTTTCGTAACGGAAGGTGTTCACCATCTGGTAGATCTTCAGCGGGAGATCCTTGTGGGAGCGAATCCACAGCGGGAACATGGTGTACATGGCCGTCTCGGACGTGGGTCGCAGGAACATGGGGATGTCGAGGTCGTTCTCTCCAGCGTGCTTGACCCAATAGACTTCTTTCTTGAAGCCGCCCTCTTCTTCCTCGTCCCGCAGGTCATCCGGGTCCACGCCTTCCTCACGGGCTCGCTTGAGGCGAGCGACCAGGGCGTTCTCCTTCTCAAGAAGGTTCTCTGGGATAAGTAAGGGGAAGTTTACTTCCTCGTGGTTGGTGCGTTCCATCTCGGCATGCGTCAGCGCGTCGATGAGTTTCATCGTCTTCCAGCCGTACGGTCGCCAGACGTCCATCCCCTTGATGGGATAGCGCTTGTCAACCAGTTCGGCCGCCTCGACGATGAACGGGTACCACTCGTTGAAATTCTCGCTCTTCGAGGGGATGCCTCGCTTTGCTTTGCGGTTGCCCATGATGTCGGGGCGGACTTCCGTTTCATCAAGATGACGCTTCTTCTTCGGTTGCTGCGACGGACTTCCCCAGCGTCATCAGCGCCAGGACAGCAGCCCCGCACCACACGACCTCCAGTACAAAAAACGCCCATTCATCGATGAGAAAGGCTCGCACGCCCAGCAGGCCGGAACCAACGGCCATCAGCACGAGGTAGGTTGGTTGTTTGCTGTGGAGGACGTTGCGAGTCTCAAGAAGAAACGCCAGCAAAATGCTCATCATTCCAACGTAAGCGATGGACTGCGCCAGCCAACCGTCAGGGGACACGAAGGCTCACTTCCTTCGCATCCACAAGAAACCGCCGACCAGCACGATGAGAGCGACGATGTCGGGGATGCCGATGCCCCCGGAAACACCACCCACACCGTTCATGCTTTCCGCCAACAAGGAGTACGACCAACCGTCGGATTCGCCGATCGGTGAGGGCTCATGAGGTTCAACCGGGTTTGTTCTGCACCCCGACAGTACCGGGCTCGCACACGCCGTTGAACAGCGAGGAAAAGACACCAAACAAATTCAGCAGCACCACACCGAGACCGCCGAGAAAGGCAAAGCGCAGTGGATTTTTCTTGCCACTTGGAACAGGCGGAAGGTCAAGTTCAACCTCGGGGAGCGGCAACGGCACGGCAGGTGCGGGGGCGCCAACGGAGCCGATGACCTCGACCAGCATGTCGGTGGGCGGCGCAACTTCCGTGACCGGTGAGGGCGTGCCCAGCAAGTCTTGTGCATCCCGAGCCTTCACGGGTTGAACCGCAGCGATTTTGATTCCGTAAAGCCGGTCTGCGAGGCTAACGAGGGTTGGGTCGTCGGCGATATCAGCCGGGTCAAGCTCGCCGTCCAACAACTGTTGGAGCCGTTCTTGAATCGACGACATGGCGAGCCTCCTCAGGGGTGCGTGAGCGCTTCCTTCAAGAAGCCTCCTTTTCAAGTCGCGAGCCAAAAACCCAGTTCAGGCCTCTTCGTCGTTGTATTTGTTGATCAGCGCCTGACTCACCAGAGCACCGCCGCAGTGGGGACAGCGGTCGGCGTCTCGAGCATGGTGGGACGAATGGCGAGCACCGCGAGACACGAGGGGCAGGCTGCCAGCATTTCGCCGTCCTCAAGGTCGAAGCCGGTAAGGGGACCCTGCCGAAGGTACCCCGCCCGGTAGGCCGGGTGCCAGTGGAACAGGGCACGTCGACCCGAACCCAGCGCCGCCCAAGCAAAGAGGGCGATGAACAAGAGATTGCTGACATAGCCACCGGCCAAGAGGATGACAAGGGAATACAAGGCGTTAGCGATGAAGACAAGACACGCCAGCAACAGAATGGCAACGCCCGGCCAGTACGCCCATGGTTTGCGATTGCGATACCCCGCATAGATGAGCAGACCGGCCAGCATCAGACCGCCGGAGAGCACATCGACAACGGGTCCGGAAAACAGGGAACTGATGAGCAAGTAAGCCGAAAAAACGACGATGGCGCCGTCAACGAGCACGATGAAACTCGTTCCACGATGAACGTGAGCCACCGGGTCACTCCCCGGGGCAGGCGCAGGAGCGGAACCTGCGAGCACCATCTCGTCGGCTCGATTGGTGGCCACGGTTTTGCCTCGTGCGAGGTGCATTTGAATGATTTGTTTTCCATCGTGGCTTGAAGCGAAGGTGTCTTGACCGTCCGCAGGTTCGCCGGACCATGGCGCTCCGGGACACCGACGTCGAAACCACGGGCACTTCACTCCAGAAGTGCAAGGTGGTCTTGGGCGTCACCGGTGGCATCGCTGCGGTTGAAACGGTTCGCCTTGCCCGTGCGCTTCGCAGGGAAGGAGCAGAACTGACCGTCATCATGACCCCCTCTTCTCAGCGCATCATCACCCCCCTGGCGGTTCGATGGGCATCGCAAGCCGACGTCATTACGGACTGGGACGGGGACCTCACGGCGTTAAACGAAGCCGACGCCGTTCTTGTCGCTCCAGCCACCCGGGACGTCATGGCCAGCCATCTTCACGGGCTCCAACACGGACCGTTGATGATGGCGCTCTCGGTGGCGCGAACCCGCAACACACCCATCCTCATGGTGCCCAGCATGCACGCCGATCTCGCTGAAGACCCGGTACGGATGACATCGTCAAGCGGTATCCCAGCAGGGCGTCCACGTTCTTTGGGGACCTAAGAGGAAGGAAAGCGAAAAACGCCTCAGCGACCACATCGTCGCAACGCTCGCACACCATGTCAACGCAAGCCGACCCGGCCGGAAAAACGTGGTCATCACCCTCGGTGCGACCCGCTCCCCCGTGGACGACGTCAGGCACGTGCAAAACACCAGTTCGGGAAGCACGGGCTGGGCTCTCGCCGACCATCTGCACAAGCACGGGCACGATGTGACCTGCGTTGCTGGCATCACCACGGTGGCGGCACCAGCATGGCTGCCGTTGGTGCTCAAATGCCCGACACCCGAGCGCATGTTGAGGGAATGTGTGGCGTTGGCCAACGACCCATCGATGCCTGGGTCCATGCTGCAGCGGTCTTGGATTACGTGGTGGAAAGCCCGCCGAGGGAAACTGGCGAGCCAGCAAGGCACGCTCACGTTGCCGTTGGTCGAAGTCCGAAGCACATCATGGAATTGAAAGCCGCATGCGAGGGCACCGTACGAATCGGGTTCAAACTCGAATCTGGCATCAAGCAGACCGATCTGATTCATCGAGCCTTCGCACAAATTCAGAAAGCCGGCATGACGGCTGTCGTAGCCAATCGACTCGAGGATTTGGGCGATGCCGAGAAACCCGCGGCTACCTCGTGACCAGCAAGGTGCCCACTTTGTTCTCCAAACCATGAGCGACCTGAACGATGCCGTCCAGACCCTCGTTGAACGAGGCACGGAGGCATAGCGATGCGACGCTTTGCGGTGGTTGGACACCGTGCGATGTCCAAAGGAAAACTTCCCTCAACGATTTGACCGGTGCAGGTGGTCGAATGGACGTCCTCGTGCGAGCGTTGATGGCGGGGTTGCTGACCAGCCACGGGCTGCGACGGAACACGGTGGTCGTGCTTCACCTGATGGGCGGCCCCGGTCCACCACGACGCATCAAATTCGACGGGTCAGAACTCAAGGGATTGCATGCTGACGAGCGTTCTATAGCGGAACCATCGGCAAGGTCATCGCCACGCCGTTGCCCCCATCGGTCACTGGCAGCCCATCACGGCGGGCATCACCCACAGCGGAGGAGATCTGCGTCTCACGCTGCGAGAATGGAACGACGCCCCCACCGTGGTCCTCGACGCCGATGCACCGAGGCTGTGGTCGGAAAGCGCCGTCCTTCCCAGCAGCAGCGCACCGAACGAAGCCCCGATGAACTTCATCCTCAGCGACGACCAACCCCGGAGACCTCGAGGGGTTGACGTGCTTCAGCGTTCGTTGGGGACGCAATGGCTGCAGGGCCACATGGCCGTGGCCATCGTTCACTTCTTGCTCGATGAGGGCGTGGCCATCAACCGTTGACCAACCAGCGTGGCCATCCGTCCACGGTGCGTTCGAGGCCGTGGGCGAGCAGGTCTTCGTCCAGGGCAAACGGATGGCTCTGAGGCCACACGGCAAGGCAGGACAAACTGGCCTTGCCCTCCTCCACTGCATCGCAATCGCCGCTTGGAACCGCTGCGTGGTCGACCGAAGCCGCTCCGATGGTGAACGTGGCGGTTGAGCCTTCCGTGTGTCTCCAAAATGAACCGCATTGCGGTACCAGCGGACACCAAGGCGTCGTCGCCCATTCGCCGTTCCACGTACCGGGAGCGTTGACGTTGAGCATGACGTCCCCGTTGGCGAAGGCGCTCAGCAAAGCCGCCTCGGGGTCCACAACCCAACGTTCGTCCGCACCCGACTTGGGCCAGGACGTGAAATAACCCGTGTCAAGAGCGCCGTGCGGGCGACCGAGGTTTTGGGCACGGACGGTGAACACGGCGACAGCCTTGGCCACCGCCTCCAGCGTGGCGTCAACGGCGCTTCCATCCTCGGGGTCGAAGGACGTGAACGACGCTGCAATGGCCGGTACACCGTACAGGCCTGCTTCCCTCGCCGCTCCCATGGTGCCGCTGTGGTAGGCATCTTGTGAGAGATTGGGCCCGAGGTTCACACCGGACACCACGAGTTGTGGATGAACGCCGGGGACGAGGTGGTTCAGACCGCCATCCAAGGCGACGATCATCGTGTCGCAGGGGTGCCGTCCAACTCAAACAAGTGAACGGGTGTTTCGTGCGGGTTGAGCCCCCACGCCTCTGTGAGGTCGTCCGTGCTCGAAAGGCCATGGGTTTCATCAGATTGATGCGCATGCCGGTGGCCAGTGATTGCCGGACGGAGCCAACACGGCGAGCGGGTAACCGGCCTCGTGCAGAGCTTTGACCAGCAACTCAAACCCGATGGCTTCGATGCCATCGTCGTTGGTGAGCAACAACCAGCCACGGGTTTGAACCATGAGCATGCCTCAAGCCGTTGTGTTTTGATTGTTCGCTTCAAGCGAGGCCTGTTCAGAGGCGACCACCACGGTCAGCAGACCCGTCATGAGCACCAAACCACCGAGCAATGTCCACCGCCCCGGACGCCCGAGTCGAACAACAGCCAACCGATGATGGACCCCAACACGGGCTCGAGCGTGACGGAGACCGACACGATGAGCGGTGAAATATAGCGCAAACAGGTGTTGAGACCGGTGTGACCCAAAGGCCGGCCACGAGCGCCAACAGCAGGAACCAAACAAAGAATTCACCGTCGGTCCAACCGAACACTCCGAAGGAAGCGAAGGATGGCTCGAACAGCCATGAAATCGGGAGAAGCAGCAACGCCCCGATGAGGGTGACCGGGAACGTAGAGGAAGATGGGCAGCCACGTTCTGAGGATACGACCCACCACGATGTAGCCCACCACGAACACGGCCCCGCCAAACGCCAGTGCATCGCCCAACAGCGTCTGGTTTGGTCGCCTTGTTCTTGGCCTGCGTCGAGGAGGGTGATGGCTGCACCGATGAAACAGATGATGGCCCCGTAGGTTTCGTTTCCACGTGGCCTGCGCACGGACGTGAACACGGGTGCCAGCAACCCCATGCCGACCACGATGACCAGCGGGTGAGCGGTCACGAACAACAGGGAATGGGTCAGCGTGGTCTGATCCAAACTGGCGACCCATGCACCAAAATGAGCGGCCAGCGCCACGCCGCTGGCCAACAACAAGGCCCATGTTCGACGCGTGCGAAACTGCTCAGCCACCTTATGCTCGATGGTCACCAACTGATAGACGAAGAACGGGAACAGGACGATGGACGTCAGCTGGAGCCGCCACGACGCGCGAAGAAGGGGAGGAACGGCGTCGACGTGCTGAAACAAGGCCCCAGCGCTCGACACCCCAATGACGGCAGCAACGAGCAGGCCCCATACCCAGCGGGGTGTGCCAGCGCCAACATGCCCTCACGCTCAGCTTCCGAAGCCTTGCCACCGATGACGCCGGCCCGCTTGAACAGCAAGTAAATGGCAGCCCCGGCGACGACGTTGATGAGAATCAAACTGACCATGCGAATGGCGTACCATGTCCAGGAATCTGCAAAGTTCTCGACGCCCAATACCGTTTTCATGCCTTCATCGTCGTACCACAACGAATCGACAAAGGAAAGGATGCTCGATTCCGTTCCAAAGAAAGCCTCACCGGTGAGCAAGCCGGCGGCCACCATGAACGTGCTTAACAAGATGAGCGCCCGCTGTTTTTCAGCCACCGTAGTGCCTTCCTTCTCCTTGAGGGCGTCGATGCGAGGTTGGAGTTTTTTGTCCTCCCAGCGGTCCCTTGCAACACCGCCGATGAGCATCGGCAAGGTGTGAGGCACGTCGAGGTACATGCCCAGGCCGAACGAGGTCCCCATGCCGGTGGCCCATTCGACGAACATGCCCAAACAGAAGCCGAGGAAGAGCAACATCAGGTCGCCTTGCCCCTCTGCGAAAATAACCGAGAAGGTGGCGAAGGCGTTGGCTTGAGGCGCGATAAGTTGGATGCGGCCCTCGGCGAGTTGAATGGAAAGGAAGATGGCGACGCCGGCCCCGATGATGGCACCGGGCACAACACCCATGATGTTCCCTTTCGAGATGTGATAGGGTCGTTACCGATGTACAGGCTGTTCTTGTAGTCGCCGATCACGGTGCCCGACATGGAAATGGCGGACCCAAACACCGTGGTCCCCACCAACCCGAGAAGAACGGCATCTTCGGTGTTGAGTTGAAGCAGGTCTTGCGCATTGAGGAACACACCGAGGAGCATCAAGAGAACGATGAACGACGTTCCTGAAACCGGTTCAATGCCCGTTTCACCCATGACCCGAACGGCAATGGCGCCGAGCATGAACGTCGTCAGGATGAGAACGGAAGCGAAGACAAGGGCCGACAGAGGCGAGAACCCACCGATGGAGAAAATCACGATCATGGCGATGAAGGTAACGCCCATGAAGATGGGTATGTGCTTGAGCGGCCATTCGTACCAACCTTTGCCTTCCATGTATTCCTGGCTGGCGTCGCCCTTGAAGGCCGATCCGATGTCGGTGAAGATGTCGGCAAAGGTTCGCCACATCTTGAACAGACCAAACATACCACCGCCGACAATGGCACCGATGGCGATGGTTCGAACGGTTTTCGCAAAGGCAATCATTTGGAGCGCAGCCGAACCGCCGCTAGCGTATTCTTGAATGGGGATGTTGCTCTGTTGCGTGGCGTCGTAGATGGGGACGTTCATGAAGACCGCCAGCGGGACAAGGAAGAACCAACCGACGATGGTGCCCAGGTTCACGAGAAACGCGACGCGGGTCTTCATGAACCACCCGATGGCGAACATCGACGGTGTGAGGGCGACACCGACGTAGGTGTAGGCGAAGGGGTTCCACGCGGTGTCCTCAGACCAGTGGGTCTGTTTCAGAGAAATGCCGTCCTCGGTGCCCGAAGGCTGGTGGATTTTGCCGTAGGAATAAAACGATGCCAATCCAATGTCGCCCACGTGAAGGGATTGAGCGATGTAGTCAAGGAGCGCAACCTTTCGGTCACTCAGCCAGATAAGTGGATACTCCACGAGGAACAAGCCGACCATGGTGAGGACCGTCCAAATTCCCGATCGTTTTGAGCGAATCTCGTGCATGCTCAACGGCGCCCGTGCTGACGTCGGAGGAGATGTCCAACATCTTCAGCGTGGCTTCAAAACCGGGCAGGGGAAGCGGGTCCTCAACCAGCCACACGCGTCTGAAAATGATGAAGTACATGACACCGAGGAACCCGGCAAACATGGAAGCGACGATGCCAATGAAGGCCAGCGTGAACGCTTCACCGTCATCGAGCGTTACCAACGGACCATCGGCCAGGGCGTACGCCGGCTGACTCGCAAGGAGAAAGATGGCAGGAAAGGTGAAGATGAACCCCGTGGAGGCGTGCGTGGCACCCGTCGTTGCGGACGTGGCGATGTTCACCTCAGAAGGCGACCACTTCAGTGCCATGCCGAGAAGATAAGCGATGTACCAGGCCGCTGAAATGGCAAGCCCGAGCTTGAGGCCGATGTAGGCTGTGACGCCGGAGAAGACCGCACCGATACCGATGCCGATCAGAACCTTGGGCGTGTTCCAGTGGGATACTTCAAACGATTCTTCGAGGTTTTTCTCCTCCAGGTACTGCTCGAGAACACCGGTGTTGAGGTTGTTGTACATCTCGTCGTCGAGCCAAGTCAAGGTACCGGCTTCAATCGCTTTGAGACCCTGCGGGGTTATCGGCTGTCTGTACGCCGATTTCGATACGGTTTTTTCACCTTGTGCATCGATTTTCGACAACCCAACCACCCGCGACGCCGCAGCGCCGTGTTCATCGGTTGCGATGGCACTTCATGACGGTTGCGATGCTTATGCCGTGGCCGAATCCAGTTGTCGATTGCGTTCGTCTTCTGCACGGGCGACGGCGATGCCGTCCTCCACGTCGACTCGACGGAGCATGATGGCGCCGGCCACGATGAGCAGGGAGATGGCAAAGATTCCGACCCGTGAATCAAACCAGACGGTCATGACCGAGTAGATCAGCGGACCGAGCAGCGCCGCCACTTTACCGAAGAAGCCAAAGAAACCGAAGAATTCAGCAGAGCGGGTTTCGGGCACCATCTGCCCGAACATCGAACGGGCAAGACCCTGCGAACCGCCAAGGAGTGCACCGCCAAACACACCCAGCAGCAGGAACTGGAAGAACACGGACATGCCAAGCGGAGCCCAGACGTACGTTCTGGCGGTTTCAGGGATGAAGTCCAGCATGCCATCGCCAAGGCTGGTTGGGTGGTCAACACCCAAGCCTGTTTGCTCTGCGACGGACCCGTCACCGACGATGCTGAACGAAAACCTTGATTCGTCCATTGTTGCTTGAAGTTCAGCGATGTTCTCCTCGGTAAGGTTGACGTTGATGGGTATTGCTTCGCCGTCATCGTCAAACGCCCACTCCACCGCCTCGCCGAGTTTGTAATCCTCGTTGATTTGAACCGGCAAAATGGACCTGTACTGCAGCGCCCACTGCTGCTCGTCGTCCTCGGGAAGCGCTGCGATGGGGTTTACGCCCTCACGAGCAACGACTTCGTAGGTTCCGTTGGTCGCATCCCACGTGTACTGGATGTCGTATTCTTCGTGGTTTTCAAGCTCGAGGGGTGCGAAGGAAAGCGCACCGACGATCACAACGCACCAGCACACGAGGGAAAACTGGAGCGCACTTTTGGTTCCCCATTTTTCAGCCAGTTTCGTGAAACCAATGGCCGCTGGAGCGGCGACGAATTGGATGATGAGAATGGTCAGGATGAGCCCGACGGTGGTCAATCCCAGCACAACGATGCCAAACACACCGGCAAGGGCGGTGACCGAGTTGATGCCGTCGATGAAACAGAAGTAGGCGAGCATGTAGAAGAAGAGGGTGCGGAAACTCTTGATGTCAGCGAGGGTCGCTTTGACTTCGCTGAGGGCCATTTTTGTCGAATCGATCAACCCCATGGGCTCCATTTCGTTCTCGATGTGCGGCTCAGGCACCAGGCGGAACGTCATTTGAGCGAACCCAAGCCACCACAGGCCCGACGTGGCCATGGCGAATGGGATGACCGCTCTGTCCCGGCAGACCGAGAACCAGGGCGAGGTGGACAACGAGCAGGAGGCCGCCGCCAAGGTAGCCAGCAGCGAAGGCCTTGTTGGAGATGGCGTCCATCTCCGAATCGTCGCCCATGTGCGGCAGCAACGCGTTGTAAAACACGCCGGCACCGTTCAACCCAACGTTGGCCGTCATGAACATGATGAGTGCCCAAATCCAGCCCAGCGACACACCGAGGTACGGTGATGAGCGCAAGAAGAAACGCATGAAAGTGCACCGAGCCACGTCAGAATTTTCAGCCACCAAATTTTGATCATGCGCCGGTCAGCAATCACGCCAAGGGACGGGGCGCAAATCGCCACGAGCAGGGCGCCCACCATCACGGCGGCAGAATACATGGCGTCGGCCGTCCATTCGCTGTTGAGCACTTTCGTGGAAATACCGTTGGCCTCGGCAAACAAGTAAGCGAACCAGGCCGGGAAAATAGCGGTCGTGACGGATGTTTCAAATGCGCTTTTACCCCAGTCGTAGGCACAGTACCACGCGAACTCGCTGGTCTTTCGTTATGGTGGCTTCTGCTCCTTCCATGACTGAGCATGGCCCCATCACCTTATGAATTCATACCCGCCGAAGCGGTGCACCGTCCACGATTCAGACGGGACGGTCGGTGGCCATCAGTGGTCTCGAATGATGATGTAGCGACCAAGCGCTTCCTGCCACATGATTTTCTGACCCGCCTCGATGTTCATGGCGGAGTCCTCACCGGGCATGGGGAGGATCATCATGGAATAGTCTCGGTCGTTCATGGCGTGGACTTCGCTGCCTTCGATGTGGGTGACCGTGGCCGTCCCTTTCTCGATCATGGGCACGTTGATGGAATCCGTCACCGTTCCGACGTGGGAGATTTTCTTGCCGGTGAAAATGCTTTCCAGCGAAAGACGGGCTTTGGCCGAACCGTGCTTGCCAGGTTTGGATTTTGAGATGCTCAAAATCTTGTACGCTTCGTCGTCAACGACGCAAAATCGGCCAACTTTCAGGGTTCGAATCTCAACACGGTCGGTGCCTGGCATGGTATCCCTCAACTTGCCTGTCAAGGTGTTGGCTTATCACCCTTCGCCCGAAAGAAACTGGATTCTCACAAATCCCGAACGTCAAACCGTTGGCCTGACTGTTCAACGGTGTGAGCGGTGATGAGCCCGAACAAGGACGCTGCCACCGTTTCTGGATCGGCGAGTTGACCGTCCTTGTGGTAGTTGACGAAATTCTCACGGAGCGGGAAATCTTCCGCAGCCGCCGACCGAATGGCCGTTCTGCATTGCCGTATCGACGATGCCCGGTGCAACGGACACGGCGGTGATGTTGTGCTGACCGCCTTCCTCGGCGAGGCAGCGGGTCCACATGTCCAACCCTGCCTTGGCCGTGCAGTAGGCGGACCATGAAGCCAAGGGCCGAAGAGCCGCCCCGCTTGAGATCGTGGTCACACGGGTGCGGTGCTCGCCCTGAAGCAACGAGGCCAGGGCTTGGGTGAGGTGTTGCACACCGACAAGGTTGACCATCATCGAGCGGGTCCAGTCAGAGGTGCTGGAACCCAAGAGCGGTTTGATGGGGTGGATGTCCCCGGCGTTGTGCACCAAGCCGTGGAGTTCACCGACCTCGCCGAGAATGTGGCGAACAGCTGCATCGATGGAGGACGGTTCGCCAAGGTCACACGCTACGGCAAAGGACGATGGAGCGGAGGACTGGGCATCTGCAAGGGTCTGGTCCAACGCCTTGCTCGCCCTCGACAGGAGGACAACACGAGCACCGTGGTTCGCCAGTTCCAGGGAGAGTGCGCGCCCGATGCCCTTCGAAGCCCCCGTGACGACGTAGATTTGACCGTTGAGCTGCGCTCACGCAATCACCTCAGTAGGTGTAGAACCCTTGACCTGATTTACGCCCGAGTTTGCCCTCGTCAACCATTTGAATCAAGAAGGGAGCCGGAGCGTACTTTTCGGTACCAAACCCCTCGTGGAGGACGTTCATGATGTGAAGCACCGTGTCGTTGCCAATGAGGTCCGAAAGGGCAAGCGGCCCGATGGGATGATTCATCCCGAGTTTCATGATACCGTCAATGGCCTCGGGCTCAGCCACGCCTTCCTGGAGCGTGAGGATGGCTTCGTTGATCATCGGGCAGAGAATGCGGTTCGACACAAAGCCCGGGGCGTCGTTGCACGAGAGGGCGGTCTTACCCATCTTTTCAGCCGCTTCCACCACGGCGGTGTTCGTCGCTTCGCTGGTGTCGGCCCCGTTGATGATTTCGACGAGTTTCATGATGGGCACCGGGTTCATGAAGTGCATACCGATGACCTTCTCGGGTCGCTGCGTGGAGGCGGCGATGGTCGTGATGGAGATGGATGAAGTGTTGGATGCCAGGATGGTCGCCGGCTTGCAGAGGCTGTCGAGTTCAGCGAAAATCTCCTGCTTGAGCGACAAGATTTCGGGTACAGCCTCCACCACGAGGTCGCAATCTGCGCACATGCTACGTTCGGTGCCCGTTGTGATGCGACCGAGCGCTGCGTCAGCATCGCCTTGCGTCATGCGTTCCTTGCTCACAAGTTTCCCAAGCGAAAACTGGATGGTGCCAAGACCCTTTTCAACGTACTCGTCCTTGATGTCGATCATCACGACGTCGTAACCCGCACATGCGGCCACCTGTGCTATGCCGTTGCCCATCTGTCCCGCACCGATCACGCCAATGGTCTGAATCATCGTCTCACCTGTATCCAAATCCACAGCCACACCGTTCATGAAGATGCGTATTCGTTTGGACGGCGTCGGGGAAAGGAATATCTTCAACCAAGATTTGCTCGGTGCATGGTCGAGATTCTCTGCCCTCACTGCGATGAGGAGATTGAACTCGACGACGACGCTTCCGGTGAATTTGCATGCCCGTATTGCGAGGGGGAATTCGAATGGAACGTCGAGCCGAAGCCGAAGCAGTCCAGGCCGAAGCGGTCCAAGCGGAAGAGTACCTCCTCAAGCGCTTCGAAGCAGAAGATCAGCGTTCCTTCCTTCTCGGCAGGTGGGTTGAAAGTTACACGCGAAGCTGTTCACATCGCCATGTTGGCGTTCCTCGTTCTCTCCCTGACCGGGCCGTTGATGTACGTCGTTGAGACCGAAGACGGCGAAGCGGTGGCGGACTTCAGCACCACCACTTTCAAGTTTGAATCGGAGGATGAATACGAGCGCTTCGACACGGAGTACAGTGAAGTGGTTGAATCGTTGAGTGCCATGAAGGAAGCCTGTGTGTTTGCAGGCGGCGGTGGTTGCGAATTGTTCGACGAAGCCATGAGCGGGTTCAGTCGATGGAACCTCGCCAGCAACATCTACACCTTCATGGTGGGGATTTCAGCCCTGCTTGTTGGGTTGTCCTTCGCAGCACGGGGCCTGGTGGGTCTGGTCGCTGGCGGACGGATGGTGACCTCGGCAGGAGGATTTGAGCGACTGTATGGCTTCGGTCGATTTGCCATCGTACCCGCCGGTGGACTGTGGTTGATGGCCACGGTTTTGTTCATTTTCATCACGCCCTCGTTTGAAGACACGTTTGCGTTTGGCATTGAGGACACCGAAGGCCCGGCGTTGGACACCAGCTACACGCTGTTCGTGTGGCTGTCGCTGCTGTTCTCAATCGCCTTGACGGTCGGGTCCGTCATGTTCCTTTCAAACATCCCGCTTGACCTACGGGAGCCGGTTGACAACCCGCTCTATCTGGCCTCTTTGGTGGCCCTCATCTCAAGCGTTGTTTGCGGGTTGGCCGTGCTCGGCTCGTTCTTTTTCAACTGGCTGGTGGCTGGAGAAATCTTCGGTCTTCGTCCCGGTGGCATCCACCTGAGTTTCTTTGGCGAAGGTGAAACCATCGGCTGGATTGAAATCTTCAAGGGCGAGGGCATGAAGTTCATCGCCGTGCTGGGGATGTTGTTTTTCCTGCTTGTTCTGGCCAGCGTTGTCGTACAACTGGCGCACACCGTGAGCGCCGTCGCCGTCCAACTGGACGACATGGGTGTCATCGACATGACGGCCGAGCGCTACGACCTTGCGGTGCAACTGCAAGTTCCAAGCGCTGCCATCGCCCTTGGTGGCGTCGTTGCGAGTTACCTTCTGGTCCAGGTAGCGTCCTTGCTGTTGCTTTCCGACCAGTTCACCGGGTTCTTTCTGGGCGACAGCATACCTCGGCCCAGCCTGCTTCTCGGTTTGCTGGTGGTTGGCCTCATCGTTCAATTCATTTCGAACCGAGCCTATCAGGAAGAGAGGTAGCCCGACTCGGATTCGAACCGAGGTCGGCGGGACCAAAACCCACCATGATGGACCCCTACACTATCGGGCTGTGTAGTTCGGTCGGAGCGGTTCCGCTTTTTGTTCTTGTCGGCCTTGGCCTCAGCGGAGCAGTTCGTGGTCGCCCAGCGTTGTTCGAGCGCTGTCAATGAATTGATTCAGGTCGAGGTCACTTCGTTCCAAGGTCACTTCGTACACCTTCGCTTGAAGCGCCATGTCCAACTTGTCAAGCGACCGTACGAACACGGCTTCGGGCGTTGACTGCTGTTCGTATTCGTCGAACAAGGCGACCCACTCCGGGGCCAATTTTTTCATCGCCGCTCGTTCGTCTGCGACCTTGGTCGAGCGGTCGTCGGCGGGCGTCAGATCGCCAACGATGACCTCGGGTAAGTCGTGAACCAGGCAGAGTTTCAGCACGTGCTCGAGGTTGAGTTCCTCAGGGCAGAGTTTCAGAGCAAGAACGGCCATGCCCCACGAGTGGGCAGCCACGGATTCCGGAGCCTCAACACCTGCGTTCACCCAGCCTTGACGCAACACGTCCTTGAGTCCGAGGTAAGCCATCAGGGTGTCTCGCATGGCGCAGGGTTGAAGCGCGTGTTGAAAACCTCATCTCCGCAACCACCACCATGAGCGGACGAATTCCACGTGGTGGCAAGCCGCTCATGACTTTCTGGCAGAGGATGCCTTGCTCGGCCCCGTGGTTGAGGAATTCGGGCCAGAGGGCATCACCAGTCGTGACGACTTGTTTCAGACACTCGTCCGTTCCATTGTGGGTCAGCAGATCTCCGTTCTCGCAGCCGACGCCATCTGGGGCCGCCTCGTCAACCATCTCGGGGAAGTAACGCCCGAAGCCGTTCTCAAGACCGACCAGCCCAGCATTGCCGCTTGTGGCGTCACGCGCCCCAAAGCCAGCTACATCCACGGACTGGCGGAACAGGCCGACGAACTCCTCGGCCAACCGTGGGACGAGATGAGCGACGAAGCCATCATGAAACACCTGGTGAAATTTCGGGGCATCGGTCCCTGGACGGCTGAGATGCTGTTGATGTTCCATTTCCTTCGACCCGACGTGTTCAGCCTGGGCGACATCGGCCTCATCCGTGGGACACAGCGCCTTGTGCCGGAAGCCGAGACCAAAGAAGCGGTTGGGGAAATTGCCGAGCGTTGGCGCCCCTACCGAACCGCCGCAGCGTGGTACCTCTGGCGCATCCTGGACCCGGTTCCCGTCGAGTATTGAACGGGCGAAGGGTTGACATCAAATCCGATGCGTCCATCGTGCATGGCCGAAGACCCGCTCTCGCCAAGAACCCCTCCCAAGACCCTCGCCGAGCGACTCGGAACAACCGGAAATCGCATCGCAGCGCTGTCGAAGCAAGCCGCTCAAGCGACCAAACTTGCAAGCTACGAAGGTCGCCGATGCCGCAAAGAAGCCGCTGGGAAAGTGGCGGATGCCAGCAAAGAGGCCGCCGCAAAAACCAGCAAAGCCGTTGCTGACGCCAAGGATGCTCGCCGTGAAAAGAAAGAGGAGCAACTCACCAGAAAGATTGAGGAAACCCGTGCCGAACTCAAAGACGACGGACACATTGCGCTGGCTCCGGCCATGATCACCCTCCCTGAATTCGAAGAAGAGCGAATGGCGTTGATGGCCGAGGAGCATGACATCTTGGTCGAACTGGTTGACCACATGCACGCACTTTCCAGTCGCGTGGACCGGTTAGAGCGAACGTACAAAGCCTTGGCCATTGAGGAAAAAGCCAATCGCGAGTTGAACGTTCAATCATCTATAGACGGTGAGGCACCGGCACCTGTAACAACTTCAAAAGGCATGACGGCAGCGTTGAGCCTCCTGGGAGCCTCGCTTGTTTGGGTCGTTTTGTTGACCGGGCTCGACCGCTACTTGGCATCCAACGACGTTGTCTTGTTCTCCAGCTATCCCGCTGAGATACCCGTTTGGGGGTTGGGTGCCGGTTCGTGGGTGATGTTTGTGCTCCACCAAATTGGGAAAACGGCACCTTTTCTTCGGGTGTCCTCGCCGATGTTGATTCAGACCGGTCTGGCCGTCGGAATCACCACGGTCATGGCGTTGTTGCTCTCCAACGACACCATCTCGACCATGTCCAGTGTCTGGACGTGGGGGACGGCGATTGCGGTTGCTGTCTTGGTTTCGTCAAGTCTGGTGGCCAGTGCGTGGAGGACCACAAGAGCCGCCCTCACACCAAACGATGAGAGCGAGATCATCGGTTGACGGCATCGCCGTCCCTGAGCAGGTCCCGCGTGATGTTCTTCTGGTGAGACTCGAGGGTGCCGCCGCCAATTTCGAGGAGTTTGGCGTCTCGCCACAGGCGCTCAACGTGGTATTCACCGACGTAGCCGTAGCCGCCCATCACCTGCATGGCCGCATCGGCGATTTCCTTGGCGGCGGTGGTGGCGAAGAGTTTGACACCGTCGGAATCGAGCCGTTGACCGGACGAACCGATGGTCAAATTGTTGGCCGTGTCGTAGATGTAAGCCCGCATGGCTCGATACTTAGCCCAACTTTCGCCAATGTAGCGTTGAATCTGTCCGAAGTCCCGAATGGGTGAACCAAAGGCGGTTCGGTCGGTGGCGTATCGATTCATTTCGTCGAGCGCACGACGGCCGATACCAAGGGCCATGGCGGCCAGCGTGAGTCGTTCAAGTTCGAGGTTGCCCATCATGTGGATGAGGGATTCTCCCACGCCGCCAACGAGGTTTTCAGCGGGGACGATGCAATCATCGAACACGAGTTCAGCCGTGTTGGAGGCGCGCATGCCGGTCTTGTCGTAGATTTTCTGACCGACGCTGAACCCGGGCATGCCAGCCTCGACGAGGAAAGTCGACATTTGGACTCGACCTCGCTCGTCCTCTCCCGTCCGAGCGTACACCCACACCACGTCGGCGGGGGTGCCGTCTTCATCGATGCAACCGTTGGTGATCCACATTTTACGCCCGTTGAGGACCCACGTGCCGTCGTCCTGCTGAACCGCAGAGGTTGACAGACCCAAGACGTCGGTGCCCGCATCGGGTTCCGACATGGCCATGGCGCCGATCCATTCACCCGAACAAACCTTGGGGAGAATGCGAGCCTTCTGCTCCTCGGTCCCGTTGTACGCCAGGTTGTTCACGAACAGCATCGAGTGAGCAAGGTAAGCCAGCGCAAAGCCCGGGTCGGAAGCGGAGAGTTCCTCGTGGACGATGGTGCAGGCAACGGCGTCAAGTCCGGCGCCGCCGTAATCCTCGGGTGCGCTGATGCCCAGCAGACCGAGTTCGCCCATGCTTCGCAGCAGTTCAAGGTTGAATTTCTCATCCCGGTCGTGTTCAAACGCTTGAGGTTCAACGTGTTCTTGGGTCCACTCACGGACCATTTCACGCAACATCTGGTGCTCTTCGCTCGGATTCGCGATGTCCAGGTTGGCCATGATGATGCGTCTCCACGGTGGCTTTTGACCTTTGGCAAATCGGGAAATGGACGGTGAAGATTACTCTTCGCCGTCTGCTTCGTCGGCGAGCATCTCCTCACGGAAAGCCCGATAATCAGCCTCGTTGTCAAACTCGAGTGGAATCACCATCCGCTCTTGACAGTCCTGGCACTCGAATTGTTGCCCAACCATGAAGCCCATGTACGGGTAGACACGGATGCCGTAGCAAGCGATGCAAACCCGGAACGACACTTCACCACGCCCGGATTATTCTTCATCACTCATCGATGCCTTGAGTTCGGCGAGGTCAATGCGATGATCTTCGTTGGCGTCGAGCGCGACGATGATGTCGGAAATCTGAGCTGGAGAAAGGACATCGCCCAACATCTCTCGGATACCGAAATGAAGCTCGGGTCCGTTGATGGTCCCGTCGCTGTCCGCGTCGAGCGCGTTGAACATGTCATCGACGGTCATGCCTTTCTCGGTCAGGGCTTCTCGGAGTTTTGCCAGCGCTGTTTCTGCTGTCCATGCGTCGTCGCTCATGAAATCAACCACGGGGAAGGCGCCCTAAATCGTTTGCATGATTCAAGCGTGGCAAACGGACAAAGGCTGTTGGATTCGTCAAGAGTTTTTCTAGCCTTGGCCAGCATACCTTCTTGATGGATGGAGGCTTGCGCGCAACAGGGACCCCCATGGCCAAGAAGTACATCGCACGGGACCCTCGGACGGGAAAACCGATTCAGGTGAGTCAATCCGCCAAGGCCGACGCCTCGTACGAACCCGTCCAAGGGCCTTGGTGCGCTCTCCTCCCCAGCGACATCATGTCCCTTGCCGAGGGGACGCTCGAGGAGCGAGAGGTTCGTTGGAAAAACGACACCTTGAGCATGACCCGACAGCACGGGGTTCGGGGCCTCAGCCACGTTCCGCAGCACATGATTCGGCCGGCTCACGCCCTGCTCTTGCTGGCGTTTGAGGACGAACAACCCGATGTCAGGATCGCCGCTCTTGACGTCTTGCCCGAATTCGCCGTCCGTCGTTCCGACGAACTGTTTGACTGGCTTTCCGTCTTGCTCGACGACGACGACCCACGGGTGCAAAAGGCAGCGAGTGCAGCGCTGGCGCGAGCAGCCCCAACCTTCCCCTCGGGCGTCCGCTCATCGCTCGAAAACGAACTTCGTTCGCCCTCAAAAGAACGTAGCCAGGCCGCATGGAGCGGGCTTGAAGCACTCACCAAAACCTGGCCGGACGTGGTAGCGGACCACGTGGATTCCCTGCTGTTGGAACCCGACGTCCACCTGCGACGACGTGCGGCCAAGATGATCAACGCCATCGTATCCCGCAAAACGTCCGCCGTGTGGGACCTGGTCTCGTGGGCGCTCAACGACGAGGACGCACAGGTCCGAAAGACCGTGGCCAAATCACTACCACGCCTCGCTCAACAAGACGTTCGGATGGGCACCATGTTCGCTGAGCGGGCCATCGCTGACGTTGACGCCGATGTGCGACTGTCGGCCATCAAGACGATTCAACGGCTCAACCGTGGCCACGGTCGGGCTCGCGACCTCATTCTGGCCGGTGCGCGCTCGTCCGATGTACGTGTTCGCCGGGCCTGCGTTGAACTGCTTCCGAAGTTGATGAGTGAAGACGAGCTCCGCGTCTTGGTCGACGACCTTCTGAAGACCGAGACCGACAAGAAGATCGTTGAGACCTTGATGCAGTACCGCTTTGATGCCATGCTGGAAGGAACCGAGGCGGAAAAGAATGCAGCACTCTCACCCGCCTTGGCGGTGCCCGACATCGACAAAGAAGTCCTCCTCGCACAAGGAAAACGCGTGGGCATGGCGCCGGTTGAGGCGGTCAGGACCGAGGCAGAACCTACGCCCCAGCCTGCTGAACGGCTACCGAGTGCCCCTGCAACACCCGAACGGCGCCCAACACAAGATGAACTGATGGGCTACCACGACGATGACGACGACTTCCCTCCCGACGACGAGCCCTACATGTGAGGCGGTGTGGGCGTGCAACAGCGTTAAGAACAGGTGGGCGGTCGGCAAGTCGCTAAGAGGTGTATCAGATGGATGACGAAAGGCCATTCGACGACAAAGCACTCCAATTTGACCGACTCTGGGACGGCATCACCCCCAAGGGTGTGAACCGTGCAAAATCCCTCAAATTCCGTCAATACATTCTCGAGCATGTTCGACAAATGCGCCGACCACTCAACCGCGAAAACGCTCGACGGTACTGGATGGGCGAGCTTCAGAAAGAAATCGCCGACCGCGAAAACTTCTGATGACCCTGTGGAGGCCGCCTCGTCTCGGCGGCCAATGAACACCCCTGAGACGAACGGTGAGACCGATGTTCACAACAACCCGATTCGACGCTTGGAACCTACCAGAAGCCCTTCAGAACGGCCTCGACGCCATGGGCTGGGAATTCGCAACGCAAGTGCAGCGGGACACCGTTCCTCTTGCGCGGCAGGGTACGGACGTCATCGGACAGGCTCGCACGGGCTCCGGGAAGACCGCAGCCTTTGGGTTGCCCATCCTCGAGCGATGCCAACCGACAGGGTCGCTTCAAGCGCTGGTGTTGGCGCCGACCCGTGAACTGGCGAACCAAGTGGCTGAGGAATTCAAACTGCTTCAGGGGGACACCGGTCTCACCATCCTGACGGTCTACGGTGGTACCGACCTCGAAAAGCAGGCAAAGACCCTCGGAAAGGGGGTTGACATCATCGTGGGAACACCCGGCCGTGTCATGGACATGAGCGAGCGTGGCCACATCGACCTCGCTTCGCCCCAACTTCTGTGCCTGGATGAAGCCGACCGCATGCTGGACATGGGGTTCTTCCCGGACATCATGTGGGTGGTCGAGCGAATGACCGGCCGAGAACAGACCTTGCTGTTTTCCGCCACCTTCCCACAGGAGATCATCGATGCTGCTCACGAATTCATGAACGAACCGGACTTCGTGTTGACCAACGCAGAAGAACTCGATGTTCCGCCCATTGACCTCTTCTCGGTTCGCATCGGTCGGTCGAACAAACTGTGGGTCCTCGGCCGTCTTTTGGCCCGGATGGACGATGCTGACCAAACCATCATCTTCTGCAACACCAAGCGCATGGTTGACCTGGCGGTTGAACGCCTCAAGAAACACCGCTTTGACGTCGCCGGGCTCCACGGCGACCTGAGTCAGAACCAACGCGAGCGTATCCTCAACGCCTTCAAAGAAGGCGAAGTGAAAACCATCATCGCCACCGACGTTGCCGCCCGCGGCATTGACGTGGACGGCATCACGTTGGTCATCAATTACGACATTCCTGACGACATGGACTCCTTCATCCACCGCATCGGTCGAACCGGCCGAATCGGTCGCACCGGTGAGGCATGGAGCCTCGTCTCAAGGGATGATGAACCTCAACTCTCGAAGATCATGGCCACCTACGGCCTCGATATTCAACCAAGCGAAGCCCCTGAGTTGCCCGACGGCATGGACCGAGACCCTGTACGTCGTCAGGAAGACTTCGGCGAAACCGCCGACGTGTTCGGCTACGTCACGATGAAACTCTCCCTCTCTCCCGAAGAAGCGGGTTCGCCTCTGAATGTCGCCAACTGGTTCCTTGAACAACTTCGCTGCGACGAACTCGCCATCGGAACCATTCGTTTCGACGATGAGTCGACCTACGTGAGTCTGCACAGCAGCAAGATTGGAACGGCCATGAAAGCCGTCGAAAAGCGAGCCTTCAACGGCACCAACATGACCGCTGTCATCGTTGAGTGATCACTCTTCTTCTCGGCGCTTCCACGAGCCTTTTTTCTTGGTGTGGTGGCTCTTTGGACGAACGCCATCATCCGCTGACGTGGATTCTGGTTCCTTAGCAGCATGATGTACGGGCCACGTACCGTCCTCAAGCGGGCGTTCGATGACCACCATGGAACCCACGCCCAAAGCGAGCGCCAACGCCGACAGCGACCACGCATAACCAATGGCGTCATCCCATCGTTGCTGTGCCATGCCACATTCCGAGGACAACTGGCTTGAGAATTCACAGAAGGCAAGGGTGTCTCGAGCATCGATGGCCTCCTGGTTCGTGGAGATGTTGGTCATGGCCAGCACGAACAACAACAGGGCTGCACCGAGGACCACCTTGTGCTTGGTTTCCCATTCACGGCGGCGTTGGAATCGCCAAGGGGACGGGTCGTCTTTGGTGGCGGCAAGGGTCCGGGCCGGGCCACCAAACCGCAGGAACCAGACCAACCACATGCACACCAAGACCCCCAAGAAACCCCACGTGTAGACGGTTTCGTGCCACTCCCACATCGGCGTGAGGCAGGCTTGGATGTCCGGTGTCTCCACACAGGATTGGACGGCAATGGGGTAGAACACCACCAGTCGAAGGATGTTGAGAACGTAGACAATGCCGCACATGACGAAAACGGCCTTGAGTTTGTCCCGTTGCGGCACACCGTCGGTCATCATCACGAGGGTGGAGAGGAAAATCATCTCGTGAACACCGGCGCACTCGTCGGACACATAGAGGCCTACACTGTCGTAAGGGCCCGGGAAGTTGGGATGAAGCAAATCAATGCGGGTTAACCAACCGTTGTGGTGGCTGATGACGGCCGAACCCTCGCCGTAAATGAGGTTCGTCACTTCGTTCCAGATCCACGCTTCCGTCACCTGAATCGGTGCGAGCGTGTCGGAGGGCATGGTCAGGAACCAATAGAAGGCCTCAACCATGATCAGCGCCAGTGGAATTCGGCCGTAACGAAGGCCGAGTTCACCCACCTCTTTCCACGATAGGTCGCCCTCTGGACGCGTCGTGGTCGTCGCCGCCATGGACGGTGAATTCCGGTGGTCGTTGTAAACCTCTCCCGACTTGAGCAACCGCTCTCCTCGCTTCGACGGGTCCAAGCGTGTGTTCAAAACATGGGAGTGAGTGGAACGGGTATGGCAGAGGAATCGGTCCAGCCACAACCGTCGCACCGGTTGGACGTCCAAGGGTTCCTTTGCCCGGTCCCCGTGGCCAAAACCCGTGAAGCCCTCGAGGAACTCGAGGCAGGGGCCGTGCTCGAGGTGCTCGCTGACGACCCAGAAACGCTCCAAGACATGCCGATGCTCATCGGTCGAGGTCCGCATCGGTTGGTCAACGTCCGAGAGGACGGCGGGGAAATCCGATTTCTGATTCAGGTGGTGGCGACCTCGTGAGTGTCGAAGACGTGCCCAGCATTGCTTGGTTGCCCACCGACCGTGGCGATTTCAAAATCGAAGTCTTTCACGAGGAGACGACCGGTTTTGACCACGTCGCTCTGACTTTGGGCGACATGAAGGGACCGGACCCCGTGCTCATTCGAGTCCATTCAGAGTGCTTGACAGGGGACGTCTTTGGGAGCACCCGTTGCGATTGCGGTCCGCAACTCCATGCTGCGCTGGACGCCATCGTTGAACGTGGCTGGGGTGCTCTGCTCTACCTTCGGCAAGAAGGGCGAGGCATCGGTCTGCATGCAAAAATTCAGGCCTATCACCTTCAGGACGGTGGGGCTGACACCTTGGATGCCAATTTGATGCTCGGCCTACCGGCCGATGGACGGAATTACGCCATTGCGGCACGAATGCTTGACGACCTCGGCGTGGAGGATGTAGAATTGCTCACCAACAACCCCGAAAAGGTCGCCCAGCTGACCCAGCACGGTATCAACGTGGCCGCCCGCACCCCACTCATCGTCGGTGTCGGTCAACAGAACCGGGACTACTTGGCAACGAAAGGTGAGCGCATGGGCCATCATATAACGGACGATGACTTGTGATGACAGCAATGCCCCATGGCGCAGGGAATGATTTTATTTTCACCCCAAGGGCTTGTCGGTCCATGAGAGGGGCCCTCGGTTTGACGGCGCTGCTGCTCGCAACCACGCTGCTGATGGCCATGCCCGCGAGCGCTCAGAGCGACCACTCGACGACGTTGGTGCTGGATGAAATCGGGGCCTTCAACAACACGAACGACGTCCACACCAACGAAGATGGAAACGACATCCCGGTGCTTTACGTTGGGGAGACGTTTCACCTGAAGGGGCAACTTAACGATGGGTTGGGACAGGGTCTCGGCCTAAAATGCCTGAACCTGTACGTCGAACCTTCCGCCAACACCAACCCGTTCGCAACCGTGCTGACCGACGACGACGGACGATTTGACTGGTTCAGTGGCGATACGGATGACCCGCTGTCCCAATCGGGTCGGATCGAGCCCATCAACGGCGAACTTGTTGGATTTTGGTCGGTTCGCTTAGCGTTTGAGCCACAGAACGCCACTGAAGGCGGTTGTGCCACGGACGAGAACGAGACCCTTCTGGCCTCTCACGTCGATGCACCGTTTTTGCTGAAGTCTCGAATTGATGTGGTGAACCTCGGCCTTGAGGAGGTTCAACCCGATGGCGTGAACTGCACCGAAGCAACGTGCTCGGGGCTGTACGCAGGCGGCACCTACATCCTCAACCTGCGACTCATGCACGACCGCTTTGACGCCGGCGTCAACAACGTTTCGTTGGTCTACAACGCGAGCCTGAACAACGAATCCATGACCTCCTCGGTGCAGGAGCACGTCGTGTTGACCAACAGCACGGGCCACGCTAAGTTGCACCTCCTCGTCGACCCCGACCTGTGTTGTGATGTTGAGGGTCAGGCGGTGTGGAACATTTCGATGAACGGTGAACCGTTCTTTGTCATGTTGAGCAGCAGCATGGAGCCGAATTTCAACACGACACAGGGCGTCACGGTCCTGCCGTACACGGACGGGGACGGCGATGGCGTTCACGATCACCATGACGCCTGCCCGGCGACCCCGGCCAACGATTCAGTGATGGAAAACGGTTGTTCGGACGACGACCATGACGGGGTACCCAACGATATGGATGCCTGCCCGAATCAGGGCGTGTTTGGGCAAGATCAAAACGAAGACGGTTGCGATGACGCAAATCAATTCAGGATTGAAGTCCGATACCTCGACGGATGCGACAACTGCTACGTAGGTGTGAACTCGCTTTTGATCAAGGCAGACGATTCCATGCTGAATTCCATGCTGTTCACGAAACAACCAGGCGACTATCTTTCCAGTGTGATGTACAACACCAACGGCTCGGTCCGGTTAGGCCAACGATCCGCTGAATACATCGTTCACCACGATGTGTTTGGCAGCAACGGCACCTTTGAATCGCTCTCCGCAGACCTCAACCTCGAATTCGGGGTTGAAGGGTCATGGTGCAGCATCACCGCCGGGAGATGGCCGAGTGGGGGGGCCGGTTTCCCCATATTGCCCAGCTATGAAACACAGTTTTGGAGTTTTGATGTGCGATTGATTGACGGGCAAGATGTCCACGACGAAAGGACGTTGTCATTTCGCGTCACCAGCGTCGGAAGTTGTATTCGGAACAGCGAGCATACCATCGCTTGGCCCGTGGACCCAGCGATGGACACCGACGGTGATGGATACACCACGCCCGCTGTGTATTACACCGGCGATTGCAACGAGGGTGAATTTGAGTTCATGACATGGTGCACTGCTCATAGGAACGGCGTATACGACGCCTTCCCCGACGACCCGACCCAGTGGTTTGATACGGACGGCGACGGTTATGGAGACAACGCATCGGGAACGAACGGGGACCAGTTCCCAAACAACGCGGAACAGTGGTCCGATACCGACGGTGATGGCTACGGCGACAACAGTGGTTATCTTGGGGACGGCTGTCCGAACAAACCCGGGACCTCCACCTGGCCCGTGTACGGGTGCCCCGATAGCGACAACGATGGTTATCCAGAAGAGTGTCATGACAACGACCGCTGCGTAGATTTGGAACTGGCGTATGTCGGAGGAGAACTGGTTTATGCTCCAACAAGATTCGTTGACTCCTGCCCTTACATTGCGGGCCAATCCTACCTGACAATGTACGGTTGTCCAGATTCGGACGGTGACGGCTGGGCCGACTCGTCGTTCAATTCCGAAGTTGGCGTGAGCGACGCATGTCCGGATGTCGCAGGAAATCAAGACTCGCTGGGTTGCTACTATTACAGCGGATACGGTCGTCAAACATCGGGCGGTGGTGGAGATACCGTGATCCTCGCCGGCCTCGTCACGGCCCTGATTCTCCTTCCAATCTTGGCCAAATTATTCCTCATGGGCGTTGCTGAAGTTCGACCACCCAAAATTGAACCGCAGACCAACCGGAACGGTTCCATCTACGATAACCTCCTGAACGAGGCCGAAGAAGCCGTTGAAACGGATGAGCCTCCCGAGGCACCGGTCCATCTCGGTTGGCTCGACGACCCCGATTGACTTGGGTCACGTGTCACTGATGCGGATGAAGTGGGGCCGTGGCCGGGAATTGAACCCGGGCTGGCAGAACCACAATCTGCCGTGCTAACCCCTACACCACCACAGCCATGAGAGGTATCAGCGCCTCATGCGCTTGGTATTTCAATCATGCGCCATCCGTCTCAACGGACCCCCACCCTTGTGGTGCACGGAACCCTTTGCTTCAAGAAGTGCCAAGCCCTCGAATTGTCCATGCGACCCGCCAACAAGGCTCTCGCCCTGATGTTGATGTTGCTTTTCCTCACGGTTTCGCCCTGGGTTTCCACCTCGGGGGCACGCAGCGTCCACAGCACCAGCACGGTGGACCTTTTTCCGCAAGGATCCTTCACGGACGCCGCTTCGTGGTCGGTCGGTGCTGAGACGTCTTTCACGCAAGAGGCAGCGACGTACACCGAATCCATGGTAGCCGACCAGCGTCTAAGCATGGTTCACACCCGCCCGCTTCATCTCGACACGATGACGGTATGGTCGTCCACTTCACCCACCGATTCCAACTACTCAACGGGCGCTCCTGACGGTGCCAGCACCTGGTCAACCGGGCCAGAGATTCAGCTGACTGGCTTTGACATCAGCGGGTTGTCCAACTACCCACTGCACGAAATCCACATGCTGGGCGTCTTCCAAATTCCCGATGCGCTCTCAGAGGACACGGTTCGTGTTTCGGTGCAGCACGGCGATGGGTTTGACCTGCTGAAGACCTTCGCCCACACGCAGGGTAACGTGGATTACATCAACAATTCAGCGTTTCGAGTCAACATCACGGGCCTGATGGATTGGACGTGGACCGATGTCTCAGAGATGGTTTTCACCCTCGATTACGTTTCAGCGGGCGGCGTTGATGATTCTCGTCTCGTCGTTGATGCGCTGGGCTTGGACATCACCGTTCAAACACCGTGGTACGGAGGGGAAGTCGGCTATGCGGTCTCGGAATTCACCGGCCACGACCTGCCCGTGATGGGACTCAACATCAGCGAGGGCGTTACCGACAACCTGGCCCTTGACACCTGCGGGCTGAAGCCCACCGTGGCAGGAACCTCCGGCCAGTGGACCAGCGCAGATTTCACACACCCACCGGAACAGACCTTGGGTCGGGTCCACCATGCCCTCAGCGAGGGTGAGAGCAACAACATCACGGTGGAAGTGGCCACCTCGAGCGACGGCGTTGCATTCGGCGCCTTCGACGTGCTTCAGGCCAACACCCTCCTCCCTGCAGGCGAGATGTACCGGCTTCGGTTCTCCGTCACCGATGCGTGCCTGTCCTCCGTTTGGGTGGACGTCAACGACCCGTCGCTTTCGGTCAGCGGACGGGTGTTCGGCACCAACGACGGGATCGACGCAGATTATTCTCGATGGTTGGTGTTCGTCAACGAGGAATTGGTGTCCAACGAGCCCATGGCGCTGGGGACGTTTTCCCACGAATGGCCCATCGGCGCTCACATGCAACCCGGAAGCGATTCACTGACCGTCAGCGTTCGTGCGTGGTTCACCTGGGACTCCGACGGGGCTGCCAGCCACACGGCGCTGGAACTGACCCAAATGGACATCTCCGGTGGCTACGCCATCCAATACGATGAGGACCCAACGTGCGAAGGTGTCGGCGATCAATTCTCAGCGAGGACAACGGCGCTCATTCTCCCCTTCCTCAGCCGATGCGCGACGACCGTGCGAGCGTTGAGGACCTGCAGGTCAGTTTCACCAACAGCGACGAGACCGCCGTGGCCGTTGACTTGGCCGAGGGTGATGTGCGCCTTGGGATTGCTTCCGAACAGCGGTCAATCGGTCATGGCATCACGGTCTGGACCCGGCCGGCAACGCTGGAACCAAGCTTCACCGTGGAGTCGCCCCGGTTGATGACCCGCCGGTGGTGATGGAATTCCCGCCCATTGTTCCCGTTGAGCACGAGATTGAGACCGCCATCACCTGACGTGGAGCGACCTCGATTCCTCCGGACAGGTCACCGCCTCCACCAACCGCTCGTGGGCCACCGTTGACTTGGTCAACAGCGTGGTCCGAGTGACGCCGCCCACGGTTGGTTTCCACACCGTGTTGCTCTCGGTGTGCGACCAGTCCAGTTGTTCGGAGCGAGAAATTGACCTCGAGGTGATGGCGCTGCCCGACCTCGTGGTGGAGGCCATGGAATTTAGCGCTGATGAGATTTCCCAAGGCGACGTCATCACCATGCGGGTCCTCGTGCGCAATCAGGGACAAGCCGACGCCACGATGGTGTCCGTTCGATGCCAGACCGACCAACAGCTCATCGATGTCAAAACCATTCCCGTCATCATGCCGGGCGAACTGCGGACGTTGGTGTGGGCTGGCAGGTGCCCGACGATGCCCGTGTTCTCAGGTTCAGCGCCGTGGTTGACCGTGGTTTGGAAATCACCGAAGGCGACGAGACCAACAACGAACTCGAGGAGTTGGTCGCCATCAACGAACGAAAGGTTGATTCGGGGGATGATGCGCAAGGTCTCCTCTCTGGCCAAGCAGCGGTCATCGGTATCGCCGTCATTGCAGCGGGCCTTGTGGGGTTGCTTGTGTTCTTGATGCCACCAAAGATCAAGAAAATCGAGTGAAGCCTTCTGCTCATCGTTTCGATGCCGGAACGACGTTCGGATGTCGGATAACGCGGAGTTAACCCTCAAACTTCATAACCAAATCGTGGAAGGGCCGCTTGCTTTGAGGTCGTGGGGGCCGTTCAACTTCGGTTGACAAAGCGGGAGTGGGAACCATGTCTCAATTGAAAATCCGTATTGAAACGGACGAATACATCTACGAAGAATACATCGAAGCGTGAAGATCAGGACGACGATGGCCATCGGCGAGGGTACACCTCGGTGTCCATCAGGACCATGCTGGGTCGAGCGAGTTCGCCCGAGTCCATGGTCGCAATTTGATCCGAATCCGCCTTGAGTTTGACAAAGCCAACCGCCTCGTTTTTCAGCGAGGTGACCAGCAACTCCGTGCCCTTCTTCAAACCGCCAGGAATGGAAACCAAACCCGGCCGAAGCAACGGTGCGCCGTAGGCCAACGCCGCCACTGCACTGTCTTTGACCGTGCACCGGGGGACGTCAACGAGCAATTTTTCAATCGGGTGGACGATGGCGTTCAGGGCTTCTTCTTGCCCGCATTCCTTCCACAACCAAACCGCATCGGCGAGTTGGTCCATCGTGACGCAGTGGTCCAAATCGAACATGCCGGAGGTTTCGCGACGGAGCTCTTTGAGCGAAACCGGCGTGTTGAGCAGGAGACCCATGTCCCTGGCCATGGTTCGGATGTACGTCCCGGCTTCGCAAACAATTCGAACAACTGCATCGTTGCCGTCGGTGTCCAGCAGCTCAAAGGTGTGAACGTTTCGAGTCCGGACCTGGACCTTTACGGCCGAGACCTCGGGAGGAACGTTGTAAATGCGTCCCGTCATGGTGGCCATGGTGGCCTTGAGAGTCTCCAGATCAGGCATGCTTCTGAAGCGCAGCACGGCGATGTAGGTTTTCTCGTGCTTGAGGATCTTGTTGGTGATTTTCATGCATCGTCCCGCCATCAACGGCAACACACCGGTCGCAAAGGGATCGAGCGTGCCGCCGTGGCCGAGCCGCTCCAGTCCCAACAAATCCCGGGCCCATGCCGCCAATTGGTGCGAAGTGGGCCCCGCTGGCTTGTCGACCAAAATGAAACCCGAAGCGAGCCGTTGTTCGAGCGTTCGGTCGTCCGGTGCGGTGCCAAACGCCCCGTCGGTGCTTGGCGATTCATCCAGAACATGAACGGTCATGCTGCTTCCTCCAACAAACCGACGACATGGTCCAGTATTTGAGTTGCATTGAGGCTGGTAGCGTCCAGCACGTGAGTGTAGGGTTCCGGGTCTTCGGGCGTGAGATCGTAGAGCAAGGAGAAACGTTCGCCGTCGACGGCGGCACGAAGGCGGTTGGCCTCCAGGGCGGCTTCAACCTCCAGGCCCTCGCGTTCCGCGACACGGCGGGCACGTTCCTCGTCGCTAACGTCGAGCCAGATGCGAAGGCACGGCAGGTGAAGGCGGTACGCCCACCACCCGGCCAAACGTGATTCGACCACGTTGGCCGCATCGGGGCCTTGCATGCGCTCTCGAAGAAGTTCATCGAGGGAGCGGTCAACCTCCAGTTCGTTCTTGCACAATTCACCGAATTCCCCGAGCGTCATGCCTCGTCGTTTGGCTTCCTCCCGAAACACATCACCGCCGTTCAGGCTGCTCCATCCAAACCGCTCAACCAATCCACGGACCAGTGTGCTGGTGCCGCTGCCGGGGTGGCCAGAGACGGTCACGTTGACCATGCTCACAACACCCATTCATGGAAGCAGATGTTGCAACGTTTGGTACGCGGACCGTCGTGGGTGATGACGTCGCTTTGGCACTCGGGGCACTCCAGCACGAGACCGGCGGTCAGCCCGCCGGATGAGGCGGAGGCGGCGGGCTTTGTGGCGGCCGTGTTCCGCTTGCGTTGTTGCTGACTGCGCTTGGAACGCTGTTGTCGCTTTTTGGCCTGGTTGGACGTGGCAGCAGGCTTGGTGGCGACCAGGTGCAGCAACGGCTCTTTCAGCAGGTCCCCAGCCACGACCAAGGGGTGCTTCTTGTATCGAGCCAGTTTGATGTGGCGGTCAAGAGCACGGCCGTAAGCGGCACTCATGCAAATGTAGCAGCAAATCCACGCAGGGAAGAAGAGGAAACGACCGTCGAGCAGGTTCCACTCGGGCGCCCATGGGAGGGAGACGTAGTCCACTCTGAAGGTCTCCACCTTCGTGGTCAACCATGCGAAAATCCCGATGATGAAAATCATCGTGAACATCATCGGTTTCATGGCCCCCATCTGGACCTCAAGTTGCTCCGGCATCATCTGTTGCTGCAGCGTCATCGCTTTTTCTTGTAAGATGGGATCCCTTGACATCCGTGCCTCGTTCATCATTTGACGAACCTGACCTTGACGGTGTCCAATGTGGGCTTGGTCCATGGGGTCCACGAAGAAGTTACGAATCACGGTGTTGAGGGTCATTGAAAACACGCCGAGAATCATCACGGTGATGACGAAAAACGACTCCTCCGGCAAGACCGGGGAAAGAAGGGGGTCAGCCGTGGTCCCCAGCGAGGTGCGGATGGAAGGGGTCATGATGAGCACGGTCATCAAAATCATGAACATCATCATCACGAACATGGACCCGCCTGGCGGCGGGGGTGGTGGTGGCGATGAACCGCTGGCCATGCACTCAAGGCGACAACGGTAGGGCATGAAGGTTAGCATGGAGAACATCGGCCACGACGCCAATGAACGACCATGCGTGAAGTTCAAACCCCTCGCCGACCACGGGACACCATGCGCCAGAAGCAACCGCTGGATGTCTCACCGACATGGCGCTACCCCCTCCCCATGCCCATGCCGGGTCAACCGGTGTGTGCCACCGAAGTCGAAGCCATCGAACAACTCAGCCGCTTGCCGGCCGTGCCGAAAATCTTCTTTTGGACCGACGGAGAACGAAAATGCCCGGATGGCTGGGGGTTCATCGCATGCGTCCGGCAAGGCGTCCCTCCGAGCGGCATTGAAGCCGAGCTCAACGCTTGGGCCGATCAGTACCCCAAGGCCTGGCTGGCGGTTGACATGCGAGACGGTGCTGTTCCACCCTCGACCGTTCGACCCCTGAACGACGTGCTGGCGGGTCTCAAGCGGCCAGTGATCGTGATCGTTAGCCGCTCACCGGAGCATGAAGAGTGGCCTCAATGGGTCCTGCCTGAGTGAGTGGAGAACCGCCTCGCTCTCGCTCATCCCTTCGTCTCAGACGGGCGGTAATCAACGATCTTCACTGCGTAAAGTCGTAATCGCACGCCATGCACTTGTCGTTGTCCGCCGCGTTCATGGTGCCGCAAATGGGACAGGCTTTCTCCTCGACGGGCGCTGCTTCCTCGGCCGGGGCTTCTTCAGCCGGAGCCTCTTCAGCGCTCGCTTCTTCATCGCCGCCGCTGTTGGCTTCGTTCCAAGCCTTGGCGGCGTCCTCGAGTTCGGCCTTCTTCAGGTAGCCGTTGTCATCGTGGTCGTAGTCGGCGGCAAAGGCCACGAATTCGTCTCGGTGGCCCGCATCAATACCGGCGGCTTCCATCACACGCAGGAGCATGTCCTCACGGAACTTCATCTTGGGTGCGCTGGCTTCTTCCTCTGCACCCGCGTCATCGGCTTCCCCGTCCGTCGTCGCTTCGGCTTCTTCGGTGGCTTCAGCCTCTTCGGTCGCTTCGGCTTCAACAGCAGGCAAATCATCGGATTCGATTTCGTCGCCGAAGTGAACGCCATGGAAACGGTTCAGGGCTTCTGCATCCACTTCACCGCTGCCCTTGATGTCAAAGGACACCTCGAGGCGTTCGCCTTTCTCGACCTTGGGCACGTGCCAGACGATGTGGAGACCACCCTCGCCGTCTTCGGAGGTCATGGTGACATCGTCTCGCTTGCCACTGGCGCTCTTGAGCTCCCAGTCCTTGATTTCAAACTGGGGCGGCAAGACGTCGTTGATGTAGAGGTCGCTGAGCGCAGTGTCGCCGTTGTTTTCGAACAAAATCAGCACTTCATAGCGGCCTTTACCACCCAGCGGGATGGCTTGCTTGCCGGCGCTGAAGTTTCGGCGGTTGTGGACGACCTTCACGCTGGGCGTGTTGGCGGGTTCTCGCGTGCAGATGGGGCCGAAGCGTTCTGCGCTAAACTCGACACGAGCGGGTGCGTCGACGCGCTCGTTGCCGGGTGAGGGGTCGGGGGAGGTCAACGGGTAGGTGATCTCGATTTTCTTGCCGGGCTTGAGACCGATGGGGCCGCGAGTGCCGACGGTCAGCATCATCGTGTGGCCTTGGCCATCGGGCGAGCGGTGCTCCTTCTCGATGGTGATGCCCTCGGAAATTTCGGCCTTGTACTGGTCGTCATCGATGGCTTTCCCGTCGATCTTGATGGTCAACTGGTCGGCCGAAGGCGCCTCAAACAAACCGGGAATGTCGTCGGTGATGCGCATGAGATTGATGGTCGACGAACCCTTGTTGACCAGGGTCATCGTGGACTGAATCTTCTGCGACCGGTACGAGCGGAGGCTTCCGGTGGAGTAGGTTTTCTCAACGTCGGCTTCGAGGACCTCGAGTTTCTTCTCCTCGAGGGTCATCGTACCTTCGGCGGATTGGACCGCCTTGGGCAACACCGTGTAGGACAGCTGGTAGGTAAAGTCGGGCTCTGACTGAGCCATCACGGTGCGCTCTTCGGATTCCCACTTTCCGTTGGGTGTGACGTCCTGGTCGACGTCGTGAACGTCAAACAAGAGGTCGTCGCTGCCCTTCATGCTGACCTGAAGTTTGGTCAGGTCAACGGCAAAGGACGAGCGGTTCTCGAAGATGGCCTGGCAGATCCAGTTGTCCGGGCGTTCGTCCTCGCGGACACGCATGTAGGTGAACCCTCGGCAGAACGCGTCGAGTTCACGGAACGCCATGCTGGAGACGGTGGCGTCGGCTCGGTACGTAGCGGAAGCCTTGCCGGCTTTGATGGCCTTGGTGGAAGCCACGTCAATGGTACCCTCAAGAGCGAGGGTTTGCTTTTCACCGGCGGCCAGTCGCCCGACGGTCCAGGTGATCACGCCTTCATCGAGCTCAGCGCCACCGGCCATTTCGAAGTTCATCTCGGAGGCCAGCGGCCGAGTGACGACCACGTCATGAAGGTCCACGGTGGCGAGGTTCTCGACCTCAAGTTCCATGGCAATGGCGCCAGGGTCTTCGCTGATGGCCACCGACATGGAGCGTTCTTGCGAGCGGGCGGGGTTGGTGTCCAAGCGCTCACGCAGCGTCATCATTTGCTTGCCGTTGACCTTGTAGGCCATCGTGTGGTTCTTTGAGGGCTCGAGCTCGTCAACGGAAACATGTTCTCCACCGATGTCGGTGGCGTCGATGTTGTCGAGCAACACGTCAATGTCGTAAATGCGGTCTTCAGCCGAGGGGTTGTTGACGGTCAACGTTCCCTTCACGTTCTGCTTGATGATGTTGCCATCAGCGTTGAGCGTGGTGGTTTCAACTTCGTGCAGCGTGCCTTCGAGTTTGTCGCCGGGAACGGCTTCAACTTCAGCGCGACTTCGAATGGTGGCACCGGCCTGTTCGCCGGTGAGGTCAGCCACCACGGTGTCGGCGGGTGCGTCGGCGGGTGGGTCAAGGGAGAGCGCAGCCAACGGGTCGGCGGCGGGTGCCTCAGGTGCAGGTGGAGCGGGGGGCGCAGCCAGCGGGTCCATGAGCGGGTCAGCAGCGGGCGCTTCGGGCATGGGCGGCATCGGTGGCGCAGGTGGTGCAGCCAGCGGATCCATGAGCGGGTCAGCGGCGGGCGCTTCGGGCATGGGCGGCATGGGCGGCATCTCAGGAGGTGCAGGTGGTGCAGCCAGCGGGTCCATGAGCGGGTCAGCGGCGGGCGCTTCGGGCATGGGTGGCATCGGCGGCATCTCAGGAGGCGCCGGTGGTGCAGCCAGAGGGTCCATCAGCGGGTCAGCGGCAGGCGCTTCGGGCATGGGCGGCATCGGCGGCATCTCAGGGGGCGCCGGGGGTGCAGCCAGCGGATCAGCGGCGGGCGCTTCGGGCATGGGTGGCATGGGCGGCATCTCAGGAGGTGCAGGGGGCGCAGCCAGCGGGTCCATCAGCGGGTCAGCGGCGGGCGCTTCGGGCATCGGCGGCATCGGCGGCATCTCGGGAGGCGCGGGAGGCGCTGCGTCAGGCATCGGCGGCATGGGCGGCATCTCAGGAGGAGCGGGAGGCGCTGCGTCAGGCATCGGCGGCATGGGCGGCATCTCGGGAGGAGCGGGAGGTGCTGCGTCAGGCATCGGCGGCATGGGCGGCATCTCGGGAGGAGCGGGAGGTGCTGCGTCAGGCATCGGCGGCATGGGCGGCATCTCCGGTGGTGCGGGTGGTGCAGCATCGGGCATCGGTGGCATGGGCGGCATGGGTGGCATACCGGGTGGAGCAGGTGGAGCTTCGCCGGGTGGCATCGGTGGCATGGGTGGCATGGGGGGCATCCCGGGTGGCATGGGGGGTTTCTCGTCGCTCATCGTCAATTCCTCAGCGTCGCTACGGTGCGACGGATTCTTGGACGCATGATGAGCACATAACCATTCTCCAAGGGTGCGTTTGGGCGAATCCAACGGAATGAAAGCGTCCCGACGAAACGAAAGGAGGTTTCATGTAGGGTTGGCAGAACGGGATTTCATGGTCGGTATGGACAACAGTTCCCCGCCGGTGCTGTTTGTGGTGGGAACCGCCGGTGCCGGAAAATCTTCCCTGGTCACCTCGTTCCAACGATGGTCCCGTTTCCTTGAGACCGAGGTCATCGCTGTCAACCTCGACCCCGGCGCAGAACGGGTTCACTACGACGCCGAATTTGACGTTCGAGATCTCATTTCGCTGACCGAAGTGATGGATGAGTACGACCTTGGTCCGAACGGCGCCCAAATTCTTGCTGCCGACCTCTTGGCAGCGCAAGCGGGCGACGTCGCCGACCAGCTTCACACCCTTTCGGGCGAGATGATGATCGTCGACACTCCCGGCCAAGTCGAACTCTTCGCCTTCCGGGAAGCCAGCAACCACCTGATTGAGACCCTTGGGCGAGAGCAGTCCGCCATCATCTACCTGTTCGACCCGATGCTTTCCCGCTCACCGTCCGGGTTCGTCTCTCAGATGCTGCTGTCCTCCATCGTGGAATTCCGCCTGGGTCTGCCCACCAAGAACTTCCTCTCCAAGGCGGATTTGCTCGACCCGGACGACCTGGAGCAAATCCTCGAGTGGTCCGAGCGACTGGAAATTTTGGAACTGGCCCTCTACGACGAAGCCGGCGGTCAGCGAACCGAATTCGCCATCAACCAACTTCGGATGATGCAGGAATTTTCCCAAGCCCCCGGGTTGACCCCGCTGTCGTCAGAACTTGAGGAAGGCCTTGCCGACATCCTGACCTTTGCCCAAGCCCTGTTTGGCGGCATGAGCGACGCACGAGACGGTTTTGCAGCCGACATTGAGCACGAAAAGAACTGACCGCACAACGCTTAGAAGCCGCCTTGCGGTGGAAACAGCATGGTGCAACACCTTCTCGCCATTGACGATGTGAACGACGATTTTGAGCGTATTTTGAAGTGGGCCATCGAATTCAAACGACTGTGGAAGCAAGGCGATGAAGTGGCGCTGAACTTCCTTCCGCTCGACACGATGGCCATCGGTTCCATCTACGAAAAGCCGTCCACGCGAACCCGTGTTTCCTTTGAAGTTGGCATTCAGCGACTCGGCGGCAGCGCATTGACGCTCCTCAAAAACGACATCCAACTCGGGACCTCTGAAACCATCGGCGACACCGCCCAAGTGCTCTCGAGGTTTCTTGGCGGCATCACCTACCGCTGTTTTGGCCACGAGGACGTGACGGCCCTTGCCGAACACGCCGAGGTCCCGGTGATCAACGCCCTGTCCGCCAAGCACCACCCCTGCCAGGCCGCCGCCGACCTGATGACGGTGATGGAACACCACGAGACACCGAAGGCCTCACGGTGGCCTGGGTTGGAGACGGAAACAACGTCCTTCACGATTTGATGTTGGCCTGCGCCATGCTGGGTATCGACGTCCGGTACGCTTGCCCTGAAGGCTACGAACCGGCCGAGGACGTGGTTGAACGAACCAAAGCGTACGCCAAAAGCCAACGGCAGCAGCGTTATGCACACCACGGACCCGGTCGAGGCCGTTTCGGGTGCGCACGTGGTCTACACCGACGTCTTCATCTCCATGGGGGAAGAGCACCTCAAGGACAAGATGGCGGCGTTTGAAGGCTACCAGGTCAACGAAGCCATGGTCGGTCACATGGACGACGCCTGGTCGTTCATGCACTGCCTTCCCGCCCACCGCGGCGAAGAGGTCACCGATTGGGTGATGGACCACGAACAGAGCATCGTCTTCGACCAGGCGGAAAATCGAATGTGGGCACAGATGTCCTGATGACCTACCTCATCAACGAGGGCGCATGGGACGCCATGGGCGAATTCATGGGGCTTGAATGATTCAGAGCACGCTCGCAGCGATGAAACTCAACAGTCCGAACAGCATCGCCATGCGTATGCGCCCTGCGACCAGTGCGTCCTTGCCTTGGACCAGCGGTCCGTTCAGCGTGATGAGCGTCAGGATGGCGGGAAGTTGGAGGGCGAGCTGGTTGAACCCAAACGGTCCCTTCCAAAACGGTACGTAAAGGCACACCAGAGCGCCCATGATCACCACGTACGCAGCCATTCGGACCTTCCCCTTTCCGTAGGTCAGGGGGAGCGTTTGGCGACTGCCCTGGTCGGCCTCCATGTCCATGCAGTCCTTCACCACTCACGGCCAGATTGGTCAGGAACACCCACGCCAAAGATCCACCAAATCAGGGAGGGCGAAAGCCGCCAACGGCCGAGGCACCGTACAGAATGACCGCCCCAACGAGAAGCGAGATGATCGATGTTGCCCGATAAACCACGGTTTTTCGTGGCCGGGCCGTGGTCGTAGTGACCATCAGCCCCACGGAAAGATGTAGATGAGACGGTAGGCAAGCTGATGCTTACAGCAGCCTCAACCGCCATCAACCTGCCGACGTGAGCAGCGACGCTGAGGACCCAAGCAACGACGTGAATCGACCGGCCTGCGAAAGCGTGAGTTGACCGGGCGGTAGGGGGGCTGGATGAGCCGTCTTGTCGATCTCCGCGCCCTTTATGTCGTTCATCGCATTGCCCGCACCGGTGAACAGCATCACGGCAGGGTGTGCAAGGAGACGGCCACGAAAGGAAAGGCCTCGAGGTGTCCATCAGCGCAAAATACGCACCCAGGGGACGGTGGCGCCCGCCAGACGAGGTTTTGGGCGCAAAGGCGCGAGGGACGCCCCAGCCCCCCGCCATGTTGGAGCGAAGGCCCTGAATTCTTTATTGCTTGGGCCCCAAGCGGTCGCCATGGACCCCACGCAAACACGCATGCGGAAAACCACCGATGTGGTGCCTTCATCGGCGACCTTGAAAACGGGTTTTCCCTGCGAGCACTTGCCGAGCTTTTCATGGTGGCCCCACGAAACCGCGTTAATGGTCGAAGGCGTGGTGTTGGCCTCGCCCACTTTTCAGAAGAGGATCCGGTGCGGGCCCTGCGTGCGACTCATCAGGCCCCACCTCGAACGATGCGACGGCGCAGGACTGCATGCTCGACGAAAGGTGAACGGGAGCAGGAGCGGCCCCGACGCCGGCCACGGGCTGCCACCGATCTGTCGAGCGTGGGGGGAAGGCGCCGTGCCGGGGCCAGCCTGGTCTGGCTGTTGGTGCCCAGGCCGGCGTGTGGAGTTCGGTGGTCGTGGACACCAAGTCTGCAAAGCGAAGATTTTGGGAGGGGGTTTGTTCTTCCATGGTACAGATTCCATGGCGGTGGTATATCAAGCGACAAGGGAAGGGTGGGGAATTGGCAAAAGGTAAAATCCCCCGTGCATCGTTTTTCACTTTTTATTTTAACTTAAAGTAAAAACAAAAAGGAAAATAAACCCCGAACAAACCCGTGGGGGATGGCTAAATGGGGAAGGGCCGGCCGGGGGCCCCCCTTTGGGGGAAATGGCCCCAAAAAAAATTTTTTTTCCCCCCTTAAACCCGGAAAAAAAAAACCCCCTTTTTTTTCCCCCCAAACCCGGGTTTTTAAAAAAAAGGGCCCCCGGGGGTTTAAAAAGGGGGGGGGCCCGGAAAGGGGGCCCTTTCCCCGGGGAAAATTTTTGGGGGGTTTTGGGGTTTTTTTTTTTGGGAACCCAAAAATTTTTTCCCCCCCCCCAAAGGGGGGTTTTTTTTTTTTCCCCTTTTTTAAAAATTTTTAGGAGGGGGGGGGGGTTGGCCTTTCCCCTTTTTTTTCCCCGGGCCGGGGGCCAAAATTTTTTCCCCCCAAAAAAGGGGGAAAAAAAAGGGGTTTTTTTAAAAATTTTTAAAAATTTTTTTTAAAAATAATTTGGGCCCCCGGGGGGGGGGGGCCCCCCCCGGGGTTTTAAAAAAAAAGGGGGGTTTTTTAAAGGCAAGGGCCCGGGGGGGGGAAAAAAAAAATTTTTTTTTTTTGAAGGGCCCCCCCGGGGGGGGGGTTTTTGGGGGAAAAAAAAAACCCCCCGCTTTTGGGGGGGGCCCCGGGGTTTTTTGGGGGGGGGGGGGGAAAAAAAACCCCCCCCCCCTTTTTGGGGCCCCAAAAAAACCCCCCGGGGGGGGGTTTTTTTCCCCCCCCAAGGGCCCCCGGGGGTTTTCGGGGGCCCACCTTCGTTAATGAGTCATTGTTGCTTCCCGATTCAGGTTCACCATGGTATTCAGAAGTTTCCCGGTACGAGCACTCAGTTTGAATCTCAGGCGGTTCGCCCTTACTGCTGGTTGGTCTCCGCAAAACGATGGGGCGTTCAATTTCAGAGAAGAGTAAAATCACCCACAAGGCGGTGAAGAACCACATGGCGAACGCTGCGAAGAGGCTGCCAAACTTGCCCCGAATGATTGTTCTCGGATTCGCGGGCTAGATGACCTTCACAATTGAACCCACTGCTGGACAATTGAGAGCACTTCCTCCACCGGGCCCCGCCTATGGTTGGGCAAGGGCTCGGGTAATTCCTCATACCACATTCAGAGCGTTTCTCCCACGAGAGCTAAGGCTGCAATTGCGCCCTCGGTCTTCCGTCCGGTTCGGCACAAACGTCATGCTGGTTTGTGCGGTGAAGAACAGAACCCAGCGACCAACATGACGTAGATAGTCTTCATCACCGACGGCAGTTTCAAACTGTGAATGTTAGGTGCTTGACTGAACATGATGACCTTTTGAATTTTCCCTCTTTTGGTGGCATCGGCACGGGAAGAAAGGGGTCCCTGACCGTGATTGCAAGCGATCCGGTGGGTGCTCGGTTCAATTTGAACATTTGTCACAAGACGAGCACTTGTAGCAATCCAATCCTCCTTGGCTTTTCTCCGTTGATTGATCGCAACCTGTGTTTTGGAAGGCATCATTTCTTGGTCCACTGAACCAACCGCGATCATTTTTCCCACGAACCACCCAGCTCGGATCATACCGGCCAGAGCGGCCACCACGATGTGGACGGGGATGCCGATGATGTACGCCAATCTGTTGACACCTGCTGAAGGGCAGCCCGGCGAGACCCATCGTGACCTGTGCATCGAAAAGAGGTTCTCCATGTATTCGACACCGCCGGGGTTAAGCACTCCCCGATGACACCGCCGCCGACCTCGTTCCGTTTTCGTAGGATGACCCAGTCAAACCAGATAAAATCGCCCTCATTCAACGAGAGGCGTCGACGTTAAACCGAGACTCGTTGGCGTTGTAACCGGTGTAATTCGAACTGTTGTAGAATCGTTCCCCCAGCGTGAATACCGTCCATTCATCAAGGTCGAAATCGTAGTGATGAGCGCGGATTTCAGCCTTCCACTCCACGTCTGGAACGTGATTCCCAATGATGCTGGGGTAAATCACGGTCTCAAACGATTCCGATGGGCACTTCCTGACTCGACCAGTAATCCGCCGGCAGGTCGTCCACCGCCCGATCGTGGCGACTGTCGTACCACGCCCAATAAATGCGGTCGTCGTCTTGAATGTCTGCTCCACGGTTGCCGAGCATCTGTGCTTGACGGAACTTACCTGCTTGGAACAGTTCAATGTAATCATTGTCAAACGAGGGCGGTCCGCAAACCGTGATCTCTTGCGTTGGAATTCGACCGCCAGCCGACCCGAACATCGCCGTACCTGGATGAGTCTTGGCACGCACCGAGTGGATGCGGGGTAAAATGCCCCACCCAACCGCTTCCCGGAACAAGGGTGGGCATGGGAAAACACTCGCGATTGCGCTCCGTTTGGTGTTCCTGGCCGGCACAGTAGGAGGAATTCATGGCGAGGTAGCCACCCCAGGTCACACGCCACCAGGCACCCAAATCAAGGGTGGTGTTCGTGACACGGACCTCGCACTCAGGGCAGGGCGTTCTGTCGGTGCCGTAGTTCACGACCTTCAAGCCAACTTCCACCAACGTTTCACCGGCGGGTGCATCCCACGCCAGTGATTCGGCGTAAAGGACCCAATCAACGGTGATGTTCTCCGAGACCTCCAGCGTGTACTCTGGATTCCAGAAATCGTCCACGCAATTCCATTCGATGCAAACCCTCGCATCTGGGCCATAAACATCCACGTCGCTCAAGGGTTGGACGGCGACCACGATGGTGTCGGAATGCGGGTTGTAAAGCCAACACTCCAAGCGAGTGACAACGTCCCCCCACGGCATGTCGGGGCGAGCCTCTGATAAGGCTCGTACGGGGTAAGTTGAATCGCCGCGGTGAACCCAATCGATGTCTTGCGTCGGTACGGTCGTGCAGTTGAAGTTGACGACCGGGGTGCTTTGTGAGCTCTCATCCGCGCCGGATGATTCGCCTCCCGATGAGGGCGGTGGGTCTTCGGATGAAACGACGTCGGATGACTCTGCAGCGACGGGAGCCAACATGGATGAGACCAACACGAGCAAGAGCAGCATGGCCCAGCCCGTGCGTCTTCCCAACCAAGGCAGGGTGTTCACGAGCGGTCATCAATGATGCTCTACATAAGCACATTCCCGACGCAAAATGGCTCAGAAATTAAGCCCGATGCAAGGGTTGGTGCAATCATCAAAGCATCGCTCAAACTTCTATAGAACGGATTCTACAGACCGTATGATACCGTATGTTCCAAGCACATCTTCCACATTTCTCGGCCCGTCTGGCTTTCGTAGGCGTCGAAGAACAAGCATCCGCCGTGGAACGCCCAGAAACTGCGCGCAGGATTCGATGATGGGTCGGTCGTCGTGGCGTTGGGATCGTCATAATCGATGTCAGCCACCACCCACGTGGAACCGTCAGCCGGGTCGTGGGCCCACAACTCGCGCCCCGTGCTGTGCGTGGAGGCGTCGAAGTAGACCACGCCATTCAGGCCGACCATCATGTTTTGGCCGGGACTGCTCCCGTCGGGTCCAGGCACGAGGTCGGCAGCCCGGAAGGCCTGACCCGTTTGGGCGTCAAACGACCACAGTTCTTGACCCCCCGCAGCGTCTTGTGCTTGGAAGAAGGCCATGGTCCCAACGACGGCCTCGTGCGTGCCTTCACCAGCGTTCGTCCCAAGGTGTTGCATGACCCGCCAGGTGGTGCCGTTGGAAGTGTCGTGGGCCCAAAGGCTGTCGTCGGCCGTATCAAAGAGCAAGGTGTCGCCGACCACGAGCGACATGTGCTCGCCGGGGTTGCTGCCGACTTGACCGAGTTCCAAATCAGCGACCAACCACGATGTATGGTTGAGCAGGTTGTACGCCATGAGTTCTCGCCCCAGCGGGGTCAGGGCGTCGAAATAGACGGTATCGCCAACGAGGTGGTCCATGTAATTTCCCGGGTGTGTGTTGGGGTCCGTACCAAAGGCAGCGACCTTCCAGGTGGTTCCGTTGGAATGGTTGTGGCCCCAAAGGTCGTGGACGTTGCCGATGTCTCGAGCGGTAAAGTACAGCACGTCGTTGTGGATGAAGTGCATGTACCAACCGGGATTGGCCGAACTGCCCAGATGGATGTCCTGCACGAGCCACGACTGTTGCGTTACAGGATTGTAAGCCCACAACTCGGTGGCGTATTGCTGCGTGAAGGCTGAGAAGTACAGTGTATCGCCGTACATGATCTCAATATCATCGCCCGGGTTGCTTCCGCTCGGGGACGGCTGGTCCATACCGAGGTTGGCAGCCATCCACGTGGTGCCCGTGGAGTGGTCGTGCGCCCACAACTCGGTTCCGTTGTCGTCGGTGTAGGCTCCAAAGAACAACTGCGTACCGTGCTTGACGGCGAGCAGATAGCCCGGGAAACTCCCCATGGCGCCTTGACGGATGTCAGCCACCATCCACATCTCGTCGGTGGTCGTGTTGTAGCCCCAGAGTTCGTAGCCGTGGACGCCGTCATCTGCTGCGAAATACAAGGTGTCCTCGATGCTGATTCGCATTCCTTGATACGCCACGGGCTTGCTTCCGGTCGCGCCCGGTCGAGCATCGTCAACGAAGCTGACTCGTTGGGAACTGCAGTAGGTGGTTTGGTCGTCAATTTCACCGGATTCCAACACACCGTTGCCTGCCGTGCCGCCGTTGTCACCGTTGTCCAAACCAAAAACCAGAAGTCGACCGCCTGCAGGACAACCGTCAGATTTGCTGAGACGGATGGAATCGCTGAGCATCATGCCCGTCGCGCCGCCGCCTCCCGAATCACTGCCTGTTCCGTCGGCGCCATCTTGGCCGTCTTCGCCGTCCGCACCATCACAGACGTACACGGTCTCGTCGATTTCATCGATGGAAAGGTAAGCGTCGTTGTCGTCGTCAATGCCAACGTGGAGACCGACGCCGCCGCCTGGACAGAATTCCCCGGGGTATTCGATGAAGGTCTGGATGAGGGTGGTCTTCCCGTCCACGCCATCGGTTCCGTTCACGCCGTCCGTCCCGTCGGCACCGTCCGCACCGTCGACGCCGTTCGTTCCATTGGTACCGTCGGTTCCGTCCGTGCCGTCACTCCCGTCGCTGCCGGGCAAGCCCTGAGGACCGGTTGGGCCGGTTTCACCGTTCGTCCCGTCAACGCCGTCACTGATGCAACCCGACAGCGGCATCAACGCCACGATGAGGGCCAGGAGAAGCGGCGTAAGTCGGTTCATGCGTGGCGTACGTCACGAGCCATGATAACGGTGCCTCCTGTATCGTTCAGGGTCAACCGATAGCGACACAACGTTCACTGAACGTGAGCGTGAGTTCAAGAATTGGAAGGGTATTCAAACTCAGTCGGCGTGCGAAGGTCATGGTCAAGGCCCACCGATTGGCAGCGGTGTTGGTCACCCTTGTGATGGTGGCCGTTTCATGGGCGCCGCTGCTCAGCGCCCCAGACCAAGCCCAACCGCTCATCGAGGAACCAGAGGCACCTCAGCCGACGGTGGCCTTCATCGATCAATTCGCCACCGGCAACGGGTTTACTCACAGCAACCTCACGACCTCAGCCGCAACCGGACTGACGGGATTGGAACGGCCACCTGTGTCATGGACCGCCACGTCCGGCATCGGCTTAACCCAAATGCGAACCGGTGCCTGCTCAGCCTATCTGCCTGCCACTCACGAAGTCTTTCTCATCGGCGGTCGAATCGACATTGACCCCTCACAAACCGGCGACGAAGCCAACACCAAAACCGTCGAAGTGTTTGACGTCACCAACAAGACATGGATGCCGGCGGCTGAAGAACTGAAAGAAACCCAACAATACCACAAATGCACCGTGGTGGGCGATCGCATCTACGCCATCGGGGACCATCACCCCTTCTCATCACCCGCCGTTGAAGCCACCGGCGTGGTCCAAGTTTACGACGCCACCGACGGAAACTGGAGCTATGGAACCAGCATGCCGGGCAACCAGTCGGTCGGTTTGGCGGGCGTGGCCAGCCTCAACGGTCAGATCTACGTCGCTGGTGGTGTTTCAGCAGAGGACCGTTCCGATTCAACCGACCGCCTCCTCCGGTACGACCCGGTGAACGACACGTGGACGCAAATGGCCAGCATGAACCATCAGCGCCACTCGTTTGAACTCGTTGCGTTCCGAGGAAAACTCATCGCCTTCGGGGGCGTTGCTCTTTTCTTTGACTCGGTGGCGAACACGACGGTGGAGACGGAGACCAACCTGACCGAAGCCTACGACCCCGTGACCGACTCGTGGACGCAACTGCCCAACGCCACCCACAAATTTTCGGCTTACGCCGCTGCGGTCTTCAACGATGAAATCATCATCCACGGCGGGTATGAATCCTCGGGATGGAGCGGTTCGGCCAACGACAAGACCTACGGCTATGACCCCTTTACCAACACGTGGAACACCTACGCAACGCTCCCCATCGGCATGTACGATTCAACCCTCGCCCGGGCCAACGACACGCTGGTCTACGCCTCGGGCGACACCAGCAACAACCGGTTCAGCACGTGGAGCATTCAATACCTGGCTGAAAACGAATACCACGTCAACCCCGCCTCGCACGACGGCTTGCTGACGTCGTCCATTTACGACCTGCGCTCCTCACCGGAGGGTGAAGCCAGCCTTCTGTGGCTCAAGTTTGCCGCCATCGAGCCCACCGGAACGGACATCGGCCTGCAGTACCGAACGGCCGATTCCATGCAAAACATCGCATCGGCGCCGTGGCTCCCCACCACCGTCCCGGTCAACACCTACATCGACCCCGGCAACACCTCGCTCACCGACGTGCTGGAAAACACGCCGTTCCTGCAGTACCGGGTCAAGTACGCCACCACGCGACTCATGGAGTGGGTCACGCCGACCCTGGTCAACGTGTCCATCGGCGCCGATTCAGCCGCGTTTGAGACGTCCCCGCCTGCGACCATGCAACCGACTTCGGCGCCCGTCAGCGTCGTCACGCACCACCAAGGGACCACCCGAGACGGCACCTACGTTCTTGCGCTGCACCCCACCGATGCCGTCGGTAGTTTTGATTCGAACTCGGACTGGCTGCGCCTAACGTGGGACACGATGACTTCCACCCTGACGGTGGACGACCCGTCGTCCTTGCTCTTCAACCAGCAAGCCACGGCCACCGTCGGGCCCGTGACCGACCAGGGGCAAACAGTCAACTGGACCTTCTCGCTTGGTGGAACCTTGCCCACCGACCATCTCAAGTTCATGACGAGCACCCACGCCGAACGGAACGCGTCCTATGTTCACCCCGAACTGACGACCATTGACCGTTCGGTCTCGGTGGTGCTCGAACAGATCACAGCCGATGTCTCCAGCCAGGGCGATGAAACCGTCGAAGCGGGTGAGGTCCTACCGGGGAACACCGCCCTGAACTTGACCATCGATCACCGGTTCACCAACAGCGGCTTGCGTCTCCTCGGCGGAACCATCCAGTCTCGCATCCACATGGACCTTCATACCTTTGACAACGACGCCTTTGGTGAGCGCATCTGGTCGAACCAGAGTTCAGAATGGTTTGACCTCCCCGCCGGTCAGGTGGAACACGCACGCCTGAATGCACCCGAGGCTCTGTCGGGCGAATTGTACGTGTGGATTGAGGCGAGAACCAGCGAAGATTGGACCCTCGTGGTGGACAACACGCCGCTGGCCTTCATCCTCAACGGCGAAGGCCCCACCCTCCTTGACGTGAGTCCCGAACTTGATGCCTACACGAACGAGGAAACCTACCGAACCGTTTCATTCCAGTTCCACGATGTTGGCGGATTTACCAACGAAACGATGAGCGCCTATTCGTGGCTCGAGGCCCGAGATGACGGTACCAACGGCGGGTTGGCCGACGGGATTCCGCAGCGGGTTGAATACCAACCGTCGCTGTTCTACACCCACCAAAACGGCAACCTTTGGACCGTGAACATCACCGTCAACGACACCGTCAATGACGACCACCAGTGGGGTCGAGTCCTCCTTGAAGGCACGGACGTGGCCGGGTTCAGCCTGCCCAGTGCCACGGCTGAAGAAGGCCATGCGAGGTGGGAATCGAGGACACCCACGAAAGGCGAACTGGTGTCCTTTGAGGCCACGACCAACCTGCTGACGGATGAACTGATGCGACTGGAGCCCTCACAAAACATCGGCTGGCGTGTGGCCATCACCGATGCCAACGGCCTCAGCGACCTGAGTGAACTCCGGGTTGAACTGGGGAACGACGAAACACTGGGCATGAAATACACCACGGTGGACAGCACGTGTGCGTCCCTTGACGAGCGATTGCTGTTGCTTCCATCCGGTTGCACGGTCGAGACGAACGAAGGTGTCCTCACGGTTGAGTTCACGGCCACCGTGCAGTGGAGCCTCACGATGGCCGGGCTCGCTCAGGGCGACGTGGACGTCATCATCACCGATTACGACGGGACACAACGTGAATCCTTCAGCGAACGATGGGTGCTCGAGCGTGAGATGACCATCGAAGTGAATCAACTTCGGGACAACACCGGGGCCGTGCAGCAAAACATCGTGGCGGACGCCGTCGTCATGGGGGGCGACGGCCTGAACCTCACGGCCACCGTGACCCACCGCACCAGTGCGACGCCGTACACCGGCGACCTCCGGCTCCGGTGGGACGGGTTGCTTCAGGGTGAACCCTGGCGGGGTGGCGAGACCGTTTCCATCGTCGACGGTGCGCTTGAAGCGTCCATTCCAACCCCCGACCAATCCGGGTTGGTTCAGGACATGACGCTCATGCTGTGGGACCCGTTGGAAACAGAGGTACTCAGCATGGTTGACCTTCCCGTGTTCAAGCTCGATCACAGCCCGCCTGAACTTCTCCCGTCGGCCATCACGGACACCATTTCTCGCTACAAACTGGAAGCGGTTGAAATCGGTGTCAACGTCGCTGAGGACCAAGCATGGTCGAATCCGTTGACTCTGACATGTCAGGTTCGCTCGCTGGCCCAGAGTTGGGAGCCCGTCAGTCTGATTCGAAACTCGACCACGGTCTTCGACGGCAAAACGATGTTCAGTTTCATGTTTGATTTCAGTGAACTCGGCGACCCTTCAACCCTTTCGGAACAAGCCGACCTGAACTGCTGGGCAGAAGGGATGGACGACGCCGGATGGTCGTTGGTGTCCTCAAGTGGCAACTCAGAACTCGACCCGTGGCTCGAAGCGCCTCTCAACAACGTGGGCCCGGACCTCGGCCTTGAGAACGTTGAACTCAGCGGGACGCTCGAGGCCGGCGAGAAGATTCGCCTCTCGTTCTTCGTCGTCAACGGCGGTGAGCAGCTGCCCACGCCGTTCAACGCGACCATTGAACTGGTGCAGGGGGATGAACGCACCCTTGTGGGTCGCTCCGTTTTCTACTCCATGGACGCCAACACCGCCAAGTCCGTGAAGCGTTCCTTCACGGCCCCTGAAGGCGATTGGACCTTGGAAATCACGGTCGACCAGGAAGGCCTCGTGTGGGAAATCGACGAAACAAACAACGTCTGGTCCACCGACGTATCGGGCTCATCGAGCGGTTTGGGAGCCACCGTGCTGACGTTCGGTGGGGTGGCCCTGCTCGCCCTTGCGGGCGGCTTCGTCTTGCTGAAACGACGCAACGCAGCGCCTGAAATCGAAGAGAAGGTGGTTGCAGCGCTCGAGGCGACCGGCCAAACGGTTTCACCGTCGCCCGTCGCTCCCACCAAGGAGACCCCAGTGGAGCAGGCGCCGCCCAAGAAACGGGGGCCACCGGGCGGAAAGATCGCCGCTGGTGCAGGGAGAGCGCCCGGTCGAGGGCCGCCCCGAGGACCGCCAAAATCCCGAGCGGCACCCACGCCCCAGGAGATGGCTGCCCAGCACATGGCGGCCCTTGGCGTTCCAGACCCGCAACCCGGCGTTGTCGAGGAGCGCGTGGAAGACTACTCGAAGCTGCCCGGCGGGGGCGCCTACGAATACACGGCGGAGGGGACGTTCTACGTCGGTGAGACCTGTGGACGATGGCGACTTAACGAAGACAAATCCTTCACAAAACTGCTCTGACCACGACCGATGCCTACCTTCATGAAGGCTCCCTCCGTGCAACACCCATGAGTGAGGCGACCGACGACGTGCGACGCGCCCTCACCATCGTCTTTCGCGGGACCGATGGGTTGGCCCGTCCCGATGTGGAGCGAGCGTTCTCCTTCGACATGGAGTGGGTCGGTCCGCACGAGGCCGAGCAAGTCGTGGACGCCCTCTTGACCGCCGGTTGGTTGAAGGCTCAAGGGCAAAACCTGTGCCTCGCTGTAGAGATTGGTGCGGTTGATGTGCCCTTCGGGTGGTTCCCACGACCCGCCCGCTTGTTGAACCCGGCTCAGGCCTCTGGGAGCGAGGAAGGCGTTGAGCACGAACGCACCGCAGCCAGCACCGCCTCCGAACGCGCAGCGTCATCCCCGGGGGCCGGACGACCGCCACAACCCGCCATCGCCGACGACCCGAGAGCGAGGCTCACGCGCCGCGTGGCGAGTTTCATTTCAAGACAGAGCGGCCTCGACGCTGAGGAACTGCAACGGCGTGCCGAGCGGAAGATCAACGCGTTCCAACTCATCACACCCTGGATGGCCTACGCCTTGGTGGCGCGTGAGCAGGGCCTGGTGATGGACGACATCGTCAAGGCGCTGGACGTGAATTAACCCGTGCCATCTTCGCTGGCTGATTCCTCGCCTCGGGCGGACAACTCCACCAGAACGGGGAGAACCATCAGGGCCAGCACCAGCGAAAACAGCACGGTGATGGCGGTGATGAGACCGAAGTCCTGGATGATGGGCATGGGCGAGAACAACAGCACGGCAAAACCCGCCATGGTGGTCGTGGCGCTGAGCATCAGCGCGACGCCCGTCGTATCAAGCGCCTCTTTGAGGGCGCCCCAATGGTCGCCGCGTTTCTTCAGTTCAACCTCAAACCGACGCCACATGTGGATGGAATAGTCAATGCCGATGCCGAGCGTCAGGGCCGTGACCATCACGGTCAGCACGTTCCACTTGAGGCCGATGAGCGCCATCGACCCCACGACCCAAAGGGAAGCGATACCGACGGGGAACAGGACGATGATGGCGGGCATGATGCGGCGTGTGAGCAGGAACAGGACGAGGAACGAGACGATGAGCGAGATCCCGGGTTTTTGGTTTCTTTCCCAACCGTCCCCGTCCGCATCACCAAATCCCCGAACGGGAACACGGCGTTTTTTTGAGTTGGCCTCGGGTCCCAAAACCCCCGGGTGGGAAACCCCAAATACCAACAAAATTTTTCCCCCCCAAACCACGGCCGAGGCCTCGAGGGAATCCGTGGCGAAGGTGAACAATGGGGCCCCCTAAAATGAAACGTCGACCGATCCCTCACCCCACTTTTTCACCCGTCAGGGGGTCGGCCCCCTTTCGTTGGGGGAAAAGGCAAGGAAAACGCCCAAACAACGGGGTCGGACCTGGGGGGGGAAAGACTTCGCCGGAAAAGCCCTCCATGTTGTTCCCCCCAAACCTCATTGCGCAAATGGCGCGAAAGGCGGGAACCCTGTGGGGAGGGAATTCGGAAATTGGTCCCCCCGCGTTTTGGACTTGAGGTGGGAAACCGAATTTACGAGAAAGGGCCAGGTCTCCCCAGGTTTCCCTTAAGCCCACCCCGGGGGGTTTCGAACGACGGTCAACTGTCCCCCACGCCCATATCCGGGCCCCGGACGAAATCCGCCAAATCAAAACGGTTTCCAAAAGGGGCCCCCGTCCCCGGGAAACCGAAAAAGAAACCCCAAAACCGCCCACCGTTGTTTTTTTGGGCAGGGAAACGCCGAGGGGGGAAACGGAGGGGGGGAGCCTCACCTGACTTGGAAAAAACCACGTGGGGGCGCCCACGAACGGCGAGGAGATGAAGGCGGAAACGACGCCCAGCGACAGGGCGTACCCCAACACCGCCAGCGGCGGGAGAGGGGAGATGACGTTGGCCATGAAGGCGGCCACCGTGGTCACCACGGCCAGCGAGAGGGGCATCGAGAGGTGGCCGCACGCACGCAACCAGGATTCGGCCACCGTGGGATAGTCGTCCCTGAAGGAGCGTTGGGCTCGCTGCAGGTGAATGGCGTAATCGATGCCAAGACCCAGCACCAGCGGTGCCACCGTCGCTTCAAGTGCGGTGAATCGCGCACCGGAGACATTCAGGATGCCGTACGTCCAAATCAGGGCGCTGGTCAGGCCAACGAGCGGGAAGGCCACGCTGGAAAGCGATCGAAACGCAATCGATAGCATCACGACGACCACGGCAAAGGCAAGGAGCACCAGCAGGAGGAGGTTGTCGAAGGTACCCTCGTCAATGTCGTGGGCCAGCAAATCGTTGGAAATCACCTCGTAGGTCAGGGGTGAACTTGCCGAGCGGTCGGAGAACACGTCTCGAAGTTGATCTTGGAGCATTCTTCGGGGCGTCTCATCGAGGTCTGGGTCAACCTCGAGCACCCACAGCGTTGAGGAAGCCGTGGGTGCAACGGTGCCCGTTCCGTCGCTCAGGTATTCGCACACCGGTTCGTAGTCGAGGTCGTTGTGCAGCAGCGCAGAGGAGGCGTAAGTGGCGGCAGAAAGAAGCTGGTCGTCGGCCGTGAGGCCGCAGGTTTCGTTGTCGTCAAACAGGGCGTCGAGCACGTCTGACCAGGTGCTGAACGAAGCGAGGGGCGCACCGCCGCCCTCTTCGTCGATGGCCAGCTGCAAGATACCGGGGGCCGTGGTCCAAACGTGGACCATGTTTTCTCGCTTGTCCGCCTCGGTCTGGAAGTGCGTCAAATCCTCTTGCATCGCCTTCAGCGCATCAAGGTCCAGAACGTTGGTGAGGTTGTCCATGGTGACATGGACAAACAGCGGTCGCATTTCGTCAGGAAAATGGGCGTGGATGCGGTCGTGCGCCTCCGAAGCATCGGTTTCGGGTGAGAAATCGTTGAGGTCGGTTTGGAACGTGGGCGGTGAAACGTAGAGATGGCTGGCCAGCACCACGGTGAGCAGCGTGAACACACCGACGATGACCGGGGCTGCGCGACTGAAGGCCGGCGCCGCCCCCGCAAGGCGTTCTTCGAGGTCCGCCTTATCCATGGCCAAGCGTTGCCAATGGAGCATAAAAACCAACAGGTGCGATGTGGTCACACCAAGGCTGCTTCAACGCAAAACAACGGCACCGTTGGACAAGAAGGTTCAAAACAAGAGGGCAGGTCGCAAGGTCGGTTATCATGGCTGTCACCGTCCTTTTGAAAGAGAAAAACGAACTCCGCCTGCGTATCATCGGCGAAAGCCACACCGCCCTTCAAGTCCTGCGTGAGCGACTCAACGGCCACAAGGACGTCGACTACGCCAACTACTTTCCTGGCCACCCCGAACTCGACGACCCCGAATTCTACATTCGCACCACCTCCAAGGCCGGTGTGGAGAAGGTTCTGAACGACATCATCGGTGGCGTGGCTGCAGAATTCGACGACGCAACGCTCTGATTTTCAGGTCGTTCACATGTCCGACCCCGTCGCTCAAGCCATCGGCTTGCAGGGGTACGCCACCGCTCACGACGGCATCGGCGGCATCATCAAATCCCGAGTGACCGATTTCCGGGTTGAGGAAATTGCCACACCGGTTCACCTCGACAATCGGGGGCGGTTTACCGTCGCCAAGATCACGCTGACCAACTGGGAAACCAACCGTTTCTGCAATCAGCTTTCTGCCAAACTTCGCATTCCACGAAACCGGGTGTTTTTCGCCGGTACCAAAGACAAGCGTGCTGTCACCTCCCAACTCTTTGTCATCGACGCCCCCATGAACAAGGTGGCTGAAGTCGAGTTGCCCGATGTCGAGATTGAAGTGTTGGGCCGAACCCACCAGAAGATTGGGTTTGGCAACCACCGTGGCAACCGGTTCACCATCGTCGTCCGTGGATGCTGCCACCCCGACGGCACACCGATGACCGACGACGAGGCCATGGCCGAGGTCAAGCGCATTCAAGACGACATGGAAGCATCGTTGGGCGGCCAACGATTTCCAAACTGGATCGGACCCCAGCGATTCGGTTCAGGCCGCCCGGTCACACCGCACGTCGGACGGCACGTGGTCAACGGTGACTGGGAGCAGGCCGTGATGACTTACCTCGCCATGGAAGGTACGAACGAGGAAGAAGAAGCGCGTGCTCCGCCCAAAAAATTCGGGGGCACGGCATCGGGAAGGGCTGCGAGGCCCCGCCCGGGGGATGGGGTTCAAAACAAAATGACGAGCACCTTTCTGGGCCAAGCCGGGGACCACGTCGGTGGTTCAGAAAAATCCCCACCAACTCAACGATGAGGGTTTATGCCCTCCAGTCCATCGTGTTCCGGGGGCCCAGCGAGGCTGGGGGAAGGGTTTCCCTTTCACGACCGGGCGTGGCGAACGTCGGCCGCATGGAGAAAAGCCCAACTGACGGAACGTGCGTTGTCGTTCAGAGCGACGCTAACCCCACGGGGGAAAACTGGACGGCCGACCGCCACCACGACCGCTCCCGGCAGTGGGTTTCCACCCGGACGGCCATCCCGGGGAACCCAACAGGCCACCATCGACAGCGAGGGGTGGGGGTCTCGTGGAACGTTGAGGCCGTGCCCCGCTTGTCCACCAAGGGCACGCGCCGAGGACTCGGGGCCCGAATTCAAAAAATTTCTGTTGATACCTTTCCCATCGCTGAGGGCAGCACGCTGGGCAAGCGTTGGGAAGCGGGCCCGGTGAAGGGGACCGTTGGCATCCAGAGGGCGCCTGTGTTCGATTCCGATTCACCCTGGGTTCTGGAAGTACGCAACCGTGTTGCTTCGGGAATTCATAAAGGGGGGCCGCTCTCCAACATGGGTTGAACGCAGATTTGACCGCAGGCACTCCACTGCAACGTGCATCAACCGTGCAGGCCGTTGTTTGCCTTTTTGAGTGCTCAAAACGCTTAAAAAATCATGATGGAATTCAGGAGAATAAGAGGAATGCATGACCCAGAATCGTCCGAGTGAAGTGCTTACTCTCGGTTATCTTCCGGACAACGCCTGAAAATCAAACCCACGATGAGAAGCCCCAAAGACCAACCAAGAAAAGAAATCATCCTGATGATAATTCAGGAAAACAGTGACTTCAATGGGTTCATCACCGTCTGGCAATGCGAGCTTAAGGAATTATCAAAAACGTACCGCCCATTGCAGAAGTACACGTCGTCCCCACCCCACGTAATCGTACAACCATCCGTCTCCATCCTCATCACAGTCAGCGAAATTACTGCAGGAAAAAGAATCGGCAAGGCCGTCCGATGACGGTACGTCACGCTAAGTCTGAAATTACTTGCTTTTGGATATTGATTGTGGACTTAATTGGAGTTCGTCTCCATCCTGATCCCAAATAACGATTGAATGAACATCCAGAGAAAATTATCGTCTTCTTGTATTTTTATTTCATAAACATTGTATTCAAAGCCATCATGTTTTCCCTGAATCGTGTTGATGCACCTCAAGTTGAATGGGGGATTGTAAGGGGTTTCAGAAAACATTTCATTTGTAATCGAATACATTTCTTCGTAGTCTCGATTGTATGCATATTGATGAAGGCATGAACGATGAACATGGAACATACGAACAAAACACCGAGAACAATCCATCCACCGTTCGGGATTTTCGAGGGAAACGCCGGGTCGGGTTCTGAGTTGTCCCGGAAGGTCCATCCCGAGCATAATCAATGAGAACTGGACCGGGTTTCCTGTCCATACCTAAGTAGCCCTACCATCGGAATTAAACTCATTCCCGGCGGGGAAGAAGCCACTGAAAAGCGGCGAGGAGGTTGTCTGCGGTCTCAAATGAGACCCATGGAGAGGACTTCGATTTCACCCACGCCGTGAATTTCAGCCATCTTGGCTTCAAAAGCGTCAGCGAGACCCTCGCCGTCGTTCATCTTGACGTGAACTTGGACGAACTTGAGACCGAAGGCCAGCGGCTTGGTCTCAATCGCTTGAATGTCGTAGTTGTCGTCTCGAAGGGTCGCAATCGTCTCAGCGATGGCGTCGGTGTCAACGTCTTCGAGATCGGAATCCGGGTTTACCTTGTATGTCATCACTACCATGCCCATGAAATCACCTCAGGGACCCACAAACCCGCAGTTGGGGCACTTGTACAACACGCCTTGGTTTCGCACACGGGGGCTTCGGCCAATGGGGTGGAAGCATCCAGGGCAGGGGAAGGTGGTTGAACCGGTTTCTGCCAGCGGGATGCCTGACGACGTACAAACTTGTGCTCGTTCACTCATGGGAATGGCTCCTTACGGGTTCGCCAAGGCCTCCCCCTCTTTATGGTTGCGTGAGCAACACGCAGAATGTCAGGCGTCAAAACGGCTGACGATGCTCAATTTTCCATGCTTTCCGGTGCTCACCACCAAGGCGCCGTCCCGTGAGCGACACCACCCTGATTCAATGCGAATCACATCACCGACGTGCACCTGATTGACCTGTTCAGCCCAAAACACCAGGCCAACCAGCCCGGTTTCGTCTCGACCGCACGCAGCGGCCACGGGCCCGGTGTAGGAGGATGAGACGATCATCCGTTGAGGGTACATGCGCAACACGACCAGTTCCAAGCGCCTGACCGGTGTGTTTGGACGAAGGTTTTCGATACGATTGGCTGGCGTCGGCCATTGAAGTCCGGGCGGGGTGTTCATGCCCCGGAGAGTTCGCTTCAACCCTCTTCAAGGTCGCTGCTGGTTTTTTTCTTCCGAACACGGAACGAGGACGCGACCGGTTCGGGGTCGGCTTCGATTTCATCGCCGCCCACGAGTTTGTTGACGCCGGCTTCGTAGCGCTCTCGGACCGAGGCCTTGGGTGCCTTCCACGGCGTGTGGTGTTTGCACACCAGGTACACCTCGGACGAGGAATTGCGGGAAGCGTCGGGCGAAAAACGGCGAACGCTGGAAAAATGGGGACGCACGGCGGTGATGAGTTCCTCAACGCCGATGCCCTGGAACAGCTTGGTGGTGAACCCGCCCCCTTTGGTCAACAGGGGCAACGCAAAATCAAACACATCGGCCACGAGTGTCATCGCCACCGACTGGTCCATGTCCCATTTTCCGGTGATGTCGGGTGAGATATCCGAGACGATCACGTTGAGCAAGGCACCGTCCAACTCGTTGAGGATTCGTTCTTGTGTGACGGGGTCGGTGATGTCGCCGGTCAGGAGCACGGCGCCCTCAACCGGGGCACAGGGCTGAAGGTCAACGCCGACCACCCGGCCTTCCTCGCCCACCAGTTCAACCGCCACTTGAGCCCACCCTCCGGGGTGACACCCCACGTCGAGCACCAAATCGCCGGACCTTACGAGTTGGAAGCGCTCCTGAATTTGCTTGAGCTTGAACGCCGAGCGTGCGCGATAACCGCTGGCCTTGGCTTGACGACGCCAAGCATCACGCTTGTGGTTCTCAACCCAATGCTCAGCCATGCGACCTTCCTCAACCCGCCCTCAGAACCTCGTCCTCATGAATCCTTTTCTCAAATCGTCGGCGAAGCAAGGAATCAAGACGGTCCGACGTGTCGCCGTCCCACGGGAAGGGGTGAAGGGATGCGCAGACGCCAATCATCGCTCGTCGCTGCCCTCCTCGTGGCCCTCTTGAGCGGCATGTCCGGTCAGGCCTTGGTCGTCAGTCCGCCAGCCGATTTCTCCCAACCGCTCACCGTTCAGGACGGTGGGCGGACCTTGTTGGTGGAAGAAATCACGGCCACGTGGTGCCCAAGTTGCGCAGAGATCGACCCGGAATTGTTGCGCGTTGCTGACAGCCACGGTTCGCGCATCGCGCTGGTGGCCCTCCATCCGTCGGACGGTGAAGATGCGTTTCAGCCACCGGCCAGCCAGCATCGCATCGACCGACTCGAATCGGTGCAGACCGGCGTGAAAAATTCCACACCGACCTTCGTGGTTGAGGCCGGCCCCGCTCGGCGAGGGTACGATGCTTGGAGCGACGTCCAGAGGGACATCTTAACCGAAGAGATGAGCCGTCAAAACGTCTCCAACCTCGGTCTTTCGGTTGAGAAAACCGAGAACGGTTTCCGTGCCAGCGTCCTCTCCACCGGCCTGGTGCAAAACGATGGCACGCAGCTCACGATGATGGTCCTCGAGCACGGAAAACCCATGCCGGACGGCTTCATCAACCCCGGCCTTGACCACCGAGATCGTGTTCTTGTTGGCTTGGCGGAATGCGATGTTGGCAACGCCTCCATCACCACGAACCTCGGTTTACTCGGGGCGTCAGCGGGCGAGGATTGCTCATCGTCGTTTTCCATTGAGTTCGAAGAATTGGCTTCGTGGAGCGTGGTCCTGATCCATGAATCAACGCAGGCGTCGCTGGACAACGGCAGCCAAGCTGAAACCCTCGGTGTGGTTGAACTCGCTTACCGGGAACGAGCCGAAGACGAACCAACCTCGGGGCACATCGGCACCGTCTTGCTGGTCGCCTGCTTCGCCTTGGCGGTGGCCTCGATTGTTCGTAAAAAGTAATTTTTTCCTACTTCCTTGCCGATGTTGGTCTTGAAAATGGAAAAATACTACCGGATTGAGGAAAGAAGCCTCACCGGGAGTGAAAGGTTTGATAAACCGTAAGGACAATGTCACATCATGACAAAAACATGGGAAGACGTCGCTTGGGAAACCGAGACGCCTCGCCGCGAATGGGTGGTCGAGTACTACGCCAAGGTCGGCGAGGACACCACGCACCACCTGTCGGTGCTTCACGGGGACGGCATGGAAGACGTGCAGCGCATGCTGATGCAGGAACTTCGTTCGACCTACCACGAAGCCCAAGAAATCGAAGTTACCGTGCTGCGCATGGAAGAGATCGAAACCGAACCCAACGCAGCCATGTTCAACGGTGCCTTCACGCCCTGATCACTCGATGGCGCGGTAGATCAGTTCGATGACCTGCCCGTCTTCGACGATGTGCTCCTGGAAGGTCGTGACTTGGGTTCGCTCGCCACCCTCTTCGGTCACGAACATCAAGAATTCATGACCCGCATCGATGCGGTGGTCGTCAAAGCCGGTGGAGTCCATGTGCTTGCCCCAGATGTCGAAAAACGCTTCAAGCGGGGCTTCCACACCGGTCTCAGCAAATTCAAGGTGAATTCGTCCGCTGCTGTCGTGGGTGTGAAGCGGGCGCATGTTGCATCCTCGGTCGTCCAAGCCGACGTCGTCAGGCACTGCAACGTCTTCGTTCAGAACGGAGATGCGCACCGTGGCATGGTAGTGTTCGGCAAGACCGCTGTGACTTCCAATGCACTCTTTGGCAAGCGCATGACGTTCGTCAGCGGTGTTGAAGGGCGGATCGCCGTCGCTTTCTCCGAGCAGAAAGCCCAAGGCAGCGAGGGCGCTCAAGGTCACGATCAGCCAAAAAATCGATTCTTTGTTCATGGTGTTCACCTGAGTGTGTGAAGGTTGTCGAGGCGTGCTGGTTTTTGAACGTTCAGGCCGAGGTTGAAGGCTCGTTGTCGTTCCAAGCGCCGGCTTCGTGCAATTTCCCGGCTCGCCAGAACCCAAACAGGCACAAAACGTTAGCAATGTGGGCCATCGTGCAGAACTGACAGATTTTCTCCATGCGAACCTCGTAGGAAACCAGCAGTGCAATCACCAACATCCCTGCGCCGGTCATGTACATCCCGTACCGCATGTAGGATTCTGCCCAGAGGGCGTCGGGTTCCTTCCCCACGGAGTTGGTGATGAACATCACGGCACCAAAAGCGAACATACCGATGAGGCCCCAAGAAATGCCGAACACCGGGTCGACGTTGTACTGGGCGTTCCCCAGCACGTCATCGCACGAGAAGACCGTGGCGGTCGAGCAGACGTTCGCTCCCTCGCTGATCTTGTTGGAAATCCAAAGGGTGTGAACCGACACCACGAACCCAAGCAGGGCGACAATGTTCATGCCGAGCATGTGGCGACGGCGAGCATGGGCAAGCAGGGGGTTTCGCTGGGACAGGCCGTTGGCAAGTCCATCACCGGATTTGGTCATGAGCACCAAGCCAAACACCATCGGGACGGCGTAGGCGACGAGCAGGAGGTTTTGGTCGACCATCCTCAAGCCTCCTCCTGCGGGGTGAGCCTCATGATGGCCTCAAGCACGGTTTCTTGTGGGCTGTCAGCTGAACTCCAAGCCACGATGCCGTCCGGCTGAATGAGGTAATAGGAGGGTGTTCCGGCAACCTTCCATTCCTGCATGTTGTCCTGGTCGATGTCGTCAATGTAGACAAACCGATGTGCATCACCCTCGCGCTGAGCGCAGGATTTGCCTGCACACTCTTCCTCACCCGAGCGGTCTCGGAACGCCTCGATTTCATCGCGGCTGGTTTCGTGGTTGGGAATCTCGAGCTCGGTTGCACTGGCGACGAAATTGACGATGGGGCCGTCCCACTGTCCAAGGGAAGGGTACGTGCGGTGATTGGCTCGCAATTTCATGAAGTATTCAGCATCATAACCGACATCGTCAGCGGATTTTTCACAAAACGGGCAGTCGGTGTCCATGAAGTCAACGAGGAGCCATTGAGCATCCGAATCCCCCGCCGTCCAGTTGGCCGTCAGGTAGTCGTCCATGTTGAACTCGGTCCAGCCGCTGCCGTTGTAGGCCATCCCTTCGAGGGGAGGAGCCCGCTCACCAACGTTGGTTCCCGAGGGAATGGGGTTGGTGGTTACGGCCAGGACGATGATGGCCACGAAAAACAGGGCCATCACGCGAATCAGGGTGTCGGTTCGTACGTCAGCTTCGGTGTTGTTCAACATGGTGTTCACTCCAATCCAATTTCTTCAAGGAGGCAGGTGGCGGTGTGGCGGATGGCTTCCTCGCTGTTCATTCTGACATCGAAGCCGGTGTTCAGCATTTTCTCGATACCGAGACGCGCCCGAGGGATGTCGCCTGCCCAACCTCGGTCGCCACCGGTGTATTCGATGCTTGCGTCGTGGCATCCAGTGACGTCCACCACGATCTCAGCGATTCGGCGGACGGAGGCAGTGTCGTGGCTGCCGAGGTTGTACAGATTGAGGGGTTCGTCAGCGTGAGCCATGACGTGAAGGATGGCGTCGACACAGTCGCCGACCTCCATGTAGGATTTTTCCTGCAAGCCGTTGCCCAACACCTCAAGACGAGTGGGGTCCCGCTTGAGTTTGTGAATGAAATCAAAGATCACGCCGTGGGTTCCACGGGCGCCGATGATGTTGGCGAACCGGAAAATCCAGGCTTGCAAACCAAAGGTGCCGACCCAACTGCTGATGAGGCCTTCACCGGCTTGCTTGCTGGCCCCATAAAGGGAGATGGGCATGCACGGGCCGTGGTCTTCCGGCGTCGGCAACGGGGCATCCTCACCGTAAACCACCGAACTTGAGGCGAAGGCGATCTGCTTGACGTCGTTCAATCGCATCGCTTCCACGATGTTGTAGGTGGCCACCGTGCCCTGTTTGAGGTCCGTGTCGGTGATGCGGGTGCCGAGACGGATGTCAGGGTTCGCCGCCAAGTGATAGACGCAATCGATGTCCATGGCCATGGCTTTCCCGACGTCCTCAGGGTTGCAGATATCACCCTCGACCAAGACGACGGAGCCGGCATCAAGGTGGTCTTGGATGAAGGGCAAATGACCGCTAGACAAGTTGTCGATGACCACGACCTCGTCGCCGCGAGCCACCAGCCGGTCGATGAGGTGAGAGCCGATGAAGCCTGCACCACCCGTCACCAAGGCTCGCATGCCTTGACCACCAAAACCGCCCGTATAAGGGAAATGGTTCCGTCCATCAAGGCAAAGATGCCTTGATTATCGTTGAGGTGAATCGTGCAGTTCCTGAGGAACCAGAGCCTTGGGGGAGGTGAAAACATGAAGAAATCTGAATCTGCAAAGCAAACCGAAGCGTTGGACAACAACATCCTGGTGGGCTATGTTCGCCGAAGCAACGCCGGTGGAGCGCTCAAGCTCTCCATCAACACGGCAGCCTTCGCCGACTGCAGCACGTACATGACCAGTGACGGCCAGTCCTATGTTCCGCTGGTGATCTCGATGAGTGCCCTGCAAAAGGTGCTCTCCGGTGAGCGTGCTGTCACCACCGTGACCCAACTCCACGATTGAGCCCATCCGGCCGTCCTGGACGCCCTTCTCTTGGAGAAGTACACCGCTGAGCGATTGACTGCGGTCAATCGACCGGCCTTTCGACAAAATGTTTCGTATTTATTTAAGCAACCATATATAGAAGCTCGCTGACGCAAACCCGTGCCTCGAGGGGACAAGTCGAGCAGTGCGGCGAAACCGCACATTGTGGCCGGCATGCCCATGTACAACGAGGAAGAGACCATTGGCTCGGTCGTCACTCGTGCGCTTCGCTACGTCGACGAAGTGATTTGCATTGACGACGGGTCCTCGGACGCCAGCGCCAGAATCGCCGAGGCTTGCGGAGCAACCGTGATTCGTCATCGCGTCAACCGTGGCTACGGTGGGGCGCTGAAGACCTTGTTCTTGCGAGCGAGTCAGCTTGACGCCGACGCCCTCGTCCTGTTGGACTCCGACGGCCAGCACGAAACCGCTGACATTCCCAAACTGCTGAAACCCATCCTCGACGGTGAGGCCGATTTTGCCATCGGATCACGATTCGTTGACGGTGGAGGCGGTACCGACATGCCGGCTTACCGCCGCCTCGGTATCAAGGTCATCACGGCGGCTTCCAACCTGTCAAGCGACCTCGGCATCAAGGACACCCAATCTGGATTCAGGGCCTTTTCGCGAACGGCGCTTGAGCGTCTCCGATTCGATTCCGAGGGAATGGAACTCTCGCTCGAAATGTTGGAGGACGCTCACGAAAAGCAACTTCGTGTCCTCGAGGTGCCCACCGTCATTCGCTACGACGTGCCCAAGGGGTCCAATTTCACCGCCGTTTCACACGGGTTCACCGTCATGACGTGGGCCGTCCTTTCTTTGTCTCAAAAGAAACCGCTGCTGGTGCTCGGCCTGCCAGGGTTCGGGCTGCTCGCCACCGGGGCCGCCATGGGTACTCGAACAGCACAAGATTTCACGCTCCAGCTCGACAGCATCATCGGCGCTGGTTTTTCAGCGGTGTGGATCGGCTTGCTCGGTCTATCGCTCATGGCCACGGGCCTCGTGCTGCAAAGTGCGCAGCGCTTCCTGCGGTTGCTCCTCGTCCGTGAATTCGGCTTGGACTGAGCGCCCTCAGACCAACTGCATGGCAATCGTGTACAGGTAAGGCAGGGCGAACAGCCCGAAGAACACGAACATGGCGATTCGAACCGTTCGCTGGTTCTTCTCGTCCTTTTCGTTCTGGTCGATGCATTCCTGTTGTTTGCAAACCCGAGGATCGGCTTTCACCGAAATCGGCTCATGACAGATTCTACAGTGCTTGTGAGGCGATACCTTGCCGCCTCCCTGCATGTTGCCGAATAAACTGACTCGACTTCTTGGCCACCATGTCCTTCACCTTCTTTGCATCAACCATTGAATTCACCTCATGCTTTGATGACGGTACCGTCGAAGAGTTTGCCGTCAAGCGCATCGTCCAGCCGACGGAGGTCGCGGCCGTCAAGCACGGCCAAATCCAAGCCAGCCTCGAGCGCCACGCTCACGGCCACCGGGTCGACCACGGCGGAGGCCCCGGGTTCAAGGGGCGCACCTGCACCCACGATAGCGGCGAGTTCGTTCAGGCTGATCTCGGTGAGCGCCTCAGCATCATCGTGATGCCTCGGATCTTTGGTGAAGACGTGCGAGACGTTGGTGGCGATGATGCAGTGCCGGGCATGAACGGCGGCGGCCAGTTTCACGGCGACCGTGTCCGTGGTGTGCCCGGGCACGGTTCCGCCCATGACCACGATGTGGTGGTCGTCGAGGAGCGAGCGAGCGTCATCGATCGTGTGCGGGACGGAGGGGGCCACATCGCATCCAATCTCCAGCAGCACCTGCTGGAGCACCGTTGCATTGAGCCGCGTGCCCGCAATACCGATTTCATCAAGGCGATGGGGGGAAGCCACCGTGGCCTTGGCGAGTTCAATGCCTTCACGGGCCGGCAAGCCGCCGCCCACAACCAAACCGATTCGACGTCCATTACCTTCGAGGTGGACCATGAGCTGCCGGAGTTGACCCAACCACGTGGTGCGGTCCTCGGCCTCCTCGGGCCGAAGCAGGCTGCCCGCCAAGGGCAACAACATGGACGGGGCTCATGGATTCCTTGCGTCGCGCCCATGCTTTCATCCTATCCCTTTGCAGCGACCCACACGACACGGACCACGCTGAAGCGGTGGGAGGATTGAAATGCCGTGCCCCAGCCCAACATTTGGGGAGCACCATGGCAGACGATGCAAAGTTGTCGGCACGCCGGATGCGCCTCAAACTCGCCCTTGAAGACCTGAGGGAAATGAAGGGCTTCGGTACGGAGTTGGTCACGCTCATCATCCCACCTGACCGCCAAGTCTCCGACGCTCGCTCCATGCTGCAGAACGAACACGGCCAAGCGGCCAACATCAAATCAAAAGGCACCCGCAAAAACGTTCAGGGCGCCATTGAATCCGCCATCTCAACCCTCTCGAGGTACAAAACACCCGGTGAACACGGGCTGGCCATCTTCGTGGGATCGGTCATCGTGGGGAACAACAAGAGTCGAATGGTCAACATCGTGGTCGAAGATCCGCCCCAACCGCTGATTTCGTTCCGCTACCGATGCGATTCCCGATTCGAGTTGACGCAACTCGAAGAGATGCTGGTGGACAAGAAATCCTACGCCCTGTTCGTGATCGACCGTGCAGAAGCCGCCTACGGCATCGCCTCGGGCAAACGCATCCACGTTCAGGAACATCTCGTGTCGAACATCATGGGAAAGCACCGGCAGGGCGGTCAATCCGCCCAGCGTTTTGAACGCCTCATCGAAGAAGCGGCTCACAATTTCTTCAAGCGAGCCACCGAGCACGCATGCTCGTACTGGTTGCCGCACTTGGAAAACATCCAGGCCGTCATTGTAGGCGGGCCCGGCGCCACCAAGGATTTCGTTGTAAAAAACGAATACTTCCACCACGAAATCGCGAAGAAAATCGCCAAAACCACGTTTGACGTTGGCTATTCCAACGAGTCGGGGGTCCGCGAACTGGTCGAAAACGCAGGCCAACTGATGGGGGAAATCGAGTTGGATGCCGAACGTCAAGTCATGAATCGCTTCCTTGAGGAATTGATTCGCACCCACCCCAAAGCCACCTACGGTGAAATGATGATCAAACAAGCCCTGACCAGCGGCGCCGTTGACACGCTGCTATCTCTGAAGGGCTCCGAGGTAACATCATCAAAATGCAGTGCAAAAAGTGCAATCATGGTGCCGAGAACGACTGGGAAGCACGCCTCACCCGTCAACAGGAACTTCCGGCCTGCCCCTCATGCGGCGCCTCGGGTGATGCCATCAAAGAACTCTCCAGCCATTCCATTATTGACTCGTTAACCTCGCTTGCAGAGGACAGTAACTCAGAAGTTACCTACATCTCTGTGGACACGGAAGAAGGCTCCCAACTGATGCAAGGCTTTGGCGGTTTGGCAGCGATTCTACGCTACCCGATGATGTGAGGTGACCGCATGGACCTTCTGAAAAACGAAATTCAACCGCTGGTGGAGAACGCCGTCACGTCCATGGGTGTTGACCCGGGGCTCGTCGGCCGGCTTCTCCAGCCTGCTCGGGAACTTGAACAGGGCGACCTCTCCCTGCCCTGTTTTGCCTTTGCCAAAACCTTGGGCATGGCTCCGGCCGCCATCGCCGAGCAACTGTGCGAGGCGCTCCCCGCTCACGAGGCCGTGGAGAGCATCACCGCCGTCAACGGCTACCTCAACGTGCGTGCCTCACCCGCATGGTTGGCGCAACAAGTGCTGGCTGGAAAGCACCGCCAATCGGGGCATGAAGGCCGGAGGGAAGTGCTCATCGAACACACCTCGGCCAACCCCAACGGCCCGTTTCACGTCGGCCGAGCGCGAAACGCCATCCTGGGCGACACCCTCGTCCGCCTACATCGTTTGTGGGGCGACAGGGTCACGGCCGAGTATTACGTCGACGACATGGGCAAACAAGTGGCTGTGCTGGCTTGGGCGCTTGAGAACATGAGCGAAGAGGAGGTTGAAACGCTGCTCGCCGACCGGGAACCGGTCAATCCGCAATGGGCGGACAAAGCCGACCACCGACGTGTCCGGTGGTACCAAGCCGCCCAACGTCAGCGGAAAGAATCCACCGAAGCAAACCGCATCGAAGACGACATCGGCGCCCTTGTCCACGCCAGCGAACACGGTGATGAGGCCGTCCTGGCCGCTTTTGAGGCCGCCTATCAACCGGTTCTGGACGGCATGCTGGAAACGCTGGGCCGGCTCGGCATTCAGTTCGACCGGTTCACCAAGGAATCCGTGTTCGTGACCAACGGCGATGTGGCTCGACTGATGGAAGAGTTGGGCGGACTTGAGATCAACGGTGTGGCCGACAACGGCGCCCAATTCCTCGACCTCGGACAACGAGGCCTCAAGGGGAAGACGGAATTCTTCTACCGGCGAGGTGACGGATCGTCCCTTTACGCCACGCGAGACATCGCCTACCATCGGTGAAAATGGAGCCAATGCAACGGTTCATCAACGTCCTTGGCGAAGACCACGCTGCAGGCACAGCAGGTCGGTCTGACCTCGAAGAGTTGGGAGAACGACGCCCTGAAGTCATGTTCTACTCCTTCATCAAACTCCCAGAGGAAAGATGTCAACTCGACGAGGCAACGTGGTGTTCATGGACGACCTTCTTGAAGAAGCGCAGGCGCACGCCGTTGAGGTTCTCGGAACGTCGTCCCGCCCTGACGAGGCAGCGATGACGAACATCGTTGAAGCCGTCGGAACCTCAGCCGTCCGATTCAACATCATCAGCGTCAGCCCGGGAAAAAGGGGGTTCACGTTCCGATGGGAAGATGCGTTGAGTTTGAGCGGGGTCCGCACCGTTCATCATGTACAGCCACACACGAGCCTGCTCCATTCAAGCCAAGGTGAAAAGCCCTTGTTTGGGCGGCGAAACAAAGCCGGAGGACCCCGGGAGGTTCCTGAGTCAAGCACCATGCCGGCTGGCTTGGTCCAGTTGCTGCGGACGTTGGCGGTTCACGATGACCGTCTCGAGAAAGTGGTTCGCGAACATCGACCCAACTTTCGCCGAATACATGCTCCACCTTGCCACGGCCTACAACACGTTCTATAGAGACTGCTACATCATCAGCGAAGGTGAGGTCAACGCCTTCTACTACGCCGTTTCTGAACTCGCCAGGGCCACACTCAAGGCTGGCATGGAAGGGTTGGGTGTCGTACCGCTCACCACGATGTGATCACACATCTTGGCGGTACCAGCCCTCGGGGAGTTCCATCGGGTCGTTGGGTCGAGCCGCCTTGACGCGCCGAACGATTTCCAGACGCATGGCGTCCAGCCCCACGTTTTCAGTGGCGGAAAGGCAGACTCGGCCCTCACCGTCCAGCAACAGCGGGAGCAAGGGTTCGCCCTCGGAGCCGCCGTCTCGCCAAGCCGTTTCGTGTTGGGCCACCTCATCCCACATAGGCGGCAAGGGTTTGAGCAGGTCGGCTTTTGAGCTCACCTGCATCAATGCGGTGTCCGGTAGCAGGGTTTGAACTTCTTCCAAGAGGTTCATCTGTTCCTCAAGCGGTGTGCCACATGATTCGCTCTCATCCACCAGGAACAACACGAGCGAACCGATGTGTTCCAAGGCCGCAATGGCCTGCATTTCGATGTGGTTTCGCTGTTCCATGGGACGGTCCAACAAACCGGGCGTGTCGACCATTTGGTACTGCAAACGTCGATGTGTAAAGTGTCCGACGTGGATCTGCTTGGTTGTGAACGGGTAGTGGTTCACCTCCATTTTCCCAGTGCTCAAGGCGGTGATGAAGGCTGATTTTCCAACGTTGGGAGCGCCGCAAACCACGATGCAGGGTGAGACGGGGTCGATCTTCGGCAGGCGCTTCAGCGTTTCACGCGCTTCGCTCAACCAATCAAGCGACGGTCCCACCTGACGCATCACGGAAGAAATTCGCCCGTATGCTTCTCGTCGGGCCTCATGCATCAAATCGGTACGACCGGTTCGAATGATCTTCTTGGCGTTCTGAGAGGCGATGCGTTGCACTTGCTTCGATGCCCACTGGAGCGTTGCGAGGTTTTTCCGATAGTCATCGCACCCGACACAAGCGTCGATCATGGCGACGTCAAACAGGGGAGACTGATCGAGCGAGGGCCACGCTGAAACCAATTCTTGAAATTCGGTGGCGATGATGTCCGCAGCGGTCTGGACCATGCGGGTCATTTGCTTTCGGACACGGAACACACGGTCGGAATCATCGACTCTGTCAGCGGCTTTCTTGGCTCGAGAAAAGGCCTTGTCGAGAACCTCGTCCTCCAACAAAACCGTTCCGAGCGTGCGCCACGAGACCTTCATGTCCTTGCCTCAGTCCTCCGCCGCCGTCTTCCCTTCATGAACTATCCCGTCCGGTTGACGAGTGGGGGCGGAAAGGGGAGGTTCAAGTACGCTCGCCGCATCGTACAACCATGGCGAAGAAGAGCGGCGTGGACTTGCCTGACTGGGCGAAAACGATGTGGGAAGACATGGGTTCCCCCGAGCTTCAAGGGTTGGAATCCGTCTACAACGGCGACCTTCTCGAACGACGCCAAGGCCTGCGAAGGGATGACTTCGTGGAACTCCATTTGAACGTTCAAGCCTTCTCGGACCCAGAAGACGCTCACATTCGTGGCCGCCTGATCTCGTCGGGTAAGTCAAGTTTGGAAATCCTCACCGAGGACGGGCGCTGCGTGTTCATCTCTCGTGAGGTCATTGTGAAAATGGAACTCATCGCTCACACACGACCCGCCTACATCGACGACAAGGAACTGCTTGCCTTTGAACGCGAAGACATGAAGCGACGCTCCAAACTCCATGAAAAAGTCGAGAAGGAGACCAAGGGCAACGACGACTCCCACCTTTGGGGTTGATGCCATGAACCCCCCTGCCAACTGGGCCGTGGTTGAAGGGAAGCTGATGCGGGAATTCACATTTGACGACTTTGACGGTGCCAAAGCCTTCATTGATGCCGTCTCCAGTATTTGCGAACAACTGAACCACCATGCAGATCTCCATTTCGGCTAGGGCTACGCCGTGGTTGAAACGTTCACCCACGACGCAGGTGCGCTCACCGATCTTGACGCACAGCTGGCGGATGCAATCAACCGACTGGAGGCTTGAGGTTGCCAGCGGACCCGAAAGGTCGTATCGAACCAGGCTACCTTCGTCATGCCTTTGTCTGCGGTCATGAGCGACCTGAGGGAGCGCCAGACCATCCTGCCTCAGCAGGGGAAGTATCGACCTCATGCGGACGCTCAAACAACAGGTCCGTGCCTCCAGCGACGCCAACATCAGGGTCCAGAAATCTGGCTGCTTGGATTTCTGTGAACAAGGCCCCACCCTGCGTCGTCTACCCCGAAGGCGTGTGGTACAGCCTCAGCGATGAGGCGACGATGCAGGCCGTGCTGAACCATTTGTTGACCGGTGAGGTGGACCCGAAGGCCACCCTCAAAATCACCTGATCAAAGTTTCACGGGACGGGTCGCACCGCAGGCTTGACACTTCAGGAGCGTGGTCCGGTCTTCCTTCACAAAGTGGGTATCGGGTGCACTGCACTGACTGCATTTGATGAAAGGCGTTCACGTAGTTGGCGATGGTGCCCTTGATTCGCTTTGGAGGAATTCGCCCCAAATCGAGCACGAGGTCCGTCCCGAGAGCCGGAGGTTCCCAGTTCATTGAGGATGTACTGATAGACGTGGTTGTCGTCCCTGTCCATCATCGAGACAACTTCGTTGAAATTTCGGAAAATCGTGTTGGAACCCTCGATCATGATTTGCGGTGCTGGAAGGCGCCAGCGAGACCGAGAGGAAATCTCCTCCGGGATGTTTTCACGGGCCCGGTCAAGAAGACTCTCGTAATCGAAGTCCGACATGGTTTCCCGCCGTCGCTCCCTCCCTTCAAGACTTTCGCCCCTGAACGAGGACCATGAAAGCATTCATGAGCGTTCCACGGCAGGACAGGGTTGAGGACCATGGTCTTGAGCATTGAAGAATTGAAAGCCCTCGCATCCAGCCTGATGAAGGAGGGGTTGAACACCCAGCAAATTGCGGATGAGCTTTCCCTTTCGCAGGACACCATCACCTGGTTGCTCTCCGGCACGAGCGAGGGGGACCGACCCAGCGACGTGCGCATTGGCTGGCGAACGCTCGGCGTCCGGCCCCAACGCATCGCCGCCGTGGGTTCCATCATGGCCGACGTCGCCGACGAGGAACTTGGGTTCGACAACATTGACACGGTGGTTGGAATTTCCATCAACGGCATCGCGTTTGCCTATGAAGTCGCACGCATTCTTGAGTCCGACATGACGGTGTTTCGAACGACCGACGAGGGTGAAGGCAGTGGCTCACTGTCAAACAAGTACAGCCAGGTTGCAGGAAAGCGCGTGGTCATCATCGACGACGTGCTGTCCTCCGGCAAAACCATGTCCAAGACCATCCAATCCATTCGTGCCGCCGGAGGCAGGTGTCCCTCGCCATCGTTCTGGTCAACAAAACCACGCGGAACGAAATCGACGATGTCCCGCTCCGGGGCTTGATTCGAGCCGTGGCCGTTTGAGGAATCCGCATGCACTGGAGCGATGTGATGGCTCAGCGCCTCGCCCAGCGAGGCGACAAACACATCGTGGCCACCGGCATCACGCCCAGCGGCGAATTTCACATCGGCCACCTTCGAGAGATTCTAACGGGCGACATGATCGCTCGAGCGGCGCGAAGAGCCGGCATGGATGCAGAACTGGTGTTCGTGATCGACAACGCTGACCCGCTGCGAAAGGTCTACCCGTTTCTCGACCCCTCGTACGAAGCCTTCATCGGACACCAACTTGGTTCAATCCCCGCACCTGACCAAGAAGGAAAACCCGATTGGAAACGGTTCAATGAAGAGGGTTGGACCTACGGTGACCATTTCCTTACACCGTTCCTTGAAGCGCTCAAGCGCATCGGGGTCGAACCCCGGTTGCTGCCAAACCTCGAGGCGTACCAAGCAGGAAAATTCAGTCATGCAGCCCGCGTTGCTTGCGACGACCCGGCGGCCGTTCGAGAGATCATTGAGCGCGTGTCAAGTCGTGAACTTCCCGAGGATTGGTTCCCGTGGCAGCCGCTGGATTCCAAAGGCTCCCTCGACGGTGTCGCAATCACGGGTTATGAATACCCGCACGTACACTGGACCGATGCACACGGCGTATCGGGCTCTTCCAACATTGAGAAAGGTGAAGGGAAGCTGCCGTGGCGCCTGGACTGGCCCGCAAAATGGGGGTTCAACGGTATCACGTGCGAACCGTTTGGGAAGGACCACGGTGCTGCCGGTGGGTCCTACGATACCGGCAAGGAGATCGCTGTTCTGTTCGGGCACGAGCCGCCAGCGCCGCTCACCTACGAATGGATCAGCCTGCGAGGTAAGGGGCCATGTCGTCCTCGTCAGGTAACACCGTGGGTCCCATTGAAGCGCTGCGCTTGGTTCCTCCTGAAATTCTTCGATTTTTGGTGGCGAATTCTAAGCCCAGCAAGGCTATAGAATTTGACACTGGCATGGGTCTGGTGAACTTGGCGGACGAGTATGAACGCCTCTGCGCCCGCGACCTCGCCGGCGAGATGGAAGCAGAAAACTTGAGCCGTCGAAAGCGCGTTCAACTTGAAGACGCCATGGTGGCGTTGGATCTCTCCGTGGTTCATGAAGACCAAGATTCCGTGGCGACCTCGGTGAGTTTCCGGCACCTCTCGTTGCTGGCACAGGTGAAGCCAGATGACGATGCCGTTTGGGACAGCCTTCGTTCCACCGGTTCAATCGACCAACCCACGGAGGCCCTGAAAGACCGACTGATTCGGATGCGTTCATGGATCGCATCCGAACATTTCCCCGATGAAATGCGAATTACCCTCCTTGAAGCGCCAAGCGCCGCCGCCCTGAATGAACTCACGGTCGACCAAAGGAAGGTGCTGGTCGCCCTCGAGACGAACCTGCGGTCTGCAGATTGGACCGCAGAAGGCATCACGGAGGCGTTCAAGTCCACCGCAACCGAAGCCGCCGTGAGCATGCGGGATGTTTACCGAGCCAGTTATGCGCTGTTCATGGGAACCGAACGCGGCCCAAGATTGGCGCCCATCTTGGCCAATTGCGACCGAGAAACGATGGTGGAACTGGTTCGTCGCAGTCAGGTCGTGTAGGGCGGGCATTGAACGGAAACCACCACGGTTTTGTCGTCCATCCAACACACCATTCAAAAGGTGTAACTCGATGTTCACTTCGCATGGGCGGCGTGTATTGTCCCACGTGCGAGGCAGGTGTCGAAGTCACAGCAAAATTTTGCTTGTCGTGCGGCCACAACCTCACCCAACAGGGACCCATCACCGCCACGGGCCACGATTTGAACCAACTCAAGGACGTGATTCGACTCCGTGAGGACCTCTCCATGGCGGAGAAGTTCGACATGATTGCGAGGGTCGAAGACGGTGCTGACCCCATCGCCCTTGGCATCGCAGCGGCTGCGGACGACGACGGAACGGCTGATGAGACCGTCAGCCTCCCTGCGGCCTCCGAGGTCGCCCCAGCCCTCCAAAGTGCGCAATGGAACGATGCCGCTGCAGATGCCGCTGTTGAACTTGCCATGGCAGACAGTAAACTTCTCGATTTGAAGAACGCCGGAGCGTTCGAAAAACTTGACAAGCAGTTCACCGGCGCAATGGACCTCGGCCGCAACGCCACCCTCGAGTTGCTCAAGGTTTCCCAAGGACTCCTTCTCCCAGCCAACGATGCGCTTCAAGCCGTTCCCGTCATGCAACCGCCCAACAAGGCATTTTGCCCGAAGTGCGGCTCGGACATCCACGCCAACGCCATGCTGCAGTGGCGAAAGTGGAGCGACGCTTCCACCCATTTGCTCACCATCCAACTTGAGGCGGCCATGCGCTCGTCATTGATGCACCTCGCTGCATCCTACCGTGATAAAATCCAAGATCTCGAAGACCAACTGACCGACGCCAAAAAAGCGATTGAAAAGGCCAAGGAAGAAGCCGCCAGCGCCCCGGCTCCAAAGCAAGAAAAGAAGCCTGCGAAGGAGAAAAAATCAACCGGCAAAGCAGCAGCGACCACCAAGGCAGCCCCCGCAAAGAGCAAACCGGCTCCGAGTAAACCAAAGACGGGCGGTCTGTTCGGGGCCAAGAAACCGAAGAAAACCTACGAAGGCGAACCGGGCGGAAAGGCCGAGTGGTTCCTCGAAGAAGCCCTTGACACGGTGTACGACCCACACGGGACCGGGAAACCGGTCAAAGCCGCCATGATCCTCGCGCCGCTCTGCGGAGGGCAACGTACGGGTTCGAGACGTCATTCGGGTTTATGCGGTTGAAGGCGAGGACGGTATCTCCGAACTCGCATGGACCAGTCCGCTGACGAAGTACCTCATCGAGGCTTACGACGCCTGTTGAAGCCCCATTTCGGGACCCGCCCAGCGGAATCCTTCTTGAGCCACCGAGGACTCCACTCATCATGGACAGCGAAGCCTCGGCCTTGGACGGCCTGCGCCAAGCGCTGGAGCGGTCCGCCGCGTCCATGAAACAAGTGTTCAACGCACGCCTTGACGCGCTGTACACAACGGTTCTGGCCTCTCCAGGCACCATCCTTGCGTTGTTCATCATCATCAGCGCTGTGTTTGCACAACAAGGGATGGCGTTTCAGGACCAAATCGACGATGACGTGGAAATTTTCCTTCCCGACGGTGCCTCATCCACCGACCTTTTGCTCGAGGTTCGAACCGAATGGTCCACCGACCTTGCCGTGATCTACATCACGACGCCCAACGCCAACAATCCCAACGACACCACCAACATCACCGACGAAGCCGTGCTCAACGAGATCAGCTGGTTGGAGGGTGATGACCGAAACATCGGAGGCGATTCAACAAGCCGTGGAATGGATTTTGACAAAAACCGACCACGGCCGCCAACGACGGCGTGTTGTGGATCATCTCGCCCGCTCAAGTCATCAAAGAGATCAATTCGGCCGACGGTCGTTTCAACAACTCCCTTTGTGTGCACGGTGTAAACAATCGCTTACCGTTGGCTTTTGACTGTGAACTTCTTCCTGAGGGCGGCGAATACGCCATTCCAGACCAAGACCGAATCGACCAAATCATCGAGGAATCCAACGGTGCCTTTGAGGCCCTTGTCAAGGACACGAACGACATGGACCCAACCGTTGACAGCGACGGCGACGGCAACTTCACCAACGACATGGACGGGGATGGCATATGGGACACCACGGCCATCGTGGTCGGCATGCACCATGACCCGTCCGTCACGGGCGACTGGGCGGACTTCTCGGCCCTGTTGAATCACTTTCAAGACATCATCGACAACCGCCCGTCGGAATACAGGAACACCGAAACCATCACGGTCACCGGCCTCACCAAGGTGCTCGAGGACATCTCCGACGCCATTTATGAAGACCTGCTGATGATTTTACCCTGGTCGGTTCTCTTCACCGTCTTGGTCATCACCGCTCTGCACCGGTCAGCAAAGGTGGTCGTCATCACCGGCACACCCATTCTGATGGCCCTGGCCATCACCTTCGGTTCGTCCGTCATCATGGACATCACGCTCACACCCATGATCGTCGCCACCTTCCCAATTCTCATCGGTTTGGGCGTTGATTACGCCCTCCACATGGTCAATCGCATTGAGGAAGTCCGGCGAAAGGAAATTGACAAAGCCCACGATGAAAACGAGCGGCGCCGTAAACGAGGGAAACCCGAACAACCCGTTCCTGATCTTTGGGATTTGAATTTCTACAAGTCGTGCGTGATGGAAATGACTCGCTCAACCGGTGTAGCCGTCTTCCTCTCTGCCATGACCACCATCGTCGGGTTTTCCGTTCTCATCGCCCCCCTCATCGTGCCCATCGCCCCCATCCGTTCGGTCGGTGTCACCCTGGTCATCGGGATTTCATCCACCTTGGTCCTGAGCATCGTGCTGGTGCCGACACTGGCATGGCTGTTGAAATTCAACAAACGTAGTAACCCCAGCGTCTGGAAAAACATCGGCCAAGCCCCCATCAAGGGGTTCCTCATCATCATCCTCCTCGCCGGTTCAATCACGGCTTACGGCGTCGCTAACCTCGACGAGCTCAACGAACCGATCACCGGTTCTTCTGAGGCTCCCGATGGAATCGAATCGCTCAATTCACTTGCTGAGTATTCGCGTCAGTTCAGCAGCGGCCAGACATCGCTGTTCATCTACGATGCTTCTCAGCGACCCAACACCAACAACACCCTCAACATTCGGGACCTGCCGGTGTTGGATTCCATCGACGCGATGGAGCAGGACGTGGACATGGTCGACGAGACCTCCACGACCAGCATCATCACGTTCCTCAAAGCCGTTCCCGCCACGATCACCCTCACCGAGGGCGTCACCGTCGGCGATGGCTCGCTGTGGGACCTGCTCCATGACCCGTGCTGGGAAAGCGAGGATTTAGCCGACCTGAATTGCGCCGGTTGGACGTTGGTGCCACTGGCTGAACGGGAGGCTTTGCGCAAAGACATGGTCAACGTTGCCTTCGACACCTTGTCCAAAGAAGTGCGGTCCATGCTCATGAACGAAGGTGGAACCAAAGCCATCGTTTACGTCTCCCAGCCCTACATGAACCTCAACGTGGCTGGCGAACTACGCGATGAAATTGACGACATTCTCGCCGAGGGCCCCACGCTCCTGAACACCCGGACGTCCCTCCTCACCGGTGGGCTACCGGTTTCGCTTGACATCAACGAGGGCATCCACGACACACAATCCACCACCACGCTGCTGACGCTCCTCGTGCTGACGGTTCTGCTGATGTTTGTCTTCCGTTCGGCGAGGCTCGGCATCTACACCATGGTGCCTGTCGCCGTTGTGATTCTCTGGCAGCCGCTCTTGATGCAAAGCGGGGACGTGAACGTCAACATCTTCACCGCCATGATCGGCACCATCGTCTTCGGCATCGGTGTCGATGACTCCATCCACGTCATGCATCGAATACGAGAGGAGGGAGAAACACCGCACGGGATGGCCTCGGCCATTGAGGAAACGGGACAGACGATTTTCGAAACCACCATCACCACCGTCTCCGGCATCGCCGCTGGTTTCCTCGCCGCCTTCCCCGGACTGGAGAATTTCTTCATGCTGATGTGCCTCCTCATCATCTTCGCCTTCATCACGAGCACGTTTTTGCTGCCTGCAGTGTTCACGGCCGAGCACGTCACAAGAGCGAAGTTGAACGGGCATCCCTCATGGATCGATTTCGGCGAAGGGGTCGCCATGGGCGATGCCACCGTGATGAAGGCGATGGACGCTGTTCTTCCCGGTGACTTCTCCGTCGAAGATTAGGGGGAGGGAGTAGGGAGTAAGCCCCTTTCTGTTCCCTTTCGGTGACCGCATTCAACTGTGCGTCCTACCTGTCCCTCGTCGTGCCGAGTCAACGGGACGGTTTGGACTTGCTCCGGCGGGGTGGCTCGTCTCATCGACCACAAGGCAACCTCGGTCTTTCAACGTCATTGTACACACCTTGCATCGTTCGTTTCTGCAGCCTTGACCCAACCATTTCTGTTTGCTTCCTTCTGGTAGCCGCCTGCACTGTGGAGAGGGGACTTTCCTCAGAGTCGAACTCTGTCAGCGGTCCTCCTACTCCCTCCGACCTGCCGGTGTTCGTATGGCATTTCAATGCCACCCATGTCGACGCCGGCTCACTGATAGGGGTTTTCACCGGGCGAGCGGGGTTGGTCCTGCCCTCCGTAAGGGCCGCTCGTGGGCGGTGCGGGGCGAGGTTGTGAGGGCCGCTGGTGGACACCGCCAGCCGATGGAGGGACTGGAACCTCTTCTCGGCGGAGGCCGAACAACAAGAGGGCCACCAAGCCCACGGTCAACAAGAACACGACGGTCAGGAGAACCGGGTTCACCGAGGAGATCGTGCCAAATACGCCGTCTGAGCGAGGTTCATCCACCAGCACGGTGGCGGATTGGGCGTTCGGACCGTTGATGATGCTGAGTTCCAACCACTGCGAACCGTCCCGTCCTGGTTTCCAAAGGAACTGATAGATGAACTGGTCACCGGCTTGAACATCAATCACCCTTGCTTCAAGTCGGGTTCTGGCACCGGTGGATTCCACTTGCTCCAGGACCACGTTGGCCTCACCGTCGGCCAGACCGCTGTTGGTGATCAACGCTGAAACCTCGATTAGATCGCCCTGATGAATGTCGCTGTTGGGTTTGATTTCGATGTCTGAAACGCTGTACACAGGCACGCGCTGCTCGAGATTCCAGACACGAAGCGGCGCATTGATGTCGTTGTACACCGAATCAATGGACAAACCCGCTTCGTCATCGCCCGTGACCCACACACGCAGTTCAACGGCCTTCGTTCGGAAGGCGGGGATCATGAGCGCGTCCACATCAAGGGTGCAGCGAACGGGGATTGAATCGCCGTTTTTGCGTTCGCCGAGAATTTCAAGCGGTACGCTGCCGTTGTCAAACACATAGGAATTGAGGCCAAGACCGGCTTCGTTGAGGGACCAGTGAAGACGAAGGCTGGACTCGTCCAGTCGAGCGTTTTCGTCCAGACGCAACTCGAACTGGAGGTCCTTCCACACCTCTTCATCGAGCATGGTGTTGAAGCCCGGTCGGTCAACGGCGGCCACACGAGGGGCTTGGTTGTCGACAATGAACCAGACGAAGGCCGAACCTTCACCTCTATAGATGGCGCCATTGGGGGCATTTTGCAGATCACCATAGAGGCCGTAAGTTCCGTCCAAAAGGGGAGCGAGCATGATACCGCTGAACGTACCGTTGACAACCGACGCCTCGAGGTTGTTCTCACCGAGCGTCAATTCAATGTCCAGCGATTGGGTTGGGGGCGTACCGGTCCTGTACCAAACCACATTGCCCTCAACCGCAAAGGTGGTCCGTGGCTGCACCCAATAGCCGAGCGAATTGTTCTCTTCACCGGGGAGGTCAATGCGGAGGGATGTTGGGTCGATGGACAGCTCACCGGAGAAGCGCCAGCTGAGCGGTTCGAGCATGAACCGGTTGGATTGACCCGAGTGGTCGAGGAGCGTGATCTGAGGAATGCGAACGGCAGAAAGGTCAGGGTCGTAGCCCCATTCAATGGTGAAGTTAACAACGAATTCTCCGTTTCGAGAGAACAAATCACCCGCGTCGGCTGGGACCAAACCGCAGGATTCGACCTCGACGTGAGGGTCCATGGAGCGCACATACCCGTGCTCTGATTCCAGTGAATGGCGGCGGGTTGGGCCGTGTTCACGGCGAGTTCAAGGACGATGTCCGAGAGGTCGTAAATGCCGTTCTGCTCAAAGACAGGGACTCGCATTTCATAGGTTTCATGGGGATGGAGCCAGGGGTTGCTCTCGCCATTAGCCCAGCCCAACGAGGTGGCGCCGAGCGAGGGGGCTCCGTTCTCGTTCAGTTGAACGTTAAACATGGGTTGGCTGATGCTACCGCCGTCCTCCATGATGTGGCCGGCGCTGTCGGCCACCACGATCCACCCGAGGAAGTAATCTCCCTCGACCGCCTGTGAAGTGTCGATGGTGGTCGAGTAGTCGCCCATCAGAAGGGTCAGGTTTTCCGGTAGCGTCAGCGGCCGTACCACCACCTCATTCGCATCCATGACCCCGTTGCCGTTGCCGTCGTTCAACCAGGACTGCCACAAGTGAAGGTTGGCATGGGTGGGAAGATGCGGTCGGTCAGCCACCGTGAAGGTGAGCGGTACCCTTGGTGCGACCTCCCGGCTGTCAAACCGCTCAACGGAGCGGTCCATCAATGTGGGCGGAACGTTGTCGAAGAGGAAATCCAGGGCCAACGGCATGGAATTGACCACGCTCTGTCCACGGAGCGGGACCACCTCGATGCCCAAGTTGACCGAAGGGCGGCCGATGGGCGCCGTGAAAGGAAAGAGAGCGACCCCGTCTTCGAGAATGGTGGTGGTGGCGTATTCGTTGCCATCCACCAAGAAACGAACCAGCGTTTGACCCGAGCGTGGTTGGCCTTCCGCTGTGTTTTCAAAACCCAAGACGACCTCGAGATGGACCACTTCGCCGGCTCGCAGGTAGGGGTGGTCTTGCGACGAGCGGATGCCGCCGGTGGAGAGGACGGACCACGACTTCACTTCAACGTCGTTTTCCACACCGTTGTCGAGACCCAGGCCGAAGACCTTGGTGACGGGCAACAACGGACCTGAAGATGAGATCAGACTCACGGACATGGTGGCGGCCGCTTCATCGTCCCAGCCGTCAGGGAACCGGAAGTGGTGCCTCACTTCGAGGAATTGACCCGAGCCCACCACCGAAACAGAGCCGGAGGTGTCCCTCATCGAAACCACAACAACGCCGTGCCTGAGGCCGTGCATGCTGCCAAAGAGGTTGAGGTGATGGGCAACGAGGCTACCGGACACCGGAGTTTGGATTGTTGCTGAGCACCGGCGATGTGGAGTTCGACCATCCACGAGGATTGTTTTGCGTGGGTCAGAGCGTCGGTGATTCCGAGCGGTGCGAAATCAAAGCTCCCCACGGATTCCACCCAATCAACCCCCGGCACCAGCGTGTCCGTGACGTTGCTGACCACCAAGTCGAGCGCCTTGACCGAGGCCTGGGATTCCAAATCCATGACGCCGAGGGCGACCGATCCTGTTCCATCAAGTCGGAGTGGAAGGGAGACCGTTCGTTGCCCCAGAACGGGCACCGTGGACGAGAGGGCGTGGTTTAATCCAAGCACGACCGGGTGGCCCGCGTTCAACGCCATGCTGACCTCGGCGTCGTACGGTGCAAAGACGCCTCCAAACAGCAGATCTTCGGATGAAAGCGATGAGCCGATGCGGACCTCAACGGTGGCCATGGGCAGACCGGCTGGCCCGTGCTCACGCTCAGCCTGAGAAAGGGCGTTGTTCAGCGTGGTGAGTTCGTTGGAAGTGAGCGAGACGACCGAAAGGTCGTTGATGTTTGGTAAATTTCTGCTGAGAATGTCCTGACCGTTCACCGCCATGGCGAGAAACGGACTGGGAGCGTCCCGGAAGGCGAGGCGACAGCGAAGGAAAACGCATCAACGCCCGAGACCGGAGCGGCGACTTCCATCGAAGCCGTGTTGGCGGGTTCAACGGATTTCAGCACCCATTGGTCGTCGGTGACCATCGTGTTTTGCAAACCAAAAACACCGTGCCCGATGCCGTCCAAGGACCACTCGTTTGCACCGTCAAGACCGACATCGAGGCGAACACCGTCCGGGACGGACGTTCGCACCAACTCCGCTTGGAAATCGCTCCAGGTGTAGGTCCCTCCACCGGTGGCGTTGACCATCCGGAACTGGACCATGTAGGCGGGCTGATTCAGTTGTTCTTGACCGACCGGGTCCACGGCCGACCACGATACACCACCGTCGATGCTGTAGTGAAGCTCACCGGCACCCGTGTGCGAACTGTTGGTCGCGATGGCGGAAAAACCGCTCCGCACGTGGTAGGTGTCGGACAGCACGGTTCCGGAACTGGTGATGGCACCGTTCGACCAACTCCCGCCCTGCACGGTCCACCCCTCATCGGTCGGATCGGTGTCGAACGATTTGTGGAGATGGCCGTTGAGCGACCAACTACGAATTTGCGATGTTTCACCGTCCGGTGCTTCCTTCATGTGAACCTTGAACCGGAGGAGGGGGTGGGCGTCGGCGTCGATCATCCCCAAGTCAGCCCAGGTCGAGGTGAGACGTTCAAACCCTGGCACTGGCGAGGCGGTGGTGGCGTCCAGCACTTGCCACTCAAACAACGAACCTGGGTAAACCATGGCATCCATGTGGAGCAAACCGTGGGCCAGGTCTTCCCCTCGACCCAGCAGCGAGGGGCCAAAGACATCGGACGTCCAGTTGCCCTCGCCGTTGCCGGAACCACCGCTGGGGGTGATGATGATGTCGTCCACCCAAGCCGTGTCCGAGCCCGAGTTGACGCTGCCATCTTTGGTGTACTTCCAGGTCAGCGTCTGAGCCGAGGCGGGGATAGAGAAGGTTTGCAGTCCGTTGTTCACGGTGCCGGACCAGCGGTAGCTGTAGCCGCTGTATCGAGTGCATCCGGTGTTGTCAATGCAAAAGAGCAGGTAGTCGAAGCTGCCCTCCGAGGAGACGCTGTAGCGGAACGTTCCGGTGGATGCCGGCAACTGCGATACGTCAAGTGTCATGCCCGATTCTTGGTTGTGGCTGATGGTCCCTGCTTTGGCCAGTTGCGCACCACCGAGTCGCGTGTCGGCGCGCACGGCCCAATTGGACGTCCCCGATTGACTCCACTCCGGACCAAAGGAGCCCGATTCAAAATCGTACGACCAATCTTGGGGAAGAATTTGAAGTGAGGATTTGTTGACATCCATGCCGTCGTAGACACTGTTTCGGTCAAAATCTCCGACATCGGTGAGAACGCTTCCCATCGGTTGCTGAAGGGTTCCGGCGACCAAATCAAGGTCGAGCGACTTGATGGCATACCCGTCAGGAACGCTGACCTCAACGCGCTGGTTGGCCCCGTCGGGCCACGAACCGATGGTCAGCGTTTGGAGTTGCCCGAGGGGCGCCAAGCCTTCAGCGGGTGCCTCTTGGAGCGGTTCACCGTGGATGGGGTGAACGGCTGGAACCAAGGACAGCAGGAAAAGAAGCACCAAACCGGTGGCCAGCATGCCATCCCGACCGGTTGGGCTCATGTCCTCAAGACGGGCCCTTCAAGGTCTAAAGGGTTGGGCTCGACAGCCATGCCCTCCGAAGTGCGAAAGTCAATAGATGGCGGACTGAACGACCAACCATGGATGTTGAAGCTCTCAAGGCCGAGGCTGGTGTAGCGGCGTGCGATTACGTTCTCGACGGCATGAACGTCGGTTTGGGAACGGGTTCGACCGTCAAATACACGATCCTTGAGCTCGGCCGCCGGGTGGCCGAAGAGGTCTGAACATCGTCGGTGTCCCCACCTCCATCGCCACACGCGACTTGGCGAACGAGGTCGGCATTCCCCTCGCTGAACTTGACGAGCTGACGGTTTGGACGTGGTCATTGACGGAACCGATGAATTCGATCCGTCTTTCCAACTCATCAAAGGCGGTGGGGCCGCACTCCTTCGAGAAAAAATCGTGGCACAGGCTTCGACCAGGATGGTGGTGGTGGCGGACGACCGAAAACAAGTTGACACGCTGGGTGCCTTCCCCCTCCCCATTGAAGTCACACCATTTTCTCATCACACCACGATGCGAGCCATCGCATCGATGCTTGACTGCGATGTCACCATGCGTGAGGTCGATGGAGCGTTGCTGGTCACCGACAACGGCAACCACATCGCCGACGCTCACACCGGTGCCACCCTGACCAATCCCGTTCAGACCGAAGCCGACCTGTTGGCGCTGGCCGGCGTGGTTCAAGTCGGCCTGTTCAACGACATGTGTGATGTGGTCGTGATGGCGTCCAGCGACGGCATCACCGTCCTCACGAAGAACGATTGAACGCGTTTCCACAACCCTCGTGCATCAAGCGTTAAATAGACGAGGCAAAAGGCGGAAACGGGCCTGTAGCTTAGTCAGGTAGAGCGACGGACTCTTAATCCGTCGGTCGCGGGTTCGAACCCCGTCAGGCCCGCCATCATTCACCGAACCATTGAGCCTGCACCATGGATTTGGAGACGGGACCAAAATTGTGTGAATCTTCACTTGCCAGCGGGTCGGGGTTGTCCCCCACGAGGAACAGATCGCCGTTGGATTCCACGCGGAGCACCCGTTTCACGACCATAACGCTGGGCTTCAGTGGATGTTGAGCCATCACGATGTCACCCGCTGAAATCAACAACGGATCAACTCGGTGCATGGGAACGACGTCCCCGTCGCAGAGCGTGGGCCACATGCTATCACCTTGGATGCGAACATCCACGGTGGTTGTCATCGAAGTCCCTCAAGAGGCACGGATGAACGGCACGTCCCGACCCTTGGCAGACCAGAACATTTGGTGGATGGACTCGCAAGCGTCCATCAGCTCTTGGGCGTGGTCGGCCGAAACCTCAACTTTGCAGGCAGAACAGAGTTTGGCAGCGTGCCAGAAGGTGTCGTGAAGGTCAGGGATGGATTCAAGGTGTTGCGGCTTGAAGAAGTCCGTCCACAAAACGAGGAGTTCGTCCTTGCACTTCTGGGCCTCTTCTTCCTTGACCGCTGCGTAGCGTGCCATGGTGTTCATGTAGGCGGCCATGGCGCCGGCATCGCTGGTGTCGGGGCAGGTCATGGCGAGCATCTTCTTGGTCATGGATTGAACGGCTTCTGCAGCGATTCGGGCGCTGGCAGGGTCGTACACACCGCAAGGGGCATCACAGTGGGCTTCGGCAACAACAGGGGTCTTCATGGTTCAAGCCAACGGCCCGAACCATAAGAACATGATTCTTCCTTCACAGGCTTGCTCATCGTGTCAGCGTGGTGCCCGCTTCCCCGCGTAATGCCTCAAGAACTTGACCCGGTGTGCAGAGAATGCCTCGCCCGACCTCGCTGGCGACCACAAAATCACACAGCGCCCCAACTTTCGGGCTCATGGAACCTTTTGGGAACTCACCGTTGGCCTCCATGGTAGCCGCCTCAGCGGTCGACAGCGTTCGGATGGCCTCGGCTTCGGGGGTTCCAAACGAGCGGTAAATCGCGTCGGCTGCCGTGCTGATGATCAGCGCATCGGCGTTCAAGTCCGTGGCCAGGAGCGACGAAAAACGGTCTTTGTCAACCACGGCGGGGACGCCCTGTTGATGCGCTCCGACCTTGGCGGTGGGTATCCCACCTCCACCACCGCAGAACACAACGGCACGAAGTTCAACCAGGTGCCGAATCACTTCAATCTCGAGAATTCGAAGCGGCAGGGGGCTGGCAACCACCCGGCGAGGACCTTGAACGGTCTGAGCAATGTCCCAATCTGCCGACATCACGGTCTGCGCATCAAGGACCGGCCCCAACCGGTTTCGTTGGCCATTGAAAGCCTTCGTCGCTGGGGTCAACCTCAACGTGCGTGAGCACCACGGCCGTTCGCTCCGGACGCCGACGGCGTTCAAGAATGGCGTTGAGGTGCATGGACAATTCATGGCCGATCATGCCCTGCGTGGCGGCAACCCAAGCGTCGAGGTCTTGTGTTTGACCGTCATCCATGGAGAGGAGGTGGCCGACCTGAGGTCCGTTGCCGTGGGTGATGACCACCCGCCAGTCCATCTCGAGCAAATCGATGACGTCGCTCATGACCCTCGCCAGGACCTCGGTGGTCTCATCACCGTCCCCGGTCGGCGATTGAAGGGCGTTGCCACCCAAGGCATAGACCGCTGTCTTGCTCACGAAGGAACGTCGTTCCGTACCGTTTTGACCCTTTGCCCGATTTGGTGATTCCAGCATCGTTCTTGCAAGGCCTTTGAAGGGAGACATTCACATAGGCAGGAAGAATCGCCAGCGATGGTGAGAGCATGGTCAAGACGACATGGATCGGCGATGTGCAAAAGGGACTCTACGACGACCAAGCGGTCGAGTTGAAGGGTTGGATCAAACGTGCTCGCGGCAACAACAACATCCGGTTTGTCGTGTTGAGGGACTCCACCGGCACCATTCAATGCGTTGGAAAGAAGGCCAACATCGGTGAAGAAACGTTCGAGGAACTCAAAGGCGCCATCATCGAAACCAGCGTCGTTTTCACCGGCACCGTTCGAGCCGATGAACGGGCAGAGGGCGGCCACGAACTCGACATTTCAGGCGTTGAAATCGTCGGTGCGGTCAATTCCGAGCGCCCGTTTCCGATCACAGAAGCCGACATGTTGGTCGAGGACGAGGACGGCGAACTGACCTACGGTGGAACCGAGCACACCCTCAACCATCGCCACCTCTACCTGCGAACGACCCGAGCCACCACCATGCTCAAACTTCGAAGCTCGGCTTTCGGAGCGATTCATCAATACTTCAGGGACAAGGATTTCCTCGAATACCAGGCTCCCAATTTTGTTGCCGGTGCCGTGGAGGGTGGTTCCACCCTGTTTGAGGTCCCCTACTTTGGGAAGCAGGCCTACCTCACGCAGTCCTGGCAGCTTTACGCCGAGGCTGCGATGCCTGCTCTGGAACGCCTCTACACCATCGCACCTTCGTTCAGAGCCGAAAAATCTCGAACTCGTCGCCACCTCACGGAATTCTGGCACGCTGAAATGGAAATGGCCTGGGCCACCAACGACGACATCATGGAGCACGGCGAGGGCGTGGTTCGACACATTGCGAAAACCCTTCTGGATGAACGTGAGGAAGAACTCACTTATCTTGAGCGAGACCTGGAGCTCATCGCCAACTACGCCGACAACCCGTACCCGCGAATGCGCTACGACGAGGCCATCGAAATCCTTCAAGGGAAAGGCGTGAACGTTGAATGGGGCCAAGACCTTGATTATTCAAAGGAGAAAATCCTCACCCAAGACTTTGATGTTCCACACTTCTTGACCCACTACCCCAAGGTTGCAAAACCGTTCTACCACCGCGTGGACCCGAGCGACGAAAAGTACGTTCTCTGCCACGACCTGCTGGCACCGGAAGGCTACGGTGAAATCATTGGCGGTGGCGAACGAACATGGTCCGAGGAGGAAATCCTTCAGCGCATCGACGAAGAGGGCACGCCACGCGAGCCCTACCAGTTCTACATCGACGTGCGGTCGTACGGCGGTGTCCCTCACGGCGGATTCGGGCTGGGCGTGGATCGCGTGGTCAGTTGGCTGGCCGGTGCTACCCACATCCGGGAAGTCATTCCTTTCCCGCGTACCTCTCGTCGTGTGACGCCCTGATCACAGCAAGGTCTCGCCGCACATGGGGCAGGGCATGCCGGGGATGAACACGCCGAGCAAAAAGCCGCAATGGGGACAGATGGACATCAAATCGTCAACCATGAACGTTGGTTGACCGGTTCTTGCATCAAGGTTTTGGCAACGAAAAATGTTCACAAATCAAATCCAGTACCTCGGTCAGGTCCTTTTCTTCAATGACGTGATGGGCATGGTCGCGAGGCCGGTCGTCCCACGGATTGAACAAAATGGCGCACCCACTTTCTCCAAACATGCCGACGTCGCCCATTGAATCACCCACGGAGGCCGTGTTTGATTTGGCGACGCCAAGACGCCGTTGGAGCATCTTCACGATGGCGCCCTTTCCGTTCATCTGCACCTGATACCGGCCAAAATCACCGATACCAGCGGGTGTTTTGCCGTCGGAGACCTCCGCCAGCCAACCGTTGGTGAAGACATGGAGTCTGGAATCCTTCCCGCCGCACTGCTCCCTTGACGTGTGCCGGTCAATCCCACCCCAACGCCGTCGCCACGGAGCCTCGGATGGAAACGTTGCAGCGATGTCTCGGGCCGTTTTTTGCAGACCGCCGCTCACGATGGCAACGTGAACCCCGTTGTTGAGGAGGTGGTCGATGAGGAGACGCCAACCCTTCATCATCGGCATCCCTTCCATCAAGCCACGGAGGCGCTCATCAGTGATGTCTCCAGAAGGCGCAGATTTGATCAGCGCCAAATCCAGTTTAATCCAGTCCCATTCGTCGAGAAGGCCTTGGTTGTAGAGTTCGAACGATTCATCGTTGGAAATGCCGAGTTGGTCGTAAACAAACTGCCAGGTCGAAAGATGGTCGACCAACACCCGGTCCATGTCGAGACACACCAAGTACGACATGCCATCAGCTTCCCTTGGGCCAGTTGTATTGGTTCTGAATTCGAGCCACCTGCTTGCCCATGATGTAGAGAATCAGCGCCACCATCATGGCAAATAATCCGATGAGGGTCATCGCTATGGTGATGAGTGTCACGCCAATAGAGGTCGAATTGAGTTCGGTGAACATGGTGGCGAGATCCCCCGAAAGACGGTAGCCCAAGACGAAGAGGACGACGCCAGGAATGCCAAAGAGCAGAAGCGGGTGTTTTGACTCCAGCATCCAGTAGAACAACTGGGCAAAGCGTGAGGCCGTTGCCAAGGATTGTCGCTGAGGTAGTTGAATTGGGGCGTCGGTTTTCACAAATCGAGCTCGAACCTCATCCGAAACGTCGTCGGTGGTGGCGTCGTCTGGAAGTTGTGCCAGGTGTTGAAGCCCTGCGGCGCTTGCGATCAGATGACCCATGGAGGAGTTGGCCAACACCATCGGCTCAAGCGCATTTGTCCCGGGCTGTTCTCGATAGAGGTAGTGAATGTCCCATCCCTCCCGAGCACGGTTCACGCTCAACGGCAGTTCGGCCATTTTCCACATCGGTGAGATCGGTAAAAACAAGGTCAAGCCGTCGTCAAGGGAGGCGCTCACGGCCGCTTTGGCGAGGTGTTGCGGTGTCAGGTCGCCGTTGTACTCGACCACCCTTGATTGGACCTCACCGGCGAGTTGAACCGTTTCATCAGTGGAACCCGTGTCAAAAACAACGACGTCTTCAGCCACCTCCCTGCATCGGACCACGAGGGACACGATACGAAGTTCGATGTTCTCACCGATGAGAACAATTCGACGAAGCGGCGTCTTCACGCTTCGTCTGCTGGTCGAGGAGGCTATGAAACCTGTTCTTTGAAAGACGAATCGGAGCCCCTTTCACGCATAGGTTGATGGCCGCCGTCAAGGTGGGTTGAGCATGATTCAGGGACGACGTGTTGGCGTGGTCATCCCTGCAAGAGACGAGGAATCGCACATTGAGGGCGTTCTGATTCACCTCCCCGAAACCGTGGACCTTGCCGTGGTGGTGAACGACGGTTCGGTTGACAGGACGGCCGAGGCGGCCCGCCTGGCCAAAGCGCCCTGCGAGGTGGTCGTGATCGACGGGAACGGAGAGGGCGTCGGTGCCGCCATCGACCGCGGGCACCAGCACCTCCTCTCGTGCTGGGACGGCCCTTTCATCAGTGTCGTGATGGCGGGTGACGGTCAGATGAACCCGGATGACATGGACGCGCTCGTTCAACCCATCCTCAACGGCACAGCGGATCACGTGAAAGGAAACCGTTGCCTTCACCCCGAGGGGTTGAACCGGATGCCGAAACTGCGGCAGCGAGCCACGGCGGTGCTTTCGTTGTTCACGACCTTAGCGGCAGGCCAGCCGTTCGGCGACCCGCAGTGCGGCTACACGGCCACCTCATCGGGGGTGCTGCATGCATGGAATTGGGAGCGCTCTTGGTCGGGCTACGGCTACCCAAACTTCTGGCTGATCAACCTCTCAAGACACGGTTTCCGGGTGGCGGAAGTGCCCGTTGAATCCATCTATAGAAACGAAACCAGCGGCATTCAACCGACCCGCTTCTTCCTCAATGTGGGGTGGATGATGACGGTTGAACACCATCGCAGGAACCTGGCGTGGCTTCGACCCGCTTCGCTTACGCCGCACACCTTGTTCGCCCTCATCGCCTACCTGCTGGGTTGGTCAGCCCTGCTCCCATCGGTCAGCAACGACCTTGAGCTTGAATTGCTTGGTCGGGGCGTTCCAGCGTTGGTGCTGGTGCTTTTCTTTTGGGCCGTCGCACATCTTTTTGACCGTGGGGCCACTCGTGTTCATCGGGAGTTGAGGAACCATGCGGCGTCATGACCGACGGAGAAAGCCTCGCAAAGCACACGTTCGTCACATCCTCGTGGCGAACAAGCCCGATGCGAAGATGATCCTCGACGAAATCAACGCCTCAAAGAAGCCCTTTCGTACCTTCAAAAAAATGGCAAAGAAGTACTCCAACTGTCCCAGCGGAAGCAAAGGCGGGGACCTCGGAGAATTTGTTGAGGGCCAGATGGTTCAGACCTTCGAGGATGCAGTGTGGGCGTCGGAACTTGAGACCGTACCACAGAACTTCATCAAAACCCAATTTGGTTTTCACGTCCTGTGGGTCCACAGCATCGTGATGCCCGATTGATGGTGGGCGTACCAAGATTTGAACTTGGGTCCAAGCGTCCCAAACGCCCGAGTATAGGCCAAACTAACCCATACGCCCTTGGTCTGTGCCACGGCGTCTCACCTATGAACTTCACTCAAAGAACATCCACCGGTCGGGTGCGAGACGGAGCACCACACCCTCAACTTCGGCCTGTTCCATGAAGGCTTCAGGCGTGCCGTCAACCGAACGTCGCTCCAAATGGAGACGAACCGTCTCGAGGCCAATGCTTCCATCTTCCTGCCCCATGGCGCGAAGCTCTTTCAGAAGGCTGCGCATGGTCGCCTGCTGAGTTCCTTCAGGTTCAACCTGTTTGGTCATCCGACGACGAAGTTCGTCCCGAAGGTCGTCAGGGGTGTTGGCAAGGGCGACCTCGACATGGAGCATGGCGCTGCTCGTGCACGCTTTGACAACCTCGGAGGTGGCGTTGAGGGCCATGCCACAATGAGGGCATCGACCGCCCTGACGACGCTGACCCGAACATTGACCGCAGGCAGCGCAGCGCACGACCAGCCATCGTTGTTCCTCGGTCAACCCCTCACCTCACAGTGAGAAATCGTGGTTGCTCTGAGGCTGACCCGGACGACGGGCCGGCGCCGCTGGGGCTTTGGTGTCGACCCGCTTTTTGGGTTCAGGTGCCGCCTTTCGAGTCAGCGCACCCCGGACCGGTCCGGTCTTGGTTCGAGCACCAAGCGAGAGCGACTCGGGAAGGATCAGCGCTGCAACGGCCACACCGTGGTGATCTTGTCCTGCGGTCACCTCGTCGACCGCCACGTCAAACTGGAGGACTTCCAAGTCCCTGCTCGCCAGCCTTCGCTGCAGGTTTCTTCGGAGTAGCAAGACGGTCTCTTCGTAGTCCAGGTCCGTCGTGATGGTCGCGACGATGGCACACTCATCGCCCTCGGGGGTGACACACGAGGCCCAGGCCACACCCGCCGAGGCAGAGGAACCGTTCCATGCGTAAGCCGTGGCCAAATGACACTCGACCAACGAGCCCATGGGCAACGGTCGGGGCGGTGTCGCCTCAAAACCCAGCGGTAGCATGGCGCCCTGTGCCTGAATGAGACGTACGTCCCCAAGGCCGAGTTCCACGAGGCCTTGGTCGAAGGCATCCTCGGCGTTCTCTCCCCAGGGTGCAACGGCGGTCATCAACCAGCCAGGGCATGCGGGTGAACGTGAGGATTGCATGAGACCAACACAACCGCAACGGGTTCATGAACACCTTGGTGATAGCGCCTCCATGGCAGGCCGGTCGCGCACGGTATTGACCTTGGGTGCTGCCCTTGTTCTTTCACTGGCCCTGCTGGCAGGTCTTGAGTCAAGTGAGTACACGCTTACACTTGCAGTTGGTGCCTTGTTTGCAACCCTGTCAGGTGGTGCCTGGTTGCTGCTTTCATCCCCGGCAGCCGGTGGACAGCGCTCCATCAGTCCGTCGTACCCAGCAGGTGGAAGGACGCCCGATTCGCTGACCTCGGCGGAAAACTTGCCGGACCCAATGGACAACGACATGGACATGCCGCTGTGATCAGAACAAGCGCACCGTCTCGAGGTTACTCGGAGCAAAGGTGAGGCAGTTGTACCGTTCCCTGAGCGTCAGACCAAGTTCGTTGCACTTTTGGTAGTCGCCGTGATGGCAGATGATGTTCTTGGGCGGCGGGTTGATGCGGTCCACGAAGTCAAGCAGCTGACGGCGGTCAGAGTGCCCTGAAAAGCCGTCGATGGTGACCATTTCGCATCCGATTTTCACGATCTCCGTCTTGCCGTTGATGAGCATGGGAACTTCGCCGAACCCCTTCTGCAAACGGCGCCCGAGGGTGCCTTCGGCCTGGTAGCCCACAAAACACAAGGAGTTGCGCTCTTCGTGGGCCCAGTTCTTGAAGTACTCCATCACGGGGCCGCCGTTCAACATGCCCGAGGTGGCCAACACGATGCAGGGAGAGGTGTCCATCACGATGCTTTCACGTAGCTCACGACCTTTGACCGGGCGGAACCACTCGCTCGTGAATGGGTTTTCACCGTCGTCCTTCAGCAGCGACTTGCTCAGCGCCTTTGTCAGGTAGTTGGGGTGCGAGGCGTGAATGGCCGTGGCCTCCTGAATCATGCCGTCCAGCCAAACCGGCACTGGCTTCACCGTACCCGATCTGAACAATTCATCGATGGCGATCATCACTTCCTGGCTCCGCCCGACCGCAAAGACCGGGCAGATCATCTTGCCTCCTCGCATCAGGGTGCGTGAAACGATGTCCTGCAGTTCTTGGTTGGCTTCTTGGCGTGAGGGTTGGTAGCTCACCGAGGCGCCGTAAGTGGATTCGATGACCAATGTTTCCACCCGTGGGAAGCGAGTGTTGGCGGCGTCAAACAACCATGACTTCTCGTACTTTGGTCCCCGCTGAAAACGATGTTGTGCTTTCCGTCTGCGATGTTGAGGTGAACGGCGGAGGAACCCAAGATGTGACCGGCGTTGGAGAAGGTCAACTTGACGTCCGGGGCAATGTCGGTGGTCGAGTCCCAATCAACGTCCACGACGTGCTTCATGCACATGCGAATGTCCTCCATGTCGTAGGGTGTTCGCTTGCCTTCAGCTCCCCCAACTTTGAGGTAGTCGGTTTGGAGCAGCAGCATCAAATCACGCGTGGGCGGCGTGCAGTAAACCGGTCCACGGTAGCCGTACTTGAACAGGACGGGAAGCATTCCGGCGTGGTCGAGGTGCGAATGGGTCAGGACGACGGCGTCCAACTTGTCCAGCGGAAGCGCTTCCGGGGCGTTGAAGAAGGGCATGGGGTCGGTGTCCGACGCGATGTTCACGCCGACGTCGATCATGATTCGCGATTCGTTGGTGGACGTAGGACAGGCGCGACCGACCTCTCGGTACGAACCGAGGGCCGTAACTCCGTGCCCACGTCCCGCCAGGACGGGTTGGCCGGTGGATGTTCAATCCAAAATCCTTCAACAATTTTCGTCGCTCGTCCCCGTGCGTCTGACGGTACATGCGAATGTCATGAACCGTTTTCGAGAACAACGGCGGCGTGCGCTCGACCTTCACGGCCCAGCCGGTCTTGTCCCGGATGGCGTTGCTGTTTTCTCCTCGGCGACCGATGGCGGTACCGGGTTGGCGGCACTGAATGGTGACTTCACGATAGCAGGCATCGAAATACATCTCTGTGATGTCGGCATCATCAGGGATGATGTCGTTGATGACGTCCTTGGCCTCGTCCATGTTCATCATTGCGTCGATGGGCGTGCGAAGCACGATTTTCCGCTTGATACGACGCGCAATCTTTCCGATCAGCCCGTCTTGCCCCGTAAAGGGTTTCATGTTCGTGGTGATGATGGCGATGTTTCCAGCTTCCAAATCAATTTCATATTCGATGTTGCGAGGAATGATCTTCGCAATTTCGTCTTTCAGTTCTCGGTAGGTCATTTGCATGATGTTCACTTCACGCTCCCGCAGTCAGCATGGACCACATCGCACTCCTGGAGGAGTGGTAAGCGGCAGAGCCGCGGGAAAATGAACCTCACTTCAGGAGTTTGGCAATCTCGTCTTGTGAGACTTGTTGGTAGCCGGCACCCGGCGTGATGATGGCCAAATCCATGCCGTTGCCGGAGGCCGCATCACGCTGTCCCGATGCATGGAGGGCTCTCGCCGCCAATTTTAAGGCCTCCGCCTGGGACATGTTTTCTTTGAACCCGTCTTCAAGCACACCGTACATGTATGGCGAACCGGAGCCGGTTGCACAGTAAGCGTCGGGAATGGAACCGCCGGCAGAGTCGATGGAGTAAACGTGGCCACCGTCGTCGTCAACACCAACGATGAGGAGTTGCACCCAGTGAGGGCGCCCGGAAAGGATGTTCGCGGTCAGGGTTGCAGCGCCCTTGACGGTCATGGGTTGTTGACGGCGGAGTTCAAACAAGGCCACTTCAGCAGCCAGTGTGCGGGAAAGGGACTGGGCATGGCCAACCAAACCTGCCGTGGTCAAGGCGAGGTTGTGCCCGATCTTGAAGAGTTTCTGAACACTCTTGTTTGCGATGAAATGACCCATTGTAGCACGGTGGTCTGCGCCGACGACGACGCCTCCCTTGAACGTGATACCGACGGTGCTGGTTCCGGTCTTCATGACGGTCTGGTGTTCTGACATGAATCCCTGACTCCCCCGACACTTCTTGAACCTTGGGCATTGAGGGTCTGGTTGCAACGGATGATGCCTCCACAAACCAAATCCGGCTCCTGCCCTAAATAGCGGGGAGTGTTGAAGAAGCCTCGTCTTTGACCGTCGGGCGTGCGGCGAAGAAGGCGAAAGAAAAGACGAAGCCCAGTCTTCGCTTGATGCCTTTTTACAACCCGATGCTTCACCACCACCGATTTAACCGTCGGTTCCTGAAATGCCGGACCCGACCTCCCCGAGGCTGCAGAAGCCAAGCTGGACCAAAACCCCGGCTGACAGGCGCCTGCCCCCAAGGCCGGTGCGGGGCCCCGAATTTTTCCATGCCCAGCTCCTCACGCGCACCCGCATCGCGAATGCCGAGGGGTGAGGTGACGTACCACAATTTGGGTCAGTTGTACCCGGACGCCCCGGTCCCGCTCTACGAGGGAGAAATGGTGCTGCACAACTCCACGCTGCTCGATTTAACGGGGTGCGGCCAACTGATGGATTGGGTGGCCGACGGACACGGATGCGTGGTGGAGTTGAAGCGAATGATGAAGCGAACAACGGAGTTTAATCAGGCGCTGACCATGCTTCATCGATTTGTGGAAGGGGACGTCCAGGGTCAAATCATTCGCATCACTGACACCCGTCTGCTGCTGCTCCCACAGGGCTGTCGGGGCATCAGAGGCAGGGAAATGGAAGGGTTCGCCGTTGACGCCGACGACCTAAAAAGGACGTGTACGGATGAAGGAGCAATCGATCGACCCCCCGTCCCCGTTTTGTTCTTCATGGGGGCGTGAACATGATCGCCCACATCGATGAAATCCCCTATTTCCCGGCAACCCCACGGGGTCCCACCCGGCCACGCCCTGCGGGGAGGCAAAGGATTTATTCCGCCGGGGGGAAAAGCAGGGGGTGGTCGATGGTCATCTTTGGAAAAAAAAAACTGGGGGCCCCCGGCCCGGGGGTTCCCCTCGCCCTGCACCGTGTCCGTTCCCGAACTGGTTTTGGGAAGTAAACCCCAGGAACGAGTTCCACCGGTTATTTTTCCCCCAACGTCGAGGGCGTTTTTCACCGGTTTTAAGAATCATCAACATGGTGGGAATGACCCCCTCAAACCAATTCTTGGCAGCCAAAGGGAAACCCAACGCACGCCCCGATGGGGCGATGGCCACGCTGCAGCACATGACCCCGACCCTCGCCAATTTTGGGGGGGCCGAGGCCGAACCCGGACCCTCTTGCTCCTCGACCCGCACCGGGGATTCGATATCCTCCCCCCCCGATGCAAAGGGCGACCCGCTGACGGAGGACGGTTGGCCCCCCCTTCCCTTTGGCCTGACCCGGGGGTTTTTTTCCCCCGGCGACACGACGGGTTCAGCGTGAACTTCGCGAGGAACCTGACACCCGATGGGGGGTTTTTGGGGCCACCTTTTCATGGGGGTTGGCCATCCATGCCGTGGCGCGCTTTGATGCAGAGTTGCTTCATCTCACCCCCGCAACGTTCCGGCTCTAACGCTGCGTTGATTTCACTCAAGGGGAAGGGGTCGTCTTCCTCGAAAAGTACATCATGTACTGATAAAGGGGAATCAATGTCGGGGTTTCCACCCAAAACGGTGTTCCTAACGGTGGGTTGTCCTCCCGAGAACGCCCGCTTGATCTTCTTTCGACCCGGGGGATATCGTCCCGCAGGAACAAAAGGGGGTTTTCGGCTGACTGCTGTATCTTGTCCCCGGTCATCCCCCACAGCGAAGTGATGGTAGGTCGATGGGGGCCATCAATCCCACCGCCCAAAGACCGCTCGGGCGCAAGAGGCCATCGAAGGGCGTCTTTTCCCGTGGTGGCCGATGGAATGGAACGGTGCCGCGGGGCCGGGCATGATGTCAGAGAAACCCAAGGCTGCAACGGGTTTTAACGACCCCCGGGCCCCGGGGGGCGGGTTTGTCAAACCCCACCGTTTGGGGGGGTTTTCCCCCAAAACCTCGGGGTTCTCATCGTGCACCGAGGGGGCTTTTTGGGCCCTCCTCCGAGGGACTCCACCCGGTTGAACCAATTGGTTTTGGAAGCCCTCAAGCGGAAAATGGGGTCCTGGGGCAACGCCACGGCACAACGAGGGTCGGAGACCGCCTATTTGTCGATTTGGGGTGTAAAATATCACCGACTTGGACAAGAGGGGCGGATAGGTTGGTTTCTCCCCCAAAACCGGAAACGCTTCAAATTAAAGAGGGGTTCGTTCCCGACGGGGAAACCCAAGGGTGAACGACGGGGGGGATTAAATTCTTGGGTCCCAACGAGGCCCAAGGCTGCATAAAATGCGAAAAAGCTCCTGGGGGGTGGGCCCTTTCCGGAAACACCCAGTCCCTTGACTTTTAAAAAGGGCCGCCCGGCGATGGCCCCGCCCCCCTGCTGCTTGGGAAACCCCCTGGCCTTTCCCCCCATGGAATGACCAAAATTTCATTTGTCCCAAAATTCCCCCCGGGGAGGAAAGGGAAGGGGTTTTCCGTGGGTTTTCCTTGGGGGGACGGGCTCGAGACGGGCCAAAAACCGCGCCGATGGGGTTTGGACGGGGAAACGGGCACCCTCCATCGGCGTAGAACCGAAAAAGGTCGATGATTCGATCATAATCGGTGGATTGGGGAAACAATGACGAGGTCGTCTTGGCCATGTTTTTCCTCCCAAACCCCCCGGCTTCCCCCGTCAGCATCGGCTTCGCTTGTTTTTCCCCGTCTGAGAACGCCTTTTTGCCCCCCTTTTCGGTTCGCCAAACTTGACCAGGTCCAAGGCCCTCCCGTCCGAGGACACCCAGCATGATGAACACGGTCAAAACGCTAACACCGACCACAGCGTAGGGAATCCAAGCATCGGCGGCCTCGGCAGGCCGCGGTTGAACCAACCAAGTGAACCGAACATCGGTGTCGTCAACAAATCGCTTGGCCCATTTGAACAGGTCCGTCGTCTCGTGGCCAGCGACCGTGACAGCCGCTGAATGATTGTTGAAGAATTCGGTCTGAGCGAGGATGTCGTGTTCAATCCCGGTGGCGTTCACCGTGATGTTCACGGCATGCCCGTTGAGGACGGACAGCACCAACGTCCCATCCGCTTGTTGCCACCACCCTTCCTTAGCCACCTTCTCCCCTTCTATAGAGGGAAGTCGCAAGGAAGTGCCGTGGCTTGAGACGTCGGTCACCGATGCACCTTCGACGTCGATGAGCCAGGTCAAAGGAACGTTCCACGGCAACTCGTCAAACACCGAACGACAAACCTCTGTTTCCTTTGATTCGAAGGTGATGACCGTCTTCCCCTCAACCTCGACAACGTCTCGCTGGTATTCGTAGCATCGCTTCCCGGACCAAGAAGACCAAGCCTCACCCCACGTGGTAAGCCAAACGTTGGGAGCCTCGTCCAAGTACGCAAGCACATCACGGTCGTGCCGGACGGTGGCGTCGTTCACGCGACCGATCCAGTAGAGATTCACCAAACCACCGGCTTCTACCTCCGTTTGCAGGTCTTCAAGGGAAGCGATGCCTTTCTCGAGGCTTCCGCCTCGACGGCCCAAGTTGTACCACTCCCAGAGGTCAGCAGGACGGTCGGTTTCATCGTGCCAAGCCGTGTCTTCGAGGCCGGTCTCGTCCCCCGTGAACGACGAACCCCTGGCTCGCTACTTTGGTGTGATCGGCCATCGTGAGCGTGGGGGGCGTGAAAATGGACAGGGGTGAAACGCCCCAACGGCTGGCGTTGGTACGCTCTTCGATGTAGGTCTTGCATGCGTTGGCAACCGCACCGGGGTCGTTGGACCATGAGAGCCCCGGCATGCCGTAGCATCCAAATTCGTCGCCGAGGTCAAGTCGTTCCTTGGCAAACGAGGTCCGAAGCCACCCGTCCTCTTCCCAAGCAGCCTCTGCAAGAGCCACCGGGTGAGCGACCACCGATACGATGAGGAACCCCAAGAAGACCGAGAGGCTCCGCCGTTGGGTCTTGCCCATGGCGCCCCGTCCTGCCCTTGCCCTTTCACGCTTGTCCTCGGACCACTCATCACCCGTGAAATCAGCCGCAGAGGGTGGATGCACTGAATAAACATCAAACCCCCACCCGAGGAACATTCAACGTGAGCAGCACGGAGGAACTTGAAGCGGCGTGGTCGGCGTTGCGGGAGCACTGGGCCATTGAGCCAAGTCCTCAACCTCTTCCTAAGACACCCGTGTATTCCGCCCTGAGGATGTTTTTGTCCCCGGCCCTTCGACCGTTGCTCCGGTGGCGAATTCACGGGGCCGACCGCATACCTCGAACGGGCGCCACCATTCTTGCAGCCAACCACCTCTCCCACGTTGACCCCATCGCCGTCATTGCGGCCGCCCGCAGAACCACGCATTACCTCGCCAAGGACGGGCATTTCAGTAACCCCATGACACGATTTGTCATGCACGCTACGGGCCAAATTGAGACCCATCGGGAGGCGGCGGAAGCGATGCGCTGGCCAGCGCCGCCAACATTCTCATCAACGGGAAGGCGCTTGGCATCTTTCCGGAAGGCACCCGCTCAAAGCGAAAGGAAGCCCCGTTTTTGCTGCCCGGAAAAACGGGCGTCGCACGACTTGCTGCGGCTCACCCGCACGCCGTCGTTGTACCGATTGCTCTGGTGGGGACGCGCGAAGTGATGGAACCGCAACACCACAAATGGCCCCGCCTTCATCGCCGTTTTGACGTCAACGCTGGCGAAGGGGTGTCGTGGCTGCAATGGTTGGGTTCCGCCGACGGCGGCAACATGACGCCTGCCTCGCTTCAAACCCTGGCGCAGGCGGAGGACCACGAGGTCCGCTCGGAGTTGGCTCGAATGTACCGAACCTTCACCGACCAACTCATGGCCTCGCTCACGGCGCTCGGCGCACCTTGAGAGTACAAATACGGTCGCAAGCCATGAACAGCGTGAGCTTGCACCATACCCCCTTTGGCCTGTTAAACATCTCAGCACCCGAGGACGGTGGGGATCAGGCCACCGCCGACCGGATCAGCGCTGAACTGCGAGGATTGGACCTGCTGGAGGAGGTCGTCAGCGGCACCAAAACATGGAGTCGTGAGGTGTGTGCCCTCACCGGAAACACCAACCTCGTCGCCGGCCTTGACGGCTTTGAACTGCGCATCGACGTGGTGAAAACCATCCTGGGTTTTCTCATCAGACGCGACCCGCATCTCGAGGTCCACATCCACCGGGGGCGAAATCGATCGGTCGGGACCGTGGAGCGAGTCTGCATCCTCTACAACATGAACCACCCAGGTTGCGCCATCGCCGACGCCTTGGTGTCCTTGGTGTTGTTGGGCGAAGCCAATTGGCCGGACGGCGCGACGCCCCACACCCTACGAGATTTTGCTCAGGCCGCCCAAATTGAACAGCGAGCACGCCGATTACGCTTGGGGAAAATCGACCTCACCCTCGAAGACATCGAAGAAATCGAGGACATCCGACAAGCGTTGGCCCTGGGTATTCCGCAGGCCGCCATTGACATGCTGTGTTGCTTCTGCCGTCGATGCTACACCTGCAAAGGGATGGAAATTGAAGCTGTCAAACGATACACAGCTCCTCTGTTTGCCGAGGTCCCTCCGGAGGCGCTGGTCGCTTACGCTCAACGACCGAGTGTCCCCAGCGATCTTTTGTTCCTCCCCGATGACGCCTTCAGGGCTTGAACAACGCCTAAGTGCTTCCTCCGCTGGTTTGAGACAGGTGGTCCTGTGGAAACCTACCTTGACTTGATGCGACACATCCTCGACCAAGGCGCCGACAAAGGCGACCGGACGGGGACAGGCACCAAGTCGGTATTTGGTTACCAAATGCGGTTCGACCTTGCGGAGGGGTTCCCGATGGTGACCACCAAGAAACTCCACCTGCCCTCCATCGTGCACGAACTTCTCTGGTTCCTCAAGGGCGAGACCAACGTGAAGTACCTTCAGGACAACGGCGTGCGGATTTGGAACGAGTGGGCCGACGAAAACGGAGACCTTGGGCCCGTCTATGGAAAACAATGGCGCCGTTGGGAGACCAAGGACGGCCGGATCATCGACCAGGTGCAACAGGCGATTGAGACCATCAAAACCAACCCCAACAGCCGTCGAATCATCGTGTCGGCCTGGAACGTTGGCGAACTTGACGAGATGGCGCTGATGCCGTGCCATGCTTTCTTCCAGTTTCACGTTGCTGAGGGGCGGTTAAACTGTCAACTTTACCAGCGCAGCGCCGACGTGTTTCTCGGGGTTCCCTTCAACATCGCCTCGTACGCCCTTCTGACGCACATGATGGCGCAGGTGTGTGACCTTGAACCGGGTGTCTTTGTCCACACGCTGGGCGATGCCCACCTGTACAACAACCATCTCGACCAAGCACGCTTGCAAATCACGCGCACGCCTCTGCCGCTCCCAACGCTGAAGTTGAACCCGGCCATCAAGGACATTGACGACTTCACCTACGACGACATCGAGGTGGTCGGGTACGAGCACCACCCTCACATCAAAGCGCCCATTTCCGTTTGAGGTGTTCCCATGCTGTCAATGATTTTCGCTTGCGACGAAAACGGCGCCATCGGGAAAGGTGGGGACCTGCCGTGGCGGCAGTCAACTGACCTCAAGCACTTCAAGCAGACCACGCTCAACAAGGTCGTGGTGATGGGGCGAAAAACATGGGAGAGCCTCGGTCGTCCGCTTCCCCATCGTCGCAACGTGGTCATGACACGTCAAGGGGTCGAGGCCGAGGTGGAGACGATGTCGTTTGACGAAGTGATGGCGCTCTCGGATGAAGATGACGTAATGATCATTGGAGGAGGCGAAATCTACGCCCTGTTTCTTCCCTACGCCAAAGAAATCCACCGCACCGTCATACACACCGTCGTGGAGGACGCTGACACCTACGCACCGGCGATTGACGCCGACGAGTTTTATCTCCTGACCGAACGACGCGTTGAACCCGGGGAGCGGGACGAGCACGCCATGACGTTTCAGCACTGGATTGCTTGATCACTCCGGACGATATTCCGTCACTCGAACACCAAGTCGTCCTTGGAGCGCCTCACGCTTCATGATGCGCGCATATTTCTTCTCAAAAGCGGCTTTCAAATCCAACTCCATTGCCAAACTGTGCCCCATCAGGAGAATGAGCACGTCGGCCATTTCCTCAGCACACTCCTCAAGCGGTTTTCCTTTCGTGACCGCGGCGGCCAGTTCACCCAACTCCTCGATGGTCAACGCCAACCGGTAGCCCATATCGTGGCCGTTCTGGCCGGCAAAGTCATGTTTTGCATGAAACGCTGCGACTTTCTTCATCATGACGTCCCATTCGTCCGCCGGCTCGTGCGCCATCCAACCTTCCACAGAACGACCGTTCATGGCTGGGTTTCAACGCCTTCCGTCCATCATGTTTGTGTCACGTGAGCATGCCCGTGATGCAGGCCCAAACGGGACCAAGGCGGTCGTTGGCCTGTGCGGACACGTCGAGATGGTCAAGTGCTTTTTCGCTGTCAGCGGGGTCTCGGCCTGCGGCCCAGTTCGATGAAATGCAAACGGCAGCGTAGGGAAGGTCAAGTTCCAGCGCAAGCTTGGCCTCCCTGGGCATCGTCATGCCAACCATGTCCCCGCCCAATCGCTCGATGGCGTCCACCTCAGCGACGGTTTCAAACTGCGGACCTTGAGTTAACCAGTAGGTGTAGCGGAACGGACCATCCGCAAACTCGGGCTGCTGCGTTCGAAGAATGGCTTCTAACCGCTCGTTCAACGACGGGCTGAAAGGAACGGTGGCCGACGTAAAGGTCGCTTCACCGTCATGAAACGTGGTTGAGACACCAGTGAAATCGATGTACTGGTCCGCAAGGGCGACCTTCCCCGGCGGAAACGTGGAAGCGATGGCGCCTACGGAACAAACAGACAAAACCGCCTCAACGTTGGCGCCGTGCATCGCTGAAAGGTTGGCTTTGTGGTTGATCACATGGGGCGGTCGACCGTGGCCCGTGTCGTTGTGGTGTCGCTGGAGGAACACCACTTCATGTTCGTCCTGTCCGATTTGAACCGTGCAGAGGCGCAAAGGCACCGGCCCAAACGCCGTCTCTACCTCAACGTCGTCCTGTCGGATCAACGTACCGCTGTCACCGAGTTGCTGACGCAAATCCAAGTTGACCAGTCCGGTCCCACCAATGACGCCCAAACGCATGCACGAGCCTCCGTGTCCCCACTTCTCAAACCTGCGGCGTTCAGCCTCGGCGGCGGGTCGTTCACTCGTTGAGACGAGCGATGAGGTCGGCTTTCTTTCCAGAGACCGGCTTGCCAGCGGCCTTGAGGAGTTCTTTGAGTTCGGCAACCGTCATGCTGTCGTAGTCGGCCCCGGCGTCCTCAGCAGGTGCGGCTTCTTCGGCGGGTGCTGCTTCCTCTTGAACAGGCTCGGCTTCAGCCTCGGCCTCAACGGCCTCGTCGCCGTCGTCGGCTTCTTCATCCATCTCGCCTGCTTCTTCAGCCATGGCGGCAGCGAGGGCCGCTGCTTTCTTCGCCTTCAGTTCGGCGGCCTGGCGTTCTTCCTGGGCGTGGATTTCATCCAGGGTTGGGCCGTCGGAAGCCACCACACCTTCTTGCAGGAGCTGACTCTTTCGGACGGCCACCGAGCGAACGGGATAGATTGACTTCACGCCTTTTTCGATCTCGTCCTCAAGTTTGCCGTCGAGCAAGGCTCGCTGAACATCCGAGTACGTGTTCTTGGCACAAAAGGCGATGATGATGTCCCGGGCGCGAGTTCGCATGTCTTGCTTGACCGAGGTCTGCACGCGCTGCTGGGTGATGATGAGCGGCTTCATTCGGACGAGGTAACCGTCGGTGGTCACCACGTCAACGACGTCGTCCACTTTGCCACGGTAGCGTCGGATTTGTCGACGGGTGTGGTCGGTTTGGTGGTGGTGGCCGATGAAGGTGGTAAGCGCATCTTGGCCCACACACTCCGTGACGCGGAATCGCATCACGACGTGCATCTTGGAGAAGTTACCGTCAAATTCCTGCTGCGTCATCTCGTAGACGCGGCCGATGATGTGTTCGTCAGACTCACCGATTGTTTCGCCAATTCGCTTGAAATCCCATGGATGCCGAGGCGCACGGATGGTGTACCATCGCTTCGTCTTCCACTTGTCACGTTGTTTACGCGCTGCTGCACGTGCCTTTGCACTGATTTTCTTCGCCATGTCGTTCAACTCGGTGTGTCTTGCGGGGGCTACCCCACTTGCAGGTTGCCGACTCACCTCCCCTATTTGAATGGGCCTCATCGCAACACCGACGTCGTAAACCACGGTTCGGCAACCTCTTGACCCTCGCCGGACACGAGAGCACCGTGGGGCTCCATCACATCACCTGGAGGGCAACGGCCAGCGCCGTTTCCAACGTCGACGTGTTGGCGGATGCGCTGGCGTGGCTCATCGGCGATGAGGACGCCGTGGAACTTGACCGCACCCGTTTCTTCCACGGACCAGAACTCACGCTCGTGAAAGCATCGACATCGAACAAGCGGCAAGCCGCCCGCTCCTTTGCACGACTTGGTGAGGCGAACTTGCGTCAGTTGATGGAAGAATTTGACCAGCGGCTTGATCACCAACGCGTGCTGCACTTCCGACTGAGCATGAACTCCCTGATCGAAGGAAACCCAAAACTGGTGGACAGCACTGAGGCAGGAACGGTCAAAGGCCAAGCAAAATTTGAGCTCTATTCGGGGTTGCCGGCCGAGGAACAGTTGCGGGCCACCTTCGACGAGGCCCTCGAACTCGCAGCGAGGTAGCACGCATGAACGTCGATGAGCATCGCACCTTGGTGTCGTTGTGTTTGGTGGCGTTGATGCTGATGTGGGTCCCCATCAGCGTGGGCGAACACACCGAGGAAACCCACCGCCCAACCCCGACCTGCAACGCCGACCGCGCCAACTGGACCATGGGTCTTGTCATGTGCGAGGAGGGTGCGGCGCTGGGTTACACGTTGTTTTCTCCCATCCCCTCCAACACCACGTACCTCATCGACCATGAGGGACGATACGTGCATCATTGGACTTCGCCAGGCGAACACCGGCCGGCCCTTTCTGCCTACCTCCTCCCCGACGGTGACTTGCTCCGGACGGCCAACAACGCCAACAACGCCGTTGGAAACTTCTCCGGTGGGGGCACGTCCGGGAAAGTTGAGCGAATCGCATGGGACGGGACGCTGGAGTGGTCGTGGAGGTTACGACCGCGTCGACGTCATCACGCACCACGACATCGAGCCGATGCCCAACGGTAACATCTTGATGATCGCTTGGGAAGATCGAAGCGAAGAAGAAGCCCTTCAGGCCGGCCGTGATCCAGCCATCGCCAGCGATTCACCCGGCGGCCAAAACAACGTCTGGCCCGACCACATCATCGAGGTGAAACCCGTCGGCACCAACGATGCAGAAATCGTTTGGAAATGGCATGCATGGGACCATCTTGTTCAGGACCACGACGAAACCAAGGACAATTACGGTGTGGTGGCTGACAGCCCTGGAAAGATCGACATTAACTACATGGGCGGAACAGGAAACGCAGCGGGTCGCGCCGATTGGATGCACTGCAACGGCATTGATTACAACCCCCATCTCGACCAAATCGCGCTTTCTTGCCGCAGCATGAACGAGGTGTACATCATCGAATCACAGCACCACCACCGAGGAAGCCGCCGGCAGCACCGGAGGTGTGTCGGGGAAAGGTGGGGACATCCTGTATCGCTGGGGTAACCCACAAGTGTACGACCGAGGCCTGTCGAGCGATCAGCAACTGTTCGCCCAACACGACGTTCAATGGATTCAGGCGGGGCACGGCCAAGAAGGTGGCCTCATCGTGTTCAACAATGGAAACGGACGATATCCGGCCTACTCTTCGGTTGACATCATCCAACCGACCTTGGAAAACGGCTCCTACACGCTTGAAGAAAACGGGACCTACGGCCCCCCAGGACCCGCATGGTCGTGGGACCAAGGTGAAGCCATGTACGCCGGTTCCATCTCCGGCGCACAGGCCTTGCCCAACGGCCACGTGTTGGTGACCTACGGCACACAAGGCACCCTCTACGAAGTCTCGCCCAAGGGTGAGATCGTCTGGACCTACATCGGCCCCATCGGTTCGAGTGGACCGTTCACGCAGGGTGAAGTGATTCCGGAAGGAAATCGGGCCGGGAGCACCGCCAACGCGATCTTCAAAGGCACGCACTACACGTCGGGCTACCTGAACGCTACCGGTCAAACCATCTCATCCGGCTCTTACTTGGAGCAGTGGACCGACCGCTGTCCGTCAGAAGAGGCGTGGGGTTGGGATCGAGACGGCGACGGTTGCGTGGATGACACGGACGGCGATGGCGTCCCCGACCCGTTCGATCGATGCCTTGCCGGGGATGACAACCTGGACCTCGATCAGGACAACACACCCGACGCCTGCGATGAATTCGTTGACAGCGACGCTGACGGAGTAAAAGACTCAGACGACCGTTGTCAAGGACATGACGACGCCGTGGACCAAGACGAGGATGGAACACCCGACGGGTGTGACGACCTGATCGACCAAGATGGCGATGGAACAGCAGACTCGGAGGACCGCTGTCAGGGGCACGACGACGCCGTGGACCAAGACGGAGACGGAACACCGGACGGTTGCGATGACCTCCTTGACAGCGACGGTGACGGCATCGCCGACGACCAAGACATGTGCGAGGGGGACGACACGCAGGACACGGACGGCGACGGTGTGCCTGATGCATGCGACACCTCCCCGACGGACCAGCTCGAGGACTCAGAGAACATCACCGAGCAGGTCAACGCGTCTGAAAGCACCACCAATGAAGTCGGCGACACGGCGACCGCTTCCATGTTTGACGGTGCGGCTCTTCCCGTTGCCGCCCTGCTTCTGTTCACCGTTTTCGGCAGCGGACTTTGGTGGCTCGCTCGCAGGCGAACCTAACCGATTTTTTCGGTGGTGCGAAACCAAAATCTCGTGCTGACAAGAGATTAAGTAGGCCATCCGTCGTGGCATGGGTGAGGAATCATCATGCCCCACGTTGTTACATCCCCCTGCGTTGACCACAAGTACCAGGAATGCGTTGCTGTTTGCCCGGTCGAAGCCTTCCGTGAGGCTGAAACGTACCTCGTTATCGACCCCGATGAGTGCATTGACTGCGGCGCCTGCATCCCCGAGTGCCCCGTGGACGCCATTTTCGCTGACACCGATGTCCCCGAGGGAGAAGAGGCGTGGATCGACCGAAACGCCGAGGAATCCGTCGACGCTGAAATCGCTGAAGGCGACTCCCCCGTCCTGGCAGACTGAAGCGGCCACACGACGAAGAACCAACCGTCATAAGGGAGGCCGACCAGGCTGACCCGTGAGCACCATGAAAACCGACTTTTCTCAGTTCCGCAAAGGCAGCGACCTCCTCAAGCGAGGCTTCGCACGAATGCAACAAGGCGGCGTCATCATGGACGTTGTCAACCCCGAACAAGCCGCCGTAGCAGAGGACGCTGGAGCCGTCGCCGTCATGGCGCTTGAGCGCGTGCCTGCTGACATCCGAAAAGCGGGTGGCGTCGCTCGAATGAGCCACCCCGACATGATTCAAGGCATCCTCGACTGCACCTCCATCCCTGTGATGGCCAAATCACGAATTGGCCACGACGGTGAGGCACGAATTTTGGAAGCGATGGGCGTTGACATGGTGGACGAAAGTGAAGTCCTCACGCCAGCCGACCCCTACTTCCACATCAACAAACACGACTACGGCATACCCTTCGTTTGCGGCGCCACCGGCCTTGGTGAAGCCGTTCGTCGTATCTGGGAAGGCGCCGCCATGATTCGCACCAAGGGCGAGGCTGGAACCGGCAACGTGGTGGCCGCAGTACCCACGCACGACTCATCGACCAAGAAATTCAACAGGTTCAGTCCCTCGACGATCACGGATTGGATCTCGCCACTGAGAAAATCATGGAACGATACCGAGTCCTCGCCTCCCACTCCGAGCTCCCCGGAACCCACTTGGGTACCCCCTTCGGACCGATTGGCGATGACATGCACGCCGGTGTTCGCTCCGTGTTGGACGACGTCCACCGCCTCGGCCGCCTCCCCGTCGTCACGTTCTCAGCGGGTGGCATCGCCACCCCAGCCGACGCCTCGTTGATGATGCAGATGGGCATGGACGGCGTTTTCGTCGGCTCTGGTATCTTCAAGTCAAGCGATCCGCCCACGATGGCCGACGCCATCGTCATGGCCACGGCGCACTACGACGAACCCAGCAAGGTTGCTGAAGCCATGGCCATGATGGAAGGCATTCCAATGAAGGGCGATGAACTGGAAACCCTTGAGGTTCGTTTGGACCAGCGCGGCTGGTGAGTTCTCAACTCAGCGGGTCGTCGATGCCCTCTTCTCCGAGGGTCCACTTGAGTGTCTTTACCACGCCTTGAAGGGCCTTGTGATTTCGGGCGGCTTCCTTCATCCCGTCCTTATCGTCCTCCGATTTGCACATGTCGTACCATTCCTTCCACTGATGCATTTTTTCAGTGGCCTGCTCGAGCATGCTCTCAATTTCAGCCCACGTGCGTTCGTAGGTTCGGTGGGGTGGAGAACTCATGGGCTTCGCCCTGACGCCTTCACCCGCCCTTCTTAGATGCTTTTCCTACGGTCCCACAGGGTTGCTGATTTTTTGGTCCGTGTAGGTTGCACCGGCTTCGAGGACAGCACCATCACCGATGACGCAAGACTCCACGGTCGTGCCGGCAGGAACAATCACATTGCAACCGATGACCGAGCCAGTCACCCGAGCCCGTTGCTCAACACGGCACCCCTCCATCAACATGGAATCGACCACCGACGCTTCATCGCCGACGACGGTGAGCGGACCGAGCACGGAGCGGGCAACCAAACCCGTCACCTGGGCACTGCTTGCGCACAACACGTCGCCGTCCTGCGCGTAGGTCGCCGGATAGGAAAACGGGAGTTCATCGTAGCGCTGCATCAGCGTGGCCTGTGCGTTGATGAGTTCAAACGGATGACCGACATCAAACCAAACACCGTCGATGGTTTGTGCGTACATTGGCCATCCCAATTCGAGTAATTTAGGGAAGAGTTGCTTGCTGAAATCGAATTTTTCGCCGACCGGAACGTGGTCGAACACCTCCGGCTCGAGGATGTAGAGGCCAGCATTAATGACGTTGCTAAACGCTTCCTCAGGAGACGGCTTTTCCAAGAAACGGCGAATGTAGCCTTGGCGTAAATCGCCATCGACCTCACCCGCCTGGTCGCCAGAAAGGCCCACGATGCCGAACTCGGACGGGTTGTCGACCTCCCAAAGCGCCATGGTCACCTTCGCTCCGTTTGCCCGGTGAGCCGCCAACAATGAAGCGATGTCAAAGGAAGCCACCGAATCACCTGACCCAACAACGCAGGTGGTGGTGATGTGGTCGCGCAGGAGGCCAACGCTTCCAGCCGTTCCCATCGGCGTGGTTTCTTGATTGATGCGGGCCGAAATCGAGCGACCGTCGGGGAGCGTGGTCGACCAACCGTCGACGTGAGCCTGAAGTTGTTCACCTCGGTATCCGGTCGTGACAACGATCTCCTCGATACCCGCCTCCACCATGGCGTCTTTGACAAAATCAATGACGGGACGACCCAGCACTTCCACCATTGGTTTGGGCCGGGTGGCGGTCAGCGGCATCAACCGGCTGCCCTGGCCACCGGCCATGATGATGCCCAACATCGAACAACCTCAGCGTCGGCGAATGGGACCCATGCGGCGCATGTTTTTCTTCTTCGAGGATGCGCCACCGCGCTTGGATTTCTGGGTGTTGTCCTCTCGGCCAACACCGCCAAAGACCAGCTCACCGTCTGAAAGCAGGGATTGAACGAGCATGTCAGCAACCTCGTCCGATTCTGCACCGGTTTTCATCTCGGCCTTCACGGACTTGTTGTGGTCGGTGATCCAGGACTCTCGCTCCTGGCGAGCCATGTTGAGTTCGTCTCGAGCCTTGTTCACGTTGACCATCAGTTCGTCGATCTTCTCGTGAATGGCGTTGGCCTTTTCGTGGAATTCCACCGATTCGTTGTGGTGCCGGTCGCCCTCCGCCTTGAGGAAATCACGGTGGTCGAGAGCTTCTTTGTATTCGGCCCACTTTTCGTCGGCTCGCTTGAGCGCCTCCACGAAGAGGTTGTGCGCATCGTCGGATTCCGCTTTGAGCGTCGCAATCGCTTCGTCAAGGTTGGAGAGGTCAACGGCGACCATCTCAAATTTCGCCACTTCGGGTTCCAACTCCTCGGCACGGCGCTTCATTCGCTTGATGCGTTCCATCGTCTCTTTTTCCTTCTTGGTGCTGGAGGACGTGGTTTGGAATTGCTCTTCGAGGTTGTTGATTTGACTCAAGAGTTGAGAATATTCAGCCGTGGCCGATTTCTTCTCGCCGTGTTCGCCCCGACGACCTTTGACCTGTGCGAAGAGATCACGAAGTTGCTCATTCACGGCGTCTCGCTTTGCCCGGTGCATGTTTCGCTCGGCGTGGATGGCATCGAGTTCCGCTTTCATCAGCGTCAGCTTTTCTCGATGCTCCTTGTATTGGTCTTGAACGGCGTTTCGCTTCTTGGCCATCGCTTTGCCCTGATCACGAAGGGAATTTCGATTGTCTCGCATCCTGCGGACCTTCGCTTCCATGTCCCTGAGTTCCGCAAGTTTGTCTGCGTCAGGGTTTTTCTCAGCATCTTTGGGCATGCCGCGCATGAAGCCTCCACCACCTTCTCCATTTCAAGCCTATGGCTGGGCGAGGGCGCGCTATCAGGCACCAACATCGTTGAGCAGCACCATCACGAAGCGGATGCTGGCCACCACCAAACCAAGGCCACCGAACAGGTACGACACGTAGGTGCTGGTGGAACGCAACCACTGACGGAATTCAGCGCGAACGCGGACGTTGATCTGACGCCCCAGCAGCAGCTCGCCGTTGGTCTCCTCCAGTCGAACGGAGACGGTGGCGTCGCCAACGCTGGTCGGAATGAGGGTTTGCCAAGACACCGTGCTGTCCTTGAGAAGACCGGACATCTTGCCCAACACGTCTTCGTTGCCTTCCGCTGCCAGCGGGAGCGCCTCGGAGGACCACCAGTATTGCTCACCCGGTTCAAGGCGGTAGGTCAGGGCGAGGTCTTTGGGTTCAAAATTCGGGGTTTGGACGCGGAAGACCACGGTTCTTGTTTTGTCAGAGAGGTTGTGGAACAGGGTGAAGAGGTTCGCTTTGTCGGTGACAACGTTCTCCATGTCAACCTCGAAGATGAGGTCGGACATGGCCGGTTCGCGTCCACCTTCAAGATCCTGCTTGAGGCGGTCGACCATCCGGAAGAAGGCAGGGCAGCGTTGGTTGATGAGGCCGAGGAGAATCAGCCATGCCTCGAGGGTGAACGTATCGTTGGAAAACACGTGCTCCATACCTTTCTTGGTCAGAATTTCGGCCATCTCCGATTCCAGTGTTTTTCGGTCCAGTCCCGTAGCGTGTCGGTAGAGGGTCATCAGAAATTTCTCGTGGGCAAAACTTCGATCAATGCCGCGCTTGAAGGACCCTTCGAGCACTTTGGTGTATTCGTCGTATTGGGAGCGAAGCAACGGATCCATGTGCGTTTTGATGAGGTCGTTGAACACCATGTTCAGGGTCGAAGGGTGAACGGGCGGCGTGTAGGCAGCCAGAAGTCCCGTTTGTTCCACCATGTTGAACGGCGTGCTTCTGGTGGGGAGGTGTTGGCCGACAGAGAGGAGCAGGAACGAGGCCGCCACGAGCAGGAAAAGATTCCCGTAGACCGTCCCAGTGCCGTACCAGAACACGGCGATAAGGGTCGCCGCAGACAGGACGGCTAGGGCCAGGGACTTGGTATGATGGCCCATGGAATTCTGTAACTGATACAACAGCCCGTCATAGCCGTGAAGGGACTGAACCGAACGATGCTCGTCGTTGGATGCCTCCACGCGGTCGTGAAACGTCGCGAGGGAGACGCTGACCCGGTATCGATGGAAACCCACGGCGAGGATGTAACCCAAACACCACCACGAACCCCAAACTGGCCAGGAAGGTGGAGAAACCAAGCCCGAGGTTGGGTTCAATGTTGGCTTCCCAAAACGTGGGTGAGGCTTGTGCGAACGCCCAACTGAAGAAGAACGTGAAGGCCGCAAACCCGGGCAAGAACAGAATCAGACGTAGACCCGAACTGACGATTTGCCGGTCAATGGCGTGGACAATGGATTCGGACAGTTGGAACCCAAACCCGCTTTTTTCTTCGGCGACGGGTGCATCCTCGTCTTCTTCCACCGCTTGTGGAACCTCATCTGCCATGCAGCGGGATGAGGAGGTGTGTTCTAAAGTGTTCACACCGAATGGTCGATGATGTCAATGAAAACTGACTTCATGGCGCCCTCCGAAAGCTGGGCGACCCAACCGTTCTCCAGAGCGAAGCCACCCTCCGTCCGCGTGATGTGGGCACCTGCAGCAAAGCCGCTTTGAGCCATGGCTTCCATCTCACCTGCGGGCATCAGAACGACGGAGAGCCGACCAGCGGTTCCAACCTCCATGTCCGCCAACGCACATGTCGGCGGTAAGCCGTTCAGTCGGGCGGCGATGTCCTCGGTTGGGTCAGGAATGGTCCGGCCGCTGGGGTCGAGGGTGTCTTTGGTGATGAGGCGGGACAGGGCGACCTCCATGTCGTCATCGATGGCGTGTTCCAATCGACAGGCGGTTTCATGCGGATTGCCTTCGTAAGGGAGCAGTTCGAGAAGGACCTCTGCCAGTCGATGGCGACGCTTCATTTTCTGGCCGTGAGCGAGGCCGTCTTCGGTCAGACGAGCGCCCTTGTAGGGGATGTATTCGAGGTAGCCGCGAGTGGCGAGTCGCTGGACCATTTCGGTGGCCGATGCAGGACTCACGCCGAGTTTGGAGGCCAAATCCCCCGTCCGAACAACGCCACCCGGGGTCTCTTCGTGAAATTCATACATCATTTCGAGGTATTCGTCCTCGAACTCTTGGAAGTGCCCAACCATGGTCCGACCCCTGTTCACCGTACACCTTCGTGGGATTTGAACACATGCGTGCAGGCTGGACAGCGAACAGAGCCTGCATACGTGCCGGGGATTCTCAGCGTTTGTGCGCACTCCGGGCAACCGACCTCGACTTTCTCGGCGGGCGTTGGTTCCGCCTCCTCTTGAACCTCAACCACCTCGTCATCCTCATCTGGATCGGGCGTGGAAGTGGAGGACGGAGCAGGCGCCGCTTGGGACTCCACCGCAAATTTATGGCTGCAATCAGGGCAACCCACGGTGCCAGCGTAGGACACCGGTACACGGAGCCGGCGATCGCATTCAGGGCAGGAAACTTCTCGCTTTTCGTTGCTTGCGACCTTGGTAGGCGGCGCGGTTGAAGCGGCTGCAGAGGAGGGACGCTTGGTTGAAGCGGAGCCCCGCTGTCCCTGAAGCCGAAGCAACAGGACCGCAGCCCCGCCCAGTGCAAGACCCAGCACAATGGCGCCGATGGGCAAGTCGTTGGACGATTCCACCACGACTTCTCCAGAGACGTAGGTCGCCTCCGAGGACACCAGTTGACCGTCGATTTGCCAGGTCGCTTGCAGCCCGACGTTGCTGCCTTTGGGCCGAGACGATGTTGACCGTGAGAGTGGCTTGGGAGCCACCGTTCCACGAGGGCGAAGATACCTTTGCGAGTCGGGTTCCGTAAGCATCCGATACCCAAAGATCGCCTTGGACATCCAGAAACGGCCCCGATTGCTGGAAGGTCAGGTCGATTTGTGTTTCATCGCCCTGCACGGGTCGTATCGGGTCGGTCGTGGCGCCAAATTCAACCCAAAATTGGGTGTTGCTATCTGGCAAGGAGGCCGAGGTTGCCAGCGGGCCCGGGCCAACCAGCCAGTTCACCGGGGCGACCTGAGCCACGATTTGGTCGGCGTCAACTTCACCGAACGCGAAGGTGAACACGTGAAGGCCCCCTTGGAGTTGGAGGTTGTTTTCTTGAGGAACACCGACGCTCCGCCCGCTCAGCCGACTTGCAAGAGCACCGTGCGTTCAACCCCTCGTCCAAGTCAGAGGTGAACGGCAATTGAACACCGTCCTCGGAGGTTTCCTCGACGCAACGATGGCGACGGAGATGGACTGTTGCGGACGGACGGTCCGTGAGATTGCCGAGGCCTCACCGACGACGAGGCCGTCGTCGCTCTCCAGCGACCAACTCAGGGTTTGTTGTCCGTCGTTGAGAAACTGCAGCGATGCAAAAATCTCACCGGCAGCACCCTCATCAACGCGACCCATTCCCGTGGCTCTGCGTGGTGCCGGCCGTGAGCGTCAATCGAGCGACCGTCGAGGCTTCCGTGTTTCTCAGAGCATGTTGGCAGAAACAACGTCCCCTTTGTGCCACGGCCCACCGGCCAAGGAGGGGACGCTTGAACCGGCCGATTCAAAGACGGCCGAGGGCATGTCGATGCCCAGGGTGACCGGCATGGCTGAACTGGAATCGAGGCGGCCACTGTAAGGAGCACAAGACACCACCATGGGTTTGGCCGAAGTGGTGAAACTCCAATTTTGCGATGCGCCGGGCGCCAGGTTGAGCGAGCTGGAATTGAACAGTTCACCGTCCACGTTCGAGCACGCCAGGCCTCCCTGGAAAGCCACGCTCCCGTTGTTCCAAACGTACAACGAAATCGTCATGACCTCACCGGCTTGAACCGAACCTGCATCGGATGACATCTCGCCGTTAAGGAGAGGGAGTGGAGGAGGAGCAACCGTCCATGAACCGTTCAAAGCATGGGTGCCGGGTTCGGCCCCGAGTTCCCCCGTGAGGTTGACCCACCAGTTCACGAGACCTTCGCCGATCATCATCGCAGGCGCCACCTCGACGACGGTCGAGGCCGCTGCGAGAACGCTCAAATTGGAAACGACCACCGTCTCATGTTGCTCACCGTTGACGAGGTCCAAGGTGGCGCCGCCCGTCCAGTTGACATCCCCGTTGTTGATGACCGGAAACGCAACCGCGGCGATCGCCATCACGGGGGGGTAAAGTTCCCCGTGGCATCGCCGTTGCGCCCCCACCTTCGGCGACGACGCTTCCCGTGCCGCCGAGAGACACAGCCAGCGGACGAAGCCGCTGGACCGACACCGAGACGGTCGCTGCATGGGTGGTGTTGTCGGCACCCACCTCACCGACGAGGGTTGCGATCAACACGCTATGACCGTAGGGGAGACCCACAAAGGTGACGGTCAGGTTGAGGGTTTCATGAGCGCTGAGTTCTGGCACTTGCTGTGTGCGATTGCTGACGACCTCACCTTCCATGGATTCGACGAGAAGCAGGATGGAAACGTTCGCACTGGCGCCCATGCCTTCATGCAGCACCAACGTGGCGGAGACGTTGGCGTCTTGCACGGTTTCTCCGTCGGCCAGCGAAAACGAGTCGGTCTGGATGAGCACCGCACCCCCTTGAGCCTGAACCACGTGAATCACGGGGAGGAGAAGCAGGAGAATCATCAGGAGGCTGTTTCGCTTCGCCAACCGAACGCCACCTCCCATACCATGGCGTGGATGAAGTGGTTCTTCACCTTCACGCCGTAAGCAGGGCCAAGGGGTTGTTTCTTTTACGTTGAACAATCACCCCGAACCGATGCAGGCGGAGGAGCTGTTGTCCGTTACGCCTGAAGACCTCGTGGTCGCCATTCTCGAACGAAGGAAAGCTGCCGCTGCATCTTTGCCAAAAATCCTCCAACAGCGTACCGAAGAAAACGACCGGGCGCACCGATTGGCCAGCGAGGCGCGTGCCGAGGTGAAACGCCTTGAGGAACTTGAGCAGGGAGACGAGTCACAGCAGGATGTCCTGGAGAAAGCGAGAACCATGCACGAGGAGCACGAGGCGTTCCGCCGTCGCACAGCGTCCCGCCTGCAAACGGTAAAGAACGCCATCGCTGACGGTGAAGAAGCCATCCAATTTTGGTCCGAGTTGGTCAAAGGTGGATGGGGGCACCTCCTGGAAGATGCCGAGCGATTGGCATCGGGCGGCGCCTCCAGTTATGCCGTGGAGAAGCAACGGAAGTTGAATCGGGAGGGGAACTGAATGGCAAAACAGCCTGCTTCCCTCTTTGACGACTTGATCTCCCTTTCACCGGCTGAGGTCGAAAGCAAGTATGACGAGGCTCGCCAAGCCCTTACCGAGTTGGAGCTAGCCCTGGTTGAGTTGCACCTGAAGAAAAAACTTCACTCCGAGACCATCAAATTCGCCGTCAATAAATTAGGAGAACCGCCGGTTGAACCTGCGACCGAACAGGATGAACTCATCCGCTTGGCCATTGAGCAAAAGCATGCTTTTGATCGGCATTTGAACGAGCGGGACGATTTGGTCAACCGGCTGGTCGTTCCGAGGCACCGCGTGGCCAACACCATAGGAGAATTCCATGCCAAACTGACCGGCAGAAACGACGCCAACACCTCAATGAGTCTGGCGCAAGAAATGGAGATGTTTTCACGGTTCTTCGAACTCCAAGCGATGCTCGCCATTTACAACGAGCAGACCGCGGTCCTAGCCAACCTCAGAACCGCTCGTCGCGACCTCCTTGAGACGATTAAATCCGTGAACAAGAAGGACCGCCAACTGGCTCAGGAACTCTCACAAGCACGACAGAAAGCCAAGGGGCTCCGAACCGAGGCAGGACGCCTCCGTGCCTACCTGAAAAAGGAAAACGCAGGTCCAAAACAACCCCTCCCACCCCCCACGCCTGAGATGAGCGAACGGTTGTTGGCGGGCGAGGCACTCACCATGGAAGAATTCGCCTCCATGCTCGAACACGGTGGATTGACCGACGTACAACCCGCTGAAGAGAAAAGGAACGAAGCCAAAGAAAAGCGAGAACCTACCATGCGAAAGGCGGCCCCACGCCGGGGTCAGCGACACCGGTCGCCGTCGCGGAAGTGAGCCCTTGCCCACCATGGCTTGGCTTCCAGGTTTGCGGCCGTTGGATTACAACAGCGCCGCCGTCACTGAAGTGATCCGTCTCTTCAAGCAAGAGACAGGTGAACAATACGCCGAGGCATCGGTGCGCCATCTCCCCATTCCGCAGTGGGATGGAAACCTGGTGTTGGTCGACCTCGAAGAAGATGAGCCGAGGACCATCCAAGGCGTGTTTTACGGCACCCCCTTCATGGACGACATCGTGAGGGTCGCCGCCTTCGTCATCGCTCGAGAGCATCAAGGGCACGCCCTTGGGAGCACGGCGTGGCAGCGGTTTAACGCCGAGGCCTGGCGCAAAGGGTTCCGACGCGTGCAACTCGAAGTGAAGGCCGAAAACACGGGCGCTCAACGCTTCTACGAGCGACGAGGGTTGTCCGTGGAGCAGGAGCTCAAGGGCTACTACCAGTCAGGCCTCGGGTACATGATGCGAGGTCCGCTGAAGCCCCCTCAGGGTTGAGAACAATTATTCACCGGTGTGCTCACTTCCCCTCGTGATCGATTCGTTGCTTCGGCCCCTCGCCGATTTGCCGGGCGTGGTCTCTGTTCATCTGATCGACCCTGACGGGTTCGTGGTCCAGACCAACGGTCAACCCGCAGGCACCGACGAGATCGAACGATGGCAGAGCCTCGTGCAGACTGCAGACAAGGAGGCCATGACGACGTTGGTGATGGAGCAAGGCTACCTCATCTTGGCACCCGTTTCGCTCCGGACCTTGGCTGTCAAATGCCACCGAACAACCAACCTCGGCGCCATCCGGAGGGCCATCAAGAACCTCGAATGGCCCGCATAAAGCCAAAGGAGAACCTGCCGTGAAGGATTAAATGGAGGAGGTTGGTCGCCAGACTGCGGGAGGATGGGAATCCTCCCCAGACCAGGTGAGATGAAGAATGGCAGAACTCAAAGATCTTCTTGATGAGCGACGAAAAATGGTTGACAAGAAAGCAACTCAGCATCGTGAGATTCGAGACGATTGGAACGAGAAAACCAAGCAATACACCGGCACCCGAAACGAACTCAACAACGAAGTTCGTGAGCTGATCGTTCAGGTTCGTGAGCAGCGCGACCTACGAGACCAGATGAACGAGATGGTCAGGGAGAAAAAGCGTGAACGAGAAGAAGCCAACAAAAAGGTCCGAGAAGCCAAGGATGCTATGCGGGCCGATCAACCTGAACAGCCCCAACAATTCGACCGGCGAGGCCGGCCCATCCGCCCCGACACCGTGCAATCCCTCACCCGAACCATGGAGCGGCTCGAACGAGAATTTGAGCAGGGCAAGCACCAGGGTAAAAACGAGCGCAAGTACTTCAAGAAAATGAAGGAACTTAACGCCAAGCGAAAAGCCCTGAAGGCCGCTCAACAAGCCACCGAGAGCGCTGAAGGCAGCGGTGAACTGAGGGAAGCCATCGCTCTCCAGGAATCGGCCCACAACGCCGTAAAGGAGGCGGCTGAAGCGGCACAAAGCGCTCACGACAACATGCTCCAGTGGAACGCAGAAGTCGACCGCCAGCGCGAAAAGGCTGAAGCCGCCCACCGAAAGCTTCGCACCTCGAAGAAGGAAGCCGACAAAGAGCACAGCCTCTACATCGTCTCCCTCCGATGCCTGCATTCCATTCAAGACATCCTGCGAGCCATGCGTGGCGCCAGTGCTGGCGAAGGTCAGCGTCCTGCGGCCAGCGATCAAACCCAAGATTTGATGGCCAAGTTGTTGGCCGGCGAGACGCTTTCGACCGAGGAACTGATGCAACTCCAGCGGTTTGACTGAACCAAACCAAACGGATACATCAAAAACCTCCAACCAAGGAAATAACCGGACGTGGCTTGAATGATTGACCAATCCGACATCGCTTCCATCGTGGAAGAGTACGACCGATTGAAGCTGCGAATCGGAATGACGGCCTCTCACTCTGCGCTTGACATCTGCGACGGGGCCATCGAAGAAGGGTTTCCAACCGTTGCCTACTGCAAAGAGGGGCGCCACAAGACCTACGCCAATTACTTCAAAACCCAACGAGCGCTTCCGGCCGCGTGGTTCGCGGCATGGTCGACAAAGCCATCGTGTTGAACGACTTCAACGACGTCCTCGCTCCGGACATGCAAGAGGAAATGCGCAAGCGAAACGTCATCTACATCCCCAACCGGTCCTTCACCTCGTATTCTGCCATCGGCGACATTGAGAACAGCTTCCGTGTTCCCATGTTCGGGTCCCGAAACATGCTCCGGATGGAAGAGCGGACCGAAGACCAAGACTACTACTGGATATTGGAAAAGGCAGGCCTGCCCTACCCTGAAAAAATCGACAACCCCGAAGACATCGACTGCCTCGTCATCGTCAAACTTCACCACGCACAGAAGAAACTTGAGCGCGGGTTCTTCACCTGCGCTTCCTTCAAGGAATATCAGGAGAAATCCGCAGCCTTGCTGGCCGAGGGCGTCATCGACCAGGCCTCGTTGGACGGCGCGAGAATTGAACGCTATGTCATCGGCCCCGTGTTCAACCTCAATTTCTTTTACAGCCCGCTGGCGGAGGAGGGCGAGCGATTGGAACTCCTCGGCGTTGACTGGCGTTTCGAATCCTCGCTGGACGGTCACGTCCGATTGCCGGCTCCTCAGCAGATGACCATGCCAATTCACCAACAGATCCCTGAAATGACGGTGGTGGGTCACAACACGGCCACCATCCGTGAGTCTCTCTTGGAAAAGGCGTTTGAACTGGGTGAGAAATTCATCAAGGCCAGCAAGGAGCACTACGATCCCGGCATCATCGGACCGTTCTGCCTCCAGACGTGCATTGACAAGGACATGAACTACTACATCTACGACGTTGCCCCCCGCCTCGGTGGCGGCACCAACGTCCACGTGAGTGTCGGCCACCCCTACGGCAACGCCACCTGGCGAAAACCCATGTCGAGTGGACGACGCATCGCCATGGAACTGCGCATGGCGGTTGAGCAGGACCGTCTGCTCGAAGTGCTCACCTGACGGCCTGTTCTCCTCCCCGGCCCATCAACGACGGCAAGTTCACCGCAGGGCGACCGTTGTTCAGCCCTGGTACGGCACCCATGCTCCAGCACTGGCGTCGTAGTACGACAGTTGACCGTTGACGTCTCGAGACCAGTGGACGCCGTTTTCCTCCCACTGCTGAGGTTCAGCGTTATCCAGAGATGGAAGGTTCTTGTCGCCACCGCCCATGTTCTGTTCGGTCGCCACGTCCGTGCGGCCGGAAACCTCGGCGAACGGACCCGAATTTAAGCCGGGTTTTCGCGTGTAGAAGTAACCGCCGCCCCCAAGGAGACCAACCATGAGCAGAGCGATGACGGCGTACAGCACACCGTTTCCACCTTCCTCAACCTCGGCCTGGCTGCGCGTGGGGTCCTCGGGGAAGGCATCCCACCGGTCCGCCACACCGTCGTTGTCCGTGTCTACGGATTCATTGGCGTCGAACTTGAAGGCGTCCTCGGCATCGTTCACACCGTCACCGTCCGAATCAAGTTGAACCAGCGCGCAACCAACAGCGTCGATGAGTTCACCTTCCGGTGTATTGGGACAATCGTCGACGTGATTCTTGATGCCGTCGTTGTCGTCGTCTTTTTGCTGTTCAGAACATCCGTCAATGTCCACGGTTTGGGTCACCGGCGTGTCGGGACAGAGGTCCTTGTTGTTGTTGATGTCGTCGAGGTCTTCGTCCTTCTGAGAATCCGAACACCCCTGCGCATCGACCTGCTCGCCGCTCGGGGTCACCGGACAGGTGTCCACGGCGTCGGAAATGCCGTCGCTGTCTGAGTCCCGCTGGTTGGTCGCGCAACCGAGCAGGTCGACGTTGAGATCGTTTTCAGTGCCGGGGCAGTTGTCAACGTCATCGGTGATCTCGTCGCCATCGCTGTCCTTTGCGAATCGGAACAACCCTGAGCGTCAGCCACCTCGGAGAAAGGCGTGTTATCACAGACATCGTAAGCGTCCATGACGCCGTCTTCGTCGGTATCTCGCTCACTCGCTGAACAACCAACACCGTTCACGGGCTCGCCCGTGGTGGTGGTGGGGCACTGGTCGCGGTCGTCGGTGATGGTGTCGCCGTCGGTGTCGAGCTGACTCGTCGCACAACCCGCCGCATCGACCACGGAGCCGAGAGGCGTGTTAGGGCACGCATCAAAGGCGTCCATCACGCCGTCGTTGTCGGCGTCCTCTTGGCTGCTCGAACATCCCACGCTGTCGACCGTCTCACCGGCCGGTGTGTCGGGGCAGGCATCGGTGGCATCGTTCACGCCGTCCATGTCGGCGTCGAGTTGCGTGGTGGAACACCCGTTCTCGTCAACGACTTCGCCCGCCGGGGTGTTGAGGCACAGGTCGGGGCTGTTCCCGTTGGCGTTGTCGCCGTACCCGTCCCCGTCGGCGTCGCGCCATTGGGTGGGGTCGTTGGGGAAGGCATCGGCATTCATACCGGCAGCGTTGTCGCCATAGCCGTCACCGTCGCTGTCGGACCATTGCGTGGAATCGTTGGGGAAGGCGTCCGGTGATTGACCGGCTTGGTTGTCCCGTAGCCGTCGCCGTCGGCATCCGACCACTGCGTTGCGTCGTCCGGGAACGCATCGGCGTCATCACCGAGCGGATTGTCGCCATAACCGTCGCCATCGCTGTCTTCCCATTGGGTTCCATCGGCGGGGAACGCATCCGGCGTGGTGCCGTTGGGGTTGTCACCGTAGCCATCACCGTCATCGTCGGACCACTGGCTGGCGTCGTTGGGGAAGGCATCGCCGTTGGTCCCCGAGGCGTTGTCGCCGAAACCGTCGCCGTCGCTGTCCCTCCACTGAGTTCCATCGGAGGGCCAAGCATCGGGGTTGTTCCCGCTGGCATTGTCCCCGTAGCCGTCCCCGTCAACATCGGACCACTGCGTCGGGTCGGTCGGGAAAGCATCCGGGTAGGCACCGTTGGCGTTGTCGCCGTAGCCGTCGCCGTCCATGTCCGACCACTGGGTGCTGTCGGTGGGGAACGCGCCGGCCATGTTGCCGCTGGCGTTGTCGCCATAACCGTCGCCGTCCATGTCCGACCATTGCGTGGCATCGCTTGGGAACGCATCCACGTCGTCGTTGTAGCCGTCGCCGTCGGTGTCTTTCTGAGACAACGCACACCCGTTTTGGTCAACGGTTGCGCCGGCTGCGGTGTTGGGACAGGTGTCAACTTCGTTGGCCACGCCGTCGCTGTCATCGTCCTGGGTCAGGGTGAAACACGCCCGATCGCCGATCAGCTGGACCGAGGCGTTGGAGTAGAGGTCAATGTTGACGCAATACGTCCCAGAAGCGTTGGGCGTGGTGTAACTGAACGTCGGCAGGCTCATGTTTTGCGCCGTAGCGGTGAACGAGGTGAGGGAAGAGGTGGCCAAGTTGGCGTTTGATGCGTCGGTGACACGGTACTGGTACTGATAGGCGTCGCCCACGACCAAATCGAGGCCTTGCGCCTGAACGTTGTTGGAACTGGCGGCGGAACTGACCGAATACGAAGCGATGATGAGACTGGGCAGTTGCGGGATGAAATCATCAAAATGAAGCCCCGTCATGTTGTCGTTATCGCTCAGGTTGACCGCCGTCCCGTTTTCTGCGAGGTAAGCGAGGAACAGGTGTTCGTTCATGGTGGTGGGCCCGGTCCAGTTGATTTGGTAGGACATCGACGAGACAGTGGGCGTGATCGACCACGTGTCCGAGTCAATGGTAGCGTGGGCGACGGCGACGTTGACGTCGTTTGAAACCGTGAAGTTGTTGAGCCACTCCACGTAGTCGAGCACCACCCACGCAACGTCGTACGCCGTCCCTGACCGAGAGGTTGGTCAGGTTGAGGTCGCCGGTGGTGGACGATGTCGCCTCGATTTCAACCATCTCAATGTACAGGGTGTCCGTGTTGCTGTTCAGCGCCGCACCCGTTGCATCGAACAGCGTGGCGGAGACCAGCAGCGAGGATTCGTTGTTGGTTGCAGCCACGGAGATGTTGACTCGTGCGTGGTGTTGGTGGCGTTGAACGAACCGTTGACCGACGACCCCAGTACGCATCACCATCAAGGTGGACTTGGCCGTAGGTGTGGTTGTAGTTGTAGGTGGTGCCGTTGGTCAACCCTGAGAAGGACAGGAGTGGCGTGGGTCGTGTTGATGATGGAGACTTCAACGAACTCACCTGACTGACCACCACCTGGATTGTCGGTGGTGATTTCAATGGTGTACGTGTTGGTTGAACCCGAGTAGCCGTAAACACGAACGTAGGTGGACTGGTTGGTTGAGGCCGTCACCTGCATGGATTCGATGTTGCCTGTTGAACCCGAACTGTCGAGATAGCCTCCGCTTGCACTGACCCATTCTGTGTCGATATCTCCCGCCGCTCCGTTGAAGGTGACGTTCACGTAATACGAGACGCCGGTGGTCATGTCGACTTCGAAGTAATCGGAATCCGACGACGTGTGGATGGAGAGACCGGTGCAGGTGAGCGGAAGGAGCGACGCCGAAGTGGCGGTGCTCGTGGAATCGTTCGGTTCGAGGATGTCGGAGACGAGCGTTCCTGAGCCCGTGCAGTTGGTCACCGATGAGCCTCCGCCACCGGTGCCGTTTCCACCCCCGCCGGTGCCGTTGCTGACCGTGAATTTGGTCAAGGTGAGGTTCCACCCACCGGAGGTGCCGGCGAAGGAATAAGCGGCGATTTCAATGTAGACCATGCCGCCGTGATTGGTGGTGCTGCTGTTCGTGAGACCGTTTCGGGTTGCTGTAGTACGAATAATCCATCTGATTTTGGTTGGTGTCGTAAATGGCCAAATCAAAGTCGTCGCCCGAGGCAAAGGACAGTTCCGCAGCGAGACCCTCGTTGCTGCTAAGGGCCACGCGGAGGTATCGTAGGTGTCCGTACCCGAGACCAACTCCCCGACCCCGACACGGTGCTGCTGAAAATGAGGTTTGGAACACTGGTTGGGGTGGACAAGTTGTCGGGAAGATCACCCGACGCCATGCCCATGTCGTTTTGATTTGGACCCACGGCCGATACCGTGGTGTCGCACCCACGAGAAGAACGGAGAGCACCATCATCAGGCTGATGAGGGTGGATGAGGTTTTGGGAGGCAACCGCTTTACGTATACACTTCCATGGACTGGGGGTATATCACGCCTGCGCCATGGCTCGAGGGCTCAAATGGCCGTGGGTGCCACGTGGCCGTCACTCTTGTCGTCGGGTTTTCGGACGCGTGACCACACGCCGTTCATCAATTCGTCATGGTGCCCTGAGCAGTAGTGGAACCGTCGATAAGCCTCACGAAACGAGTAGGCCTTCTTGCCCGTGGCCACGAGATAGCCTTCGGGTGAGAGACGGGAAACGATGGTGCCCACCTCGCCACATCCAGGGAAGTCACACACTGGTTTTCCGTCCATGCCGACAACTCGCTATGATGCTACATTAACCCTTTCTCAATCGTGACCAACCTCAGTCTTCGTCGTCGCTCACGGTCGGTTCGATGACCACCAGAGGAACGTTGGCCTCGATGGCTTCGCCTTCACTGCACTGCACGGAAACCACCGTCCCAGAAACAGGAGCTTGAATCTCGTTTTGCATTTTCATGGCTTCGAGGATCAGGATGACTTGGCCCTCGGTGACGGTCTGGCCTTCCTCGACTTCGACGGTCACGACCTTGCCGGGAATGTTCGCAGAAACCGTGCCGGATTTCTTTTTCTTTCGACCCCCCGACCGCCGAGGCTTGGCAGCCACCGTCGCTTCAGGCATCTGAATTTCGAAGGTCTGTCCGCCCACGGTGGCTTTCCATTGGGTCCCTTCCCCTTCAAGCTCAACCTCGTATTCGGTTCCGTTCACGATGACTTTTCGAGTATCTGACATGGGTTCACCTCCACGGAGAGCGGCCTGCTCGTGCGTTCATCAACGATGCTCTGCCCGTCATTTGTCGGCGATGGTCCTGGGACCAAGGCGACCCGGGTTGGCGGGCAACCTGTGCGGGATCGTCGCCGTCAGCCTGCGTTGCAGAAAGGACGGCAGCGATGGCGGCCATCATCAATTCCGACATTTCTTCGCCCATGCCTTCACCTCAAAGGGGGATGTTCCCGTGCTTCCTGGCAGGGCGCAGTTCTTCTTTGTCCATCAACATCTCAAGCGCACGGCTGAGCCGCTGTCGCGTTTGGTTGGGTTCGATGACATCGTCGAGGTAGCCGAGGGCCGCGGCCTTGTACGGATTGGCGAAGGTCTCCTTGAAATCCTCTGTGAGGCGTTCCCGCTCTTGGTCAGGATTTCGGGCGTGAGCGATGCGTCGCCGGTGAATGATTTCCACCGCACCGTCGGCGCCCATGACCGCGAGTTCCGCCGACGGCCAGGCGACGTTGTAGTCCCCGCGAATGTGCTTGCTGGACATCACGTCGTAAGCACCGCCGTAGGCCTTCCGGAGGATGACCGTCAACTTGGGAACGGTCGCTTCAGCAAAGGCGTAGAGGAGTTTCGCGCCGTGGCGGATGATGCCACCCCACTCCTGGTTGGTGCCGGGCAGGAAACCTGGTACATCCTCGAACGTGAGAATGGGAATGTTGAATGCGTCGCAAAATCGGACGAAACGAGCCGCTTTGTCGCTGGCGTCGATGTCAAGGCAACCGGCCAGCACTTTGGGTTGATTGGCGACCACACCAACGGTGTGCCCGCCGAGGTGGCCGAAGCCCACCACGATGTTTTGGGCCCATTCCGCCTGAACTTCCATGAAAACCCCCGTCGTCGAGCACCTCGGCGATGACGTTGAGCAAAGCTCGTAGGGCTTGGCCGGATCGTCGGGGATGATGCTGTCGAGGGCTTCGCAAGCGCGGTCCTTGCTGTCCGATGTTTTCTTCATCGGCGGTCGCTCAAGGTTGTTGGCCGGGAGCAAGTCACAGAGGTCTCGTGCCATTTGGATGGCGTGTTCGTCATCGCTGGCGGTGAAGTGCGAAACGCCCGATTTGGAGCCGTGGGTCGCTGCGCCGCCCAGATCTTCGAAGCTGACCACTTCGTTGGTGACCGTCTTGATGACTTCTGGACCGGTGATGAACATGTGGGCCGTTTGGTCGACCATGATGACGAAATCGGTGATGGCCGGTGAATACACCGCACCGCCCGCACAAGGGCCCATGATGACCGAAATTTGGGGGACGACGCCCGATGCGCGTACGTTGCGGAAGAAAATTTCAGCGTAGGAACCAAGGGATGCCACACCCTCCTGGATACGAGCACCGCCGGAGTCGTTCATGCCAATGACGGGACGCCCGGTTTTGAGGGCCATGTCGAGAACTTTGCAAATCTTCAGGCCGTGCATCTCACCCAAGGAGCCACCGTAGACGGTGAAATCTTGGGCAAAGGCAAACACTTCACGCCCGTTGATGGTTCCAGACCGAGGACCACGCCGTCGCCGGGAATGACGTTCTTGTCCATGTCAAAGTCCCGACAGCGGTGTTCAACCAGCGCATCAATCTCCTGAAAACTACCGTCGTCAAGGAGGAGTTCAAGGCGTTCTCGTGCGGTCATTTTGCCGCGATTGTGCTGGGCCTCGACACGAGCCTGGCCGCCACCGGCTTCGCTGCGCGCTTTCCGGTTTCGCAGGTCCTTGAGTCGCTCTTCGGTGCCAGACATCAACTTCCCCAGAGTGTTGTCAGCCCAAGCCGCCCTTATTGCTTGCTCTTGGTGAAGATACGCTCAACCGGTTCTCGATGCTGAGGTCACTCGCCCGTGGAGGAGGCCGTCAACGAGGATCATGTGAGGCACGGTCAAGGCGGCGAGGCCAACAAAGACCACCTTGAGCAGGGCCGGTTCAACACCCACGGTTGACGACAATTGGGCCAGGGCGACCAATCCCACGGCCCACGTCAGCAATGAAAAGACGACGGTGGTTTGCGTGATTCGAAGGCTGGACACGGTGGTCTGAAGCACACCCCGCATGGATGAAAAATGACGGTAAGAGTGCACGAAGCAAAAATACACTGCAAAACCGAGCAGTGGAGGCGCGACCAGGAAGAGCAGGAACAAAGCGCTGAGTTCGATGGCAAACGCTGCTCGCTCGCTTCGATCTTTGAACAACAACACCTCTGCGATGCAGACCAACGAGACAACCACCACGGCGTCCAAAAACAGCCACACGCCGGTGGTGTCGATGCCGACCAGGGTTTGGAACACGTCGTTCACCTCCGAACGATGGACCTGGCTGATGCCACCGATGACGACGCCACCCCTCGCAATGCTCTCGACCGTGATTTGCCCGAAGGGGTTGGCCGATGCATCACCGCGCCCGAAATGGTAGATGCTGATGGCGAGGAACGCAATGAAACTCAGCACGGGTGCAACGGCCCAAGCAGCGACCACGAGAGCGGCAAGACCGACGTACGTCAGGAGAAAGGCAGCCGCCTTCCCTGGGCGACCCATCCAACCGAAGTGCACGGCCAAGGCACCGTCCATGGCCCCGTGAGGTAAGCCGATGAACACCACGGCTCCCAGAGCGATGAGGTTCCACGATTCCAAACTCATGAAGGTCTCAAGGACCGTCATGAGACCACCCTGTTTGGCCGGCCAAACATGAGTTTTGAGACCCCTCGGATGAACGGAAGTTTCGGCATGGCCTTCATCACTTTGAATCGGAGACCCCACCCCGCACGACCGCTCATGAAGCGAATGAACTCCTCACCGGTCAGGGACTGCGCCATGCGTCCGAACAACACCGGGCCCTGATGTGGCCAGTGGCGCAACACGGCCAAAAGGACGCTGTCCATCCACACGTCCACCCGCTTGTGGGGCCGAGTGAACGTCAGCGGTTTCCCTTGGTTGACCCGCTGGATGGCTTCCTGAATCTGTCGATGGATGAAGGCGAAGGTGTAACCGCTGGCTGGACGAATGGCGCCCCCGTTGGCGCCGAGGCCGGGGATGGACGGGTCGTGGAGCGAAAGGGTCCCCCATGGGTATGACGCCCTGCTCTTCGCCAATCACGTTGAGAATGGTGGCGTTGTGATGATTGAAAAGGTAGGTTTCAATGGCTTCCGTGTAGTGTTCAGGAGGCATGATTTGCGTGCTGAACATCGTTGATTCGAGCAGCGCTCGTGTGGTAGAAAATGGAAGCACGTACATGAAGTGCATGCCGTGGGATTGGTCGACACGGAAATCCATCAACACCGCTGTTGTCGGGTCAAACACGGGCCGGTCCACCTCCACCTCAAGGCCGGCGAAGTGCTGCAGCATGGCGCCCGCTGGGGCACGGGGCGGGCGGGTGTCAAACACCGCATCGGGTTGAGCAGCGACATGTTCCTGCTCCAGTAAGAAATCCACGCCGTGTTGACGAGCCGTGGCTTTGGCCTGTTCGAGATAGGTGAGTTTGTGCATGGCATGATAGGGGTGGTCCTCGCTTGTCATCGTGGCGTGGGCAGTCTCGGTGATGACCGACCAGTTGGGCCAGGCGTGTCGAGCGTGTTGGGCGGCGAACGCCATGTCGGGCGTCCCCCAGAACCCCAGCATGTGGTCCTTGGGTTCCGGTGCTGCGTCGGGTTGAACCACGGAAAGGCGGTGATCGTTCAGTTCGTTCGCCCTCGAGGCCAACATCAGCGATGCACAACCTTCACCCAAAACGTGGGTGATGGTCATCCCCATCCGCCTCCCTGTTGCTGGTAAGGTGTGAGGAAGGCGTGCAACGAAGCGTTGTGACCCGTTCGGGGCAGCGGGAGCCTTCGCAACAGGTTGGAAGTGGCTCGGACCGTGCAGAACAACTTACTGGCTTTCGAAGTGACCTGCCGTTGACCGTGCCATGAGTCCGGTGATTTCAGCAGCTGGCGACCGATTTGCCGGTAAACTTTGGCCGCCACACCGATGGAGAAGTGAGCCCTGAGCGGCAGATAAGCGAGGCCCGCTCGACCGCTGGCATAGTAGGTTTCAGCCAGGTCGAGCAAGCGTTCCACGGCGAGGGTGATCACCGTACCTTCATGGCCCTGGGGTTGAGCAGCGGCGGCGACGATTTGTTCGGGTGTGAGGTGGTCGACCCAATCGCCGGGAAGATAACGACGTCCCATTTTGGCGTCCTCAACCACATCACGGGCGATGTTGGTCAACTGCATGGCGATGCCCAAATCGACGGCATGGGCCTTCGCTCTCGGATCTTCGTTGTTGAGAATGTTGCACATCAACAGCCCGACGGTGCCGGCCACCTTGTAGGCGTATTGAATCAGGGCTTCTTCGTCAGCGATCAGGACCTCAGGAGCCTGGTCGTCCATCAAACCTTCAACCAGCGAAGCGATCACGTCGTGGGGCAAACGGTGAGCCTCGACCAGTCCGTGATGATGCTCGAGGACGGGGTGGCCGTCCCAGCGCCCTTGGGCGAGCAGACCTTGAATCTGAACCAGTTGTTCCGGGCCGTTGGGGACATCCCCGTCGGCCATGTCGTCGAGAACCCTGCAGAAGGAATAGAGCACGGCCGCATCGTGGCCCATCTTACGACCGAGGAACCGGCGTGCCCAGAAGAAACTCTCACCGCTGGTGGCCAGAATTTGTTCGGGTTGGCTGAGGTCGTGTGCTTTTACCAACCTCATCACCTACGGTGAAACCCGTCTTTTGCCTTATAATGGGTTGTTTTTGCATTCGTTATTTTCATGATAGTAAAAGCGAACATTCTCAAGTAATGAGGTTTACCCTCAACCATGGGTCAGCGGGCGTCAAACACCAAGCGCGCTGCCGTCGTCGGAAGTGGTTTTGGCGGCCTCGGGGCGGCCATTCGACTCCAATCAGCGGGCATCCAAACCGTGCTGTACGAAGCGAGGGATCTTCCCGGTGGCCGCGCCTACGTTTACGAGGACGAGGGGTTCACCTTTGATGCCGGACCCACCGTGATCACAGCGCCCCACACGCTCACCGACCTGTTTGAGTTGTCGGGGCGACGCCTTGAGGACTACATCGAACTCATGGAAGTTCAACCGATGTACCGGCTGATCTGGAGTGACGGCGACCGGTTCGATTACGTCAGGGACGAAGCCGCCATGGTCGCCCAAATCGCCGAGCGGAGCCAACGGGATGCCGATGGGTACCAGCGCTTTTTCGAGTACGCCAAGAAGGTCTTCAAAAAAGGCTACACGGATTTGGCGGACCGTCCGTTTCTCAAATTTTCAGACATGGTCGCCGTGTCGCCCTCGCTGATTCGTCTCAGGGCCGACAAGTCGGTGTACAAAACGGTGGCCAAGTACGTCAAAGACGACCACCTCCGCCAAGCCTTGAGTTTCCATTCCCTTCTGGTTGGCGGCAACCCCTTTCAGACCTCGTCCATCTACACCCTCATCCATTTCCTTGAACGTGAATGGGGCGTTTATTTCCCCAAAGGAGGCACGCACGCCCTCGTGAGAACCCTCGTCAAATTGTTTGAAGAACTCGGTGGAGAATTGCGCCTCTCAACCCCGGTTGAGTCCGTTGAGGTGGTGAACGAAAACGGCTCAACCAAGCACATCATCAGCGACGGAACGGGCGGGCGAGAATCATTTGATTTGGTGGTTTCAAACGCCGACGTTCATCACACCTACGACCGACTCTACGCCTCCTCGACCGCCGCTCAAAAGCGTGCCAGAAAGTTGGAAAAGATGGACTGGTCGATGTCGCTGTTCGTCCTCTACTTCGGGACGGACATCGCCTACAATGACGTGGCTCACCACACCATTCTGTTTGGCCCGCGCTACAAAGGGCTGCTCGATGACATCTTCAAGGGCAGCGAACTTCCTGAAGACTTCAGCCTCTACCTCCACGTACCCACCGTCACCGACCCAAGTTTAGCACCTGAAGGTTGCAGTGCAGCCTATGTCCTTGCGCCCGTCCCTCACTTGGGACGAGCCGACGTTGATTGGGACGAGATCGCTGAAGCCTACGGTGACCGCATCATCGAGGCCTTGGAGGTCGAAATGCCTGACTTGCGCAACCACATCGCGACCCGCCGACACATCACGCCCAAAACGTTCGAGCGAGAATTGGCGGCGTTCAAGGGGTCGGCCTTCTCGGTGGCCCCAAAACTTACGCAGAGTGCCTATTTCAGACCGTCCAACAAAGACCCGAACATTCCGGGACTGTACCTCGTGGGCGCCGGCACCCATCCCGGCGCAGGTCTTCCTGGCGTCCTCAACTCTGCCAAGGCCACCGTTGACCACATCCTTGCGAACATGGATTGAACCACCAGATACGGTAGGTCAACAAACGGCTGAAACCAACGCCATCGGGCCGCACAGACTTTGATAGGAAGAACCTCCACGGCGTTTCATGGACCACCCGCTTCGCATCGTTGTCGCTAAACCCGGTCTCGACGGGCATGACCGTGGGGCGAAAGTGGTGGCCAGAGCGCTCCGCGACGCAGGTCACGAGGTCATCTACACCGGTCTGCGCCGCACCTCGCAGCAAATCGTCGACACCGTTCGGGACGAAGACGCCCGTTTCCTGGGACTTTCCTCCCTTTCGGGTGCCCACGCCCACCTGTTCCCGCAGGTGTGTCAGAAATTGGTCGAGGCCGGCCTTGATGACGTCATCGTCTTTGGTGGTGGCATCATCCCGCAGGAGGACCGTCCAGCGTTGCATGAAGCCGGCATTCGAGCCGTGTTCGGACCGGGCACACCAACCTCAGAGATCCTCGATTTCATTCAACAGGCCTCGGAAAAAGACGATGCGGGTGTTGGCCAAGGCAGCGACTGGCATTGGGAATCTTCTGCTTGAGGGAGGTGCGAGCGTGGACGACGAACGGCAACAAGCCATGGCCGGTGACCGGCGCGCCATGGCCCGTTTGCTGTCCAAGATCGAAAACGGTTCGCTTGCGCTCTACGACCTCGTGGAATCCGCTGCTGCATCCTCAAACGACGGCTGGCAAACCATGGCCATCACCGGCGCGCCCGGCGTTGGTAAGTCCGTGCTCGTCGATGCCTTGATGACGGCCTGGGCTGGCGATGGCCATCGCGTGGCCCTGCTCGCCGTGGACCCCAGTTCGCCTCGCACCGGTGGTGCCCTGTTGGGCGACCGGATTCGCATGTCCTCCGTCGACAACCCCGACATCAGCGAACGCGTGTATGTTCGTTCCATCGCCACGCGTTCGTCCTCCGGCTCCGTGCCCCTCATCGTCGAAGACATGGCAGGCTTCCTCTTGGCATGCGGATGGGACCGCGTTCTCATCGAAACGGTGGGCTCGGGTCAAGCCGAGTTGAGGTGCGCCGCCGTCGCCGACCGGATTGTGGTGGTTGAAGGGCTGCTCGAGGCGACGGCATTCAGGCAGAAAAGGCTGGACTGCTCGAACTCGCTGACATCGTGTTGGTGAACAAGGCGGATCTGGACGGGGCCGACCGGCACGCTGGTGAATTAAGGGAGTCGTATGCCCTTGACGGCGAAGACGCGCCCGACGTCCTTCTCACCTCGGGACTCAAAGGCCACGGCATCCCCGAGGCCGCCTCGGCCCTCTTGAAGTTGAAGAGCTCGGGCCGGTCAGCGCCGAATGCGAGAGCGCTTGCTCGGACAACATGAGCGACGGCTCATTCTCCATCCCTCCTACAACACCGTCCTTGACGTCTGTGTGAGGGACCTTTGATATTAAAGGGAGGCGTTGATTCGGCTTCAAGGGGAATTTGATGGACGGTCAAGTTGAGATGACCAACCCGGTCGACACTTCCGTTGGGGGCATGCGAGGCCACATCCTTCGAAGAGGTGTCCACCTCGGCATGGTTGGCATTCCTTACCTTTACTTTGCTCACGGTGAAACGGTGGCTGAGGTTGTTGGCCTTGACCTGCAACAAGTCGTCGCCGGTGTGGTGCTGATCGCACTCCTTCTCGAAGGCCTTGCGCTTGCGACTTGGGTTAACGGTCTTCGGCCAGCGGGACTACGAAGCCCACCAGGTTTCAGCGCTGGCAGGGGGTGCGGTGGGTGTCGGTTTCGTGCTGCTTTTTGACCCCCACAAAGGCCTATGCGTGGCCGCTCATCGCCTCCCCTGGCCCTCGGCGACCCGTTAATGGGTGAACTTCGTCGAAAAGACGTGGCTGACCGCCCCAGGTGATGGTCTACGCCACGTTGCTCATCCTCGCCACCCTGGTTGGTGTCGAGCATGCAATTTGGGACGCCGGTTTGGTTGTGTTTCTTGCTGGCTCCGGTCTGCATGATTTCGGAGTGGCCCCGTTTGCGCTACATCGATGACAACGCCACGATGTTGCTCATTCCTCTCGCCCTCGTGCTCTTGCTCGAACCCTTCGCCCTTGTCATGGCTTAAATCGCCCCTGAGCAAGCGACGGACTCAATACGTTGAAATGGTGGCCCCGGCTGGTGTGAACAGGTGAACAACATGGCCGATGAACCCACCAATTCGGACCCCCCTCAAATCGCATACGGAATGGCCTTTGCCGTAGCCATTGTCCTCCTTGCTGTGGTCATGTTCAGATACCCTCTTTGGTAAACAAATCCCGCTGAATTTGAACATCCATTGAAAAGGGAACACCCTTGTTCACGATTCATGTGTGGCATTGCGGGCGTGCTCGGCCATCCCGACGCCGCTGTCCTGCAACGGATGAACCATCTTCAACGCCACCGTGGACCGGACGAAAACGATGTTTGGTTGGATGAACACGTTGGCTTTGCCCATGCACGCTTGTCCATCCTCGACCTGCAATCAAGCCAACAACCGATGACGGGAGCAGAAGGAGCCGTCGTGATCCTCAACGGTGAAATCTACAATCATCAGGACCTACGAAATCAACACGCAACCTACCCGTTTCAGACCGCAGGTGACACCGAGGCGATCCTGGCCGCCCACCTCGCAGCACGCCGGAAAAACCATGCCGGTACCATGTCGGCAAAGGACCACGCCGCGTGGCTGGCCTCCTTGGACGGCATGTACGCCATCGCATTGTGGCACCCACCCTCTCGCGAGTTGATCCTCGCACGAGACCCCATGGGCATCAAACCGCTCAGCAGAACCGTGGTGGGGGATTCGATGATGTTCGCCAGCGAAATCAAGGCGTTTCGCGCTGACGAACGACACGTACCGGTGTTGGACGACGTTGCCATGGCGGCTCGCTTGGTTTGGGAGTACCCGCTCGACGCCACCACGCTCCTCAAAGGCGTTCATCAGGTACGGCCGGGAACCGTTGAGCGCTGGGGTCTGGGGCAACATGGCCAACCGGAACTGATCGACGTGGCCGACATTGAACGGCAGGTGTTGAACCCGCAAGGTGAGTGGGACCCCGAAGCCAACGCCTCAACGCTGCTCGAAAGTTTCGTTTCGGGCGTTCAACAGCGACTGATGGCTGACGTGCCGGTCGGTATCGTCCTCTCGGGCGGCTTGGATTCGAGTTTGGTGGCGGCCGTCGCCCACGAGGCAGCAGAACGGGCCCAGCAACCCGTGCCTGAATGTTGGACCGTCGCAGAAAGCGAGGACAACCCCGATTGGAAAGCAGCGGAGGTGGTCGCCGCTCATCACGACCTGGTGCATCATCAACACCTGCTGGAGGCCTCCTCCTTTGAGAAAAGGCTCCCGCAACTCGCGTGGCACGGTGAGGACGCCGATGTCTGGTCATGTTCTTTCCCCCCTTCGAACACATGGCCAATCACGTCAAAAAATCGGCCTTTGCGGGCAAGGTGGGGTGAACGCACGCCGGCTATCCCCGCTACGGTGCCCTGACCCAACACGGCGATACGCTCCAGCAGCGCATGAACGCCCTGCCCGATGGTCTGGCCAACGCCCTCATCGACGGCTCACGTTCAGAGGAGGAAGGCTGGTATTCACCAGCGCACGACCCCGCAGCCATCACCGCAGATTTGGAAACCATGCTCAATTTCGAGCTCGAACACGGGCAACTCTCGAACTTCCAACTCCGACTGGTTGACCGCCATTCCATGGCCCATTCCCTCGAGGTTCGGGTTCCGTTTTTGGGCAGCGCCCATCGAGCCGCTTCCGCCACGCTCCCCATGGATTGGAAGCGAGGGGGTGGGCGAGAAGAAAAAGCGGCGCTTCGACGAGCAGCGGACCTGACCCGTCTTCCAAAGGAAATCGTCCGTCGCCCGAAACTGCCTGCCGGCAGAGCAACCTCGCCCACCATGCTGGAAGAGTTCCTCACCGAGCGACGCTCGCAAACCGAGGAATTGATGGAACACTACGCCCGTTGGGCACCGGTTCTCAAGGGTCAGGAGGAATTGGCGCTTGGCTTGGGTCTGTTCGAATCGCTGCACCTGCGAGAAGACGGCCACCGGCGCACGTCCCATTCCATTGACGATCTAATCGCCGAGGTGATGGCACCATGAACCTACAACAGCAAACCGAACGACTTGAGACGATGCGTGAAGAAATCACGGCCTGGATGAAAGAAAAGCGAGGCGAGGTGCCCATTCCTGTTTACGGCAGCGTCGATGTCAGGGACGCTGGCTGGAAGGTTGGAGTGGTTGATGCCAACCATTTCCCTGCGGGCTTCAACAACGTCTCCAAAGAGAACATCGAAGAACTCTCGAAGTTGTTCAGCGAACACATCACACGGTCACATCCGGACTGCAAGTGGGTTCACATCTACCCTGAAAGCCACACGCGCAATCAAGGGTACGTGGAAAACATCGCCACCATCCGTGCCATCATCGTGAAGGCCGGCTACCAGTGCACCGTCGGTTCGCCCGAACTCAACGGCATCAACTCCGTGAGCGGCCTTTCAGGTCCACTGCTCCTGACGGAGGTGGAGCTGAACGACGAGGATGAACTGACGGTGAACGGCAACGTTCCCGACCTGATCCTTCTCAACAACGACCTCACCGACGGCAACGTCCCCGGTGTGAAAAGCACGAACATCACGCCACCACCACACATGGGCTGGTATCGACGCAGAAAATCGCAACATTACGAGGCGTTGAAGCCCTACATCATCGAAATGGCCGAACTGATTGACATCGACCCTTGGCATCTGATGCCGGACTGGTTCGTTTCTGAAGACAAATGCCTGACCGAAGAAGCGTGCCGCATCAAACTCGCGGGCGAAATCGATGAATTCCTTGACAACCTGCGAACCAAATACCGGTCCTTGGGCATTGAACGTGAACCCACCGTGGTCATCAAGAACGACAGCGGGACCTACGGCTTGGGCGTGATGATGCTGACGTCCGGAGATCAAATCCTGAACCTCTCCAACCGGAAAGCGAACAAACTCCGCTACGCTAAAGGCGGAGCAAAGGTGGATAATTTCCTCATTCAGGAGGGGATTCCAACCGCCCTGACCACCGAAGAGGGAGAATCCCTCGAGCCCGTGGTCTACCTGGTTGACGGTGAAGCAGCGTCGTGGTTTTATCGAATCAATGCCAAAAAGTCCGACATGGACAACCTCAATTCACCCAGCGCTCGCTTTGAGAACTACGAAGGTACCGAAAACCCGTACGGGAAGGAGGCCCACAGTTGGCATGCGCTCGTGGCGGAACTGAGCATGATCGCCATGGGGGCCGAAGCCGCTGCATGGAAAGCATGACCCCACCGAAGGTGATGCAACAAGATGAATACCAGCGGGCCGTGGCCGAGCCATGAGCCAACGGGTGTGGTTGTACGTCACCACGATTGCCGTCGGCCTTTGGTTCTCCGCCACCGCTGCAGGTGGGTTGCTTCCCGACGGATGGGCGGAGTGGCCGGTCAACGTGTGGTGCTGGGGCCTCTTTGCCTACGTGTACAGGGTGGCCGACCGAAAGGAACGCATCGAAATGCTGACCGTGGTGGCTTTGGCCACCCCCATGGAGCTCTTCTTCTCGGAGGTGTGGCTGATCTACGAATATCAGCGCGACTTCATGCCGCTCTTCGTCCCCGCCGGCCACTATTTCCTGTTCGACCTCGGACGGCGGGCTGCGCACAGGATGCGGGAATCATTGGCCATGCCGGCACTGTTGCCCTTCGTTCCGCTCGTCGCTTACGGTGCGTGGACCGGAGGCGACACCTCGGGCGTGGTGATGTTGCTGCTCGTGCTTGGCTTTACGCAATGGGGGCCTCAGCCTCGCCTTTACGCCGCCATGGCGTGGGCTGCGCTGGCGATGGAACTCTGGGGCACCTACCTCCAAAATTGGACGTGGGCTTCAGAAGTTCCTTGGACGGGATTGACAGCGTGGAACCCACCGCTTCTCGTGGGCGCCTTCTACTGTTTTGGGGACCTGCTGGTTAACCTGTGCGTTGCCAAGTTTGAAGGGGAACCTACACACGAGGGTTCAGCATGACCGGTGCTGACGAGTTGCGAAAGCGCCGTGAGCAGGAGGCGCTGAAGATTCGCACCGCCCTCAACCGACAACGAGGTGAACAGCGTGCCAACACCAAAGGCGGCGAAGGAACGGTGGCCTTTGTCGAAGAACGCAAGTGCATCGGTTGCGACCAGTGCACCATCGTATGCGACGACGACGCCATTGAACTCTACCACGTTGACGTGCTCAGCCCGCTCATGTCGGTGGAGAGCAACCGCAAGGCAAAGATCATTCGAGATGCTTGCACGGGATGCCGTTTGTGCGTTCTCGCTTGCCCGACCGACGCCATCACGATGATTGACCGATGAGGTGAACCCATGTCAAAGAAAGGAAAAGACCCGACCGCACAACGCTTTGGAGGCGAATTTGGACCGTACCGCAAGCCAGGAACGCAAGGCGTCACGCTCTCGACCTTCAAGACGCTCGTGTGGACGTCCAACATCGGCGGTCTGCTGCTCGTCGTGCTGGCCCTCGAGTTGCTCTTTGTCCAGCAGCGATTCAACTGGGGGTTGCTCGCCCTCGTGCTCGGTGTGGCCGTCGCCCTGTTCCCGTCCAACTACGAGATCGTTGGCATGAACGAAGAAGACGACGGTGAAGCATCGGACGCCTCCTAAACGAGAAGGTTCACCTCCTGTTGTTTGGGACAAGCGCTGGTCTGGTGAAGTGGACACCCCCCTGAATGCAACGCCTTTGGTTGACATTTTGCAGGGCATAGATTAATTTGGACCGTGGAAAAGTAGGCGGCGTGTTTACGCAAGAAGACATCGAGGAAGCGCTCACTGAGCTTCTTCTCACCTGCTGTCTTCCTCCTCTTATTTTCGTATTTTTGTGGGCTTTTTTCCACCGATACCTCAACCTTCACCGTCGATTGGGATCGAAGAAGAAGGAAAGGAGCATCACCAATGGTGAATCCGCTGAACACGAACCCAACAGCGACCTGTTCCCAAAGAACAAGTTCGTTCCATACCAGGGGATTGACCATCTGCCTCGAAATCTACGTTTGAGGAACAACCTGCCCGTGGCCATGACTTGGTTCCGGTACACCTCGGTGGGTTTGTTCATCCTTCTCCCAATCGTGGCTGCTCTCGCCCTCCCCGCACCTTCGGACATCTGCAACCGAGGTTACCAGGGCCATTTCTACTTCGACGGCCCGTTTTGGGCCGCTGATTGTGAGGAGCACGCGCGCTATCACTACGAATTCGTTGGAGACTTCGAAGGTCGCTTTGAACCGCATGGTCCTTACTTTGAGACACGCGCAATGCTGTGGCATTTCGTCCTTGTCTGTCCACTCGTGTTGTATTACATGGTGCTGGCGAGGTTCGACGAAAAGAGACGGGTTGACGACCGCGCCGTCTCGTTTGTGCATTGGGCGGTTGCGTTGAACGTGGCGCTCATGGTCGTTTACTCGCTCGCCCTGATCCAAAACATGGCAACCCTCCCGGACGCGAGCCTCCTCACCCAACCACCAGATTATGATGAGTTTGAATGGATCTCGCCCTTGCACGGTCCATCGGGGCCCAGCGCTTATGATTTGATTTCGACCTGGCAGCAAGCTCATAATTTCCACGCGCTGTTTCCAATCGTATCGTGGTGCCTCATCGGCATTCCAGTCGCGATGCTGTTGGGTTGGCTCGACGACCCACCCGGCCCTGATAACAGCCGGTCCGATTGAGTCTTACACCGCACGCTCTGGTCGGTGGCCTTCTCAGGCTTCAGCGGTCTCGCCCACGGTGGTTTCAGCACCGAGTTGGGCCTTCTGCTCGTTGACTTGGCGAGCGAGGAAGGACACGACGTCGAGGATCTCGATGTCAGCGTAGGCCTCGTCGCCTTCGAACTTCAGGCACTCAAAGTGCGAGACACACTTGGGACAGGAGGTCAACATCGTGTCGGCACCGGTGGCACGGACTTCTTCCATGCGGGTGACACGGAGGGAGCGAGCGTTCTCGTTGCACGACATCATGCTGGACACACCGCAGCACATGGCGTCCTCACCGCTGTGCTCCATCTCAACGATCTCGACGCCTTCAACGGCGTTGATGAGTTCACGAGGCTCGTCGTAGATGCCCATCTGGCGACCGAGTCGGCACGGGTCGTGGTAGGTGACGGTCGTGTCGTCGGACTTGAGGTTCATGTCAAAGCCCTGCTCAATGAGGAACTCCGTCGTGTGCATGACCTTGACGTCCTCGAGTTCGTAGTCTCGTGCGAAGGTTCGGAAACACTCGGCACAGGAAGACACGAGGGTGTCAATGCCGGATTCGTTGATCTTGCGCTGGTTGTACGCCTTCAGCTTCTCAAAGACCTCGTCCAGCCCCTGCCACTTCTGGTCGTGGCCGCAGCACTTCAGGAAGTCCCGACCGAGGTAGGCCACGTCGGTGCCCATCTCTTCGAAGAGGGTGAACGCCGCCGTCGTGGTGTCGCCGAGGTTCATGGTGCCCTCGTTGACGTGAGAGAAGACCATCTCCTGGTCGAGGTAGTCCACGCAGCCGGGGTAGTAGCCAACGTTGGACGTGATGGGGTAGTCCTCGGTGGCGATGAAGTCGGCGTCGGCGGCTTCTTCGGCCTCAGCGTTGAGCACGGCTTGGAGCACGGTGTGCGGGATTTCCGCCTGTGGGCCGCCCACGATGAGCGAGCGGCGGATGTCCACGTAGGAGTCGTAGTTGACGAGTTGCGGGCAAGCGTTCGTACAAGCCGTACAGGTCAAACACGAGTAGAGCGGGACACCGTCGTCTTCGTTGTTCCATGAATTGTAGATGATGTTCAACTTGTCTCCGCCGTTGAACAAACGGACTGGACAGGCATCGTCGCACAGGTCGCAGCCGTAGCACTTGTTCATTTCAAACTCGTAGCCACGAGCCATGTAGCGAAGCAGGACGAAAACCAAGGCTCCGAAGGTGACACAGGGAATGAACATGGCGTAGGTCAACTTGGCGTCGAGCGACTTGGGGTTTTGGTGATAGGTCGGGTTTTCAATGTACGAATAAGCCGAACCGCCCAAGGCCATCTCTTCTGAGTTGCTCAGGTTGACCGTGTGGCCCGCAAGGCCTGCGGGGGCGTTCTCGTCCCAAATCAGCAACGGTTGGTAGCTGGCAATGGTGAAGGCGGTCTCGGTTGTGATGCTGTCGTTGAGTGCCAAGGCGCCGCTGACGACCACTTCGTAGGTGTAATCGTAGGTGCCAACCGCCAACTCGACGGTGGCGCCCTCGCAGTTGGCGAAGGACACGACGTCCTTGCCGCTGGCATCGGTGACGGTCAGCGTGGTGGCCACCATGGTTTGGGTGGAGACGTCGTTGATCTTTCGCTCGCTGGAGCGGAATTCACACGCCACGTCGGTCGTGATGCCGTCGGCCGTGACCTCCTCGGGGTGGCCTTCTGGGAAGTGCGTGGTGTCTTCGGTGATCATGAACGAACCGCTGGTGGTGAAGCCTTCACCGCCGTTGAACGTGGTGCCGCCGGCCGCTGCGTTTTTGCCGCTGACCGGGTCTTGATGACCGTTGGCGTCGTTGAAATCGGTGATGATGTACCGGGCCGGCTGGTAGATGTTCCAATTCAACCAGGCCGATGTCGGCACGACACCGCTCTCGGACCAGCCACGGTCGTCGGTGAATTCGTTCACGTCGTGGACGTGGACGTCGCCGGGTTGCGTACGCATGGCTTCAAGTTCGCCGTAGTCCTTGATGGTCAACAAACCCCTGGCGTCCCAGAAGCCCTTGTCGTAGGTGTCGAAGGTGGCCACAGTGGCTGCCGAGGAGAGGATGAGAGCGCCGACGAGGAGCTGGCGGCTCTTGGCCACGGTGAAGCCCGTGCCCCAGGCCTTGATGAGCAAACCGCGCCCGATGAAGTAGACACAAATCCACATCAGGACGCCGGTCATGACCCACGGTATCGAATTGAACACTTCCGCAATCCACGGCTCTCTCGTCCCGCACAACAGGTCGCCGTGCGAGTCCAACTTACAGAAGTCAGAACGATTCTTCCCGTACAGTTCCAGGAAGATGTTGATGGAAACACCGAGATGAACCAGATGTGAGCGAGGTACACGGCGCCGGCGGCGGCAAACCAAGGGTCTTCCACGGGGCGCTTCTCACGACCGCCGAGGAACGGTGGCAGGGCGAGGATGCCCACGGGAATGCCGGTCAGGGCAGCGCCCCACCAAGCAGCGTTCCAGGGGAACATGGGTTGTCCGACGATGTCGCCGACGAACCCTGTAGGCACCACGAACTGCGGGAGGTACTCGCCCCACCGCAGGTAGCCGTAGGAAAACAGCACGTACCAGTCAGGGAACACGAACCCGGCTTGGGCGTAGGGGTCGGCTGCACCGTGAAGTGGCGGTGGAATCAGCCAGGCGTAGAACAGCAAGATCGAGAGCATTGAGGCGAAGATGATGCTGTCACGGAGCACTTCATGAGGCCAGAATCCGTGGCCCGTTCGCGTCCGCTTGCGCTTTTCCTCAGCCTTCTGAAGGTTCTCCTTTTCCTCCATGTACATGGAGGCGACTCTTCCAAAATTGTCAATCAGTCCCATGTTTTTCCCTCCGTATCAATGCGGCTCCGCAATTCCTTGTACCCAAACGATGAACAAGTGAATGATGATGAGCGTGGTGACGATCACCGGCAGAATGAACACGTGAATGAAATACATTCGAGTGACGGTGAGCGGCGTCAACTCTGAACCTGCAAAGAGCAACGTAGCGATGTACTTGCCAATGAGCGGGCTGGAGTTGGCCAGGTTGATGCCGATGATGGCGGCACCGTAGGCGAGGCTGTCCCACGGGAGGAGGTAGCCGGAGTAGCCGAACACGATGGTCAGCGCCATCAGGGCCACGCCGATGAGCCAGTTGAGCTCACGTGGGTTGCGGTAAGCGCCCGTGAAGTAGACGCGACACATGTGCAGGAAGACACTGGCGACCATGAAGTGGGTCGTCCAGTGGTGGACCGCACGCAAGATGTAGCCAAAGGGCAGTTGCGTCATGATGTATTGCATGCTGGCGTAGGCCGGAGAGGGGTCACCCTCGCCGCCCGGCACGTAATAGATACCGAGCACCGTCCCCGTGATGACGAGGATGATGAACGAAAGGAAGGAGATGCCGCCCAAACAGTAGAGGGGGTACCAGTACCAAATGATGCGGAGTTTGTATTTCTCGGCGTGGGTGAGGGGCATCTGGCGGTGCATGTTGTAGTAGGCACCCTTGGACATGTTCCAGTAGTCCTGAAGACGGAACCGGGTGTCAAGCCATGAAAAGACCCACAGGAACGAACGTTCGGCCACGCCCATCTTCCCGGTGGACTCGACCGCACGAAGGATGTCGCGCCGTGGCATCTCTTCGTTTTCCTTGCGGAGCGTGAACGCCACGAGCAAAACGAGGAAGGCGATGAAGAACCAAAGAATCCAGAACATTGTCGTCATGTGTTCACCTCAGTCGCAATACGTGTACCAGTCGACGTAATCGGGCAGGCCTTCAATGACCCCGCCGTTCAGTTGAATCGGAATGATGGGCAAGCCCACGGGTGCAGGGCCGCCCGCACGGCGAATCCCTGCGTAGTTGAACGTGGCCCCGTTGGACCGGTTGCGGTTGGTGTTCATTTCGAGAGCCGTGGGATCGAAGCGAGAGGAGTGACAGATGCAGAACATCTTGGTGCCACCGTCGTCGCCACCGCCGGGCGTCCAGGAATCTTCGGTGAACGAATTGGAAACGAGTTGCCAGCCGGGAATGCAGCACAGGTGCGTGCACCGTCCGAAGACCATCACGAGGTCGTCGGAGGGCATCAGCCGTGGGTCGAGTTCAGCAAGGTCTTCGAAATGGCCGACGTACTTGCCGGTCTCGTCGTAGCCTTCCATGAACTGGAAACGGGCTTTGCCGTTGGACTCGGGCGTGCCGCCGTACTTGGAGTGGGCCACGTAGTTCACGACCACGGGCACGCCGTTCCAGACACCGGCTGCTCCAGCCGTACCGGTGGAAGAGCTCGCTGCTTCGGCCTCGAAGTCGGCCTTGGTCATCGGCTGCAGGTGCTTCGCGCCGTACCACGCTTCGTCTTCTCGACCCTTGGCCCAAAATTGGACGGCGAGGTCCCCACCGCCGCTGCCACCGGGTGGCAACAAAATAGCAGCGAAACCCAGCATGCCGAGAGAAGCGGTCAGGACACCAGCAGCGGTGTTGAAGCCGTATCGAAGGAACTGGCGTCGGTTGATGGACGTGGCTCCACCGCTCAGGGCGTCAGCCATGTCGGAGGGCGCAGGCTTGAGGTCGTATTCACGTGCCATGATGCATCACCACTTGTACTCCCGCCAGTCTTTGGCGTGCTCGGGAATGAATTTGTTTTGGGCGTGCTTGACGATGATGGTGTCGGGCAAGATGTACTTCAGGTAGATGATGCCAATCATGATCACGGTTGTCATCGTCATGGCGAGGTGGAACGAGAGCTGCTGCTGATCCCAGCCCTTGGCGAGTCCGTAAATCATGGAGAAACTCCAGTAGCAAATCCAGAAGAGCCCCCAAGCAAGGAAAAACATCGTCAGGTACGAGGCTCCTGAGGGTGCGAGCGAGGCGCTGACGATGGTCCCCGGCTCGGCGATGTTGAACACCCCGTGGTCGATCGCAGTCGCCATCTCGTCCTCGGTCAGTTCGGCGCCTTCCAGAGCCGTGCGGGCGTCAGCGACGGGAATGCTTCCGTCGGCCACGCCTCGAAGCAGGGTCGTGATTGTATCGTCCATCATTGATCACCTCGTCGCATGAGTTTGTACCGCAGCCGCAGCTGATTGCTTCGTCCTTTGTAGGACGTGGAAAAGCCGTAGCGGAGGAGGAGACCGCAAAATCACCACGCCGATCACGGCGCCAAAGCCGAGCAGCCCCAACCAGTGCGCACGCAACTTGGCACCCATGTGGTGAAGGTCAATGCCGTGGTGGGCGGGTTCAGGTGGGCTGACGTTGCCGTCGCCAGCGAAGAGGGTTCGAGTCCCCATGGCGGCGGTGGCTTCGTCGCCTTCGTTCAAGGCGAAGTTGAGTTGGTTCCAGCGATCTTCAACGCCGGGGATTTGATCGCCGTTCACGGCGTTACCGACGATCCAGAAGTTCACGGCGCCCGACCCGGTTTCGGGGGCTGTCCACTCGAGGACCCATGCTCGGTCTTCGGTGGCGGCGGAGGCCTCGGTGTGAGTGAGCGTCTGCTCGTCGACCGTCCCGTCAATCTCCCAGTTTTGCCCTGCGTCGCTGGCCAAGGTGCCCAAGGAAACCCGCATCGAGAAGCCAGCCGTGTAGGTGCCGGTGGCGGCTGGCCCGCCGATGAGTTGCAGGCGGAGAGGGTAGGTTTCTCCGGCGGTGTAGGCGAAGGGCACGTCGTCGAGGATCACCTGCACGGCGTTGTCGGCTACTTCGTTGTGGCAGAGACAGCCGGATTTGGCAACGTCGTCGATGTCCACTTGACCCGTGGAGCCTTGGTGGGATTGAGGCCCCCCAATGCCGCCGTGGTAGGAGGAGGCGAGGGCGGGGAAAAGAAGCAAGACCCCCACCAGTGTGAGCAGCACGGTGCGAGCCGTGAGAGAAGATTTGTGCATGACCTCACCCTTACGGTTTAACGGACCTGTAAGGACTCCTTAAACATTACCAGCAAAACCTCACTCCAAGTGCGGCGCAGTCCACCGTTTTTTGAGAGATTTTGACCCCCTGAATTATCACCTGATTCCAAGAAGATACAAACGGGAGAAGGATTCTTCAAATCGGGGGATTTCCAGAAGGTGAATCCCATGGGAAATTTCGCCTTTGACAACACCTACAATCTCTCGAGCGAACAACTTGAACGCTTGGATGAAGCGGAAGAGTTGATGCTCAAAGGTGCACTCGGGAAAGCAGAAACGCTTCTGTTGTCCATGCTGGAAGATGAGGCTGATTGCATTCCCGTTCTTTCGAATCTTGGCCATCTTACGGCCGACACCTGTCGAATTCAGGACGGCAGTGGAGTATTACGACCGCGTGCTGTGTCTGGAACCCGACAACGCATGGGCACGGGATGCCCGCCGAAGGTACCTGCGATACGTTGAGGATTGAGGTACACCAAAGTTCATTGAGATGCAACGCACGGTTGCCGCCATGGACCCTTCCAACATTCTCGTTGCTGGGGTCGGCGGCATCGGCTGCTCATGGGCCAAACAAGCCCACGAGAAATGCCGAGGAAGCGCTCATTTGGTCCTCATCGATGCGGATGATGCCAGTTTTACCACTGGAGAGGACGTTCACGTTCTCCGACTCGGTCACGCCCTTGACAGCGTGGGGTGCGCGCCCTCCCACCGCTGGCCGAGCAGCGCATGCGAGGCCTTAGCACCCTGACCAGTCAGTTGTTGAGCACCACGGAATTGGTGATCCTGCTCACGGGTTTGGGCGGCGGCGTTGGAACCGGTGCAGCCCACGAATTTGCCCGACAGGCTCGCCAATCGGGCGCCATTGTTTTGGCCGTGGCCGCCCTGCCGTTTGAGCACCAACCCACACGAATGGAGATCGCCAACGAAGGTCTTGAGCGACTCGAGCACACGGCTCATGTCACGGTTCGCCTTTCCCTTGACCGGTTGGCCCGGCAAGCCCGTGAACGAGGGCAGTTGTGGCAAATGGGAGCAGAGTGGATTGAAGACTTGGTCGATGGACTCGTTCGGACGCTCATGCGAATGGGCCTCATCAACCTCGACCTGATGGACTTGAGGGCCATTGTGGACCAAATCCGGGAAGCCACGATGCTGGTGGGGTTGGACGACCTGACGACCCTCGTGGCATTTTGGAGGCGGCCCTGAAAGCCCCCTGGCGGCGATGGACGTCGGTGGCGCCAAAGGTTGCTTGATTCAGGTTGAGGGCGGGCTGGGCATGACCATCGGGCAGGTTGACGCCGTGGCTGATCTTTCACGAGTGCGCTTGACGCTGACGCCCAGGTGATTTTGGGGGCAAGGGTCAGCGAAGACTTGGTTGACACCATTCGTGTTGTTACGTTGCTGGCTGGCATCCGGCCGAGTTAATCCAGCACTTCGATATCGTCGTCTTCGTCCCAGGCCACGTCGTTGGCCAAGACTTCGGGTTCGGACCACGAAACATCAGCGCCGATGGCGTCGTTGGCGTCGTCCGTGGCCTCCGTTTGTCCAGCGGATGGTCCCGACGAATCAGGAGATTCAGACCCTGTTTCTGCCGCTGCTTCGACAGCGTCCTCGGGGCGGGGTGTTGAATCGGAGGAGGCGTCATCCGAACCGGGTACCGGTTCCGCAGGCACGGCGCTGTTCACCACGTGCTTGATGCGCTCAGCCGCCTCCATTCCGCCCATGGTTCTGGCCAGCACCTTGGGCTGCATCCAAAGGAAGGTCAGCACGACAATGAGGTGGCCGGCCATCATGACGTTGTCGATTTCTTCCAAAACGGTCGTGAGCATGGCCACGCTTCCGGCATAGGCGTACCCGAAGGCCAGGCCCATGGGGAGCGCATTGTGAGTGTTCACCAGCCGAAGGGTGGAGCGGTATGACTTGGACGTCAGGCCCCAAATCGCCATGATGACGGTGAACATCATCAGGAGAAACTCCTCGATGAAAAGAAGCGGGCCCTCCGGGGTGATGGTCCAGTGTCGCCAAACGGTCAGCAGGTGCCAGGTGATCATCAGTTGGGTGAGCAACATCCATCGGTTGGCAAATCGGTGGAAATCCATCCGCCTTGAGGCTTGAAGCCGTGCGGGAAGCGAGCGTCGCCAAGCGATAACAAACACCGCACCCAACACGACGAAGAACAAGCCGTTCTCCAGCAGCGCAGCCGCTGGGCCCGTGTTGGCGTCCGTCAACCACTCAAAAACGACCAACAGGACGGACGACAGTGCGACGAGGACACCAAGCGCTATCAGCGAGAACCTCGCTGTGCCGCCCTCTTCACGCTGAGCTCCCTCAGGAAGTTTTGAGGCCGCGAGCGAGGAAAGCCAGCGACCAAAGCCTCGGCCTTGGACAATGGCCCAAACGACGAAACACGACGATAGAGCAAGCGGAAGGGCGGTTCGAAGGTCTCCGAGAACACCCTGCTGCCCAACCAAGCCAAGGAGCACCGCCAGCACGACGGCAGCCATGGCGAGCGGGAACAAGCAAATGCGGAACGACGACACGAAGCCTTTGAGACGGCTTTGAGCAACGTCACCAGCGGCCTCCGGTAACGCAATCCACCGTCCGATAGGACCGATGCCGACCATCAGACCGGTCAGCAAGTAGCCGCCTGACAGCGAAAGAAACCCGAGGGCACTTGCCGTTTCGGAACCTGCGGTCGCCATGACCTGAAAGAGAGCGGAAAGCACACCGATGAGGACCAAATGCGGCAGTGTCTTGCCGCTCAACAAGATGCGAAGAAGGCTCAAGAGGGACGTTTCCTCTTCTTTGAGCACCTCCAGAGGTGTCCGTTCCCTCGTGGGCGAGGAGGCAGCCCTTTCTTCCTCCATGGTAAATCCTGACGGCGACCTGTTTTGAGGGTATTCCCGTTTGGCGACATCAAACATGATGAAGAAGAAGGACGTGGCCCGACCGATGGCCAAACGCTTGACCAAGGCGTTGCGAGAGAAGCGTCGGTGGTTTGGGCTTGCAGTGTCGCCGTCCTGCACCCAACGGGGGGACGTGGAAGACCTCATTGAGCGGTTGGCGGCATCGATTGAGCCCAAACCTAACCTCCGGCTGATGGATTATTTCAGCGCCACCGAGCGTGCTGAACGTGCAGCATCAACGCCCCTCACAGCAAGCGTTGAGGGCGGGTTGGCGGTGCTACGGGTCCACCTCAAAGACGCTCCGTCCATCCGATCGCAACTCCAGCGAGAAGATGCTATCGAGAAGCACGGGCTTGAGAGCCTGACGATGAGTGGAAAAATTCGCTTGGTTCGTGAGCGAATGGGCCTCCCCAAACCCAAGCAAAAACGCCGATGAGGGCTGAACACCAAACGCCGACCATCCATCGATGGCGGCCGCAGGTCTCAAGTGCCATCGCAAGGAGGGCAAACCATGGGTGGGGGCGGAACGGCGCCGAAAATGAAGATGAGCGATGCGTTCATCCTCACTGGCCTTACCTTGCTGCTGGGCGGGCTGTTCATGCACACGTGGGTCACCCCGGTGAATCACGCTGCTGAGGACCCACCCTACTCGAACGGGGCCTCCATGATGAAGGGCGACGCGTTCAACATCGAAGTTACCGTGGACAACGAAACCACGCTACGCATCGTGCTCAAGGATGAGAGCGGCACCGTGCTCTCGGCCAACTCAATCGTTCTCTCAGCGGGCGGGACACACGAGGAGACCCTCACGCCAGCGGCGGGAGGGTACTACAGCTACGAAATCGACACCAAGGGGGTGAGCGCTAGCATCGCCGTTGAGATTGAGCGCAAACTGATGATTGATCTGCTGCCGTTCCCCATCGGTGTTCTCTTGCTCGCCATGGGGCTCTATCAGCGAGCGGCCAGCCCGTCAAATGATGACGTCCTCGACGCCGTCCTCGACGACTGACCAGGCCATATCGTCGGGGTTGGAAACCGAGGAAGGGTGGTCCTGCAAAAGGAGGAAACCGTCGGCATCAACCCCAACGACACGAACGGTCTTGTTTCTATAGAAAACACCCTTAAAAGCCGATGCACCCGCAACGACTGCAGCGCAAAGATGGTCGAGGTCGGTTTCGTGGTCGGGGAGTCCTTCGACCCGTTCAAACAGCGATGCAACCATGGCGTGGACGGCTTGATGAAGGTCATCAAGGGGAACATCAAGTCCCAAACCGTCAACCCCGCACCAACCGTCCTCTTGCGTGCTCGTGTTCAAACCAATGCCGAGCGCCACTCGGTGGCGGTCACCCCGACTGAGCGCCTCAAACAGGACGCCACCGCTCTTGGCGAGGATGCCGCTGGAGGACCGAATCCATACATCGTTGGGCCACTTGAGAACGACGTCATCCGTGCCAGAACCGGACCACGACCGAACGAGTCGAATCAGCCCTTCGCCGACTCGGAGTTGGTCAAGGGTCCCGTGTTCGACCGAAGGGCCGGAGCCGACCAGCCACGAGGCGAGCAGCGCGCCCGGCGTCGTCTCCCAATGACGACCCCGACGACCTCGACCGGCGGATTGATGCCCTGCACGAACGCTGGCGCCCGGTCGCGTGGCATGTTGCAACACCTCATCGTTCGTGCTCGTGGTCGAGGGAAGGGAAACCAACGGCGAGCCGACGTACGGGCGCCAGATGGCCAACACCTGAAGGGTTTCACCATCACCGAACTCGGTGGAAGCGACGGAACGCATGGCGAGTCCGTGCCGCCAAGCCACGGCCTGTGCATCGAGACCGATGCCCCCGGAGGAAACGGTAACAAAGGCTGTGCCTCGTTCGTTGAGCAAACGACCGGCGGCGATGAGTTCCAACAACCGAGGAACAAGGCCTTGGTCGTCCGTGTCGGTGAGCGCTGCCTCCTCCATGGGACCCAAGGCTCCCGCCTCCAGCACGTTCGACGAGAGGTAGGGTGTGTTCCAAACCACGGTGTCGTAGAGCTGCTCCCCGCCCCACTGGTCGAGACCGCCGTCAACGGCGGGCCCCGGTCCACCCTCGTGGACCCTGGCCGAGAGCCCGTGCTGGGCGAGAAGGCCTCGTGTGGTGGCGACGGCCAGCGGGTTGATGTCGCATGCGGTCACTCGGCAACCGTTGGTGGCGGCCCACCACGAAACCACGCCGGAACCGCACCCAATTTCCAGCCACGACGAACCCTGACGGAGGTGGTGTGGCCCGAGTGCTGAGATCAGCAAATCCGTATCCTCCCTGGGCGGGTAAACCGTGGCCGGGAGGTGAAGGTCAAGACAAACGCCCGAGGGCGAGGTCCATTGAACGAGATCCGGCGCTGATGCGATGCGGTTGACCTCACGGTCGGCATGGGTCGCCTGGAAGGGTTCATCGGCGCCCATAACGGTGTGGAATCCTTTCAGTTTCATGAGTGTATTCGTTGGACTGCAAGGGAAAATCGCCGATTTTTTGCGAAACGGGCAGATTTATGAAGGGGTCCCCTGATGGGACAACCAACCTTCACGGCGGCCGCGTCGGTCACGGCCAACCCGAAATGTATAAGAAGGCCATGCAGGTCGGACAGAAAGCCCAAGTTGCTACATTGGGCCTGTAGCTCAGTCAGGTAGAGCGTCGGACTTTTAATCCGATGGTCGCGGGTTCGAACCCCGTCGGGCCCGCCTGAATGCGCTACCGGTCTGGTGTGGGTGGGCGATCCGGGGTGTAAAAATGGTCGTAAAGAGTGCAACAAAAAAGCGGTTGATGGAACTTGGCGTCTCTGAAGAGTACGCTCACAAACTGGCCACCGACCGGAACATGACCGACATCAAGAACATGACCCACGACGACGTGGCGTCCACCCTCGGCATCTCGAAAGACGCTGAGGAATTCATCAACACCATGCAGATCATCGCCGAGCAAGGCTCCCGCCGGCGTGCTGCCAAAAAGAGCACCAAAATCACCATCCGAGCCAAAGCCATCGACGACATTGATCGACCTGAAATCACGTCCCGATTCAACGCCCTCAACCACGAACTGGTCCCCCACCAGGAACTCGTGGGGGATGCCAACATCTCACCCGACGAGCAGTTGGCGGTTGAGATGGAAGCCCTCGCACCGTGGAAAATGATGCTTCCCGACCCCGAAACCGGCGAAGACCGCCTCGCCAAGGAACTCCTTCCCAAAATCCTGATCACCGACCCCGTCGTTCAGGTGATCAAAGAACTCGCTGAAGCGGAAGACTCAGCAGCCCACATGGCCAATCCAGACCACACCCCGCTGGCGGCCGGTTGGATCGCTGACCGCGTGCTCAAGGTCATCCGGCAATCCCCGTCAGCCGGACAAACCGTTGCCTACCGACTCATTGTGGAGGGGAACTGAAGGAGGAGAACATCATGCAGGAAATCATTCAATCATTTTTCAAAGAACGCAGCCTTGTCAACCACCAGCTGGCGTCCTACAACGACTGCATCCCCGCCTCCGAGAGCGCCCTGTCCCGCATGGAGCGAATCATCCGCAACATCCGTGTGGGCACCGACGAAGACTTCAACGACGACGAAGGCGGCTACATCAAGCTCGACGTCCACGACCAAGACATTGTCATTCGTCTCAAGAACGTCAAACTCGGTCAGCCCACCGTCAAGGAAGCCAACGGCGCCCTCAACCCTCAACGCCGATGGAATGTCGCCTCCGCAAGTTGACCTACATGTCCCCGAGACCATCGACTTCACCATCAAGCGAAACGGCGTTCCGTCCCCCACCGAGTCCGGCGTGGCGGTCGGCAACATGCCCATCATGGTCCGCTCCGAGCGATGCAACCTTCACCCCAAGCACATCGCCGGCGACCGCGTCCTAACGCCAACCACCTCGGCTGAGGACAAAGCCACCTGGCACGAACTGCTGCAGAAGAAGGGCGAAGACCCTCGACCCCGGCGGCTACTTCATCATCAACGGAACCGAGCGTGTCCTCATCTCGATGGAAGACCTCGCCCCAACCGCGTTACGGTTGAAATCAACAAGCGCTAGCCAAGCAAACGGAAGTCGCCAAAATCTTCTCCCAAAAGACGGAATGCGCAAGCCGCTCACCGTCGAGAAGCGCCGCGACGGCATGCTGATGGTGAAGATTTCCACCGCTGGAACCACCGCCATCCCTGTCGTGCTCCTCATGCGTGCGCTCGGCGTGGAAAACGACCAGAACATCTTCCAAGCCATCGCCGGGAACACGGACTCGTTCAAGTACATCGTCGCCAACATCAACGAAGTGAACGACAACGAAGAATACAAAGTCGTCACCACCGAAGAAAGCCACCAGTGGTTGGAAAAGAAGTTTGCCGCAGGCCAGCAAAAAGAGTACAGAGAAGCCCGTGTCAGTCAGCTCCTCGACCGCGAGCTGCTGCCCCACCTCGGCGATCAGGTCGAAGACCGCGAAAAGAAAGCCATCTACCTCGGACGAATCGTCCGCCAGGTTCTCGAGATGGCCATCGAAGGTCGAGACCCCAACGACAAAGACCACTACGCCAACAAGCGTGTGCGCCTCGCCGGGACCTCATCGAGGACTTGTTCCGCGTCTCTGCGGGCCAACTCGCTCGGGACCTCAAGTACCAACTTGAGCGACACCACAATCGAAAGCGGGAGCTCAAGATCACCTCCTGCCTCCGCCCCGATGTCCTCACCAGCAAGATCATGCACGCCCTGCTACCGGTAACTGGGTTGGCGGCCGCTCAGGGGTGAGCCAACTCCTCGACCGGACCACCTACCTCGCAGCCCTCTCCCACATGCGCCGTGTCACTTCCCCTCTCGTGCGAAGCCAGCCGCACTTCGAGGCCCGTGACCTTCACCCCACCCAGTGGGGTCGATTGTGCCCCAACGAAACCCCGGAAGGACAGAACTGCGGTCTGGTCAAGAACGCTGCTCAAATGATTGACATCTCCGAAGACATTGACGAGATTGAGATTCGAGAGCGCCTCGACGAACTGGACGTGTACCAACCCGACGACTGGACCGACGGCGATCGCGTCCACGTTAACGGCGACATCTACGGTATCCACAAGCGCGGAAAGAAACTGGTTGACCACTTCAAGTCCTCTCGCCGACGAGGCGTGATCCCCTCTGAGGTCTCCATCCGCCACGACGTGGAGAACAAGGACATCTTCATCAACACCGACAAAGGACGAATTCTGCGGCCTTTGCTCATCCTGTACGACGGGTCACCCCGCCTGACGCAAGACCACCTCACCAAGCTCTCCAGCGGTGAAATCAACTTCCGTTCCCTCATCATCGAGGGCGTTGTTGAATGGGTCGACGCCGAGGAAGAAGAAGACCTCTACATCGCCCCTCGTCCGTTCGTTCTGCCCGAAACCATTCCCGAGGGCGACAGCGCCGGTTTGGCCGGTCGAGTCGTGAAGTACGAGGACGTTGAGTGGACCAACCTTGGCGAGCCACGAACGACCGTTGCTCAACTCAAGGCCAACGTTGCCATGCCCAACGGCGAAATCGCTACGACGGAATTTGACGTACCGCTCCTCTACACGGCCGAGCACACCCACTGCGAGATCGACCCCCAACTCGTCTTGGGCGTCTGCGCTTCGCTCATCCCCTACCCAGAGCACAACTCGACACCTCGCGTCACCGGCGGTACGGCCATGGTGAAGCAATCCCTTGGACTGCCCAGCGCCAACTACCGCATGCGACCGGACACCCGTGCGCACATCCTGCACTACCCGCAGCGCTCCATCACCCGCACTCGCGCCATGGAAACCACGCACTTTGACGACCGCCCCGGTGGTCAGAACTTCATCGTGGCCATCATGTCGCTTCACGGCTACAACATGCAGGACGCTGTCATCATGAACAAAGGGTCCATTGACCGTGCCCTGGGCCGCTCCACCTTCAACCGCACCTACAACGCCGAACGCAAGTCGTTTCCCAGGCGGTCAAATCGAAGAGATCGAGAAGCCCGGCTCCTCCCTGCAGGAAGTCAAGGGCCTCAAGGCCCGAGTCCTCCTACCAGCACCTCGAAGGCGACGGTCTGCCCGTGCCCGAGACCCACCTGGCCGGTGGCGACGTGCTCGTCGGAAAGACCAGCCCGCCCCGCTTCCTCGAAGAATCGGGTGGCGGCACCTTCCTGCAGGCTCAGGAACGCCGCGAATCCTCGATGCTCGTGCGCCACGGCGAGATGGGCCACGTGGACAACGTCTACGTGACCGAGTCGCTGGACAGCGGCCGTCTTGTCCGCGTCATGGTGCGAAGCCACAAGGTGCCGGAAGTCGGCGACAAGTTCGCATCCCGTCACGGCCAGAAAGGCGTGATTGGTCGCCTGCTTGAAGCTGAGGACATGCCGTTCACCGAAGACGGTGTGGTGCCTGACCTGATCATCAACCCGCACGCCATTCCGTCTCGAATGACGGTGGCTCACGTTCTGGAAATGATCGGCGGTAAGGTCGGTGCCATGGAAGGACGACGCATCGACGGCACCGCCTTCCGCGGTGAGAAGGAATCCAGCCTGCGAGACGGTCTCGTCCGCAACGGTTTGGCCCACACCGGTCGAGAAACCATGATCAACGGCGAAACCGGGGAATCCTACCCCGCTGACATCTTCGTTGGCTGCATCTTCTACCAGCGCCTGCACCACCTGGTCAGCTCGAAGATTCACGCTCGCTCCCGCGGTCGTGTGCAGATCCTGACCCGCCAGCCGACCGAAGGTCGTGCCCGCCAAGGTGGTCTGCGATTCGGTGAGATGGAGCGTGATTGTCTCATCGCCCACGGCGCCTCGATGGTCATCAAGGACCGTCTGCTCGATGAGTCGGACGGCATTGACATGTACGTCTGCGCCCAATCCGGACACATCGCTTGGTACGACCCCAAGCGCGGCACCTACGTCAGCCCCATCCACGGTGATGGTGCTGAAGTCTACAAGGTGCAAACCTCGTATGCATTCAAGCTGCTTCTGGACGAAATGAAGAGTTTAGGTGTGGCCATGCGTCTTGAACTGGAGGACCGAAGATGAGTCGAAAGAGCACAATGATCCCCAAGCGAATCGCCCAGATTCGATTTGGTTTGATGGACCCGAGCGAAATCCGAAAGATGTCAGCTGTTGAAGTCAAGACCGCTGACACCTACAAAGACGACGGCCACGCCTACAAGCAAGGCCTGATGGACCCGCACATGGGTGTCATCGAGCCCGGTCTGCTCTGTCCCACCGACAACTGCCAGTACCAGGACTCACCCGGTCACTTCGGCCACATCCAACTGGAGCTTCCCGTCATCCACATCGGGTTCGTGAACCTCATCAAGACGGCGCTGAAGGCCACCTGCAACGACTGCAGCAACATTTTGCTTCACAGTGAGCCCGGCACCTCGCCAGGCTCCAACCCCGAGCAAAGCGAGCAGGACTACTACCGCAACCGCATCCGGGACGTCATCACCAAGCACGGCGTTGGGTCGACCGAGTTCTCGAAGATCATCAAGGAAGTCGAGAAGGTCACCTCCGGCACCAAGCGAAAGGTCTGCATGCACTGCGGTTCGTCTCAGGGCAAGATCATCCTTGACAAGCCCACCACGTTCAAGGAAAAGCACGACAACACCGAGCGCAAGCTCAACCCACGCGACGTTCGCGAGTGGCTCAGCAGCATCCCGCCCGAGCACCTCATCTTCATCGGCATGGACAAGCAGAACCGCCCCGAGTGGGTCGTGCTCAAGGTGCTCCCCGTTCCACCCATCACCGTTCGTCCGTCCATCACCTTGGACAGCGGTGACCGGTCAGAAGACGACCTGACGCACAAACTCGTCGACGTGTTGCGCATCAACCAGCGCCTGCGAGAGAACCGTGATTCCGGTGCCCCTCAGCTCATCGTTGAGGACCTGTGGGAACTGCTGCAGTACCACATCACCACGTACTTCGACAACCAGACCTCGGGCATTCCACCCGCTCGCCACCGCTCCGGTCGAACCCTCAAGACGCTCACGCAGCGGCTCAAGGGGAAGGAGGGGCGCTTCCGAAGTAACCTTTCGGGGAAGCGTGTCAACTTCTGTGCTCGCTCGGTGATTTCGCCCGACCCCTACCTCAGTGTCAACGAGGTCGGCGTCCCCACCAAGATCGCCAAAGAACTCACCGTTCCGATCCGTGTGACCACCCGAAACCGAGAGCAAATGCGCCAGATGATCCTGCGCGGACCCGATGTCCACCCCGGTGTGAACTACATCGTGCGTGGCGACGGTCGCCGTGTCAAGATCAACGCACGAAGCCGCCTCATCAACGCCGGTTTCCGCTGCCACAACCCCGAGTGCAACGAGGAGACCACCTCGCGTCCCGACCTCCACTCGGTCATGCCAGCGCCCAACTTCCTGCCCGGTTTGGTCATTCAGAAGCAAATTGCTTTGACCGGCATGGGTGAAGAAGAAGTCAGCTACGTCGTCAACGACACCGCCACCATCAACAACCTCCAGGGCCTTGACGAAAACGGCAAGAAACTGCCCGATGACGACCCGCGTGCCATCCTCCACTACCGCTGGATGCACGAACTGGCTCAGGCCGACAACCCCAACCCCGAACCCTTCCCCGAGCACCTCGAGGTGGCCTGTCCGCACTGCGGCAGTCCCTTTGACGAGTGGGGCGAAGAGCGCACCGGCGTTGAGGACCGCTTGTCCACCTTGGACCGCTACGGCAACCCCAAGCCGGGGCTCCAAGTCGAGCGCCACCTGATCGACGGCGACGTGGTCATCTTCAACCGACAACCGTCGCTTCACCGTATGTCGATGATGGTGCACGAAGTTCGTGTCATGAAGGGTCATACCTTCCGATTTAACCTCGCTGTGTGTACCCCGTACAACGCTGACTTTGACGGCGACGAAATGAACCTGCACGTGATTCAGTCCGAGGAAGCCCGTGCCGAAGCCAAGATTTTGATGCGTGTTCAGGAGCACATCCTGACCCCTCGCTACGGCGGTGCGGTCATCGGTGGTATTCACGACCACATCTCCGGCGCCTACCTGCTGTCTCGACCCGGCACCATGATTCGTCAAGCCCACGGCTTGGAGATGCTGGGCAACATCGGCTACACCGGTGCGCTGCCTGAACTGGTCAAGGACGCCAACGGCGAACCCGCTTACCGAGGCCAAGACATCATTTCGCTGATCATCCCCGACAACATCCACTTGCGATTCCGAAGCCGGTCCAACGACATGGTCAACGTCAAGGACGGCCAAGTCGACGGAACCCTCGACAAGCGAGCCATCGGTGCTGAAGACGGTCGTCTCCTTGACGCCATCGTTCAAACCAACGGCCCCGAGCAAGGTGCGCGGTTCCTTGATGAGTTCACCCGTCTTTCCATTGCTGCTTGTACGTCGCTTGGTTTCACCACCGGTATTGACGACGAGGACCTCTCTGAGGAAGCCGTTGACGCCATCAACGCAGCCAATGCGCTGGCCAGCGAAGGCGTCGAAGAAGCCCTCGAAAAGTTCGGCCAGGATGGAAAGAAGTACGATGCTCGCCCGGGACGAACGCCTCGCGAAACCCTCGAAGAAGACATCATGCTGATGCTTGACAAAGGTAAGCAGGAAGCCGGTGACATTGCAAAGGACGAACTCAACAAGTCCGGTTCGACCAACGCTGCTGTCAACATGGCCATCTCCGGTGCCCGTGGGTCCATGGACAACCTGACCATGATGGCCGCCTCCATCGGTCAAGCCAAGGTTCGTGGTAAGCGTCTCGAGCGCGGCTACGATGACCGTGTGCTGCCTCACTTCAAGCGAGGCGGTCGCGGTGCGCTCGACCGTGGCTTCATCGCCTCATCGTTCAAGCGTGGCCTCGAACCCACGGAGTTCTTCATGCTCTCCGTCTCGGGTCGTGAGTCCCTCGTCGATACCGCTGTTCGTACGGCCAAGTCCGGATACATGCAGCGACGTCTCATCAACGCCATGGACGACCTGAAGGTCTTCGACGACGACATGCTCTCGGTTCGCAACACCGCCAACCGCATCATCCAGTTCAGCTACGGCGAAGACGGCATCGACCCGTCCCGTGGTGTGCACGGCTCACCGTTCAACATCGACGTCATCGTTGACGCTGCCTTGGGCACGGAAGGTGGCCTTGAAGACGACCGCGACTCCTACGAGTTCAGTCCCGCAGAAGAAGACATGGGCGCATGGGAAGAATCCGCCGAACACGACGGAGGTGAGAACTGATGGTCGTCAAGAGTGCAACCAAGAAGAAGCTCATGGATTTGGGCATCGACGAAAACTTCGCTCACGCTCTGGCGGACGACCGAAAGTGGGACGACGTGAAGGTGATGTCGCAAGCCGACATTGCCAAGATCTGTGAAACCGATTCCGAAACCGCAGGAAACATCCACAGCACCATCCTCGCTGCCACCCAGAAAGGACGCGATGGCGACGGTGAAAGCACCGGGCCGGTCACCAAGGTCCGTCTTTCGGGACGCTCAAGCAAGCGCCGAACCCGCGCCAAGACCGTGGTGGACATGGAACCTTACGATTACGACCGTAAGATGCAGGCCATGGAAGATGAACTGGCCAACGACCCCGTTTACCAGAAACTGGAAGAAGCCGTTGAAGCCACCGGCTCCGGTCGATTCACCAACCGAATCCTGGCGGACCTGACGATGGCTTGTCACAGCCGTGGCAAGAAGAAACTCACCAAGCCGCAAGCCAAGAAGGTCATCGACGAAGCCATCGTGGCCCTCGACCGAGCCAGCATCGACCCGTACGAAGCGGCCGGTATCATCACGGCGCAGTCCATCGGTGAACCCGGGACGCAGATGACCATGCGTACGTTCCACTACGCCGGTGTTGCAACGGTCAACGTCACGCAAGGTCTGCCACGTATCATCGAGATTGTGGACGCTCGCAAGGTCCCGCAAACGCCGACGATGACGATTCGCCTGAAGGGCGAGCAAATGCACGACGGCAAGGCCGCCCAGAAATTGGCCGCTGCCATCGAAGTCACCACCACCGTGAACATCGCCACCCTCGAAACCGACGTCGCCCAGCGACGTCTGGTGTTGAACCTCAACAAGGGCAACCTCAAGCAAAAAGGCATGACGGCGGCTGAAGTCAAAGACAAACTCGAGCGCGCAACCCGCCTCTACGTTCAGGCAGACAAGGACAAGAACCCGTCCACGCTGACGATGATTCCAGGTGTCCACTCCGAAGAAGACCTGGCTGAACTTGCCGAAAACCCACCTTCTTACACCATGCTGTTGCAGCTTGAAGAGAAGATTCGGGACATGCGCCTCAAGGGCATCCCCGGTATCGAGCGCGCCAACCCTCAGTTGGACGACAAGACCGGGGAGTACTACCTCTCGACCATCGGGAGCAACCTACCACGAATCAGCGAGTTGGAGAACATCGACCGATCTCGAACCTACACCAACAACATCATCGAGATTTACGACTACCTCGGCATTGAGGCTGCTCGACAAGCCATCGTCAACGAATTGCAAATGACGCTTGACGGCGCTCGCCTGGAAGTTGACGTCCGCCACCTGCTCATGGTTGCTGACGTGATGACCTCTGAGGGTGAAGTTCGTGCCATCGGCCGCCACGGTGTGTCGGGTACCAAGCACAGCATCCTCGCCCGTGCAGCGTTCGAGGTCACCGTCAACCACCTGCTCAAGGCCGGTATCATCGGCGAGAAAGACTACCTCACCGGTGTGGCAGAGAACATCATCGTCGGTCAACCCATCTCCTTGGGAACCGGCAGCGTTGCCCTGTATTACATCCCGGAAGAGTGAGATTCCAACCATGAGAAACACATGTGGAGAATGGAGGAAAAGAAATGGATCTAAGCCGACAACTGAAGAACGCAATCGCAACAGGTAATCTGTTGTTTGGACAACGACAAGCCAAGGACGCCTGTGCCAACGGCAACGCCAAGATGGTCATCGTGGCCGCCAACTGCCCCGATGATTACACCACGGCGTTGCGAGCCGCTCACCCTGAGGTGAGCATGCACCGGTCCCGGATGGTGAACCGTGAACTCGGCATCGCCTGCGGTAAGCCCTTCTCGGTGTCGACCATCACGGTCCTTGACGCCGGTGATAGCGACTTGATGGCGCTTGAGAGCAACCTCGAGTGAGTATCCTTGTCCGTTTGGACAACACCTTGATGGCCTTCGGGGGCCACGGCAAACCATGCGTCGAACACCTGCAGGTCTCGCCCTGTCTCTGACGGTCCTTTTGCTGCTGAGCATCATCGGTTCAACCCTTGTCAACGTCGCACCGGTGAAGGTGCTGGATGACGACCTTGAAACCTCCATGAACACCGGCGGTCGAAGCACCTCTGCGGAGGTCTTCCTCGCCGGAGGTGGGTCGAGCACTCACGACGAATTCTCCGGCGCCATCGCCTCCGTGGACAACGGCTGGGTCATCGCTGGCGACGTCAATTCCTCTGCTGCCTCGCTGGTCTTCGGCACGCAAACCTACACCCCAACCTCACCGTACAGCAACGGTAACGACTTCTTCCTCGCTTCGGTTGACAACAGCGGCACGTGGAACTACGTCGTCGGCGCCGACCACAGCCAAGGCGGCGTCTCGTTCATGGCCGACGTGACCTCTCACGCAGGAAATGGCATCGTCGCCGGCTACATGTACGGACCCGTGGACTTTGGCATGACCTCGCTCAGCACCGCCGTGCAGTTCGACGGCTTCGTCGCGCAGGCGGACGCCATGGGGAACTGGATGTGGGCCAAGGGGTTCCAAACCCTTCCGAACTCGTCCACCGACTCCAGCATCCCACAAGCCGTGACCGTTGACCAGTTGGGTGACGTCATCGTTGCCGGTTATTTCTCTGGCGAGACGGATTTTGGTGGGACAACCTTCAACGTTTCAAACGCTGAGATCTTCATCGCCAAACTCGACGGGGCCAACGGTGCTCTCAAGTGGGCGGTGACCGGAGGAGGCATCGGGAACCAACAAGTGACCGACATCGTCGTTGACAACGCCGGCAACATTCACGTCGCCGTACTCACGCAGAACAACGTGTTGTTCGGAACGAACAGCTACAACGTCGTTGGCACCCAGGATTCCGTCATCGTCAAACTTTCCAGCGCAGGGGCGTTCCAATCCGTCACCGGGTACGGCATTGCCAACCAAGCCGTTTCACTGACGGCCCTGGCCGTGGACGCCAACGGGGACCTCTATGCGGGTGGCTCCTTTGAAGGAACCATGGCCAAGAACGGCTGGTCCATCACTGCGAACAAGGGAGGCTCCGACCTGTTTTTCATCAAAGAAGGCACCACGCCATCCAACCAGTGGGCAGCCACCGGTGGCTCCAACTCAGCCGACAGTCTCCAAGCCATGGATGTTAGTTCGGCAGGCGAACTGGTCTTTACCGCCTTTTTCCTTGACGGTACGTTCAGCGCCGGCACCAAATCCACCACGGGGACGAGCAGTAACTGGATTGCAACCCTCGATGCCGATGTCATGCTGGGAGGCTTGACCAACACGGGCGGATGGTCGTGGCTTGACGTCACCGGGAGCGCTGCCCTCGAAGTCGGATGGGACATCGCGTTCAACGGAAGTGACGTCGCCGCTGCGGTGGGTTCCTACATCGGACCGGCCGGCAGCGACACCATCACCAAAGGCACCGATAGCGTGACCACGGCCGGTGGATGGGACCTCTTTGTTTGGGCCTTGGACCCCTCCATGAAAGCCGATACGGACAACGACGGTGTTCCCGACGTGTCCGACAACTGCCCCAACGATTCCAACCCGCTTCAGGGGAACACCGACGGTGATGCCCAGGGTGATGCCTGCGATTCGGACGACGACAACGACGGTATCACCGACAACTCTCCTGACGATTGCCCCCGCGGTGGTGCAGCCAATTGGGGCTCAACTCAGAACTTCGACGACCCCGCCAACTCCACCGACTGGGATCGCGACGGCTGTAAGGACGACGTTGAAGACGCCGACATGGACAACGACGGCGTTGAGAACGACGTCGATCTCTGCCCCCGTTCCTCCTATCAGCCCCCTCGCCCCACGTGGGTTTCGGATTCCATCACCGACGTGGACGGCGATGGTTGTCGCGACGCTGACGAAGACACGGACGATGATGGTGATGGCTTCGAGGACGTGAGCGACGACTGCCCGACGGTGGTCGGCAACTCGACCCTCGGCGAGGAAGGATGCCAGGACAACGACGGCGACGGTTGGTCAAACAACTTTGACGACTGCCCCAACGAGTTCGGAAACTCAACCCTCGGCGGCAAGAACGCCTGCCCGGACATGGACGGCGACGGTTGGGCCGACGCTGACGATGCGTTCACTGAGGACCCGACCCAATGGTCGGACGCTGACGGCGACGGCTACGGCGACAACACCGAAGGCACCACGCCTGACGACTGCCCCACCGTGGCCGGCACCTCCACCTTGGACCGGCTGGGCTGCTTGGACACCGACAGCGACGGGTACTCCGACCCCGACGGCATGTGGGACGCTGAATCCGGTGCGGACGCCTTCATCGACGACCCGACCCAGTGGTCGGACTTCGACGGCGACGGCTACGGCGACAATTACGCCAACGACACGTGGACGGACCGAAACCCGTCATGGCCGGGCGAATACCGCACCGACGTCGTTCTCCAGGACGCCTGCCCCACCCAAGAGGGAACGTCGTGGCAAAACGGCCTCATCGGCTGCCCCGACCAGGACGGCGACGGTTGGTACAACCTCCAAGACGCCTTCCCCAACGACCCCACGCAATGGTCCGATACGGACGGCGACGGGTACGGCGACAACGCCTCGGGAACGGACGCCGACCAGTGCCCTGACGTCGCAGGAACGTCAACCGCTGACCGATTGGGCTGCGAGGACAGCGATGGCGACGGGTATTCTGACCCCGACCCGAACACGAACTGGTTGCCAGCAAACGGCGCTGACGCATTCCCAAGTGAGCCGACCCAATGGGCCGACCAAGATTCTGACTTCTACGGCGACAACCCTGCAGGCGACCGTGCGGATGCTTGCCCCACCGTCCGTGGCACCTCAACCGTTGACCGCTTGGGCTGCGAGGACAGCGACGGTGACGGCATTTCTGACGAAACCGACACGTGGACGCTCGCTCAGGGAGCCGATGCGTGCCCGCTTGCCTACGGGACGTCAACCGCCGATCGCATCGGTTGCGCCGACACCGACGGCGACAATTACTCCGACCCCACGCCCGATTACGGCATCGAGCAAGGCGCTGACGCTTATCCGCAGGACCCCACGCGATGGATTCTCGAACCCAAGGAGGACGAGACCTTCTTTGCCTCGACCAATGCACTCATCGGCACTGGTGTGGGGCTGTTGCTGGCGCTGGTCGTCATCGGACTCATCATGCGGCGACGAGGCGGTAAAGACACCTCCGAGTGGACCGTTCCAACCGGTGCAGGCGCTGGAAACCCCGGCTTCGCCGCACCGGTGGCCATGCCTGACTTCGGAGCCCAGCCCGTGTCGCAGCCGGCTGCCCAACCGGCGTACGCCGCTCCTGTTGCCATGCCTGATTTCAATGCGCAACCGGTGGTGGCCCAACCGGACCCCGCTCGTGATTACTACAACAGCTTGCTCGCTCAGGGCTACCCTCACGACGACGCCGTCCGCTACACGCAGCAGTACTTCCAACAATTCCAAGGTTGAATCCGGAACGTGGACCCGATGGAAACGGCGCCACCTTCGAGGCTGTTGGACAACCCCGTCGTCAGGGGTTTGCTCATTTTTTCGGCCTTCCGTGCCGTGTACGGCGTTGGCATCCTGGTGGTGACCTACCTGTTGGCCACCAACGCAACGGCCCCGTGGTGGACCTCGCTGGTGTTCCTGGCGTGTTCCATGGTGTTTTCACGATGGTTGTTCCGCAGGCTCAAGCAACGATGGCCAAGCCTGTTTGATGCCCGCAAGACAGCATCAGATCCGGAAGCGAATCAGACGACGCCTTGAGCGATCATGGCCTCGGCTACCTTCAGGAAACCGGCCACGTTGGCACCGAACACGTAGTCACCATCTCGACCGTATTGCTTGGCGGTTTCGAAGGCGTTCTTGTGAATGTTCACCATGATTTCTTCAAGGCGCTGGTCGACCTCTTCGCGGGTCCACGACAACCTGAGGGAGTTCTGCGACATTTCCAGACCCGAGGTGGCCACGCCACCGGCGTTGCTGGCCTTTCCGGGAGCGAACAAGACGCCGGCTTTTTGGAAGACTTCGACGGCCTCGGGAGTGCACGGCATGTTGGCACCTTCACCCACTGCGATGACGCTGTTGGCGACCAACATCTTGGCTTCCTCACCGTTGAGCTCGTTCTGGGTGGCACAGGGGAGGGCCACATCGACCTTCACGTTCCACAGCCCGTTGACGGAGGGCTCAGGAGCGCTGGCGGTGAACGTAGCTGAGGGGTATTGCTTGGCGTATTCAGAAATGCGGCCACGGCGGTTGTTTTTGAGGTCCATGACCCATGCCAACTTCTCACGGTCGATGCCGTCTGGGTCGTGAATGAACCCTGAGGAGTCCGAGAACGTGACGGGGACACCGCCAAGGTCGAGTACCTTTTCACAAGCGAACTGAGCCACGTTTCCAGAGCCGGAAATGGAGACCGTGGCGCCCTCAAAGGACTTGCCTTTGGTGGCCAACATCTCACGAGCGAAGTACACCAGGCCGTAGCCCGTGGCTTCGGGACGAATCAGGGAACCGCCGTAGGCCAGACCCTTTCCGGTCAAAACGCCGGCTTGGAATTCGTTTTGTAGCCGCTTGTACATGCCGAACATGTAGCCGATTTCACGACCGCCAACGCCAATGTCGCCCGCAGGCACGTCGCAGGTTGTGGCCGATGTGGCGCCAGAGTTCCATCATGAAGGCCTGGCAGAAGCGCATGACCTCGGCGTCGGACTTGCCCTTCGGGTCGAAGTCCGAACCGCCCTTGCCGCCGCCCATTGCGAAGCCGGTCAAGGAATTCTTGAAGATCTGCTCAAAGGCGAGGAACTTGAGAATGGAGGTGTTGACGCTGGGATGGAAACGGAGACCGCCCTTGTAGGGTCCAATGGCGCCGTTGAATTGAATGCGGAAGCCACGGTTGACCTGCGTGTTGCCCGAGTCGTCAACCCACGGAACACGGAAGTGGATGAGGCGCTCGGGTTCGACAACACGCTCCACGATGGAGACGTACGCTGGATTGGCCTCAAGAACAGGCTCAAGCGATTCCAGAACTTCCTTCACCGCTTGGTGAAACTCAGGTTGGTCGGGGTCACGGGCTACGACTTTTGCATAAATTGCATCACTGGGGCTCATCGGCATACCTTCTCACACCCAGAGGTGTGTTGCGCCGCCCTTATGCAGACCCTTTCTAATGGTTGCCCCTGTACCGTCTCCACAGGTAGGAATTCCGCGTCTTGAACGTCGCCTCAAAAACTGCAGACCGTGAGGTAGCGTTCCAAACGTTCAATCCGTCGTTGCCCTTCTTCGTCGACTTCACTCATCGAACGGATGGACTCCTCGATGAGGGCGTGCTGGTCTTCCTGGAGACCGATGATTCGTCGAAGATGGTCGAGCATGGCCCATTCATCTTCGCTGATGATGTCATCATCCAGCGCGGCGATGAGCGCCGACTGGTACGTGGTTGCATCACCCATGTGGTGACCGCCGAACTCACTGTCGTCATCAAACGGAGAGGCGACCTCCCCTGCCACCACGGCACGGCATTCCGCCGTATCCGCCGGTGCAACGCCCAGGGCTTGGGCAAGAATGCGGAGGATCTGAGCTTCATCGTCGGTTACGATGGCGTCATCGAACGCCACGCGCATCGTTTCGAGGTAGAGGAACAGGCCACGAGTGGGTACAAGGCTCATGCTCCGTATGAGGGGCGACTCGTCCTTGAAACTTCGCCAACAGCGTCGCCCTCCACCGATTTGACAGCGTATTACAGATAATGACAGTATGTCATCATCTGCGTTATATTGATATACTGGCTGTTCCAGTCTATTTCTGCAGGAGGAACCCGGATGAGCCAGCCCACCAGTGCCGTTTCGCTCAGAATCACCGAGGAAGACCTCGCACTGCTCGATGCTCGTGTTGGCATGGACGGTGCGCGAAACCGCTCCGATGTGGTTCGACTCGCCATCCAAGAATTCCTTCACAACCAACCGCTTCTCACGGGCATGAAGTCCATTCGCATCCCCTTGGGACGTGCCGATCAGCGCCGTCTCGCCCACCTCTACGAATTGAATGGCGTCACGCCAGAACAGGCTGCCCAAGAGGGTTTGAGCCTTTACATCAAGCGGGCGGTTGCCGAAATCGATCCGATTGACAGTACACTCGAAGAGGCTGTGGAGGCGTCCAGAGCTTCAACGATGCGACGCAGCGAATACCAAGAATGAATTGGTGAGAGACTGGAGGGGATGGGATGAATTGGCAAAACTCGGGCTACAACCTTGGTGATGCCACCCTTGGAGCGACGCAGGACCGGCCTGTCCTGCAGAGCTTTGTCTCGCTGTATCAGCGTGCCCGTCGTGCACGCCTTGGCCTTGGTTCCCACAACCAAACACCCCCACACGCTTCCCTGGACGACGGCCAGGGAGGCCCAGATTCCACCCCCGTCAGTTGATGCGGTGGTTCCCCCGTGCCCAGCCCCCACACTTCTGGGCACATTGGCGAGCACCGGTCAAACCTGTGACCTTCATCCCAATCCTTTAGAGGGTCGCCGTAGTGATGGACGATATGAACGAGGAGTCACAAGCGTGGATTCGTCCACCTACCCGTTTCTCGCTCATGCCACACCACGACCCGGTCAACTGGAGATGATCCAAGACGGCATCAAAGCGCTCGCCGGTGGAGGATTCCACCTTGCGGCGGCACCGACCGGAATTGGAAAGACGGCCGCATCCTTGGCGGCAGCGCTCGAGGTCGCCGGTCGTTCGTCGCAAAAGAAAACGGTGTTCTTTCTCACCTCAAGGCAAACCCAACACCGCATCGTGGTCGACACGGTTCGAAGAATCAACCAGCGCCGTCAGGGCATGATGCCGGTTCGCCTCGTGGACATGGTCGGTCAAGCCGGGATGTGCGTCCAACCATTTGCCAAGGAATCACCACTTGTATTCTCCTTGATGTGCAGCCAGGCCCCGGAAAACACGTTCCTGCAAGCCTTGGATCACCGCCGCACCGGGCCTCAAGGAGCGCATTCTCGCCAGCCCGCTCCACGTTGACGAACTGGTCGACATCAGTCGCACCCACACGGTGCACGGGGAACCCGCCCAAACCTGCCCGTGGAAAGCCGCACGTGAAGCCGTGAGCGGCGCCGATGTCTTCGTGGGTGACTACAATCACCTCTTTGACGACGGCGTCCGTGAATCCAGTCTCAAGGCGATGGACCTCTCGCTTGAGGACATCATCATCATCGTTGATGAGGCCCACAACCTCCCGGACCGCATCCGGATGACGCTGGAAAAAAGGTTGACGCGAACGATGATTCGGAACACCCAAATCGAACTCGAAGAGTACGCTGGTGTCCTCGCTCAGGCCATGAAAGCCCCCGGCGGCGAAGCCTTGTCGCTGACCCACGGTCTTGCTACCTGGGCGTTCGACGTCGTCAAAGCCTCCCGCACAGGCTTTGATGCACTGTTTGGAAGTTGCATGCGCGGGTTGGCCGGAAACGAGGAAGAAGCCGAGGTCAAGACCGACGACGTCCTCAACGTGTTCCATCGAGCGTGCGACGTCGTTGAGGGTAAGGCAGGCCAGCAGCAACTCGACGCCCCCACGTCAACCCACCCTGAAGTCGATGTGGCCGTTCGAATTCACCAACTGCGCGACGTCTTGGCCAGCGTCGACGTGGACCTGGAGGCCGGCGACGATGGGAACCCCATGGAACCGAACGCTCACCGGGTGGCGGAAATCCTGGATTGTCTCATCAAGTTCGGCTCGACGCCGGCGCTGACGATGATTTACGACACCAAGGGAAAGGACGGACGGATCACAACTCACCTGCTCGACCCCGGGCTCGTCTCCAAGCCCGTGTTCGAACAATCAGGCGGCGCCCTGTTGATGTCCGGTACGCTCTATCCGCCAAGCATGTACGCCAACATTCTCGCTCTTCCCCCCGCTCGAACCACATCGGTGGCCTATCCTCGCCGTTTGCTGCCATGCGGCGGCCCGTGCTGGTTGCAAAGAACGTCACGACAAATACACCGAACGAAGCCCGCAAAACACGCAAGCCATCCGTGCCCACATCCAAGCCCTCATCGATGCCTCACCCGGCAACGTGGCGGTGTTCGCACCGTCCTACGCCATGCTCAACGAAGTGGTGCTTGAGGGGGCGTTCACCGGTGCCCGCATCATGGCTGAAAGCCGTGAATGGACCAAACAGGATCTCGACCAAGTGGTGGACACGCTCCTGGAGGAGAAACGACACGGTCGCAAAATCCTACTCGCCGGCGTGTTCGGGGCTCGTTTGTCCGAGGGCGTGGATTACCACAGCGGGGCGCTGGATGCCGTGGCGTGCATCGGTATTCCCATTCGCCGCCCTCCGTTCTTTCAAAATCACTCAAAACCTATGCGGAAGAGCGGTTCGGGCGCAACCTTGCCTGGTGATACACGGTCTCTCAACCGGCCATCAATTCCATTCTCCAAGCGATGGGGCGGCCTATCTCGCTCCATCGGGGACCGCGCCCTCATCCTCTTGCTGGATCGAAGGGTCACGACCGCACCTACGCCGGCTGTTTCCCTGCCGATTTGCGCATGAACGATGCCACCGACCACGATTCGACCCAACGCTTTGCACGCCGTTTCTTCACCAAAGTGCATCCTGACGTTCGCTTGAGACGGAATGAATCACGTCCGAAGGTTCATGTGGGCTCGTCGAATCCAAAACGGCATGGAGGACTGGGAGCCGCTTGACTTCACCGGCGACGAAGAGGCCGTGGTGGGTGAACAACCACCGATGCCCGAAGGGCTCGAAACGGACGCCGCCACCCTTCAGGCGCTCTTTGAATCCTCAAACGATCACCTTGCTGATGTGCGTCAACGCCACACGGAGGTGCTGATCACCGCTGGTATGCTACCGGAAAGCGGTCTTGCCGAGCACCACCCCGAGCGGGCACTGGCCTGGGTCGTTGAAGGCATCAACGGTCGGCTGAACCCTGACGGCTTGACCGTCCCGCTGTTGGGAACCCACGAGGACGCCATTCAACTCCACGTCAAGCAAACAGAGGAGGCCACCTTGGTTCGCCTCGACATCGAAGACAGCGAGGGTCCGAATTTGGTGAGGGAATTGCCGCTTCCAGCCGAGGCTGCCTCAACGCTCGCCGCAAATTTCAGCAACGGACGCCCTCACGCTTCGCTGGTGAGCGACTCAGCGTTGCGGGATGGATTGAATCTGAGCGATTTCACCGCTGATTCGGTTCAGAGCCTGCAGAGCAACGTCTTGGTGTTGTGCACCCATCTCCTCCCGGCTGTACCGAGCCATCTCGAAGGTGTTGTCAAGGGCGGTCAACGCATCTTCTGAAACACCTTGGAGTGCCTGACGAACGGCGAATTCAAACTCACGCACCGTTTCGAAATCTCGACGCAGGAAGCCGCGTTGCTGCAACAGCCCACAGAGGTCCTGATAGCACGTGAAGATGGCTTCGCGAATGGCGTCGCCGGCTGCCAAGAGTTCAGCGGTGTAGGCAAAGACTTCAGCGGCATCCTTGAGGAGATCGTCGGCGATCATCTTTCGTCGATACAAGACCACACCGCCAGCGATGAGGGCTGCCAGCAGCACCACGAGGACGTAGGACCACCACGGCGTTTCGGCTTGCTCTGCTTCGAATTCATACTGCGGCGCAAACCCATCGCTTCGAAGGGTTTCGAAGGCCTGGATGCTTTGTGCGGAAAGACGTGGGTCGTTCACGATGATGTCCATGGTGAGCTGCCCCCAGATGTCGGCATCGCCGTAGGGCGGGTCGGCCTTGAACACGAACGGAGCACGACCGTTTTCATCGGTCTGCGCGCCGAGGTTAGCGAGTTGCGATTGGTTCGCGTCGTAGAGGTAAACCACGATATCGATGCCGGGCAGACCAACTTGCGTGTCTTCAGCGATCACGGTCAACGAACCGCCGACGTCTTCTTGTTCGTTCTCAACGATGTCGAGCAGATCTACGGTGATGACAGCATCGACTTGGACGAAGACGGTCTGGCTGATGCTGGCAGCGTTCAGGTAGAGCGTGTCGTTGCGAGCAACGTCGAGGAAGAAGTACTGTGAACCGACCTCAAGCCAATACGGAGCCGTTGCGCTCAGTGAATAGTTGCCGTTGGACCAAGAAACCTTGCTGGTGGAGAAACAGCGAGCACCTTCACGACCGCTTCACAGTCGGAACCGTTGCCGATGGACAGGAGGAGGTTCTCAAAGACCTCGCCCGAACCGCCGACTTCTTGGACGGAACCGGAATAGAAGATGGGTTCGAACAAGTTGTCCGAGCGCGTGACCACCGGTGTGCGGGTGGCGGCATCGACCTGAATGAGCAGGTCGGCCCAGACTCGGACGCTGCTTTCTGCTTCGGCGGCCAAGTGAGCCTGTGTTCCCTCGAACACCACCGTGATGGTGTGCTGTCCGCGAGCGAGGTCCATCGTTACCGGGACGGTGGCGCTCCAAGCGCCGTCAGCCCCGGTCGTGGTCGTGAACAGGGTGTTTCCGTCAAGGTTGGACCAGCAGGCTCAAACCCGACAAGACCGTCTCGGTCAACCGTATCAAGTCGTAGAGACGACCGCTCAGTTCCCAGGTGTCGCCTCGGGTGGCGTCGATACCGTCCTCGAAGAGAAGGGTGACCGAGCGGTGGGAAAGGAAGAACGTGAACGTTGCCCTCTCGCTTCGATAGTAGCCTGCGGGCGACTTCAGCCACCAGCGTGCGGTTGCCGAAGTCGAAGATGTCTGGAACCACCCAGTCGAAGGTGAAATCCCGTTTTCGTCCGTCGTCGGAGCTGTTGTGTGATTCCCTCAACGACAGGAGTTGAACCTGGTGGCTGCCGATGCCGACGAGTTGGTTGTCGACCACCGATCCGGTGATGGTGACCGTTTCGTTGACCGCCACGGGTGATGAAATGTCGACGGTGACAGAACAGGGCTGAAGATTTCCCAAGACCGGAAGCGTTGCTCGGCAGGTAGGCTACCGTGCGGTGGCGCGTTTCGAGGACACGACCGGGCCGAGCGGAGCGCGTCTGCGGGGCAGATGAACGGCGGTAAGGAATTCGCCAATTTCATCGGTGGTGGTGTTGGTTAACCACTGACCGCCCAGCCAAATCTCAATCACGTACCATGTTGGGCAACGGGTTGTCGACAACGTCGAGCTTAGACGGCGGATGATCATCGTGGTCTCACGGTCGGCGTCGCCGGATGCCGTCAACAGGAGGATCTTGGTGGGAACGCTCACGTTGAAGTCGACCGAGGCGGAACTTGGCATGTAATACTCGGGGTTGTTGGAATCACCGTAGCCAACCGGGTCCACCCACTCGCGTCCGCCGCGGAATTCAACGCTGATGAGATGCGGGCCTGCAGCCGTGTCCTCAGGCAGCGTGTACGAGAAGGTGTAGGCGCCGGTGAGGTTGTCGGTCTCGATACTGGCCACGAGCGCGCCATCCGATCAGCAGGTGAACGATCGCCGTTGAAACAACACCGTTGCTCTGGAGCACCAAACCGAGGTCGTCGAGGAGCGTACCGTTCACCACCAGCGTATCACCGGCCACCAGAACCGTTGTGACCGCTTCCGTGATCACCACGTCGGTTTGCCCGAGGACCACGAACTGTGAGGTGGCGTTCATTGCCGACAATGCCGTAGGTACCAGGGATGCCAGCATGTAGCGTAAATCCCCGTCGGACCGACGGTCATGTTGGCAAGGAACAGTGAGGTTGCACAAGCCGAGCCGTTCCAGCGGCGCGATCAGCACCGTGATTGAACGGGTGATGCGTCGTTCGCAAGTGGACGTCGGCAGCGAACCAACCACGCTCTGGTTGGCAATGGAGCACCCTGGTTGTCTCGCAACAAGGCAGAAAGTCCACGGCGTACCCCGCTCAGTACGTCGTTCCAGCGAGGGTTGGCCGATGCCGTCGAGATGGGCACGATGAAGTTCATCACCGAAACCCACGGGAATCAAGGTCGTGTTGTTGTCGGAACCGACGTAGTAGTTCACGGTGGGAATGTAGGTGGCCTCCATGAGGTGGCTTCCAGCGGCGAAGGTCTCCTTGAGCCGGATGGTGGCGTTCCAGAACCCCGTCAACGCCAACGGTTCCACCGTAGCAGGAGGTAAACCTGCAGGCTGGCCGTTGATCGAAAGAACGTTGGCGTTGGCAAGGACGCTGCCGTCTCGCTCTTCCAACCCCGAGCCGTTGTCGGAAATGATTTGGCCGCTGATGTTGAACGCTGTTCCTGCGACAGGGTTGGCCGCAATGCTGTATCAACCACCAGGAACGTGAGCGACCTCACCGTGATGCTGGTCAGGTTTGCACTCGTCGAGAGCAAATCAGTTTGAATACGGTGAACACCATCTGGACGACGATGAGACCCAGTGGGTGGTCGTAAGGCACGGTGAGAAGGTGAAGTTAGCGAAGCCTCGCCATGTCCAGGTCCCTTTTTGGGGCGTCAGCCAAGTTTCATGGAATTGAAGCCTTCGTAGTTTGAAAGCGGCGCAAAGGGTCCGGAGGCCTCAACCAACTTGGCGGACATGTTGATGCTGTTTACTTTAGCGATTGATGGCCACGGCGTTTCAGGGTTGCAAATTCTCGAGGCGTGAAAACACCCATACACCTGAACGGGGATTGGGCCGTCGCCGTGAGTAGAACGGCGAGGACTCATTGACCACGGTGATGATCAGGGTGTGAGGACTGCGCGTGGTTCCGTTGCCTGCGGTGTCGGTCGGCACGGTCATGTTGAAGTGCCGTTGGCGGTGGTGGCGAAGTTGCTCAGCAGGATTTCTTCGGGGTTTTCCAGCCAGAACACGTTGAGGCGAACGGCAGAGATGAGACCTCTGCTGGCGTTCTCCCCGTCCTCCACCTGACCCATGACGTTGAAGGGTACACCGGCGGTGACGGTGCTCGGCACGGACATGAGGGTAATGGCGCTGGTGACCTGGACGGTGACGTTCACGATGGTAGCGTTTCCGTAGCGACGGGCGTTTCCGGCAGCGAGAGCGGCCGAGAGGTCGTCTTGAACCACGATGGCCAAGTCGTAGTAGCCGGGCGCAATGCCAGACGGCGTGAAGTCGAACGTGGCGTTTCCTTCGCTGTTGCTCGCGACGATGCCGAGGCTCTGATTGGTGTTTCCGTAATCCCAAATGTAGTCGACGCCGGCGCCGCTGATGTTGGAATTGTCGGCAACATCGGTGATTTTGGCAGTGAGCGAAATCGTGTCGTTCATTTCAACGATGTACGCCGACCGTTCCGCCTCGACCACCACCTCCGTGATGATGCCACCCAACTGGGAAATTTGGGTCGGCGGTGCTGGAGGTACAGCTGAGTCAACAAAGGCGTAGTAGGCGCCTCCGGGCGGTGCCTGCGTGAGGAAATCGAAGTCAACGACGAACTCGTAGGCGTCTGACCGCAAGGTGGTTGGCATGGTGATGGGGATGTCAAAGGCTCCTGTGGTGTTGTTCAGGGTGGCCTGTGCCACATCAATGGGGCCTTGCTCGGTGAACAGGGACACGGTGATCAGGGTCGTGTTGTTGAGAACAGGAGTAAGGTAGACCGAATCGAAGATGTCGCCGAACAGCCGCGTCGTGTTGCCCATGTACGTCCAGTCTTGGGCGATGGAAAGGTTCCAACCGATGTCAGCCATGACGCGCATTGAGCCGTTGCCCGTGGAGGGCTGATAGAACGATGAGCCGTTGAAGGCGATGTCGATGGGGTAATCGCCCGATCGCAGGTTGGCGTCCAGCGGCAGGGTGATTTCGAGGAGGTCGAACTCGGGGTCAACCGTCGTGTTGAACCACGAACCGTCGAAACTGAAGTCGTAGTTGCCGAGGAGGTCAGAGGTGGCGGCGATGCCGCGGTGGTCGTTGACTTGCACCGTAAGGAGCGCGTCTTGACCACGAACCTGTGCGGATTCTTGAACTTGGAACGTCAGGATGCCGCGCAGGAAGTAGGGCGCCCCTGCCGAAACGTTGGCGTCATCGGTGGCCGGCAGCGTGGCGGGGAAGAAGCGCAGGCGAGTTTCAATCTCACCTGCCGCCACCATGAGGTTGGCCGGAAGGAGGTACTGGACCGAGAACGTCCCGGTGACGCTCAGGTTAAACACCTCCATCCAAGCGTCGCCGGAGTCGTTGGCTCGCACAGCGAATTGCAGGTCCCCGGTGAGGGCAGTGGGTGATGCACCCAACGACAGTGCACTGCCGTTGACCCAAACGTCGTTGTCGAGCAGCAAGATGCTGTTGTTGGTCAGCGGGCCTTCGATGGTCGCCGTCAGGTTGGGCGCATCGGTTACGTTGAGCACAATGCTGGTCGAGGTGGGGTTGAGGTGGAAGGGGGCAGGGGTGGCGCCCGGTACCGACGTGTCCTGCCACCCGGAGAAGCCCATCGTCGCTGCGAGGTTGCCACGAGGTTCTGATTCACTGAGGTTGAGGGTGATGCTCCACGAACCGCTGAGGTCGGTTTGGGTTGAGAGGTTTTGAGCCCCGTCCACCGACGAGGTGTAGGACAGCCACACGGTTTGGTTGGGCATGTTGAAAATTTCGTCAACCGGCTGGTTGGCGAGCACCAAACGGCCCTCGATGACCGTCGTCGCCCCTGCACCAGCGATGGGGGCGTTGATGGCCAACGGTGCGGTATGATTCAGGGTGGAATTATCTGTCAAGTTGACGAAGCCGTCGAACACGACGCCATCGTGTGATACATAGCCAGACTGGCGATGCTCGATGACGATGTTGTGCATGCCGGGCGCCGTTGGGGCGCTGGGGAAACCGGTGAGCGTGAAGGTCCCGTCGGCGGCGGTGATGTTCTCGTCCAGCAGAATTTCCTGCGTGGCGCCCGGTCCGGGGACGAACTCGGCATCGGCGGAGGGCGTGAGGTAGGAGAACACACGGATGTCCTCGATGGGCGTCCCGTTGCCGACGTAGCGCAGTTGGCCGGTGACCGTGATGCTCTCCGTGCCGTCTCGAGCCACCGTCAGGGTTGAAATGGTCTGGTTCACGATTTCAACCTCTTCTGCAGGCGGGCACGGGTCGAAGGGGATCCAACCGAGGTCGGTGTTGCCGTTGGCGCTGTTTTGCTGGAGGCGGACCTCGGACCAGGTCGCAGCATCGGTGGAATAGACGGCATATCCGTCTCCGGTCCACGTGCCGCCGATGTACCCGGTGACTTGACGTGCGGGCAACCCAGCGAGCCGCGCCATGGTGACGAACGCCGTGTTGAACTCTCGGCAGGACCCTTCCTTCAGCGCTTCGAGCACGTTGAGGGTCACGTCTACCGGGCTGCTGGTGCCGGAGCCGTTGAAGTTCCGCTTGAATTCCGTCGTGCTGTTGCCGTTGATGATGAAGTCCTCGAGGGCCAAGGCCGTGCTGTAAGCGTCGGTGGCGCCGGCGTCGTTAATGACGCCAAAGGTGATGTTCCGCACGTAAGATAACTCAGAAGATGAATCGCTGAACTGTGGGTCGAGGAGCAATTCGTACGGGAAGCCTTGGCCGGGGACGGTGGTCGAAGCCAGGGTGGCCCAGTCGAAGTAATACTCCGGTTGCTGGAAAACGACCTGGTCAATCGAACCTTCTTCAACGGTGAGGATGTGGGTGTCGTTGGTTCTCGAGATGTTGGCGGTGGGCTCGAAGTAGAACGACACGTTCGAGTACCACGAAGGAGCGGGTATTTGTCCGGAAGCCAACGGTTGCGTGAATTGAACGTTCCACTCCACGGTGTCGTTCGCGAAGGAGATCGGAGCCAAATGGGTCAGGTTGCTGACCGGGATGGTCAAGGTCGAGGCAGGGTGGACGCTTTCGAGGTGAGCGTACGTCGTGCCCGTGTAGAAGTCGTTGGTGATGGTTCGCCAGCGGTGGTCAAGGTTGAGGTCAACCGTTCCTGAGGTGTTGTTGGCGTAGAACACGATGCCCGTTGACATGATGTCGTCGGTGGGGTCGAAGGGATCGAAGGGTGCACCAGCACAGTTCACGAACCAGAAAATGTCGGGGCATTCCAAGCCGTCGAGCATTCCGCCGCCATCGGTGTCAGGGTTGGTCCAGTCGGTTCCCGTTTGGTTCTCCACGGCGTCTGGAATCCCGTCACCGTCAAAGTCGTCGGGTTGAATGTCATCGGAGGGGTCGTTCTCGGGGTTGGTGCCGTCAAAGTATTCGCTCCGGTCGTCCACACCGCCTTGGTCCGTGTCGTAAGCAGTGGATGTGGTCACCCAAACGTCCTGGGAACCGTTGGTGATACCGATGTAGATCAGGTCGCAACCGGTGGAGTTTTCGAAATAGTTGTTCAGACCATCGCCGTCGTCATCGAGCAAGTTGGCACACGGTTGGTTCGGGTCGGTGTTGTCCTGAATTTCGTCGAAGTCGTTCACGCCGTCAGCGTCGCTGTCAGCGATGCTCGGGTTGGAAAACCATCCAAACGTGCCGAGCAATTCCTGCCAGTCAGCCAAACCATCACCGTCGGTGTCCTCAAAATCGTCGTCGCAGTAGTTCTGCGTGGTTGTGATGGTGCCTGCGTTCACGGCGTCGGTATGACAGAACGAGCCGTTGCGATTCGCCACGTCTGTCGCTGTTCCCGATGGGGTGTTGGATACCCCCTGGAGAACGTTGTTCACCACCGTAGCATAGGCGAAGGATTCCCAAGTCCCCGAAACGTTGTACCATCCCGTGCCACCTGCGGGATTGAAACCTGAGCCGTCGCCAACCTCGAGGCGACTTCCGGGGAGCGATTGAACAAAGGTGGTTTCGAAATTCACCAGGGAATCACAAGGATCGGTTCCGTGGCTGATGTTTCGCTCCTGCCCGTCGTTGATGCCACCGAAGTCCGTATCGGCCACGTTCCAGAGGGTGCAGGTCAGGTTTTCTTCCCAGTTTTGAATGCCGTCTTGGTCTTCGTCACCGGAATCCTCACGTCGAGTGGGATCGGTTTCGCCGGCATCCAGCACGCCGTTGAAATTGGTGTCTTCCTCGCCGTCGTCAAAGGCGTCGCCGTCGGTGTTGTTGTTTCGTGGGTCGCTGGCCTGAGCAGGATTGCCGTAGGCACCGTTGACCTCGAACACCGTCGCTGATGCCGTCGCTGTCGGTGTCGGACGAGGTCGGGTCGGTCAGCAACGTGAGCGCCTCGTAGGAGTCGTTGAGACCGTCCCCGTCGGTGTCTGCACGCTGGGGGTCGGTGGACGTGATGCCGTCAACCTCAGCGGTGAAGGGGCGCAGCCGCCCGGACCGATGCCCTGCACCGGGTCGCAAGGCGAGGTGGTCTCCAGACGATGCCGTCCGGACCGTTGCGGAAACAAGGCGAAGAGCCGCACATCGTGGTCCACGTTGGGTTCACGTACTCCAAGAGGTTGTTCAGGCCGTCGCCGTCGGGGTCGCCGTTGGGCCCGTCAGCGTTGGAAGGTGAAGTCGCGTTGAGGCCGTTGGCAGCCTCCCAACCGTCAGGCATGCCGTCGCCGTCGGTGTCCCAGCCGGCGGGGTCTTCGTCGATGACACCGTCGCCGTCATCGTCGTCCGAAGCACAATCTGCATCGCCGTCGTTGTCAGAGTCTGCGGAATCAACAAACCCGTCCTTGTCGTCGTCGAAGCCGTTGGTGCAAATGTTGCCAACGGGTCTTCGTCGCAGAGGATGATGGTTCCCGTTCCGTCTGAGCCGGACGCACCGCAAGCGGGCTGGTTGAACTGCATGGCGTCCTCCTCGTTCCAGTCGTTGACGGGAATGGTTCCGTTCCACCACACACCGTTGTCCAACACCGAGGCGGTGTTGCTGTTGTCCCAACCGGACGGCTGGAGGTAGAGGTATTCTTGGAGGTTGGACATGCCGTCGCCGTCCGGGTCAGCCACGGCGCCGTCCATGCCGCTGGAGGACAGCGGGTCGAGACCGTACTTCCACTCCCAACCGTCGGGCAAGCCGTCGTTGTCGGAGTCGGGGTCGTTTGGCTGCGTGTTCATGAGGTACTCCAGCCCGTAGGTCAGCCCGTCGCCGTCCTGATCGGAGGCGGCCTGGACGTCCACGCGGTGTACTGGATGGCGGCCAGGGTGGAGGTGAGCATCAGCATCGTGAGCATCAACGATTTGAGCGCTTTTTGCGCTCGGCGAGTGCTGGTCGAATCGCGCCGCCGTGGAATTCGAGCCTGTCAGCATGGGTCTCACGCGATTGGGTGCGTCTGATGCCTCATAAGGGAAATGGTACGCTGTTCATACAACCCGCAGATTGGACCTTGGAACTCGGACCGTCCTGAGGGCCCAAACGCTCACAAATCGTCGAGTTCGTCGAGCAGTTCGAGTTCGTCGTCTTCGTCGTCCTGCGCAAGGACCGGCGCCGGGAGATCGTCGTCGTCTTCGACCTCGTCGAAGCCGGCCGTTTCGCCTTCACCTCCGACGTCGGGGAAGTCGTCCTTCTCGTAATCATCTGCTGCGACGGCCGCTTCGGCCACGGGCGTAAAACAGCAGGGCCAAGATGACCACGTAGAACACCACGGTCTGGGGTTCGGGGTTGATGAGCTCCTGAAGGAGGCAGCCAGCGCCGCTGCACTCCGTCATGTAGGAGAAACTGAACTGCTGAATGTACTCATCGTCGTACGGCGTTTCGTTGTTCATGGGGGTGACACGGAAATCGAACAACACTTCCTCGCTGTCCTTGAGGTCGTCCGGAGCAATCATCGTTACACGGAAATCCTTGGAGGAGTAGGCGGGCAGGTTGATGATGAGGAAATCGCTTCCGAGTTGGCTCGATGTGGCGCGAATCGCCCCCTGCCAGCCGTCGGGCTGATCGAGCCGAATCACCACGTCAAGCGGGATGTTGTTTTGGTTGCTGATGCGGAATTCGAGGTTCTTTTCTTCGTTGGGGGAAAACCGAGATTTCTCGGTCTTGTCGGTGATTTCGAGGCGCTGGGGGATGACCTCCTCACCGATAACGACCTTGACGGGCAAGTCGAAATAACGAGCGTCGTCAAGTTCGACCCCTTCCTCGATGATTCGCGTGTACACGGTGTGCTCCCCGGCTTCGACCTGACCGCGGAGCGTGATGTCAAGCCGCATGTCCACGTACTCGTCAGGAGCAAGGTTGACGGCCACGAGGTTGGCGTTACTGCCGTTGGAAATGGTGTAGTCCCATGCGGTGTACTTCGGGTTGTTGTCGGCGTTCTGTTCAACATCCCGGGGATTGACAATCTTCCACGTCGTTGAGCCCGAGCCGGCGTCGCTCGAGTCGGTGATTCGGAGGTTGAAGAACACCGTGGCGGAGCCGGTGACCGGTCCGACCTGCCCCAGCGGGTTGTCTTCACCGGTACCGTCGCTGTCGGAAATGACCTCGACAAGGATGCCGAAGGTTCGATGGACGGTGAAAGCCACGTCCGTTCGGAGTTCAGAGTCTTCTTTGCTGGTGACCGAGAGTTTGAACAGGCCGATGTCGACGCCGTCTCGGTCAGCAGGTGGGTAAACTTCCATGCGGATGGTGAGGATTTGCGTCGACCCGATGTCGGGTGTCAGCGAGTAAATCCCTTCTTCGACCAGTTCCAGCCCGGTGTCGTTGTCGTAGAATCGGTACTGCCAGTCGTCGGGTTGTTCGAGGATTCGGATTTTGAACGAATCCGTTTGGAAGCCCGTGTTGAACACGTCGAGGAAAAAGTCGCCCACTTCGTCGGCGTCGACGTAGTGCGAGAGGGTTTCATCGTAGGCATCGGGTCGCGTGGAATCGGCGATTTGTTTCTGATGTTCGTCGTCTTCGTAGACGAAGAGACGGGGCGGGGCAAACACGTCCACTTCTTCGAAGTCCAGTGTGATGGTGCGAATCGCAACTTCTTCGTCCTGACCCTGGCTGTTGACGGCGTAGACACGCGCCTCGATCTCGAGGGAGTCTGGAGCGCTGTCGAGGTTGCCCTCGGGCACCTCAAGTTGCAACTCAGGAATCACGGACGAACCGCCGCCGTTGAGCGTGTACGTGCTGCTGGGTGCGCTCCATTGCGGGTCGGACCAGGTGGACGGAAGGTTGGTCTCGAGGTCAAACACCACGTCAATGCTGCTGGAGGAGGAACCCGTGTGCTCGACGAGGAATTCCACTTGGACCACGGCGCCGGGAGCGAACAGGACCGTATCGGGTTGGTTGGAGGGCAAGGAGAGGTAGATGTCGTTTTCCAGCATCGTGATGCCGGGGTGCTCGAAAATAACCGAGTGACCCTGAACGTCCTCCACCTCAAGACGTACGGGGTAATCACCAGCGGCGATGCCTGCCTCGTAGGTGTAGGTGAAGTTGCCCACCAAACCGTTGTTGTCGAGTTTGAAGTCATCGTCTTCGAAGTTCTTCTCAAACACAGCGTTGGCCCCGTTGGGGGTGTCCATCACGAGGTTCACCTCCTCGATGTCTTCCCGTCCGAAGGCGTCCCGGACCTCAACGGAGAACTGCATCTCGCGGAAGGACGGGCGATGGTTGGGCGACCACTCGAACTTCTGCGCGTCGTTCCAGTTGCATCCAAACACTTCGTTGCAACTGTGAACGCGGACGCTGGACCCGGACAATGCATTGGTCATGATCTGCAGACGGGAGTAACCGCCGGAACTTTCCATCTTCCCGAAGGCAATGTCCACCGCACAGTCGGATTGGCCGATGCCGCCGGTGTTGCCTTCGCACGTGGCCTGAGCGTCGATGCGGATTTTGAGTTGCTTCCCTTTGGCGACCATGAAGCCGTTAGCACCGATGTCAAACTCGACTTCAATGACGCTCCAGGAACAACCGCCACCACCGAAGGGGTTGGGCGAGCACGGGTCCTCGAGTTGCCGGTTTTCGGACGTGATTTGCGTATCGCCGGATTTGAGGGAGAACGTCACGTCGGCGGTCGACCCTTCGGAACCACGGAATTGAATGTAGGCCGAGAGACGAGCCGTGTTGGAGGCGCCGCTGCCGTTGATGTAGAGGTCGCTGATCATTTCGGCACTGCGGAATTCCAGCCCGTCAATGGCGCTGCCTTCTTCCTGCCCGCCGTTCGGTTCAATGGTGGTGATGGAACCTTGACCACCTGTCTCAGAGGTGGCTGAATCGAGGTAGAGTTCGTAGGTTTGCTCCGGGACCGAGACCGGGGCGATGACCTGAACGTCTTCGAGCACTCGAACCGGTGAACTGAGCGGCGATGCAGGCGCCATGGCACCGAGGATGGAGAAGAGGAACAAAGTCACCAGCGTCACCGCCACCGTGCGGTTCCCCGATTCGGATTGCCTCAACAGCATCAAGTCCACCGTATCGGCGTGGTGCAGGGGGTGTTAAACGGTTTTGCATTGTTTGTGTGACAAACAAAGCATCTCGCTTACGCCATGCTGGTGCGACATGGTGCAGGGGGTGGGATCCGAACCCACGAACTCATACGAGACCGGATCTTAAGCCCGGCGCCTTTGACCTACTCAGCCACCCCTGCGTGGATGATTCACGCCTGCATGACCCACTTCAAAGCATCTCTTCATTCGTTCAGCGTCCAACCGCCGTCGACGTGAAGCACGTTGCCGGTGATCGTGCCGTTGGTCAGCAAGAAATGAATGCCGGCCGCAATGTCAACGGCCTCGCCTGAACGGCCAAGAGGGACCTTTTCCAACACACTTGCAAAATGCTCAGCCTCCCAATCGGCCGCCATGATGGCGCCAGGAGCCAAACAGTTCACACGAACGCGCCCCGCAAGTTCACCGGCCAAGTTGAGCATGAGCTGCCGAAGACCCGCCTTGCTCGAAGTGTAATGGGCGAGGCCCTCCCAAGCCCGACCCCATGAGGTGTCGACGATGGCGACCACCGAGCCTTGTCCGCGTTCCAAATCGGCCAACAAGCACTGGGTGAGATGGTAGGGCGCCTCCATGTGAAGTCGGTTGAGGGACCGGTAGGTTTCAAGGGAGATTTCAGTGAAATCCCCTTGGCTATAGAACGAGGCATTGTGGACCAGACCGAACAGGCCCGAGGCCACCACCTTGGGATGAGATTTCACCGTTTCAATGAGAGCGTCAACATCGGCATCAACCGTCAAATCGGCCCGCACGACGGTGCCCCGGACCTCGCCGTTACGCGCCGTTGCTTCATCCACCAGCGCTTGCGCAGCATCGATGGAGGAGCGTGCGTGGACCAAGACGTGGGCGCCCTCATCCATCAGGCGAGCGGCGGTGGCAGCACCGAGCCGCTGCCCGGCTCCCGTAATGAGCACCACGCGTTCTTCCACGCTTCGACCAAGCCGCATCGATTCATGAAGGCTCGTATCACCGTCGTGGCTCACCTCGCCAACATGAGCGCCCACACACCTTTTTGGCTTCCACCAACTGGGGAGTTTGCGAGAGGGCCACCATGACCGGTAAACAACTCCCCATGGCCTCCTCCGACACCAAACCTGCTGCCCAACGGCGGCTTCCCGATTGGTTCCGCACCAGCCTGCCCAACGGCGCCCAACAAGCGGTGTTCAACTCCACCAAAGCGGCGGTGAAGGACAACATGCTGCACACGGTGTGTGAGGAAGCCCGGTGCCCAAACATCCACGAATGCTGGGCCAGCGGTGACGCCACCTTCATGATCGCCGGCCAAGAGTGCACCCGAGGCTGTCGATTTTGCGCCGTGGGGACCATCAAGCGACCCCCGCCCCTCGACCCCGAGGAGCCTGCGCACCTCGCCCAAGCCGTGGCTTCGATGAACCTTCGACACGCCGTTATCACCGTCGTGAACCGAGACGACCTGCCCGACAGCGGTGCTGACCACTACAAGCAGTGCATCGACGCCGTCGCCAAAACGAGCCCTGATGTGACCCTCGAACTGCTGTGCTCCGACCTCGCCGGTGACCACGAGGCGCTGGCTCATCTCCTCGAGCAGAGCCCCTTGTCAGTCTTTGCTCACAACGTCGAATGCGTGCCTCGTCTCGACAGTACCGTCCGCGACGCCCGCGCCTCCTTTGGCCAGTCGCTGTCCATCCTGCGTGAGGCCAAGCGACTGCGTCCGGACATCATCACCAAATCTTCCCTGATGGTCGGCGTTGGCGAGACCGACGAAGAAATCGACGAGGCTCTCGGCATGTTGCGTGATGCGGGCGTTGACCTGGTCACCATCGGCCAGTACCTTGCACCCTCCAAGAACCACCTGGCCGTTGATCGCTTCCCAGAACCGGAGCGCTACGACGAATGGGCTCAAACGGCCATGGATCTCGGGTTTTCGGGCGTGGCCAGCGGGCCGCTGGTTCGCTCGTCCTACAAAGCCGGTCTCCTGGTCAGAAAAACTCGAGACCCGGACAACGACGAAACGATGCTGGGCGCTTACGTTCGTGTTGCTCAGCCCCAAACCACCGAACCGACACCACTTAAGACGGACGAGCCCTGAGGTGATTCAATGACGGAGCGGAGCACGGTAACCACCTCGCCATACACCATCGGCGTTGCTCCGTTCCGACCCGGTGACGAACCGACGTTTGGCGGAAAATTCACCGAACAACCCGAGGACCTCAACCGGCCGGATCCGGCGACATGCACGGCCGAAGACACCGCTCCGCACGCCAAGGGTCTCATCCGTGTGCTCACCGATGAAGGTGAAGCCAAAGGCGAGTGGAACCCAGACTTGGACGCTGCCACGCTCATTCAAGGCCTCGAGTACATGATGCGCTTGAGGATCTTTGACGACCGAATGATGAAAATGCAGCGAACAGGGAAACTCTCGTTCTACATGCGCTCCTTTGGTGAGGAAGCCGTCGCCATCGCTCAAACCATGGCGCTGGAAGAGCAGGACTGGCTCTTCCCTTCCTACCGACAGCCCGGGGCACAATTCGTCCGCGGCCGAGACATGGTCAGCATGATTTGCCACTGCATCGGCAACACCGAAGACAACGTGCGAGGTCGGCAGATGCCCGTTCACTACACGTGGAAAGAAGGCCGATTCATCTCCATCTCCTCGCCGGTTGGCACCCAATTTTCCCAAGCCGTTGGTGTGGCCATGGCCAGTGCGTACAAGGGCGACGACGAAGTGTGCATCTCGTGGCTGGGCGACGGCACGTCTGCACAGGGCGACTACCATTACGCGCTCAACTTTGCTTCGACGTTCAAGCCCCCGGTCATCCTCAACGTTGTCAACAACCAGTGGGCCATTTCCACCCACGTCTCGCTGGCCACGGGCGGCCGGACCTTTGCTGAGCGCGGCCTTGCGTACGACATTCCCTCGTTCCGGGTCGACGGCAACGACTTCCTTGCGCTCTACAGCGTCACCAAGTGGGCCAGAGACCGTGCCTCGGCCGGCCTGGGACCCACGCACATTGAGGTTTACACCTACCGTGCAGGCGCCCACTCCTCTTCGGACGACCCGTCGGCCTACCGCCCGGCAATGAATTCGAGTGCTGGCCTGGCGGCGACCCCGTCGAGCGGCTTCGCGACCATCTCATGAAGATCGGTGAATGGGACGAAAAGAAGGACAAGGCGCTCGCTGAAAAAATCGACAGCGACGTGATGACCGCCTACAAAGAAGCGTGCGAGTTCGGCGACTTGGCTTCCGGACCTTACCCGCCGGCATCCACCATTTTCACCGAGGTGTACGAAACCGTACCTTGGCACGTCCAAGAGCAGCGTGAGGAACTTGGGAAGTGAGGTGAGACGATGGCGAAAATGAACATGATTGCTGCGCTCAACTCCGCCCTTGACCACCAGTTGGACAAGGACCCGAACGTCGTCATCTTCGGCGAGGACGTCGGCTACTTCGGTGGTGTGTTCCGTGAACCGCCGGGCTTCAGGAAAATACGGCCCCCATCGCGTGTTTGATTCCCCCTCGCCGAGGGTGGTATTGCGGCCATTGCGATGGGCATGGGTCTGAACGGCCTTCGACCCGTGGCCGAGATTCATTCGCTGACTACATCTTCCCGGCGTACGACCAAATCGTCAACGAGATGGCCAAACTCCGCCACCGCTCCGGCGGCGAATTCTGGACGCCCGTGACCATCCGCACCCCCGCCGGCGGCGGCATCAAAGGCGGCCACCACCATTCACAATCTCCTGAAGCCCAGTTCACTCACACGCCGGGGTTGAAGGTGGTCTACTGCTCGAACCCTCGAAACGCCAAGGGGCTGCTCACCTCGGCCATCGAGTGCAACGATCCCGTGATCTTCTTCGAACCAAAGCGGTGCTACCGTGGCCCGTTCTATGGCGACCCGCACAAGGTCCCAACCTGGAACAGCCACCCCGACGGTGAAGTGCCCGAGGAATACTACAGCATTCCGCTCGAACAAGCGCGCATCGTCAAAGAAGGCTCGGCCTGCACCGTCATCGCTTGGGGAGCCATGGTTCACGTTTGCGAGGAAGCCATCAAAGATTCCGGCGTTGATGCCGAGCTCATCGACCTGCAAACGCTGGTCCCATGGGACCGCGACACGGTGGTGGAATCGGTCCGCAAGACCGGACGCTGCGTCATCGTCCACGAAGCGCCGAAGACCAGCGGCTTCGGTGCCGAAATGTCCGCGTCCATTCAGGAGCGCTGCTTCTACCACCTGGAAGCCCCCATCGAGCGGGTGACGGGTTGGGACACCCCCTTCCCTCACACCACCGAATGGGATTACCTCCCGAGCCCATCTCGCATTGCAGAAGCCATACAAAGAACACAGGAGGAATGAACATGGGAAAATATGAGTTTAAACTACCCGACATCGGAGAAGGTGTCGTCGAAGGTGAAGTCGTTGAATGGATGGTCGCCGTCGGTGATACGGTCAAAGAAGACGACCCGATTTTGTCCGTGATGACCGACAAAGCCACCGTGGAAATTCCAGCGCCCTGCGACGGCGTCGTGGCCAGCATCGTCGGTGAAGCCGGTGACATTCTTCCCGTTGGTGGCGTCTGCATCGTCTTCGACGTCGAAGGCGAAGGCAACGCCTCTGAAACCGCCGAACCCGCGGCTGAGGAAACCCCGGTCGTTGAGGAAACGCCTGAACCGGTGGTTGAAGCAACGACCCCCGAACCCGCGCCAGCTCCCGCTCCTGCAGCACCCGCAGCCGCCGCTCCCGTCGCTCGTGCCGCCGGTACCAAAGCCCTCGCCTCCCCCGCCGTTCGGCAGCGTGCCCGAGCCGCCAACATTGACCTTCAACTCGTGGCGGGTTCAGGACCCGCCGGACGAATCAGTCATGCCGACCTGGACCGCCACATCGCCGGAGGTGCCGCAGCCGCCACCCCTGCCATGCCCATGGGCGGCGTCGCCAAGGTGGCCCGAAACGGAACCGAGGACATCAAGGTCATCGGCCTGCGCCGCAAAATCGCTGACGGGATGATGTCGTCCTACAGCACGATTCCGCACTTCTCCTACTTCGAGGAAGTCGACGTCACCGAACTGGAGGCCTTGCGCCAGCATCTCAACGCCACGAGGCCCGAGGGGGCTCCAAAACTGACCTACCTGCCGTTCATCATGCAGGCACTGGTCAAAGCCCTCGCCCAACGACCTGAGTGCAACGCCGTGTACGACGACGAAGCCGGCGTGGTCACGCGCCACGAAGCCATCAACCTCGGCATCGCCACCCAAACCGACCGTGGACTGTACGTTCCGGTCGTGAAGCACGTTGAAGCCATGGACATCTGGCAGTCAGCGGCCGAAATGGGCCGAGTGACGCAAGCCACCCGAGACGGAAAAGCCGGCGTGGACGACCTGACCGGATCCACCTTCACCATCACCAGCCTTGGTCGCCTGGGCGGGCTCGGTGCCACGCCCATCATCAACAAGCCTGAGGTCGGCATCTTGGGCGTTCACAACGCCAAGGACCGAGCCGTCGTTCACAACGGCCACGTGGTTGTACGCCGAATCATGAACCTCTCCTCTTCGTGGGACCACCGCGTGGTGGACGGCCATGACGGCGCCAGTCTGGTGCAGTTGGTGAAATCGTACCTCGAACACCCTGCCACCATTTTCATGTGAGGTGCAAGGGATGAAGACAAAACAATGCCAAGTTCTTGTCGTCGGCGCTGGCCCCGGAGGCTACGTCGCTGCCATCCGGGCCGCACAGCTCGGCCTGAAGACCATCATCGTCGAGGGGGAGCGAGCCGGCGGCACGTGTTTGATTCGCGGCTGCATTCCGAGCAAAGCGCTCATCCACGCCGCCCACACCTTCCACAACCTCGCCAAACACGCCGCCAAAGACGGCCACATGGGCATCTCCATCCCCGGTCCTGCCGAACTGGAGATGAGCAACCTTGTCGGCTGGAAGGAAGGCATCGTTGACCGTTTGAACAAGGGCGTGGAAGCCCTTCTCAAGAACGCCGGAGCCGAACTCGTCACGGGATGGGCGGTGTTTCAAGACGCCAAGACGGTGAAGATCGGCGAAGGCAAGGATGCGACCCTCATTCAGGCGGACCATGTCATCATGGCCCAGGGCTCCTTGCCCATCGAACTCCCCTTCATGCCGTTCAGCGACCACGTCTTGTCCTCTCGAGAGGCCCTCTCGCTCGAAACCCTCCCCGACCACGTCGTCGTGGTTGGTGGCGGCTACATCGGCCTCGAGTTGGGCATCACGTTCCGCATGCTCGGGTCCGAAGTCACCGTGGTTGAAGCCATGGACTCCGTGCTTCCCCTCTTCGACAAAGAATTGCGTCGTCCACTGGAATTGTTCCTGAAAAAGAACAAGGTGACCGTTCACACCGGCGTCTTTGCCAAGGGCGTCGAAGACGCCAAAGGCGGCAAGGTCAAGTTGAGTTTCATCGATAAAAACGAGACCGACGAGAAAAAAATGCAGCACGTCATCGCTGACAAAGTGTTGGTCACGGTCGGTCGAAAACCTGCATCCAGCGGCCTCGAAGCCACCGGTGTCGCCATGGACGAGCGCGGGTTCGTCAAGGTCAACGAGCGATGCGAGACCAACATGAAGGGCGTCTATGCCATCGGTGACCTGTGCGACGCCGGCGAAATGCTGGCTCACGTGGCCTCGTTCCAAGGCGAGATGGTCGCCGAACTCATCGCCGGCCACAAGCGAGCCTACGACCCGGTGGCCGTCCCGGCCATCGTGTTCACCGAACCCGAAATCGTCTCCGTTGGACTCTCCCCTGAACAGGCCAAAGAAGCCGGTCACCCCGTCATCACGGGGAAGTTTCCGCTGGCGGCCAACGGTCGCTCCCTGACTCAAGAAGCGGAAAAGACCGGGGGCTTTGTTCGAGTCGTGGCCCGTGAGGACGACCATCGCATCCTTGGCATTCAGGGCGTCGGCACCCACATCAGTGAACTGGTGGGCGAGTGGACCCTCGCCCTCGAGATGGGGGCCGTCCTCGAGGACATCGCCCACACGATTCACGCCCACCCAACGATGACCGAGATGACCCACGAGGGTGTCCTCGACACGCTGGGCCATGCCATTCACAAGATGTGACATCCGCTGAAGTGACACACGAGGTTCAAGGCTCGATCGCCTTTGAGAACCTGGACAAGAACGCCCATGCAATCCCGTTCGTATCCACCGTTCCTCCGTTTCCGGGGAACACATCGTAACTCTCCTCGTAGGGGTTGTGGTCGGCGGCGTACAACGTGACCAGCGACACTTCGGTGCCGTTCGCGCAGTTCGTGAAGGACTGGACGGAGTAGAACACAGACGGCGAGTTGGAATCTGGGGACTTTCCCTCGCACCCGTTCATTTCCGCCCACTGCAGGAGGTTCTGAATGGCGCCATGCTTCTGTGCATCGAGGTTGGGCAGGTGAATGGCGTCGTTGGAGTAGAGGATGATTTGGTCCTCCAACCCGTGGATTTCCATGATGGGTATGGGCGAGTAGTCAGGCCTCGGGTCGTCGAGGAGGTAGTAGGACATGCAGGCCACCGCAGCGAAGACTTCGCTGTGGTCGTTGGCGAGCTTTTGACTCAGTGAGCAACCGTTCGACCAGCCGGTGAGGTAGATTCTGCTCTCGTCGATGGAGTGGTTGGCCACCACCCTGTCAACGATTTCAAGGATCAGGCCGGTGTCGTTGAGCTGCATCTCACCGGCGGTGCTGCAGCAGTAGCCGGAGTTCCACGAGTTGTCGTAGCCCTGCGGCCAAACAGCCACCACCCCGTTCTCCTCCGCGATGTCGTCGAACTGAGACAAGTCGCGCTGGTTTTCCATGGTGAGGGTGTTTCCGTGAATGTCCAACACCAGTGGCACGTCTGCGGACAAATTGACCGTCTTGGGCACAAAGACGTTCCAGCACCGCTCCATCTCCTCGTGGTTCATGCACTCAATGTAGTCGAGACCACCGAACACCTCGTCGACGGAACCCTCACCGTGGTCCCACACAGGAAGCCCTCATCTGCGAAACGCATCCGCTGAGCGTCAGCCAAATACTTAACAGCGAACAGAAGACCGCTGGGCTCGTTCGCATGGGTTGGGCTCAAGGCCTCACGAATAAGCTCTTTTTGCGACCAAAACAGGCCAAACATGGAAGAAAACGCTGATTTTATAACTTCCTCAACGTCGTTGGCCATCATCACGGCCACGGGTCGGGTGCGCTCGTTCTCATCCAAAATCAATCGGATCATGATGATCATCGGTGCACCAATGATGGCCCCAGCGATGCCCCAAACTTGCGAAAACAACATCACGGTGAGCAACAAGACCAACGGCGAGATACCGATCTTGGCTCCGGAGAGGTTTGGCTCAACCAGCGAGCCAAACACTTGTTGGTTGCCAATCAGCATGACGAGCATGAACACGGCCGTCATGGGTTCCAGCATGATGAAGCCGATGAGCACCGGCGGCAGTGGCAAACAAGGCCCCAAAATCGGGATGAAGCCCAGCAGGAAGCAAAAGGGACGCCGAACAAGAACCACCCCGGTATGTCAAAGCCGTAGGGTGAGAGAATGAGGGTCATGACGGCGGCTTGACCGCCGCTGCACGTCACCTTGGAGACCACGTAAGCACTGATGGATTCGGTGGAGTCTCGCACAATGTTACTCGCACGGCCGGTCGAATGGGGAAAAGCCGCACGGAAACGCTTGGCCAACGTGTGCTCTTCGAGAACGATGAACAGAAGGAAGATGAGCCCCGCCCTCATGGTGCCAACAAAGGTCCCCAGGGACCCCAGAATGGCCAACACAAAGGTCTCAATGTTGCTGGGCGAGGCCAACACTTCCCCCCGGTTGAATCCGAGAAAATGATCTCCAGCCCGTACAGGTCGGAGGCGGCGTATTTGCACGCTTTTCCTCAAGCGCCGCCGTAATTCCGGAACTTCGTCAACAAACAGGGACAGTTGTTCGTAAGGAAGATGGAGAGGAAATACATCGTGAGAATAAAGGTCGGGGATGACCGTTCCGTAGGAGGGGGCAAACGATTGCCGACTTTGGCGTAAATGTACTGCTCAGGGGGGTTTGATGAGGAAATACAGCAACACCGCCATGGCCAGCGGCATCAAAATCGGCGAGGTGAACGAGGGGGGAGGTAGACCACCACGCCAACAATCGCCACGCTCGCTGCGGTGGTTCGCTTGGAATCAATGCCAATCTTGGCGTTCACGTCCATGAGCGTGACCTCGCTCAATTCGCATCTAAGGTTTCCTCCGATTTTCCCCAAGGACGGGGCCGTTGATGCGGTTGGTCCATCGCTTGGAAAGCGGACGGAGCGGTGGCGATCAGCTACCGCACATCAGGCAGTCGTCTGGCGTATCGAGGCTGCAAGCGATGGCTTCGAGGCTGTCGGCGTCGTCGGCTCGCTCGGCAAGCCCGCCCACCGTCTGGTCTTCCTTGGTGGAGGCCTCGACCGTGAACTGGATGGCGTCGGCAGCGGCCTTGGTTCGGAGGTAGTACATGCCCGTCTTGAGGCCCTGCTTCCAACCGTAGAAGTGCATCGAGTGACCTTGGCGGGGTTGGCGTCGACCATGTGGATGTTGAGCGACTGGCTTTGGTCAATGTAGGCGCCACGGTCGGCAGCCATGTCGAGCACGTGGCGCTGTTTGATCTCCCACGTGGTCTTGTAGAGGTCACTAAATGTGTTCAGGGGATGCGTTGGATGCCCTGAATGGAACCCTTGTGGCGCAAAATGTCGTCTTTCATCTCGAGGCTCCACATGTCTTCAGCGATGAGGTCGCTCACGAGGTGCTTGTTCAGCACGACGAACTCGCCCGAAAGGGTGCGGCGCACGTAGAGGTTGGAGGTGAAGGCTTCGAAGCACTCGTTGTTGCCCAAGATCTGGGAGGTTGAAGCGGTTGGCATCGGAGCGAGCAGCAACGAATTGCGCATGCCCTTTTCCATGATTTCAGCCTTGAGCGAGTCCCAATCCCAGCGACCGCTGTGCTCGTTCATGCCCCAAAGGTCGAACTGCAACAGGCCTTCGCTGGCGGGTGAACCCTCAAAGGTGGAGTAGGGGCCTTCGGCGATGGCTGCATCCTTGGAAGCGGTGCAGGCAGCGAAGTAGATGGTTTCGAAAATCTCCTTGTTGAGCGCACGGGCGGCCGGGCTCTCGAAGGGGAGCTTGAGCATGGCAAAGACGTCGGCCAAACCCTGCACGCCAAGCCCGATGGGGCGGTGGCGCATGTTGGAGTTGCGAGCCTCTTCCACGGGGTAGTAGTTCACGTCAATGACGCGGTTCAGGTTGCCCGTGGCGTGGTAGGTGACGTCGTAGAGAAGTTGGTGGTCGAACACACCGTCGCTCGTGTTCACGAACTTGGGCAGGGCGATGGAGGCCAGGTTGCAGACGGCCACTTCGTCCTTGGCGGTGTACTCCATGATCTCCGTGCAGAGGTTGGAGGAGCGGATGGTGCCGAGGTTCTTCTGGTTGGATTTCTCGTTGGCGGCGTCCTTGTAGAGCATGTAGGGCGTACCGGTTTCGATTTGTGCTTCGACGATTTTGTCCCAGACGACCCGGGCAGGCACCGTTTCGCGGGCCATGCCTCGGCGCTCGTAGTCTTCGTACATGGCCTTGAATTCAGCACCGTAAACGTCCTGAAGACCGGGGCACTCGTTGGGGCAGAAGAAGGACCAGTCGCCGTTGTCTTCCACGCGCTGCATGAACAGGTCGGGCGTCCACATGGCGTAGAAGAGGTCGCGAGCGCGCATCTCTTCCTTGCCGTGGTTCTTCTTGAGGTCGAGGAACTGGAGGATGTCGGGGTGCCACGGCTCAAGGTACACGGCGATGGAACCCTTGCGCTTGCCACCGCCCTGGTCGACGTAGCGAGCCGTGTCGTTGAAGACACGAAGCATGGGGACGATGCCGTTGGAGGTGCCGTTGGTGCCCTTGATGTAGGAACCCTTTGAGCGAACGTGGTGGATGGAAAGACCGATGCCACCAGCCGACTTCGAAATCAAGGCGCATTGCTTCAGGGTGTCGTAAATGCCGTCGAGGGAATCGTCCTGCATGGTCAGCAGGAAGCACGAGGACATCTGCGGCATGGGGGTGCCGGAGTTGAACAGGGTTGGGGTGGCGTGGGTGAAGTAGCCCTGGCTCATCAGGTCGTAGGTGTGGAGGGCTTTCTCGATGTTGGCGTGGTGAATGCCCACCGCCACGCGCATCAGCATGTGTTGCGGTCGCTCAGCCACTTGGCCGTTGAGTTTGAGCAGGTAGGAGCGCTCGAGGGTCTTGAATCCGAAGTAGTCGTAGTTGTGATCGCGGTCGTAGTCGATGTGATTGTTGAGCACCTCGGCGTTCGCCATGATGATCTCATACACTTCCTCCGAGATGAGCGGTGCGTGCTTGTTGGATTCCGGGTCGATGTACTCTCGGAGGTCGGTGATGACGTCGGTGAAGGTCGTCTTGGTCGAACGGTGGAGGTCGTCCACGCAGATGCGTGCGGCCAAGCGGCTGTAATCGGGGTGATGCGAAGCGAGGGAAGCAGCGGTTTCAGCAGCGAGTTGATCCAGTTCACGGGTGGTGACGCCGTCGTAGAGGCCTTCGATGGTCAACTTGGTGACGTGGCCGGGGTCAACCCAAACGGGGTCGAGGCCTTTGGCCAATTTCACCAGTTTTTCTTGGATGGCATCGAATCGCACATCTTCTCGCTCGCCCTTCCTGTTGACAACTTGCATGGCCATGATTCAATCCTCCTCCGGTGTTCATTTGAGTGCGTGATATCTTTCTTTGGACGCGTACGGTTCAAAAGTCTTCGTCCACGGAAAATCGCTGTTGGACACTTCCGAGGGAAGCACTGTCCATGACGCCCGCTTTCTGGTACTCGGCCACCCGCTTCTCGAAGAAGTTGGTTTTGCCCTGCATGGAGATCATTTCCATCCACGGGAACGGGTTGCCGACGTTGTAGATCTTGGAACAGTTGAGCTGCACCAGGAGACGGTCAGCGACGAATTGAATGTATTGCGTCATGAGGTCGGCGTTCATGCCGATGAGGTTCACGGGCAGCGCCTTGGTGACGAATTCAATCTCAATGTCCACGGCCTCAGCGATGATGCGGCGGATGACGTTCTCACCGGCGCCTCGCAACAGCTTGTTGTGAAGCAAACAGGCGAAATCGCAGTGAAGGCCTTCGTCGCGAGAGATGAGCTCGTTCGAGAAGGTCAAGCCGGGCATCAAGCCTCGCTTCTTGAGCCAGAAGATGGCACAGAAGGAGCCGGAGAAGAAGATCCCTTCAACGGCGGCGAAGGCCACGAGGCGTTCGGCGAAGGACCCTCGCTTGCGAGAGAGCCACTTGAGGGCCCAGTCACCCTTCTTTTGCACCGATGGTACGGTCTCAAGGGCCTTGAAGAGGTGATCCTTCTCCTTCTCGTCTTCAATGTAGGTGTCGATGAGCAGGGAGTAGGTCTCGGCGTGGATGTTCTCCATCATGATTTGGAACCCGTAGAAGGCACGGGCTTCGGGCCAGCACACTTCGTTGGAGAAGTTCATCACGAGGTTTTCGTTGACGATACCATCGCTCGCTGCAAAGAACGCAAGGATGTGCTTGATGAAGTGCTTCTCGTCCTTGTTGAGGTTCTTCCAGTCCTTGAGATCCTCGGCCAGGTCGATTTCTTCAGCGGTCCAGAACGAGGCCTGTTCTTGCTTGTACATGGCCCAGATGTCGTCGTGCTCAATGGGGAACAAAACGAAACGGTCAAGGTTCTCTTGGAGCATGGGTTCAACGTGCTCCTTTGTCAAGTCAATGTTCAGGCCGTCGTCTTTGCTGTGCTCAATTACCATCTTCGTTCCCTCCGTGAATTACAGACGCGCTGGAATTTCTCCTCCATCGTAGGCCGCCTATAATCTATCCCCCCTCGGCGAGATTAAACTGAACGGTTTTTCCAGCGATTGAGAGCCTTCACGCATGGACGCAGTACAACGATTTAAGTGTGAGAACACCCATGATATTTTTTCTTCAAAAATTTTGTTTTTCATGTCAAAATCACCTTCTTTTCCACTGGAACCGAATGTCGGTGAAATCTTACATTATCCCAACAGTCAAAAAGGGCTGTATGGTGAGTGGCGATATGGAGCGGATTTCGCTGGAAATTCCGTTCGCCCGGCTTGACGAACGCGCCGTGATGCCGACCCAAGGGTCAGCCCAAGCGGCCGGCTGGGATCTCTATGCGATTGAGGAAACGGTGGTCCCCAAAGGCAAGACCGTTCTCATCTCAACGGGATGGGCCACCGCCATCCCCGATGGCTGGGAAGGGCAGATTCGTTGCCGTTCCTCCCTCGGCAAAAAAGGAATGATCATGCCCAACGGTCTGGGCACCATCGATTCGGACTACCGAGGCGAACTCAAGGTCTTGGCCACGTGGATCGGTGAAGGCGAATCGTTCACGGTCGCCGCCGGCGAGCGTGTGGCCCAATTGTTGTTCGCTCCCGTGCCACGGGTGACCCTCAGGGAGACCACCCTGGAGGGGCTGGACCAAACCGAACGAGGCGAGGGTGGCTTTGGCTCGTCGGGCAAGTTCTGAGAGCGTGATACCGTGCTCGACGTCCGCATCCTCGGTGAAGTTGCTTACGAAGAAGCGCAGACCCTCATGAAGGACCTGCAGCAGCAGCGCATTGAGGGAACCATCCCCGACACCTTGCTCATCCTGTCCCATCCAGAGGTGGTCACGGTGGGCCCTCGCGCCCGAAACGACGGCATCCAACCCCCGGCCGACTACCCCACCGTGGCCGTTGACCGGGGGGGCGGTTTGACGTGGCACGGTCCCGGTCAAGTCGTGGGTTACCCCGTGGTCAAGTGGGGCGATCGAAAGGGGGAAGCCTCCGTGGCCGACGTCATCCACATCATTGAGGGATGGCTCATCGAGACCTTGGCCACGTTTGGCGTCGTCGGCGTACGAGACGAGCGAATGCAAGGCGTCTGGGTGAACGGACGCAAAGTCTGCAGCATCGGCCTGTCGTTCCTTCGCTGGGTGTCCCGGCACGGGTTCTCCGTCAACCTCAACACGCCGGTGGGTCGTGTGGAGGGCGTCGCTGGATGCGGTCTTGCGGCCGACACGACGACGTCACTTTGCGCCCTCGGCCACGACATCCATCCAGAGGATTTCGTCCAGGCCCTGCTTCCCGTCGTGCACCGCACGCTGGGGCCGACGAGCGAAAATCGGTGATAGGCTCCCTCGTCGCCCCTGTGGATATATACTCGCCATCGAATGTAGGCTCATGGGCCGGTCCGTGATCGCATGCGGGGACTGCGGCCAAGCCCTGAGCGTGCCGCAAGCGTCCGGAGAGGTGGAGTGCCCGAAATGCAACAACCTCATCACGCTCAAATTCCAACCGAGGGTGGTGAACACGCCCGAGTGGGTGAACAAGAAACTCGGGTTCCTCTTGATGTTCATCGCCTTGGTTATCTGGAACAACATGATGTGGGTCCGGATGCATTTCGCTGACGCTGATGACCTGTTCGAAGGGCTCGCTCAAACCCTCTGTTTTGCTGGCATCCTCGTGGTGGCCTTTGCGGACGTCATACGAAACCGTGGTCGCCTCACGGGCGATCAAGCCTACCCAGCGTCGGGCGGTGAAGAGGGTGGGTCAATGAGCGCCAGCGAGGGGTCGGTTCAGACGCAGGTCGCCCCTGCCTTCGGAAGCAAATTCTACCTGGCTATCGTGGTGCCGCTGTTCATGATTCCCGTGTCCATTATCGTCCCGTCCGTCCTTGATTGGTGCCGTCATCCAGCGTTCAGGGAGTGCAACGAAGTGGATGAAGGCGCCTACATCTTCATGCTGTGTCTCCCGTTTGTCACCGCCCTGGCGATCATGACCATGGGATCAAAAGGGCCTGCCGGTCACGAAGATGAACTTCTCGCCGGTGCCAAAATTTCAGCCGTGTTGACGTTCGCCTTCTTCGCCATGATGTCGTTTTTGATGCTGACCATCCATCCCTAACTGGGGACGACTCGCGTCAGTCCTTTGACAGCGAGGGGGGCCGGCTCGACCAAATCGCCCACGTGCCCGTGGCACTGGCCACCAGCCGCTCACCCACCTTGACCTCGCCCGCCAGGTGCGCCACGTTCTTGCCTCGTCGCACGCGCGCCCTTCCGCCACCATGCGTTCACCGGGACGAGCGGCTGCGAGGAAACTCGTGGAGAGTTGCGCCGTCGCACACCATTCTTCCACCTTCAGGGACGCCACGAGCGCGCTGCCGAGGGCCGAATCAAGCAGCATCATGTGGATGCCACCGTGGGCCACGCCGCCTTTGTTGAGGTGGTCTTCGGTCAGCGTGAGTTCCAATCGGGAAGCGCCCGGTGTCCACAGGGTACGTTCAACGCCCAATTCAGCCATGTAGCCGATCATCTCCGGCGGTGAAGAAAGCGTCACTGGGCCATCACCCCGACGACTTTTACCAGAATGCGCTTGTTGCGCTGCCCGTCAAATTCTGCGTAGTGAATCTGCTCCCACGTCCCCAAGTGCAAGCGCCCGTCGCGCACCGGCATCGTGACCTGCTGACCCAGCAACTGTCGCTTGAGATGGGCATCCCCGTTGTCCTCCCCCGTGCGGTGGTGGTGGTATTCCTCTCCCTGCCGACCGTCGCTGCCGTAGAAGGGTGCCAGCTTCTCGAGCCACGTCATGATGTCGTGGTGCAAACCGTACTCCAAGTCGTTAACATAGCACGAGGCGGTGATGTGCATCGGGTTGACCAAAACCAAACCGTCCACGATGCCGCTTTCGGCGACGATCCGTTCGACGTCTCGGGTGATGCAGACGATTTCATAGCGCTTCTCGGTGTTGATGTGCAGTTCTTCCACGTAGGTGGCGGCGGTTCCGGTGACAAGGGTGCCCATGTGCAAGGCTTTTCCCTGCGGTCAAAGAACGATTGGGCGAAATCAACCCTTCATAAGTCCAGCCGAGCCACTCCAACCATGCGCACCGTCACGCTCGTCCTCCTCGTGGCGGTGCTCGCTCTTCCAATGGCCAGCGCCGAAACCTACCGAATTTCGGGCCAGGCCACCTACAGCGACAACACGCCGGTGATGCTGCGCGACGTGTTCGTCGAGTGCCGTCCGGGCAACGTCGACTGCTACCAGTACCGGGGCGCCAGCGCCATCACCGGACGCCAGGGCGTCTACCTCATCGCCATGAAGTGGACGAAGACGAGGACGGCACGGAGATTTACCTGCAGTTCGGGGC
>BOYQ01000002.1:0-310801 GCA_019651595.1 Candidatus Poseidoniales archaeon | reverse complement strand
TTTCCGGGACGACCCAGTTGGGAATCACGGTACACCGATCACCGAACATGGAACCGCCCATTTTTTTTTCCCCAAAGTGGGAATCGTAGTTGCTTCGTTCGTTTCATGAGGATACCTCCTTCCATTTCGCCTGACGGGGGCGATGTAGGTTTTGCTTGTCCTCCGTCGGCCCCCCGGGGGTTTGATCCCGGGCCCTTTAAATTCAATGCCGGCTTTTTCGACACCAAATCGCAAGGTCCTCTCGATTTGCCTCAGCATGGCTTATGCCATCCTTGAGCGTGTCTTCCGACGCAAAGTAGGCGTAGAAGAATTGAATCCCATTCGTTTGGGAAAATTCTCCCGTTGTTCAACCAGGGGGGCTCCCGCTCAAACAACTCAAGGAGTTTAAATTGATTTATCCCCATTTCCTCCGAAATAACCCTTTTCGTTGTGGGCCAGCCATTCTTAAGAGGAGCGCCCGGGTTTTTCTCCATTTTTCCCTTCTGTTCCCAAAGGCCTCAGCCCGGAAAACTGTTCACGATAAAAATACATCCCGGAAAAGGGCTTGTTGCCACAGTTGGGACACTTTTGCGTGTCTTGGGGAAGGCATCGCCCTCACAGAAAATGCTTGCGGCAGGGAACCCCCCCCCGGTTTGGGCCTAATTTAATTGATTGAAAGCGAGTACAATTTGAAATGGGGAAACCGGAGGTAAATGCATGGCGACGGAACTGCAAGAACACCCCCTCATTTTGTTGGTTGAAGGAAATCTTGGCGTCCCAAAACCAGAAGGCATGAGGGGGATTTGACAACAGGGGGGACATAAAATTTGGGGAACCGGGCCATTGTTTAGACGGGTGTCACCCACAAGGTTGCTAATTACCCTTTCTCCAAGACCGTTTTCGAGAATTTTCAACAAGGTTCCCCCCATGTTTGAGACCCCCAACGAATAAAAACCCCTTTAGACACTACTACGATGAGGAAGATTTCGCTGACGAGAATTTCAGGGGATGGGGAAAAAATTTTGAAGTTGAATTTCCGGCCCCCCTACGAAGGTTATCCGGTAGGGAAAGGGCCCCATGATTTAAACGAAAAAATCGCATGGGTCCAAAACCTGTTCCATTTTTTTTTCGATGACGGGGACGGGGGGAGTCATGGAGCCCGGGGATTATAAAAGGCTCAATGCAGATGGAGGAGGCTCCCCTTTGGTACGCCCCCCATGAACTTTTCCCAGTCGGGTTGGGGCATTTTTATCCGCAAAATTTCCCAAAGGAATATCTTGCAGAAATGGTTTTGGGAGACATGGAGAGTCGGTAGAGGCCTACCCCGAAATGAAGGTCGGTCGCTCATTTTTCTACCCCCTTCCCAATACCACGGGAACCGTCTTTCCAATAAATTGCCAAAACGAAAAAAAGGGGCCCCGGGGATTTTGGGGATTGATGAAAAACCCCCGGATAGGCTTTAGGGGGGAGGCAGTTGCCAACGCCTTCGCCCCGGAGCAAAAAGGAAAAAAGGAAAAGAACATGGGAAAAAAAGTGGTTTGACAACCCCTCACCCTTATTGGGCCCTTTAAAAACCCCTAAAAACCACAATGAAAGGGTTTTCCCTGGGGGAAAGCCCCCCCTTGCACCCAAAAGCAGGAATACTTGGGGCAAAATAGTGGAAAAAAGACATAAACCCCCTTTTTTGGGACAGCGCTACAAATCGAAACCCTCGCCCCGGGTTCCCTTTTATCTTCATCGTTGACGATACCTTCCGGGGGAACCCCCCCAAAAAATGGTCCGTTTGACGACATCCACATCCACAAAAAGTGCCCGTCGAAAGTTCTGGGTCAAAATTTCCCGCGGATGTTTAATGCTTTCTTAAATTTTATCAAAGAACTTCGTGGTAAAATTTCCCTTTGACCGTCTGAGCAAAAAACGGGTTTTGTGGGAAAAAAAAAAACCCCTCTGGGGATTCGAACCGCCACGTAAATTCCGTGGCTATAGACCCAAATCAGCGACAGGAACGGTTGGTCCGTCTTTGTTGGCAAGATGCAGATTACGATAAATTTTCCAAAAGCAGGATCCCGTTGAGTGAAACTTTTGGTTCTCCAAAGGGGTTTACCAGGTTTGAATTTGATGAGGGATGGCCGAGCCGTTTTCCCTTTTTGGGCTTGGTGGGTCGAACAGGGTTGGCCAAGAACCTTGAATTGGGTTTGTTGAATTTCGGGTTTTGTTCGGCCTTTCCACTGACAAAACGGCATTCCCCAATAAAGCACAAAATTAATTTCCCAAACGAACGTCGCTCTGTTTTCCTCATCGTACAACCTCAGTTTCTCAACGTAGTCCGAAAGGGCTTCATGAATTGCGGTCCCGCTTGAACGCGGAATTCCCAGAAATGGTGATGGTTGGCTCAACTGTTCCCGTTTTTTTCAGCCCCCCAAATGGTAGGGATTCCCCCGGAACGCTTTCCAAATGCGTATGGCCTTTTCACGCATTTTTTGGGAACTGGTTTGTAACCAAAACCGAAATCGTTTTTCCCTCGAGCGAGCTTTTGAGGCCTTTACAGCAGCGGGCAAGACCAGAAAATTTCCTGTAGGGGGGGATGTTCACCTTGAGAGGGAACCACAACCAATTGACTCCGTTCATCGTCAGAATTTTGGCCAACGCCCCGGTATTCGTATTTTAGCTCAACCTTTTCCCCTTGGGCCCGGCAAAAAGCCTGGTCCCCCAGTTGTGTGCTTGGGCAATTTGACCGGTGTCAGTCCTGGAGGGTTTCCCGTTTTTTGGGTTGGATATAGTACACTGGTCGCCCCCGGAAGGGTTTCGAGGTCCATGTTGGGCTTAAAAGGGCCCCCACAATATCGTTCATGACCTGGGCAAGTTCGGTTGCTGTCAATGTGAACCTTTCCCTGCCCGATTCTGTTGGCGTTCCACTTGTTGTGCATCAGTTTCTCCACGAGGTAGGATGCTTCACGGGCCCAAAAAAACCATGGATGAACAACCTTTTTGGGGTTTCCCCTGTTTGGTGTTTCGATGATAGGGATCGTATTTTTTTTGGTTTGTTTTGGGTCACCCCTTTTTTGGAACGGCCCGTTGGTGGGGATGTCCGGGGGTCAAACTCACCGATGACATAAACTTCCCGGGAAAACCCAAGATGTGGATGGCCATCCCGGGGTTCTTGCACCACAATTGTATTTGAAATGGGGCATTAGGGGGGTATGACATCACATGTTGCGGGGTACTCCCACCAACGTTGAACAGCGACCCCGGTTTTTTGGCCCCGGGGGGCCCCCTTCCACGGTCTCCACGTTTCCTCAAACACTTTTCCCCCCTTTGGGCGGCCACCTCTTGCACCCGAGCCAGCGCCGCCTGCGTGGCCTCGCCGTCCACCGTCTGCCGGTGGACCACCCGCTCCAAACAGGTTTCCCCTTTTCCCGGGGGCGTCGCACGAGCGAGTTCCATCAAAAAGTCGTCCGCCGCCGATTCGTCAAAGGCGGCGGCGTTGGGGTTCTGGAAGGTGTTCACGCCGATGATGGGCAGCGTTCCGTCGTGCTTGAGGTGCTCGTAGTACATCGATTCGTCCTGAATCTTGCCTCGCTGGTACATGGTCTCCATGGCCCCGAGCACACCGCCACGCCGGGAAATCGCTTCGAATTCCTGAAGCACGGCTTCCTCCACGAGGTCGGTCAGTTCGTCCACGATGTAGGCGCCCTGCATCGGGTTCTCCGTCTTGGTCCAGCCGCTCTCCTTGTTGACGATGAGCTGAATCGCCAGGGCGCGGCGCACCGATTCTTCGGTGGGGGTGGTGATGGCCTCGTCGTAGGCGTTGGTGTGGAGGGAGTTGGCGTTGTCTTGGATGGCCAACAGCGCCTGCAGGGTCGTTCGGATGTCGTTGAAGTCGATCTCCTGCGCGTGAAGGCTGCGTCCACTCGTCTGAATGTGGTACTTGAGTTTCTGACTGCGCTCGTCGGCCCCGTACATGTCGCGCATCGTGACCGCCCAAATGCGGCGTGCGACCCGGCCGATGACCGTGTATTCGGGGTCGAGCCCGTTGGAGAAGAAGAACGACAGGTTGGGGGCGAACTTGTTGATGTCCATGCCTCGGCTGCGGTAGTATTCCACGTAGGTGAAGCCGTTGGCGAGCGTCAGGGCGAGTTGCGTGATGGGGTTGGCGCCCGCCTCAGCGATGTGGTAGCCCGAGATGGACACGGAGTAGTGGTTGCGAACGCCGTGGTCGATGTAGTACTGCTGCACGTCGCCCATGAGTTTGAGCGCAAAGGGCGTGGAGAAAATGCAGGTGTTCTGCGCCTGGTCTTCCTTGAGAATGTCGGCTTGGACCGTTCCTCGCACCGTCTGCAGCGTGCGTGCCTTGATCTCAGCGTAGGTGTCAGCGTCCACCATCTCGTCGCCCCGTCGTCCCACGGTGGCCAGTCCAAACCCGTTGTGCCCTTCAGGGAGTTCGCCCCGGTAGGCCGAATCCAACAACTTCGCCGGCTTGCCTTGTTCGGCCAGGTACGCCTCGACCTGCTGGTCGATGGCGGCGTTGAGGAAGAAGGCCAGAATGATGGGCGCCGGCCCGTTGATGGTCATCGAGACCGAGGTGTTGGCGTTGCACAAATCAAAGCCGGAGTAGAGGCGCTTGGCGTCGTCGGTCGTGGCGATGGAGACGCCCGAGTTGCCCACCTTGCCCCAAATGTCGGGGCGGCGAGCGGGGTCCCGTCCGTAGAGGGTGACCGAGTCGAAGGCGGTGGAGAGGCGAACGTAGTCTTGGCCCTGGCTCAGGTAGTGGAAGCGGCGGTTGGTGCGCTCGGGCTCGCCTTCACCGGCGAACATGCGGGCCGACAACTCGTCGGTGCGCTTGAACGGGAACACGCCGGCGGTGTAGGGGAAGTGGCCGGGGGCGTTCTCCTTGGTGATGAAGGCGTACAACTCGCCGTCGTCCTGGGTTTTGGGCAGGGCCACACGAGGAATGTTCGAGTGCGCCAGCGATTCGGTGGTGGTTTGGACCTTGAACGGCTTGCCGCGCACGTGGTAGGTGTATTCGCCCGAGGCGTATTCCTCGGCGAGCTGGCGGAAGTTGGCCAGCACGTCCTTGGCTTCGTCCATGCCCTCCATGATCTCGCCGATCTGGGCGCGCAGGTCCTTCGCGGTGGCCTTGGCACCTCGCTCCTCGGCGTGGCCGGCGGCGGTTTCGAGGTGCTGGCAGAGACGCAACTTCTCGGCGACCTCGGTGTTGGCGGCGTGGTAGTCCCGCACCGTGGAAGCGATTTCCGAGAGGTAGTGAATGCGCTCGGGCGGAATCACGCCCTTGCGCTCACCCATGGCGTCGACCGGTTCGCTGGCCTCGAAGCCCACCATGGCGGCGACCTTCTGCCAGAGGCGGTCCACGCCCCCGTCGGCGAACTGGCTGGCGATGGTGGCGACAACGGGGAGTTCCTCGTCGGCCACGTCGAACATGTTGCGGTTGCGTCGCACCTGCTTGCGAATGGCTCGAAGGGCGTCCTCGCTGCCCCGCTTTTCATATTTATTAAGAATGACAACATCGGCCACATCGAGCATTTCAATCTTCTCGAGTTGGGTGTGAGCCCCGAACTCGGCGGTCATGACGTAGAGGGAATGGTCGGCCACGGTCGTGATGGCGTCGCTGCCCTGGCCGATGCCGCTGGTCTCGCAGAAGATGAGGTCGAAGCCGACCGCCTTGGCGACCTCGATGGCTCGGTCGAGGTTGGCGCTGATCTCCGAGCCGCTGCCGCGACTGGCGAGGCTGCGCATGTAGAGGTCGTTGTTCGAGAGCGAATTCATGCGAATCCGGTCCCCAAGAAGGGCGCCGCCGGTTCGCTTTCGGGTCGGGTCAACGCACAGCAGGCAGACCTTCTTGCCGGGGTTGTCCCGCTGAATGCGGAGCATCAATTCGTCGAGCAGGCTGGATTTTCCTGCGCCGCCCGTCCCGGTGAACCCGATGACGGGCACGTCCTTGTCCGAGGAGCGGCACGCCTCAACGGCCGCCTTGAACGTCTTCTCGTCGGCCGATTCCGAGAGCGTGAGCAGCAAGCCGACCTTGGCCATGTCCTCGGGTGTCACCGGCCCGTTCAGGCTGGCCGTGCGCTCCTTACCGACGAGGTCGACCTCGCTGGCGAGCCCCATCAGGTGGTGAATCATGCCCATCAGGCCCATCGTGCGGCCGTCGTCAGGCGAGTAGATTTTCGAGATGCCCGACTGATGGAGGGTGCGAATTTCGGGCGGCGTGATGGTCCCGCCACCGCCTCCAAAGATGCGAACGTGCTCGCAACCGGCTTCATCGAGCAGCTGGCGAATGTAGGTGAAGTACTCCACGTGGCCGCCCTGGTACGACGTCAAGGCCACGGCGTGAGCGTCTTCCTGAATGGCGCAGTCGACCACCGCTTTGGCCGATGGTCGTGGCCGAGGTGGATGACTTCGGCGCCCGAGGATTGAATCAATCGACGCATCACGTTGATGGCGGCGTCGTGGCCGTCGAACAGGGACGCCGCCGTGATGACGCGAACGGGGCCGGTGCTCGTCGTGAACACGACCTCCTCGTCCTCGGCCATGCTCCTTCCAGCAGCCGTTGGTTCATCAATTCAAGGGTGGCGCCGAACACGCAAGTTCCACCAGCCCGCTCTCGCGGAGGACGACGGTAAGGCTGCGAGAAATGAGGGTGCTTTATCAACGGTCAGCGGCGGCCTTGGCATGAGGGACCCCGATGGCTCGTGAACTCATCAACGTGGAGGCGGTTGACCGCTCCTTTGGTGCCGTGGACGTCCTGCGCGACATCAACATCAAGGTCAACGACGGCGACCGCATCGGCATCGTGGGCCACAACGGCGCCGGGAAGACCACGCTGCTCAACACCATCAGCGAACAAAAGCAGGACACGGGCGACATCGAGTTCGCACCCGGCATCCGCCTGGCGTACCTGACGCAAATTCGGGATCTTGAATCGGATTCCACCATCGAGGAAGAACTCGGCCGCAAGGGCCGCCAGTTCCAGGAACTCGAGGAGGAAATCGCCGCCATCGAAGCGCAAATGGTTGACCCGTCCTTCTACGAGGGCGACTGGGAACCCGTGATGGAACGCTACACCGAACTTCAGCAAACCCTTGCCTCGAGCGGCGGAGGGAACGTGGCCGGCATCGCCAAGGGCATCCTCGAGCGCCTCGGCCTCGACCAGCACCCCATGGACATGGCCGTGAACAAGCTCTCCGGCGGCGAACAGGCGAAACTCGCCCTCGCTCGCCAACTCGTCGGCCTCAGCGGCATCGACGTCATCTTCCTCGACGAGCCCACCAACCACTTGGACATCCACACGACCGAGTGGCTCGAAACCTTCCTGACCGAATTCAAAGGCGCCCAACTCATCGTCTCCCACGACCGCTATTTCCTCGACCAGGTGTGCAACCGCATCGTGGAGATCGACAACCTCCGGGCGTGGCCGTGGAAGGGCAACTACAGCCAGTTCCTCGTGCAGAAGGAAGCCAGCGAGAAGTCGCTGGGCGAAGCGATTGCGAACATCGAGAAGAAAATTCAGTCCACGATGGGCGCCATGCAGCAGATGAAGCGGGCCAACAAGTACGACAAGTCCATCTCGGCCAAGCACAAGATGATCGAACGCATGCAGCAGGAACTCAAGGCGCTCAAAGCCCGCGTCCCCAAGAAGCGCAAGCCGCTCATCCTCTCCCTCGAAGCCACCGACAAGGCCAGCATGGACGTGCTCAGCATTGAAGGCGGCACGAAGGCGTTTGAGGGACTGGACCGCAAAATCCTCGACAACCAATTCTTGGAGGTTCGCAAGGGGGATCGGATTGGCATCGTGGGCGGCAACGGTCAGGGCAAAACCACGCTGCTCAAACTCATCAACGGCGACGAGAAGTTGACCGGCGGCAAGATGGATTTGGCACCGGGCTGCGAAATCGGCTACTTCCACCAGGACCACGCCACGCTGGACTTCAACCTCAACCCGGTCGAGCAGATTCAGAAACTCCGACCCGATTTCCAGTACGGTGACATCCGTGCGGCCCTCGGCCGTTTCCAGTTCTCCAGCGAGCAAGTCGCCACCAAACTGTCCCAGCTCTCCGGCGGCGAGCGGGCGCGTGTGGCCCTGCTCAAACTGCTGCTCGAGGAAAACAACCTCCTCCTGATGGACGAGCCAACCAACCACTTGGACATGGAATCCAAAGCCACCCTCGAAGAAGCGCTCGTCGACTACGAGGGCTCGCTCATCACCGTCTCGCACGACCGCTGGTTCCTCGACCAGGTCGTCAACCGTATTTGGGAATTGCAAGACGGCGTCGTGACCGTGTATTACGGCAACTACACCGATTACGTTCGAGCCAAAAAAGGGCCTGCCGCCCTTGGCCGAAGGTGAAGTCTCCGAGGTCTAACCCGGTTATTCTCGGCCGTCGCGGGAACGGCATTAAGTCGTTGAACGCCAGCCCGTCACCATGGGCTTCATCCAAACGTGGTTTGGTTTCAACGGCTGGAAAGAACTCTCCACCCGAGGGAGCATCCTCGCCACCATCGCTTACAGGGTGGTCTTCGTGCTCGGTCTGGCCGCCTCGATCATCACCTACACCTATGCGTCCGGTGGTCATGACCCTTCGCTGCTGTACATCGTCGTGGTCGGTGCTGTCTGGTTCCTCGCATTTCAGTTCATGGTGAACCTCGTTTTCGTGAACGGTTCTCGCTGACCCAAGCGTCCGGTCAACCTTCCCGGTACGCCCACCTCGACGCGTTCTTGAGATGTCGATGCCCGCGGGAAGCAAGCAATCAAATGGAATGGAAGCCAACGGAAAGCCATGAGCCGGAAAGCAGCCTCCATCTTGCTCGCGTTTCTCATGTTGTTCGTGATTCCCACCACCTTCACCCAGGCCGAAGAAACGGACACGGTGGACGTGTTTGGCGACGGGTTCACGGAAGTTGTCATCGCCTCGTACCTCGACTACCTCAACGACCCACGAGACCTGGAATTCCACCCGGGCCGCGCCAACGAATTGTGGATTGCCAACCGAGCGACGGACACCATCACCATCGTCCACAACACCGGGCTGGACAATCAGACATCAGAACACAGGGTGGACTCGAACAGAAACCATTTCCTCGAGGAAGTCAGCGCCATCTCCTTCGGCGCCTATCACCCCGAATTTGACTACACGTGGGGCTCAGCCCAAGAGTCGAGGAACACCTACAACGGGCAATCAACCGCGAACAATTTCATGGGACCTGCCCTGTGGCCTTCGTCCCTCAGCCACTTTGCGAGGGAGAACCAAAACACCGGCAACGGGCTGCTGGGAAGCCACATCGACATGCTCCACGAATCGCCCGACGGCATGGGCATCGCCCACGACGTCGACAACGTTTACTGGTACAACGACGGCTACTACGGTGAACTGGTTCGCTACGACTTCCAAGCCGACCACGACACGGGGGAACACGACCACTCTGACGGCATCGTTCAGCGGTACTCCGACGTCCAAATCAACCGGCTGGCCGGCGTCCCCGGTCACATGGTCCTCGACAAGGACTCGGGTGTCCTCTACATTGCTGACCCCGCCGCCAACCGCGTGCTGTGGGTCAACACGGACGACACCTCGGTCACCAAAACCAACATCATGAACGACGCCTCACGTCTCGAACCGCTTCAAGAATACTCCCGCATCACCGGGGTTGAATGGGGCGTGCTCGCCACCGGTCTCAACCGCCCCACGGGCATCGCTCTGCACGACGGGCAACTCTTCGTTTCTCAGTACGGGAACGGTCAAATCACGGCCTACGAACTGGCCACCAACGGAAAGAGCGGTACGTACCTCGACGAGATCCAGACATCAGCCACGACCATCATGGGCATCGAAATTGGACCCAACGGCCACCTCTACTACGTCGACAACGGCAAAGACGAGGTGGTTCGCATTGACGCCTACCTCGACCAAGATGCTGACGGCGTGAGCGATACCCTCGACAACTGCCCCGCCGTGGCCAACCCCGCTCAGTTGGACCACGACGAGGACAGCCTCGGCGATGCGTGCGACAACGACGACGACGATGACGGCGTGTTGGACGTCGCTGATGCGTGCGAGCGCGGGGAACTCGGCTGGACCTCACCTTCAATCGGACCACGACACCGACGGGTGCCTCGACTCGGTCGAAGACACCGACGACGACAACGATGGCGTGTACGACTTTGCTGACGCCTGTCCGAAGGGTGCCATCTCCTGGTCGTCCACAACCTTGACGGATTACGACGGCGACGGTTGCGAGGACGCCGGTGAGGACGTTGACGACGACAACGACCGCATTTGCGACGCCACCCAGACCGACGATGCGTGGGCCTGTACGATCTCAACGGTTGAGGTCGACCTCTGCCCGACCAGTGCCTTGGGCTTCACGTCCTCGCTCAGCAACGATGCTGACCGAGACGGCTGCGAAGACAACGGCGAGGACCTCGACGACGACAACGACGGTGCTGAGGATGCAGACGACAACTGCCCGCTGGCGGCAGGAACCAGCACCCTCGGGGGTGTCCTGGGCTGCACCGATAGCGACGAGGACGGCTACGCCGACGTCATCGACACCTTCCCCGTTGACGGAACCCAATGGTCGGACCTTGACGAGGACGGCTACGGCGACAACCTCGACGGGACGCAGGGCGATGCATGCCCGGGCCAGCCGGGGACGTCCACGAAGGACCGTTTCGGTTGCGCTGACTCGGACAGCGACGGTTGGTCCAACGCCAACGACGCCTTCCCCCAGGACAACACCCAGCACCTCGATACGGACGGTGATGGCTACGGCGACGCCGCCGTTGGCTTCCAACCCGACGCCTGCCCTGCGACGGCCGGGACCTCAACGCAGGACCGGTTTGGCTGCCTTGACGGCGACGGCGACGGTTGGTCCGATGCCAACGATGCCTTCCCCGAAGAATCGACCCAACACGCTGACAGCGACGACGACGGCTACGGTGACAACGCCGAGGGTGCCGAGCCGGACGCTTGTCCATCAACCGCAGGGACCTCGACCGAGACGCTCTTGGGATGCGTTGACGTTGATAGCGACGGATGGGCGGACAGCATGGACGCCTTCCCCGACGACGAACGATTGTGGTCGGACACCGACCAGGACGGCTACGCCAATCAGCCCGACACGGAACTGACCGACGCCTGTCCTGAAGACTACGGGACGTCGACGGAAGACGCGCTTGGCTGCCCGGACACCGACGGTGATGGCTGGTCGAACTCAGCGGACGCCTACCCCGAAGACGCCACCAAGCACGAGGCGAGCCTGCTTTCGGAACCCATCGTCTTCATCGGTGGTCCCGTGGTGTTGGTCGTGATTCTCGTGTTGCTGATGATCGGTCGCCGCCGTGGACCCACGGCTGCGCTTCCAACCCTCCCCCTCGAGCCACAGCACCCCACGGTCGCCCCTGCATCGCCGGCCGGACCGCCCCTTCCACCTGAAGGCCTGCCACCCGGCTGGACCATGGAGCAGTGGGCTTGGTACGGTGAAGACTATCTCAAGAACCGCTGAGGACATCACTTGACGTCAAGCCACGGCGAGGCGTTGCACGTGCCGTCATAATACAGCAATCCGAATTCCATGCTCGTGCCGAGTTTGACTTGCTTGCAACCGTCGTGACAAAACCCGTCAGGGCTGTTGAACGTCAGCATGAAATTCCAAGCTGACCCACCGGCCCCGTCCCCAAAATTGTCCCAGCCGTCTTGTTGGAACGAGACCGACGTTTGGGTTTCATCGTCAAACGACACGTACAGCGTGACGTAAATCTCCGGATCGGTCTGGTACTCTTCCGATTCTTCGAGGAATCCAGGGTAATCACCGGATGTAAATTTGGCCGTCAGTTTCCCGTTGGCATCCACCGAAATCTGCGACTCAACGTAATCTCCGCCGTGCATCTCGCTGTAGCCTTCGCCACAACCGCCCACGCCGCTGATGCCGGTGCATCCCGAGAGCGGGACGAGCAGGGCCAACAGTACCACGGTGATGTGGAAACGCACGGTCATCATCTCGTCGTCAGGCGGTCTCGAGCGGACGGGTCAGGACGGGGTATCAAGCGATGGCCTTGATCTCGTCGTCGTGCTTGGCCAGCAGGTTGCGCAACTTGACCTTGAACGAGGGCGTGAGCATCTCGTTGTCGGTGGTCCACTCCTCGGGGTCGAGGATGAGGTTGCGGGCCACTTCGTAGCCCTTCCAGTCGGGAGCGACCATGTTGTTCTTCTTCAGGTCGTCAAGCACGAAGGCGCGCACGTCGGCGTTGGCGCACAGGGCTGCATCGTCGCCGTCGGCAGCAATACCTGCACCCTTGAGAGCGGCACGGAGCGCTTCCATGTTCGGGTGGGCGATGAGGAAGGTGTGGAGCATGTTTCGACCGTCCAGTACGCACTGCTCGATGAGCGGGTTGAGGGTGATGGTTTCCTCGAGGCCGGAGGGAGCGACGTACTTGCCGTTCTCCAACTTGAACTGCGACTTCACACGACCGGTGATGGAGAGGTAGCCGTTGGTCAACTTGCCGAGGTCGCCGGTACGGAAGGTGCCGGGTTCGATGATGACTTCCTTGGTGGCCTCTTCGTTGTTCCAGTAGCCCATCATGACGTTGGGGCCGGTCACGATGATTTCACCTTCGTCGGGACGCTCGGGGTCGTCCCAAGCATCCGTGTCGATGGTGACCTTCACGCCGTTGGCCACAAGACCGACGGTGTTGAGTTTGCTCGTCCCGGGACCGGACCAACCGTTGGCGGACACCAGCGGGGAGGTTTCCGTCAGGCCGTAGCCTTCGTAGCAGTTGAAACCAACCATCTGGATGAACGCAGCCACGTCGGGGGAAAGGGCGGCTGCACCGGACATGCAGAAGCGGATGTTGCCGCCGAATCGGGCACGGACCTTGGACCAGACGAGTTTGTCCCACAGCTTGTCAAAGAAGCCGCTGGGAGGCACGGCGTCGCATTCCACACCGGCCTTGGCGATGCGCTTGGCGGCGGACTTCTGAGCGTTCTTGATGAAGACCTTCTTGAGGCCGGTGGCGGCCTCAAACTGAGCGTTGACACGGTCGTAGAACTTGTTCCAGACACGAGGCACGGCCAACAGCACCGCCGGCTTGATCTCGATGCACTCGTCGGCAATCTTGGTCAGGTCCGAAATCAGGTTGATGTGCACGCCGCAGCGAATCATCCAGTGCAGGTCAAAGGTGGACCCGAAGGAGTGCGCCCATGGCAAGAACGCAGCGTTCTTGTCGCCCACGTAGATGGTGAAGGCGGACTGCACGCAGAGAATGTTCGAGAGCGTGTTCCAGTTCGAGAGCATGACACCCTTGGGGTTGCCCGTGGTACCGGAGGTGTAGATCAGCGTGTTGAGCGCAAACGGGTCGTCGGCGATCTCGAACATGTCGGCTTGGCGGCCAGCGGCCACGAAGTCGGCCCATGCGTGAACGGCCACGCCTTCGGGCGGCAGTTCGTTGGCGGGCTCATCGCCCAGCAGCAGGATGCCGCAGGAGGGCCATCCACTGGCGTCGCCGGGCATGTTGGCCACGAGCTTGTCGAGCACAGCGGTGTCAGCAACAGCGAGAAGTGCAGGCGTTGAATCGTTGAGGATGTAGGCCCATTCCGTGCCGTGCTGGTGCGTGTACATGGCGGTGTAGGCGGCACCGATGCCGTTGGCACCGTAGGAAAGGGCGGCCCATTCAACGGAGTTGTTGAGGATGAGAGCCACACGGTCGCCGGCTTTCACGCCAACAGCGGCGAGTTGCTTGCCCACAGCGGTGGCCAAGTCGCCAAATTCGTTGTAGGAAAGGTGGGCTCGGGCCATGCCTGGAGCAGGGATGTAGCCAAAGCAGGGGAGGTCGCCGAAGCGGCCCACGCTGGTCATCAGCATCTGGTACAAGGTCCGGGGGTCATCGCCTTCGGGCTTCTCCCACTGTCGGTCGTCGGGCTGGCGTTCCCATGCAAGTTCAAAGGGTTCCATGATGACTGAGTGTCGGGCTGAGCATTTGAACATCTCCCCGTTAGCCAATGAGGACGTTTCGAACATTTTCACGCCAGTCTGCCCCGTCATTCCGGTTCGCCAGCGGGCTGGCCGGGCTTGGGTGCCAGCAGGTGGTGATCTCAACGTCCCGCCCGCTGCTGGTCGTTCCCGGTCCTTTCTTTCCGGTGTTGAACGCGAGGCGTGCACGCTTCTCTGCGTACTTACCAACCCCGACAATGCGGGTGATGCCCATGATGTCGACGACCTCACGCAAGTGGTCGTCGCAGGCTTCCAGTACCGGTTCAATCAGCGCTTTGGGAAGGTTGTCCGGCGTGATGTTTTGGCCGCGCTCGCCCAAGAGCAAGAGGGGGCAGTGGTTCACGACGAACAGGTCCGCAAAGGCCGCCTCGGGCGAGCCGTACATTTCTTCCATGAGGTTCCACAACCGCGTGCCTGAGACTTCCTGTCGCTCGAGGTCCATTCCAACGATGGGTCGCTTGGGATGGGCGTTCGCCGCGTGCTGAGTGGCCGCCTTCGATGCGGGGAAAACTTCGCCACCTGTGTCGCCCCAAAGGGCACGCCCGTCTGCGCCATGCCCCACGGCCCGGGGTTCATGCCCAGCAGCAAGGTGGTGGCGCCCAGTCCGCCCCACAGGTCGAGGAATTGTTCGTGGTGGGCCCAAGCGTAGTCCAGCGGGTTGGTGGCGTGGGCGACCGCTCCCGAGGCTTCGAGGCCGGCAATGGCTTCGTCGCATGCTGCCGACAAGCGGCGTGCCGCCTGCTTGAGTTGGTCCACCGTGTTCACGCCTGCTCCTTGCGGAGGGGCCTGATAGTGGTTCTCACAGGAAGATGTTCCGAACGGTCTCGGTCAGTGGAACACCGACCTTCTCCAGCCACGGTTCAAGTTCCACGTCCCTGCCCTTTGAACGCAGTTTGGCCCGTGCAGCGACCAGGGACCACGCCGATTTTTTGCCGATGCCCGGCATCGCTTCCAGTTGCTTTTCCGAGGCGGTCATCGGGTCAAGGCCCACCTCCACGCCGGTGATGGAGCGGGCTCCGTGGCCGGTGATCATCACGCTGGATTGGGTCTCGAGCGGAATCTTGTACTCCACGCCCACCAAAATGGGGTAGGCGCCGATTTGCCGTCCAAAGGTGATGCCGGCTTTGCCGTGAACCTCCGGGGCGCGGTGAAGTTCCGTTTCGTGAACCGGCAGGCGAGTTCGTCCGTCGTGGGATTCCCAGTGGACGTTGTGAATGACCTGCCCCAGCGGAAACAATTCCTCCAAGAGCGGCTTGTCGATGTCGTCCCTGCACGCCGTCTTGAATTCAGCAAAGGCGTCGGAAGGGACCTCTTGGAAGCCTTCACCCTCCACCTGCCGGATGTTGATGCGACGAAGGAGCAAGCCTTCGCTGCGGATGTCTCGAAGCAAGGCCATGTTCATCCCGTAGGTGGCTTCGGTTTCGCCGTTGAGTCCGGCGATGAAGTTGAGTCCGGGCAGCAGTTTGGGCAGGCCTCGCTCGCCTCGCACCCTGCCGTGCTTGTTGATGAGGCGAATCGCCGTTTTGAGTTGGGCGGGGTCGCAGTTGAGCCAGTTGGCTTCGTGGACGCTCGGGTCGGCCGATTCCAAACCAAAGGAGAGCACGGCGCCGTCGGACAGGGTTTCCACCAGCGTCTTGGTGATCGCCTCGGAAGGTTCCAGATTCTCGGCGATGATGGACGGGTTGCCGTTGTCGGTGTGAAGGATGCCGAGCCGTTCGTCCTCGCGAAGGCCGTGAAGCAGCTTCGCAATCGGTTCGGGATTTGGCACCGGATATTCCAGTTCACGCACACCTTCGGCCATGTAGGTGTAGGTGTCGGTCATGCCGCCGAGGCGGACGTGGTGCACGCCGGCATCGTGGGCGATGCGGACCTCCTGGATGATGTCCTCCGGCGTTCGCCAAATCGGGACGCCTTTTTTTGGGCTCGATGCAGAATTTGCATCCGCGCTTGTAGCGAACACAGCCCTGGTAGACTTCCACTTCGTAGGTCAACGGCCCGGGCTGGTTTTCGCTTCCGAGGTCGGGATGGTCGCTCACGGCTTTGCTTGCAGCACCGGCTTGCGCCCAAGCCGTCCACTGCTCGGCCGTTCGGCGCTGGTGTTTCCACTCGCCGTTTTCGAGGAAGTGGTGGAGGGTGGCGTCCGTGTCCTGGACGGCAAGGAAAAGGTTGGGTCGCAGCGGGTGTCCAGCCTTGCTGTTTCCATCCTCGGATGGCCCAACCCCCGAACAGGGCCGGCGTGCCGTGGGGCAGGCTTCGGATGAGGGTCTGCGTTTCCTTGAGGGAAATGGGGGTGCCGCGCAGGTATTTTCCGGGGACGACCGCACCGGCAATGCAGACCACACCGAGGCAATCCTTCAGGCGCCCTGCGATGGATTCCGGGTCGGACTTCAGCGCCTGACGATAGCGATCCACGGTCATGTACTCGTAGTCGAGACCAGCGGATTCCAGCACACCACACACGTACCGGACGTGAAAACCAACGTAGGGCGGGACGCCAAAGGCCGCCGGTTCGTCTTCGTAGCCGTCCAAGACCAACCAGCGTGGCTCGGACGATTCAACCATGGCTCAAGGGGCAGGGGTGCCGCCTTCAATCCTTCTTCGGGCGGGGGCGTCGCTTGCGCTTCTTGCCGCCTTCTCCTTCTTCTCGAAGGGCTTGGAGTTCTCGGGCGGATTTTCCACCGGTGTCGCCGCCTCGGTTGCCACCGCGACCGCCGCCCTTGCCGCCTTTGGCCTTGGCGATGTCGACCTTGATCTTGCGACCCTCGAGTTCGGTGTTGTTGATGGCGGCCACGACCGCTTCGCCCTTGTCCTTCTCGGCGATGAACACGAATCCGAAGCCCTTGGCCTTGCCGCCGGGGCCGGTGGCGAGGATGACTTCGTTGACCGTGGCGTGGGCGCCCACGAGTTCCTTGAGGTGGTCTTGCGTTGCGGAGAACGGCAGGTTGCCGATGTAGAGTTTGAGACCCTCGGGCTCCTTTCGTTCCTTCTTGCCGCCCTTTTTCTTGTCGTCGTCAGCGTCTCGGACACCGATGCGTCGACCGTTGATGCGGTGACCGTCGAGGGCCTTGATGGCGGCTTCGGCCATGGCCTTCTCGGCATAGGTGACGAAGCCAAACCCGCGATTCACGCCGGCGTCGTCGGTGAGGACCACGCAGTCGGTCATGTCGCCGTGGGTCTTGAACAGGTCGCGAAGTTCGTCGGTGCCGACCTCTCGTGGCAGGCCGCCCACGAAGAGGCGAGTGCCGGGGGCCGCTCGTTGACGACCACCGCCGCCACGTCCGCCGCCTTGGCCTTCGAAACGGAAGTAGGTGCGCTCTCGACCGTCTTCACGGACGTCGGCGGCGATGAAGGTGGCACGGCCGGCAGGGCCCTTGGCGAACATGGCTTCGGCCGCAGCGCCCCAGCGCTTGCCGGAGTTGTTGAGGGCGCTGGCGCCCTGGTCGAGTTCAGCCCAGCCAGCGCCGAAGTTGTCGGCGAGGGCACGGTAGGATTGGTAGCCGCAGGTTGGGCACTTGACGTTCCAGTCGCCATCAAGTTCGGCCACGAGGGTGTCGCCGCAAGGCGGGCAAATGGCGTGAAGCACGCCGCAGTCGTCGCGCTCTCGGAAGTCGAGGCGAACCACGGGTTCAACTTCCTTGATGACGGCACGGCACACGTCTCGTCGGCGCATGGCGTCGGAGGTTTGGTGCATGAAGCGGTCAACCAGTCCCGTGACGAAGAATTGGCCGTAGAGGTGCTGAGGTTGAATGGAGCCGGGCTTGCCTTCAATGGCGAGGATCATGGCCTCACCGTTCTTCTCGTTGAGCTTGACCACTTCGCACAGCACCGTGTCGCCAACGACCGGTGCAACGATGGGTTTGGAAGCAGAAACGGAAATGGAGCCGTTGTCAACGTGGACGTAGCCGACCACGGTGGAGACGATGTTGCCGTCAGCGAGGGTGGTTCCTTCGCCGTGTTCGTGTTCGCCCTCTTTGGCGATGATGCTTCCGGGGGTGACGAGGCTCGCCGTCATGTTTCTCATTCCTGTCGCAGGCATGGCCCGAGGTGGGTCGCACACCGTTCGCTGATTTGATGCGAGGGCTCCTTCCTTTTGAACCCCCCATACGGGTCATTCATCGGTTTCCTGCGGGAGTCTGGCGTCCCCCGCTCGGTGGAACCGCCAGCAACGAACGTCGGTTTTCCCCGTTCGCTGGGCGTGGTGCTGGTAGGTCGGCGGGAGACGAAACTCCGTCCGCATGACGGTTTCCGCTCGCCACCCGTGTGCGGCAGCCACGCCCTCGATGTGCGCCGCCGTATCGCTGTGGAGAAGATGAACGGCTTCCGCTCCCGAGGCGAAGGCTGCCTCCAAAAACGGACGGTCGGCGCGCTCTCGCTGAACACCCCAAGGGGGGTTCATCACGATGAGATCCACATCGTTCAAGGGCAGGTCGTCAACACCAACACGGCCGGCGATGATGTCCACGTTCCCGTGAAGTTCCTCGTTCAACGAGGCCACGTTGGAGCGCAGTGCCTCGAGGGCGGCTTCGTCGGTTTCAACAAAGACGACATGACGGGCGCCTAGGAGGAGAGCGCCGATGCCCAAAATGCCGTTTCCTGCTCCCAAATCAACCACCACTTTTCCTTCAAGCCCGTCGAGCTGGTCCACCGCCAGCATCCAGTAGGCCGCCAGATCGCCTTCCGTGGCGTATTGTTCAAGGGTGACGTCCGAGCACGGGTGCGCCTCCAGCCTTGAGAGTTGCATGGCCAGGTGTTTGGGTCGCATCCTCTTCACCAACGGCGCTGTTGGTAGGGGTTGCCCTGAGGTTGTTGGGATTGCATCTGCACCCGCATGGCGTGGATTTGTTGCGCCTCGATTCGCAGACGCTGGAGCAGTTGTTCGCCTGGCTGTTGATTGCCGCAAAACCGGCAAAAACGCGTACCGTCCGGGTGCTGTTGACCGCAGTTGATGCAGAACCCCATGACGCTTCCTCCATTGGCCGCTCGGATTCGCTTGCCTTCAACCTTCTCATTCCATGGCGGTCATCTGCAGAAGGATGGGCCACGTTTCCAACCCTTCGGCGATGGCGCGTTCGCTGATGTCTTCCCACCTCGGGTCGTCCATGAAGGCCGACGGTTCAACGCCCGCATCGATGAGTTCCTGGAAGAAAGCGCGAAGCTCCCGTTCGATTTCGGACACCTCCACAACTTCTTCCACCGTTTCGGGAAGTTCCAGGTTTTTGGTTTCGCCCACCTCAGTGCCGGTCTCGTCGATTGCCGCATCGTCCGCCTCATCAGGCGAAGTGGTCGTGGGTGGCAAGGGAACGCTTTCCTCGGCGGGTTCTGAAGCCGGTGCGGCAGGGAGGGGGACGGCCACGGGTTCGGGCGCAGGTGGTTCGGGTTCCGGTGGTGCTTCGGGGGTCGGCTCAGCCTCAACCTCGACGACGGGCTCGGGCACGGGCTCCGGTTCGGGTGGTGCTGGTTTTTCCAGTCGGCCCACACCAAGCACCTCGGCTTGTTGACGCGCCATTTCTGCAGCGGCACGCCGCGGCAGGCTCACGAAGCACTTGCCGGGAAGCGACTCCGCCGGGAAGGGAAGGTAGTATTGCTCAAGAGCCGGAAGCGAAGGGTGTCGGAAACAAAGGGTCTGCATCGCTTCGAACGGCCGTTGAGACGGCAAGCCGACCGAGAACGGCGTGGACGCCAACTGAATCGAGTTGCGCAGCCAACCCTCGTTGTTCACGAGTTGCTGCATCCACGGTCCCATGTCAGCGGTGGCGATGTTCACGAACATGAAAGAAGCAGCACGGGGGTCAAACCCCTGCGCTTCAAGGAGGTGGGCCTCGGCTCGTGGGCGGTGAAAGACGGAGACGACGGGCTGGCCGTGGTCGATCATGTCACCGTGAAGTTCCATCATTTTGCGTTCCTTTCTCGGGCAAAGCAGGAGCAGGGTCATTCGGGTCGCATGCGGGTCCCAGATTTCTCCGTAGCGTGCGGCCGCTTCGTTCATGAGTTGACCGATGGTCATGTCCGGAATCATGGCGGTTATTCCCATCTCGGCACCCGAAACGAGGAAGCGGTTCCGACCTTTTACCCTACGGGTGAGGTGCCATGGGAGAAATCAATTCCATGGCGTGAGCGAGTTCTGCAAGGAGGACCACGCCGCCTGCTGCCCCTCGAAGCGTGTTGTGGCTGAACGCTTGAAACCGGACGGTGTTGGCGTCCACCGGCTCGATGTTGCCCACCACGACGGCCATGCCGGCCGAAAATTCGGTGGCCGGGTCGGGGGCTCGAGGGAACCCACGGCCGTCGGCGAACAAATGCACATCGACGTCGATCGCCTCGACCACCATGAGCGGTTCATCGGGTGCACTCGGCAGGTGTTCCATTCGTTGCTTGGCGGACCATGCGGTCATGGCGGCGTGAACATCCGCTGCATCAACGGGTTGCGAGAGCTTGGCTTCGACAAAGACGTGGTGCCCGTCGGCCCGCATGACGCGATTGCACTCGAGCGAATCTTCGCCCTGCCACTGCAGGACATGTCGAAATTCAGCCGCTGTTTTTTCCGCCTCTCCGGGAATATCGGCGTCAACCCGCCCCGCTTCCATCGCCTTGCGCAGGTAGGGATGGCCGCCGCCGGAGAGACCTTGCTCGCTCCGCATGGTGTAACCCTTCAAGCCAAAGGCGTGATGGAGCGCCGCCAGCGGGAAAACGAGGGGCAGCAGCGTGCAGTTGGTAGCGCATGCGTGGCGAAGGTGGGTTCCTGACGCAGGTCTCAACGCCTCAGCGTTGATCTCCGGAATCACCAGCGGCACACCGTCCACACGTCGGTGGGCGCTGGCGTTGGAAAAAACGGTGATGCCGGCCTCGGCCCACTGCGGCTCCAGGTGCATGGCCGTGTCGTTGGGAAGGGCCGAGAAATGCAGGCAGACGCCTTGTTCTCGGAGCTGACGGGCGGTGTCGGGTGCGTTCACGTCCAACACCGTGAGGTTGGGAAGCGTCGGCCGTCGCCTCAAGCACCCACGGGACCTCATCGAGCGGTTGACCGAGGAACCGAGCGGAGCCGGCCACGGCGCTCAAGGTGAACCATGGGTGATTGGCCAGTCGTTGTTGGAGGCGTTGCGCCACCAAGCCACCGGCACCCAGCACGGCCACTTGAGGCGTTCCATGCGGTGGGATTGACCGCTTGGCTTTGAGTGCTTGGCGGGGTCTACAGCAAGGGTTCGGGGAAAATCCGGCGGGTCAGAGTTTTCTCAAGATGCGCCAACCGTCAGCGGTGGAGCCCAATTTTGCTTCACCCAAACGGGGGCCGTAACTGATGGGGACAAACCCGAAGGCGACATCTTGGTGGACCATGCTGGCGAACATTTCCGCTTCGATTTCAAACGACTGGCTGTTCAACTGCAAGCGGCTGATGGCGTCGCTGCTAAAGGCCCAATACCCCGAGCAAACATCCGCCGTTGTGGTGCCGAACAGGGCCGTTGCAAACCACGTGAGAAGGTGATTGCCCACAAAGTTGAGTCGCGTCATGGCGTCGGGTTCGATGCGACCGTTCAATCGGTCTCCGATGACGACCTCGTGGTGGTCCAACCTTCGAGCAATCGCGCCATTTCAACGGGAGCGTACGTTCCGTCAGCGTCCAACATCACCACCGCATCGGCGTCCAACTTCACCGCCTCACGGAAGCCGTGACGAATGGCACTTCCCTTTCCCGAATCGTCCTGATCAATGAACAATACGCCGTATTCCTCAGCGACTTCGGCGGTGGTGTCCGTGCTGTGGCCGTCCATCACCAACACCGTGGTGCGGTACCCGTTTCGTTTCAGACGGGCATAGGGGATGCGGTCCAGCACCCACGCCAACCCAGGGCTTCGTTGAGCACCGGGAGCAGGACGACGAGGTGCTGCATGCGTGGGTGGTTGGCGACGTCACATGGTGTTTGCCGTTCAGTTGGCGGTGGTGTACGTGAACCAGTGCAATTTCACCCCGGTCCGGTCGAGTAACACCGTGTCCCTTCCGGACAGGCCGAGGGGGTTGAGCCAGCGTTGCGGTTCGTCGCTGTCCCACTCGAACGTGATGGTCCGCAAAGCGTCAGAGCGGGCCACGTCAACGCAGGCCTGATGGTAGCCAGCGTCGGTTCGTAGCCCGTGATAGGGGCGGTCCAACCCCTCAACGCGCGCATGAACAACCCCCGGTCGACCCGACCACCTCGTAGGTCAGGCACATGCGTTCGCGCCAGCAGCGCGACCAACGTGAGGTTTCCATCCGTTCCCTCCGGGAGGAACGGGCGGTCATCGCCCAGTCCCAAGGGGTCCCTGAATTTGTGGTCCCGCCACGGGTCCAAGCGTGCAACGCAACCCGTACAATCGTCCTCGTCAATGCCGGCGAGCAGGTCTTGTTTCGCATCCCCGTCGGGATGTAAACGCCACAACACCGCTCCGTCGACTTCGGCTTCGACGCCCCAAAACGCCGAGGCTGCGAGGGTCCACTGCATCGTTCCCATCGGCGAGGTCAGGGCGTGGAGCATGTCGTGTTCGATGAAGTACGAGGTGTTGTCGTAAAACATCGCTTGCGTGGCGGCAGCGTGTTGGCTGCTGTCAAGGTGAACCAGCCCGAGGGTTGGGATGGAGGTACACTCAACGCCGGCCGGCGCGTTCCAAACGTAACCCCAATGCATGTTTTCGGTGTAAACGGCCCCTTCCACGTCCTCAAGGGCCTCCCGGAGCGCTAAATCCCCCGGCGAGACCGCCAACAATTCTTCGTGATCGGCGAGAACAAACGCAACGGTTTGGGCGCAATGGCACCCAGCACCACGAGACCGAGCAGAACCGACGTCACCACCGGCGGTGCCCCTCTCACGGGCATTCGCGTCCTCGTCAACGGGCGTCAGCGCCGTGTGCGGGGACATCCACCACGCCACCAACACCGCCAGAGGTACATGGAAGGCGTGAAGGGCCATGGAATAGAGCGTGTAGGACAACAGGGACAGAACGGGAATGTGCCGCAAGCCCTCGATGAGGTGAACCACGCTCAACACCCAAAGCAGGGCGAACCACGTATGGCGATGCGCCCTTCCAGCGTTTTTCGTAGACCAACAGCGGCTCACGGTCGCGACGACAAGCAGCACGCCGTTGTAGACGAGAAGCGGTTTACCGCCCTGCCAGCCGTATTCAGAAAAGACAGCTTCGTCAAACAATCGAGGGGCCATGACGAGCAGGGCGACGGCGAAGCCGAGGGTGATGAACGCCGAGGCGATGTACGCCAGCCGGCGAAGCCGCTCTTGATGTTCTTCGTTGTCCAGCGCCAAGCCGTGCATGACGTGGCTCAAGAGAGCAGGGCGAGGTAGATGGCCCCGGTGGGGTGAATCAACGCCACGGAGAACAACGCCAAACACAGACCGAGCGTGTGATGCCGGTGCCGTTGTTCAGTGGCGAAACAGGACGAGCACGCCAACCACCAAACCCAGTTGGCTGGCCACACTGGGAAAGCCCGAATCGAAGGTTTTGGCAAAGAGGCCCAACCCCAACCCCATGGCGACCATGGCGTGGCCTCCGGCACCGTGGCGGTCCATGGCACCCATGAAGCCCAACAAGAGCACGAAGAGGGTGTAGTGTCCAAGGTGGAACACGGCCCTGCCAGCATCAATCCCGGTCAACACCGCAACCCATGCTGCCGTGGAGGGAAACGCCGGCGGGTAGGTCCAGAACCCCTCGTTGGTTCCGGGCAGCGAGAGGTTGCCTTCCAGAACGAGTTGTTGCGTGAGCATGGCAAAACCGATCCAGTCCACACCGAACGGCAATCGCTGAATCATCGGTGAGAGCAGGGCCGTGCTGGCGACCACGAGGCTCAAGGCGTACAGCGTCGTTGAGCGGTTGTTCTGAAATCCAAGTTGTGTTTCTGCTTCTTCGCTGAGCGAAGGCGACACGGTGTCCTCGGAAATCTCCCCGTGCATCGCCGCTTCGAGTTGTTGCCAACGTGTCCGCTTGGCCACCACCTCGTGGCGCTGGTGAATCATTCGATAAGCAGCGGCGTTCAATCCGGCCAAGCACACCGCTAGCAACAGCGGCGACCACAGGTCAAGAAGCACCAAAAACCCAGAAACTCCGAACAGCAGAAGCAAGCCCAGCGCCGGTGCGAGCAACACCTTTCGGAACCGGTCGCTGCTGCCGTCGAGCACCGAGGTCAGGGCCCATCCCGGCAACAGGCTCGGGGCCAGAACAACGACCGCCTCCCGAGCATGAAACCTCCACAACCCACCCATGCCTTCATGCTTCTCCGAAACCTCAAGTAGAACCGTCCAAACCATTCAGCATGAACTCCAGCGAGGTGCAACCTTTCCACCCCACGGTGGTCTTTGATGAGCCGTACTGGGTTCACGATTTCACCCGGCCCAGTCCGGAGGGATGGACGGCCCGCACCGTTTCTCCGTCGGGCGCTACGACGAACATCGCCCTTCCATGTACACCACGGCCCTGTTCGGTGGTGAGCGTGACCACCACGTCGGTCTTGACTTGGGCGGGCCCGCCGGCACGCCGATTCACGCTTTTGCTCCGGGCGCTGTTTCCTGCATCACCGTCAACGATGAGGACGGTTCATACGGCCCCACGCTCATCACCAAGCACGCCGTGCGCCTGCCCATCACCGTCGGGGGGCCCCTCGCCGAGGCGGCCACTGAATTCTGGGTGCTGTACGGGCACCTCAGTTGGGACAGCATCGCCCACTGGTCCCCGGGGGACACCTTCGGTTCGGGCGAGGTGTTGGCCACCATGGGTGAGGAACACGAAAACGGGGATGGCCGCCGCACGTCCACGTTCAATTGTCGCTTCACGAACCAGAAAACGGCGATTTGCCCGGCGTGGTAAGGCTGAGGACCGGGAGGCTGCTCTCGCCTTGTACCCGGACCCTCGGTTGATCTGCGGGCCGCTCTATTGAACCGAGTTCAGGTGGGCCTTCAAGCGTTGATGGGCCCGATGGCTGCAGGGTCCTTCCGTGCAAGAACGCCAGGGTGATGGACAACCAATCCATCACGAGGCAGTGGTAGAGCAAACACTCGAGCAGGGACGTGCCTTCACCGACAAGGTTCCAAGCCGTTTCGGTTGAGGCGTGGGCGATCATCCAGTCAAGTCGCTGCTGCACACGAGGGTGCATGCCGTCCCACGTTAGCAGGAGCAACGCCTGATTCGCCGCATCACCGTCGCCGTCTGGACCCACGCCACCCCAAGCCACGCTTTCGTTGTGGTTCATCTCGGGAACGACGGCCATGCGTACAAAGCGAGCAGCGTTTTCGTTCATCTGATTCTTGAATCGGTTCAGGGCTGGCGCCATTTCCAGCGGCCCGACGACGGCGATGGGTTGGTCCATCAGGCCGCCGCCAGCAGGGCAATGTCGCCCTCGGGTTGGGCGAGAACGTCGAAATGCTCGTTGTTGGCGGCGAGGCGTTGAGCATGGCTTCTCGTGGTCGGCGGCTTGCGGGGTTAACAAGCCGAGGTGCTCGAGAACCGCCACTTGGCGGCTGAAGATGTGGCCGAACGCCGTACGAGGCGGCTGTCCGCCCACGGTTGGAACGAGGTAGCACCGGGGTGAGAGTTCGGGCAACCCCGCCAGGACACCGCCCGTGGCGATGACCACCACGGTGGCCTCCATCTTCAGCGCCGCTTCGGTGGCAGCCACGGTTTCTTCGGTGTTGCCGCTATGACTCGTGGCCAAGACCAGCCACGTCGCATCGAACCATGCGGGCAGGGTGTAGCCCCGATGGACCACCACCGGGCATCCACCGTCGTGAGCGGTCAAGGCGGCGAGGAATCACCGCCCGCTGCGCTGCCGCCCATTCCGAGGCACAGGACTCCGCTCCACGGGGCCTTTCGCAGGTCGTCCAACCAGGGGTAGCGTTCCGAATTGATGGCGTCAAACCCCTGGCGGAGGTCGTCGTGGAAGCGTTGCGTGAAACCCACCATGCCCTCGGTGTCCAAGCGCTCGGCCAGGTCAACAAGGGTGGGTTCCGCTTCGGTTGTTTCGTGGTCGTCCATCATGCATCCTCCAGAGGTCCCGGCTCGTCAACCGCCATGAAAGGAAGGGCCAGCCACGCATCGTCGTGGCGAATCAGCAACCCTTTCCGGCCGGCGGTGTGATCGTAAGGCAGGCGCACGGCGTCCATGGCCCACGTGGTTGGGTCAAGGAATTCGCCCACCGAGGCATCTTCGTTGATGAAATCCACTTCGACGAGTTCGTGTTTTTGCGCGAGCACTTTGGCGTTTTCCAAATCACGCCAGGTCGCCCCCGTCCGCTCCCTTCGATCCACCCGTTCCATGATGGCACCGTCTTTGGTCCACGATGAGGGGCGCCAAGTGTGGTTTCTCCAATGCACCACGTCCCCGATTTCATAGCCCGGTTTGCGGTACAGCAACGTCAAGCGTCACGTCCACGCCGTCTTTCCTGCCGACCGTTGAATTGGTCTCCACGACCATGCCGCCGTATTCGTTGATGAGGTGTCGCCCCATGCACGGGCGAGCCCTTTGCTCCCCAACACGACGTCGTAGCCGCCGGTCTGGGCCCTTCGTTCGTGATGAAGAACATCGGGTCGTCGGAGAGCTTGTCCAACACGTCATCGAGCGTGGCCCGCAAACGGTTGAATTCATCCTCGCTGAGCCGGCGGGCACTGGAGCGCAATTGAACGGTGGCCTCGAAATAGTTGCCCGCCCGACGGGTGCAGGTCAGGCACACGCCGTTGGCCATGCGGGCTCGCATTGTGTGCTCCTCCTGAAACAGAAGGTCGTCAATCACGCCCTCGAGTTGAATGTGAAGCAGCGTGTGGCGGTCCGAAACTTTCACGGGTTCCATGCCCAGTTGGATGTCTTCAGCCCGCTCGTGAACCACCAGGTTCCGGTGAAGGAGTTCATCCCACACTTCGGCTTCGGTGGTGTTTTCCCACTTGCCGTCGATCTCCACGATGCCGCAGCGAGCGCAACGAACCCATGGGACGTTTTCGGGCACCTTGGCCAGCACCGTCCGTGCTCGTAGGCACGGCTCGCACATTCGGTCGCCGAACAGCGGTGGCTCGGCCCCGCAGACCAAGCAAAATTCGCCACCGAGCCGTGATGACATGCGCCTCTCCGGTTGAGTCCCGGGGCAGTGCCTTTGAAAGACTACGCTTCCTATTCGCTTTCTGCAAGGGTTTTCTCCACCGAACCGGCCGATTCAACGGCGCGTTCCATCGCTTTCAGCCGCTCGTCAAGGCGCCGACTCCGCTTGGTCACCGTCCACGTCCAGAGAGCGATGGCCACCAGCATGCCGAGGTAGGCCACGGCCAGATGGGTCATGCCTTCCACGTCAGGCACCTCCGTCGTGTTGGTCCATCATGGCGGTCACGCGCTGCTCGAGAGCGGTCAGCCGCATCGACGCCATCATGTGGCCGATGATGAAAACGGTGAAGGAGATGGCACCCAACAGCAGCACCAAGCCCATGTCGCCGTTGATGGAACCCTCATCCCCGGTGGCGACGACGGGCCCGGGGTGGCGAATCGTCCAGATCCGTGTGGCGATGTAGGTGACGGGAACCAGCGCGAAGCCGTACAGGCCGAAGGCGGCGAACGTGTCCCTCGATTCCACGCCGTCGGGCTGGCTGTTTCTCCCGAGGACCACGTAGATCGCGAGCAGGGTGAGCAGCCCGAAGGTGTTGAGTCGAACGTCCGTCCAATCCCACGGCGTGCCCCATTCGGCAGCACCCCAGACGCATCCCGACCACACCGTCATGAGACCGGTCGCCAGGCCGGCTTCTGAGCCGGCGACGTGAAGCCTCCACGCCCATGGTGAACGCCAAAACAACCAGCCTGCGGAACCCACGAACAGGGCGCCAAAGGCGATGAACGCCGCCCACGCCGCCGGCACGTGCCAGTAGAAAATCCGCTGAGCAGCGGGCGACTCAAAGGCGTCAAGGGAGACGCTGGGCGCCCACAGCAGGGCGAGAAGCAAGGTGGACCCGATGCCGATGAACCCGAACATCAGCAAGGTTTCCCCCCACTTCATGGACCGTTGCGTGCCGGCATGCCCTCCTTGAACTTGGTGTTCTTCTCACGAAAGAACGCTCAGGAGCAGGGAATAGGGGAGGATGAGAACCGGTGTGAGCAGCCCCACAAACACCGCTTGAGGGCGAGCGAGGCGTTGGGTTGAGCGCTGCAGCCAACCGACGCCGTGCCACACAACGCCGCACAGTCCGGCGCCCACCAGCAAGGTCGTTGTTTCGAGCCCGTCATGCAGGGCGGTGGCGGACAACAGCGTGACGACGAAGCCGAGAGCGAACGGGAGCCAACCTGCGTGAGGTTCGCCGCCCGCCACGGCACGCCACCAGGTGCTGGTTCGTTCCTCTCGAAGCGCCGCCACCAACGGCTCACCGCACAGCCCAACCGCCATCGTAGGAGCGAGAATGAACCCAAGTTGTTGCATGGCATCGAGCCCGTCCATGAAGGAGCCCAGCGCCAGCAACACGCCCAAGGTCAACAAACCGGCCATCCCGTTGGTGTTGAGCCACATCATGGTGCGCAAATGCATCCGAACGCCCCATGCAGAACGTCCGGTTGGGTTCGACGGTTGTTCGTGAACGGTCGGCTGTGTTGACCTGAGGTGGTTCAGCCGTCTCCACGCTTCCTTCAGCGACGTCCATCAAGTGCGTGGCGTGGTCGACCAGCCGCCGGTCGTGGGTGGCCAAGACCACGGCGTGGCCGCCGGCACGGAGTTCATCCAGCCACCCGCACAATGCCTCAATGGAGGCTTCGTCAAGACCTGCGTCGGGTTCGTCGAGGAGCACGAGGGCCGGGGTTGGGCTTGCAAAAGCGGGCAGAAGGCCAGCGAGCACCGCCACTTTCCGGGCTTGACCTTGCGACAAGTGGGCGACCAGTTCGTTCGCCCGATGGGTCAAGTTGAACGCTTCGAGAAAAGGCGCTGCGTCGATGCGGAACCCGCTCATGGACATGGCACAATCGAGATGTTCGCTGACGATCTCACCGCCCACCATGCCGTTTTTCTGCAGCACCATGCCCACCGTGAGGGGCGATGCACGACGTCGACCTTCGGCATCGGCGACCTCCACTTCCCCGTGGACAACCGTCCCTTTTTCGAGGGGCAACAGGCCCACAGCGGCTTCCAACAGCGTTGATTTTCCCGTGCCGTTGGCGCCGGTGAGGACGACGGTTTGACCTGAGTCGACCTGCAAAGAGCACCCTTGCAAGACGGTGTTCATGCCTCGCCGGACATGGACGTCTTGGAGGCTGAGCAGGGTCTTGGCCATGGTGTGGGCACGCTCCGATGAAGGAAGAACCCTCCTGTTTCATTCATCGGAGACATCAACTCAAAAGAGTGGAATGCTGACACGGCACCATGGGCTTCGCCATGTCCTTCTTCGCACCAGCGGAGTGGTTGGTGCTGACCCTTTGGTTGGTGGCCATCATCGCCCCCATCCTCTACGCTGTCCGCACCCGCACTTCGGTCGCCATGGGCATCACGGTCAGTGTTCTGCTGGGTGCCGTGGTCCAAGTGATGTGGTCCATGCTTTACACGTGGGGATGGGTCGACTACTGGGTTTGGTCCGATTTCGTCCTCGTTCCCGTGAGGGCCTTCGAACCGGCATTTGTCCACACGCTTGCGACGGCTGGTTTTCTCCACAGTCAAGGTGACATGATGCACGTTCTCGGCAACGTCATCATTCTCGCCCTCGTTGGGGTCCCGCTTGAGCAGCGGTTGGGCAGCAAGCGATTTGCCATCGTCTACGTCATCGGGTTGCTCGGTGGGTCGGTCGGATGGGTGGTGTTCAACGCCGACTCCACCACCCCGGCCCTTGGGGCGTCAGGCGCTGCTTTTGGCCTGTTGGGGGCGTACCTCGCCGGATGGCCCAAGGACGAAATCCCGTTCCCGCTTCTCTTGATTCGCCCCTGGCCCGTCGTGTTCATCGCCTTGCTCTACTTTGGTCTGGAACTCGTTCGAGCCCTTTCCACGATGGAATCGGGCGTCTCCAGCGGCATCGCCCACATGGCGCACATCGGCGGTTTTGTGGCGGCTTATGCGCTCCTTCCCCTCGTTGCTCGCGGCGGCCCCGTCGAGCTTGGCGTTCTTGACGGTGGCCCGAGTCAGGGGGCCGCCGCTTCGGCCAAACGTCGGCGGCTCAAGGCCAACATGGTCGACTTGTCAACCCTTGACGACCCCTGGACGGCTGCCGGGCTTGAGGTGCCGAAACACCTGCGAGAACCCCTCAAGAACCTGATTCAAGCCAGCGACGAGCCCGAGACTCGAGCGGCCTGGATGGACCATTTAGCGGATGCGGGAACCTGTCCGGTCTGCGATGCACCATTGGGCATCGTCGAGCGCTCCACCGGCCCTCACCTTCAGTGTTCGGCGACCAGCGGCCACCTCGAATGGCCGCCACGGTGAGGCGCAAGAATCGCTGGACGGCGTGATACATGGGTGGATAGAATCAAAGGTGGGTAAGCCCTCCAAGACATGGAGGGGAGAAGCGATGCGAACTGCACCACGGTCCACCGTTCGCACCGGCGCCCTCCTGTTCGCCTTGCTCATGCTTCTGGCCGACGTGAGCGGTGGCCTGTTGAGCAACCCCGTTTCCGCTACGCAGGTGGCTGAATTTGAAGAGCCCATTCTCGTGGACGGTCTCCCGCCATTGATGTGCGGCGAGGTGTTGTGTGAGCGGGCCAACCCGCATGATCGACCGCGGCGACCGGGCCTCAAACGAACCGGACATGTGGTGGCTATCCTACGGTCCAGACCTTGATTGGAACGGCATGGACGACCGGCTGCAGCGCGTGCTCGCCGGCCAAGAATCCATCTCTCCTACCGCGATCATCGGGCCCGACGGCCTGAAAACCGTCGCCGTTGTTGTGGATTACGCCTGGGCGCCCAACGACGGCGAGGTTGCAGCCCTCCAAACGGCTCTTGAAAACCACGGTTGGGTGGGTGAAGACGGAGGTGCTTGGTTCCAAGTGATGGACTCCATCGACGCCGTCGTGGTGGACAAGGTGCCCGTAAGTGCGCTGATGGACCTCTACCGGTTGCCCGGCGTGGTGGTCATCGAGATGCAGAACGTCATGGTGCCCTTCAACGGTGTGGCTTCGGAAGCCGCCCGGTCCATGCCGTCCGATGTCTACTCCGCCAGCACCTATGCCCGTGGCTACACCGGTGAAGGCGTGGTCATTGCCGTCCTGGACACCGGGGTTGACAACGAGCACCGTGCGCTCAATGATTTCGATGACGTGGACGACGAACCTGACAGCGACGCCACGAGCTACAACGACCAAAAATGGGTCGCAGGCTTTGATGCCACCTCCTCGGCTTCCAACCCCGACGGCTCGGTTGACCCCGATGACGGTCAAGGCCACGGCACGCACGTCGCTGCCACCGCACTGGGCACGGGCGGCTCCGAACGGGTCCACACCGGGAGCGGCATGGGCGCCTTCTTGGTCGATATCAAGGTCCTCACCGACAGCGGCGGTACCAACTCTCAGGCCTCGCTCAACGGCATTCAATGGATGATCAACAACAAGGACACCGACTGGGGCAACAACCAATCCAGTCGAGGCATTGACGTCGCTTCTATGTCCTTTGGCTCCCTCAGCAGCCCCTTGAACCCGGACGATGAGGGGGACAACGGCTCGGGAGCGGAGGCGCGGCTGGTGAACGACGCCCGCGACGCTGGCATCGTTTGCATCGTCGCCATGGGCAACGACGGTACGAAGCGAGTGCCCTCGCCGGCCAGCGCCGACGGCGCTATTTCCATCGGTGCGGTCAACGACCGGAACACGGTGAATCGGACCGACGACGTCATGGCGTCCTATTCCAACTGGGGCCCTCGACTGGACGACGGAGACGACGATGAGTGGGACGAACTCAAGCCCGACTTGACCTCGTACGGGTCGGGCATCATGTCGGCCACGGCGGCCACCGGCCCGTCGCTTCCAGGACAACCTGAGCGACCGCTCGCCGACAACGGGTACGAGTCCAAAGACGGCACCAGCATGGCCACGCCGCTGGTTTCCGGCATCGTCGCCACCCTCCTTCAGGCCGACGACACCCTTTCGCCAGAAGAGATTCGCAACATCCTTCGTAATTCTTCGGAGTCCCGAGGCTCGGCCACCGAGCCCGACGTTTCCAACCGATGGAACGACAAGTGGGGTTTCGGTTTGGTGGATGCTTCGTGTGCACTCGACAAGGTGCTTGACCGAGCCTGCACGCCGCTGGAGGACAACGGTGGTGTCATCATCGACCCGCCGACGGACGACGACGGCCTCGGGAACGATGTTACGATGTCCGCTCCGGTCAACCAATCCCTTCACCTGGCCGGCAACACGCTGTCGGTTGAGGGAACCACCGACATCAACGACAACGATTACATTGAGGTTCAAGTCAAGTTTGAACAATTTTACGAGGACGGCGACAGCGCTGAACTCACCAACTGGCTGAGCGCTGACGGCACGGTGGAAGACTGGTACTTCGACATCACGGTGGACGATGATTGGGCGGACCCCGACGAGTCTTACACGCTCGTTTACGCCCGGGCCTTGACCGAGGGCGGTGAAGCGTCGGTCATCGACGTCCGAATCGTTCGTTTCGCACGAATGACGGTGTCCATCAGCGAACCTCCGCTCGGTACGGCGCTCGTGGGTTCGGTTGATTTCTCGGGGACCGTTGAGGGAACGACCACGATCGAGTGGAATACAAGGTCGACGGCGGCGACTGGCAACTTGGCGATCAGCTTGCTGAACAGGAGGAAGGCGTTCAAGCATGGTCCTTCTCGTGGGACTCGACACAGGTCGGCGACGGTTCTCACCGCATCAGCGTGCGCATGGTCAACACGAGCGGCGTCACCAGCGACATTGTCAAGCGAACCTACGAAGTTGACAACCTCCCTGCTGCTCCTAACTTTGCCTTCACCGGGACGGTGGGTGTCTACGACGGCGGTCTGCCCGTCAACAGTGCGGTGGCCGGCACGGTCCTGGAAGTTCGGTTCAGCCTTCGAAACATCGGGGACATGGATGCCAACGAAGTCTACCTGACCCTCGACGGGGAAGGCAGCGATTCGACCACCTATCCTTCCGAAGGAAAAGTCACCTCGCTTGAACAAGGCGAGAGCGCAGACGTGACCCTCTACTGGTGGGCCACCGAAGCGGGAACGCATGACGTCACGCTGTCGCTTGACCCGACCCAGCTCTACGAAGATCCTGACCGCAGCGACAACACCTACACCTTCAGTTTCACGGTCGAAGAACGGCCCGTTGAACCGATGCTTCGCTTCCTGCCCGGCTCCTCTCGCACGACACCCGACGTTCCCGTCCCCGGTGCTCCGTTCAGCATCAAGGTCCGGGTGGACAACCTCGGCCAGACCGACGCCAGCAACCTCGACCTCGGGTTGGAACGCTGGTACGAAGGGGACGGGTGGCAGCGCCTGAAGGACCAATCCTTGGCGCTGATTCCCGGCTCAGCCACCACCTCCGGCTACGCCTTTGCACAATTCGAGGACGTTCACAACGAAGCGGGTTCGGTGTCGTACCGAGCCATCCTGAGCGGGACGGGCGTGGAGTTGGAACACAGCGAGCTGCGCTTTAACGTCACCACGGCCAACGTTCTTGCGGGTCCGAGGGTGGGTGTTTCTCTGCCCACGGGTGAAGTGCCGTTGGAATTCATCGGACTCGACAACGGCGGGCTGCTCTTCACAACCGTCGACGGGGAACTCCACGCACGTACGGTCACCTCCACGCTGTCCCTCGTGGGCGGCGTTGTCCTCGAAGAGAATTGGGGTGGCGAACTGGCCGCTTACCACCGCGACGACGGTTTAGTCCAGGTGGCTTGGACGCGACGTTCGCTGAGCCTCGAAGGCTACATCCTCACCGACATCGCCATGACCTCGATTTCGGCTGCGGGCAAAACCACGCCCAAGCACTACCACATGCCAGCGCTGAAACTATCCGAAGGGTCCTACTACAGTTTCACGTTTGACCAGCACGATGACACCATGGTGCTCGCCGGCTACCATCGAGACCTGTCGACCGGCGGATCGTGGCAAGACGTCACCTCGCTGTTTGTGATCTCATCGACATCGCCAGACCGCGGCACGTCCTGGTCCAACCCCATCACGGTGCTCTCCGACATCGACATCCGACCGGGCGATACGCAACCCCTGGGGGTCGGTTTGGGCGATGAATACCTTCACTTGCTCTACCAGGAATACCGAGACGACGTTTCGGGCATCGAACGCGTCGGCCTGATGTACACGCACGGGCCCCATACCGTTCCATCGTGGAGTTTCCAATACTCCGTGGGCGACGATGCTTCGTCGCCCGTGTTGGACGTGATGGTTGAGAAAGGCGAGGATCGGCTGGTCGGTGCGTGGATTGAAGGTCAAGGAAAAGTCTCCAACGTGGTCGTTTCCAACACCAACGCCGTCTGGTCGGGCGAAACGCAACGGTCGCTCGCCCCCGGTGCAACCGAGGTGGCGTTGGCACAACGGGATGAAGGTCTCTACCTCTATCACGATGAGATCAACCTCAACGGACCGGTGTATCGACTGGGTTTGGTCTCGACGAAAACGGGAGGCGATCAACGGCCTCTCCAACATGCTCGACCAAGGCTTCCTGTTCGGCATTGGGGTCATGGAGGACGACACCATCGTCTGTTCCATCACGCCAGGAGGGTCCCTGAGCCTCAGCAAGATTGCATCCCTTTCGGGTTCCAACACGGCGGTTGCTTCGCCCGGTCTTCTCGAAACCCTCCTCGATTACCTCCCAGGTGAGTCTCGAGAGTTGAAGCTGCGACTCCTCGTTGGCGGGCTCGGCGTGTTGGTGTTGTTCTTGGTGTCCATTGCCGTCGTTGTTCGCCGCTCTCGCAGCGAGGTTGAGGAACTGCTTGAGGAAATGGAAGAGGGTGAAGGCGACACGGTGGAACTCACGGTGACGCCCGAGACCGATGTCGGACCACTCCTCACGGTGGAAGACACCGACGAGGAACTCACGGTTCAAGCACCCGTGGCCGTCATGGAAGAGGAAGAAACACTGGCGGAGGAGTTGGAAAAGAAACTCGAAGAGGGTGAAGGCAACGCTCGCTTGGAGCGACGCATGAAGCGAAAACAACAGCGAGAGATGTCCGAAATGGCCGCCGTGATTCAGCAAAACCTGCCGCCGCTCCCCGGAGCCTTGCCGACTTTGCCTGCTGCGGCTCTGCCGCCGCTTGACGGAGCCGCCCCGCTGCCCGTTCCAGCGCTTCCGCTGCCCGACCTCAAGCGAGAGGTGACGTGCCCGTCGTGTCAGGCCACCTTTGCCGTCAAGGACCTCATGCTCAAACGAATGGCGTGTCCGGTGTGCGCTCAGTCGTTCGAATTGTGAGGTCCATCCATGTGCGGTATTTTTGGCTACATCGGGCACCAACAAGCCCTTCCCATCCTCGTCGAGGGCCTGCGGCGATTGGAGTATCGCGGTTATGATTCAACGGGCGTGGCGGTGGAGCACGACGGCATCATCCAGACTCACAAGACGGTTGGAAAAGTGGCCGACTTGAAAGCCATCCTTCCAGAACAGGTTCCCGGTACCCTCGGCATCGCCCACACCCGTTGGGCCACCCACGGGGGCGTGACGCAGGTCAACACACACCCGCACCCATCCTACGATGGTCGGGTCCATTTGGTCCACAACGGCATCATCGAAAATTTCCAACAGCTTCGGAAAGGCTTGGCCGCACGCGGTGTTGAATGCGTCAGCGAAACGGACTCGGAGGTCCTCTCTCACATGGTCGCCCTGGGGTTGGAAAAAGGAGGCACGCCGCTCGAAGCCGTCCGTTCCATGCTGCGGCGCTTGCGTGGGACGTGGGGGCTGTGTATTTTGTTCAAGGAACACGATCTGCTGATCTGCGCTCGCAACGGCTCCCCGCTTATCATCGGTCAGGGAGACGGTGAAACCTTTGTCTCAAGCGATCCTCACCCACTGACGGCCCACACGCAACGAGTTGTTTACCTCGAGGACGGCGACGTGGCCGTTATTCAGCGCAACGCTTTCAGCATCACGTCGACCAAGGGCCACGATGTCAAGCCAAACATTACCGTCCTGGAGGACGCATGGGGCGAAGCGGAACTCGGTGATGCGCCCCACTACATGTACAAGGAGATCTACGAACAACCCGATGCTCTTCGGCAGTGCATCTCCGGACGCGTCGACCGGGAGATGGGCACCGGCCGTTTGGGTGGGATGGGTCTCGACCACGCCACCCTGGTCCAAGCCCCTCACGTGCGCCTGCTCGGTTGCGGTACGGCGGCTTATGCAGCCGAAATCGGTCAGATGCTCATTGAAAAAATGGGGCGCCTTCCTGCGGTGGCCCACATTTCCAGCGAATTCAGGAACAACGACGCCGTCATCAATCCAAAAGCGATTTATCTCGCTGTTTCTCAATCCGGTGAAACCGCCGATACGATTTCTGCCATCAAGGAAATCCAACTCAAAGGCGGGCAGGTGTTCGGTGTGGTGAACGTGGTGGGCTCCACCATCGCTCGCCTCTGCGGTCAGGGCGTCTACATCCATTCCGGCCCAGAACAGTCGGTGGCCTCTACCAAGGCCTTCACCAACATGGTGGCGGCGTTGACCATCTTTGCTACGCAACTTGGACGAACGCGCCATCTTTCGAAGGACGACGGTCGAGACCTTATCGCTCAACTCCAACAGGCTCCGCACCTCATGGAGACCTACTTTGAGGACGTTGGCCCCATCAGCGAAGCGGTCGATCTCCTGTGCGAGGCCCATTCCGTGTTGTTCCTCGGCCGTGGCCTCTCAGCCACGGTGGCCAAAGAAGGAGCCCTCAAACTCATGGAGTTGGCGTACATTCCGTGTCTGGCCTACCCTGCAGGTGAGATGAAACACGGTCCCATTGCGCTTCTGGAAGAAGGCAGTCCGGTCGTGGTCATCGCCCCCAACGACCATCTCAAAGAGAAGACGATGTCCGCCCTTCATGAAGTCAAAGCCCGCGGCGCCAAGGTCATCTTGATTCACGAGAAAGGCGACGCCATCGCCGCTGAGGGCGACGTCTCCATCGCCGTGCCTTCCATTCACCCTTGGTTAACGCCGTTGTTGACGGTGGTCCCGTTGCAGTTGATGGCCTACGAGACGGCGCTTCGGTTGGGACGGGATGTGGACCGACCTCGCAACTTGGCCAAGTCCGTGACGGTTGAGTGACCTCAGACGATGGTGAAACGCTGTTCGCTTTCCTTCCACTTGAACGGTTTGTAGCCGAGTAAATGGTTGGTGTGTCGCATCTTCACGATGCCCAACTTTCGAGCGACATCGTCGCCGCTTCGCTCCATCACCAAGTGCACCACACCGTCGGAGAGGTAGTCTTCCACACCGTATTCGCCGAATTGCTTGTGGTCCTCGCCCGTCATTTCACAGATGAAGAAGGAGGTCAACTCCAGGCGTCGAACGGCTTCGAAAAGCCGGAAGATTTCATCTCGAGGGTTCTCCATTTTCGTCAGCGTGAAGAACGCTCCCAGTGAGTCAAAGACGAGGAGTTCGAATCCGATGGACTGGCGATACGAGGTCAGTTGCTTGATGAGTTGTCCCATCCAATCAACCCGGTTGCTCATGCCTTGTTCGTCAAGTTGAACTCGGAGGTCGGCAAGGTCGATGATGGCGATTCGGTTTCGGACACGAGGGTCATCAACGTTCATGCCCATGTTGGCCATGTGAGAGCGTAGGGAGTCCTTCCCCTGCTCGAGGGTCACGTAGATGCCGCTGGTTTCGCCGTAGAGGACGGCGTTGTAGAGCATGGAAAAGGTCAGGCTCGATTTCATGGCACCCGATGCGCCAGCAACGATGCAAATGTGGCCCTGTGGAATGCCGCCTTGCATTTTCTCATCCAGGCCTTCAATGTGGGTGGGGATGCGTTCAATCTCAGACATGCGGCTCAGACCTTGGGTGGCCATCGGGATTCTTCAATATCACCCACGCATGGAATGACAATCTCCAAGGCCCGGGGTGGATTCATTCGTGTATGGACGTGTGGTTGGCCTCCAACTCGCCCCGCCGCTACGCACTCCTTCAACCGATGTTCCCGAATTTGCACCACCAGGGGCTCCACGACGTTGACGAAACCCCGCCTTCCGGCACCGTCGACCACCAAGTGTTGACCATCTGCGAGCGGAAGGCGAGCAGCGTTCCAGACTCGCACCACGATCTCGTCATCGTGGCGGACACCATGCTGAGCGATCCCGATGACCATTCGCTGAGCATGGGGAAACCAAGGGATGTGGCTCATGCGGCGACCATGCTCCACCGATTGAGCGGCCGGTTGCATCAGGTTTGGACCGCCACCGCCGTTCGTTGGAACGGCACGTGGCATTCGTGGTGCGAGCAGGCGGTCGTTTCGATCGCTGAGTTGTCGCCCGACCAGCTCGATGCTCTCCTGACATCGGGGTCATGGAAAGGCAAAGCCGGGGGCTACGACCTGGCGGGGCCAATGGCTGAGCATGCTCGTTTGGTGGAGGGGGCCTCGTCGACCGTGTTGGGTCTTGCAGACGGCGCCATGGCGTTTTTGTCAGCGCTGGCGACGCTGGATTGACGCTACAACAACGGTTTCAGGCCGAGTTCATGCTTTTCCATGTCGACCACGACGTTGTGGCCTGGGACCATCAGTAACTTGTCCTCTGCGTCCAGCGAGAAGACGCTCACACGGGCTTGGTCCGCCATGTGCTTGATTTCCCTGCGACAAGCCATCTGGTGACTTTCCATGTGAACGAGCGGGCGCAGATCGACGATGGCGGTGTCGCCCTGCATGACGCGTTCTAGCATCGCCACGGTCGGAATACGCTTCATCACATCAGGTGAAATGTAGCGAAGCGCTTTGTTGGGCGTGGGTGCTTGGCGCGTGATCTCAATGCCGAGGTCGTGAAAGGCCTCGCCATCGGGGGTGGTCGGACCCGTCCAGCCAAGCGGCGGTGCACGAAGGCTGCTCACGTCGACCGACGGGGTTTCCAACGACTCCACCGCTGCGGGTGGGGTTGGGGACGGCACTGCTTCCTCGGCCTCACCTGGGGCCGAAAGCGAAACGGGACCTTGGCTGGGTTCGGGAGCAGGTGTTCGAGTCGTGGGGCTGGCGCCGCCTTCGGGGTCCGGTAGTCCGAAGAATTGCCACAGGCTCCCCATGCTTCTGCCTCACAAGTCCAGATCGTCAAGCAACGATTGCAACTCAGAGGAGGCAGGGGTTGGTGGAGTTTGTGAAACTATGGGTTGAACCGGAGCCGGAGCGGGCTGGTTAGCAGCCAGCCATTGTTCGCCGTAGTAATTCCACTGTTCCATCGTCCAGCCCTCGGGCAGTCCCGTCGCCGGGAGCGGGGGCCCGGTGTTGACAGCCACCGGTTCGGCAGGTGCGCTGTATGCGGCGGGTTGGGTTTGAACCGGAGCGGATTCGGCTGGAACCGAGGCGGCGACGGGCTCGCTGACCGGGAGGGAGGCGACAGGCTTGGGCGCCTCGGCGAACTGGCTTTGTTCAAACATGCCAAACTCCTCGGCGGGAGCCGTGCGCTGGCGGGTAAAGAACAGGAAAACGGCCAAGCCGATGATGATGATCCCGAGCAGACCGATAACGGCCGTGGTGGTCGTACCCAACTCGCTCGTGATGCTTTCGAAGAGCCCGCTGGGCGGGAGTTCGGCCACCACCACGGTCAACGACCTTTGCTCTGATTCACCGTCGTCGTCCGTGGCCGTGACGATCACGGTCCACTCGCCTGGAGGAAGGTCGTTGATGGTCCACGTTCCGCCGGTGAAGTCGTCATCACCCACGGGGTCACCGTCAAGGTCGCTGTCAAGGTGAGAACTGTCCCAGGTGAACGCGAGGATTTCGTTGTCCGTGGCTTCGTCGTAGAAGAAGTCAGCACCCATGAGCGTGAGGTTGTCGCCCTCGGTGAGGTTGGTGTAGGAGGTTTGGGCGTCGATGGATTCCCGAGGTTTGACGTTGAGAACGCTGACGTTCATGCTTTGCTGGGCGAAGGCTCCGTCGTCGTCGGTGACGGTGACGGTGATCATTCTGACGCCTTTGGTCGACCAGGACGGTGCTACCGAGGCGCCGGTCAGTTCGCAATCGTTGTCTCGCACGCCGTCGCCGTCGGTGTCCAACTTGGCGTTCAGGTCCCAACAAATGGTCAAGGTGGCTTGGTCCGAGGCCGTGTCTTGGGCCGTGACGGTGAGGTTGAGCGGGTCGTCTTCAACCACCGGACTGTTGCCGGGAAGACCCTGAACCGTAGGCGGCACGTTGTGAACCATAACCGTGGCTTGCTGAATATCGGAGGTAGCGCCGTCGGCGTCAATGGCCCGAACTTGGACGATGTGCTCGCCCGACGTGTTCCACGAGACCAACTGCTGCGACGCCACACCCACGCTGGTGAGCGTCCAATTTTCGTCGGCGAGTGAGGGGAACCATTCAACGATCATCGTGCCTTCATCGTTGGCGGAATCGCCGGCGGTTGCTTTGAGCAACCCGAGTTCGTCCTCGTTGATGTGCCACGTGCCGTTTTCATCCGGCACCACCTCAACGCCACCTTTTGTGAGGGTCGGGGGTGAGATGGTGGGTGGGACGTTCAGGACCATGACCTCGCTGGAGAGCACGGTGGTGTCACCGTCGTCGTCCGTCGCCACGGCGGTGATGTTCACCGGGCCCTCGAACATGGGCGTGAAGGTGCAGGTGGGCTGTGTCAAGCCCTCGGCACAGGTCAGGCCCGGCCATGAGATCACCACCTGTTGGCCAGAAGGCGATGAGGTGTCCACGTCTTCGATGTCCACGGCTTCGACGGTGATGGGGTTCTCGACTTCAACCGACACGGGGTGCGTGAGGTTGAACGTGGGGGCCCGATTGAGCACCACCACATCGACCACCAGTTCGTCCGTGTCGAGTTCTTCGTCCACCACGAGGACCTTCACACTCCACGTGCCGCTGTTCGACCAGTTCCACTGCGTCCAGCATCCCGGAGCTTCAATCACGTCGATGAGGCCGACCCGAGATTCAATTTCAAAGACACAGTCCACGTCACCGCCGTCGACGTCAAAGCTCTCGGTGGCGTTGAGGGTGACGTTCTCGAAGGTGTACTTCCCTTCGTCGACGTCCATGAAGGCGGTGGGGGCACGTCCGATGAAGACGGAAAGCGAGGCGTCGTTGTTGCTACGGTTGGCGTCGGCCGTGACGTTTTCATCCGGGTCAACGGTGAACGTCATCGCCGCCGTTCCGATGGGCATGTTGCTGGGCACGGACCAGTTCACCATCACGCGCTCTTCGGCGTACGGTGCGATGGGGGAGAGGGTTTCGCGAAGGACGGTTCCGTCCGGCGTTTGGACCTCCATGGCCGTCCCGGGCGCCGTCAGCACGCCTCGGTTTTGGGCGGGGAGTGAGAACATCAGGACGTCACCCGGGAGGGCATTGTAGCCAATGGAGGCGCTCAGGGTTGTGGTGTCCCCGTTGCGTGTACGTTCAACGATGACGGAGCCCGCCTGGGCGATGAGGTCCACGCCAACCACGCTCAAATCCTGGACCACGGTGGTGGCGCCCACGATGCGTGCGGCTGGGTCGTAGACCACCACGCCGTTGCTGGTGTGGTCGTCGCTGGCGGGCGTGTCGTCGACTTCATCGGACACGTTGAGGGCGACTTGGGCCTGTCCGTTGTTGTCCGTGGTCGGGTTGAGAATGGTGCCCGCAATTTCGTACCGAAGTTGCAGGTTGGTGTTCTTGATGGGGATGCTGGGCGATCCTGCCACGCTGTAGGCGATGGATACCTGCTCGATGGCATTGGGCAGCGTGGCGGTTGTGGCGGTGCTGACGGAGATGACCGTGTTTCGTCCGCCGGGGGACGAGGAGGGGTTCACGCTGTTGGAATCGGTAGGATTGTAGGTTTTCAAGATCCAATCGATGGTGAAACCGGCGGGATTGACGATGCGGTTCCAAACGCTTCCTCGGACGGCGGGGCAGTACCAGTTGAAGCCAAGGTTGACGCCGGTGGCGTTCCATTCGGCGATCTTGTAGGCGTCGTCGCAACCGGTGTATTGCGGCGAATCCCCGTCTTCCACCGGTGCTTCGTTCTTGATGACCTGCCAGGAATTGTTCTCATCCTCTTGAGAATCAAACGACGTGGGGTCGAAGTAGTCCGACGAACCACTGCTGGTGGTTTCGGCTTCAAACTCCATCCACCACTGGTCGCCGTTGCGAATGGGGAAATCGTAGCGCTCCTTGGCGGGCGTGTAGGTGTTTTCGAAGGTCACGACACCGAGGGTCTGTTCCAAAAACCCGAGGTTGAAGGGTCGGAACGCAACTTCGAGGGTGAAATCGCTGGTGATGGTGGCCAAATCCCTCGCACGAAGGATGTCGATGCCGTCGTAGTCGATGTCGAGTCGGCCGGAGACGCCTTCAAGATTGGCGCCGCTGTTGCCGGAGGTGAAACCACCGCTGATCCCGACTTCGTAGGCCAGCACCGTGTCGCCGTTGTTGTCGGTGGCTAGAAAATGTCCGTCCCCTCTTGGTGGTTCGCCCGTCAGGGCGTGGGGCGAGGCCAAAGACGTTGGCTTGGGCCAGCAATTGGGACACGTCAATTTGGTTTCATACACCCATTCATCACCGATTCGGTAGGTGGGCACATCCAGGGCTCCCGAAACACCCTGCGAGCGTTGTTCAATCCGATGCTCTTCGTGGAGAACGGAAGATTCGACGACACCAAGGCCCAGGAAGTGAGGAACAAGGCGACGAGGAACGCCGCCTGACAAGCCCGCCGAACATGGGACGAGGTGGCAGTCCTGATACAAAAGAGAATGTCCTCAACTCACGGGGACTGGCTGTCGAGCCATTGTTGGCCGTAGTGTTCCCACTGCTCGGTGGTCCAACCCTCGGGGAGGCCCGTCGCAGGCAGCGGTGGCCCGGCTTGGACCGAGGTCGGCGCTTGCTGAAGGGCCGCCTGGAAGAGGTAGTCCGGAGGCGGACCCTCCGGTCGCTTTCGCTGAATGCTCTCCTCTCGCTGGGCGAAGGGTCCCGTCGAGACGTCGACACCTCGCCCCAAACGTCGGCGGTTGGTGCTGAACGACGTCGGCGTCGTGAACAGGCCGACCAGCAAGAGCATGATCACCAGGAGACTGAGTTGGACCACCGGGGTTTCCTTCTTCACCCACGAGGAGGCACCGAGGTTTTCGAGCGGTGTCCGGTCAGCGGGAGGACAGCAAGGTGAGGACCTTCGTGCCGGGGCGTTCGGGTCCTCGTCCCAAGCCATGAACTTTGACGGACTGGAGACCGTCGCGGGGGAACGTGTACGAACGGTTTTGCCGATGAGGTCGGCGTCGTTGTCCGGAACACCGTCTTCGTTGCTGTCCACCGTGATGTCGGTGTCCCATGCCACGGTGAGGTCCTTGATGTCGGTGAGCGCATCGAGGGTGTCGCTCGCATCGAGGACACAGGTTTCGTACGCCACGCAAGAGATGGCTTTCGTTCGGACGATGGGCGGCGTGTTCAACACGAGCACTTCCAACACCTCGCTGGTGGTGGCGCCATCGTTGTCGGTCACGTGGTAGACGAGTTTGTGGGTGCCGCTTCGGTTCCAAGCGACGGTGAGGTTGTCGCCGATCACGTCGCAGTCGTCATCGGCGCTTCCTTTGTCATCGGAGTCCATGCTGGGATCGATGTCCCAGCAGCGAAGCAGGGTCTCCACGTCCGATGGCGTGTCGGATGAGGTGCCGGAGACGCTGACGGTTTGACCTTCGGCGACCGGCAAGACGGGAGGAATGGGTTCGATGGTCGGCGGCACGTTTTGCACGCTGACCCATCGCTCTTCCACTCCGCTCGAGGCGCCTTCTGAATCGGTGACTTCGAGACGCATTTTGTGCAACCCGGCTTCCAGCCACACCATTTCGAACTCGGAGGTTCGCCCGTCAAAGACGCGAACCAGCGAGGGTTGGGCGTCATCGGGCCACCACGTGTGGGTGAGGTCGTCGATGTCGTCAACGGAATCTTGGGCCTGTCCCTTGATGAGGACGGCTTGGTCTTCGTCCACGTGCCAGGTGTCTTGTGCATCCATGGCGACCGGCCCCTCATCGCCGATCATTTGCACGTTGATGCTGTGCGGTTGAATGTTGGTGAATTTGACATCAAAGGTGGCGGTGGCTGTGGCTCGGTCGTCGTCGGTTCCAACCGCCGTGAAGGTCTTCCAACCCTCGGTGGTTGACGTGGTGGTGCAAACACGGGTGTAGTAGCCCTCTTTGCAGTTGGCCCCCGGCCAGTAGATGTCAACCACGCCCGGCCACACCTTCTCCGAATCGGAGTCGTTGGCGTAGGCGTAGAGCGTGATCGGGTATTCGACCTTGGCTTCTGTACGCTGACTGCGGACCTCGATCTTTGGTGCGCGGTTCTCAACGGTCACGTTGAGGATCATGACGCTTTCATCCCGCTCTTCATCCTCCACCGTGATCTCAACGGGGTAAATGCCGTCGTCGATCCACGTGTAGTTGAGCATGCAGGAAGGAGCGACGATGCGCTCGTAATCCCACGTCCGGGTCCCGTCATCAAACGGCACCCAGAACTCACAGGAGACGTCGCCTCCGTCCTCGTCGAAACTTCCGCTGGCGTTGATGAGGATCGTATCTTGGGTCATGCCCGTGGGCTCGGGCGCAACGGGCGTCGGCAGGCGACCAACGAACAATTCGATTCGCCCGATGTTGTTCTGAAGGTCGGCATCCGCACCGTTGAGGCGACTGACGTCGGCCTCCCAAAGGAGTTCCACCGCCCCAATCGAGGTGTTTTCTGGCACCTCCCAGAGGGCGAACATCTTGTGGGTCTGGTACGTGGCCAGGGCGGGGAGCTGTTCGGTCGAAACGGTGCCGTCGGGAAGCGTCAGGCGAGCGTCGGTGGCAACGGAAGTGGTGATGCCTCGATTTTTGATGGCGACTTCAATGTCCAAGTAATCGCCGGGTAGGACGTTGAAGCCGGAAATGGCGTTGAGTTGCGTGACCGTGCAGACGTCGCCAATGCACCGCTCACGGTTCATCACCACGGCGCCCTCGTCCGCAAACACGTCAAGGCCCACGAGGTACTGGTCGAGCGTGACCGTGGCGGCCCCCACTCGGTTGCCGGCTTTGGCCACCAAGCCGTGGCTTGCATAATCCAGCAGCGTTGCGGAAGAATCGACCGCATCACCGATGTCCAACACGGCCCACGCACTGCCGTTGGCTGCCGTGGTCAGTGAGGTGACGAATCCTTCTGCCTCGTGGTGAAGTTCCAACTGCAACCCGGCCACGCTGGAGAAGCAGGAGGACGAAGCGTTCACCCACACCTGCATCGGTGTGTTGAGCGCCGTAATGCTGCGTTCGGGCGACACGGACAAGCAGTCCGCTCGAGTGCCGGGGTTGGTGTAGGGCTCCACGCCGCTGGCGCCGACGGGGTCGTACCGCTTGAGTTTGAAATCGATGGTCAAACCGATGTCATCGTTGGTGTTGAGCCAAGCGTAGTTTCGGACCTCGGGGCAGTACCAGCGGAAGCCTTCCGAGACGCCGTCGCTGTTGAAAGAAGTCATTTCGTAGGATTCGTTGCAGCCCCCGTAGTCAATGCTCTGCCCGATCATGTTCCGGGGTTTTCCAACATCGGTCACCACCCAGGTGGTGCTGTTGGTGTCGGTTTCAGGCGGCGGGAAGGGGGTGATGTAATCGCTTTGACCCGACCACTGCGAATACGAGGTGGTGGTGGTGGTCCAGCGCTCATCCATTCGAAGCGGGAAATCGTAATTTTCGTTCACGGGCGAATAGGTCGTCGTGATGGTGATGTCGCCGAGAATTTGCTCGAGGAATGAAATGCCGCTGGGAACAAACCGGATGTACATGTCCAACTCGCTTCGAATCGGAGCGAGGTCGCTCACCCTGAGGTATTCGGTTTGGGTGAATTGGATGTAGACGTTGCCAGTGAACCCTTCCAGGGAAACGCCGGATTTGTCAAAGTTTGCCGAGGTGCGAAGCGTGTAGGCCAACACGGACATGTTGTCCACGTTTTGGGTCGTGATACCGGTTACCTCGGCGGTGGTGTCGCCTTGGATTTCACCAACCGTGGCGTCCACGCCGGTGTCGGTAACCAAAATGCTGGGATCAAACGTTCCGGAGTAGATCCAGCGGTCGCCGATGCGCCAAGTTGGAACGTCCGAGACACCCGGGTCCCCGGCAATCGTTGGGTGCACGGAGGCTTCGGCGAGGACGTCGTGGTGGTCAACGGGGATGAGGCTGGTGAGCAGCAAGAGCACCAAGCCAACAGGAAGGGTGCGGCGCATGGTCCCTCCCCCCATGGTGTGAGGACGGGCGAAGGAGGACATCAAGCCTTCTCTTCCAGCCCTACGGGCTGTCTGGCCTCAAAGCAGGTCGGCGAGTTCGTCCTTGATGATCTCGACGGCTTCGAGAATCTCGTCTTTGTGGCGAGCGCCGGTGATGACCATCTTGCCGGAGCCGAAGATGAGGCAGACGACCTTGGGATCGTCGAGCCGGTAGATGAGGCCGGGGAACTGTTCGGGCTCGTACTCCACTTTGTCGAACGGGAGGTGGAAGGTGAGGTGGTTGAGGTTGAGTTTGCGGGGAACGCCGGCTTGGGGCTCACCGGTGAACTTGTCCACGCCGTCGTAGTCCTCGGGGTAGTGGAGGGCGTAGGTGGCCACCATGTTCTGGACTTCGATGGTGACGTCCTTGAGGTCCCACGTTTCGATGCCGGCAGCGCGCAGGTCCTTGATCATCCGGTCAATACCGGTGTGGATGTTGTCCTCGTCCTTTCCACCGGTGCACACAGCACGGCCGGAGCGGAACATAAGGATGGCGAGTTTTGGCTCGGTGACACGGTAGACGACACCAGGGAACTGCTCGGGTTCGTATTCGCAGTTGAGTTGAATAGCGATGTCGGGGAGATCGAGTTCTTCTGCGACACGTGTGCTGGCAACTACGTTCACAACGGTAAGGCGTTCTTCATCGGTGGTCATATAAAGGCCGAACGGCCTTTAGTATATAAAAGGAATTTCAGCGCCCAAGCCGTTCGTCTTTCAGGAGGGCGGATTTCAACCGTTCACGTTGCGGTCTCGATGCGAACGCCCTCGTTGCCGATTCGCGAGACGAGCGTGCGTCCACCCGCCAGTTCGATCGCCTCGCTGGTTTGCTTTGGATGCCGGGTTAGCGCCACCATGCATCCGCCTCCGCCCGCCCCCGTCAGTTTGACCCCGAGCGAGGTCGGCGCTGCGGCTTGAATCAGATTCTCGAGCTCGGGGGACGAGACGCCCAGGTTTCGCAGCAACAGGTGGTTCTCGCTCATGGCGTGCCCCACCGCTTCGTAGTCCCCTTCCATCAAGGCCGCAAGGCCGCGGCGCGCCACGGTGCCGATGGCTTCGATCTCACGAACCCTTGAGGAGTCTGCCGCCAAGGCGTCGGCGACCATGGCCACCTGTTTGGACGTCGGCGCAAACACGCCGGTGTTCCCCAACACGAGGTAGACATCGTCGCTCGGCGCGGCGAGGTTGTGCACCTCCCACGTTCGCTTGCCCTCGGGGGTCATGAGCTGACGCGTGTAGAGGTGGTTCGCGTCAACCTCGACGTGGTCGGAGAGGACCACGATACCACCCTCCACGCTGGTTGAGGCGTCCATCGGTGAGGCGCGGCCTTGCTGTGCGTGTGCTTCGGCCCGATGCGCAAGGGCGCTCAAACCGTCGCGGTCGATGCCTTTGCCGGGGTTGGCAAGACGGTGCATGGCGGCGCCAACGGCAGCGCTGAGTGCGGCGCTTGAACCGAGGCCCGATGCTCGAGGGATGTCGCCCGAAATGTGGAGGGCCATGGGCTCGCCATCGGGCAACCATCGGTCCCTCAGCATCGTGATGTGGGGGTGCCGTTGAGGGTCGAGGGCACTTCCATCGACGCTCCACGATGACGCAGAGGACATGGACACGGAGAGGCGCTGCTCAATGGCCACGGCAACGGCGGGTTGCCCGTAGACCACGGCATGTTCGCCGAAGAGAATGCACTTTCCCGGGGCGCTTGCAGCCACGAGCACCGGGGCCTCAGCCATGATTCTTTGACGGGCCCCGGCTTCATATTCCTTCTTGCACACCGTCGTGATTTCGTCCTCCTTTGACGGTGGATTCAAAGTGCGCCTTGACCTCGCAGGGGTAGCGCCAAGGCGTTGAACCGGTGAGCACCATGGAACACCCCCTGTTTTTGGATTACGGCCCCGTCCCCGGATGGGCCATTCTCTTGGTTTTGTTTAGCGTCTCAGGTGGCTTTTTCGGCTTTCAAGTTTGGAAGGCCAGCAAACTCGTCCTGAAGGGCAAACCGGAGGACCGTTTTGACAACTGGGGTGCCCGAATTTCTGAGGTGATCACCGGATGGCTCGGCCAGAAAAAGGTGCTCAAGGACCGCGTTGCAGGGGGCATCCACGTGCTCATGTTCTGGGGCTTCCTGATGCTCTCGACCGACATGTTTGACCTCGCCAGCGGCAACCAGTTCTCGCAAAAAGTGCTCCCTGAAGTCGTGCGTGGACCATGGAACCTCATGGTGGAGGTTGGCTACACCATCGCTTTTGTCGGGTGCGTGCTGGCGCTCGTTCGCCGTGTGGTCTTCACGCCCGAGAAGCTCAAGGGCAAGTCCCAACTCGAGGGCAACGTCATTCTGTTGCTCATCATGACCATCACCACCACCTCCTTTGTGGTTGAAGCCGGTGAATCCACCGTCTCGTCCACGTGGGAACCCATTGGCTACTGGGTTTACGCAACGCTGGCACCCGCCGCCAGCGTCGTCATCGCCGCTTACTGGGCCCACATGCTGGCCATCTGTGTTTTCCTGTTCCTCATCCCGCTTTCCAAGCACATGCACTTGGTGATGGCCTTCCCCAACGTGTTCTTCCACGACCTTCGCCCCATGGCCACGATGGAGCCGCTGGCCCGCGGGGACAACGGCAAGGCCGTCCTGCTCGACGATCTCGACGTGGAGTCGTTTGGCGCCGTCAACTACACGGATTTCACATGGCGAGACCTCATCGACGGCTGGGCCTGCACGTCGTGTGCTCGCTGCCAGGATGTTTGCCCGGCTTACGCCAGCGGCAAGGACCTCAACCCCATGCAAATCATTCACGATGTGCGCCACTACGCCAACGACCACGCCACGACATTGCTGGCCGACGAAACACCCGAAGAGGACATCATCGCCCGCTTCGGAGAGGGCGCCATTTGGGCTTGCACGACCTGCCATGCTTGCGTTGAGGCCTGCCCCATTTACATCGACCACGTGCCCAAACTTACCGACGCTCGTCGTCACCTCATGATGGAGCGCATGGAGTTTGACGAGAGCGTTGAAGCAACGGTCTTGCCGCTCATGGCCACCATCGAAAACCTCGAGTCCGACTCCAACCCCTACGGCCTGCCCGCTCACGAGCGTGGCGACTGGGCCGAGGGCCTTGACGTGAAGGTCGCAGAACCGGCCGAATACATCTACTTCGCAGGTTGCGCTGCTTCGTTTGACGAACGCAACAAAAAGGTCGCTCGAGACACCATCAGCATCATGAAAGAGGCCGGTCTCGACGTTGGCATCCTCGGCATGCAGGAAGGTTGCAGCGGTGATGCTGCTCGGCGTGCTGGCAACGAATACCTGTTCCAAATGCTGGCGGAGACCAACCTTTCAACCTTTGAGGAAATCGGCGTGAAGAAGATCGTCGCCTCCTGCCCTCACTGCTTCCACACGTTGGGCAAGGAGTACAAGGACTACGGCGGGGAAGACATTGAAGTCATGCACCACTCTCAACTCATCAGTCACCTGCAAACCGAAGGGAAACTGCCTCAGCCCAAGCACGACGGCTCTGTCACCTTCCACGACCCCTGCTACCTCGGTCGCATCGGTGGGGAACTTGATGCCCCTCGAGACGCCATCGGCGGCGTCGACGTGGAGGCAGAACGCCACGGTCGCGATTCCTTCTGTTGCGGGGCTGGCGGCGCCCAAATGTGGATGGAAGAGCACGTCGACGAGGGGTACGACCGCGTGAACGTGATCCGATCGAAGGAACTCGCTGCCACTGGAGCCGACACCGTTGCCGTCGGTTGCCCCTTCTGCTCGACGATGGTCACCGACGGCCTCAGTGCCATCGGTGCCGAGATGGAAGTCAAGGACGTTGCGGAACTTGTTTGGGAACAAATCAAGGCCAACGACGCCAAAATCGAAGCGGCCAAAGCCTCAGCGGAGGCGGCCCCAGAACCCGCTGAAGCCTGAGGTAGCGGCGTGTTCTCTGACGGCGACCAACGTGCCTTGTTGGACTGGTACGATGCCCATCAGCGGGATTTACCCTGGCGTCTAACCAACGACCCGTGGGCCATTCTTCTCAGCGAGGTTCTCCTTCAGCAAACCCAAGTCAGCCGGGGTTTGGTGTATTGGAAGCGGATGGTTGAGACCTTCCCGACCATCGCATCGATGGCGAACGCCTCGGTTGATGCCGTGTTGAAGGCGTGGGAAGGAGCGGGCTATTACAGCCGAGCCCGACGTCTGCATGCGCTCAGCCAACGGGTCATGTCACCCGCCACCGATGGCGGTTACGACGGCCGTCTTCCCTCAACTTACGACGAACTGCTCTCCCTTCCGGGCATCGGACCGTACACCGCCGCCGCCGTGGCCAGCATCGCCTTTGGCCAACCGGTGGCTTGCGTGGACGGCAACATTCGACGCGTGATGGCCCGACAAACCGCGGACCGTGATCCGTCCCCAAAAGCGGTTCAGGCCTGGGCGGATGCGTCCCTTGTCAGCGTACGACCCGGCGATTGGAATCAGGCCCTCATGGAACTCGGCGCCACCGTTTGCACACCGAAACGTGCGGGATGCGTTCGCTGTCCTGTCGCCGCTTCTTGTGTGGGGCGGGCGACACCGGAACGCTTCCCTCGACCGAAGTCCCAACGGGTCAAGACCGTCGAGATGACGGCCATCGTGGACCATGACCGTCAGGGTCGACCGGTGCTGGTGCAACGACCCAGCAGCGGGCTGTTCGGCGGTCTTTGGGGTCCGCACTATCGTGAAGGCCAACCGCCCGTGACCGGTTCCTACATCGAAGCGGGCACGGTGTCCCACCAACTGAGCCATCGCAGCATGACCGTTCACGTGCGGGTCGGGACAGCCGTGTCGTCCGTCAACGGCGTCGACCCATGCGGACGTGGCGTGTTCAACGCTTGATGAGAAGGTTCTCGCCGTCGCCGAGGCAGCACGCCAGCGGCGTTTGACCGTCAACGGAAAGAACGAAACAGGTGAGCGAGCGGAGGAGGGCTGATGGTGCACTCGATTGCGGACGATTGGGAGCAGGTTGCCGAGCGGTTTGAGCGCATGTTTGCCGGACTCGGGGAGGTGTCAACCGACCACCTCATGCTGTCCTTTCACTCGGTTCCGCCGTCGGTTGCGACGGGGATTTCCATCACCCGTGAGGGTGTGCTCGTGGCCAGCATGCCCCTTCACGCCATCGAAAGCGTGTTCACCACGATTCGGTTCTCAGAAGGTCTCACGGCGCTGACCCTGGCGGGCGACGGCGGCACGTACACCTACACCGTTCCGCCGGCGTTGTTGGTCAAACGCTCAACTTGAAGGCTCAACCACGTGGTTCCAACCGGTGGTTTCGTTGAACACCGCTGTTTCCGTCAAATCCCAAACGGATTGGATGTACGTTTGGTTGGTTTGTTTGCCGATAAGGGTGTGGAACGCATAGCCTTGAGCGTTGACAAAAACAGCATGGGGAATGGCCCTCGCTTCGACCTCCTTGGCCAGCGCCGGATGGAGAATGAAGGGTCGGTCGAGGGTTCGGTTCAAGTTCTCCTCGGTGTTGTTGTGCCATTCGCTCATGTTGGCCAGCCGTTCCCTTGCATCCATGGAGAACACCACGAAGCGTTCGGCAGGCAGAACCAGGTCGTAGGCGTCCAGCGTGGTTTCGCAGTGGGTGCACAACGGTGAGGAGAAATAGGCCATGTAGGACCGATTTTCAAACACCTCCTCCGATTGGCTGATGTTGGTGTGGTCCACTCCGTCCCACGCCGGGAACAACGCAGCGGTTGGCAGCACCACCTCCATCGATTCCTCGACGGTCTCCGATGGTGGCTCAACGCATCCGGCCAACACCACGGTCAGCGACATCAAAACAACCAGCGCCGACCTCATGGCTCAACCGGTTCGTCTCACAGGTGCCCCGTTGATGAGGCTTCCTCTCTCGCAGACAGTTCGTGGCGGAACGAGGCCAAGCAGATCATCAAGCCGGCAACGAGCGCGTATTCTGCCGGGGCGGCCACCACGATGCCGCTTTGTGTTTGGTTGAGGAATTCCACCGTCGTGAGGTCCGTGGGGTCGATTCCTGTTCGCGGCGCGTTGGAAGGCGACCATCATGACGGTAAAGCTCACCGCTGCCACGGAAAACCCGATTCGCCGCAGGCGTCGGCCTGCTGGTGTCGCTTTCGGGCCCATGGCCCATCCGGCGAAGAAGGCCCAAGCGAGCCCACCACCAAAGGCGAGCAGGGCCGTCCAGATGTGCGGGTTGATGTGGTCGTACATGTCAAAGTGGCTCACCAACACGGTGTTCGTTGCGGCGACCAAGCCGAGCAACGAAGCCAGAAACCACGCTGTCGGTCGAGCAGCATCCAGTTCGTGGTAGAGGTGCCACGCAAACGCCATTTGGACCACACCGCTCACCGTCAGGCCGACGGTGAAGACGAATCCTTGGAGCCCGCCCGTGTCGGTTTCAGAAATGAAAAACGGGGTTGCCCGAGGCTCGCCCAGCAGGTGAATGAGGGTCGCCACCACAACGGTGAGGCTGGGCGTGAACCAAGCACCACGGGCGACCAAGAGGCCCTGCTCCCGGGTCAGAGGAAGGCGTCGACCGTATCTTGGATGCACGTATCAAAATCCTCCCATTCCATCCCTAAGACGTTCTCCGCTTTGGCACTTGAGTACCGCGTATCCCCACCCATCATGTTCTTGGCCACGGCCCGGGTAAGGTAGCGCTGACGCCCGAATTTACCGCCCAACCAATCCTGAAAGACGGCCAGGGGAATCAGCGTGTTGGGCAGGCTGTAGCGAGGCGATTTGGTCGTGGGGTTGAGGCTGCGAATGCGCTTGCAAATGGTGGCCAACGTGATGTTGGCGTGAGGGGCGAGAATGAAACGCCCCTCCGCCTCGTCAACCTCGAAAGCCCGGCGATGAGCGATGGCGACGTCTCGGACGTGCACCACCGACATGGGGAACTTGGGGACCACGGGATACTTGCCAGCCATGGCGTCTTGAAAGTAGTCAACGCTCGGCGTTGGCTGAACGAATCCTCCGCCCAGGACGGCGGTGGGGTTGATGACGCGCAGATCGAGGTTCAATTCCTCAGAAAGGCTCCACGCCAAGCGCTCAGATTGTGTTTTTGCCACGCTGTAGGGAAGGGACGTGTCCTCGTTCCAGACCGCCTCGTCTTTGAGTTTCCCACGTGGTGCATTGCCCACAGCCGCCGTGCTTGAGGTGTAGACCACGCGCTGAATGCCCGCCTCGGCAGCGGCGTGAAGCAGGTGGGCGGTGCCCTTGTTGGCGGTGTCAAGGATGGTGGTGGCGCTGTCTCGGGTCGAATACAGCGTGGCCGTGTGAAACAAGCCGTCGCACCCCGCAAGGTGATTGACCCAAACGTCCCGCATCCAGGAACATCGCCTTCGACGAGCCCAACCGGTCTTCGAAGCCCAGTTGCTTGGCGTGAGCCAACACATGGTCCGTTTTACTTGGGGCGTTCAGGTTGGGGGAACTGAACCCCTCACGGCATAGCCGTGTTCGAGCAAGTCGAACGATGTGGTTGCCAAGACCGTTCACACCGGTCACAAGATTCGCTTTGCGGGACGGGCCATACGGCGAGGGAAACGGGGGTCTGATGAACCTTCAAGTGGGGTCGTGCCAGCCCACGACGAGGCCCATGCCGATTCGCTTGCACGATACCCGCCGCCGAGAAAAGGTGAATTTCACCACCTTGGAGCCCGGCAAGGTTTCCGTACGTCGGGCGGACGGGCTACGACCGATGTCATTTGGCCACGCTCGCTGCTACCTCGCGTTTGACCTGATTCACCGTTGGTTGGAGGCGAGCGGCTACGATGTTCAGTACGTTCAAAACTTCACGGACATCGACGACAAGATCATTCAACGCGCCAACGAACTCGACGGCGATTGGCAAGCCCTGGTCGAACAAAACATCGAGGCGTATTTCGAGGACATGGATGCCTTGAACATTCTACGAGCGGACGTTTACCCTCGGTGCACGGAATACGTTGATGACATGATTCGTATCACCACCGACCTCATTGAGAAAGGTCATGCCTACGAAGCCAACGATGGCGTGTACTTCCACGTTGAATCCGCTCCGGAAAAATACGGCCAACTGACGGGTCAGTCCATCGACGCCGTTCGTTCCGGCGCAGGTGGCCGGGTGGACGACACGGGTTCGGGCAAGCGAGACCACAAGGACTTCGCTCTTTGGAAGGCGGCGAAGCCCGGAGAACCCACGTGGGACTCCCCGTGGGGGCCAGGGCGTCCCGGCTGGCACATCGAGTGCACGGCCATGTCCCTCGACCACTTTGACAAGGAATTTGACATCCACGGCGGAGGCCACGATCTTCGCTTCCCCCACCATGAGGCAGAGATTTTCCAAGGCGAGTGTCACACCGGGCACTCTCCCGTGGTTCACCACTGGCTTCACAACGGTTTTGTCAACATCGACGGCGAAAAAATGAGCAAGTCCCTCGGCAACTTTTGGACCATTCGCGACATTCTCACCAAGGTTGACGCCATGGTGCTGCGTTTTGCTCTCATCAACGCCCACTACCGCTCCCCCATCGACATGAACGAAGCCTTGCTCAACGATGCTGAACGCAATTACAATCGCTTGCTGGAGTGCTACGTCGCCGCTCTCAAGGCTCAGGGTGACGGCCCCAACCGTTCACCTGCCCCATCCCGATGTGGCCTCCCCGCACCCCCTGGCTCGTGCTACCGGTTTGCTGGAGAAAATGGGTGAAGGGTTTGCCAGGGCCATGGACGACGATTTCAATTCCCGTGAAGCCGTTGCCAAGGTGCTTGGCATGGTGCGAGAAATCAGCAAAACCCTCGCTGTTGACATGGACGTCGCCGACCGTCAAGCCTTCGCAGCGTACGCCGTGGACCTCCTCGAGGAAACGGCAGGGCGCGTGCTGGGCGTGTTGCCCTCCCAAGACATGGCCCTCGCTGAACCGGAGGAAGACCCGCGAAAGGCAGCAATTGCTGACCAGGTCGAAGCCTTGTTGGTCCAGCGGAGTGAAGCGCGAGCCAGCAAAGATTGGGCCCTCGCGGACAGCATCCGAGACGAACTCAACGGCCTTGGGGTGGTGGTCACCGACACGGCGACCGGTCCCGAGTGGGACTTGGCGTGATCATTCACTGTCGTCCTTGGGCGGTTCCATGGGCGGTGGCGCAGGGACGAAGGCACCGGATGCTTCCGATTCCACTTCCAACGCTGCGGCCTCTTGCTCGTCCCACATCTTTTCGATTTGGACCTCGGCTGCCAGAGCGTCTTCTCCGCCCCTCGAGACAAAGTAGAGGGCCGCCAGTAACACGACTATGATGCCCACGAACAGCATGAGCGCTTGCCGTTCCACGTTCTCGTCCTCGGCTTGGGACGTGTCAACGGGGATGTTTGCCTGACCGGTGTCATCGTTGCTCTCGCCCGGGCCGGTGTTGTCGTTGGTGCCGTTGGTCGTGTCGTTGGTGTCATCCGACGTCTCGACCTCTTCGACGGTGCAGGGTGGCGGGGTGCCGTCTGGACAGGGTTCAGGTTCCGGAGCGACCACGATTTCGAAATCGGTCACCGCTGGAAGCGATTCGGTTCGATCGTAGTACCGGTCGTACAGCAGGGCCATGTTCACGTGGACGTTGGCCGTTCCCGACCCGTTGAGGACGTTGAAGTAACGCTCGTCGCCGTAGGTGTACCACGGGTCAAGGCCGACGTTGGGCATGTCTCGGGTCACGCTGGCAAAGTCGTCTTGGTCGCCAAACGCAGCGGTCATCTCCTCGACATCAAAGCGCATGGCCATGGTCAGGTTTTCGACAATGCTCGACCACGATTGGGCGCCCTCGGGTGCAGCGAGGAACGTGACATCCACCGCTTTGCCAAACCGACCAGCGGGTTCGGTGTCAGCGCCTTTCAATGCGGTCATGATGTCCTGGTCTCCGTAAACGGCCAACCCGCCCACCACCGTCAGGCGGACGTCAGGGTCGACGGCGTTGATGAGGTTTCGATAGGGGTTGGCGTGAATGTTGTCCACCACGACCAAGTCAGCGACCTTGCCGGGCTCCAACGTGCCCACTTCCGTGTCCCAGTTGGTGGCTTGGGCGGCTCCGTCCGTGACCATGCTGACCAGTTCGTAGTCGGTGAAGATATCACCGAGCATCTCGTCGTCCCACAGGTCGGCGACTTTCAATTCGTGCAGCGGTGATTTGGAACCTGAGGGCGCCCAGTCCGGTGCCAAGGTGATGTGAACGCCCGCCGCTTTGGCAGCGGCGATATCGGCGGTTTGCCCGTAGAGGAGGAGGTTTGAGAGCGGTGACCAAACAAGGGTTGCACCCACCTCGGCCATTTTGGTGAATTCTCGGTCGGTGAGCGCCACGCCGTGGATGAGCACCAACTCTCCCACCAGCAGGTTGTTCTGGACCAGAATGTCAAATTCAGCACGGCTTCGCTCGTCCACACCCTCGGCGATGTGGATGAACCACGCATCGAGTTCGCCGCTGGCGTTGCCCGTCTTGATGTGGTTGCCGACGTAGTCCGAGGTGAGTTCCGTCACTTTGGTGTGGATCTCGTCCCTTCCGAAATTGTAGTCCTCAATGTTTCGGGACAGCACCGTAGCGTAGCTGTCATCGGGGTTGCTCGGACCGCCCTGAGCCGCTGTGGCTCCGCCGACGAGCGACTTCATCTCGATGTACTTCATCGCTTGAGATTCCATGTTCCAGTAGGGGCCGGAATGAACGAGCATCTTGGGCTTGGTGACGTATTCGCTGTAGTCAGGATGATTTTTCCACTCGTAACGGTTGTTGTAGCCGCCCCACGCGTTTCGATTGTTTTCGGGCAGGTGCGGTGTCATGTCCCAGAGCGGCGCTTGGTTGTAGTGGAGGTGGTTGTGAAGGTCGAGCATGCCGGGGTAGATGGTGCCGTTGGTCTCGATCACGGGCACGTTGGTCAGTTGGATGTCAGCGGGCACGTCGTTCTCCCACACCGCTTCGATCATCCCGTCCTTCACCAGAAGATGCCCTTCGTTCATGACGTCGGCTTCTCCGGTCATGGGCACGATGCGTCCCTTCAACACGTAAGCACCGGAATGCACGTTGTCGTTGAGTCCGTAACACCGGACCATGTTTTGAGCGGTGGTGTGGTCTTCACCCTCGCCCCAACCGGGCGTGGGCGGCTTGACTTTGGAGACCGTCCCGTTGGCGGCTTTCACGTAAGAGAAGTCCCACCAGGAGTCCTCGGCAGGGTAGGAGAGGGTGTCCACGAGGTTTCCTGCGGCGTCAGAAATGGTGGCCGTATCGCCGTCCCAATAATCGAATTCAATTCGGGAACTCGCTCGGAAAATCACGATGTAGTCGTTGGGCTGGATGGTGGTGTTCCAAGCCAGGCGGCACGGTGCAGAACCGCCGTCGGTCACGTCGTCCAGAAGCCAATCGGAGACGTCCACCGGCTCCGACCCAGCGTTCCACAATTCAATGAACTGGTCGGACGACGAACCGATGTCGCCGTCGTTGTTCCAATCGGTGCCGTTGTAGCTTTCCGAGGACGCCGATACGAGAATTTCACTGATTTTCACGCTGACGTTTCGGCCGTTGGCTGCGTCGACGGTGTCATGGTCGTACGTCAGGACCGTACCGGTGCTCTGCCCGAGGAACATCGCGACGAGGAGGGCGGCAACAAAGAAGCGCGGTGACATGGTCACCGCAACCTCTGCCGGCACATAAGCCCGTTCCCCGTGTCCCTTGGCCCTCACATGGCTTGAAGAAGGGCGAGGGTGCGGGGTAACGCATGGCCACCCTCGACATCAGCGAACCCGTCTTCGCCGAGACCATCGAAAACAACCAACTTGTTATCCTCGATTTCTGGGCCGAATGGTGCGGACCGTGCAAGGCGTACGGACCCGTGTACGAGCGAGTGTCCGAGGCCTTCCCGGACGTGGTCTTTGGGAAGATCAACACCGAAGAACAACAGACCCTCGCCGGCATGTTCGGCATCCGCTCCATCCCCACCACCATCGCTTTCAAGGAAGGCATCGGTGTGTTCATGCAACCCGGTGCGCTTCCTGAAGATGCCCTCCGCGACCTGGTCGGCAAACTGCAAGAACTCGACATGGACGAGGTTCGAGCGGAGTTGGCAGCGCAAGAAGGCGCCGCTGACGATGACAACGGTGCCTGAGCATCACGGGTCCGATTGGTTCAAGAGAAGTTGACAACCCCGTGATGCTATGGACCTCAAGCCCGTGCTGGTTGTGCTCCTGTTCTCGACCAGCATGCTCGCCGGGTGTTTTGGCGAAGACAGCGTTGAGGAACCGGTTGAAAGCGACACTTCGGTTTACCCTGAACCTTGGGATCGTTCTGACCTGGCCTACGACGACACCGACATTTATGCTCGAGTGAGCGTCAACGGCTCCCACCTGATCGACGAAGTGCGTTCTGTTTACGTTCCGGTGCCCACCATCACCGCAGCGGACGGTGGCGCAGGGTTGACCGGCGATGCCACGGTCCACCTCGGCCTTTGGTTGCCCGTCATCGAAGGGTGCGATTGGGAGAGTGATTCACTTGATGCTTCGTGTCAAGTCCCGGTCATCGCTGAAGTTGGACCGTACTACAACGACGGCGACGTCGACGCCCTCACACCAGCTGACCGCCTCGGTCGAATGCTCATCGAAAACTACGTGCCCCACGGCTTCGGTGTCGCTCAGGTTTCGGTCTTTGGGACGGGGGAGTCCAACCACTGCATGGACCTCATGGGCACCGATGAGCAGCGTGGTATCGACGCCGCCGTGACGTGGTTGGGGACCCAGCCATGGTCCAACGGCAAAGTGGGCATGATCGGCAAGTCCTACGACGGCTCCACCCCGTGGCAAGCCGCCACTTTCGGCAACCCCCATCTCGCCACCATCGTGCCGATGTCCGGCCTCATCGGCGTCCACGAACTGATGTGGCGCAACGGCAGCATGGAAGCACGCGGGATGATCATGCACAACGGCGTCTACGGTTCCTTTGGCATCGACGGCGACAGCGAAGACGCCCACACGTTGTGCGAAGGCTACCTCGAGGGCTACGTGAACGGCCCGGCTGCCTACCTCTCGGGTGGCATGGTCACCTACGCCGGTAACGACTACTGGACTGAGCGTTCGTTCCTTGACCGCGTCATCGAGAACTACAACGGGTCCGTCTACATCATTCAAGGCATGCAGGATTGGAACGTCGACCCGCACATGTCGTTCCCCACGCACCAAATCGTCGAGGAGGCGGGCATCGAAATCAAAACGCTCGCCGGTCAATGGGCCCATGACTATCCCGACCGAACATCCGGCCACAGCGCCTTACCGTCGGGCGAGGGTGCGGAGGCTTATCCGTACACGCTGCGATGGGACTGGGCCGACGAGATGCTGTATTGGTTTGACTGGTACCTCAAGGGCGAGGGACGAGCGCCGACGTTGGGTGTGGAAATGCAGGACAACCGCGGCGGTTGGAGGTTCGAAAGCACCTACCCCGCACCGGACACCGAGTACCTCGAAATTTCAGCGGCTGACTTGAGCCCCTCGGGCGCCTCCATGGTCACCACCACCGAATCGATCACGATGACGTACGGACCCTTCGAAGAGGACGTCTACATTGCGGGCATGCCGACCTTCCACATCGCGGTCACCCCGCACACCGCCAACGGTGCACACGGCTACCTCGAAATGAGTGACGGCAACGGGTTGCGATTGGGGCACGCCGTCATGGATTTCCGATTCCATGAAGGCGGGCGTGACGGTCAAGAAGCCCTCGTTGGTTTCCAAACCGTCCTCGGTAAGATGGAGTTCATGGCGATGGACATCTTCCTCGAAGAAGGCGAATCCATCGTCATCACGATGTCGCAAACCGGTCGTGACTACGTGCCCTCCCCGGCGGCGGCTGGCGGTTATTCCATCAATTGGGCCGAATCAACGCTCACGCTGCCCCTTGTCAAGCGCACCTGCGATGACCTCTTCCAAGCGCCCATGCAGGATTACGGCGGTGACGGCCAACGCCTGTGTTGATTTCACGATCGAAGCGGTTCATCGAGGGGTGACATCTGACCGCGTACCCCGATGGTCCATCGCAGCGTTTCAACCACCGCCTTGGCTCGGGTGTACTTCATCAGAGCTCGCATTTTGTCCGCTTTTGGCCCCGTCAACTTTCTCAGTTTGTACTTGGCATGCTGCGTCTTCATTTCCTGAACGGCTTGCTCGAGCAACGACTCGATTTCAACCCACGTGCGGTCATACGTTGGAGCATCGGTGCTCCACACCTTCTCTCTGATCAGTCCCATGTTGAACCGGCCAGCAGCACCACGCAAAGGAACGTTCTCTGTAGATTCTCAATAGATGACCCGTCGAAGTTAAACTCGGTCACAATCATCCTTCAATCGTTCCCCCCAGCGTCATCCTCTTAAGCCCTTGACAAACGATGGTCGGCATGGTTTTGACCACGCTGCCCGGTGTGACCGAACGTATGGCTTCGAAGATGAGAGAGCACTTTGGGTCTGAGGAAGCCGTCGTCTCCACCCTCGCTTCGGGCGATGTGGGCCGTCTGGCGGAGGTTGAGGGGCTGTCGGTCAAGCGTGCCCTGTCGCTGGCTCGGTCTTACGCTGGGGGTGAAGGCTCGTTCTTGGCCACCAAAGAAGCAAAAAAACTGCACCAGCATCTGCTCGCTCACGTTCAATCCTTTGCGGCATGCGCTGCCACCCGAGAGCGGATGGGTCTGTTGATGCCGGTGGCCGACCCCGAACCTCGCCGACGCTTGACGGGCGCAGCGATGAAGCTCGACGCCACTTGGCTCGAGACCACCCGCGAGGCTTGGGCCCAACTTGGCCGGCTGAAAGAAAAGCAAGAGCGCTACGAACGGGTGGTGGTTTCGCCCGAACCGCTCGACCACCTCAAACGGTACTGCAGGGTGCTTCAGCCCACTGAACAGGAATCGTGGAAAGACTACACCGTGTTCAAAACCGTGTCGTGGCTGGGTCCGGGCGCCCCGATGGAGGCCCCCGATGGGTGGTTGGTGCTGGGTTCCGCACCCGACGAAGCCCTCGTGCTCCCCGAGCGCACCATCGATTGGTTCACGCACAACCGCAAGACACTGGACGTGTTGTGCGGCGTGGTGGAGGCCCTGAACGCCGACCTGTTGCCCGACAACGAAGCCCTGCAGTCCTTGCGAGCCTCGCTGCAGCCGTTGACCTCCCTTCCTGAAACGATGGCGCTGTTGGGTGACGCTTCGTCCGTCGAAGACGTCGCTCGCATCAAGGACGAATTGTGGGGGACGGTCAAGCAACTCGAAACGGACGTCAACCAGCAGGTCGAGAACGCCATGAACGATGCCAAAATGGCCCTGTCGGGCGCAGAATTGCTCGAGGCGTTGGCCGACGGGACGGCGTTTCAGCGAAAGTTGCGCGACGCTACGGGCCATGTGATTCAGGAGGCGATGCAACAGGCGAGGGAACACCTCGCTGCGTTCTTGGAGCCGGCTCACCTCCGCTGCCCGTTTGACATCTTCACGGACGCATGGCCTGCCAAAATCGATCGCCAGACGATTGACGGCATCGACGCTGCTTTGGAGTCCAAACTCAAGGCCGAAGAGACGGATCACCTCGTCAACTTGGCGCAACAGTTGGGCCCGCTGAAACCCCACTGCGAGGCTGCCGTCAGTCGGCTCATCGAGGCCGACCAGTGGCTGGCCATCGCCCGATGGGCTCACCACGACCGATGCGTCATGCCCGAACTCGTGAACCACGGGCTGTGGCTGGATGAAGGCCGGCACGTCCTCTTGGGTGTCGATCCCGACCCGGTCACGTACGGTTTGGGTGCGGCCGCCGACAAGGGCGATCAGCAATCGTTGGCCCTCCTTACCGGCGCCAATTCTGGCGGCAAGACGACGCTGCTGGAGTGCATGGCGTACGCTTGCATTCTGGGCCACATGGGTTTGCCTGTTCCCGCTCGAAAGGCGCGAATTGGAAAGGTGGAGGCGCTTCACATTCTCGCCAAGGCAGGTGGCACGCAAAGCGCTGGGGCGTTGGAGCAAACGCTGGTTGAATTGGCCACGGTCGTGAGCGACCCCACGCCGAAGTTGATCTTGGCCGACGAGCTCGAAGCCATCACCGAACCGGGGGCTGGGGCTCGCATCATTGCCGGCATGTTGCTGGCCGCTGAGGCTCAACCCGACACGACCATGCTTCTCGTGACCCACCTCGCCCCGGCCATTCTCGGGGCCACCGGGCGAGAGGACTTGCGAGTTGACGGCATTGAAGCAAGCGGTTTGGGGGCGGATTTGGAGCTGCTGGTCGACCGAACGCCAAAGCGAAACCACCTCGCTCGGTCCACGCCCGAACTCATCGTAAAACGGCTGGTTGAGAAAAGCACGGGTCACGCCAAGGCGCTCTTTGGCGACATCCTGGGCATGTTCGCCGAGGAAGATTAGGCAGGCAAGTCCAGTTCGACCGCAAACAAGGGGTCCGGGTCGGTGGAGTCGTGGTAGGCCACGACCACGCCGCCGTCGTTGAGGATGGCGAGGGATGCGAAGTCAAACCGGATGTCGTTTCCTGCACCTGAGGTTGAGTCGAGGTCGCCCTGGCCAATGTAGGTGAGGGTGTCGGGCGACATGTCCGTTGAGTAGCCGCGCACGTGGTAGACGGTGTCGACGTCCGGGCCTTCGGTGGACTGGTATCGAACGTTCAAGATGAACTGGTCGAGCTCTCCATTGGCTTGGAATTCCCACTCTTCGATTTGTGAAGCGGTGGCGTCGAGCGTGTACGTGTGGTTGGCCCAGCTCACGGCCCCATCCGTGGACATGTAGTGGGTGAAGGTCGTGCCGCTGTTGGCGACGCAATGGAGCGTCCCTTTCCGGTCAATCTGGCAGTACTCGGATGGGAATTGAACCTCCAGTTCGTTCCACGAAAGAGTCGTGTCCATGTAAGCGGCGTTGCCGTTGTTGTAGTAGGCCGGGAAGATCAGCCCACCGCTCGGCAAGGGGAAGGCCCGCATCTCCTTGTGGGGTTTGTTGACGTCCCAGTATGCAGGCAGGTCGGCCGCCGTGAAATCAAGGTCCAATTCGATGGGCGGGTCCCCGCCGTCCCGACCAGGGAACTGGAACGGGTAGTAGTTCAGACCGTCGACGCTGATTTGACCGCCAGCGTTTTGGGTTTGGTGCCAGAAGTTGGAAACCACGATGCTGGCCCATTCGCCATCACCGATGGAGGAACTGATGGGGCCGATGACCTCCACCTGCCACGATCGGTCGTAGAACGGTTCCGTGATACGGTTGTAGCACCACTTCCATTCCTCTTCAGAGGCGTCGTAGAGAATGGCGTAGAACTTGTCCAGTTTGAGGTCGCCACCGACGTAGGGGAACCACGACATGGAGATGATGTCCCCGTTGGTCGCCTGGACGATGCTGCCCTCACCCAGCCCCTCTTGGCCGGGGTTGGTCGGCACGAAGGTTCGGCATTGCTGGTCGGGGAGAGCGGGAGGGATGTAGGTGTCCCAGAGGTGGCCACGGTCAACGGAAAACACGGGGTATTCACCACCGATGTTGAGGATTTGACCGTCGATGTCGGTGGCCAGATAGTGTTCGCAACAGTTGCCGCCGTAGGAAGCGTCGAAGACGGCCCACGTGGTGTTCGTGGTTTCGTTGGTTCGCAGGTCCACCGTGACGAACAGGCGTTCGTCCTCGTGGGGCTGCGCGTCGATTCGCTGGTACGCATCAAACATGGACGGCGTTTCTTCGTTGGCCACGGTTCCACTTCCGTCGCCAAAGCATCCCGCCAGCAGCATGGACAGGGCCATGGCCGCCACGAGGAGTGTCCTGCGCATGCCGGCCCCTCGCTTGGGCGTGATTTGAAGCCGTCGCTTGGCATGCAAGGCGCATTCGTTCGCAGTTCAGGAGCCGGTGAAGGAGCTTCGTAGCCGTTGCAGTGCCTCGGCCGTCCGGCTTCCCATCCACGTCAAATCCTCGCCGTCGATGAAGTGAATCGCAGGCGGCGATTCGGTACGTCGTTGAAGTGCTGCGTCCAGCTCCTCCCTTCGGCCGTGGTAAATTCGTGCGGCTCGCTGGAAAGGAAGAGATCGGTGATGCCGTGTTCGACGATCGTCTCGGGTGTCACCACGGGGTAGCCGGTTCCTTCCGGGTCGATGACGGGAACGTGGTAGCCGAGGCAGGCCAGCATGTTGCCGGCGTAGGTTGCCCCGTTGGCGGCCATCAGCGGGTCGTGCCAAATCAACGGAAGCGCCGTTCTTGAGCGACTGACGGGTTGCTCTTCAGGAGGGATTCGATGGCCGTTGCGTAGGTTTCGGCTGCCGTCAATTTTCCAACCGCTTCACCCAGGTCGCGCAGCATGGCCGGGACCTCGGAGGGGTGCTGAACGTGGCAGACGAAGGTGGCCAGGCCCTGTTCGTTGCACCAATCGTAGACGGCTTTGGGGTTCTCATCCCGGTCCATGACCACGAGGTCCGGCTTGGCGGCGAGAATTTTCGACAGGGTGGGGGTCTTGGTGCCGCCCACGACGGGCACGGCCTCCACCGCACCGGCGGGGTGAATGCACCACGGCGTCCGTCCAACGATTTCGTGGTCGGTGAGCCCAAAGTCAAACAGGGTCAGCGTGAGGCTGGGCACCAACGATACGATTCGCACGACGAGGCCTCACTTCACGGTGAAGTGCACCGTCGTGCCGTCCACTTCGAAGCGTTCGCTGTCGGCTGCGGGCTGTGTGCCGCTCTCGTGGAAGATGCAGGCGGCCGCTCGAGTTTCCGTGGCCACCCATTCCCGGTCGCCGGCCATCATTTCAGGTGCATGTTCCATCCAGATTTCAAGGTCGATGGTCGCTTCAATGGCGAGGTCGAGGTCCTTGCGTTTGGCCTGAACACGACGGACGATGTCCCTCGCCATGCCTTTGGAGAGCAAGGAGGGGGTGTCGTTCATGTCGAGCACCAAACTGACTTGGTGCTGCTGTTCATCGCCTTCGGTTTCGACGGTTTGTGCGGCAAAGCCTTCACGTTCAACCCGTTTGACTTCAACGTCCGTCGCCTCCACCAAGACGCCCAACACGTCAGCGCCACCGTCGTGAATGGAAGCCAGCAGGGCTTCCGGGTCGGTCGCTTCTCGGATGGCTCCGGCGACCTTGTTCACGTCCGCCCGTGCTTTTGGCGCGAGCGTCCTGAAATTGGGCGCCAGTTCAACGCGTTGGAACCGGTCAAGGTCGGTCTCGACCTCGATGGATTCAACGTTCAATTCCTCGGCCAGCAGATCGTGGAATTCACTGAGGTCCGGCCCGGCGACGATCCACCCTTGGGCGCACGGCAGCCGTTGACGACGGCCAGCGTCGATGCGAATGCGGCGACCGGCTTCGGCCAGTTCTCGTACGAGCGCCATCGTTCGTTCGAGCACAAGGTCTTGCGGTGGCAGCACAGCCGTTGCTTTGGCGGCCACATCGTCCCAGTCATCGGCCGTTGCCCCTTCGAGGCCACCTGGAACGCCCAGCGGCCAGTCCGCGGTGTGAACGCTGGTGCCCGTCAGGTTTCGGTGGATGTGGTCCACCATGAAAGGCGATACAGGAGCGACCAGTTTGCAAACGGTTTCCAGCACCTCATGAAGCGTGTGCTGGCACGCCAACTTGTCGTGGCTGTCGGCTACGTCCCAGAGTCGTTTACGGCTTCTTCGCACGTACCAGTTCGACACGTCGTTGACGATGAAATCCTCGAGGTCCCTGCAGGCTTTGTGGAACTGCCAGTTGGTGAAATTGTCGTGGTACTGCGATGCGACGGTGTGAAGCCTCGAGAGCACCCAACGGTCGAGGGCGCTTCGGTCTTTGACGGGAACGGATTGCGCCTCAGGGTCGAAGCCGTCGAGGGCGGCGTAATCGGCGTGGAACTTGTAGACGTTCCACATCGTGAGGAACATCTTCGCATACGTCTCCCGCACACCGTTGGGATCGAATTTCATCGGGTTCCAAGGTGCACCGGCGGTCACCATGTACCACCGCGTGGCGTCGGCCCCTTCGCGGTTGAAGTGGTCCCAGGGGTCGACGATGTTGCCTCGCGATTTGGACATTTTTTTGCCTTCTGCGTCCAAAATCAAACCGAGCGAGAGGCATCGCTTGTAGGCCATGTCGTCAAAGACGGTGGCCGAGACGGCCAACAACGTGTAGAACCAGCCTCGGGTTTGGTCGACGCCTTCGCAGATGTAATCCACGGGGAAGGAGGCGTTGAATCGCTGTTCCTCATCGAAGGGGTGGTGCCACTGGGCAAAGGGGGCGCACCCGGAATCGAACCAGCAGTCCATGACAAAGGGTTCCCTGGTCATGGGCTCGCCGCTGTCGGAGAGGAGCGTGAACCCGTCCACCACCGGACGGTGGAGGTCGACGTCGTCGGGGCATTCGGGGTTGGCGATGCCTGCAGCCACCGCCTTGGCCACCTCGTCTTGCAGTTCCTTGATGGAGCCAATGCACTTCATTTCGCCGCTTTCACTTCGCCAAACCGGCAAGGGCGTGCCCCAGTATCGCTCCCGGGAAATGGCCCAGTCTTTGACGTTGCGAAGCCACTCACCGAAGCGACCTTCGCCCACCCAATCGGGCGCCCATTCGACCTGATCGTTGAACTTGAGGAGGTTTTCTTTGACCGCCGTCATGCGGACGAACCACGAATCCATGGCGTAGTAGAGCAGTGGGTGGTCGGTTCGCCAACAGTGCGGGTAGTCGTGGAGGTAGTCCTTCTCGCGGTAGAGCAACCCGCTTGATGGTCCGGTGCCGTTGCTTCCGCCCGGTGCGGAGAGCAAGCCGATGATGGCCTCGTCGCATCCCTTGACGTATCGGCCGTCGAGTTCGGGGTGGGTCCCAGCGACGAAGGTCCCGTCCATGCCCACGGTGTGGTGCGCAGGAAGCCCTGCTTCCATGCCGAGGTTGTAGTCGTCCTCACCGTACATGACGGCCGTGTGGACCACGCCCGTGCCGTCGGTGGTCGTGACCCAATCGGCGGCCAGCACCGTCCAAGCGGTGGTGGACTCGCCCCTTGGGACAGCGTCCGGGAAGAGGGGTTCGTAAGAGCGGCCGACGAGGTCGGAGCCAGGGAATTCTTCGATGACCTCGACGTGGTGTCGCAACACGTCCTTCATCAGCGCCTTGGCCAAGATGACTTCTTCGCCCACGTCGGCACCACCGGCGCCGGTCCATGAATCGCCGGGGGCTTCTTTGATTCGGCATCGGGCGTAGGTGACCTCCGGGCCGACCGCCAGGCCCACGTTTCCGGGAAGCGTCCAGGGCGTGGTGGTCCAAGCGAGGATGGAGGCATCGTCGTCGGTCAGTTTGAATTTCACGTACACCGACGGCTCCTCCACCTCTTTGTAGCCCAAGGCCACCTCGTGGCTGGAGTAGGACGTCCCCGTCTGTGGGCAATACGGCAACACTTTGTGACCGCGGTACAGCAAGCCTTTGTCGAACATTTGCTTGAGGGCCCACCATGAGGATTCGACGTAGTCGTTGTGCAAGGTTACGTAGGGGTTGTCGAGGTCGACCCAATACGCCATGCGCTCCGTCATCTCTCGCCAGGCGGCCTCGTAAGTCCACACCGATTCACGGCAGGCTTGATTGAATTCTGCCATGCCGAAGGCTTCAATGGCTTCGTTGCTCATCAAATCAAGACGCTTCTGGACCTCGATCTCAACCGGCAATCCGTGGGTGTCCCACCCGCCTTTTCGCTCCACGAGGAAGCCCTCCATCGCCTTCCATCGGCACACGAGATCCTTGTAGGTGCGAGCAACGACGTGGTGGATGCCTGGTTTTCCGTTGGCGGTGGGGGGGCCCTCGAGGAAGATGAACGGGGCGTGTGTCCTTCGGTTGTCGATGGAGGCCTGGAACGTCTTCTCGGTCGCCCACTGCTCGAGGAGGGCGGTTTCCAAACCGACTGCGTTCAGTTCACCCGCAGCGGAGGGTTGAGCCATGTTTCGCCCACCAAGGTTCCTGTTTTGAACACTACTCCACATTTTGTTCATTTTCTTGAACTCGTGGCGTTCAGCCCCCGCACGGTATCGACCCTGCGTCCCCTTTGCAACCGGTTTGCTGGAAAATCGGAAGGGGCATCCTTCAAGTCCTTCAACGACCACCGTGAAGCATGGCGGGTAGGCGTAGCCATGCACAGGCCGTTGGCTTGGTGGTGCTCTTCGTGTTGAGCAGTTGGCTCAATGCGGTCGCTCCGGCCACGACCGCCCCTGCCGTCCTGGCCGATGAAAGCGTGGTCAGGAACGCCGGGGCGGGTGAGCAGGTCAACCTCACGTTGACCACCACGCCCAACTCGGCCCTGACGTTGGATTTGCCCTACGGCGAGCCTCTCGCCGGTGCTGAAATGAACTTCACGCCCAAGGTGCTCCCAACCCAATCCGGTTTTTCATGGGAGAGCGACAGCATGTGGAACCATCCCGATGCGATCTCCAACGGCTCCAGTGCATCCAACGGCATCCTCACCGGCTCGTCGCCCGGTATTCTGTGGGACTTTAACACCAACAACCAGGGCTGGACCTTCCAGAATTCCTACACCGCTCGAGTCACCTCCCCGGCTTGCGGTATCAACGGCTCGTCAGGAGGTTCCCTTCGGACCTACGCTGGCTCGACCTACGGCACGTCGCCGGTGGTGAACCTCGCCGGTGGCGCCAACGTTCCCTTCCACGCTTGGGTTCACGAAGGCCGTTCGGGCTGCGGTGAAACACCGGACAGCGGTGAAAACCTGCAGTTCCAATACAAGACGGCCGCCGGCGGCTGGACCGTCTTCCAGACCTTCAGCGGTGGAGGAGCCCAGACCAGCAACTTCCAATTCATGACCACCTTGCCGGCAGCGGCCCTGCACGCCAACTCGCAATTCCGAATCCACCAAACCAGTGGCAGCAGCACCTGCTGCGACTACTGGTTCGTTGACGACGTCCACATCGCAACGCCCCCGGAGTCCAACTGGACGAGCCCAACCCTCGGCCACCGAGCAGGCTCCACCCAGCTCCTTCCCGCTGACACCTACGCACCGATGTACATTCAAGCCGACGTCCCCGAAGGCGCCTACCTCAACTGGTCCATCCTCAACAGCGCCGGGGAGGTCATCCCTGGCATGCAGGGCTCCAACGAGCACGTGGTTCCCGTCAACCTTCTGGACCACGCTCTGGTCGATCAGTTCCGCCTCCACCTCGAGTTCAAAGGCAGCGCTGCGGGCATGCCCGAAGTGCATTCGATCGCCGGTGATGGTGCGTACCGGGAAGGCTTCATCACCGACCCGGCCGCCCGTGGTTGGACCACCTCCAACGCCACCTATGTCCCCGGCATCGGTGTGCTGGGCATGGATGCAAACGCCACGCTGACTTCGCCTTGGCTGCTGGCCAACGCACCGCTGTACGACGCCAAACTGGAGGGCACCGTGAGCAGCGGGCAGGTTCAGGTGCGCGCTCATCCGGACCATCCGTGGACCAACGTGACCTTGCCCTACATGGCCGAGCCCGACCAAAGCACGGTCGGCATGCAAGTTCGCGTGGTGTCAACCGTGCCCGCCGACGGCAACATGAGCAACTTCACGGCCTGGAACGTCGAAGACCTCTCGCTGGACATGTTTGGCGGGCAACACCCCGCTCGCCCCACGCTCGATTTCAACCTTGACGAACGCTACGAATGGGGCGGAGAAGACGCTCGCGTGGGCACCTGGGGCTGGCAGGACCGCTTCGCCAACGCTGAGGAACGCATGGAACTCTCCCTGACGTCGGGTGCGCCCAGCGATGCGAGGTTGTGGGTGCCCTCCGACGATTTGACGTCCTTCGGCTTCGCCTACGGCGCTCAGTCGGGGACCGTTCTCGAAATCGCCCTGTTCGTTCAGAACACGCTGGTGGCCAATCGAAGCACCAACGCCACCACGGCGGGCTTGTTCCACCTCAACGGAAGTGAAATGACGGCGTTCACAACCGCCCTCGCCAACACCGCAAATTCGGTTGATGTCCTCGGCACGGCGTTCACCGAAGCCCGCATTGAAGTCTCAGGCAACGGTGTAACCGTGCTGGGTGGCCTTCGCGCCACCTACAACGCTTCGCAGCGGTTGGTGGCCGACAGTGCTTCAGCGTTCGTGATGGGCGTAAACGAAGCACGAACCAGCGTGGCAAACGTCGGTGGCATGCAGGCCGTTCCTCTTCCCTTCACCTCGGAAGAACGTGGCGGTCTGACCGTTGAAGTGGTCAGCCTCCAGACCTCAAGCACCGTTCTGTTGCAGAACGGCGCCATGGTCGATGCGACGTCCGTCCTGACGCCATCCAAGGCCTGGCAGACCATTTCTACGGAGTACCAGGTGATTGGCGGGTCCATCACCCATCATCGATTGGACGTCTACAGCAAATCGAACCAAGCCACCTTCCTCTTCCCCGATGCCGGCGGTGCACCCGCCGGTTTGGGCGACGCCTCCCTCGTGGAGCTCCATCCCACGAACCCCATCGAAACCACCGAGGACGGCATGCGAGTGACCACCAACATCACGTTCCGATTGCGCCCGATGTGGGACGACGAGCAGCAACTCACGGCGACCTCACGTCTGGTGATGCAAAGCGGTGTGATCTCGATTCCGTTCGTTCACACGTGGGGCAGCGGCGCGCTTCAGGGCTACGAAAACGACCTCGAACTCAAGAGCGTGGTGTTCTCGGAAGACGGTGTCGACATGGACCCCACCCGTCTCTACCTTCGAGGTGGAGAAACGATGAACGTCTCGGTGATGGTCGGTTATGAGAACGTGGCGGATGTCCGCGGTTTCGTTGACGGCGATGCTGAACTTACGCTTTACCGGGACGGCACGGCGGTGAGGAACACCACCTCGCTGGACGGTGCTTACTGGAACTTCACCGAGACGATTCCGTTCACCTACGGGGACGTGACGTGGGAGATTGAACTCACCGCGCTGGCCGGTTCAAGCGTGATTGAACCCGCCTCCCTCAGCCGGACCTTCACGGTCGATTCGGTTCAGCCTCGTGTCATGGAGACCTCGATGTACCGGTACGACCATCGGACGCCGAGCCCCACGCAAGTGATGCAAGTCACCATCGCCGACCAGCCCGTTCTGCCCGGTGCCATGGACGCCATGGTCTGGAAGGAGTGGGTCGACGACACCAACCTCAACGGTTGGCCCGATGCCGACGAATTCCATGCCGTGCCCATGTTGGTGCCCAGTTCGCAGACCGCCCTGACCGGGGTCTACACCTTGATGATCGACGACACCGCCGGGTCGCTGGGTCAGAAGGTCGCCGTTTTACCTCGACGGCACTGACCCCTCGGGCTATTCGATTCAAGACGGGGGCAGCGCCGAAGAAGGTGAGCACCTGTTCATGTACCAGCTGGCCGTTGACGGTCCACCCGAACTCGCTCCTGACGCCTTTGCGTGGACCGACGGTCGACAAGCCTGGTTGCATCCCGCCCAGCCATACGAGTTGAACGTGAAAATCAGCGAACCCAACGGTGGCTCCGACCTCTCCACGGTGGAGGTCATGCTGGCCAACAACCAAGGGAGCGACGCCATGAGCATCGAATGGGCGTTTGAGACCGGCGAATGCACGACCACCTCATCGCACGTCCACATCGACCAGTGCACCATGTTGGGCGCCAACGGCATCGCTGACCCGTACGAGGAAGACCTTGTGTTGAACATCCGAATGCAACTGGGCTGGAACACGCCCGACTTGGGCGACAACCGTCGGGAACCTGCGATTTTGGTGGTTGACCGTGCAGGTCAGGAGGAACTGCGCACCTTCCCCGAGCATCGTTGGCGTTTCTCGGCCGGTTTGAGCATCCCCGAGGAAAGCGTCAATCTCCATCTCACCCGCGGCTCGTTCCTCGGCGACGGGGCCCGAGTTACACCGCTCACACCGATGGAAATCTCTGGCGGGTTGGTCTTTGCTGAAACCTCGACCGTGCCGAACTTTGACTGCAACGTCAACGTTTTGTTCGCCGGCAAAACCTACTCCGTGCTCGCTAAGGACGGCGTCTGGTCCACCGCTCTCGATGCACCCGCCACCTCGGGTTCCATGCCCATGACGTGGGAGGTGGGCTGTCTCGAAGGCCAGGGCACCGACTTGACCGACCAAGCGACGTCCGTGAAATGGATCCTCGTCGACGGGACCGGCCCTGAGCCTCAAGAGGTGCTGTCCCCGCGACCACGAGCCATCCTTGGCGGTGAAAATCACGAAGTTCGGGTGCTCGTTCAAGAACTGGGCGGCTTGGATTTGGCTTCGCTCGAGTTGGTCTGGCAGGTTGAGGACTTTGAGACCGGGGACGTCATTCGGTCGGGTCGAGAACCGCTTTCGCTGGAAGGTGAAGCCATTGACGGACTCCGACTCGAACTCTACGGCGACATGAACCTGAGCGAAATCACGGACGAGATGCTCATCGACCGCATGGAGGTGAAGATCAGCATTGCGGGGCGCGACCTCGCAGGAAACGCTGTCACGGGCCTTGGTGGTAGCCTGAACAACCCCTTCTTGGCGACCTGGAACATGGAATGGTTGCAACCCAAATTCACGGTGGCACCTTCGGCCCTCACGTACTCCCGCCTGCTGTTGGAAGTGGGCGAGACAACGTCGATTCAACTCGAATTTGAGAACATCGGAACCTTGGAGGGTGAAACCCGAGTGACGTTCGAAACGGTCACTGAAGCGGGCGAAAGGACGCTCATTCAGCGCAGAGATGTGAGCGCCGAGGCCGGTGCCTTGGGTCTGGTTGCCCTCGATTGGAAGCCTGCCGAGGCCGGCTATCAGTGGGTTGAGGCCACCCTCGACAACGGCATGGTCGTCAGCGGCCCCACCATCATGGTTCGGACGGCGGAAGACCCTTCCTTCTCGGAGACGGTCTTCGGCGACGTGAACCCCATCATCGGCAGCATCACCGGTCTTCTTTTGGTCGCCGTCGTGGTTTCCCTGCTGGCTTGGATGCGTCGCATGACGGTCAACCAAGGGTCGAAATCTGAATTTGATTGGGACGAGTATTCGTCGGAGTTCGAGGACGACGATGAGGAGGAGGACTACGATGCGGTTTCAACGGAGACCGGCATCGCCGCCGCTGCCTCGACGAGCGCCGGAACCCAGACGGCCGAACAGGAAACCGATTGGGTCATGGGCTCGGACGGCTATTGGTGGTACCACGACAAGGCCACCAACGAATGGTGGTACAAGGATGCCAACGGTGAGATTGTCAAGCACCCTTGACCGGTTGCGAGGGGAGATCATGACCAAAATGGCGCTGCTTCAGTTCGACCCCACGGTGGGCGATTTGGACCAGAATTGTCGCCGACTTGGGGCGCTGGCGGCGCAAGCCGCATCGGCCGAGGCCTTGGTGGCCATCTCGACCGAACTGGCCGTCTGCGGCTATCCACCGCGCGACCTGCTGATGGAACGGGACTTCGTTGAGCGTTCCATGGCGGCAGCCCTGAACCTCGAAGCCCCGCTTCCCGTGTTGGTTGGAACCCCGATTCCCGCAGAGGACGACCGGACGCTTCCCACCAACGGGGTCGTTCGCTCCGGCCCGGCCTTTGCGAGCATCACGGGGGACGACCACGGGCGAATCGTGGCAGAAAAACAACTCCTGCCAACCTACGACGTCTTTGACGAGGCTCGGTATTTCACTCCCAAAAACCGGTCGGGCTTGGCGCGTTCCTTTGGTGGATTCACCTTGGGCGTCACCGTCTGTGAAGACGCCTGGCAGTCCGCCGGCATGACCCCATCCGCCTACACGCAAGACCCGATCGAACACATCGCTGAATGGTGTCGCCAGGGCGTTGACATCGATGCGACGGTCAACCTCTCGGCCTCACCGTTTCATTCCGAGAAATTCACCACGCGACTGGCGGTCGCCCGCCACGCCTCATCGGTGCTCGGGCACCCGTTCCTGCTCGCCAACCAAGTCGGTGGAAACGACGACTTGCTGTTTGACGGCCGAAGCCTCGTGGCATGGCCGGACGGGCGTGCCGTTGTGGCGCCTTCATGGCAAGAGGGTGTTCTTCTGGTTGACATCGCCTCGCCGGAGGCGTGTGAATGGCTGCCGAGCGAGGCCGACGATGCCTTGTGCATCGGTGAAGCCAAAACGATGGTGCTCGAGGCGGGGGATGACGGGTCCAACCTGATGGAAACCGTAGAGGAATTGACCAACGCCGTGGTGGCAGGGCTCGCAGATTACTGCCGCAAATCCTCCATCTCCTCGATCGTGCTTGGTCTGTCAGGTGGCATTGATTCGGCCGTGGCCGCCTGCGTTGCCGCAGCAGCGTTGGGTCCTGAAAACGTCACGGGGCTGGCGATGCCGAGTCGCCATTCTTCCCAGCACTCCATTGACGATGCCCTGCACACTGCGCAAGCCCTCGGCATCACCCACCACCTTCACGAAATTGACGACATGCACGTCAGCGTTGGACGGTGCTCGGTGAGGTGTTGACCAACGGGCATCCGGTGGCGGGCGAAAACCTGCAGGCTCGTCTTCGCGCCCTCATCGTGATGGGTTACGCCAATGCAAACGCCAGCATGGCCGTCACGACCGGCAACAAATCCGAAATCGCTCAGGGCTACTGCACCCTTTACGGCGACATGGCAGGTGGGTATGCACCGTTGGGGGACGTGTACAAGATGGAGGTTTACGCCATGGCTGAGCGCTTCAATCAGCGAGCGGAGGCGGCCGGCATGTCGCCGCCGGTCTCGGCTTCGACGATGACCAAGCCGCCTTCTGCAGAGTTGGCTCCAGACCAGACCGACCAGGACTCCCTTCCACCCTACGCCCTGCTTGACGCCATCCTGCGGGGTCACATCGAAGAGGGGCTGAACACCGACGACCTCGTTCAGCAGGGTTTTGACGCAACAACGGTGGTGGACGTGTTGCGGCGCCTCGAGCGAAACGAGCACAAGCGCTGGCAAATGCCTCCGGCACCCCGTGTGTCGCCGCGTGCCTTCGGACAGGGTTGGCGTCGCCCATTGGCCTCCAACCATGACTGGCGCCGTTGAGGTCGTCGACGGTGGACCCCGGGGCCCCCCAACTCTCCCGGCCGATGCGGGGCCCGGTCACATCACAAACATCCCCCGGTTATCGGTTCATTGCGCCCCGATGATCTGGACCGTTTGCAGTCGGTGATGCGCAGCCTCTGCACCGCCCTTGGGGGCTCAAAGGCCCCGCCCTTTGCTGGCTACCGAGGGCATCAATTTCTTCCTTGCTGGCACGGCCACGGCGGTGGAGGGTTTCACGGCCTTCCTCGACGGGGACGAACGGTTTCACGGCATCCCGGTCAAAACGTCCTTCACCGATTATCCGCCGTTCAACCGGCTGAACGTGCGCAAGAAGAGCGAAATCATCTCCGTGGGATTGGATCACATCAACCCCGCCATCTTGACCGGACCTGAGATTGAAACCCCCGGGGGTTCCCGCTTGACCGGGGGGAGGGGGCCCTCCACGGGTCGAAAACGAGGAACGATTGGTTGGGGCACCCCAAAAGCCATTGACCTTGACATCCGGACGTTTCGGGGTTTTCCAAAGGCCATCCAACGTCTTCCGGCGACCATGAAGGACGAACCCGTGGTGATGTTTTACGGGGGGGATTCGCTGCGAAAAAACCAGCGCCATCATGATGGAGGCGGGGTTCACCAACGGGTGCAACTGAAGGGTGGCGTCTTGGGTTATTTTGAGGAGGTTTGGGGGGGACCACTGGGACGGCGACTTCGTGTTCGACCAGCGGGTGGCGGTCAACCCCCGCTCGAAAGGGAAACCCAGGTCGTCGTCTGTTTCGCCTGCCGAGAACCCCCCTTTTAGTGGCCCAAGGGAATCCTCGCCCCATTATGCGGTGGGTCGTTCTTGTCCCTACTGCATCGACCGGGTTTAAACCGACCCCATCACCCATGAAGGATGATCCAGTCATCGGTGGTCGGGGAAGGGAAGGGGGGAGTTCATGAGGCATCAACCGGGAAGCGGAGCCGCCCCGGGGTTTGCTCGACCAACTGGCGGGTCGAGAGGGCAACACGCGACAGAAGGCGGCCGCTTGGTCATTGACCTGGCAGACACGGCCAACGCCGACGGCTACCTCGGGCCGTCCACGCCCACGTTCTCCGGAGTCTCGGTCATCACGGGGGGCACGGTCTTCGCCGGTTCCTCGCAGATCTGTCCGCTGACGGTGACGGGCAGGTCGCCATTCCCACGACGCTGAATTCCGCAGGGTGCGACCGGGAAAAGATGGAGGAAATGGATATTCAATGGCCTGATTTCCTCGAACAACAATTTGAGATCGTCCAAGCCTACGAACAGCTCGGCATTGATGCCACGCTGTCGTGCACGCCTTACGACCGAGGCATCGAAACCGAAGAGGGCATTGCGACGTGGGCGGAGTCCAACGCCGTGTGCTTCTCCAACACGTGGACGTCCCTCATCACCAACCGTGAATCCGGTTTGTCGGCGTTGGCCACGGCTCTGACAGGTTTCGCACCGCGCTGGGGGCTCCACCTCTCCGAACATCGCGTTCCAAACATGCACGTTCACGTCGACTGCGAGATGAACCACCTCGCCGACTGGTCGGTGCTCGGCGACTGGATGGGGAAGCAAGTGCGCCCCGACTGGGCCATGCCCTACGGCCCCATGCCTTACATCACGGGGCTGCCCGACCACTTGTCCTTCGCCTCGAAAAAAGCCCTGACGGCCGCTGCCGCCAACTACGGCTGCGCCATGCTTTGGGCTGAGGGCCACACGGCGTCGCCGCCCCTCGGCCGCAACGAGCAAGGTGACGTTCCTGCCGCCCGAGGACGGCTGGCAGGGTTCACTGACCTTCACGAAGAGGATTTGGACCAGCGCTACGCCGACCTCGCTCCCAAGGTCAGGTTGACCTCGTGGTCATCGGTTGCCCTCAGGCCAGTTTGGAGGAACTTCGAATCACCGCTTCCGCCTTGCGATCGCACATGGAAATGGGTCGCCGGGTGCCCGACCATCGCCTCTGGGTCTTCACGAGCGGTGAGAATTACGCCCTGGCTGAAGCCGACGGAACCATTGAACTGCTCGAGGAGGGCGGTGCGTTGTTGCTCAAGGACACCTGCCCCGAAGTCACGCCCTACAACCGCTCAAAGTACAACCATCTGCTCACGAACTCCCTCAAGGCGGAACACTACCTCACGAGTGGGTTGAATCGTCTGCCGACCTCGGTGATGCCGATTCAGGACTGCGTGGCTCACGCCATTGACCCCAGCCTCTCCACCGGGCCCGTTCCCGTGCTCACGCCCAAGGCCCAACCGCAACACGCCTCGGCCAAACAACACCAAACCGGCGAGGCTTCGCTCACCGGCTCGGGCTTGCGCTCCCAAGCCGACTTTACGGTTCGTGGCCGGGCGCTGGTGACCGACGTTCCCATCACCTATCTCGGCTACGTGAACCGGGACAGCGGCGTCATTGAGGAGCCGGGGCACCCGCTCGACGGCGTCGCCATTGAGGACACCGTGCTCGTCTACCCCAAAGGCTCGGGTTCAACGGTGGCGCCCTACGTGCTGATGGGGCTCATCTACACCGGCAAAGGGCCAAAAGCCGTGGTCAATCGGGACATCTGCCCGTTGACGCTCCCTGCGTGCTCCCTGCTTGGTGTGCCCTACGGGCACGGCTTTGACAGCGACCCGTGCCTTGCGGTCAACACCGGCGACACCGTGGAGTTCCGCCGTACGCCAGATGGTGTCGTCCTCGAGGTTGTGGAGCGTGTCCAGCCGTGAGCATGCGCGTGGTCGTCACCGGCGGTGCCGGCTTCATTGGTGCCGCCCTGGTGGAACGCTTGCTCTCGGAGGGGCACCACGTGGCTGTTTTGGACAACTTTTGGCGCGGTTCGCCGTCCAACCTTGAATCGGTGAAGGACCACCCTTGCTTGACCGTGATCGAAGGCGACGTGGTCAAACCTTCGGATTTGCAGCGCTGTCATGATGCCCTCGGTCGGGTTGATCTGGTGCATCATTTGGCGGCCATCAACGGGACCAAATGGTTCCATGAAGCCGCCATGGAGGTCATCGATGTCAACGTCAACGGTACGCTTTGTGCGGTGCGGAAGGCAACGGCATGGGGCGCCCGTTTCGTTCTGGCTTCGTCCCCGGAAGCCTACGGCGAGAACGAACGGATGCCCCTTCTGGACGAGGACGACAGTCGCTTTCCGTCCGCCGCCTCTCACCAGCGCTTCTCCTACGGTGCAAGCAAGTACCTCGACGAGATCGTGGTTCAACACGCAACGGCCAAGGGGTTGGACGGGCGCATCGTTCGTCCGTTCAACGCCTACGGTGCGAACATGGTGGGAGACGCCTACGGCCAGGTCGTGGGGATGTTCTTTCGTGCCGTGCTGGAGCAACGACCGATGGTGATTCACGGGGACGGGGAGCAGACCCGGAGCATGACGCACATCGATGACATCGTTGACGGGTTTTACCGAGCGGGCTCACTGGACGTTGGATTGGACGGTTCCTCGCTGTCGGGACGGAGCTTCAACTTGGGCTCAACGGAGGAGGTCAGCATGCGTTCGCTGGCCGAGGCCGTGAACCGAACGGTGGGTTCGATGGCCGTCGATTGCGTGCTTGGCGGTGGCTACCACGGCGATTCGCAGCGTCGTTTGCCCGACACCTCCGCCGCTGAGTCCCTGTTGGGCTGGTCGTGCACCGTGGGATTGGAGGCCGGACTCGGCCAGGTGTGGGCCGAACTTCAAACTGGGCCGTAGTGCTTCAACACCCGCTGCGTCCACCCCTGGGGCGAGGGGGTCATGTCGTCCCGTCCGTGCTGACACAGCACGTCGAGGCCGCCGCTTGGCAGGGTTGAGGACGAGAACCACACCGCATTGACCCGCAACACCACCAGCGTCGCCACGGCCTCGGGAAGCGGATGCTCTTCCACGAAGGTCGCTTCGATGGCAGCCACCGATTCATGAATCAGCAGGGGTTGCTCGTTGAGGGTTTCGAGGTCCAACAAACCGCTTTCGTCCTCGCCGAGGGGAAGCGGGGTGGCGGTTTCGTCCACGATGGTGGCGCCTCGTGCCGTGGGGGGCATCACGTTGAGGACAACTTTGCCGGTGGCTCGGAGGTTCTGCAGGGTGTCGCGCGGGCGCTTGTCCCTGTGGATGGAAAGCGAAGCCGTGAGGTAGGGCGGGGCGGTTGAGACCTGCATCACGGACGAAAGCGGTGCAAAATTTCGGCGACCGTCCTCATCGACCGTCCCGGCGACCACCACGGGTCGGGGCGAGAGCACGCTGTTCAGCCACGTGCTTCGTTCGACGTGCTCCATGGCATCAACGTCGAGTCGCAGAAGAGGTGGCTCGGTGGGTTCGGTGGGCGTGAACCATTTGTCGAGGGTGCCGTTGGCGATCTCTTCGAGTGCGTGGTTGTTGAATTCGATGTACGACTCCCACGAGGCGATGTCGTCCAGTTCGCCACGCTCCCTTTTCCGGGCGATGGAGGCCTCGGCGTAGACGTTGCATTTCTTCAGAAACGCAGCCACGGCGGTTCGCTCATCGGTCATGGACAACCCCTCTCCGTGCTTCATATTCATCTCGCATCATCATGAAGGTTGCTGGGTTGCCCCCCCAAACTTCACCCGCTGGAAGCGGACGGGTGAGGACCGCACCGGCGGCGAGGACCGCTCGTGCACCGATGTTGTTTCCCGGCACGACCGTGGCGTTCCCGCCGATGACCGCTTCGTCTCCAACGTGGACCGGTTGCCATTTTCCACGGTCGTTGGAGGGTGGAAACTTGTCGTTGAGAATGACCGCTGCGGGTCCGATGAACACGCGATCGCCCAGTCGGCAATCGTCGGCGATGTAGGCGCTGCCTTGGATTTTACAGCCTTCTCCCAACACCACCCGCTGGCCGACATGAGCGAGTGCACCGATGGAACTCCCCTTCCCGATGACTGCGTCGCGTCCGATGTGGCAGGGCCACCATGCGACGGCGTCGTCCAGCTCAACGCGCTGGCCCGAAAGGGGGAGATCCGTCATGGGACAACCTCACTCGCCAAGACCGAGTTCGCGCATCAGCATGCTGACATGGCCCTTGGCCTTGACGTTGTAGCGGCACCATGCCAGCGTTCCGTCCGGTTGAATCACAAAGGTTGAGCGGGCGCTCCCCATGTACTCTCGACCGTAGTTCATCTTCAGGCGCCACGTCCCAAAGGCGTGGTGAAGGGCGAGGTCTTCGTCCACCAGCAGCGGGAAATTCAATTCCTGCTTTTCAACGAAGCGCTGGTGGGACTTGGCGGAGTCCTTCGAAACACCGAGGACCACGTAATCTTCGCCGTTCAGGCGCCCCATGTTGTCTCGAAAATCACAGGCTTGCGTCGTGCATCCAGGGGTGGAGTCCTTGGGGTAGAAGTAGAGGATCACCGTCTTTCCGTCATCGAGGTAGGTCTGGAGGGTGTGTTCTTTTCCGTGTTCGTCCACGGCGGAAAAGCCGGGGGCGACGTCGCCAGCGCTGAGTTCAACCGTTTCGGTCATGGTACACAACCCCGTGGACGGCCACTTTAGCAGTTGCTTTGATTTTTGATACAAAAACCATTCATATTTCGACAGAAGAGGGGTGCTGTGGCCCGAATATGCGAGATGGGTAAAAAGTCAGTCATTCCGGGTGATTCATGGGTATGGAACCGATTCTTTGAATAACTGCCAGTACCAGTAGGAACTTATGGTCGGCGGACGTATGTCAAGACGTGCGCGTCGACACTTCAAGAAAATCCAGCGTGCTGACACCAAATACACGCTCCAGGAAATCGCCAGCAGCATTCAAACCGACCTCGACAAGCGACTGTTGAGCTACGATGAAGCCCTGATGCTCGGCAACATGATTCAAAACCGGGCCGATCAGGTGCCCGGGGACGCTATCGTTTACGCCATTTCCGACCGTGACGCTTACCGACGAACCTTGGAACTCTACCTCCGAGACGCCCTCCTCACCCGAACCGAACAGCTTCTTCTCTGGGAAGAACGTCGCCGCCTCGGTATCTCCGATAACGAACACGACGCTCTGCTTCAGCAACTGCTCGCCCAGTGGAAGCGACAGGGTAAATCCGTCACCATCGATCGCTTCAGCGAACCCAAGCGCGGAGGTGCCGACCCTGTCTAAGCCCACGGTTCCGCTGGCGCTGGTGGCGGTCATGCTCCTCGCCACCCTCACGCCACTCGCCGTGGCTGACAACGGCCGCTCAAACCCCGACTTCGTGGTGTCGTCCTTCACGCTTGACGATGCGGGTTCAATGTACCTCGGCGGTGGCATTGAGGTCGAGGACGCCACTCACGTCGTCCGAGTCCAGGTCCAAAACATCGGGTTGGGCGCAGGCCAAGCCTCGCTCACGCTGCTGCTCCAAGGCACCGCGACCTCAGGCGACGTGGTGTTGGACAGCACCGACCTTGGCGTCATTGCAGCCGGGGCCTCGAGCGCCGTTTCCGTCTTTTCATGGTCGGCTACCCTCGGGGCCAATCAGATTTTGAAAGCCCGCGTTTCAATCAGCGGCGACATTGACCCCTCCAACAACGAAGACCAGATGATCGTCAACGTCAGTCGCTATCAAAACAGCAGCGTTCCCGTGGTGGACATCCCTCAGCCAACCAGCGGCGCCAGCAGCGTGGTGTGGTCCCAAACCATCCACGACTTCAACGTCAGCGTTCGCAACGACGGTGTCAAGAACCAATCGGCGCAATTTTTCCTTAACTTCACCGAAGTCGGCAACCCCAGCAACACGTTCTCCAGGCCCTCAAACATCGTGTCGGTGGTTCGCCCCGGTTCGCTCCACACGGTGGGGCCGAGCCTCTACCCCGTGTTCATGCAGTTCGATGCCACGTCCCTGACGGGGCAATGGGACGTCGTTGGGGAGATGCACGTTTCGGGCATGAACTGGCAAAAATCCATTCAATTCCTGAACCAGCGGGTGGTGTTTTCCAACTATGACTTTGACATCATCGCAGCCCACGACCGCAGCGTAGAGCCCGGACAAACCGCCGTGCTCACCTACGCCATTGAAAACACAGGGGTGAGCGTGGATGACTATCAGGTCAACGTCTCGGGCGTGAAATGGTGGGTGACGGGCATCACTCCCACGCCCTCCACGCCAACGGTACCCGCCGGCAACACCACGTACGTGTTCATTGACGTGACGGTGCCGGCCACGGCCCTGCGTACCCATTCCGAAGTCGTCACCCTTCGCATCACCTCCAACGGGGGCTCCTTCGCCAAGAGCGTCTCGACGGTTGTGGTGGCCAGTGAATCCTACGATGGGACGGTGGAGATGGACAGCGACACCAAATCCCTCACGCCCGGCAACCCCACGCCCCTGCAGGTCAAGGTCCGCAACGATGGCAATGCCCCCACGTCTTTTTCGCTGAACGCCGGCATTTCCACCAACCCCATCAACTGGGACCTCTCCTTCTCCTCGGCCACCACGGGTACGCTTCAGCCCGGTGAAGCCGTCAACGTCACCTTAACCGTGACGCCGCCGGTGATTCAGAACCCGCTCGTGGACGCTGAATACAACGGTGCGGGCGACACGATGTCCGTGTGGGCCCAAGCCGTGTCCGTGAACGGAGGCGTACCCCAAGTCAACGCCACGCCCGTCCGTATCCTGCCGGTGATCGTGGTTGACCCCGGTCTGCCCACGCAATCCATCGACATGACGGTTGAACAGGTGCTCCAGGCGCAACAGGGGAGCGGTCTGGACGAAATCCTTCAGCTTGACGTTGAGGTGCGCCACAACCTCATCACCGAATTGGACGAGACGGTGGACGCCACCTTGGCCCTCGGCACGCCCGTGTTTACCTCGGATTCGTCGGGCGGTTTCTCGGAGGCCGCTCGCTGGGCGGTTGGCCTCCCCACCACCTTCCTTCCTGGCATGTCCCTTGGCGAAACCCGTCAAGCGACCTTGACAATCCAAGGACCGGCGGACGACTTTTCGGTGGCCGGCTCGCTGTCCATTCCCATCACAGCCACGCCTACCTTGGGGGCCGCTCACAGCAGCGCGAACGTGATTCCCACGTCCATCTCGCAAACCCTGACCGTCAACATCCCGCCGGTGCTGGGCGTAGAGGGCCATAACGGCACGACGCTCGACGCCATGGTCGGCGAGGAGACTACGTTTGACATCGACCTTGCCAACACCGGGAACAACATGACGTCCTACCGTTTGGTGCTGAACAACCAAATCCCCGACGGCTGGGAGGTCTCCTTCAGCCCCAGCAGCATCATGCCCTCCACCACCGTGACGGATGTACCGGCGGACGTGGCGGACTACCCCTCCAATGCAACGACCCACGTCGCCACCTTCCCGCTCATCCTCACCACCGACCCCGAAGCGCCGGCCAACAGCGTAGAGGTGATCGGTGTCGACGTTTATGAGATGTCATCGGGCGTTTACATCAACTCCTTTGATGTCCCGGTACGCGTCGGAGAGAAGGTCAACGCCTCGCTCTCCCCCAGCAGCCAAACCGTGAACATGTCCATCGGCGAGACCATCACCACGAGTGTTATCATTAGCAACGACGGCAACACGCCGGCGACCTTTGGCGTCTACCTTGACACCTCAAACGCTGGTGAGATTGAGTTCGTGCTCGAAACGCCAACGGTCGTGCAAATCGGTGCGGGCTACGAGTCAACCGTGCGCGTTCGACTGTCCCCCACCACCGATGCACTGGCCGCCGCTAACTACTTCGCAACGGTGTGGGTGTCCAACGCTGAATCCGGCCTGAACCTCTCGGCGAACATTCTCGGAAACATCAGCGAACAGCACGGCTTGGTGGTTGACACCCTGACAGAAATCGGTGTCATCCCGGGCGAGACCCAAACCGTTGATTTCTCCATCATCAACAACGGTAACCTGATCGAGGACATCATCGTTGAGACCACGGTGGCCGGCGATTGGACCGTGACGCCCGCCGTGTTACCGTTGCAGCTGAACGTCGGTGCCGCACACACGGGAACGTTTGACGTGGAGGTCCCGGCCCTTTCGGACGATGACAGCATGGTCAACGGGGCTGTGTATCCTGTCACCCTCCGAATCCTCAACGCCACCACGCAGGAAGAGCTGAAGGTTCATTCCTTCCGATTCATGGTCGCACCGTTGTTTATGGTCGAGGTTGAAAACTGGCCATCGACCATGGAATACCATCGCGGTATCGCCAGAACGTGGGACGTGGAATTCACCAACACCGGCAACAAAGACGTGGAGGTGAACCTCACCTACACCCTTTTGGAGGGAGGTTTGACGCAACCGAGTTTGGACTGGTCTGTGTCCTCGACCGCCCCCAACACCTTGTTTTTGCCACGTGGTCAATCCGTGCCGTTCTCCTTCAGCATCACCAACGTCGCCCCACAACCTCCGCTCACCCTGGCCGCCAACTTCATCCTCACACTCGACCCGGTTGACACAGCGGTTCAGGGGAGCGCCGAGTACTACACCGATTTGCGGATGGACCGTTTCTTTGAGTACGGCGATACCTATGTCACGCCGCCGCGCGATAACACCCCCCAGCCCTTCGAAATCGAATATTCTCACATCCCAAGCGGTCCGGAAACCGCTGTTGCCTACGAGCTTGAACTCTGCAGGGCTGAGCGCCTCGAGGACCCAAAGGACCACGACGCCAACGCCTCTGAGAGTGATTTCGAATGGACGTTTGCCATTCGCATTGAAGACACCGACTACCCGCTGAACATGTCGGCGTTTTGCGGCCCGACCTCGCTGGGTCCTGAATCTCGCATCACGTTGCCCAGTCGACAGGCATGGTTCACCACCGACCCCATCGTGCTGGTGGTGGACACCCCCAACCCTCCGCACATGCTGCCCGGCGACGGATGGGACCTGACCTTCCGCCTCTATCACCCCGATGAGCACAACGGCTACACCGTGTACGACGAAGACGTCTTCACCTATCGGCTGGCGGTGTTTGCAGACCCGGCCATCATCGCCCAGGGCCCGTTGACCCCGAGGCGTTCTTTGAGGGTCAAACAACCCAGTACGAGGTGACCGTTGCAACATAGGGACTGCTCTTGCCTATGGCGTTGGTGCCTCGCTGGATTGCAACGGCGATGTTGAGATCCTGAGCGAGCCGGATCCGGTCAGCCAGATGAACGCCACCGACGCCCACGGTACACGTGGGACGTCCGTCCAGTCGTGATCGACTGGTGGGAGACAGAGCGAACCGTTCAGTGCGACGCCACCTTGTCGTTCGGTCACGTCGGCGACGGCAACGTCGAAAGCAACGACCGTTCGCAGGGGGTTGACCTCGGCGAGGAGACGGTCCGGTCTTGGTCGCCCGACTTGTCCGTCGCTTTCGTGGCGTGTGTGGTGGCTGCCCTTCTCTCCCTCGTCTTTGTTCGGCTGGCCAGCCAGTCCGAAAAGTGGCAGCTCGCCGGTGTTTACGCCGGCGTCGTTGCGTTTGGTTTGCGTTCCACCTGTTCAACATGACCTACTACGGCCCTGCCGTCTTGGTGCTGTGCGCCCTGTGGATTTGGCGGATGACATGGAAGAGCAGCGACGAGTTCAGGCTGATTCACGAGGATTATCAGCGTGCTCGAAAAGGGACCTCAACGGTGTATTCCGACCACTTTGAGGCCCTGAAAGACAGCCGACGTCAACTGACCATCATCCTGTCCATCCCGGTTCTGGGCATGCTGGCCATTGTCCTTGGCTTGCCACCTCAACTCTCCACCGGCAGCGACAACCTGGTCGTCATGGCGGCGTATTTCTTCATCATCATGCTCGGTGTTTGGTTCCTCCTGAAGCGTTCCGACAAGATGTACGGCAACCTGTACGGAAGGATGACCGATGCCGAAATCAAGTCCATTCGTATTGAACGGGACCTGAGCGACCCTGCCCGTCTGCTCAACGACTTGGCCGATGACGGACTTGATTTCTCCGCCATTCTGGGCGAACGTGCCCCTGCTCCTGCGGCGGCTGCCTCCGCAGGTGAAACCGAGAAACCTGCTACCAGCAATCTTGAACTTGACACGGACACGGAGGTGGAAAGCGATGACTGACGACGACGCAACGGCCGACCTGCTGGCCGAAGACCGCGCCGCTCGAGAACAGGGCATTCGCGAGGCTTCGCAAACCCTCGAGCGCATCGCTCGTCAAGCCGCCAAGCGTGAGAACCCCTCGCTTGCCGAGTCCGAAATGGACCTCGGCGAAGTGAAGGTCCATCTCAGCCTCCACCAACTCAGCAGGGCGAAGAAATCGCTCCGACGTGCGGAACGAACCCTCGAAGAACTGGAGGAAGACGTGCTTCACCTTCGACGAAGCATCGCCATGCTTCACCGGCTGTTGGTGCACAAGCACATCTCGCTTGAAGAGGCTGAGCGCATTCTCTACAAACTCCGCGAGGCGACCGCTGCCGCCGAGGTCGGCGACATTCGAACGTCAACCGAGGAGGTTGAAGACCTGCTCGAGGACATGATCGGCGGGAACACCTCAACACTGAACCCCTTCTTGTTCCGCCACTTCTGGATGGGTGTGGACACGCGCTGGCCGGCAGGCGGCGAATCCGGTGTTCTGCTCGTACGCGTCATCAACGACGGCCCCATTCCGATGCCGATGCTTCGTCTGAAGCCGCCCGTCCCCGAGGGCTGGACCGCCAATCCCCCCAACGTCGACCTGCCCATCATCGCCCCGGGGGGCAACATCCCGCTCCGCTTTGACATTCAACCCGACTACCGTCTCTCATCCGAAGACATTCCGCTGACTCGCAAATTGTCGGTGGCCACGGCCTACGAGATGCGCTCGGGCGAAATCACGGTCACCATGCGCGTTCAGAACCGCTCCATGGAACCGCTCTCCGAAGTGTTGCTCACGCCTTGGATTCCTCCAGGCTTCTCTGCCGAAGAGGTACCGTTCATCCGCAATCTTGCTCCCGACGAGGTGGCTGTGCTCCGCATGCCGCTTCGCATCAACCTCGGTCAAGGAGGTGCTCTTTGACCGCATCCTGTTCCACCCGCAGAGGCGGGGGAAAAAAGAAAAAAATGGTGAAAAACATGAAACATGAAACGAAGAACGAACAACGCGACAACGTCGCCGCGATCGGTATTGGTGCAATGATCGTCTTCATTGCGCTGATCCTGGTTGCTGCGGTGGCAGCTGCGGTCATCATCCAGACGGCCGAGAAGTTGCAGCAGAACGCACAGACCACGGGTGAGGACACGACCGACATGATGGCATCAAAGATTTCCGTCAAGTCGGTGGTCATCAGAACACGGATGACCTGTACGTAGACCTTTGAGCTGGCTCCCGGCTCGGACCCGGTCAGGCCACGACCATTCAGTGGTTGATCACTTCAGATTTGGGTCAACGGTGAAACCCGGACACCGGGGACTTTGGCGCCGCGGTACGACCAACGCAGCCAAGACCTCACCGGTACGGCGGGCCCGACCATCAATCCAGGTGCGACCTACACGGTGCAGCTCAACCTGCCCCCGGGGTCCCCCCCTGCCAACGATCAGCACACGCTCAACGTCCAGCCCTGGAACCGGAGGTTTCACCTACGAAGTTCTGAACTACGGCGGCGGCGTTGGAAACGGCGAGGTGGTCATTTGAAGACCAACACGCACGCTGATGCCATGAAGGACGACAAGATCGCAGCCATCGGTATTGGTGCCATGATCGTGTTCATTGCACTGATTTTGGTCGCTGCCGTTGCTGCAGCCGTCATCATTCAAACCGCTGAGAAACTCCAACAGAACGCACAACCGCAGGTGATGACACTGCGGACGAGATGAGCGGGAAGATCAGCGATCAACACCGCTTACGTCGGTACGGGCAGTGCCACTGCGGTCTCGGACGAGTACCATCTCGTCGTGCGTCTCGCACCCGGCAGTGACCCCACGCCGGCCACCGGCATCTCGTACCAGGTCTTCTGTGCCAAGGCATCGTTGAGGGCACTCTTGCCAACGGCGATGTTCACGTCATGGAAACCGAGCTCGACATCACCGGCAACCTCCTGGTTGGTGTCGGCTACATCGTCTACATCGATGCCGACAACAATGCTGTGGACTGCGGACCTGACGCCGTTTCCAAGTCCCAGTTGTACTTGCACGTCCTGAACGGCGGTACGACCTACGAGACGCTGACCGTTGACGACACCTCTGCTGGCGCCCTTGTGGTTTGATCACTTCTGAGAGTCATCCCCGACTCTCGGAAGGAGGTTATCACATGGCATGGCCATTCAGTGGAAACTCGGGTGGAAACAAAAGCGCAGACCAAAACTTGAGCGAAGAGCGCCTGAAAATTTTGGCCAACGTGGCCATTGAACAGGTGCCGTTCCCCGAACAGGGGATGCTCACCGAAGAGGATGCGTGGACCATTTCCCCCGGTCCAACACGGGCTCGGATCAACAGCCAACAGAGCGTCCCCAACGTGGCGGCCACGCTTGCGCCGGCACCCCCGCCGGTGCCCTCAGCCCCCGCTACGGTGGACACGTCAGGTCTTGAGCGCCTCATCAGCAGTCGTCTCGACATGGTCGAGGATGTTCTGCGCATGGTGGAACACCGCCTCGAAGAAGGCGTGCCCGCTCAGGCGGAAACTGGCGGGACGCCGAGGACCACGACGATGAGTCCCTCGACGAGGATGTCGTAACCGGCGATCGCATCATCACCGCCAGCGGTGAAGTGGTGGAAGTCGGTGGTACGTCTCGTATGATGGAAGACGACCAGGGCCAACTGGTTGAGCTGTACGAAGCGCAAGCGTTGGCGGCCAATCCGTTCCTCGTCGCTCCACGTTCAAGCGGGTCCGGCAACCAAACCAGTACAGGCGCACCCACGGTCGCAGCCTTGCTCCTCGACCACATGTCCGGCATGGCCGCCGTGAGTTTCACGCAAAAGGCCATGGAATCCGGTATGTTGACGCAAGAGGAAGGCGACGCCGTTCTCGCCATCGTTCAGTTGGCAGAACCCGGCGATCCGAAACGGCGCTTGAGGACCACTTGCCGCATCGGGAACTGTTGGTGTTCTCGGCGTTGGTCTCGTCCTGGCGACAGCTCCACATGCTTCGGGGTGAAGAGTGACATGGGTGCTTCGGTTGGTGTAGGCGGGCTCATCATCGGCATTTCGATGCTGATGGTGTTCTCCATGGCCCATCAGGCCATTTCGCTGCAAATCGAATCCGGTGTTGACCGGATTGAAGATGCAGACGAACCCACACCGACCTTCACCATCGATGATGCGGTGATGTTCACCGGCGCCATCGTTGATGTCACCGTTGCCAGCGGCGGTGCAGGCTACAGCAGCGGAGGCACGATTGAGGCTTCCAGCGGAACCGGCGGATTTTCAGCAACCTACACGATTGATGGCTCGGGAGCCATTGTCTCCGTGGTGGTCACCAGCCACGGAAACTATTCCTCGCTTCCGACGTTGGTCGTCAACGGTGGCGGAACGCCGACCTCTGCAGCCAGCCTGACCCCCGTTCGAGGCAACGTCCTCTACGCGAACTTGACCAACACGGGCGCAACCACCATCCCTCACGAGGATGTTTGGATGTTCCTTGACGGTCAGAATGCAACACCGTTTTCGAGTGTGTACAATCCACCGCTGACCAATTTGTGGTTTTCCGGTGAGACGCTGTTTCTGAACTGGTACGACACCGGTCACCCGGGCGATGAACGAATGACGCTCACGGTGGGTACGACCACCGTTGGACACAGGTTGTGGTGATGGCATGGCGGACGGAGGTGCTTCTTCGATGATCATGCTGATCACGGCTCTTTTGATATCGGGTGGCGCTGGTGCCGTCCTGGTTTCCGAATGGAGCGATGCGGTTCGCTTGGTGCAAGTCAACGAACGAGCGACATCGGACGCCGACCACGTGAGTGTCGCTTTGGCCGGTGACCCGGCCATGGTGGCGCACAACACGACGGCCGACACCATCACGTTGTACTTCCTGAACACGGGCAAATACAACTTGGACACCACCAACTACCAGGTGCTCATCAACGGTGATACACCCACCTCAACATCGGAAAGCGTGCTCCCGAGTGGAACGGACTGGAACAGCGGCGACCTCCTCGAGGTGGTGTTGACCAATGCATCCTGGTCGTTTTCCGACGGCGAGGACGTTTCGGTGTACTTTGTTGGTGTATCCGAAAGCGTGAGCGGACACACCCACTCAGCGACCGTCAGTGCGGAGGTGAGATTGAATGCTTTCGCCTGATGAGAACCCCTTCATGACGGCTCACAAACCCGTTGAGGACGGTTTCCCCTTCGAGGTCGAAACCGACTCACTGGCGGATTCCATGGGGCTGCGGTTGCCAAATCGGTCGCTCTACTTGCTTCAAGGCAAGGTTGGTGCAGGAAAGTCGCTCATTGCCCAGCGTCTCATCCACGGCATGGTGGACAACGGTGTCAAGGTGCTCGTCATCACCACCGAATTGACCACGCGTGGCTGGATCGAGCAGATGGAAAGCATCGGCTACGGCATGACCAACGCCATCAGCGAGGGTCGCGTCATGGTGCTGAGTCGATACGGTACCGTGGCGGATGCCCGGCAGGACGTCACCCTCCAGGAAGTGCTCAGCAGCCCGGCCATTCCGGCCGCTGACGTCATCGTCCTCGATTCAGCCAGTTCGTTGATGCCGGAGGGCGGGACCAAAGCCGACCACCACACCCTGATTCAGCAACTGAGGAAAATCGCTTCGGACGGCCGCTCCTTCATGCTGTGCGCCGATCCCGAGGAGATGGATCACACCCTGCTTCACACCCTGCGGGCTTCGGCTGAGGTCGTGCTCGACCTTGACAACGCCATGATTGGCGGTGAAATCAAGCGGAACATCATCATCACCCGGTTCCTACGGGCCGCAGGACCGATTCAAACGTCCATCGGTTGGCGCGTGGAGCCCGGCATGGGCTTCATCGTTGACATCACGGCGGTGAGCTGAGGGAGGGGATATCATGGCAGACGAACCCCGATTTGCGAAGGGCGACCTCAACGGCGTCATGGCAGCCTACCCGCACGTTGCGGAGTGGGTTCGGGATTTCGAGATGCGTTATGGTTCTCGCCCCATCTACTACGGCCCGCTGGACCGAGACGCCAAAAAGCAACGACCGCTCAACCTCATCTACGTCACACGAGAGCCCATCTTTGTCCACATTTACGAGCCACCTGCCGACGATGACGGTGGCGGAACCATTCTGTGGTTCGGTCTTGAGCCGCAACTGACGGAGGAAGAGGAGAACATCCGGCGTGAACTCGTTGAAACCTTACTCCAAGAGGCCCCAACAGCCCCCTCATTCACGACGGACAACGAGTTTGAGAACATCCTTCAGCAGATGATTGAGCGCTACACCATCCTTGACAGCGAAGCACGAAACCTCGTGCGTCGCCAAGGGCGTATGTGGGAACTCGTTGGTATGGAGGACAAACGACTCACGGTGACTCAAGCCCAACGGGAACGGCTCACCTACGTGGTGATTCGGGACTTGATTCGAAACGGACCGCTTGAACCGCTGCTGTCCGACGAGATGCTGGAAGACATTCACTCGGTCGGCCTGAAGCACATTCACATGGACCACAAGGTGTTTGGCATGGTTACCTCCAACATTCGTTTCCGCGAACGGGAGTTGCTCTCTCGCTACCTCCGAGCCATGTCCGAGCGCATCGGTCGACCGGTCTCGGACAACAAACCCATCATTGACGGGGTGTTGCTTGATGGCTCTCGTATCAACATCATTTTCTCCGACGACGTCTCGATGCTGGGCCCGTCGTTCACCATTCGTAAGTTCGCCGAGGAGACCATCTCGGTGATTCAGCTCATCAAGTGGGGGACCATGTCCGCCCAGCAAGCCGCTTACATCTGGATCTGTCTGGAATACGGCATGTCCGTCCTGGTTTCGGGAGAAACCGCATCGGGGAAAACCACGACGCTCAACGCCATCTTGCCGTTCATCGACCACAACGTCAAGATCTACTCTGCAGAAGACACGCCGGAAGTCAAGGTTCGCCACAAGATTTGGCAGCGTTTGGTCACCCGTGATGCGAAGAACGAAGATTCTCGGGTTGAGATGTTCGACCTGCTCAAGGCAGCCCTTCGTAGCCGGCCTCGCTACATCATCATCGGTGAAATTCGTGGTGTGGAGGGTGCCACGGCGTTCCAAGCCATGCAAACAGGCCACCCCGTCATCGCAACGTTCCACGCCTCGTCCATCGTGAAAATGATTCAGCGTTTTACCGGCGATCCGATCAACGTCCCGATTCGTTTCTTTGACAACCTGAATTTTGCCATTTTCCAAGAGGTGGTGGAAGCCCCCGGCGGCGGTATCGCACGGCGTATCACCGGGATTGACGAGGTCATCGGCTACAACAAGCACAGCGACGGTGTGTTGACCCGTGGCATGTTTGAGTGGGACCCGGTCAAAGACAAGCATTACTTCCGTGGAATGTTCCAATCCCACCTGCTGGAAAACAAGATTGCCGCCATGGCGGGTTTTGCCAACAAGCGAGACATCTACGACGAAATGATTCGACGCGCCGATGCCATTCAGCGCATGGCTGACCGGGACCTCACGCACTACGACGACGTGTTTGACCTCCTCGGCCTCTACTACACCAACGGTTGGGACCACTTTAGCCGAGCCATCGACACCTGGGTCGGAATCAACCACAATTGAGGATGATGAGACATGGAGCGCATGCCGATTTGGCAAATTGCCCTTCGTCGTCTTGAAATGCCCGTCCCCCGCTTTCTCTCCTTCTACGTCGCACCCGTTGTTGGGGTCACGTTTCTTCTGGCCATTCTCATCGTTTTCCTGACCGGCGGTTTAGCGGAAGGGGCCCTGTTTGCGGGCTTTACCGGCGTTCTGTTTGTGGTCATGCTGGCCGCCATGGCGGGCCTTGCGGCGGTGTTGTTTCCCATCCTCGATGTTCAACGTTCAGCCACGCTCATCGAGGAAGAGATGCACATGTTCATCACGCGCATGGGCATTCTTTCCATCGGTGAGGTGGGGGCTCAATCCATTTTTGACATTCTCAAACAAATGCGGGATTACGGTGAATTGGCCTCTGAGGTGAAGCGAATTGAAACCCTGGTCGACAAGTGGAACACGTCGCTTCCCGAGGCCGCACGAATCGTGGCCCATCAAAGCCCGAGCCCGCTGTGGTCGGATTTCCTCGACCGAATGGCGTTCTCAATCGAAGCAGGCCAACCCATCGACGAATTCATGCGGTCGGAGCAAGAGACCATTGCTGAGCAGTACAACACCCTCTACGACACCCGATTGGAGTCGGTGGACACGCTGAAGGAAATCTACGTCTCGATGAACACCGCTGGCCTGTTCGGCTTGGTCATTGCCGGCATCCATCTGGTGCTGTTCGAGGTTGGCGGTGCCGACGACACGCCCATTGAAGTGGCGAGCCGCTTGAGGTACCTCCTCCTCGCTTCGCTGGTGTTCATCTTCATTCAAATCACGGCGGTGTTTGCGTTTCGGGCCACGATTCCAAAGGATGCAACCTTTGCCCGGGACGAGATGGAAACACCGTTTCGCGTCAACTTTCGTCGCTCGCTCCTGCTCTCGGGCATCGTCGCTGCCGGATTGGTAACCCTGTCAACTTTGACGCTGATCTGGACGTGGGACATCATCACCACGGAATGGGACAAGTACGGGTTGTTGTTCATCGCCCTTCCGTTCTCACCGTTGCTGATTCCGGCCTTCATGGTTCGCCGGGAGGAAAACCAGATTCAGCGCAGGGACGACACGTACCCCGACTTCATTCGAGCCCTTGGTGGGACGGCTCAAGCCCGGTCGGCTGAACCTTCGGCCACCATCAAGGCGCTGCGAGGCATTGACTTCGGTATGCTTGACAATTCCATTGACCGACTGGAAAAGCGCCTCTCCACTCGAATTGACTCTGACCGGGCTTGGGATTACTTCACCGCCGATACGAATTCCGCCGTTATTTCGCGCTACACCCGTATCTACATCGAGGGGTCGCAATCCTCCGGCCAACCCGCAGAAACAGCGGAAATGGTGTCCCGTAGCGTGGGGAACCTGCTTTCACTCCGTAACCGCCGCGCGCTTTCGGCCAACACGATGTGGGGTGTCGCTCTCGGGCTGCTGATTTCCAGCGTGGCCTCGCTCAACGTCACCACCTCCATTGTTCTCCAACTCGGGGAAGCCATCGCTGGTGTGGCCTCCGGATTGACCGACACCGACGTTGGCGCCCTCTCCGAATTCTCCGGTGGTATCGCTTTACCCGTCATGGAGGACGCCTCTTCGGTTGCCGACAACATCCGGATGTTCAAGATCATCATTTCCTTGCTCATCCTCATGCAGGTGGTGACCGTTTCGTCCATCGCCACCCGTTTGCGCGGCGGGACGAGGACCAGCGCCGTGGGTCAAATGATCCAACTGACGTGGGTCGCAGGGTTGGCTTCGTTGTTCACCGCCATCGTCCTCGACCAGGCGAGCAGCATCTTCAGTGTCTGACGTGCGGGAACATTCATACCCCCGATGGCCCAGTTCACCTCATGCAAGCCCCGTTGCCCCCACCTGCAGCCGCCTCACCGTACCAGCCCCCCGCCGCTGTCATGACCAAGGGGAGCATGTACACCTTCCAGAAGTGGTTGATGATCGGAATCGTCGTGCTCGTCATCTCGGCCATCTTTGCTCAATTTCCGTTGGAATCCTCCGTGCCCAACGTGTCCGACTACGACCTGTTGGACGACAAGGAAAGCCAACAATACCTCGATGACGTCGACAGTTACGAAGGTCAAGTGGCCCTCTTCGGTGCTCTGTCCACGATCCTTCAGACCAGCGCCATCGCTCTTCTCGGCTACGCATTTTTCAGGGAATCGCAAGAGGACGATGACCAGCACGTGGCCGTTCGCATCACGATGATGCTCGCCGGTGTCGTCATGGTGACCAGCATCGTCGGCCGCAGCTTCTCGCTGTTCTGAGCCTCAGCGTTTCATTTCCTCACGGATGCGTTTCTTGGTCGCTGCCCACGAACAGATGGGGCAGGTGGTCAAATCGTGGTAGCGAGCCGGGCAGTATTCCCGGCCGAAAAAGATGATTTGCAGGTGAAGGTCGTTCCATTTTTCCCTTGGAAAGACCGCTTTGAGGTCCTTTTCCGTCTTCTCCACCGTCGTGCCGTTGGACAAGCCCCAACGAGCCGCCAAGCGGTGGATGTGGGTGTCAACAGGAAACGCCGGGACGTCGAAGGCCTGGGCCATGACCACCGAGGCCGTTTTGTGGCCCACGCCCGGGAGCGCTTCAAGGGCCTCAAACGAAGCGGGGACTTCACCACCGTGGCGGTCAACCAGCATCTCTGATAGTCGCTTGATGTTCTTCGCTTTGGTGGGTGCGAGGCCGACTTGTCGAATGTCGGCCAGGATGGTTTCAACCTCCAGTTTCGCCATGGCAGCAGCAGAACTGGCTTTCGCAAACAGGGCTGGGGTCACTTCGTTGACTTTCAGGTCGGTCGTTTGAGCGCTCATCAACACGGCGACCAGGAGCTCAAAGGCGTTGGTGTGGTCGAGTGGAATCGGGATGACCGGGTAGAGTTCCTGCAGTTGACCGGCGATGATGTCGGCTTTGTCCTGGCGCTTCACGGCACCACTCACCCTTCGTAGGTCGCGCTGTATTCTTCGCCCGTCTGCCACCCGAAGAACAGGCCCATGACGATGGAGATGAACGGAATGCCGTTGCAGATGAGGGTCTCCCAGGGTTCGGCTTCGGGTTTGCCTGCGACGTACCAGACGATGAGGGCGAGCAACAGACCGGGGAAGATCATCATGCTGCCCATGATCACGGTTCGGAGGGTGCGCATGGGTTGAGGGAGGGCTTGGGAGTCAAGAAGGTGTGCTTTCCCCTCACAGCGTCATGCGCTGAGCGAGTTCCGCTCCTGACAGCGAATTGAGGGTGTCCGCCGGTTCAATCCAACCCTTTCGGGCCGTCATCACGCCGTAAGCGATGTCGCTCAACCCGCGAACGGAGTGGGCGTCGGGGTTGATGGCCACGGGCACGCCCAAGCCTTTGGCGTGTTTGCACAGTCGCCAATCCAGGTCCAGCCGGTAAGGGCTGGCGTTGAGTTCGATGGCCTTGAGTCGTCCTTCCTCGTTGTGTTCTGCCATGTGTTCGAGCACGGCAAACAAGTCCACTTCGTAGCCTTCCCGGCCCTGAAGGATTCGCCCGGTCGGGTGGCCCAGAACGGTGGTGGCGGGATGGTCGATGACCCGCATCAACTCCTCGGTGTTCTCCAGTTCGTCTCGCCCCCGCCACTTGGTCATGGCGTGAACGCTGGCCACGACGTAGTCGAGTTCCGCAAGAACGTCGTCCGGATGGTCGAGTTTTCCGCCCTCGAGGACGTCCGATTCAACGCCGTGGAACAATCGGAAGTCGGTGCCTTCGTCGGCCCACGCTGCGTTGTAGGCCTTGATGGTTCGACCCTGCTCGAGCAAATCTTCGGCACTGGCGCCGTTGGCGATCTTGAGGGTGGGCGAATGGTCGGCGATGCCCAACCAGTTCCAACCCATTTTCCGAGCCGTGTCGGCCATCACTTCGAGGCTGGCTTCGCCGTCGGACAGCGTCGTGTGGTTGTGGAGGGCACCCCTGATGTGGGCGGTTTCGATGAGGTGGGGCAGGGTGCCGTCGTGAGCGGCTTGCACCTCACCCATGTCTTCGCGCAGTTCCGGCGGAACATAGGCCAGGTCGAGGTGGGCGTAGATGGCCGCCTCGTCCGTGGCAGCGAGGGAGAACGCTGCCGCTTCCATGCCCTTGAGTTCGCCTGCTTTCGCCTCGGGGATGAGCCCGAATTCGTTGAGACGAAGGCCGCGGTCGATGGCGCGCTGGCGCATCGCAATGTTGTGCTCCTTGCTGCCCGTGAAGTAGGCCAGCGTGAACGGTTCCACGTGCGGAGGGACGATTCGGACCTGAGCGTCGATGGTGCCCCCGGCTTCCAACTGTTCGTAGTCGTCGCCGCCGATGGCGTCCAGAACGTTGGCGTCGATGTGGCCAACCGTGAACGAGTCGTCGAAGATGCTGGTGTCGAGGATGAGGCTGATCTTCGAGTCCCCTGCGCCTTTGACGTCAGCGATACCGGGCAAGTTGAGGATGGCGTTGGCCACCGATTCATGGTTTTCCTCGTCCACCGCCACCACCACATCGAGGTCACCAATGGTGTCTTTTCGACGTCGAGCACTGCCCGCAAGCGTCGCTCGGTGCACGCCGTCCAGCGTTGCGATTTTTCGCTGGAACGCCTCACCGTACCGCAGACCGATGTCCAATCGTCGGCGAGCCCTGAACCTCGAAAGGAGTTCAATGCCGTCCAGCATTCGCTGTTGAGATTTGGCTCCAAAGCCCTTCATCGGAGCGATTTGGTTGTTCAGAGCGGCCTCTTTGAGGCTCGCCACCGAATCCACACCGAGTTCGTCCGCCATCAGTTTGATTCGTTTGGGCCCCAACCCCGGGATGCCCAGCATTTCGATGAGACCGGGGGGCGTGCTCGTGTGGAGGTCTACCCAGTCCTCGGGCCAACGACCCTCGGTCATCGCTTGCGTGAGGGCGCTGCCCAAGCCTTTCCCAATCCCTTTCATGTTGAAGATTTCACCGCTGGCGACCAACTCACCGAGGTCTTCGGTCAGGCTACCGAGCATGCGGCTGGCGTTTTGGTAGGACCGGACACGAAACACGTTGGCGCCTTGAAGTTCCAACAGCACCGCCACCTGATGGAGCACGTTCGCCACTTGGTTGCGTGAGAAGAACGGCGGTCCGTTGGGCCGTGGTTTCGGGAGTGCAAAGGAGCCGCCTGCCATGCCCTTCAGAGGCGAGGGACCCTACACAAAGGTTCGCTCGGGCCCCCATGTTCAAGAATGCGGGAGGGTTGGCAGGCCATGGTCGATGCAACGTCGGTTGAACTGCTGGCCGAAGTGTTGTGCGCCAGCTCCGCCGTCTTGTTTACGTTCATTGCGACGTTTTCCCGGTCGCCCAAAGCCGAGGCGGTGGTCCAAAACGTCATCTTCTTTCTCCTCATTGCGGCGGCGGGTGTGCTGTGGTGGTTGCCGAGCCTCGGCGGTGAACTGTGGGGCTCCGACTACCTTCCTCGCCCTCTCGCTTTGTTTTGCATCATCCTCGCCATCTCCGCCAGGATGAACATCAAGGGCGAGAACGTCTCGTTTGGCGCCAACCCTCACAGCATCGGACGGATGCGGGAAGAGGAATGAATCCCCCCCCGAGACCAGCACGGCAGAAGCTCGGTTTGCACCCGTGCTGACGGAGCAAATTCTATGCGTGGTCAGTCGGACCAACAATCATGGGCGATGTGGGTCCGATTGTTCCCTATTACATTCGAACCATCCGTTCCATTGACCTGTCGACGGGGAACGTCCTCGGCATGAATTACATCTACGGCTTCCTCTCCATCATCACCTTCGTCTTTCTCATCGCCCTTGCGTTGCTTATCATCCGGGCCCGACCGAAGAACCCGGAAAATCGATTCATGTTCGTTTTGCTCCTCGCTGAGGCGTATCGAGTGATGGCACAACTGGTACAACAGTTATCCGTTCGACGGATCGGAGGCCTTCCTCGGTTACATCTCGAACTATCGAGTTGGTTGGTACTTCTGTTCGATCATGTGCATCATGATGTACATTTCAACCGTCTCGTTCTACCCTCCAAAAAAACTGGAATTCATGGCGAACCCCGCCATCAAAAACAACCTGTGGTGGTTCCTCCCGGTCGTCGCAGGCGTCATCATCACGGCGCTCGTGTCGGTCAACGGTGTGGTTGGAACGGTGGGTGGCGTTCACTACGTTGAGTGTCCTGCCGGTTCCGAAGGACAGGACGCTTACATCCTGAGCTACAAAGAATCTGAACCCATCACGGGAACATGCGGTGGCGCAGACGACACCGATTACGTCCCGAATTCCTTTTTCATCCCCGCAAGTTCCAGCATCGGCAAACTCCTGCTGGTCACGCCCGTGTTTTCAGCAACGATTGCCATGTTGTTCATGCGGGCGGGCTGGAAGCGGTTCAAGGACGACCCTGACCGTCAAAACGAGGCGATGGAAGCACGGTCTCTGTTCCTTGGATTTGCAGGCAAGGCCTTCATCAAAGGAACGATGGTCTTCTGCATCGTCGCCATGGTGGTACGATTTGGAGATTTCAACCTCGCCGATGTGACCTCGATCATCAACACGGAAGGCGAGGGCGTCGTCTTCCTCTACCTCCTCCTGTTCTACGGATTTTTGTACAGCATTTTACTCACCGGTGTCCTGGAGGGATTTATGTTCACGTATGCCATTCTCAAGAACGAAATTCTGGGCATTGATGAGCAACTGCGGCGAACCTTCAGTGCGGCGCTTTTCGCGACGGGGGGTGGCATTGCGCTTCTGGTGACCTCCGAGGTCATCGAGGGCTTCGTTCCGGGCGGAGGTTTGGCGGCGGGTCTCATCGTCGGTGCGCCGCTGGTGGTTCTTCGCAAGCCGATCTTCAACGCCATCCAGAACTTTTCTTCCGTCTTGATGCCCGAGGCCTTTACCGCCTCGGAGAAAAGCTACCTCGAAGCCTACGAAATTGCCATGGAAGACCGCATCATCACGGCTGAGGAGCGGAAGTTCCTGCACCTGCAAGCGAAGACCTTGGGTTTGGACGAATCACAGGTTGCGGATTTGGAAGCTTGGTACGACAAGCAACTGGTCGACGAAGAGGAATGATCAGACGATTTCGCCTTGAGGCTCACCGGGCTCATCCCCGTCCTTCGGGCCTTCTTCGGCTTCCTTGGCCATTTTTTGGTCGATGAAGGTGCGCATGTATTCAGGGAGTTCACCGTTGACGAAGATGACATCGTTGACGTGGTCCAACTTCTTGAGCGAGTAATAGATCTGCATCGCCGTCATGGGGGTTGACGAACATCCGTTGCAGCCGCCGTCGAGCGAGAGCATGATGTTGCCGTCGGAGGTGTCGATGACATTGACGACGCCATCGTGGGCGTCCAGCACTTCCTGAACGGGCCCGATCTCAGCGAGGATTTCCTCGGCTGTGATGCTCATGACCCACGACCAGCGGTTCCTCCTCTTTGAACGATTGCCCCCGTTTGCACAGCGCTGGCCGGTGTGTTCGTGCCCCGTCAAAAACACCAAGGGAGGGTTATTTCCGGTGGGAACGGCTTATGAAGGGTTCCCAAGTGGCCGGAGCAACAGGTGATATTGATGATGGAAAACATTGCCATGATTTCAGCAGGCGCAGCCGCCCTTGGTTTGGTGATTGCGTTCGTGCTCTACCAGCAAGTGAACAAAGTGAAGATCGACAACGATGTGGTCGCCGACATCACGGCCGAAATCCGAAAGGGTGCCATGGCGTTTTTGTTCGCAGAATACCGTGTGCTTGCGGTCTTTTGTTTGGCCGTTGGTGCCCTTCTTTACGTGCTCAACGACCTCGAGACGTCCATCGCCTTCTTCCTCGGCGCACTCGCCTCGGTCGGTGCGGGTTTCTCCGGCATGAACGCCGCAACCGCAGCCAACGGCCGCACTGCCATGGCTGCAAAAGCCGACGGCCAAGCCGGTGCGCTGGCCGTGTCCTACAACGGCGGGGCCGTCATGGGGCTCTCGGTTGGTGGACTCGGTCTGCTCGGTATCTCTCTCGTGGCCTTCTGGCTCGGAGCAGGTGAGACCGCCGCCACGGGCGGCATGAACCCCATCAGCGCCGCTGCCGGATTCGGTATGGGTGCTTCGTCCATCGCTCTCTTCGCTCGTGTTGGAGGTGGCATCTACACCAAGGCGGCCGACGTTGGTGCCGACCTGGTCGGTAAGGTTGAGGCCGGTATTCCAGAAGACGATCCCCGCAACCCTGGTGTCATTGCCGACAACGTGGGCGACAACGTCGGCGACGTTGCTGGCATGGGAGCTGACATCTTCGAGTCCTTCGTCGGCTCCATCATCGCTGCCATGGTCATCGCCAACGAGTTTGACAACACCATCGCCCCCGACTACGTCATGATGCCCATCCTTCTGGGTCTCATCGGCTACATCGCCTCCGTCATCGGTGTCTTTTCCATGAGTTTCCTCAAGAACGGTAGCGACCCTGCCGCTGCCCTGCGCAACACCACCTTCATCGGTGCCTTGCTGTTCTGGGCGGGCGGCTACGGCGCCATCCAGTTCGACCTCATCGCGGTTGACTTTGCTGTCATGCACGCCGTCGTCCTCGGCAGCGTCATCGGGATTCTCATCGGGCTGGTCACCGAGTACTACACGGGCATTGAGCCCGTGATGGGTGTGAAGACCAAGGCCATCCCCCACATCGGTGAGATGTCCAAGACCGGTCCTGCCACCAACGCCATCGCCGGTCTGTCCGTCGGTATGATGTCGACCTTCGTTCCCGTCGTGCTCATCGCCTTGGGTATCCTCGGTGCCAACAAATTGGGCGGGGACACCTACGGCCTCTACTGCATCGCCATGGCCGCCATGGGCATGTTGGCCACGGTTGGTGTCACCATGACGGTTGACGCCTACGGTCCTGTTGCTGACAACGCCGGGGGCATCGCTGAAATGAGCGCCCTTGGCGACGATGTCCGTGCCATCACCGACGAACTCGACTCCATCGGCAACACCACCGCTGCCGTTGGGAAGGGATTCGCCATTGGTTCGGCCGCACTGACCGCTCTTGCTCTGTTTGCAGCCTACACCTCGGCCATCGGCGCCGACAACCTGAACCTTGAGTTGACCAACCCCATGGTCGTCATCGGTCTGCTCATCGGTGGCGGTCTGCCCTTCGTTGTGGCGGCCATGACCATGACCTCCGTGGGCAAGGCCGCTGGCGACATGGTGGTTGAAATCCGCCGCCAGTTCAGGGAAATCCCCGGTCTCCTCGAAGGCAAGGAAGGCGTGAAGCCCGATTCGCAAACCTGTGTTGATATCTCCACCAAGGCCGCCCTCCGTGAGATGGTCGGCCCCGGTGTGGTGGCCGTTGTGGCTCCCGTGCTGGTCGGCTTCGGTCTTGGATACGACGCCCTGGGGGGCTTGCTGGCTGGTTCCCTGGTTTCCGGTGTGCTCATGGCTCTCTTCATGGCCAACGCCGGTGGTGCCTGGGACAACGCCAAGAAAGCCATTGAGCAAGATCACATCCCCGGTGCCAAGAAGGGCGACGACGCTCACGACGCTGCCGTCATTGGCGACACCATCGGCGACCCGTTCAAGGACACCTCCGGCCCTTCGCTGAACATTCTCATCAAACTCATGTCCATTGTGGCCGTCGTGTTGGCAGGAACCGGCATGACTCGGTGGCTCTGCGTCACATCTGAAGAATGTCAACCATTGGTTGAGCCTCACTTGAGCGTTAGCCTTTCAAAGAGAGGGCGTGAGCGTCAACCATGCGAAGCATGGGACTCATGGTGTGGCTCATGCTTTCGCTGAGTCTTGCTGGATGTTTGGAAGGACCCACGGTCAACTCCGACAACCGAGGCGACACGACCGAGGACGAACTTCGCCTTCCGTCGTGGAGCGTCGGCGACCAGTGGCTCTACACGTTCATCACCCCTCAGTTTGGTGAGGACAGCGCCCGGCTGGTCGTGGCCGAGGTGAACAACGAAACCGGGCTCTACCGCTTGGGCATCTCCAGCGAGCGGGAAGCGCAGCGGCACGCTGTCATCAATCACAACCCCTTCCTCGGTCGGATGACCATGGACGGCCTCTCGGTTTACGAGCAGGGCGAGGCCCAGCCCGTGTTCAATTTCCCTTGGAACGAGGGCGATTCGTGGACGTTCACGTTGCTCGGTCAGCAGTGGACCGCCATGACGGCGTCCATCTACAACGGCGTCGTGGACGTCGTGGCCGACTCCTCCGAGGGGCACCGCCTAACCTACGCCTTTAGCGGGCGCGTGGGCTTCCTTGACTCGATGGTTTGGACGGACGGGGAGGGTGTTGAACAACTTCGAATGGAACTCACTCAGACGAAGACCGGCTACACGGGCGACGTGTACTTCTACCAGGCACGCGACCTCCTCGACAGCACCTACGAGGAGAACGAGAACGACATCTACGATTCGTTCTTTGACAGCGGCCACCCAGACGGCGAAGACTGGGACGTCTTGGTGTGGTACCTCGACGTGAACATTGCACAGGGTGGTTCGGGGACGCTGTCGATGAAAGACCACCAAGGCGCTTCACCGCTGACCCGTGCATGGGGCTCGGGTGCCTCGGAAAAGGGCGCTATCGGAACCATCCCGTCCCTCACCGGTGATTATTCTCTCACCATCACCCTGCGCGGTGCATCCTCGGAGCTTCACCTCAAGGTGGCCGGCGGCATCATCCCGCAGTGGACGTTGTGAGGTGTTTTCTTGCCCACCCTCATCATGATGCACGGCATGACGGGCGACGCCTCAATGATGCGTCCGTTTGCCGAAAAGATCCTGCCGGACGGCTGGACCTTGCTGGTCCCGGAAGCCCGATTTGCGCATCCTACCCGGGGCCGAACGTGGTGGCGATACGAGGATTTTGACGCTGATGTCACCCGGCGCATGTCACTGTCGAGAAAGGAACTGATGGACGTCGATTCAAGCCTGTCCCAACTTGAGAAACTCATCGCAGAGGAGGCGCCCATGGGGCCGCTGGTGGTGGGCGGCTTCTCTCAGGGCGGCGCCATGGCTCAGGAATTGCTTCAACTTCCGGTCGCCGACCGAATTCAAGGCGTGGTTTGCATGGGGACGCGCTTGGTGCGCCCCATGGAATTGCGTCTTCGATTGAGTGAACTCGAACCCAAACGGTTGTTTTGGATGCACGGCGAGAAAGACGTCCGGGTACCCATTGAAGACGGTTGGGCGATCGCCCACTTGTTCGAGTCAGCGGGTTGGGCCGTGGAACTGATCGAGCATCCAAAAGGGCACATGATTCCAATCGAGCATCACTCTGCGCTGCGGGAGTGGCTCACGACCTTTTCTTGAGGTAGCGGTTGGTCTCGTCGAACCCACCGATGAACATCGGCTGTTCCTCGCGAAGGTCAAACACGACCGGAACGGTGCGGTGCCCCGTCACCTGAACCACGGCCATGCGCATACCGTCGTGCTCGTCGAAGTTGTACTCGGTGTAGCTCAATTCATTGCGGTCGAGCAGGTTTTTCAGAGCACGGCAGTAGCCGCAAAAATTTCCCGTGTAGATGAGGAAATCCGTTCCGCTTGCCTCGGCGTGTTCGAGCACCATCGCTTCAGACATGAGGTAAGGTTGGTTGAGTCTCCTATAACGCCTTGTCCACCGTGTGGGCTGCCGAACGACGGTTTGGATAACTTCAATTATCGGCCGGGAGGAATTTGGACCATGCCCACAATGGCATGCATTGATTGCGGGGCCGTCCTCATCGAGGCCCCGTCATGGCAGGCCATGCTTGTGAAGATGATGCCGCACTACCTTGAAGCGCACCACGACGTCATCGCAGGGCACTCGGACCATCCAAAAGGCGCTTGGATGGAGCGGTTCATGGCGGCGTACGAGGCTGCAGAACACTCGGTTGAATGATTCAACATGGTCCGTTTTGTTGCTGCTGGCTGGATACGGCCAATGATAAACCGGAAGGCGGCGTAGGGTGGTCATGGCGAACCTGGTGTTCATTCACGCATCAGACGGGAGCAACGCTGCCCTGGCTGGTGAAGTTGAGGTGCACGCTCGTGCCATGGGCCACTCGGTCGAGCACGTTTCGCTCAATGCCTACGACTTCCCCGTCTACACCGTGGCGAGGGAGAAGGCAACCCCCGTTCTTGATGGCCTCAGCGATTTGATCACCGTGCTTGAACGCGGTGATGCTTGGTTCGTGTTTGCACCCGAGTACAACGGCTCATACCCGCCCGTCCTCAACAACGCCATTGCGTGGCTGAGCCGTGAAGGTGATGATTTCCGCGTTTGTTCCATGACCGCCGTGTGGCCCTTGGCACGCATTCAGGGGGCGGTGGACAGCACGTCATCATGGCCATGCGCATGCAATTCTCGTTCCTAGGATGCGTCGTGGTTGGGCGGTCGTTGGTGGTAAACAAGAAAAAGCCCGCCAACCCGGAAACCATTGACGCCATGTTGAACGCCATGACCACGAGGTGAACCCATGAATCGAAGCATCAAATCCATTGTCCCAACCCATACCGTTCTCGAAGGTGGCGGCTTCAAGGTCCGCCGTCCAGCCGCCATGGGCCGCCTCATGAGCCCCTTTCTTCTCCTTGACGAGATGGGCCCGGTGGACTACGGGCCGGGTGAAGCCGTCGGTGCTCCCGACCATCCACACCGAGGTTTTGAGACCGTCACCTACCTGCTGGCAGGCGGCATGAAGCACGCCGATTCTGCAGGAAACAGCGGCGACTTGAACCCGGGTGACGTACAGTGGATGACGGCCGGTCGCGGCGTGATTCATTCTGAACTTCCTCAAGACCACATGATGGAAAACGGCGGCTTGATGCACGGCTTCCAAATTTGGGTCAACCTGCCGGCCAAGGACAAGATGATGGCGCCTCGCTATCAGGACATTCCCTCCGCCGACCTTCCCGAGGTCGTGAGCGAGGACGGTCAGGTGTGGGCCAAGGTCATCGCCGGGGAAGCGCTCGGTGTCCAAGCGGTCATCGACACCGTGATCCCCATCACCTTCATTCACCTCAAGTTGAAACCTGGCGCCCATTACCTTCACGCTTGTGAGCACGACCACAACGTGATGCTCTACGCCTTTGGGGGCTCCATGGACGTGGAGGGTCGTTCACTGCATGACGGGGGCTTGGGTCTGCTGACCCCCGGCGACCGGGTCTCCATCACCGCTGAGGAAGACGGAGCGGAGCTGCTCATCCTTGGAGGCCCAGAACTCGGCGAGCCCATCGCTCGGTACGGTCCGTTTGTGATGAACACGCGGCAAGAAATCTACCAGGCAATCGAGGATTTCAACAACGGGACCCTCGCCTGAGCGCGCACGATGGCGGCTCACAGAGCCTTCGCAGCACCAACGACTTCAGCGTAGTCGGGTTCCACACCGGGGTTTTCAGCCACCCATCGGTACCGGACAACACCGCTTCCGTCCACGATGACGACCACGCGGTTGGCGCTGACGTAGCCGTCCAGGCCGCCCAAACCGGTGAAGGTCGCATCGTAGGCTTTGACGGCTGCACGGTCGAGATCGGACAACAGTTCGAATTCAAGGTTGTACGTTCGTGCGAACGCTGCGTTGGCCCAGGGCGAATCGACGCTGATGCCCAACACGACGGCGTCCGATGCGTTCAATTCGGCCATGCTGTCTTGAAACGCACACATTTCCTTGTCGCAGACGCCAGTGAAAGCGCCCGGGTAAAACGCCAAAATCACGGTTTTTCCAGCGTACTCCGAAAGCGAGACCTCTCGCTTGTCGGTGGCTCTGAGGGTAAAGGCAGGGGCGGTGTCTCCAACGTTGACCATGATGCCGGGTCGGGCATCAAGCCTCTATACTTTCTCAAGGCCTTGGTTGATGTCGACGAGCAACGGTTTGAGCACCGGATTTGATGTTTATTAAACGAGCAAGGAAAGGCAGATGTGCTCGCGCCGGGATTCGAACCCGGGTCGACGGGATGAAAACCCGTAATGATGGACCTGACTACACCACGCGAGCGGTGATTGCCCCACTCAGGCCCTCTTCATAACCGTTCCCGTGGAAGCCATTTGCGGCCTCAGGCACTCGCATCGGGAGCCTGCGCCCCCAGCCTTGTCCACCATCGCCATGCGAGCCATGCAGCGGCAAGCGAAACCAACATCAGCACGGCCAGAAGGATTTCATTGTCAAGCACCCACATGATGGCGTCGAGTGCTCGGTCGCCGTAGAGACCGATGAGCAACGCCTCGAGTCCAAAACGGAGGCTTCGTCCAACAAAACCTGCGACAAGAAACGGCCGCTTGGCCATATGACCCATCCCTGCCATCCACCCCAGCACCTTGTAGGGGATGGGAGAAAAAGCGGCGATGAAGATGCCCATCGTTCCGTAGGTCTCGGTCAAATGTTCGAGTTTGGTCAGGTGCTTTTCTTGGCCGAAACGCTTCATCAGCGAGGTGCCCCAGTGCTGGCCGATCCAATATCCAACCAGGGAGCCCAACACGGAGGCAACGTGACCACCAGCCAGAGCCAAACGACCAGCGGGGTGTCACCCATGGCGTTGACCAGCATGGGGATGTAGAGGAGGTCAGGGGGAATGGGTTGGACGATGGCTTCCGTGAAGGACAGGACGAAGAGGCTGGCAGGACCGAAGACGTCAAACGCCTCCAAGACGGTTTCCTTCCAACTCATGGTCGGTGGTGCGCCCGCTCTTTCAAGAAGATAGGGGTGAGCGGTGCCTTCATGGAGGGGGTTGTCGTCTCTCATCCATGGAGCGGGTGATGGATACGGCAGCGCTGCTCCACTGGCCCGTGGCCCGTCTGAACGGTGGGGTTTGTGCGGTCTCTCAACTCGAGGAACTTCAACGCTTGAGTGAGGCTCGTCTCATGCTGGTCGAGACGGCCGACATTCAGTGGCGGTCGCCTTCTCACGAGGCACTGGAACAGGCCAGCGTTGCGGCACGCGCCTCCGGGGACTTTGCACGCCTTTCAGACGTTGACCTCGACGTGCTGGCGCTGGCGTTGAACCTGCAGGCCGTGCTCGTCACCGATGACTACCGTTTGCAGAACACCTATCGCCACGGCGGCGGAACGGTGGAACCGGTGGCCAATGCCGCTTCCAAGCGGGTCTGGTTGTGGGAGCAACGATGCACGGGTTGCGGAGAAACCTCTCCGCTTGGCACCGACGTGGCTCGCGCCAAACAAGGCCAGACGGGGGAGTGTCGCGTGTGCGGTTCGGCGCTCGTGATCAAGCGGCGCCGGGGTTGAATCACTCGTTTTCTTCGGTGTTCAGGGCTTCCAGTGCGTTGACCTTCTGTTCCAACTCGTCAACGGGCATGCCGGCGGGATCGATACCAACGGCTTTGGCGCGCTCCATGAGCACCTGCTCGGGGGTGCGTCCGCCGGCTTCGAGGTCGGCCACGGTTCGAGCGGTGTCCCCGATCGCAGTGGCTTCGTTGAGCCCCTTGTGGAATTCGCCTTTCGAGCGGCCGAGGGCGTTCGCCAGTTCAGGAAGGCGCTGTGCACCGAACAAGACAAAGAACAGCAGGAGCAAGATGCTCAATTCAAGGGGGCCCAGTCCGCCAACCATGGTGCTTCCTCATCCTGCCCTGGTGGTCCCCGTTGTTGAAGCCTTTCCTTTCTCGGTGTCCTCTTCGGGCTTAACCGCCGCTCACGGGCGGGAGCAGCGCCAACTCCGCTCCGTCGACCAGCACGGTGTCCATGCCGCACCGGTCGCCGTTGACCGCCACGGAGAGACCGAAGGCGAATCCACGCCTCGAGACCGAGTTCCATCACCAGGTCTCGAACGGTTGCGCCTGCGACCACGTGGCGTTCGTGATGGCGCCCACCGAGTTCTTCACCCACTTGGCCGAAGGCGATGACGGTGACGCTGATGCCCGATGCCTCCGTGCCCATGGGACGCCTTGGTGGCAGGGATTTATGAATACAATTCCGTATCGTCCATCATGCCACCGGCGCTTGAAGCCAGTCAGCTTTGGAAACTCTACCAGGCCGGTGAATCCACCGTTGAAGCAGTCCGTGGCGTGAACGTCCGAATCGAAGCGGGGGAAATGATCGCCGTGATGGGTCCCTCCGGGTGTGGAAAAACAACGCTCCTGAACATCCTGTCCGGCATCGACGAGCCAAGTTCCGGTACCGTGTTGGTCGACGGTCAGCCCCTGTACGGCATCTCCGACGACCAGCGAACGGACCTCCGGGGTGAACGGTTTGGATTCATTTTCCAAGACTTCAACCTCCTGCCCGTCCTCTCTGCGGTCGAGAACGTCGAACTGCCGCTCCTGCTGAACGGTCGCTCTCCGGTTGAGGCTCGAAGGGAAGCGATGCAAGCCCTCGAACACGTCGGCCTCGGTGACCGAGGTGAACATCGCCCGGCTGAACTGTCGGGCGGCCAACAGCAGCGCGTGGCCGTCGCCCGAGCCATCGTTCATCGTCCGTCCATCATTTTGTGCGACGAGCCCACGGGCAACCTTGACAATGCGACCTCGGGCGATGTCATGGCGCTCCTGCGGGACATGAACCAGCGGCACGGTACGACGTTTCTCATCGTGACCCACGACCCCGACATCGCCGCTCAATGCCAGCGTATCATCACGATGAGCGACGGAAACATCGTCGCGTCGCAGCCCCAACTCGCATCCGAGGAGGAATGACGGTGCTCGGCTGGTACGTGTTTGTCGCCGGCTTCGTGCTGGCGTTGAGCACCACCGGTTTGGTTCTGTTTGGACGGTGGCGTCAAACCTCATGGTCCACTCGGGCCTTGCTGCTGGTGGCCGGTCCGGTTGACGGGACGCTGGCCATGCTCCTGCTTTCGTGGTTGGGCGTGTCCACCCTGACCGCCGTGGTTGGTGGCCTGTTGTTCGGGGTCCTCTCCATGCTGTTCGTTCAACCTCTCCTGCTGCCTCAACGCTTGCTGGTCTGGCGACTTGCGAGGGAAAACATGCTTCGTCGTCGACGTCAGTCAGCGCTGATGATCGCCGGGTTGGTCATCGCCTCCGCCATCATCACTTCATCGCTGGTCGTGGGCGATTCCCTGGACAGCACGGTGGGCCAAGAGGTGGAGGCCGCTTGGGGTGAAACGGACGTTCTCATCGCTGGCCTCGACCCGCTGACGGGGACCGCCGTCGAATTCGATGAACAGGCTGCGGTGAGGTTCTGGGATTCGCTCCAAGCTGACCCGAGCCTGGCCTCCCAGCTCGAGGGCCGTCAATACGGTCTCACCTCCTCGGTCAGTCTCACCGCTGAAAACGGGCGTGGCGAGCCCTCCGTCTCGTTGTTCGCTCAAAACTCGACGGTTGATGCAGATGCCACGTGGGCTGCCCTCAATCCCAACAACGGCTATCGATTTTCGGATGTAGCGTCCTTCAACGCCCAGAGTGATACGCTGGGCGTGGCCATCAACTCGGCCACCGCAACAGCGCTGGAGGTCGTCGAAGGGGACCGGTTGGAACTGGGGGCTTTCATCACCGAAGATCAGCAACGGGTGCGTACGAGCCATACCGTCCAAGTCCTGACCGTTGTTCCCAACGAGGGCCAAGGCGCTATGGCCGGTTCACAATCACCGGCGGTGTTTGCAGATTTGGCCACTGCACAGACCATGCTGGGCATGGAGGGTCGCCTGAACCGGATGGCCTTGGCGTTCAAACCAAGCGCATCGGATGACGACGTTCGTGCTGCGCTTGACGGCATTGAGGCGGTGTTTGACGACGTCCTTACCGCGGAAGATGTTGGCCTGGTGTGGACGACGGACGCGACCACGTCCTCACTGACGCTCTCTTCCTCGGTCGGCCTTCAGCGACTCAGCGGTGAAGACGTGGCAGCGCTGCGAGAGAACCGCTCCGATTTGTACCCCGATGCGACCCTTCTGGAGGTGCTCCAAGTTCCGCTCATCGACGTACTGCACGATGGTGAACCGCTTCTCACCCTCGCTGACGCCACGGTGGACCGTCTGGTTTCCACCGAAGACGCCGTTTGGCATTTGACGGCCAACGGCCTTGGCTTTGAACGTCGGGCCAACCATGAGGCCTGGCTCTGGCAGGTCAACGAAGGTGAACGTCTCATCGACGCAGCGTGGACGGAGGACGGCACATCGGTTGGCTTCCTTTCGGGGTCCAGCTTTGTTCTGGCCGACACTGAACTGTCGGATGAAAGCGAACGGCATCGGGTTGACATGGACGGCTCACCGATGGCGGTGGCTCGAGGAGAAAGCGACTGGTACACCCTGGTCGAGAACCAGACCGGGCTGGAATTGATGGTCTTCGACGACGAACTCAACCGGTCCGCTTCGTTTGACCTGGCCATCGCACCCTCAGGAACGGTCCTTGCCTACGACATGGTGGTCGACCAACAAGCGGTGCTGCTCCGCATTGAGGGGTTGCTGTCGTCCACCGTGTACCGCGGCGAACTCCCCTTCACCGGTTTTGTTGAAGAGTCCGTTGAAACCTGGCCTGAAGCGCAGGATGCCTCGGTGCCAAGCGAACACGGGTGCGATGGACGAGCGGGGGTCGTTCTCTCGAACGATGAGGTCTGGTGCAGTTTCGAACACGGCCTTCTCCGGTTGAACGCCAGCACGCACGCCATTGATTCCATTCGTTTGCCGGTGTTGTCCGATGCGCCGGGGTTCGGAAGGCTTCCCCAGATGGTTTTGGCCTTCGGGGGTGAAGGGGCAGCCTTGGAAGTGGAGGAGGGCACGTTGCTCACCTCCGCTCGCCTCGGTGCGTTGAACCTCACCGATCCGGATGTTCTCGACATGACAGGTGTGCTGCCCTACGCCTACGGCAACGACTCATCGGTTCCGCTAACGTACGGGGGCGACTACACGGCCGTTGACGGGTTCGACCAACTCGCTGACCTTGACGGCGTGGTGTTGGGGTTGGTCGCCCTGACCGACGCAGAGGTGTTGGCGCTTGCCGGCGAGGACGACCGTTCCTTGCTGATGTTCTCGGGTTCCGGGTTCGATGACTCGAATTCGACGAGTCGTTCGGCGCTCATCGATTGGTTCGATGAGCGCAGCGGCGCTGAAGATGTCCATCTCAACGTGCTGGCGGTCAAGTTGGATGCAGCCGAGCAGGCACAGGCCTCTTCGGGTGCTTTGTCGGCCATGTTCCTGGTGTTTGGAACGTTCACCATTGCAGCGGGCATCCTTCTTTCGCTCACCATCATCATGCTCCTGGCCGACGTAAGACGGAGCGAGGTGGCGACGGTCAGGGCGCTCGGGCTGCGTCGAAGCGATGCACGGGCGATGTTCACCTACGAGGGTGCAACGCTGGCGTTCATTGCGAGCGGGGTGGGCTCCGTCATGGGGTTGGGTCTGGCGTGGCTGATCGCTGCGGGCTTTTCATCCATTTTTTCGGCCGTTGGGGCCACGAGATTCGTGTTCGACTGGACCGTAGACTCCTTCCTTGCAGGATGGGTGTGGGGTGCGCTGTTGGCGGTCATCATCCTTTGGTCGAGCGCGCTCTACAACGCCCAACTCAACATCGTGCGAGCCCTTCGAGGAGCTCGAGCCGTCATCAAGAACAGCGTGCCCTGGGGCGTGTTTTTGATGCAGATCTTGGGTTTTGGTTTGACGGGGCTGTGCACCCTTTCCTTGCTCATCTCAGGTCTTTCGGGCACCATGGCCTACGCCACATACATCTTGCTTGGTGTGGGTGTCGTCGTGATGCTCACGCCGTTGTTCACGTGGGAACTGCCCGTCTTGTTGAACAGAGGGCGGCCGATGAACCGCTGGACCCGGTACGCTGCCCGCAACACCCTCGGTTCCATCGGCGTGTTGTTCTTGGTCTGGACGCTGGTCTTGGCGCCGGTCGATCCCCTCCGGCAGCGAATGGAGCCCAACGAACTCGCCTTCATCGTGCTCGGTTTGTTGCAGGTGTTGGCCGGTGTCTTGGTGTTGACCAGCCTCGCTCCGCAAGCGGTGGGTTGGATGGCGAAGCAACGCTTCGTCCTACGCCGCACCGGCCCGGTTGGTTCGGTCGCGCTCGCCCACCCGCTGGCTCACCCCGTGCGGACGGCGGTGGTGATGGGGATGTTTTCCATCACGATGTTCTCCGTGGTCGTTCTCGCTGGGTACACCGAACAGTTTGACACCTATTCGTCGGAGTTTGTCGAAGAGGCCGAGGGTGAGTTTGAACTCCTGTTGACGTCAACTCGGGCGCGGCCCATCGACCTCGGTGAAGACCCCTCCACTTGGGACATCGACCACCCTGCGGTTGACAACATCGATGCCGTGGGGGCCGTTTACCGTGCGCCGGCCCATCTCGAAGACGCTTCGGGTGAACGGATGCCTTACCTGCTCAGGGGGGTAGATGAGGGTTTCATCGGACACGGTGGACTGCCGTTGCACGCATGGGATACATCCCTTGGAAACACGTCCGAGGAAGCATGGATTTCAATTGCAAATTTCACCAACGTGGTGTTCCTCGACGCCTCGTTTGGTTTGGAATCAACGGCGGATGGGACCACGCTTGTACCCTTGCAATTTTCAATTGGAGATTCAATTTTAGTAATTGATTTTTCAAATCCAAAAAACACCCGTTCCATGGTGGTGGGTGGTTTCCTAAAACAATCTTCGTACATTTTCTCGCCGGGTGTTTGGATGGCGTCCGAACCCGTCGAAACGCAGTTTGGCGGAGAGGTGACTCGGATGTACGTCAGCGTTTCCCCGACGGCACAATCAACCAGCGAATTTACCGGCGACCCTGCATCGGCGCAAGGGAAAACCTCCCCAGTGCGGACAGCGGCGGCCGAACTGGAGGACGTCCTCGACGTGGAACTCGCGTCGAGGAACATCAACGTGCAGACCGTTGCAGACGAGATCATGGTCATCCAATCGCTGGTGTTGGCCATCCTGTCGTTGTTCGAGGGCTACCTCGCCCTGGGGCTTCTCGTCGGTGTCGCCGGCATCGGAGTGGTCACCGTCCGAAACGTGAGCGAACGACGAACCACCATCGGCATGCTCAGGGCCATTGGCTTCAAGCAGCGACACGTTCTCAGGATGTTTTCCATTGAGATTTCTTGGGTTGCCGTGCTTGGCATGTTGAACGGTTTGCTTGTCGGCTACGGTTTCCATGTGGTGCTCTACAACGCATTGTGGGAGGCCGAGGGCGCCGCCTTTTCGTTCCCTTGGGCGAGCACGGGGATCCTCTTCGCCACCGGTTGGCTCGTGGTGCTCATCGCCACCTACCTTCCGGTCCGCCGGGCATCGGCCATTCCACCTTCTGCAGCGTTACGTTCTGCCTGAAAAATAACCTCTGAAAACCTCGCATGACCGGGATGGGTCAAAAATCCCGGATTCGTGCATTTGGTTGGCGCTGTCGTCCGAATACCGTCAAAAAACGTTATTCTTGGGTCTTTTTCCTCGTAAATCATAGGGCCCATAGTATAAATACGACGCATTGCGTGGAGAGGGATACCGAACCTTCGGGGGTATTGACATGAAGAATATGACACCTGTAATTCTCGTGATGTTGATGTTGACGAGCTTTCTCGCTGGCATGGACATCCACGAGCTTGAAGAACAAGTGGTAATCGAGGAAACCGGCGCTCGCTCTGGAGCTGACGCATCGGTGGTTGCCATCACAACGCCAAAAGAAAGTACGTGCAACATCGCAGGTTGCCGCAACACCCTGCAAGTGGGTGAAGAGGTCACGTTCTCGGCCTTCATCAAGAACGTGGGCGATGCGGACATCGACGAGCTGTCGTACTCGGTCACCATTTACTTGACCGATTCTTCCCAGACCGTTGGTGGCATCGCCAAGGACGCCTCCGGAAACGACCTCGTCTGGGAAAACGTCGACGCCATGTGCGACGACGGTACGGTCTGCGACTTCGATTCCTCGGTGAGCCCGCTCGCCGCAGGTGCGTTCCTCGGTGGCGGCAAGTTGACGCTCCAGCGCGCTGGCGCCGACATCGTCTGGACGCCCACCCAAGGCGAGTACATGGTGGAAGTCTCCGTTGACAGCCCTGTTGACGCTGACATCGCCAACAACGCAGAACTCGTTTACGTCATCGTCGAGGACTGGTACGACATCTCGGTCGACCTGGCATGGCTTGACGGCGACGGTGAAGAGATGGACGCTTCCAGCCTCGACGCCAGCAGCCTGACGAGCGCTCAATTCAAACTCACCGTCATCGCTGACGGCTCGGACACGTTCGACCCACGTGAGGTCAACATTCGCCTCGAAACCTCCGGGCAAGTTGCCTCCGCCACCTTGGGCACCGACGACGCCAAGGGCATCACCTACGTGACCGTTGGATCCACCGCCACGGTGGAAACCTTCCGCAACGAGACGGACCCCAACGCCTCGCAAACGGGTTCCCGAACCGTTCTCGCCTACCAAACCGCTTGGGAAATGTCCGGCGAGTTGATTCCGACCGGCGACAGCAACGCACAGTTCGAAATTACGGCAGAGGTCGTGAACTACACGATGTTCGGCCAGTACGACGAGTGCATTGAGACCTCCGAAGCCGAGGAAGGCAACGAGAACATCACCACCTGGGCCAACTCCTGTGAAGTGCTCCAGAACAATGACGACCGTCCAAAGACGGACTTCGATGAACTGACCGGAAGCAAGGTGACCTACGACGACATCCGCATCTCGCGCATGGGCATCTACCAGGGCTACAACTCTGACTGCACCGGCGCAGCTACCACCTTCATTCAGCAAGGTGAGGACGGCGACCTGAACGTGGGTTGTTCCCTCCTCTACGCCGACGTCGAGCACCGTGGAAGCGACCCGAACAAGGCCTACGGCTGGAACGTGTCCTACTCGATTTCCCTCGACGGGACCACCATGGCCTCGGGCACGATGAACGAGTGCACCGTGGGCGTTGACATGCCCTACGTCTACTCCCCGCTCGGCGGTCAAGCACCCACCGGCGCCGTCTGTGTTCAGACGACCCTTGAGCCAGGCGAGTACACTTTCGACATGACGCTGACCATGAACGAGAAGGCCAGCACCGACCAGGACCCCGTTCCATGGTCGGGTGGCACGGACCAGCGCACCAGCAACAACGGTGCCACCATGGTCATTGACGTCATCAACAACCTCCCCGTGATCACCTCCTTTGAGCTGACCACGGAAGGCGACATCGTGGTCGGCCAAGAATCGCCTCTGGTCTTCGCTGTGTCCGCCTTTGACGTCGACGACCCGTCCGGTGATGGATTGACCTTCGCTTACTCCTACCCCGGTGGCGAAATCGGTGGTTGTTCCGGCACCCAAGCAGAAGGGGCAACGGTCTGTACCTCACCCGTACTGCCTGACTTCATCGGCAACTCCCCCGTGACCGTTGTTGTCACCGACGCTCACAACGGCGAGGTTTCCAAGGAAATTGACATGTTCGTCTGGAACAGCGCTGTGGCGACCGCCACCAGCGACGTTGGCATTGAGGTTCAGTACAGCCTTGACTACAACGGCCAGTCGGAGTTCACCATCACGTCCTTCACGGACGCTGATACCTCCTCCTACGACGCCGTTCAACTCGAGGGCTTCACCGGAACCTACGCCGCCGTGGCTGCCTTGGACTACGTTCCAAGCACCACCTACACGGCCAGCGACGTGCTCGACCAGTCCATCTCGGTCATCGTGGCCAAGGACGTGGAAGCGACTTCGTTGTGGTACATTGACGGGTCCGGCAAGTGGATCCTCCTCTCGGACACCTCGACCGACGTTGACGCCAGCACCGAGATGTTCACCTACGACGTGCCCGACAACAGCCCCGTTGTCCCGGCCGGTAAGATGGTGCTCATGGGCGGCGAACTCGCTCAGGCCTCCATCCCTGATGCCTCCGTGAGCGGCTTCAGCGCTGAAGCCACCCGAGGTGGCGGCATTTCCATGACCTGGGACATCACCGGTACCCTGCTGAACTCCGACAGCATCGTTGTCAGCATCTGTGCGAGTGAGGCCGACTGCGACGACGCCTTCGAAGCCACCGTGGCTGACGAGGACCGCACCTACACCTACAGTGGCTCCCAAACCACGCACGGCGAGACCTACCACCTTGAAGTCGCCGTCTGCAACGAGCAAGGCTGTTCCACCCCTGGCATCGCCAGCGTTGTGGCCGACAAGCAAGTTGACGGCGATGTTGCAGCAACCAACCTTGCTGTGGCCGCACAAGACATGCAGTGGGTCATCTCTTGGGACATCACCGGCGACACCAGCGACGTCGCTCACTGGCACGTCTGCTACACCACGGAAGATTTCACCGCTGGTGAAATGCCAACGCCATGTTCCGACATGGTGGTCGGACCCGACGCAACGACCCTCAGCATTGACATGCCCGCCATCCGCACCGGTCAAGAGTACTTCTTCACCGCTGTGCCCATGGACGCCCTCGGCAACATGGACGCTGCTGCCTCGATGAACTCCATCATCGACACCCGTGTGGCTGACAACAGCAACATGAACGACGGCAACGGTACCATTGGCGACACCGGCGACGATGCATCCTCCAGCGTTCCAACGTGGACCTGGGGCCTCATCGGCGGCGTGGTCATCGTGGCGTTCATCGCTGGTGCATTCATCCTCTCCCGTGGAGACGGTGAAGGCGGCGAAGGCAAGGATTGGGATTACTGATCCCTGAGCTGAACCACACCCACCTCTCTGAGGTGTACAACGCCGGAAGGGCCGCTACGGCGGCCCTTCTGGCCTTTTCTCCCTTTCCAACTCCCGTTTGATTCGAACGGAAGGCTCTGTATTTTGTGTCGGCCCGGTCCCACAGCACCGGTTTCTCCGCCGCACCGCAGCGTTCGGTCCACCCGCATGGACGGCATCACCGGATCCGCTTCAAGTCATGAATCGAGTCGACGCGGGACGTGTTGAGCCTTGGCGTCGAGACGCCGACATCGATTTGAACCGCACGTGGGGCTCCAGCCGGTCGGTGTGATATCGTGAGCCGTTGGGTATGGACGGTCAAACAAGATGATATTTTTCCGCCGTTTTTCGTCATCAAATGTCCCGCATTTCTGTCGGATTCCTTCAGAAAACGGGGGGTTCGTTTCCGGAGAGTCACATTTTTTCAAAGATTATGCACCCCAATCAATATAAGTGGTGTAAGGTGTGGGATGCACTGCATACAGTCCGTATGGGGTGAATGACACATGTTGGGAAACAAGAATAACCAGAAAAAGACCGTCTTCGGCGGTATCGGGGTTGCACTGTTGTTGTGCGCATTGATGGTGCTCATGCCAATGAGCGGCTACGTTGACAACAACGAAACAGCAGCAACCGTGGAGTCTGTGGAAGCAGACTCGACTGGAGCAGAAGATTACTTCGCGCTCCCCGAAAAGCTTGCCGAAGCAGAATACGAATACGACCCATCGCTTGAACTTCAAGGGATGCGAGACGCCAAGACCAAGGCCTTCCTCAACGAGGACGGCTCCATCACGCAGATGGTAGCGAGTGAACCCATTCACTACATGTCTGCTGACGGCACTTGGGAAGACATTGACCTGAACATTCAGGCCTACCCAGAGGGATGGGGCGTGACGGAGAACACCTTCACGACCTACTTCTCCGCTGAAGTCGCTAACGGCATCTCGGTTCAGGCAAACGAGTTTGTTGACCCGGTGATCTCCGGTATCAACCCCATGCTCGTTACGCTCGATGCATCCGGCTCGGCTCCCGAGCCGTTCATCACTGCTCCAAGCCCCAACGGCGTGGACGTGGGTGGCAACGTCATCCGCTACCCGCTCGCCGAGGGCTACGACTTGGACTACTCCGTTGAGAGCAACCAAGTCAAGCAGAACCTCGTTCTCCGAGAGGTTCCCGTCCTCCCAGAGGCAGCTGAGTACTTCGGTCTCAGCGAAGGACTGCGCATGCCCGTTGGCTACGCACTCTTCTCTGGTGAAACGATGCTCGGTGAAGAGATCTTCAAGACGCAAGAAGACCTCCAAATCCGCAACATCGAAACGGGCGAACTCCTCGCTGAGATTCCTGCTCCCGTCATCATGGAAGCAGGCGCAGAAGAGCCCTACCTGGGGACCTTCTTCGTTCAGGTCTACGGTCCTGAAATCCTCCTCATCACCGTGGTTGAGTCCGACTGGCTCCTCGATGAAGACCGTGTTTACCCGGTCGCCATTGACCCGTCCATTCGTGTGAACTCCAACGCTGGTGGCTACTGTTACATCTACTACGCTTACTGCTACAGCAGCTCCTACCGCTACCACTACCGATACTACGGTTCCTACTACTACATCCCATGGCACAAGTACACCTTCAGCTCTTCCAGCGCTCTGCCCAGCGGTGCAACCGTTGACAAGATCGAGTGGAAGAAGTACATGAACTACGCCTACGGTTCAACCCGCACCTTCCAAGTGAAGGTTCTGGAAAACTGTGGCCTGGCCCCACGCTACTCCTACAGCATGGGTTCCAGTTCGTGTTCCGGTTCGTCCATCAGTGCCAGCTACCTGACCTCCAACTACGGTGGCACGGCTGCTCGAAGCCTCAAGGCATCGATCGGTCGCTCGCCATCCGCAGCCACGGTCAGCAGCAGCGGTACCGGTTGGAAGACCGTCACCCTGTGAACTCCGCCACGGCCTGTGCCGCAACTTCTGGCGGTGTCTCCATCATCACCAACGCCATGAGCAACTCTGGTACCGTTGGTGTGGGTGAATACTACACCGGTGGAAGCGCTTACTTCTACACGTACGCCTACGCCTCTGGCAGCCGCAACTCTCACCTCCTCGTCACCTACTCGGGTGGTACGGATTCCGATGCCCCAACCTCGGACTTTGTTCCCTACACGGGAATTGACTCGTACATTGAGGGTGAGCGAACGCTCTTCATCAAGCTGACCGACATGTCCGGTATTGACACCACGTCGAGCGGCGCACCTGTGCTCTACTACTCCACCAACGGTGGAACCTCGTGGAGCACCACCAGCTACGGACTGGGTTCCAACAACCAGTTCGACGCCGGTGAACTCGTGTCCATTGGCACCTGTTCCAGCACCGCTACCGACTGCCGATTCAAGGCACGTGTGGACGATCTGTCCTACGGGGACGACTTCCAGTACTACTGGAAGTTCCAAGACCTGAACCAGGGCAGCAACGGCGCCAACGTCGGCTACGAACCTGCCTTGACCGGTACGCAGACGACGCCTACGCCCTACCAGGTTGACATCGTTGACCCAGCCAACGCACCAACTTCGCACAAGAAGATGACCGTGCTGACCACGGACGTCCACGCAGGCAGCTACTTCACGCCTCAGGGCTTCATGGACCGCCAGATGACCTACTACAGCCACTCCGATGAGTACTTCTTCGAGTTCGACACTTCGAACTGTGGCACGGGTTCGCAGTCCTGTTTCTACACCGGCACCAGCACCTTCTACGGTAACTGGCTCGCTCGTGGAAACACCGCACCCGCTTACGGCTACTACGGCATGAACAGCGGTACCAACAAGTTCAACCAGAACCTGTGGAACAACAACGGCGACGGCTTCCTGCAGATCGCTGCCAAGGACGGCCCCGGCATGAACATCATCTTCGTGTACAACAGCCAGTTGAACAAGTGGGCCACCGTCGGTGTTGACACCGAAACCGGTATCGACACCCCCTTGACCGGCGGCAGCCAAGCCACGGCCTCGTTGTCCTACGGGTACTCTCAGGCCTACAAGTTCGCCATTCCCGGCGACATCACCGGTTCCTTTGGTACGTTCTCGTTCAACGCAACGCAGACCACCACGACCGCTAACCGATTGTGTGTCACCACCAACGGTTGGTACTACTTCTACCGGTCCATCAGCACCGACCGCTGTACCTCGGCTTACTACATGATCTACGGTTCGACCTCCTCCTACCGCTGGAGTGGTTTCGCCCTTGGCTCCGGCTACTACGGCCGCCAAGCCAGCACCGGCGACATCACCTACAAGGTGGGCAACGTCGCACCAACGCCTGACACGTTCAAGCCCGAGATGCTCCACACCGCCATGCAAGACTCGCACTGCCAAGAGCCGCACGGTCTCGGTCACCATCCTCGATGCTGGTGACCCAGCCGCAGGGCTCAACGTGAGCAGCTCTGCTGGTGTCGGGCCGACCCTGTATCACCGAGTCACGCCAGACGGCGGCACGGCGGGAAGCTGGACTTCCACGGCCATGACCCAAGAATCTGGCAAGACCCGAGCGCAGTGTCAACTCGCAGCCTGTACCTGAGTGCCCCCATCGAAGACCTCGAGGTCAACGACACGGTGGAGTACTACTTCAGCAGCCGAGACGTTTCGACGGTGTCTTCCGGTGTCAACGCCAACACCTCGTCGACCTTCTCCTTTGAGCGAGGCGACCCCAACAAGGTGTTCGTGGTTGAGTGGCACGACATGTCGTACTACACCTACGGTCAACTCTGTACCGTTCAGGCCTTGTTCTACGACGTGACCAACGAGATTGAGTACAAGTACGACAGCAACTGTCGCACCACCTACAACTCCTGGTCGATCGGCTACATGGACCAAACCCGCCAGAAGGGTGCCAGCATTGCGCACTCTCTTCGACGAGTTTCAACACCAACCCCGGCCACGTGCCAACGACGTCGAACTTCCGAATCTCGACCAGCTCGACCGCCCACGCATGGGAATCCTTCGACAAGGGTCTGGTGGAAGTCACCAACGCTGACACGGCTTTGACCGGCACGTCCAACGGACGCCCGTACCTGTACTACTGTATCTCGTCCTACTACTGGAACACGTACAAGGCTCGCTGCAACGCGAACATTGACATCCCAGCAGGCTTCGAGTTCGAGTACTTCGGCACGACCTACGACGGCGACGACTCCAACGACCGTATCCAACTCAGCCGACAAGGCTCGATGTACTTCATCAGCAACGGCAACACCAACGTCGAGCGCAACCTGTGGACGTACCACCAGCCCGCTCTCCCCTACTCGGGAAGCAGCCTGGCCCGCCCCGGTACCATCGCTCCGTTCTGGACTGGATACAACCAATACTACTGCTACGTGAACTCCAACCAGGACTGTTCCGTCTACTACCGTGTGATGCCTTACGAAGGCAAGGGTACCGATGTTACGGCTGACATCACGTCCGACCCAGTGTGGGACCTGACCGACAGCCCGATCCGCATCAACCCGTCCAACGACTACCTCGTGGTCTCCTCCGACTTGACCATCAAGCCCGGTGTGGAGATTTACGTCGCACCCGGTAAGGGGATCTCCTTCGACGGTGCATGTACCAAGATGACGGCCCTGGCCAACGAGACCCACCCCATCAACATCACCGGCATGAACGGTGGCGAGTGGAAGGGTATGGCCTTCACGGACGACTGTACCACCGCTGGTGGAACCGACGACCGACACCAATTCAGCTACGTGAACTTTGAGAACACGTCCGGTGCGGTCTTCCGCTCCGGCAGCCGCCACGACAACTCTGGACCTTCCTGTGGCAGTTCGACGGCGGACTGTAACACCGGAAACTACACCATGAGCGACGTGACCTTCACCAACGTCGGTGCCGTGTTCACCCACGGCAGCGGCCAAGGAACCGTTGTCACCATGGAAAACTTCGAGGTTGACGGCGCTGATGAGGCGTGTTTCAACTTCCCAGAGAACACCATTGCTACGCTGAAGGAAGGGACGATCAAGAACTGTAACACCGACGGAAAGTCCTGGGCTGGTACCATCGTGAACTACCCCGGTTCCACCGCCGGTGCTCTGCACGCTGAGAACCTCACCGTCGAGAACTCCTACGTGAACTTCATCGACGTTGACCTCCAGCACGTCACCGTCTCGAACGTCACCGTCACCAACCCATCGGCTCAGACCGGTGTGGCCATTGACTCGATGTTTGGCACGGCCTCCAACGTGATGTTGAACAACGTTGACGTGGACAGCTACGCCAACTCTGGCATCAACGCCATGGGCAGCCTTTCCATGACCGACGTTGACTTCGGTTCCGCCAACCTCTGGCTCATCCCAGGCGGCTGGTCCCAAACCGGAAACGGCCCGGCTGGTTCCGATGCCGTGTTTGCTGATGTCACCGCAGGCGACATCACCATGCAGCGCATCCACCCCGGTACCTTCACCGACATCACGGCCGAAGACATCTCGATGAGCGGTTCCGCCATCGTCGCTGAAACGGTTGACATGGACAACTTCGACATTGATTCGTTCACCATCGCCGGCTGCGGCTGGACCATGAACATGGCTGATGCTTCGTTGGAATCCTTCAAGAGCACCTGTTCCAGCTCTTCCGCAAAGAACACGATTTCGATCGGCTACAGCGACTTCGCGCACGGCTCCAGCTCCGACCACGTCATCGACGGGCGCAACACCCCATCACCGTCGGTGAGTCGTCCATCAGCAGCTCGAGCGTGAGCTCCGGTACGACGGAAGTGGCCAAGGCACGCAGCGGCACCAACGTGGTGCTTGTTGACGTTGACCTGAACGGCAACGACTGTTCGGACTCCAGCGGTGACACGGGCAACTGTGCTTACGACGTCTCCTCGTCCAGCAGCAACCCGTCGATGGTCTACTTCGGTGGCCTCGCCAACGTGTCCGTTTACCGATTGGCTCAGTCCAACAAGGTGTACAAGGCCGACCACGTCGTTTCTGCTACCCTGCTCGACAGCAGCATGAACGAACTCTTCGAAGTCGGCAGCCACATCACGGACGCCAACGGCAACACCAGCGTTTGGGTTGTCGTGGAAGACAGCGACGGTACGGCCTACGAGGACCACGTCGTCCGAGCATTCGGTACGGCCGGTCAGAACGAGACCTACCCAGATGATTACCCCGATGCCACCTTGGCCAGTTCCTGGTACCCAAGCAACGGCTACACCTGGGGCACGCACTTGGACTTGCTCCTTGAGCCAGCACCGGTCGTTCTCAACGACCCAACGCTGAACTGCTACAAGCTGATCAACGACCCGTTCTACACGGGCCAGTCGATGGCCTCCGGTGGATACGACCTCCGTGGCAACTTCGACGGTGTGGACACGTTCACCTTTGATGACACCTCGATCACGGTTTCGGCTGACCTGATGCTCGACACCTGTGGTTTCGAGCTGCAGGGTGGTTCGCTGCGTGTTCAAAGCACGGCCACCTCGTCGCCTGTCATCACCATCAAGGACACCGGGTTCTTGACGGCGAACAACGACGGTACCTCTGGTAGCCCAGCCGCTATCCGTGCGGTCTCCTCGACCTACGGCCTGCACCTGGACATCCAGAACGGCGGTACGCTGACGCTCGACCACGCCAACCTCCGAGACATCGCTTGGGACACGACCACCGAGTCGGCCCTCTACATCGGCAACGGTGCCACGTTGAACATGATGGACTCTGCGACCATCTTCGGTTCCTCGGCCAGCGCTGACGAAATGGCGACGGTCAAGATTCAGGGCGGCTCGGCGAACATCGATTCGTCCAGCATCATCAACACCGGTCAAACCGGTACGGCGATCTGGATCGAAAACTCCGGTGCTTCGCTCACCGACATCATCGTCAAGAACGCTGCCGTCGGTATCCAGAGCTACAACGGCGCTCCCCAAGTGGACGGCTTCACCTCCAACGGCAACACCGTCGGTATCAACGCCTACGGTGGCATGTCCCTGCCAACCATCTACCGAAGTACGTCCCTCTCCGGCGCAACCGCTGGCTGGACCACCTACAAGATCGACTTGTCCACCTACTTGGGCACGGGCGACTACCTGCAGGTCGGTGCCAACTCGGTCTTCGCTGGTGGAGACGCTCACCCAAGCTACAACTACGCCACGGGCAAGTACTACTTCATCACGGACCGCATGAACATCATGTTCGAGGACGACTCCGGTAACGAGTGGAACATCACCAGCAGCGGCCAAGACGGATACTACCCCTACGGCAGCGATGACCCAGCGGTCAGGCCGGTACCCACTCCTACAACGGTGGTACGGGCGGTGCACCATCTTGGCACTGCAACTACTACGGCTACAGCTTCGGACCGAACTACCAGACGTGGGAAGGCTACTTCTACTACCTCCACCGATTCTGGCTGGGCAACTTCGTCGGCTACCCCGACTACTACGAAGCGCCTGACGAGTTCGGCTTCGGTTGGGAGGCTACCGACTTCTCGCCAACGGGCAACTACCAGTCTCGCTACCCGTACAAGTACTGGGGCTTCTACTCCCCGTCCTTCTACTTCAGCGGCGTCTACGCGCCACCTGAAGGTGCGAACGGCCAGCCCTCAACCGGACCAGGTCAGCCTGGCGGTGTCGGTAACCCACCAAGCTACGCATCTGGCGGCTACCCCAACAACTACGGTGTCTGCATCGACTACGCTTACACCTACTACATGAACAGCGGCGAGGGTGCTCGCTTGACCTACCCGATCGTCGACATCTCCGGTGCTACCGCCAACGGCGGAAACATCTCCAAGGTCTACCTCTGGATTGATGTCCTCCACCACGGTGCAGACAACTATCAGGACCGCTACGACTTCGTGGCCCGTGCGGGCAACGACCCAAGCGACCTCGGTGACTACCTCCGTGAGTCCGGTACGCCCTTGTTCAAGGACGGTACCATCACGGGCGCCACCACCGGTATCGAAATTGGCGGTGCTTTCGCTGCAGGCCACTTCGAATCCGTTGACGTCGTCGGACCAAGCCAAGCCGGTCTGGAAGTTGTCGGTCAAACCGCAGCCTCCACCGACCAGTTGAGCGTCTCAAGCGGCAACTACGGTGTGTTGGTTTCCAACACGGCCTCCGGTCAACTCGACCTCGAAAACTTGGACCTTGAGAACCAAGCCGTGGCCGGTGTCTACTACCAGTCCGACCTCGGTGGCGACCTCACGGGTACCATCACGGGTTCAACGGGTGCTGCTTTCAAGTACGCCTCGCGAACGTCCGCAACGGTTGAGTTCAACGGCATGACCATCCAAAACAACGCCGTCGGTATTGAGACCGACGGTACCGGTGCGTTCACGCTGACCGATGTTGTGATGTCCAACACCAAGGACGTCCTCATCACGGGCTCTTCCACGATGGAATTCATCGAAGGTTCGATCGACACCACCACGGTGGAAGTCACCGGAACCGGTGTCTTCGACCGACTGCGTCAGTTGGACGTGACCCTCCAGGCCAACGTCTCGGGCACCACCGAAGACGTGGTTGGAACCACGGTCATCCTGAAGGATGCAGAGGGTACGGTCACCGGCATGGCTGACACCGATGCAAACGGTGTGGCCAACGACCTGACCTTCGTGACTCAAACGGTGGACAGCGGTTCGTGTTCGAGCGTCTGTACGTCCAACCTGAACGGATACGAAGTGGTGGCCTCCGCCACCATCGACTACTTCTGGTCGGGCAGCAGCAACAACGCTGCTGACTTCCGGTACGTGTTCGAGACCATGTCCTTGACGGACACCGCTGGCAACAGCGATACGGTCTACCTCGAGGACGAGTTCACCGCCCGTATCTGCTACACGTCGACGGCCTACACGAAGCAAGAGCGCTGTGCAAGCGGCCTCTCCGCCTCCAACAGCCGAACGTACAGCAACGGTCTGGTTGAGTACGGCTACCTCCGAAGCCACAGCGGCAACGACCTGGCCGGTGAAACCGTCATGATGGACGCTCCGTTCATGTACCTCGCCCAAGGCAAGCACAACTGGAACGGCTCCGTTTGGATCTCCACGGCTTCCTACGACTTCGACAACGCCAACCGAATGTACCCCTACTTCAGTGGCGAGTCCACGCTCTACATGCACGACGCCTCGGTCACCGCAGTCGCCGTGTCCAGCAGCGGGGCTCCACAAGGGTTCCAAATCGGTTATCGGTACTACTCGTTGAACATGGACATGAACAACACCACGATTTCCGGTGTTGCCTCCATCATCGGTGCCATGGGCTACGGCTACCGCAGTGGATATGCGCTGGACATGTTCCAGATCACGAACAGCACGTTCGTCCACTTCGACGGCTACACTGCGCTCAACAACGCCATCAACTACAACGACATCTGTCTCCAGATGAACGGCGGCGACGGCAACATCGTCGACGGCAACACGTTCGTTGACTGCGGTGTTGGTGTGATGGCAGAACGGTCCCCGTACTACTACAGCCACTCGACCAGCGAAATCGGTGTCGACAACGTCACCATCACCAACAACGTCTTCCGAGACGGTGGTGAAATCGCTGACGTCTGGCTCTACACCACCAACGAAGTTCAAGGTGCCACCATCACCGACAACGAGTTCAACCCGTCCAACGGGCACGCTGTGGCCATTTACCCCGGCAACACCGAAGACGTCCTGATTCAGGACAACACGGTTGTCGGTGGCGATGACGCCTTCTACCTGAACCGTGTGTCTGACTTCACCATTGACAGCAACGACATCGGCGGTATCAGTGATGCGACCTCCACGGGTATCTACATCTTCCGTGGCAACGGAAACATCACCGACAACACCCTGACGGACGCTGACGGTGGTATGTACCTCGACAGCATGGAAGCACCGCCTGCGCCAACCAGTTCACTCTGTTCGATTGGCAGCAGCGACTACCGACGCACAACGAGCTGTTCCTGGAACCTCGCCTCCGGCAAGACCGCTGTGGTGAACCTCCAAACGGACAGCTGGGGCTACGAGATCAGCATTGAGATCACCAAGCCCGACGGTACCAAGGACACCTGGCCCTCGTACTCGTTCAACAGCAACGCTGCGTACAACCCGCTCCGTGCTTACACGGACGCAGGCAACTACACGCTCGTTGTTGCTGACACGTGGGGCGACGGTGGAGCCACCATCAGCGTGGTTGAATCCTCCGGTGCTGCAGGTGGCTACGACGGTCCGGTCGTGAGTGGCAACACCATTGGCCTGTCCACGGGTCGTACCTCACCCAACGCCGTTGGTATCACCGCTACGAGCTGTGATTCCATCACCGTTCAGTCGGCAGCGAACACGATCAACCTCGGCGACAACGCCATCGTGCTCGAAGACTGCGACTACAGCGACGTTGGTTCCACCTTGACCGGCGACGGCCTGGCCTCCACGGTCGGTATCGTCGGCGACGACACCAACACGGTGTTGACGCTGAACGGCACGGACGTGAGCGGCTACGCCACCGGTGTCATCAAGGAGAACGGCGACCTGTTCATGATTGGCGGCGCTTACCTCGCAGGTAGCGACTACGGTGTGTACGCAGAAGACACCTACGTGGTGGCCATCGACGCTCACGTCGACGGTGGTTCCACCGGTACCGGTCTCCACGTCGAGAGCGGTACGGACATTTGGGTCTACCCCATGGACGCCTCCGGTGCCATCGGTATGTACGTCGAAGACACCCCGTTCCGCTGGGACGGTGGTGTGTCTGACGCCACCACCGCTCTGTCGGTCGTGGACGCAACCGGTAGTGTCGAGAACTTGACCTGGGACGATTCCACCACGCAGGTTGACGCTGGCAACAACGCCCACGTCACCTCCATCGGCAACACGCTGGACAGCAGCAAGATCGCCGTGGCCAGTTCGGCTGTCATCGATGAGGCCAACCTCATGAGCATCGAGTCCACCCACTTGGGTGCTGCTCCCGCCAACGAGGTTGCGCTCCTCTTGATGTCCACGGACGACGAGCGTGCATCCTACGTGTCGACCTCCTTCCAGCCCGACGCCATCACGGTGGACGGCTCGGACGAGGACTGGAACGGTGGCAACGCACTGAACCCCTCGGGCTACGCTATGCCCGGTGTGATGAGCGGCGACGGTACCGACGACTTCCTGGTGACCTACATCGAAGGCGACGGTATCTACTTCGGAATGACCAACAGCGACCTGTCCAACTCGGACGTGTTGATTTACCTCAACACCGGTAGCGGTGGTTCCGATGTCGGCTACAACGGCCTCGGTGGAGCACACGACCTGCCCTTCAACGCCAACTACGTGTTGTGGGCTGACAGCGAAGGCTCCTACGACCTCTACAGCTACGGCTTCCTCGGCTGGAGTCCATCCAGCCTGAGCACCGCCAACGTCGATGTGGACTTCTCCACCTCGCTCGCTGAGTTCGGTGTCCCATGGAGCCGTATCGGTGGCATGCCATCCGAGATCGACATCGTGGCCATCGTCCAAGAGGAGACCACGGCTGACATCACCATCGCTCACCCAAGTCAGACCTTGGACTCGTCTGCAACCCTGCAGAGCCTGTCCAAGTTCATGACCGTCGAGTTGACCCACGGCGACCTCGCTGACGGTACCCTGACCTCCGAGGTCTTGGTCTACCAGTCCTACAAGGGCAGCACCACCGCCACCGGTCAGAAGAACTACGACCTGATGATCAAGACGCAGGCAGACTGTGCCTACGACTGGGCCACGGTCGAGGACATCTCGATGGCCACCAACGTTGTCTTCGACGACAGCTACGTGGCTGGAACCGGCGACACGACCAACGTTCAGAGCACGATTGACATCAAGCGCGCCTGTCCCGTCATCGATACCGACGGTACGGACACGAGCGACGGTCTGGTTGACTTCAGTCGAGACGAAGACTCCGGTGCCTTCACCTTCAGCCTGACCAACCTGGCTGATGACGTGCAGGACGAAGAGTCCGACTTGACCTGGACCATGGCTGAGGGAACGCAAGTCGCCTTCAACAACGACGACTTGCTCCACAGCGTGCTCAACGGCCAAGACGTGACCATCACGCCCAACGTTGACCAATTCGGTACGCAAGTGTTCTCCTTCGAGGTCACTGACAGCAACGGTCTGAGCGACACCCACAACATCACCTTCACGGTGAACAACATCAACGACGCTCCGGTCATCTGTAACGTCGAGCGCTCCGACTGTATGCCGATCTTCTCCGAAGACGACGGCAACTACAACATCCTCCCAGAAGGCTTCGGTACCCACACCAAGTTCCTGGGCGATGTGTCGAACGCTACCCGTTCCTACATCCGTGACATGGCCAACGAGCAGGCTCCAACCCGCCAAGTCTACACCTGGTCCGCCAGCGCTGTTGACATGGGAACCACGGACGCTTGTTCCGCCTTCAGTGTTGACATCCTCAACAACGAACTGGCCATCACCGAGAACACCAACAACGAGTTGGGTGGCAAGTGTACGGTCACGCTCGGTCTCGCTGACGACGGTGCGGAGAACCAAGACGCAGCCACCTTCGACGTGGTCTTCTCGGTTGCACCTGTCAACGATGCTCCGGTCATCAAGGATTGGAACCGCACGACCGACACGGTCATGGTGGCTGACAACGGCTCGATCCCCGCTCTCCCATGGTCCATCTCGCTGATGGAAGATGACGAGAACGTGGCGAACTTGACCTACGACCTGTCTGCGATCAAGGCTGACGTTGACCACGAACTCGACGACCTGACCTGGACCGTTGAGTCCACCGATCAGTGTGTCTACACGAACTACTTCACCACGACCATCGTCGGTGATGACCTCGTGTTCGACCTCATCGAGGACGCTACGACCAACGCCAACGACTGGGAAATCGACTACCTCAACAACAACGGTATCCACCAGATTGGTCCGTCCGGCTCTGAATACTGTCAGATCCGCTTGGTCCTCCGAGACACGCCAACGGCGCCAACCACGCAGGGCGAGTACAACACCTACGTGCCAAACTACGACCAGAGCGTGATGGCCATCGCTGACTACCAGCAAGGTGTGGCTACCAAGGAGATCGGTGTCCGTGTTGAGAACGTCCGTGAGCAAGTGCCAGACTACTTCTTCGACGACGAGGCTGGCTTCAGCTTCAACGGTGTCACCAACATCATGACCGGTACCTACGTGCCGGTCACCGTCGCCGTCAACGGCGGTGGCGATGAGGGCCCGTACCGATACGACCACATGCTGGCCATCACCTACCACACGGACGGTCACGATGATGTCGAACTGACTCGCTACTACGCTGTGCCTGACTACGGTGCAAGCGTCAAGTTCACCGAGGACGTTTACATCACCCAAGACACGACCCACGTGTGGGTCGAGATGGACGTTGTGACCTGTCTGGCCAACCCCTGCGACATGTCGGTGACCGCTGCGGACCGCTTCCAGGCCGATGAGCCCGGATCGCACTACGCCATCATCAACAACGTGCAGAGCGACGACCCATGGTCCAAGCCCGGTCAGTACGGTAAGAACGCCACGAAGACCTCTGAGCGCCGACCGCTCCTCGAGGACAGCAACTGGTGTAACAACATCATGACGTCGCTTGCGACCGCTGACGTGTGTAACCACGCCAACCAGCCAGCAAGCAACTTCTTGTCCACGGACCAGAACCTGCCAGATGTTGTGGAAACCATCGGTGCCAGCGCCGTTCCATCGTTCGCCCCAAGCATTGTCGCTGTGGCCCTCACTGGCCTCTTCGTCAGTGCTCTCTCCTTCGCCAGCCGCCGTGCTGATGACGAAGAAGAAGTGGAGTCGATGGCTGAAGACGACGCAGCCGTCAGCCCCGTGATCGCTACCATCCTGATGGTCGCCATCACCGTGGTGCTGTCCGGTGTCATCTACGTGTGGGCATCCAGCCTGGCTGAGACCGACGTGAAGGGCGTGCCTCGTGTGACCTTCGACATCGAAGACATCGACGGCTTCGATGCTGACCAAGGACACTGGCGCATCACCGTGACGCAATCCCAGACGCCGCTTGCTACGCAAGCCGTCGAGGTGAAGGTGTTCTACACCAACGCCACGGGTGCGCTGAACACCTTCTCGGTCAACCTGGCTGACAGCGCCGGTGTGTACGGGTTCAACCCCGCAAACAGCGACGCCTTCGTGACCTTCGTGGACTCGGTGCAGAAAGAACAAATCTCGGAAACGGAGACCCGGTCGATCTCGACCTTCAACTCCGGAGATACGATCTTCATCCGAACCCACGCACCGGACGGTACGCCCCTGGAAGACGCTACGATCACCCTGAGTTATGCTCCGCTCAACGGAGACGGTGCTTTGCTCCGAACTTGGGATGACCTGAGCTACGACCAGAAGGCTTGAGGCCTGACGTACGGGAAGCGACTTCGTCCTCGGACGAACGCCTCGGAAAGCGGGGTCCTTCGGGGCCCCCTTTCCTTGGTGAGGTTGCGTTGGATACGTGAAGTGGTGAACACATGGACAGTGAGCAGCCTAAGGTTGTGGTCTTCGACTGCGACGGCGTCCTGGTTGATGCCGTGAGTTCTTGGCGAACGCTCCACGACTCGTTTGGGACGGACAACGCCGTGAACCTCACACGATTCATTCGTGGTGAGATCAGCGACGTTGAGTTCATGCGGTCCGACATCCAGATGTGGAAAGCCGTGCGAAATCCCATCCATCAGGATGAGTTGTTTCGAGCCTACGCCGGTGTGGCCTTGATGCCTGGTGCACGTGAGTGCGTGAAGCATCTCCAGGATGCCGGTGTGTTCGTCGCCATTGTGAGCGCAGGCGTTGACCTCTTCGTCAGTTCCATTGCGAGCATGCTCAAAGTGGACGATTGGATCGCCAACGGTTTCGTCTTTGACGAGGAAGGCTTTCTCACGGACGAGGGGGTCTGTCGCCTCCACGCAAGTGGAAAGGGGGCCGTCATCGACCGTCTTTTGGAGATGAACGGGTTTGAAGCCAAGGATTGCGTGTCCGTAGGCGACTCTGAGATGGACCTTTCCATGATGGTCGACGGCAGTCGGTTCATTGGGTTCAATCCAACACGGGACAGTTCGAAAGAGGCGTTTGAGGACGCCGGGGTTCCAGTGGTCGTCGTCAAGGATTTGACCGCCATTTTGCCGCTGATGGGTTTTGAGCGGTGAGTGGATTGCCTCTCCTAAGGGGTTTAATCCACCATCCCTTTCCCGGGAACATGGCCGCTGGTCACCGCCAACGTGAGGCTCGCCGAGCCGTGCTCGTGGTGGCTCTGATGGGCACGGTGCTTCTGGCGGGTTGCCTTGGAGGCAGCGACGATCAACCAACCGATTCGTCCACCGAGGGCCCCATCACGCTGACGGTGTGGCACACCTTTGCCGCCGAGAGCAAGGAAGAAAACGTCTTCCTGCAGTCCATCAGGGCCTTTGAAGCGCTTCACCCCAACATCACGGTGGATGCGTCGCTGGTTCCGTACGGCGAGGCGACCAACACCTTCATGACCGCAGCACAGGGTGGTGAAGCCCCGGATTTGATGCGCCTTTCAAGCGATCAGTTGGGCGTCATTGGGGAGGTGCGCGTCGACGGCTTTCCGCTGCTTGAAGACCTTCGTCCTCATTTGACGCCCGTCGAGCGGAGTCAATTTGACGACCAAGCCTTGCACGCCATGCGATACGGCGAAGCGCTGTACGGCGTGCCTGCGAGCCAAGATTCGCTGTCGCTGATCTACAACAAGGCCATTTTTGACGCCCGTGGCGTGGATTATCCAGATGCTTCTTGGACACAGACCGATCTCCTCAACGCCGCACAGACCCTCACCTATCAGGACGTCCAAGGGCTGGCCCTCCCGGTGAAATCCGCCTACTGGTGGTTTGGTTTCCAGGCCGGCTACGGTGGTGGATTGTTCAACGGGACCGGCGCTCCTTCCCTCAATTCGAACGGCTCTGCTGCGGCACTTGATTGGTTGATCGACCTCGAACTTGAGCACGGCGTGGTGGCCACCGGCACCCAAACAGAGGGGATGAAAAACCAGTTTATCGGCTCCAAAGCCGCCATGATCGTCGACGGTCCGTGGAATTGGGCCACGTACGAAGCCAGCCGATTGGACGTCGGTCAGGCCATGTTACCGCTCATTGAAGAAACCGGGGAGCGAGTCGCACCGCTGGTCACCTACAAGGGGTGGACGGTGAGCAAGCAGAGCCTGCACAAAGTGGCCACCGTGGAGCTGGCGCTTTACCTCTCGAGCGAAGATGTCCAGAAGACCTTCGCTCTGGAAACCTACACCCTCCCGACCCATGTCGCTCTCGACGAGGACGCAGAAGTGCAAAGCGACGCCGTGCTGGCGGGCTTCATGAATCAGGTCAACGTGGGAACGCCCGCACCGACCACCCGGGGAATGGCCCTCGTATACGGGCCGCTTGGCACCGCCTTCGAGCAGGTGTACACCGGGTCCTCCTCGGCCGACGAAGCGCTTGCAGGTGCCAACGCTGCGCTGGACGACGAAATCAACGGATTGGAGCGGGCGGTCGACCCACCGGCAAACGAAGGCTATCGGACCATATCGGTGAATTTCACCGTTGATGGGTCCAGCAACTACACCATCACCGTGGACGGAATGAACCACACTCAACTTTCTCCGGTGGGTCCCGAACGCTCCGCCTTGCCCCCCTACGATACCTGCCGTGCAAACGGTGCTGAAATGCCTTACATCAGCGCAACACGGTTTTTCCCGGCCGGCGAGGTCGAAATCCAGTGCTCACTGACGGGTATGGTTCCCGGTACGCTTCACCAAATCGAGGTTGTAGGGGCCAGCGGGTCGTTGTTCAACGCTGAACTGAGCACCGACGTTGGCGACGTCATTCCTTCAACGGGCGATACCTCAGCGGTCTTGTTTGCCTTGGGGGCCATTGTGATCTCCCTCATCGCCCTGCTGAGTTTTGGCCGCTACATCGACGTGAAGGCGGGCCGGCTTCACGCCCGGTCTGCCCACGTCTACATCGCCCCCGCCATGCTTGCACTGGCGGTGCTGACCTTTTATCCGGTCCTGTACGGCATTTGGTTGTCGTTCACCAACGCCGATGCCACGCGGCTGGGTGATGAATCGCTGGTGGGACTGGTCAATTTCATCGAGGTGTTCACGTCCTCAGGTTTCCTTCGTGTGACCCTTTTCACGTTGGTTTGGACCGTGACCAACGTCTCGGCTCACGTTGGTCTTGGCTTGTTCCTCGCATTGGTGCTTCATCGAGCCAACATCCGAGGCACGACCGTCTACCGCACCGTGTTGCTCTTGCCGTGGGCGATTCCGTCGTACATCTCCGTCCTGGTCTGGAAGGGAATGTTTCAGCCTGAGGGTTTGGTGAACGACGTCTTGGGAACCGATTTCCACTTCCTCGCTGACCCGACCGGTGCGCAACTGGTCGTCATTTTCGTTAACATTTGGCTCGGCGTACCGTTCATGATGATGTCATTGAGCGGGGCCCTGCAGGCTCTTCCCAAGGAGATGTACGAAGCAGCCGAAATTGACGGCGTTGGTTCGTGGGACACCTTCCGACACCTCACGTTCCCCAACCTGAAAAGCGCCCTCGTCCCGCTTTCTCTGCTCGGGTTCATCTGGACGTTCAACATGTTCAACGTGATTTACCTTCTCACCGACGGTGGCCCTGACCTCTACTTCGGCGAACCCGGTCAAACGGACATTCTCATCACCTATGTTTACGACGTGGCGTTCCGAGACGGCGCTTACGGCGTTGCTGCTGCTTGGTCCGTGGTGATTTTCCTGATGCTCATCGCCTTTTCGTGGACCTACATGAAGCGAACCAATGCAACGGAGGCGTCGGCATGATCTCCGCCGAGACCGTCCGCCGCTGGTACACGCCCGTGGAGGTGTCCACCCTCCAGCGTTGGCTTCTGGTCAGCGTCGTGGTGAACCTTGTGCTGCTTGGCGTGGACTTGATGCGAGGGAGCGACCTGGTGGTGTTGGGTGTTTTGGGTGTGGTCCTCATGACCGCCCTGCTGAACTCCTTGCCCAAGGAACAACACCCCGCTTCGCGCAACCAAGCCCTCGTGCTGGGCGGTGCGGTGTTGTTGTGCGGTCTGGTCCGGCTGCTCTCCACACCCATGCACCTGTTCGACCTCTGGATGCACGCTTGGATGATTGCTCCAGGTGCCTTGACCATTCTTTGGGTTTCAGGTCGGCCCGTGTCTGCGTGGTCGACCCGTTCCCTTTCCACGGGAGCGATTGAATACGGGCTGGCGAGAAATCAGTCCCTGGCACCGCGTCTCCAAGCGGCGGGGTCCCACCTCGTGTTGCTTCATTTTGTGGTGTTGACCCTCCTGCCGCTCGTGTGGATCCTCGACATCGCCCTCTCCCCCGGCAACGCCCTTGGAGGCACCCTCGGTGGTCCGTACACCGCTGATCACTTCACCAAGATGCTTGAAAGCGAAGCGTTCCGCACCTGGGTGGTCAATTCACTGATCGTCAGCGTCGGTACGACCTTGCTCGGTTTGGTCGTGGCCGTACCGGCGGGTTATGCCTTCAGCCGCTACAAGTTCACGGGCCGAGACGTCTCGATGTTCGCCTTTTTGCTGGTGCAAATGTTCCCTGGCATCATCATCTTGGTCCCGTATTTCTTGGTGATGAAGTCGCTCGGCTTGCTCAATTCCCACCCGGGTTTGATTTTGGCTTACTGCGTAACGGCCCTTCCCTTGTGCGTTTGGATGTTGAAAGGCTTCTTTGATACCGTGCCGAGGGAATTGGAGGAAGCCGCCCTGCTGGACGGCTGCAACCAGTTCCAAGTGTTCACCAAGGTCGTGCTCCCGCTGTCCCTTCCTGCCGTGGCCGTGACCGCCCTGTTCAGTTTCCTCGCCGCTTGGAACGAGTTCCTGCTGGCGCTGACGTTCAACACTTCCAACGACATGTACACCCTGCCGGTCGGTCTCGCTTCAATGATCTCCAGCACCGGTCAAGCATGGGGTGACTTCGCTGCTGCGAGTTTGCTGGTGAGCCTACCCGTAGCCCTGCTGTTTTTGTTCTTCCAGAAGTTCCTCATCGAGGGGCTCTCAGCTGGAGGCGTGAAGGGTTGATGCTGCATGGTAGGCGTGAAATTTGAAGGTGTATCGAAACGGTATGAAGACGGCTTTGAGGCGGTTACGGAACTCAATCTCGATGTTCGAGACGGCGAATTTTTGGTTCTTCTCGGTCCTTCGGGCTGCGGAAAATCAACCACCCTGCGCATGCTGGCTGGGTTGGAGGAAGTGACGGAAGGTTCCGTGAGCATTGACGGAATTGTTGTCAACCACCTTCCGGCAGGGGCCCGCGGTTTGGGGATGGTGTTCCAGTCCTATGCGCTCTACCCGCACATGAACGTCCGAGACAACATGACCTTTGGATTACGAATGGCCAAAGGGCCCGACCGCCTCTCTGACCAGGAATTGGCGGCCAGGGTAAAGGAAACAGCCACCATGCTGGAATTGAACGACCATCTTGACAAGAAACCCAAGGAGTTGAGCGGAGGTCAGCGCCAACGCGTGGCGTTGGGTCGGGCGTTGATTCGTCGACCAAAGGTGCTGCTGATGGACGAACCCCTGTCAAACCTTGACGCTGAACTTCGCCATCAAATGCGCCACGAAATTCGTCGATTGCACGATGAATTGGGGACGACGACCATTTACGTGACCCACGATCAGATCGAAGCGATGACACTGGCGGATCGGGTGGCTATTCTCGACAAGGGCGTGCTTCAGCAACATGCGCCACCCCTTGAGGCCTACCGGCAGCCGGCCAACGAGTTCGTCCAGTCGTTCCTTTGCCGCCACCTCGACGATTTGGTGGAAACGGCCAACACCCTGCTGCGCCCCGGCAGCAACGAGGAGGGGGCCTGATGCACGAGCGCCGTCTTACCTTGGCCCTGGTGGCGTTGCTGGTCATCGTGGTGGCCTCCCCCCTCGTGGCCAACGACGTCGAGGCGACCGAAGGCCGTGGAGGTGCGTTCGTCACCCTCACGTACACGGGAAATGCTTCGTCGGTGGAACTCAACGGCGAATGGAATTGGAGCGCTCCGGTCGCCATGACCCAAAACGGAAACGTTTGGAGCGTGGACGTTGAACTTGAGGAAGGTCTGTACTGCTACAAATTTGTCGTGGACGGTGCCTACATCTTTGACCCAAGCAACCCGGAGCGAATCTACTGCGACGACATTGAGAATTCACTCCTGCGTGTGGACGACCATCTTCGTCCGCACTACACCGCCACCCTGACCGACGTGGCGTTGGAAATCACCTACCACCCCGGCTCAACCGGTGCCCTCCACGACGGTGTTCCGTCGGCGCTCACCGGTGCAACGTGGGACGATGCCACCTCCACCTGGACCCTTCCGCTTTCGGGTCTCGACGACGGGAAGCACGCCCTGAAGATCGAGGGCTTTGACACCGAAGGGCACCCTGCGTACGATTTGTTGGTCCCGTTTTGGACCGGGCCCCACGCTGATTTTGTGTGGGAGGACGCCCTGATTTACATGATCATGACCGACCGTTTCGTCAACGGCAACACCAGCAACGACGGGGCTTCAACCGGGGCAGCGCAAGGCGCTGACTGGCAGGGCGGGGACTTCGCTGGCGTGACGCAAATGATCGAATCCGGCTATTTCACTGATCTTGGTGTGAACGCCCTGTGGCTCACGCCGTTCAACACCGCTGCTGCCTCAACCGGCAAAGCCGCCGACGGCGTCCACGATGTTTCGGCCTTCCACGGCTACTGGCCCACCGAAGCGAGGGGGGTTGAACCACGGCTTGGGACGGAAGCTGAACTCCACGCCATGATCGAGGCGGCTCACGACAACGGCATGCGCGTGATGATGGACTTCGTCGTCAACCACGTGCATGAAGACCACGAGTACGTGCAAAGCAACCCGGATTGGTTCACCTCGGGGTGCATCTGCGGGCAAGCGAATTGCGATTGGACCGAGCATCGGCTTGACTGTCAGTTCACGTCATACATGCCCGACGTGAACTGGAAGAACCGGCAAGCGTCGGAGCAAATCATTGCCGATGCACTGTGGTGGATGGAAACGTACGACCTTGACGGGGCCCGCATTGACGCCGTCAAGCACGTTGAGAATTTGGCCATTTCAAACCTGGTGGCTCAGATCAACGAGCGCTTTGAGACGGTGGGCAACGACGTCTACCTGAAAGGCGAAACCGCCATGGGATGGTCCGGCCATTCGCTGGAGGCCAATCAGGCTCAATACGATGCCATCAACGCTTACATGGGCCCGAACGGATTGGACGGGCAAGCCGACTTTGTCCTGTACCATGCCGTGGTCGACAACGTCTTCGTTTCTGGAAACGAGAATTACCAACACCTCGACTTTTGGACCAACCGAAGCCAAGACCAGTACGCTCCGGGCTCGTTGATGGTCCCGTACGTTGGGAGCCACGATGTCTCGCGACTGACCAGCCGAGCCGACACGGGCACCGGCGACGCCTACAATCAATGGGCAGAGGACGGACTTCCCGGCAGCCAGGCGACGTGTCCGCCTACCACGCTGCGCTTCAGGCCTACGGTTGGCTGTTGACCACGCCAGGCGCGCCGCTGCTCTACTACGGCGACGAATACGGCGAATACGGTGGCGCTGATCCGGACAACCGACACATGTACCGTGACGCCGCCAACTGGAGCGCCCTCGAAGCCGGTCTGTACGAGAACATCTCGCAACTCGGCCAACTTCGCGCCGAATCCATCGCCCTGCGTCAAGGGGAGTACAGCACTCGCCTCGCCATGGCCAACCTGCTGGCGTACGACATGACCCACCACGACCAAGCCATGACGGTGGTGCTCAACCGTGGCGGTCCGACAACGATGTCGGGGTTCACGTCCAACGACACGCTACGATTTGGTGCAAGCACGCTCGAGGATGGTGTCCTCAGCGTACCGGCGCATTCCGTCTCCGTGATTGAACTCAACGCTCCCGTCGAGAACGGTTCGTCCAACGACCAGACCAACCCACCGGTGCTTGGCTGCACCGACCCATCAGCGGAAAATTACGACCCCTTGGCGACCGAAGATGACGGCGGATGCATCTATCCTCCACCTCCGGTGTCGGGCTGCACGGACGCTGAGGCCGACAATTTCGACCCGCAAGCCACGGAAGACGACGGCAGTTGCACGTACCCTGACGTTGCGGTCCCCGGTTGCACCGATACGACGGCCACCAACCACGACCCGCAAGCCACGGAGGACGACGGCAGTTGCGTCTTCGAAGAGCCTGCAAGCAACGGCACGGACGACACAACCAACAACGACGCCGAGAACGAAACATCCCCCACCAACGAGTCAAGCCCCAACAACCAGACCGACGAGCCGGATGAAAACACCACGGGTTCGGAGACCGGTCCCTACGTGTGCGAGGGTTGTTGCGGCGAATCGTTCGAGGTCGCCTCGGAGAAAGACTGTCCGATGGTGGACTGCGGCCCGTGCGATGAGGGTGCTTCGACGGCGTCCTCGTCGGCAGAAGACCTTCGCTCGGTCATGGTCGCGGTCGTGGTGGTGTTGGTGTTGCTTCTTGCGCTGGCCGGACGCCGTCCTCCCCAACCAGGTCCGGATGACGCTGAAGATTCGTTTTACGATGAAGAGAACTTGTCGTAAAAGTGCAAATAATCGGCGATCATTCTCGTACCGGTGAATCGGGCCGAGGTCGCGATGCTAGCCCGCATCAACTTGGCCCAGCGTTCGGGGCCTTCGTCCCAAAGCGGAAGCACTTCGTTCTCGAGCACGGTGTAGATGTTTTCTGCGTCCCGTGCATCGTCTCGGTCGTCTTCAGCCTCTCCGATGGCCCAACCGTTGACGCCGTGCTCGCAGCCCTCTGGCCACCAACCGTCGAGGATGGAACAGTTTGGAACACCGTTCATGGCTGCTTTCATGCCGGATGTACCGGAGGCTTCCAGCGGGCGAATCGGGTTGTTGAGCCAGATGTCTACACCGCTGGTCATCGCCAAGCCGGTGTCCATGTCGTAGTTTTCAATGAAGGCCACGGGGATGTCGTCGGCCACCTGTCCTGCCGATGCGAAGATGTCCCGAATCAGTTGTTTTCCGCCCTCGTCTTTCGGGTGCGCTTTTCCACTGAACACGAATTGGACACGGTCGGCCCCGATGGCTCGGAGCCGTTCGAGGTCGCTGAAGACCAAGTTGGCGCGCTTGTAGGTTGCAAAGCGGCGTGCGAAGCCAATGGTCAGACGATGTTCGTCGAGTTCCACACCGGTGGAGGCGCGGACGAGTTCTCGGAGCATGCGCCGGTTGGCCTGGCGGGCCTCCAGCAGGGCTTCATCGGGCAGGCTACCGGCGTAGCCCAACTGACCGGGATCTTCCTTCCAACCTGGCAGGTGCGTGTCGAACAGCGCACTCATCTGAGGGGATGTCCAGGTGATGTGATGGACGCCGTTGGTGATGGGGGCGATGTGGGTGCTTCCAAACATCGTGGAGGCGACCTGAGCGTTGAGGTTGGAGACCGCGTTCACCGAGGTTGAGAGGGCGACAGCGAGGTGGGACATGGAACAACGACGCCCTTCCTCGGAATCCCCTGCGTTCCTGACCATGGATTCGGCATCGTTCGGGAGCAAGTCACCAATGACGTCTCGAACCAGCGACCAGTCAAAGCGGTCGTGGCCGGCCGGAACGGGCGTGTGGGTGGTGAACAGCGTTCGTTGAGCGAGTTCCTCTCTGCTCCACCCTTGGCGCAACATTTCGAGCATGGCAAACGTGCAGTGCCCTTCGTTGAGGTGCATGCCGGCGAAGTCATGCCCGAGCGCTTGGAGGGCACGAACGCCTCCCACACCCAGCAGGTATTCCTGACGGACGCGCGTGTTGTCGTCGCCACCGTACAGTCGGGCCCCTAACCCGACGAACTCCGCCGTGTTGTTGGGATGGAAGGTGTCAAGGAAATACACGGGGACGACGTGGCCTGAGACCCCGACCACATCGGTCTTCCATACGGTGGCGTACAGCGTGGTGCCGTCCAGCGGTAACTGGATGGTTTTTCCCGTGTTGGAGAGGTGCTCGGCCGGGTCGATGGGGGCGTAAGATTCCGATTGGTCCCCAGCTTGGTCAAGGTGTTGTCGCCCGTAGCCTTCCCGGTACAGCAGGCTCATCGCCACCAGCGGTAAGCGAGCATCGGCCGCTGATTTCACGTGGTCGCCGGCCAACACCCCGAGACCACCAGAATAGGTGTGGAGTTCAGACCACAGGCCAATTTCGGCGGTGAAATAAGCGATGGGTGGCATCAAGGTGGCTATCAAAAATGGGGTTATGATGTTCACGGTGAAGCATTCTTCGCGCGTTCCAAGTCCGACCACGCAAACCTCCAGGACCAGTTTTCCTGGTGGGTCCCCGGTGTGTTCATTCGAGCCGATGCGCCCAACTCCAGCAGGTCCTGAAGTGGAAGCATGGCCATGGCGCCCCCGCTTTCGCACGCCAGCCGAATCATGGCGGACGTGGGCGTTTCATCGGGCATCATCAACCCCCGGATACGGCGCTGAACCTTTGCATCAAGGGTTTCCCACCATCCGCGAGTGGTGTTGTTGTCGTGCGTGCCGGTGTAGACGATCTGATCGGCCTGAATCCCGTTGGGATGGTGCGGGTTGGTCGCATTTCCGTCAAAGCCGAACTGAAGCACCGCCATGCCCTGAAGGTTGAACCTTCGTCGAAGGTTGACCACCTCCGCCGGGATGATGCCGAGGTCCTCGGCGAGGATGCGATGAGGTTCGCCTGCAACCTCGAGCAAGACCTGCAGAAATTCCTCGGCGGGCCCGTCTTGCCACCAACCGCCTTGGGCATCTTCGTCCTCGGCGGGTATGGCCCAGTTGGAATGAATGGCCCTGAAGTGGTCGATGCGGACCACGTCAAACAAGCGAAGCATGCGTTTCATGCGTTCCTTCCACCAACGCCATCCCTCGGCTCGGTGGGCGTCCCAATCGTAGAGCACCGTCCCCCACTTTTGCCCGCCCTCAGAGAAGTAATCCGGTGGCACGCCAGCGACCACCTCGGGCATGCCCTCATCGTTGAGTTGGAACAACCCTCGATGGGCCCAAACGTCTGCAGAATCGTGGGAAACGAACATCGGCACGTCCCCGATGAGGGAGACACCCTGCTGAATGGCCTGATCTTGCATCGCCTCCCATGCCGATTGAAACCGTTGCTGGGCCCGAACATGGGCATCGGCTTGAGCAGCGTAGGCTGCCAGTGCTTCCGGTTCGCGGTCCCTGAGCGGTGCAGGCCATTCAAACCAAGGCCGGCCGTCGTGGTCGTCCTTGATGGCCGCATAGAGGCCCCAATCGTTCAACCAGTAGGCATCGTCGGGCATGGCGGCTTCGGTGTCGTTCGCCATCAAGGCGGGCCAAGCCGCAAACGCCGTTGGTGAAGCGTACGGTGAACCGTGCTCGTCGGGCGGGGTCAGCGGGAGAAACTGCCAGGCATGATAGCCCTCCTCGCTCAACCAACGTAGAAACCGCTGTGCGTCGGCAAGGGATGGGTCGGTAGGGAGGTCAGGTGGCACAGAACACCTTTCGCTCCCATGGCCTGTTTCAAGCGATAAAGCCTTTCAATCTATCACGACAGGGAGTTGCAATGCGCTCGAAGGCCGTGTTCCTCGTGCTGATATTTTTTGCCTCGCTTTTCGGTGGATTTGTTCAGGGTCAAACACCCGAGGACATCACCGTTGACGGCGATTACACCGATTGGTCGTCCGATTCGCTGATGGCGACAGACAGCAGCGGGGTTGATTTCAGGCTGACGTGGAACGAGACCATGCTGTTCCTCGGTTGGGACGGCACCGACTGGAAGTCCACCTTCGAGGGCGCTGACCTCTTCGTTTACCTCAACACCTCCGAAGGGGGTTCGGTTCTCGCCCGAGATTGGGGCTTTGCCCACACCCTCCCGTTTGCGGCCGACCACGGCTTCGTCCTCGAGGATGACACCTACTTCCAACACATCGCCTACGACGGAAGCTCATGGTTGGACCAGGGCACATCGGTCGACCTCTACGCCGGTTGGGCGGACAACAAAGCCACGGAATTGGCGCTCCCTTGGTCGGCGTTGGGTCAGCCCACCTCGTTTGATCTGCTGGTCTACGCTCAATGGCAAGACTCGGGCAACGTCTGGACGTCCTTCCCGCTGCAGAACCCCGCCAACAACAACGGCGCTGAAACCTTCACTCACGCCTGGCATGCAGAGAACATCTCCAACATCACCTCGCCCCAACAACTTCCCATCGTTGAATCCGTCGGCGTGGAGAAGGTCGACGACGCCCTGAACCTCGCCATCGTCTTCCACCAACATCAGCCGTACTACAAGAACAAACTCACGGGCATGTACGAAATGCCCTGGGTGCGGGTTCACGCCATGACCGAATACGTCGATTCGCCCGGCATTCTCGCCGGCACCGACACCAAAGTCACCTACAACCTCGTGCCGTCGTTCATCGAACAACTGGTGGACTACCACGTCAGCGAGACCTTGGATGTTCACACCGACATCGCCAAGCGGTCGTGGAGCGAAGGTGGCTATCCGAACGCCACGGATCTGGAACTCCACACGATGCAGTTCCAATCCTTCTGGAACAGCGGATGGATCTACAACGTCTCCCAGAGCGACGAGAAACTCGGGTGGCTCTACCCGTCAAGCGCCCGCTACAAGGAACTCTACGACATGACCCTTCACAACCTCAAGCCCGACACCATCATGGACGATGAATTGCTTGCACCGCAAGACTTCCTCGACCTCCAGGTGCTCTGGTACCTCTACCAGTTCTCACCGGACTACGTGCTGGGTGCGTACAACAGCAGTCATCGCGACGAGGGGCTCATCGCCCTGTTCATGCAGGACGGTGACTACAGCCTCGCCGACTTGTCTTACGTGCTCGATGCCCAACACGACCACATGGGCAACGTGCTGCCCATGTACAGCGAATTGGCGGCCAGCGGTCAAGTTGAATTGACCACCACACCCTACTACCACCCCATCATGCCGCTGCTGATGATGGACGGTTGGACCATGGAAGACGGCATCCGAGTCAACAAAGAGGCGTGGCCTGAAGACGTGCAAAACCACCTCGTCACCGGCATGGACCTCTTCGAGCAGGAACTTGGGTTCCGCCCAACGGGCATGTGGCCCAGCGAAGAAGCCGTTTCACCCGCCATGGTCGAGCCCGTCACCGACGTTGGCATCCAGTGGATGGTCACCGACGAAGAAATCCTCAAGCAGTCGACCGATGCGAATGGGAACCTGGTCGACGTCGAGGACGCTGCCAACTTGGCCACGCCATGGACGGTCACCGGTGCAGAGGGCGGCGAAATCGCCGTCATTTTCCGAGACCGCGTCATCTCCGACCGCATTGCATTCCAGTACGGAACGATGACGCCCGAAGCGGCCGTTTCAGACTTCATCGCCTACCTTGACAACGTTCGTCAGCAACTCCTTGACGCCGGTGAAGACCCGTCGGACCACCTGCTGACGGTGGCCCTTGACGGAGAGAACTGGATGTTCATGTCGGAGTTCCAACACCAGGACAACGCTCGGCCTTTCATGGCCGAATGGTACAGCCGTCTGGCTGACCACCCAACCATCGTCACCACCACGCCTTCCGAATTCCTGACCAAAGGAACGGACCTCCCCGAGATTCAGACCATTGGAACGGGTTCGTGGATTGACGGTACCCTGCGAACGTGGGCCGGCGAAGAAGAGGAGAGCCTCGCATGGCAGCGTTTGGTGGAGGCACGGCAGGCGCTGGTTGAGTTTGAAGCCACGAACCCCAACGACCCCGGTCTATCGGCGGCCTGGGAATCGCTCTACATCGCTGAAGGCAGCGATTGGTATTGGTGGTACGGGCTGGACCAAGACAGCGGCTACGATGAGAACTGGGACGTTCTGTTCAAGGTTCACTTGTCCAACATCTACCGCGCCATCAACCTCGACCTCCCACCTTACCTGCAAGACCTGTGGACCAACCCGGCCGTGGCCGACCCTGCCGCATCGGCCATCATCGAGCCGATGATCGACGGCATCGCCCTCCCGGGTGAATGGGACGGCGCAGCGCGGTACGATGCTCCGGTTTCCGGTGGGAACTTTGACATCGAATCCTTCCACTTCGGATACGACGCCTCCAATGTGTTTATTCGCGTTGACGCCGCTACGCTTGACGAACTGGACGAAGCAGCAGGCGTGGGGTCGTACGACTCACCCGACCTTGCGATTTACTTCATGCAGCCGAACGCGGTGAATTTCAACGAGGCTCAGACCAACTTCCGTACCTATTACGGCAATCAAATCCTCGGCTTCCCGTCCAAACACATGGTCGCCTTTGATTTTGACAACATCCGCGAAGACGGTCGAGCCAAATGGGACCTGTTCAGTGCGCAAGGCAAGGTTGGCGACCAAGAGCAGTGGACCCTCACGGGCAGTTCCAACCTCGGCGGTTGCGCCGTGGACGAGGTGTACGAATTCTCAGTTCCATGGGCCGACATCGGCCTCGCTCCTCGTTATTCGACCCGTGTCAAGGTGGTCACGTCATGGCGAGATTCCGAGTCGTACGGCGACGGCATGGATGCTGAGATGGCGCCTCCTGCCCCGGCCGAAATGGTTCTCCCTGACCTCGAAGAATGGGTCACCCTCCTCGAACTCGACGATGCGGTGGGCGACGAAACGGGGGATGGCGACTACGTCTACCCGTTGGCCTCCGACTTCAACACGCCGGACGGTGGGGGCCTCTGGGATGCGACCCACCTCACGGTCCGACAGAGTGCTTGGAACGCTCAATTCATCCTCACCGTGAGCGAGATGACCGACATTTGGGGCCTGGCCAACGGCTTCAGCCATCAAATCGTGCAGATTTACGTGGACCAGGGCGAGACGTCCTACGGGCGTACGGCGATGCTCACCGGTGCCAACGCAGAGGTGCACCCTGACTGGGCGTGGGAAGTGGCCATCAGCGGCACGGGAGAGCCGGGAGCGGTGCAGGCCGTTCAGGCAGAAACCGGCAGCGCTTCGGCCCGAGGCATTGACGTAACCGGAGACGTGGATGCCAAGACCATCACCTTCACCGTCAGCAAGGACGTCATCGGTTCCGACGTTCCCAACTACCGCTACATCATCGTCATCGGCAGCCAAGACGGGTTCGGAACTGGAAAGTGGCGGGACGTAATGGAAGACGCCGCGACGTGGACGCTGGGTGGCGGAGCCAACCCCGCACCGGACGACGGAATCGATTACGATCCCAACATCATCGATGTGATCCTGGAAGGCGACGGCCAAACCGCCATGCTGTCCGGCTACGACGTGGCCGGCCACACTTACGCTCAACTGACGGGCTTTGAGATGCCCGAGGTCCCGCAACAAATCTTCGGGGCTTCGGTGGATACGGTAACCTCGTCTTCGGCGGTGTTGACCTGGTCGACCACGGTGTCGGAAGCCACCTCGATTCGGGTGGCACCGGCCGGCCAAACACCGGGCGCAGAGGACCCGATGCTGTCAACTTCTGCGGGCACCGACCATGCGGTGACCCTGACGGGTCTTGAGGTCGGCACGAGCTATTGGGCCTACATTTCCGCTAACGAAACCGAGGATGTCGTGGTGTGGTTCAACACCAGCAGCGTGGTGGATGAGACGCCACCCGACCTGTTGAACCTCGCCGCCGAAGTGCTTGAAGACGGCCGCGTCACCGTGTCGTGGTACACCTCGGAAAGCGCCACGGAAAGCGTGCTCATCAACGGTGAATCGGTTCACGAGGACCCCTTTGCTACCAAGAAGAACCACGCGTTTACCACGGAGGTGTTGGGCGACGGCACGTACAATTTAGAGGTCGTCAGCGCTGACGCGTCGGGGAATCTCAACTCCAGCACGCTCTCGTTCACGGTGGACGCCGGTGCGACCGTTGACGACACGCCCGGTAACGTTGATGACGGTGGAACCGACGAGAGTTCCTCTTCAGAAGTGTCGGACACCACCCTGCAAGTGGTCGCTCTGATCGTGCTGGCGTTGGTGCTGCTGGCCTTCTTGCGGGTTCGCGGCCACGAGCCCGACGAGGACGACCCGTGGAATTGATGCCTTCAAGCAAACGGGATTGAAATCGACTTGTGGCTCTTCAGGTTGATGATGGTCAGCATGCAGGGTTTGGGTTGGAACCCCAACATGCGCTGGTAGGACGTTTGGTCCTGCCAGGTGCTGGAACACACCAACGTCGTCCCGCGGAAATCAAGGCATTCGTGACCGTGAACGTGGCCGGTCACGAAAATGTCGGGCACCTCGCGAATCACCAGACCGTCTTCGGGTTCGGGAGAAAGGGGCGTCTTCCCACCCCATTGCGGCGCCAGATGACGGCGTCGCAACATCTCCCTCATCGCTTCGACGGGGTCGGCGTAGGTGACGGTTCGAAGGCCAGCGACGAAGTCGTCGATGGATTTCCCGTGGTAGGACAACAACCGCACGCCGTGAAGAGAGAAATCGCAAGGGTTTCCAACAAAGGTGGTGGTGTTGTAGTCCTGCTGGATGTCTTTTTCGAAGGTTGGCTGGGGCTCCGCGGGTCGAACTGCATCGTGGTTCCCCGGGAGCATCAAGCACTCCACCCACTCGGGGAGAAGTTCCAACAGGCGTGCGAATTCGGTGTATTGGGCGAAGAGATCGGGAATGGCCAACTCTTTGTCCTGGCCCGGATAAATGCCCACGCCGTCAACGCAATCTCCTGAGAGAATGAGGTACTTGATGGTCTTCGCCAGGGGGTCGGTGTGGAACCAGCGCACCATCTTGTGCCACTGGGCCTCGAGAAACGTCTTGGACCCAACGTGAATGTCGGAAAGGAAGGCCACGCTCACGCCCGCTTCTGAGCTGACCTTCTGGTGTTTGTTTTCCAGCGGGAAGTGCAGGTCATCGACGTAGAAGATGTCCCCGGTTTGGCTGAACGTCCCCGAGACGCCCATGACGTCGTCGGGCATGAGCCCCGCTTCCAGGATTTGCTCGTGCGCCCGGTCGCGATCTTCGCCGCTTCGCTTGGTGAGCAGGCACGTCATTTCACCCGTTTCGTCCTCAAGCCCCCACATCAGATGGCCGTTTTTGGTGTAGCGGGGCTCGTTGACCAGACCGATGGCCACCGCTTTGTTGTCGTAGCCTTGGTACCGTGAATATTCGGCGAGGAGGCGGGAGATTTCCTGATGCTTTCTCGGGAGGTTCGAATTTTGCACAATGAGTTTTCTGATGCTCTGCAGCCGGTCATTAAAACACGCCGTGATGTCGGTCATTTTTCCTTCCGTGGTGGAGTTGCCGGTGATGTCGTAGTGCACCGTGATGTCCGAAGAAGCGTCGCTGGCGTGCATCGAAAAATCGGCTTGATTCCAGTCCGGGAGGTTGTTGCGCAGCAGCAGGTCAACCGGTTCGGGCTCCGCGAGAGGAGCCACGGTACGGGCCAGGTCGTCCGGGACCTGGCGGACCGGATCTGGACGAGATGGCTGTGGCGCCGCTGGGGCGGTGGCTCCAGTGGCGTGGGCGATCATGTCGTCAAGCATCGTGGCCGTCAGCATGCCGCCCGACATGTTGAGCGCCGTGGCGGCCTCAATGACGGATTTAGGGTCGGCCAAACCCAGCAAACGCTCCTGAAGGGACTGGGGTGCGAGCAACCGCTGACCACGCAGGTGGGCGACGATGTCGGACCACGGCTCACCCATGCCTCAACAACAAGGACGACGATTCAAAAGGTATGTGCCTCGGTTGGAAGGGCTGTTGAGCGGTCATTCCTCGCTCTCGGTCCACTCCACCTCGAGGCCAATTTCTTCGCTGTCTTGGTCTTCAGACCACGCCTCATCTTGCCAGGGCGCCTGTTCCCTCGCCGCCTGATCGCGCCGCTCCTGCTCTGCTTTCCGTTCTTCTTCAAGGCGAAGGGCTTCGGCTGCCGCGTCCAGTTGGTCCTGTTCGTCCTGCTCGATACGGCGCATGGCATCGTCCCAGCACTTCATGGCGGTGAGGAGGGCGAAATAGACGAAACCGGCTTTGTTTTCCGCCCGAGTACCGCCGATCTGGGTTCGGATGGCGTTGGCCCAGCCGGTGTGAGAGGCGATGCCGACGTAGACGGTTCCCACCGGTTTCTTGCTGCCCTCGTTGGTTGGGCCGGCGATGCCGGTGACGGAGATTGCAAAATCAGCATCGGCTCGCATCAGCGCACCCTTGGCCATCATGATGGCGACTTGAGCGGACACCGCACCTTTTTGCGCCAGCTCTTCCTCGTCCACGCCCAGTTCCCTGATCTTGGCCTCGTTGGCGTACGTGATCCACGATTTCTTGAACCAAGCACTGGCACCGGCGATGTCGGTGAGGGTGCTGGCGAGAAGCCCTCCCGTGCAGGACTCGGCCAACGTCAGCGTGTGGTCGCCTTCTTTGAGTCGGCGCACCAGCCTTGCCGCAGCCGCCTGGATCGTCTCATCCATTGGGGAATCCTCGCCGCCTCATGCTTTGAGCGTTCCGTATCGTGCGTACTTTTGAAAAAGGGACCTTCACAGGACGATATGGGTCTGTGGTCTAGCGGCTATGACACCTCCCTTACACGGAGTTGATCGAGGGTTCGAGTCCCTCCAGACCCACTACCAAAGGTGAGATTCAACGGGCTGGTCGCTGGCGATAACCTGCGTGATGCCGCTGCTCGAGCGCAGCGCTTCGGCTTGCTCTGCGTCATTGACCAGCATGAGGTGCACGGCGCGCATCCACAGACCGTGTTCCACCTCAACGCCCCGGTGGTCAACGGCCACCAGGACGTCCTCGAGTTCGCTGAAGGCCAAGGCAGCCGTTGCCTGCGGTACATCCTCCGCGTTCATGACCAACCACCGATGACCCTGCATGGCGGATCTCGGGTCTTCACCGAGGTCAGAAAAACGAATCCACTGCATACCTCACACCTCGTACCGGAGCAGCGCTACGGCGCCGCCAAACCCCATGAGTTGCTCGCCTGCATCGTGGTCAATCGAGCACTGGACGACGCTGCCTGAAAAGGTCTCCACTTGTTCAGCGATGGCCGTCCACGACTTTCCCTCGCTCGCCTCTCCTTCCCTCAGCACGTCGGCGCCGATGAGCAAGGTCTCCACGGCGCCTTGTTCCGTTGCACGTTCAATGGCCGCTTGGCCGTAGGCGACGGCCCCGTTGGTGGAGATCCGCTTCCACGCCTCTTCGAGCAGTCCGATTTCCTGAACCATACGATGCTGTGCAAGCAGGTTGCCTGCCAGCCCCTCCCGCAACACTTCGTTGGCCGCCGCTCGGCCGCCGATGGTGGTCCCAACGGACAGCATCTGGCGTTGGTGGCCAGCCGCTTTGAGGTCGGCCAGCATTCGGTCTTCGGTTCTGTCCCGGACCGCACAACACCAAGGGAAGATCGTCATCGAGTTGTTGGGTCAACCCGTCAACGATGGTGGCCCGGAACTGCTTGGCGATGCCATCGGTTTGACGAAGATCGCCTCGCTTGCCACCTCCTCGCATCGTCCAAGTTGCACTTTCCCTCAAGCCTCGTGCAGAGGCAAAGAACAGGATCATCTCGTCGCCCTCCACCACCAGCAACGCCACTTGAGACTGGCTGGCAGCCCGCAGGCTCTCATCCAGCAAGTCCCGGTCGGGTTTACTGAACCCTCGGGCGGAGGAGAGTTTGATGTCGTCACGAAGCCCAACCACGTGGGTGTGGTGCAGGCCGATGTCAATGGGGGCTTCTTCGATGATGCCGTGGACTCGCAACGTGTCGGTGAAGGTTTGATGCTCGGTGTGGTCCACCGAGAGACGAATCCACATCTTCTTTCGCTCCGCTTGTTTTGACCGTCCACCTTCGTCGCCGCCCGTGGTTTGGTCCCTGCGCTCACCGAGCATCCCGACGGACATACCGGGCTGAATCAGCCGTTGCAAGACCCACAAATCGTCGACGGTTTGCACGCGCAAACGCCATTCGTGATGGTCTCGTCCCAGAACGTCCATTCCTTCACCCAAACACGCCGAGGAGGTTCCCGTCTTCATCCATGTCCATGTCGAGGGCAGCCGGGCGCTTTGGCAACCCTGGCATCGTCATCATGTCGCCGAGAACCGCGACCACGAAACCCGCACCAGCGTTCAATCTGAATTCACGAACGGGGACGGTGAATCCGGTCGGTGCGCCGAGCAAGCCAGCGTCGTGCGAGAACGAATACTGGGTTTTGGCCATGCACACGGGCAAGTGGCCGTAGCCCCAGGAGCGGATTCGGTCCAACTCACGCTTGGCTTTGGCCGTCAATTCGAGCCCTTCGGCTTTGTACATGCGCTTGGCCACCGCCTCGGCTTTGTCCAGCACGTCCGTCTCAGGCGTAAACAGGGGAACGAAGGGGCGGCCGGCGGCGACGTGATTTTGCACCGCCTTTACCACGGCCTCTGCCAGGTCCTTTCCACCTTCACCGCCTTTGGCGTGCACCTCGGTGATGCACACGGCACTCGCTCCGCTGTCGTGCGCTGCTTGGCTGATGGCGGCCAGTTCGGCCTCGGTATCGGATGCAAATCGATTGATGGACACCACCACGGGGACTCCAAAAGAGGTCATGTTCCGGATGTGTCGGTCGAGGTTGGTTTTGGCACCGAGGCTGGTGGCCTCGACGTTTTCGGCTTCGAGGGTGGCTTTGTCAGGCCGGATGCCGCCGCGGTCCCCGAATGCACCGCCGTGAAGTTTCATGGAACGGACGGTGACGTTCATCACGACGCAATCGGGGGCTTTCCCCGAGGTGGCCGCCTTGATGTGCATGAATTTCTCCGCACCCATGTCAGAACCGAACCCTGCCTCGGTCACCACCAAGTCGGCCGCAGCCAACGCCATCCGGTCTGCGATGATGCTCGAGTTGCCGTGAGCGATGTTGGCAAACGGACCGCCGTGGATGAACGCAGGGTTGCCCTCGAGGGTTTGCGTGATGTTGGGGAGGAAGGCTTGACGCAGCAACAAGGCCATGGCGCCTGCGCCACCGATGTCTTCGGCTTTGACGGGATGGCCGTCGGTTGAGGTGCCCACCACGATGTCACCCAAACGCTTGCGAAGATCGGCGTAATCGGTGGCCAGGACGAGGATGGCCATCACCTCACTGGCGGCCGTGATGTCGAATCGATCCTCACGAACTTGGCCGTTGGCCGGACCGCCTTTGCCGACGGTGATGTTGCGGAGGGCACGGTCGTTCATGTCCACGACGCGAGGCCAGGAGATCCTTGTCGGGTCCAGCTTGCAGGCATTCCCGTGTTTGAGGTGGTTGTCGATGAGGGAAGACAGGAGGTTGTGAGCGGAGGTAACGGCGTGAAGGTCGCCGGTCAGGTGGAGGTTGATGTCTTCCATCGGAAGCACTTGTGCGTGCCCGCCGCCCGCTGCGCCGCCTTTGATGCCGAACACCGGTCCCATCGATGGCTCACGAATCACACAGGTGGCGGACTGGCCGATGGCGCACAGTGCCTGAGTGAGGCCGATGGTGGTGACCGTCTTGCCTTCGCCAAACGGCGTGGGGTTGACCGAGGTCACCAGAACGAGGCTGCCTTGCGGCTTTGAAAAGCGCTCCTTGAGGGCACGCCAGTTGATTTTGGCCACGCCGTTCCCCATCGGGGTGAGCTCGTGGGCGGAGATGCCGAGTTTCCAAGCAACCGCTTCAATCGGTTCCATGCTGGCGGCGCGTGCGATTTCAAGGTCGGAGGCCATTGTTTGGGTCCGTCTCATCGGGTCTTTGAAGCCGTCGCCCGGTCGTGGTGCGCTCGGGTCGGTTTAGCGACCCGTCGATGAGCGTGGGAATCACTCGTCTTTCATCGTACCGAGGTAGTCCGGAAGGTCAACCCCAGCCATCTTGGCCACGTCGTGGACCGGAGGTAGGCTCTGGATGAGCGAGGAGACGAAGTTGGAGGTTGCCCCACCGCCTTCACTCCCGTTGCCCGAGTCCCAAACGGTGATCTTGTCGATCTTGAGGTTGGCAATGGCTTCGGTCTGACGGGCCACGAGTTCCTCGATCTTCTCGACCATGAGGAGCGTAGCAGCGGCTTTGGCATCGCCTCCGGCGCTGGCCACGAGTCGAGCATAACCTTCGGCTTTGGCTTCGAGCACCGCTCGCTGACCTTCGGCTTCGGCGTTGTAGGCCGCCAGGGTGGCGTCGGCCTGACCTTGTGCGATGCGGCGCTGGCGTTCGGCCTCGGCTTCTGCGGCGATCTCAATCTGTTGCTTCGAGACTTCCTCACGAGCGATTTCCTCGGCTCGCAGACGCTGGCCTTCGAACTCGTACTGAGCCTTTTCGATCTCGACCTGAGCCTTGCGCTTGGCGACTTCCGAACGCTTTAGGGCCTCGGCTTCCTTTTCGGCAAGGTCGGCGTTGAAACTGGCAATGTCGGCACGGGACAGGTTTTCACCCTCAACGGCCTTGGATTCTTGCTGCTGGACGAAGACACGTCGGTCGGCTTCTGCTTCCTTTTGCCCCTTGTCGGACTCGGCTCGGTTCTTGGCGACCTGAATTTCACGGGTCCGGTCGGCTTCGGCCTGTCCAACCGCACCGTCTCGGGTAGCGTTGGCTCGGTCGACGTCGGCCTTGGCGATGGCTTCAGCCGCGGCCTTGGCACCGATCGACTTGATGTAGTCAGCTTCGTCGGTGATGTCCGTGATGTTGACGTTGATGAGGTAGAGACCGATCTTGTGAAGTTCAGTGTCCACGTTGTTGACCACTTGGCTCAAGAAGGCTTCACGGTCGCCGTTAATTTCCTCAATGGTGAGCGAGGCAACGGTGAGACGAAGTTGTCCGAAGATGATTTCTTTGGCCATGTCTTCAATGGCTGCCTGGTCGAGGTTGAGCAGGCGAACGGCTGCATTTTGCATGATGGAAGGCTTGGTGTCGATACCGATGGTAAAGGTCGACGGCACGTTGATGCGGATGTTTTGCTGCGACAAGGCGTGTTCAAGGTTGATGTTGATGGTCATCGGTTTGAGGTCGAGGAAGGCGTAGTTCTGGACCAACGGCCAGACGATTTTCCCACCACCGTGGTAACACTTTGCGGCGCCGGCACCTTGGGTGTTCACTCGTAAACGACAAGGATTTTGTTGGCTGGTGCCAGTTTGTAGCGACTGGTCGCGATGTAGACCGTGGCGAGGACGGTAATCACAAACAGGCTGATACCAATGAGGATGAGTGTATCCATCATGGTTGGCCCACGCTACTTCTCCTTTAAGAGACTTAACACGGCAGAGGACCTTACTCTTCCTCGGAGACCATGGCGTCAGCGACCTTGAGTGGGCGCACGACGAGGATTTCAGCGATGTTGCCGGTCACCAGAATGAACTTCCCGGTTTCGATGGTGAGTGTCTCGTCCTCGGCCACGGCTTCACAGGTTCGCAAGGCGTCCTGGAACTCAACCTGACCTGCCCGGATTGACCGGGCTTGATGGTTCGATACACCGTTCCCTTGGCGCCGTGTGCCATGTTGTGCACCACGGTGCCGTCCGTCTCCAAACCGGCAATGGCCTGGAAGACCTTGCCGACCACCCACATGGAGCTCAATCCAGCGAGCGAGCCAGCACCGATGGCCAGCCGGCGGGTAGTCGCCTTGGGAAACGGCCAAACCAAAATACCGAACATCATCATGAAACTCAGCAAGCCTTGATGGTGAGCATGTGGAACACGCCCTCTGCATCCATTTTCGAAATTCACGTCGACGAAGGGTATGGCATCGGCAATGCCATCGGCCACGCCGCCGATGAGGACGAGCAAGAAGTAGATGGTGAACAGGACCGTTCCAATGACGGCCATGGCCGCGAAGAACACGTCAATGCCTTCAATGCCCTCCAGTCCGAAGAATTCCAATATTGTCGAAAATCCGAGCATCTTCTCACTTCCTCTTGCGCTTGCCTCGCTTCTTGCTCTCATCAATCTTCTGTTGTTTCTTGACCGGACGGATGTAGATAATGTAGTAGTGGCCGTAGACGATGGGGCCCAACGACGCCCCCACGGCGACGGCGACCCCCCACAACGGGAAGTTGAGCGAAACGGCGACCAAAAGGACGACCAAGAGGGAGATGAGAATGAAGGCTTTCTCAAACAACATCAGGAAGATGTTGTCTCGGTCGCCGTTGACCCGGTCCTTGAGAATAAAGACCTCCATCAAGCCGGGCATGACGGTTCACCATCAGACCGCAGCCAGAAGGATCTCAAAGATCACGATGATGAAGACGTACAATCCAGCGATGAACATCACCGGTTGGGGGTTATCGGCTTCCATCTGTCCTTTGCTGATGGACTTTGGAATGACTTCACCGAACGAGGCCTCGTAGGCTTTTTCGTTTTTGTTCGACTGGTAGATGAGAAACACCACGGTGGCGATGATGATGCCCCACGATGCCCCAAAGACGGTACCAAGCGTCTTGGGAAATTCGGCCCACATCTTGAACGTCATGTAGGTGCCAAGACCGGCGGTCATGAGTCCCACGGCTCTTCCCATGGTAATGAGCAGTGCGCACTCCCCCTTGAAGGTTCACACGACGCTACGGCGGCTTTTTGAGTTGTTTCCGCTTGGTACGGTCATGCCAGCAATTCGATACGGAATTGCCGGCCGTCCCGTCGACCACAGCCTCTCCCCCTCTGCTGACGGCTCTGGTGGCTCGACACCTTGGCATCGTGTTGAACGACAAACAACTCACGATGGAACTCATCGAGGTGAACACCGTTCCCGATGCACTGGCTTGGGGCTACGCCGGGGCCGTGCCCGAACCCATCCCGTGGGTGTACACCGGGTCGATTTTTGGGAAATTCCGGACCAAAGCCTTGTTGAAAAAGGCGGTTGATGCTGCGAGTGAGGTCGACCGAGTCCATCCTTTGCTGGTTGGTCATGACGGTATCGCTGATTCAGCGAGGTCCCGTTCAACGAAGCTTCCCACGCGCATGTTCGAGCAGGAGATTTGGTTGAACCTGACGGCGCCACTGAAGCATCAACTGGATTCCAGCGCCGTGGTGGCCATGGACGACTCGATGGCCAACAAATGCGTCAACGCCCTGCGTTGGGACGGCCGCGGCTGGTGGTGCGCAGGGGTTGATGGTACCGGCGTTGCCGATGTCCTTCATCACCACGGACGGACCCCTCCGACCATGTTCTCGGTCTTGTCGGTGGCGGCGGTGCCGCTCGGTCCACCGCCTCGGCATGGGCCGAATTGGGCGGTCGGATTCACCAGCTTCCAAGCCGGCGTATGTTCGAGGACGTGCCTTACATGGACGCCATGACCTCGGATGCTCCTGATGTCATCGTTGATTTCGACAACAAGGACGTGCTCGACGCGGAGGTGTTGCTGCTGAGGTCCGTCTACGAGCCATGGACGGGACCGTTGACGAGCGAGCCGCTGCCATCACCGGAGGGGTGCTCGACGGCCGATGGTTGCTGGTCGCCCAACACTTGGCTTGTTGGCGTCTGCTCTGGGCGCCGGAACGGGCCAAGATTTGCCATCCCTCGGTATGCTGTTGACGCAGTTGTTGGAGGCTGAATCCTGCTTGCAACCTACGCATGAAACAGAAGAGTCTTTGATTCACGAACCCCGGTGGGTGGCAGGGGACACGCATGCAACGCCTTCATCTCTCGCTCGTCGGTGTCATCATCCTCTCGCTGTGGGCGCCCCTGGCCTCGCCCTGCTCGAGGAGGGGACATCGTTCGAACCCTCCCATGAGGGGGTTGATTTCCCCGTTGGTTGGACGGAGTACAACTTGGGTGGTCCGTTCTCACCTCAGGTCAGAATGGTCTACCCGGCCATGTTTGACGGGGAAGACAAAGACATGGCGGGGAACGGGCCCTTCTCCTGGATCATTTTCGTGGGAGATTCAGGAGAGGGCTTGGACGACTACGACCTGTGGACGACGTCCTTGGTGAAGCGCGGTTTCATCGTGGTCGTCACTCAGGTGCTTTCCGATGAAACCGACGTGGAGGCTACCCTTGAGCGGTTCGTTGACATCCGATCTTCGATGGTGGAGCAAAATCAATCCAACGAACACGTGATGGGGACGGCGGGCAACATCGACCTTGACCACTGGGGTGTTTCAGGCCACGGCAAAGGCGCCACGGCCGCCTACCTTTCGTTCCCCTTCTGGGAACAATCCTCTGCAGGTACCGACGCCCACCCACCGCGAGGCTTGTACGGTCTCGGCATCGATTTTGAGGACCTCGAGGAAGGGTTTGGCTGGACGGACGTCGCCTCACCCAGTTTCCCGCGCCCGAACACGGGTCTGTTCATCACGGGAACGGTGGACGAAGTGGCCCCGTCCCAGGCAGCCATGGAGCGCGTTGAGGATCACGCCGGTCTGGCATGGCACTGGATTCATTTGCTTGGTGCTGATCACTATCAATTTCAAGATTCTCGATCCATCTTCGAAAGCGACGGCGACCCCACGATGAGCCAATCGGCGCAAATTGAGATTTCAGCCGATCATGTCGTTGCCTACCTCGACACCGTTCTTCACGGGGACCACGCCCGGTTCCGAGAAGCATTCAACCGAGCGGAGGGGCCCAGAACCGTCAGCGATGCCAACGCCTATGTTGACGAAGAGTTGGAACCTGCGATGTTCATTCGTTGGACGTCCACCACGGTCAGTCACAACGCCTCTTCAGCCATCAACGGGACGGAAAACCTGACCGTCACGCTGGAATGGACCCTGCGGGACGGGACCACGTACGCAGAATTGCCGCCGGGCTGGGACGTGAACCTGACGTGTGGGTGGTCGAACGGGCCGTGGGAAGCGTCAGGAAGCCTCGGCGTCAACGGAAGCGCTACGTGCGTGTACCCCATGTCACCCGTTGCGCCAGGGCTTCAGAAAGCCTGGCTTCGGCTGGAAGTCGAAGGCGCACCGTCCACGTTTGGCACCGTGGTTTTGAGGGACAACACGCCGATCATCCCCGTTTCACCCAAACCCGTTGTCTACGTTCCTCAGCACAATTCGCGCACGGTTGAAGCCTCCAGCATTGGTCTGGACCCTGACGGTCAAGCGGTTCGAATCACGGAGGCAACGCTCACCGGAGAGGACGCCTCGCATTTCCGGGTTGACATCGCTGACGACGGCCTCAACATGACCGTCCACCACGCCATCGACGAGGAATGGTTGGGTGAAGCGTTGTTGGACGTCACCCTCCGTAGCGACGGCGAGACCCTCGATGAGATGTCAACGCAACTTCGCGTGGTGATGACGCCCGTGAACGACCCACCCGTAAAATCAGGAACCGTTCCTATTCAGGAAATGGACGAAGACGGACCCAGCGTGGTGTACAACCTCAAGGAGGTGGTTTCCGACCCGGAGGGTGTGCCGTTGGAGGTGCACATTGAGGGTGTAAAAAACGGGGAACAGGGCCCTGTTCTCTACAGCATTGAAGGCGAACGAATCACGCTCACGCCGCTCAACAACGCCAACGGCGCCACGGTCCTGCAAGTGCTGGTCAGCGACGGCGAAAACCCGTCGTTGCTGCTGGAAATCCCCGTCGTGGTGAACCCGGTCAACGACCCCGTCATCGTCAACGCTTCGCAGTGGACCAACATCTCTTTCCCCGAAGACACGACGTTCACCCTACCCCTTGGCCCGCTGGCCTACGACGTTGATGGCGATGACTTGACCTGGTCGATGGAGGGCGACCTCACCGGTCTCACGGCTTCGCTGGTGAACGGTTCATTCGAACTGGTGCCCGAACAAGACGTGTACGGCGTGTTTGACGACGTGTGGTTGAACGTGTCGGACGGGACATCGGTTCACAGTGGCCAACTGAACATCACCGTTGAACCGGTTGGCGATCTGCCCTTTGTGTCCATTGAATCGGTTCAAGGCATGAGCGGTTCCACCGCCAACATGTACTGGTCGGTGCTGGACGTTGACGGTACGGTCAACACTGCGGCCAACGTGTCCGTCGACGGCGCACGGGTGGTGGTGAACCATTCGTGTTTGAGCAGTGGCACGGGGGCCTACCAGTGCGTCACGCTGCTGCCGATGTCCTCCAATCCATCCACCTCCCTTTACCTCGAACTCGAACTTTTTGACGAGGAGCTTGGCCGAAGCGTGATTGCCAGCAAGGTGGTTGAACTCGCCGCACCCAGCGATGAAGAAAACCAAACGGCGCCGGAGAACGGCGCAGGCGGGGCGACGGCCACCCTCACTGCTGCTGCCATGGGCGGTGTCCTGATCATCGGAGTGCTGGTGGTGGTGGTTTTGGTTCGAACGCGCTCTCGAGGTGGAGCGGACACCTCAATCGCAGCCGCTGAAGAGGTTCCAGAGCCCAGCGGGGGCGGCCTGCTCGCCCGAGCGGAACAATTGAAATGAATCACAGCGGGATGTTGCCGTGCTTTTTGGGCGGGGACCATTCTCGCTTGGATTTCAGAATGTTGAGGGCACGACACAATCGCAATCGGCTCTCCTGGGGTTCGATGACGTCGTCCAGCCATCCGTTTCGTGCAGCGACGTAAGGGTCGCCGAACTTCGCTTTGTACTCGTCCACCAGACGCTGACGAACGCCTTCTTTGTCTTCATCGGGGACGGCGCCGATCTCTCGGCGGTGGATGATGTTGACCGCCCCTTCCGCACCCATGACCGCAAGCTCAGCCGTCGGCCAAGCGACGTTGTAGTCACTTTGCAGGTGCTTGCATGACATGGCAAGGTAAGCGCCACCGTAGGCCTTCCGAGTGACCAGCGTTAACTTTGGAACGGTCGCTTCTGCATAGGCGAACAGGAGTTTCGCACCGTGGCGAATGATACCACCCCACTCTTGGACGACGCCGGGAAGGAAACCTGGGACGTCCTCGAAGGTCAGGAGTGGGATGTTGAACGCATCACAGGTGCGAATGAAGCGGGCGGCCTTGATGGACGCGTCGATGTCCAAGCACCCTGCCAGCACTTTGGGTTGATTGCCGATCACACCCACCGTTGAGCCGTTCATTCGAGCAAAACCAATGATGATGTTATCGGCATAGGACGGAAACAGTTCCATGAACACGCCATCATCGACCACGTCCTCCACCACCTTCACCATGTCGTACGGCTTGTTGGGGTTGTCAGGTACGATGTCCTGCAGAGTTTCGTTGAGTCGGGTGATGGGGTCTCCGGTGGACAGCATCGGTGGGTCTGCCATGTTGTGGTCGGGCAGGTAGGACAGCAACGTGGCGGCCAGTTCGCACGCATCCTCTTCGTCGTCTGCAATGAGAGACGCGATACCCGAACGGGAGGCATGAAGGTTGGCGCCTCCCAGACCGGCGGCGTCCACCTCGCCGCTGATGACCTCGGGCGTCTCGAGGGGAGACGAGAGGAACAGCTGGCCGTGCTCTTCACCGAGGATCGTAAAATCGGACAGGGAAGCGGCCAGGGCAGAAACCCCGACGACGGGCCCCAACACGACGCTGATCATGGGAATGCGGCCGCTGCACTGGACGAGACGGTCCAGCATTTCCCCGGTCCCAGCCAGCGCATTCACACCGTCTTGGGCTCGCTGACCGCCGCCGTCCCACATGGCGATGAGCGGGGCTTTGGCACGCTCGGCCATCTCTACGATTTTGGCGATTTTCAGCGCATGCATTTCACCCATGCTTCCGCCGTGAACGCTGAAATCTTGTGCAAAACAGTACACACGCCGTCCCTCGATGGTCCCTTGACCCGCCACCACACCGTCGCCCAGCGTCTGGTGGAGGAACATGTTGTGGTCGTCGGTTCGATGGGTGACGAAGGTGTCAACCTCGAGGAATGAACCCTCATCGAGCAGCAGGCCAATGCGGTCCCTCGCCGTCCCTCGACCGCTGGACCGAATCGCCTCTTGCCGCTTGAGTCCCCGCCGAGCCGGGCGGTTTCGCGCTTGGAGCGCAATTCCTCAAGGGCATGGTTGGGGGTGCTGTCCACGGCTCATCCACTCCTCTGAGGTTCTTGATTCAAACGCCTACTCCCTGAGCGTATCACGGTGTTCCCGCACAGGTTGGTCGAAAGGGCCGACTTCACGTCCGAGGTCTGCGAAAGAACCCAGTGCAATTTGGCCACCATGGTTTCGGGCGTTGAACTGATGCCGTGGCCCAACAACCCCATGGCCTGTTGCTTTCGACCCTTGGAATACACGTTCATGTCCACCGGGCCGTGAATGCACTGGTTCACGATGACCACGGGTAAATCCCGGTTCACGCAGCGGGTTAAAATCCGCCAGAGCAACGCATTCTCCGGAGCATCCTTTTGCGTGTCGTCGATGGGAAGGTGCCCCAAGCCGGTTCCGTGAAGCACAACGCCTTGGACGCCCGTGGCCACAACGGCTTCGATGTGTTCCGCATGGAGCCACGGTCCGGCGATGAATTGGGCGATCCGTTGACCCGGTTCGTACGTCGTGGGTTGGGCGGCCACCGGGCGCGGGTTGGCCTGCTCGAGGGCCTTGGCGTACCACGGCAGGTTCTCAGCCACAAATCCGTCAGGAGTCAGCGTGAGGGTTGCCAGCGGTTGGCCGTTGACGGCATGGAACGCATCCCTGCGTGAGGAGTGCATTTTCCGCAGAGCGAGGCCGGAGTGTACCGCCATGACACCGTCGCTTTGGCTGTGGTGCATCACGACGGCCACGCTATCGCCTGCCTCGCCCACCGGGAGCGGGCCGTTGGCGGCCCAGTGGACGGCGGCAAGCAGGTTTTCGGTGGCGTCGGATGAACCCCGGTCGCTGGAGCGTTGCGAGCCCACCATGACGACGGGTCCCGCCGGGCGCGTTCCGCTTCCTGCAAACGCAAAACTCAGGGCAGCGGACGTGATGTGAAGCGTGTCGGTGCCGTGGGCAACGACCACACCCCGGCACCCGTCTGCGAAGGCGTCGGCGCAGGCCTTGGCGATGATGTTCCAGTGCTGCGGCCGAATGTCGTCGCTGAACATGTTGCCGATTTTTATGGCGTCGAGGCGAGCGATGCCTGCCAGTTCCGGAACGGCGTCCAACATTTCTTCGGGCTCAAACTTGGCTTCCACGGCACCGGTGGCGTAGTCCACCTTGAGGCGATGTGCCGCCGGTGTGGATGAGTCGAACCCGTGGCAGGTCGGCCCCGCTTCGGGGGTTGAGCTCGGGGAGGGTCTGTCGGCTTCAGCGGGGCGTTCTTCCCAGGTTTGGACGTCGTCGATGGGGTAGGAAACGTTGTAGCCGTTGTCGAGTTTGATGGACAGGTGCCCTTTTGCTGCGGGGGGGAGCACGAGACCGACGTGTTCGACGGTGTCGTTGTGCGTGTCCACGGTGACCTTGATGCGAGCCCCGGGGTCAGGCACCTTCACCATGGAATGAGAACGGTTGGACTCGCTCCATGAATGAATCGCTTCATTGAGACAGGTCCTTCACCTTCTCAACGAGGTCCATTCGCCGCAGCCGCCAGATGCCGATGGGGGTCATGGCGACGGCGATGATGACGACGCCCGCCATGAGCTGGTACGCCACGCTCGGGACGATGACGATGGCCACAAAGAACTGCCATGTGGAAAACGAGGCCGCCAGTCCAACTGCACCGCCGTAGGCAAAGGCCACCCCAAACCCAGGCCTCCAATGATGCCGATAAAGAGGCTCTCGAACAGGAGCATGAAGCCAAGGCTGCGAGTCGATGCGCCCAGCACCCGGAGGTAGCGAGTTCGAAATCACGCTCGGCGACGTTCATGATCATCGTGTTGAACATCACGGCGATGGTGAACAGGAGTCCCAAGTACATCATGGCCTGAAAGATTTGTGTTTGCTGATCGAGCAGGCTGTTCATGCCGTCGATGAGGGTCTGTCGTTCAACCACGCCCATCGAAAGCTCTGCGAGGGTGGTGTCGACTTCAACGCCCTCCGGCAAGGTCAGGTACATTGAGGTCGCGTTGACGCCAAGGGCATCACTCAAATCGGCTCTGAGGAAGTAGACGGTTCGGGCCAACTCGCCTCGTGTCACGCCAACGACCTCGATTTCTTGCTCTGCACCGTTCACCTGAATGATGTGGTTCTCTCCAACGTTCCAACCCAAGAAGACCATCGCACCTTCATCCACCATCACTTGGCTCGGCCGCTCGCCGGCTGGGGTTGTTGACCTTCGATGATGCGAACGCTTCGCATGCCGCTTTCGTAAGAATTCAAGCCGACCAGCGTAAACGAGCGGTCCAACCCGTCGGCATCCTCAACGGAACCCAGTGGCATCTCAATCAACGATTCGTAGGTTGCCCCCCGCTCTTCTGCCCAATCGATGATGCCGGCTTCTCCACCTTCGCCGATGTAGACTTGGGCGTCCCAGGATTGCTGCTCCTCAAGACCGCCCACAATGGTTTCTTCAATCCCAGCTGACATCATCTGGACCGAGCCAAAGAGCATCAGCGAAATGCCAACTGCGAGGAAGGTCATCGTCAAACGGACGGGTTTGCGAACGCTCGAGCGGATGGATAAACCCAAGGTCGTCGGCATCCATGACGTCAGCCGTCGTAGCATGTTGGACCCGACGCATCTGATTTTGCCCGCTCAGAACCTCCAGTGGGTCAAGGCGGCTTGATTTCCAGGCGGAAAGGCTCCCGAAAGGAAGACGACCAGCATGGTGGGTAGCATGATGCTGCTGTACAACGAAGGGGGCACTTCTCGTTCGGTAATCGGGAGGCCGACGATGCCTTCGTAGAAATCCAGCATACCGTTCACGCCCCAAGGGCCCATCAACGCACCAAGTCCACACCCCACGGCACCGATGACAAGCGGCGCGATGAGGTACCCGGTCATGAGGGAAGAACGATTGACGCCAAGCGTTCGAAGCACGGCGATTTCCTTGGCCTGACTTTGCACCAGGCGTTGAAGGCTGAGCACGATGGTAATGGAGGCAATGGCGGCGATCATCACCGTGAAGGGGACGCTTGATCGCTTGGCACTCTCAAGGTCTTGACGCATGATTTCAACCGGTTCATTTTGGCCCCTGTCACGGATGCGGCCGTCCAGAGCAGCGGCCTCCAGAGCGTCGGTAACGAGTGACTTTACCTCGTCGATTTCTCCGCCTTCGTAGGCTTCGGTGTCAGGAAGGTCAAACGAAGGGGTTCCGTCCACATCCAACAGCAGGGTGTTGCTCTCACCCAACGCGCGTTGGTCAATCGGGCCATCCCGCTATCGGAGACATAGCCGACCACGTACTGGCCTGCTTCGGGTGGAAAGAGCGAGCCCTCCGGAGCCATGAAGACATGAAGTGGGTGGTAGCCAATCCCCACGAGTGTGAACTCGAGGGATGCACTGCCCGCACTGATGGTGATGGTGTCGTCCAGCGACAAATTGAGCGCTTCAACCACGTGGGCGTCGATGACGATTTCGTCGGCAGCTGATGCCACACGACCCTCTGAGTGGCCTTCAGGCATCCATATTTTGTCAGCGTTGGCGTCGGCAGGGATGCCGTGCCAGAGCGAGTTGATGATGTGCGTCCCCGTGTCGTTTGCGTGGAACAGGGTGCCCTGGACGATGCTTCGCCCCTCGCACGAATCAAGGGAGGCGATGTTCGATGGCCACGAGCCTTCCAATGCGTTGCAAAGCCGCTGACTCTTCGGCAGACCAAGCAACGCTTCGATTGTCAATCCACAGGTCAGCCAGGTTGGCACCGTCTTCATCATCGGCATGCAGGGTCTCGTACATCCCTTCCACGTTGTGCGAGTACCCCCCGAAGGTGATGCCCGCAAAGACGCCGACAGCGACCATCAGCACCACGGCCATCAAGCGAAGTTTCGTTCGCCACAGGCTGCGTGCCAGTCGTTTGTTGAGAAGGGATGACATGACTTCACCTCACGCTTCTTCATCGCCAGCAATCTGTTCATCCGAAATGATCTTGCCACTGTCGATGCGAATCACACGGGTGGCGTACCTGACCAAACCCTCGTCGTGAGTGACGAACACGGACGTGATGTTTTCCTGCTTGCAGGCGCTGACCAAGGCCTCCATGACCTTGTTCGATGGTTTCCGTGTCGAGGTTTCCCCGTCAGTTCGTCGCCCAAGAGGAGCGTAGGTCGCTTCGCAATGCTTCGGGCGATGGCCACCGCTGTTGTTGACCGCCGCTGATCTCCCCGGGAAGCGGTTGACTTCAGCCTCCAGTCCGACCAGTCCGAGCAATTCTTTGGCGCGGGCCGGGTCCTTTTTCCAGCAAGTTCTGAATCAGAAGGATGTTTTCGAAGCACGGTCAGGTCCTGAAGGAGGTTAAGAATGGAAGACATAGCCGATGTTGTCCCTACGAAACGAGGTCATGTTCTCCGAGTGGTTCGCGGACCTCTTGACCGAGGAAGGTGTAGGAACCCCCGTGGGGCTGTCCAACGCCGAGAGGCAGTTGAGCAGGTGGTTTTTCCAGAACCGGAGGGACCCAGCAGGATGACGCGTTCACCTTGCCGGATGTCAAAGCTCACACCGTCGAGAGCCTTGACCACGCCGGCCGGTGTGTCGTAGTGTCGCTGTACGTTCTCCATGCTGAGCAATACGTCCGTCATGTGGCTCGGCTTGGTCCATGCTCTCCTCCTCTTTGTGCGTTTACCCATGGCGGCAAGGAACTGGTGCCGGGAGCGGGGCTCGAACCCGCGACCTTCGGATGTCTCAGACACCACAAGGGGCTTTGCACGTCATACGATCGCCTTGGAGGCTGCCCTATGAGTCCGACGCGCTACCAACTACGCCACCCCGGCCTGTCCCGTCGGTGCGCCCTGCCCTCTTTGAAGAAATCGGAAGGAAGGCATGCACCCGAAGGGTCCATGGGCGACGATGCAGAACCGATGTGTTCTAACACTTGCTCGGTTCCCTTTGACCATGGTGGACCTCAAAACGGCCATGGCGGCGGCGCAAGCCGAGCGCATGAAACGTGATGGGGCAAAAAACGCTGAGAAGAAAAAACGCCGGTCCGGTGCTGACCTTGGCATCGAACCGTTCGACCCCGTGAAGCACCACGGCAAGGAACGGGCCGACACGGCGTCCATGTGGCTGGTCATCTTCTATTCCTTCATCGTCACCATGATGATGCGGTACATTTTGATGCCCTCCACGACGCTCGACAAAACGGACGTGCTCTACATCCTTCCGTTGACGATGATGATCCTGATTCCACAAATCCACCGCATGGTCATGCCTGAACGCTTCAAAGAGCACTACACCAAAGGCACCTGGTTTCGCGCCTTTTTCCTCTACACCTTCACGTTCCTTTCCCTTTCGTTTTTGGTGGTCAACCCACCCTTTGGGGACATCGTCGCACCGCAACTGGCTGACGAGTGGGCCGTGGTCATTGAGCACGACGGCAACTACACCTTTGCTGACAAGGTGAACGGTGTGACCAACGAATGGACCCTGGAAGAGGGGGAATACGTTGTCGGTGGTGCCTGGGTCCTGTTTGGGCTTGCGGACAACGTGGACGATACGGGTGCCAACGTAACGGTGGTTCATCAGTTCCAAAACACGGCGACCACCATCGATTCCAACGCCACGTTTTGGGAGGAACACGGAACCGATGTTGGCACGTGGCGCACGGCCAACAACAAATCCGCTCCGATCCTCTTGCCGCACGCCGATCTTGACCTGCCCTTCGCCATTTTCCTCGGGGAAGGTTTGGCGGTGGGCGACCACACCATTGTGGTTGAGATCGTGGAACAAGGCGACCCTTGGGAGAACACCCGGACCTACACTTGGACCTTCGCCGTCAACCCGCCCGAAGCATCAATCGAGTAAGTCGGCGTGTTGCCGGATGATGTCGTTCAGCACGCGGTCAATCCGCTGACGGTCGAACCATTCCTGACCGATTCGCCGCTCGGTTCTTTGGCGCCGTGCTCGCACGAGCGGGGCCAACACGGTCCAGCAGAGGGCGTCTTCAACGCGATTGAACAGAGGGGGCATGGTTTGTCCGTTGGAACCAACCTATGGGTTTGTTTTGGGGACCCTTGAATGAAAACTGAAAGTGAATCAGGCTCGGAGGTGCTGGACGATTTGAGCGGTCAGCGCGTCCAACTGAATCTGTTCACCGCCTCCTTCGACCAAGCGGTAGTCAATTTCTGCCATCCATTCGGTCAAGGCCAGCTTGGAGCGTTCTTCGAGGAAATCAGCGCTGTACAGCTCTCGATGCAACTGGTTGACAAAATCCGTCCCTGCCAGGCCGAACTGGTCGAGCAATTCTCGCAGTCTTCGCCGAGCCACGTGGAACCCGTCGTCCCTGCAGGCCATCAGGTACTGGTGGAGGGCTTCGGGCGGGGCGGTCGCCGAGGTTTCGTACACCAACTCGCGGCTGACGGTGGTGTTCAGCGCCGCCGCAACCTGAAGTGCCGTTAGGGCCTTGCGGAGGTCGCCTTGGGAGATCCGAGTCAGCGCTTCCACGGCCCCCTCGCCCAGCGTGAGCCCCTCAAGTTCCGCCACGTGAACGACCTGTGCGGAAACGTCGGCGTCGGAAAGCGGACGAAACCGGAACACAGCGCATCTGGATTGGATGGGTTCGATGATCTTGGAGGAATAGTTGCACGACAAGATGAACCGACAGGTTTCGGCGTATTGCTCCATGATGCGGCGAAGTGCCCCCTGCGCATCGTTGGTCAGCGCGTCGGCTTCGTCGAGAAAGATGATCTTGAAGGCCGCACCACCGTAAGGTTGGGTTCGAGCGAACTGCTTGACTTTGGTTCGGATGCTCTCCAATTTCCGCTCGTCAGATGCGTTCATTTCGAGCAGGTTTTGTCGGAAGTCGTTTCCAAAAATGTCCTTGGTCAAGGCCATGGCTGCCGTCGTTTTTCCAGTGCCAGGTGGGCCAGCAAACAACAGGTGGGGGAAGTTTTTGTTGCCGGCGTAGGTTCCCAGTCGTTGCACCACAGCAGCCTGTCCTTTGATTTGAGTCACCGATTGGGGGCGGTGTTTCTCAACCCAAAGTTCGCTCATGCTTTCGCTTCTCGTTGACGAGCCTCCTTCAACATTCGCATGGGTGAACGAGGGAAAAATTGGTGCTGATTTTGCACACGAGGGTGGCCCCTCAAGCCCTCAAAGGGAAAAGTCCCTATAATGGGGAGTGGTGTAAGGGTTGAGTCCCATGCGTAGCGTACGAATCGTTCCTCCCCGAGCCACCGCGCTTTTGCTCGTGTTGATGTTTATTTTCGCCGACCTTTCGCTGCCTCAAACGATGGAGGGTTGGTCGGAACTCGAGGATGAAACCAGCGTGCATCGCAGTGTTTCCTATCACGCTGTTCACGCCGACACGTACATCACCGCTTCGGCGCCCACCACCACCTACAACACCTCGTCCACCGGGGTTTTGGCCGACGGCCCCGCTCAGGAGTCCTCGCCTCCTGCTCCGTTTCCCGATGAATTACACGTCGAGCGACACCGTTCACGAGGCCAGCATCGACCTGGAGTGCACCACGGAAGCCCTCGGTCCCACCGAACTGACGGCCTACGTGGCCAACATGGACCGGTTTTGGAACGGTTCCTATGCTTCGTGGGTGCTGTTCGCCAACAATCAAATCTGGTCGGAAGCCGGCGCAGAGGCCGACGCTGACCGAGGCGATTGGGAACCGCCCACCTTGCTTTCGGGCAACGGGACTCTGACGCTCAACGTGACCTCCATCGCTCAAGAGGCTGCCCGTTCCAACGCTGCCTACCTCTCGGTGATCGTCGCATCGTTCGGTGCCTCCTACGACTGTGCCATGTCCGAAGCCACCGCTGTAGCCGACCGGCCCGAACTGACCCTCGATGTCACCACGAACAGCGCCGCCACCAACGGGGCCACGGTCGCAACCGACCTGCCCGTGGACGACGGCGCGCCTTGGATGGAGGCTGATTTCTTGCTTCAGCCGGTCACCACCCCGACCCTCTCCTATGCTCTCAACACCGGAACGGACGTTGAAATCCAACTCAGCAACGCTGAGGATTGGCGCTCTGCTACCGACGAAGCATGGCATTTCTCTACGCTCTGGTCGACCTTTGCGTCCACCGGTACATCCGGCGCCTACAACCTTCCATCCAGCCTCGCCCTGACCAACGGGACCTCGATGCACATGCGCGTTCGTGCCGTGGACAGCAACGACCAGTGGGGTCCGTGGGACAGCACGACGTTCCTCTTGCCGAACCTCAACGTGGTCGACAACGGTGACGGCACGGCCACCATGACCCTCGGCCCCACCGACACTGGCCTGGAACTGGATTTCCTCCAAGACACGTTTGTGAACGAAACCAGGAAGACCTACAACTACGGTGCAGATGCCCTCGTCGAAGCCAGCATGACTTCGAATAAGGAGCGTCTGATTCACTTCCGTGCGTCCCTGAACCAGTTGGGCCTGCACGACAACTTGACCATTCTCAACGCTGAACTCAAACTGACGCGTTCTTCGTATTCCGGTAGCCCCATGGTATCCGTCCACGGCATGGAAGATTCGGGCCTGTGGGCTGAGGAGGAAGTCACGTGGAACCAGATGGCATCGGGTGGCATCCAATGGTACGACGGTGGTCGTTCAAACGGCACGGCCACGGTGGCCCTCGCTAACGGGAGCCAAACCAGCAACAGTTTCACCTTTGACCTCGACCACGCCGTTCAGAATTACCTCGACGGCGGGGATCAGGATCCGCTCGACCTGATGATCGCTGTTCGTGGGAAATTCGAGTCCTACACCAACAACGAAGGCATCTTCTTCCACGCCGCTGAAACCGGCAATCCAAGCGATGCGCCATCGTTCTCCGTCACCTACGAATGGGGCACGGGTACGCCACCGACGGCCGTGAGCCTCACGGCCCCCGCTGAAAGCTTGGCCGTCTGGAACAAGACCGGCGACAACCTCTCGGGCAACACCCAACCTTCGCTGAACTGGTCCCAGCCAGCCACCGGGGACGACATTCTCTTTGAGTTGGCCACGGACGAAGACTTCCGCCTCCGCGAAATGCGAGTCGATACCCGTGTTGACAACGACTTCAGCCCGACCGACGGGACCCTCGCCATGACCGGCACCAAGACCCTTGAAGTTGGCAACATGTACTTCTGGCGAATGGCGACGGTCAACGCTGATGGTCACTACGGCGAATGGGTCACTTCGAGTTTCCTCGTGTCGTCGCTCGAGAGCACGTGGCTGGGCGGGGACCGGTATGAATTCCGCTTGAAGCACGGCAACGGCTCGCAGGACAACCAATACCCCGAATGCATGGACACCTACATCGACAGCGCAGCCCCCAACGACAACTATGACGGCGATTCGGAGATGACCATCGATTACAGCCCGTTCGGCGGTGAAATCACGGGTATTGGTGGGTTGCAACCTCGTCTCGAACCTTTTGCCCGACGGTTACGCGGTGCAGTCGGCTCACCTTTCGATGTCGCTGACCTCCACCACCTTTGGGTCGCCCACCATCGGCGTTTGGGAGAGCAACCAGAACGACTGGAGCGCCGAGGACGCCACCTGGTCGAGCTACGACGGTTCCAACTCCTGGGCGACGGCCGGTGCCAAAGGAGCCGAGCGCGGTTCGCTGCTCGACAGCGTCTCGGTCGGCAATTCGTTCTCCGAGGGCGACAGCGTGGAATGGAACGTCACCCTGGCGGTTCAGAACGCCATGCGAGAAGACCGTCGCGTTGACTTCATCGCCGGCATGCTCGGTGCCGGTTCAGGCGGCTGCTCGGACCGCGTACTTCAGCACGGCCGAAGATTCGATGGCCAGCCGTCCCGAGCTTTCCTTCGTTTACGTGCCGGGATCGGATGCGCTGCCCTCCGACCCCTCGCTCCGACGCTGCCACTCAACGGTTCGTGGTCCATCGGCTCAGGGGTTGACCTGACCCCGATCACCCAACCCGAGCTCAATTGGAACTTCGCAGGCTCAATGGCACTGGCTGGCTACATCGTCCAACTGGACACCCAAAGCGACTTCTCGTCACGTGAACGGTGTGACCTACACATCGTGGAACGATGCCGGCTTTGACGTGACCAACACCTCCTTCACGCTTGCAGTCCGATTTGGATGAGGGCAAGACGTGGTACTGGCGTTGTTCGGGCCGTCTCGGCCACAAACCAAATCGGCAACTGGTCCAACGCCTACCACTTCCAGCTCCCCGACCTGAACACCGTCGTGTTCAACGCCACCAAGGCTTCGGTGGAACTGCGACACCACGGTGCGCTTCCTGACCTCAACACTCCTCACCTTGTTGACACGTACGTCATTGAGAACGGGACGGGCTCAGACGACACGCATGAAAATTCCACCACGTTAACCGTCGGTGAAGTCTCCACGGGCTATCAGGCCGCAGCCCTCATTCGCATTCCACTCAATGAAGTGCCGCAACCCAGCGGGGCTCGAGTCACCGAAGCTGAACTGAGCCTGTTTGCAGAATACGGCTCGGTTGAAGACGAACCGGTCGCCATTCGACCCGTCCTCCAGCCCTGGACCACCTCAGCCAACGCCACGACCTACGACGGCACCAACGCTTGGGCACAGCGAGGTGGTCGCAGCATCGGCACCGACATCGGCGGCTACGTCGATCTCGTCGATAGCGTGGCCGACGACTGGATGGACTTTGACGTGACCGAAGCGGTCCAGGCCGCCATGGCAGCAGGACAGAACCATGTTTCGCTCATGGTCTACACCTCCAGCCAAACCACCGACGAAATCACCTTCACTTCAACCGAGGGCAGCGCCAGCGAACGCCCGTACCTCACGCTCACCTGGGAGGACGGCACCGTGGCGACCCCCACCGCGAGCGGCGTGAATGCCGCGCCAACCAGCGGTTCCATCGTGTGGGACACCGCTTCTCACGCGCTCAAAGCGGACCGCTCGCCCACCTTCTCGTGGACCTACAGCGGGTCGACGACCGCCACGGGATGGCGGGTGTTCATCCAGGCGGACGCCAGCAACGACATGGCTGGGCTCTACACCTACGACTCCCGATCCACGCCTGCCGCCTTCGACATCACCAACCTCACGTTCACACCCCCGCAAGACCTGACCTTCGCTCAGGAAATTCGCTGGATGGTACAACCCATGAACAACGGCATGCTTGGTCCACGAAGCACCTCGACCATTTTCTACCTCCCCAACGACGTCGGAGAGGAAATCAACAGCACCCACGCTACGCTTTCCATCCAAGAGGGCTCCATCATCCCGTCAACCGCTTACCCCTCGGTGACGTCCGACACCTTCCTCGACACGGGGAACATCTACACCAATCGCGGCGCATCCTCCAGCCTCTATGTCGGCCGAAGCCAAGTGTCCACCAGCAACCCCAACCTTCGTTCCATGTCGCTGGTCAACATGGATTTCAGCTCGCTACCGATGCCGGGGACCTACGAAGTGGTGAACGCCAGCCTTGAATTCACGGCCATCAACGTGTACCAGAGCACGTACGTCGCCGTCGGTGAAACCACCACGGCCTGGACGGAATCTTCCGTGTACGCCTATCCAGCCGGAAACAATTCGACCTGGGCGAGCGCAGGTGGATACTCCGAAGACGATTTTGACATTCCCTTCAATCCAGCGCAGTGGGTCAACGCCACCGGTACCACGGCGTTCAACGTGACGGCGCTGGTTCAACACGCGCTGGCCAACAACCTCGCTGAACTCGAGGTTGTTCTGTTCCCCGTAGGAGACCGTGCGGGGGCCGTTGACGGGCGCGTTCAGTTCGCCTCAAGTGAAGCCAGCAACATCGATGTTCGTCCACGCCTCAACCTGACCTATCGCATCGTTGATGCATGGGTGCCATCGCAACCCACCGGACTCACGCCGTTGGACGGCACCACGCTCTGGGACACGTCCAAGCCTCGTCCGTCGGGGCTGAACAGCACCGATTTCACCTTCAACCTCACCTACAGCAACCACACGCAAATCGCAGCGTGTGGCGGCGGTGATCCCTCCTTCCTGAACGAAGAAATCACCACCTGTTGGACGCACGACGAAATCGTGGCGGGACTCTACGGCAACGATACGTTCGACTTCCTCAACAACACGTACACCAACTCTAACCTTTCCAAAGGGGATTTCTGGATCTACTGGCGCGTAAGAGCCGACCAGGGCGACCGCATCGGCGAGTGGTCCTCCGTCAACAAGTACCGCGTCCCTGAAGATCAGGGCAGCGATGACGGCAACGGAAACCACACGCTGAACCTGTCTCGTGGCTCGATCTTTGACTACTCGGGTCAATTGCCGTTGGTGGAGGATGTTGAAATCGATTCCAACGCCACGGTGAACCGAGGGACCTCCAACACCATGGTGCTGGGTGTCAACAGTCTCGGTACGGGCCAGAGTCGCATCCTGATGGAATACGACCTCAGCAACATCCCTTGGCCGTCCGCCATGACGCCCACGCAGATGATGCTCCGCATGTACCAGCCGGGCGTTTCCGGTACCTCATCGACCACCATCGCTGCTTACCCTTGCAGTGGCTTCACTGAATCCAGCGTCGTCTGGGCCACGGCTCCGTCTTGTTCAACCAGCGAAATCACTCGCTCAACGCTCACGTTGAACAATCCCTTCGGGTGGATGGAGTGGGATTTGACCAGCCTCGCCCAAAGCAACATCGCCAACGGCAACACCACGATGACGTTCATGCTTGCCATGGTGGGCACCACCGGTTCTTCCCACAGTTTCTATTCCTCTGAATACTATGACGCCACCTATCATCCCCATCTGGTTCTTGATTACGTGGACAACGTGAACGGCATCGTGCCTCCGGCGCAGCCAACGTTGACGTCGCCGGCCGACGGTCAGGTGTTGTACGCCGAAAGCAACGGTCTGTTGACGCCTTCAACCCAACCGGCCTTGACGTGGACGCCGGTCAGCGGGAGCAACGGGCTACATCGTCACCGTCGCCAACGAGACCGGTGTCTACAAATTCCGCTCGTGGGAGGATTCAGAAATCACGAACACCACCTTCCGCTTTGAGAACAACCTGACCGAGGGCCAACTTTTTCTCGTGGTGGGTCCAAGGCGTGAACCAGTCCATCCCCGGACCGTCTTCCTCTCGCTGGAGCTTTGCCGTCGGCGAGCCAGACCACACCTACAACAACGACTACACCTTCACGTACATGTTCCAGACCGGAAGCGAAATCGCCGCTTTCGGCCACACCAACGTCCAGGACACGGCCGTTTACAGCGAATACCCGAACACCAACTTCGCCGGTGAAGCCACCGTGAGCGCAGGAACCTACTGCGGAACCCTTTGGGCGGACGAGTGTCGCATCAACGTGGCACTGGACGCCGCTCAGGTGCCGTTTGCCCAATACCAACAGGTGCACTCGGCGTCCCTCGGTATGTACGTCGAATCGTGGACCTATGTTCAGGGTGCCACATCGGTTTCGTTCAGTGTTCACCCGATCACGAACGTCAACTGGGGCGCCGCCTCCGCCACTTGGAACGGCACCACCGCCGGTGGCACCTGGGGTGCACCAGGCATGCAAGCCGGTGTGGACTACGGTGATGCTGTTTCCACCACGGTGGTGAACGTCGACACCACGGGATGGATTTGGTTCGATGTCAGCACCGCTGGCATGACCATCACCAACGAACAGGCTTGGATGATCATCGCCACGCCCAACACCGGGCACGCTCATGCCTCGTTCTATTCCGGGTCGGCCACCAACGTCAACTTCAGGCCGCAAATTCAGTTCAACACCACGAACATCACCAGCGTGGCCATCAGTCCTTCGGGGACACCGACCACCGACGCTGACACGGCGGTGAACTTCAACTCGGTGGCCTACGACCATCAATCCATGGTTCAGGCACCGCCCATGACCTGGTCTGCTTCCTCCGGCAGCATCGGCAGCAACGGTCTGTTCACGCCCACTGCAGCCGGTGTCACAACCATCACGTCGTGCTTTGGCTTGGTGTGCGGAACCCAGAACATCACGGTCACCCCCGGTGCACCCGTTGACCTCATCGTCACACCGCTGACGGCCACCATCACCGCCGATGAAACGCTTACCATCAACGCTCAGATGGCCGACCAACACGGCAATTTCATGACGGGCGAGACCATCGACATCACCCCGTCCAACGGGAGCATGATGGGTACGACGTTCATGCCCTACGCCGCTGGTGCGCACACCATCACGGTGTCACACCCAGCCAGCGGCCAGCAGGTGGTCGTGGACGTCACCGTCCTTCCTGGCGCACCGTCGTTCTTTGTGATGGCCGGATGCGAGGGCACCGTTCCCGCAGGAGTCTGGTGCGATATCACTCTGGACCTTTACGACCAGTTTGGCAACGCACTCCCGCTCAGTGATGCGGGGAACCTGACCTGGACGACCAACAACGGTAACTACTCGGAGATCAATCAGCAATACTTCCCCGACCATGTGGGCGTTTGGAGCCTCGCAGTGACTTCGGTCTCCGGTGTCGCTGCCGAAATCAACATCACGGTGGGTCACGGCGCTATTGACCGCTTGGAGTTGAACGCATCAGCCACGTCCATCACCGCCGATGATCGCGTGTACATCAACACCACCCGGATTGACGTGCGCGGCAACCGCTTGGCCGTCGTGCTGCCCGCCGACAACTGGACCAAGACCTCGGACGGCCAACTCACACCCGGTGCACCCGCCATTTGGGACCCGGTGAAGACCGGAGCCAAGATCTTGGAAGCTCGGTATGAAACCACGCTGACGCAAATCACCATCGACGTGGCCAAGGGTGAAATTCAGACCCTTCGCATCGAGGTGGACGATGTCGTCTCGACGTGGGCTCATTTCGAATTGACCGCTGACGACACCCTCGATGCCGACGTGTTTGCGATTGACGCCAAGGGCAACCAGTGGGCCATCGTGGTGAATTGGACGCTTGACCACCCCACGATGGGCGACTCGACCAACTTCCTCGAGGTGCTGAGCGGCGACACCACCACCTTCACGCCTTACTTCGCCAGCGATGATCCCTACACCTTGACGGCTACCTACGACGACGGAACCACCGTCCACGCCGTGAGCATCAACATGACCGTTGACCACGGCTTCCTCCACACGGTCACCGTTCAGGGCACGGCCAACGACCCCGACCGAACCACCGGAGCCGTCTTTGAGTTAACATCGGACTACGCCGTTGACTTCCAATCCGACCTCTACGACGCCGACAGCAACCGCATCACTTCGGACGGGTTGACGTGGATTGAAGTCAACGTCGCAACCGGCGATGTCAAGGACATCACCACCCAACTCCTCCTCGACGAGATGCGCTGGGAAGCCACCACGGTGGGTGAATGGCGCATTGAGGCCTACCAGGTCAGTGGAACCGGTTTCAACATCTCGGACAGCATTACGCTCACGGTGGTGCACGGTGAAGCGGTCACGGTGAGCGCTGATGTTTCACTCAGCACCCCAACGGCCGGCGACCGCGTTGACATCCAGGTTACGGGTACCGACGCCGACGGCAACCAGTTTGCGCAAAACGTGGAGTGGACCGAGGACGGTCAAGCCGTTCCCACCCTGAACGTCATCACCACCTCCGAGGGCACCTACACCTACGATGCCGTGGTTGCGGGCGTTCACACCCTCCAATACGCAGTGGGTGGCGCTGTTTCAACCACGGAGATCACGGTGTCTGCTCAGAGCATCGTGGCCCGTCTCGAGGTGAACTTGTCCACCGACACGGTCGACCAACTCGAGAGTTTAGACGTCAGTATTCGCGCCTTTGACGCCTACGACAACGAAATTCCCGTGCCGGGGAGCGTCCAAGTTGAGTCCACTGGACGGGGTTTCAGCCATGATGACGTCTTCCGACCTTTGGACGGTCACCACCCTTGACGACGGTCCGCAGACCATCACCATCAGTGTGGGCGCCGTACGGGTTAATGAAGACATTACGGTCGTCGGCAACCTCGCTGGTTTCTTTGAAGCCGGCGGGACCCTCTATTACGTCGGTGCTGGCTTGCTCGGTATCGTTGCGGTTGTGCTCCTCGGTCTCGTCGTGTCGTTCATGCGAAGCGGACGCCTAGACGACTGGGACGATGATGACGAGGACGATGACGACGATGACCGTCCCTCAGGCCCCACCGGTCCTGCACCCGGCCCCACCGGTCCAGCACCCGGTCCCACCGGTCCTGCGCCTGGTCCCACCGGTCCTGCCCCGGGCCCCACCGGTCCCCCTGCCGAGGAAGCCGCTCCTGCGGAAGTTGAGGAGGAAGCCGAAGCCGAAACCAGCGTCGACGAAGACGGCACGGAATGGTGGGAAGACGAGGACGGCACCTGGTGGTACCGATTGGCCGGCGAGGAAGAATGGCAAGAATACAACGAGTGAGGGTGTGATACGATGTCCTTCCCCAAGGCTTGCGTCGCTCTCGTGGCGCTCGTCGTGTTGGGAAGCCTTTCCACCACCGCTCCAGTCCACCTCGAAGACGTCTCGGATGTGATGCGAACGGGCACCCCCGACCGCGTGGTGTTTGACGCGCCACCGGCCTCGGTTTCAGCCGACGAGGTGGTGATGTTCGAAGCCATCATCTACGATCCGGTCAACAACCCGCTGGCCGGTGAAATCCAATGGTCTTCGAGTAACGGCACCGTGTCAGACACCGGGATGTTTTACCCGTGGTCGGCTGGCGTGGTGCAAATCACCGCTTCACACAACGGGTTGGTCGCAACGCACAACATCACCGTGCTGGCCGGTGTCCCCACGTCGATTGAGATCACGCGAACAAACCTGGGCGTGCTCGAGCCCACCACCTTGACGGCGGACCTGCTCGACAGTCGAGGCAATCGCATGGCGGGTCCGTCAACGATGGTGTGGGACATCGACGGCGTGTACGCCGGTCTTGGTGAACCGACCTGGACGGCAGATGAACTCGGTGAGGTCCACGCCCGTGTTCGGTACAACCAACTCGAAGCCCGAGCCACCTTGACGGTCACCGCAGGTGCCCCTCATGCCTTTGTGTTCGATGAACCGCTGACGGTTCGGGCCGGCTCCCTCCAATCCATCACCCCTCGATTGGTCGACATCAACGGGTATGAAATGCCGCTCTCCAACGTTGGTTCCCTGGCGTGGTTTGCTGAGAACGGCTCGTTCAACGCCCAAGGTCAGTACCTCGCCACGAACACGGGACGATGGCTCATTTCCGTGTCATCCGGAAACATCACCGGAAGCGCGACCCTCCATGTCATCCCCGGGGACGCAGTGGCCTCCACGCTCGTGATTGCTGACGCTCCGACCGAGTTCATGGCCGGTGAATCCTACGAACTTGTCTTTGAGCGGCGAGACGTCAACGGCTACATCGGTTTTGTTTCCCCCTCCATTACGTCCTTGACGGCGTCCTCGGGCGGGCTGTCCGTGGACGAGGAGGACCGGGTCTTTTGGAACCCATCAGGCACCGGCCCGGCAACCATCGTCGGTGTCGACGGTACGGTTTCAACGAGCCTTGCGGTTGACGTGGTTCACGGCCGCGCCATCGACATGACCCTCTCGGTTGAACCACGGGGGCCCTCTGCTGGCGACCAAGTCGTGCTGCAACTCGTTGCCGAGGACGTCAAGGGCAACCGGTGGGTGGTTGATGGCAACATCACCATGGGCATGGGTGAAGCCAGCGAACTGTCCGTCGACGACACCTACGCTTTGGTACAGGCGCAATCGAGCGCTCATGGAAGTTTGACGGAAGTTGGTTTGACAACACTACGGGTGCCATGTTTACCGCTGACGTTGCGTTCGATGTGAGCCCCGGACGTTTGGCGTTCATCACCCTTCAAGGCGAGGGCAGTCGCGTTCCCGCTGACGGTGCACTCGACCTCGACCCGACGTTCTTCGATGCGTTCGGCAACGAACTTGAACCGGTGGCCTTGAACTGGAGCCTTGACGGGAAGGACATCACGCTCGAAATGTTGCTCAACGATGGGCGTTGGACGGCGACCAGTGTTGGCGGCCACGAGATCCGTGTCAACGCCGACGGCGTGTTTGCTACGGTCCGTCTGACCGTCGTTGCGGGGATGCTCACGGGCTCATCACGGACGCTGACGACGGCTTGGTGGTGAGGGCTGGTGAACCGCAAGACCTGTTCATCCAAGTGGTGGACGTTCACGGCAACATCGCTGAATCAACCTCGGTCACTGCTTCGCTCAACGCTTCACTTGGCGAACTGGAAGCCTCCCCCACCGGTTTGGGCTACTGGCAATTTACTGGGAAGAAGGTCGGAACCTACGAGTTGGTTCTCGAGGACAACGGAGCGATCCACTCCGTTCCGCTCACCATCGAGGCGGGGCAGCCGGTCCGGATTCAAGCGTCGATGAGTCGTGATGGCATCGCTGAGGGCGATGTCGTCCTGCTGAACGCCTTTGCGACCGATGTCTACGGCAACACCCTCAACATCCCCAAAGCCAACACCACGATTTCATGCACGGCAGGTTCCGCTTCTTTCGTCACCAACGGTACGTGGGAGGTCGAAATCGACAACGGAGGAACCGACCGTTCCTGCACGGTGAGCTGGAGCGGCTTGCTCACGCAGACGTTCTTCGATGTTGAGGACGTGTTGCTCGGCGGTGCCGTTGGTTCGACGAACACGGCCATGACCATGGCGGCGGTCTCCTGCTCCTGCTCCTCGCCGTGTTGGTCACCCTCACGAGGAAGGCCGCTCAAGCCGCCGAGGACTGGGTTGAGGACGCGTTTGACGATGATGAGGACGAGCCTGAGGAGGAGGTCGTTCGCAGTTCAGGAGTCGAGGACGAAACGCCTCTCCATGAGCGCCACGGTCTCACGCTTGAATCGATGAAAGCCCTCGCCGTGGAGGCAGGAAAGGTGGGCGTGATGCAAGCCACCCCCTCCACCGTTCAGGGTCAAACCGGTTGGTACGTTGATGTCTCAGAGGAGTTGCAGTATTGGGAAGTCACGCCCGATGGTGAATGGATACGCCACGAGTGAGCGTTAGCAATTCATGCGTGTTCAAATCGGATGAGTCCCTCCTCCCGTCATGGGCGCCGAAGTGCTGATTGACCGTTTGAACGAAGCCTTGGGGTGGGAACTTCGAGCGATGAGCATGTACGCTCATTATGCCGCCAATGTCAGGGCATTCACCGATTGCAACTCGACCCGATGTTCAATGAGGAGGCCACGGAATCCATGGCCCACGCTGATGTGGTTCGAAGAGCCATCGTCAAACTTGGCGGTGTTCCCGTCACAGAACGCAATGCGCACCCCATCGCGCACACGACGGATTACAAAGCCATGCTCGAGCGCTCATTGGAAACAGAAACCAAGGCCGCTGAAGTTTATGCTGGTATCATCAAGCTCCTCGATGAGGTGGGCGATCAGGAGATGTACGACGCCATCGAGCAGATTTACTTCGCCGAATTGCGCAGCCTCGAGAACCTTCGTCTCATTCTGGCCTGAGGAGCCGTTCCGGACAAGGCCGCACTGGCCTCACTCTTCTTCAGCCGACGGTTCATCCCGGCCCAGGAAAGCGCTGAGGGGCGTGGAGCCTTCCCTTGGCTGGACGTTCCTTCGACCGTAAGCAAACCACGCCACCAAACCAAGCAGGACGGCGCCGCTGCCTCCGTAGAGGGCCTTTTTGCCCATCAGGACCAGCATCATCAGGCCCGCCAGCGTGCCGTAAATTTGAGGCAGCGGGTACATCGGCGACCGGTAGGTTGGGTTCCATTCGTGCTTTGGACCGGCACCCCGTAGCACCACGACCGTCAGGTTGAGCACGATGAACACCATGAGGATGAATCCAGAGGCGAGTTCAGCGATCACGTGGACGTCAAACGAGTAAATCGACACGGCCATCAAGATGCCCGTGACCAAGACGGGCCAGTGGGGTGTTTTGTAGCGCTCGTTGAGTTCTCCCAGCGGTGCGGGTAGCACGCCGTCTTTGGCCATGGCGTAGAGGAAGCGTGAGGACGAAAGCACGCCCGCCAGAGCCATGGATGCCATGGCGATAATGGCCACCAGGGAGGCGACGAGAACCACCAAGGTGCCCGCCACCGAGTCCGCAAAGACCGAGATCGGATTCTCGACAGCATGGTTGTCGACCATGAAGTCACCGGGGTCCATCACGGCGACCATGATGTAGGCCACGACTGCATAGAGCACGGTGGCGATGACCAAGGATTGAATCATGCCCCGCGGAAGGTTGGTTTCCGGGTCCATGACCTCGCCGCCGATGGCGCCCACTTTGATGGCCCCCGAGAAGGCGACGAACACCAGAGCCGCTGCCGTTCCCATTTCCAGGGACACCGGCTGGAAATTTTCAACCGGGCGGCCGTAATCCATGTCGCCGGAAAACAAGGCCATGACGCAGAGTACGGCCACCATGGCCATGGCACCCGTCACGATGGGGATTTGCACTTTCTTGATGGCTTTCACGCCCGTGAGGTTGACGATCAGAATGAGTGCGAGAAGCACCATGGCGATGGCCTTGGAATTGACGTCACTCCATCCGAAATGCTCGGTGACGACTTCCATGTAGGCCGCAAAACCCACGAGGGCAAACGCAGACTTCAGCATGAACGAAGCGAACAAGCCGAGACCGCTGATGGTTCCGATCAGATGGCCGTAGGTTCGCTCGGCGTAGACGTAAAATCCACCCGAGAGCGGCATGGCGCTCGCCAGTTCTGCCTTCGAGTAGGCACTGGCAATGACGACGCTCCCGGCGAGCAAGAAGGCAAACCACATGCCGGGGCCCACGACTTCATGGGCGAAGGCTGGGAGGAGAAACAATCCGGAACCCAACATCGATGACAATGAGAGAATCACCAAGGTCTTCAGTCCGATGGTGCGTGCAAGTTCTACGGTTTTGTCCACAACCATGCGTATTCCCCGGATTCCGGCAAGCAACGGGCTTACGCCCCCTGCTCACCGAAGGCTGTCCTTGAACTCTTGTCCGATTGCGGCCGTATCTCGCCGGATTCTGGAATTATTCGGCCAAATGGACGATGACTTTCATCTCGACGGCGATGGGGGTCGGAAGCGCATCGATGGCGAGGGTCGTCCGAGTGGGTCCAACTTTCCCGAGGGTCTCGGCCCACACCTCGTTGTAGCCACCAAAGTCCCGCTTCATGTCGACGAGGAAGGTGGTAACGTCCACGACCTGATCCATGCGAGCGCCGGCTTCCTCGACGATGCGGCGAACGTTCTCGACAACGGCCCGGGTTTGGGCTCGAATGTCGTAGTCCAACGGTTCCCCGTCCTCATCGTGAATGGGGCCGCCGGGGATGGCGTTGGTCCCGGGCTGACGCGGTCCAACTCCAGAAAGGTAGAGCATGTCCCCGACCTTCCTCGCGTGAGGATAGGCGCCAACGGGCTTGGGGGCCGCTTCGGTGTTGACGGAACCTTCCGCTTGCGTGGGGTCCCACAGGGCCGGACCGCTGTTTTCGGAGGGCATCGTTGGTTCGTGGTCGTCATCGTGGGGTTCGAGAACTTGGTCCTCGACACCGGTGTCAAGGACGCCTCGTTCACCGTGGAAGTACTCCACGTCGTCCTCGTCGTATTCCTTGTCGCCAACGCCCGTGGGGGTTGGGTCGACGTGGACAACGGCACCTCCGGCGCCGTGAATGGCCTCGTAGGCCAGCACCTTACCGGTGAGGTCGTTTCGATTTCCATTCATGGCCGAAAGCCACCACATCGGTTTGAAGGCCACGACTTTCTGGACGCGGATTTGTTGGTGAATCGTCCGCGACAACTGGCCCACGTCCTCCAGACGTCCCTGTTCGAGGAATTCCAGAATTTTCCGATTCCATTCGTCGTCCTTGAGGGAGTGAATTTTGTCCTCCTCGGGTTCAATGAAATCGGTGAACATGCGGTTGGAGAGGGACATGGCGGTGATGGCTACCGCCCGTCGTCCCTGAGATTTGATGACATCAAGGCAGGATTTGGCCAGCACGGTGGTTTCACTTCGGTTGGCGTACATGTTCGATGAGACGATGACGGCGGGGATGCGGTTGTCGGGGTTGAGCAGGGTGAGCGCCACCACGGAGCCAACGTCGATGGGGAACCCTTTGTAGTTGACACAGCGGCTCTGCAAGCCTCGATTTCGGTTTGCATCGTCCCACGCATGCGCAAATTCCGCATCGATGTTGAAGGAGTAAGGGATGGAACCCAAATCGTGGAAATCGTGGTCCACCATGACCCATTCGGGGTTGGGGTCGGCCTGGATTTGGTGGCCGATGATGGAGGGCCAGGTTGTGGAGTAAACGATGAGCAGGTCTGCTTCGAGATCGTTGATGGTTTGAGCGGCCTGGTCAAAGGCGTTGCGAAGCGCTCTCCATCCGGGGTTCATGTCGGGTGCCAGCACCGTGTGCGGGTGAACGGGCACCACGAACGAGGCGACCACGCCTCCCTCGCTCATGCTTGGTCCTCCTCGTGAGCGTAGCACGGCCATTCAACCACGGCGTTGCCGGTGCCGATGATCGTGCCGTAGCCGTGAAGAATAGCGGGGTAGTCGGGAACATTGAGGGTGGAGAGCAACCACGAAAGCCCACCACCGTCACTTTCTGCGATGGCTTGTTCGGTGAACTCGGGCATCTCGTCGAGAATACGTTGTGCTTGTCCGCTTCGCATGTAGTCGATCATCCGCATGTCCCAAAGGTGCATGGCATGGCTCGTGATGTGCTCCTTGCTCATGTCCTCTGGCATCTCTGACTCGGTGGTGAAGTGGCGATGGGAGAGGGAATTGCTGGCGAGCACAACCACTTTTTTGCCGGACGCTTCGATGGCTTTCCGCGTTACCTTCCCCAGCTCGATCATGATTTCCTGCATGACCTCCACCGAATAGTACGCCGTGGACCGGTTGCTGGAGATGACCACCAGGGGCTTGTCCCAATCGGGGTTGAACAGGTGGCCGGTGGTGATGGTTCCGTAATCCACCCGAAAGTCGGGGTTTTCCATCATCTTGACGGGCAGACCGGCTGCAGCGGCTTCGTTGTGGATGGCTTTGGCGAGGTCAACATCAACGTTCATGTCGTAGTGGTAGCGAAAGAGGTTGGGGAAAATGGGGTCGACCGAGAGCCCTTCAAAATGGGGCAGGCCGAGGAAATGCGTCCCGACGTAGGTCTGCCAGTGAGGTGAGAGCAACACAATGGCGTCGTAGTCTTTGTCAGCGAGGGAGGCACGAAGGCGTTCGTAGCCCCACCGCAGTTGCTCCCAGCCGCCTTCGGCAACCGGTTCGTTCTGCGGTGGATTTTCCGCATAGACGAGGTGGGGTGGGTGGGGTGCGATGCAGCCCGCAACGATGCGACCTTTGCCCATGGCTCGAGGGAGGCCGGCGAGGTTTAATTCATCATCGGCATCTTTCTTCGCTTCCGAGGGACGAGGGGTCATAAACGACCGCCGGTGAGGTCTGGCCATGGACGGAGAGGTGGCTGAGCCGACGTCCATCCCGGTTGAATCGCAACCTCCCCGTTCAGCCACCTGGCGTGAAACGCTGGACAACGTCATGGCACCAACCGCCTTTGGTGTGGCGGCTGGAGCCGCCTGGCAGGCGGTCGTGATGCCGGCCAACCCCTACCCGATGCCGAACCCGCCCCAAGGTGGCTTGCTGCTGATGATGCTGCTTTCGCCCCTTCTGCATCGCTTGTTGACCAACCATCCGCCCAACCGCTGGACGGAGTACCTTGCCGGTATCGCTTCGCTCGCCTTCCCGCTGTTGTTGGTCTGGTCCACCGGTCTGGGTGGCTTTGTTTGCGGCGGCTACCTCGCCGTTGTCGTCTGGATTTGGGTGAGCACCTCGTGGTGGCGTTTTCACTTGCCGCCGTTTCGCTTGGCCATATGGCACACGATGGGCGTGAACATTGGGGCGCTTGGCGGGTCCCTCTTGTACTTCAGCCTCTTTGGGTGATCAGGATGTGTAGGATTCCTCGTCGTTGGGGAAATCACCCGAGCGCACGTCGCTGCAGTACGATTTGATGGCACCGTTAATGTCCTCAGCGAGGTTGAGGTAGCGTCGAAGGAACCGGGGGGAGAAGTCCATGGTGATGCCCAGCAGGTCGTGAAGGACCAGCACCTGACCGTCCACGTCAGGGCCGGCACCGATGCCGATGGTGGGGATGCTCAGCGCTTGAGAGACACGCTTGGCCAGTTCTCGTGGAATCTTTTCAAGCACGATAGCAAAGCAACCCGCTTCCTCGAGGATTTTCGCATCGGCGATGAGTTTCTCAGCTTCCTCGTCTTCTTTTGCTCGAACCGAATAGGTTCCAAACTTGTAGATGGATTGCGGAGTCAGGCCAAGATGGCCCATCACGGGAATACCGGCGGTCAGGATTCGCTGAACCGATTCAGCAATTTCGGCGCCGCCCTCAAGTTTGACGGCGTGGCCGCTGGATTCCTTCATGATGCGGATGGCGGATTCAAGCGCCTGACGAGAGTTCCCCTGGTAGGTTCCAAACGGCATGTCAACAACCAGCAGGGCGCGGTCCACGGCTCGCTCAACGCACTGGGCGTGGTAGATCATGTGGTCGAGGGTCATGGGCACCGTGGTGACTTGACCGGCCATGACGTTGGACGCGGAGTCCCCTACGAGGATGACGTCAACACCTGCCTGGTCGACAAGGCGGGCAAGGGAGTAATCGTAAGCCGTCAGCATGGTGATTTTTTCACCCGCCCGCTTCATTTCCTGAAGGGTGTGGGTGGTGACCTTCTTCGCCTCGCTGTAGACGGACATGGCGCTTCCACCGCCCTCGGTGTTTTCAACGCGTCGCTGCGATTATTCTTCTTCACCGGCGTGGCCAAAGAGGTGCGTCCGCAGTTCATGGATGGCTTCCTCGGCCGTGGTGCACGCCAGCAACTGCTGGCGTGATTCAAGGTCGTTGAGGCACAACGCTGCAATGTTGTAGATGGAGGCTTTCTCCTCGCTGATTTGTTCCTCGCAGATGGAGGTCACCCACTGATTGAGCACCGCGGCATCCACGTTCATGCCCCGGCCGGCTCGTTCCACAACGTTGCGAGTCAACAAGCGAAGAAAATCTTGGTCGTCGTCGCTGAGTTCCCCCGTCTCTTCGAGGTACGTGACGTTCGCAGCGATGTAGAGCCGGCTGTGTTCGGCGTCGTCGGGCAGGTGGTTGAGCAACGTTTCGATGTCAGGGGCCACGCCGTCCACGATGAGGGGGCCATGCTCGGGTCTGAAAACGGTGGAAGGGCCGGTTCCAACACGTCGTCAATGAAGAAACGTCGCCCGCCCGCGATGGTAATGAAATGGTTCACACCACGGGTTTCGTGGTTGAGGATGATGGCTTCGCAACCGTGGCGACGAGGGCCGTCCCATCCGTTGGTTGGTTCGAACGGGTCGTTCATGACCAAGCCAAAGGGCCGCTCATCGAGGATGCACGTGTCGAGCATCTGTCGGTACCGTGGTTCAAACACTCGCAGTTCTTGATGTTCGCCAGGGAACAGAACCATGGGCAGGACGAACAGCGGTAGCGGGTTGTCGTCCATGCTTTCAAGGCCGTGGGTCTCATTTGAACATGTGGCTTCATGGGCTTTTGACACAGATGTTTGTCAGTTCTGAGAAGAAGTTCAACGACCATGCGCCGCCCTCTCGACCGACCCCTGATTGCTTGACTCCGCCGAAGGGCGTTCGGAGGTCCCGGTTCAGCCACGTGTTCACCCATACAATGCCCGTGTCGAGGCGTTTTGCGAACGCATGACCGCGTTCAGGGTCCTTGGACCACACGGAACCGGCCAAACCGTATTCCAGTGATGTTGGCCATTTCCACCGCTTCGTCCTCATCGTTGAACGGATGAAGGGTGACCACGGTCCGAAGATTTCCTCGGTCGCTGTTTTCGAGGTGGGACTCAGGCCACCGATGACCGTGGGTTGAAGGAAGGCACCAGCCGACGGCACGTCGTCCACGGGGTGGTCCTCGAGGTTCCCCCACGAGGATTTGTCCGCCTTCTTCCTGCCCGAGTCGAATGTAAGATTCGACCTTGTCACGATGCTCGATTGAAATCAATGAGCCCATGGCGGTGGTCTCAAGCCTGGGATCGCCGACGTTGAGCTTGGCCACGGAGGCCACGAATTTTTCTTCAAAATCGTCGTAAATCGAGGCGTCCACGAGGATGCGTGAGCCGCAAAGGCAGACTTGGCCTGAATTGGTGAAGGAGGCACGGACCAACTCGTCCATGATGTCATCCAGCGGGGCGTCGTCCAGCAGGACCGTGGCGTTTTTTCCGCCGAGTTCCAACGAGAGCTTCTTGAACATGGGTGCTGCTGTGGCGGCGACCCTTCTTCCCGTGGCGGTCCCACCGGTGAAGGAGATGCCCCGAATGTCTGGGTGCTCAACGATGGCTTGGCCCACTTCGGGACCAAGGCCGTGAACCAGGTTGAACACGCCCTTGGGGAAACCGATGCGCTGCATGATGACCGCAAGGTGGTTGGCCGTCAAGGGCGTCATCTCCGAAGGTTTGGCGACGATGGTGTTGCCCATCAACAGGGCAGGAGCCACCTTCCACGACAGCAAGTAGAGCGGGAGGTTCCATGGCGTGATGAGCCCGACGCAACCCACGGGTGAGCGGTGAACGTGATTGACGGCTCCGTGGTCGCTGAACGTGGGGTCGTGATGGTCTTGTCCAAAGGTCGCAAAGAATCGGAAATTGGCGACAGAGCGTGCTGCATCCACCTTGCGAGCCAGTGCAATGGGTTTGCCCGTGTCCATGCTTTCCAGTTGCGCAATGGTTTCACGGTCTTTTTCGAGTGCATCGGCCAGGCGGTGAAGCCACCCGATACGTTCCTCCATCGGGGTGGACGCCCACCCGTGAGCGGCCCTGAGGGCGGCTGTCGTGGCGGTCTGTACGTCGCTGGCGTTTGAGCGGGGAAGGGTGGTGATCACCGCTCCGGTGGCGGGGTTCACCGTCTCGAGGGTGGCACCCGCAGCGGACGGGACAAAGGCGCCGTCGATGAAATTGAGAAGCGGGTCCATCAGACCACGTCCGGTTCGTAATTCCAGCGGTCCCGGTCAGGGTCCCATTCGTCCCATGTTGGCACCGTCTCGAGGTCGTTGACGTAGCGGTCGGGGACGATGCCGGGCACGATGAACGCCTTTTGCCGGTTCAACGGGTAGGGGTTTCGCAGGTTGATGCCGAGCACACCGAGAAGGGCTCGAGCGACGTACCAGGTGGCTTGAGAATTCCATCCGTGCGCAATTTTCACGACGATACCGAGTCCCTTCGGATAATCGGGATGTTCAATGGCCATGCCGAGCAAGCCGTCCGCCCCTTCCTTGGCGATGACCCGTCCTTCTCCCGCTTTGAGGACGGTCGAATCGAGGCGATTGAAGCCCCCGACCAAATCTGGATGTCGCACCATCGCCTCCCAGATCCAATCGTCGTTTTTGTCTCGGACAAGGCCGGCGTAAATTTGAGCGAGTTCAGCCACCGTGTTGGAAACGGTGGGCAAGCCGCAGCCGTCCTTGGCGATGCGAAGCGGCGTCCAGTCCTCCCCGAGGTACGTTCGCAGTTGCTCCATGTAGGCATGGAAAACTTCGTGCGTCGGTAGCGTATAACCCGCCCGCTTCCAGCCTTTTTTGCGACAGCCGCGTAGGATGGCAGCGTGTTCCCCCGAGCAGGTGTGAAACCAACGGCGGGGCCGACGAACCTTGTCGTCCAAACTGAATCAGGGGCACGTCAAGCGGTGTGAGCATCAACGGCCACTCCGGCTCGCTGAGCAAGGATTGCGCGGCCGCCACGTGTTCCGTATCGCCGTTGTGGGAGGCCACTGAAATCGCCTTTTGCTCCCACGAACAATCCTCAAGTTCCTTTGTGAAGGCTTTGAGCATGAAGGGTTTCATCATCGAGCGACCGTAGCAAAGCACGTTCCCACCAAAGGAATGGATGACTTCGTCCCCGTGAGCCCACGCCACGGCACCGTGGATGGTGGTCTCGGGGACCCCGTTTCTTCGGTAGTCCACCAGGGGGTTCCACGCCACTTCACGGCCCGTGGGGATGCCCTCGACCTGCTCGCCGAGCGGTGATTCAGGGTACATGGCAGAACCCGGTTTGCCGGGTTGGACCGCCGAGTGGGTGTCGTGGCGGACGCCCAATCAAGCCCCCTCCAGCATGGATTCCACCAGGGCACCACCCTCTGCATGTAGGCCGTCATGTTTCGGCAGACGCGCTCGGTCGTGATTGAAAAAGTCGAACCAAGCCATGATGCGGTCGTCAGGGTGGAAGCGTTCCACCATTTGTTGCGCGACTTCCTCGACGTTGCCGATGAGGGCGTTGTTGGCCGCTCGGTTGACTTTGGTGGGGTCAATCGTTCCTTCGAGGCGTTCCAGTACGCACCGAGGGCTTGTTCAGCCTCCGCCTGAGCGGCTGCAGATTGCTCCTCGGAGGTGAGGCCCTCCTCGTCGTTGAGGAACACGAAACTGGTCCGAGGCATGTCGCCACGCTTCCACTGCCCACCGTCCGGGTGGTAAACCTCCTGCATTCGCTCGTGGGTGGCATCGATCACGTCCGGAGAGGTGATGGAGAGGTTGAACACTTTCACGGGCAAGATGGTGTTGACGAAGGTCTGGGCGTGGGTCGTGGGTCCCGGCCACCAACCGAAGCAGGTCTTTCCTGAATTCGGTGGGGATGATTTTCAGGTCTTCAAACACGTACCGAGAGGGATTTCAATGGCGTCGGGCCGTGACGACAGCGCCTCAAACTCCACGGCTGCATCCTGCACCTTCTCCCAGTCCTCGTCGCTCCTGAAGTTGGCTCGCGTCAAGACCGTGGAGCGAATCATGTCGGAATTGATGACATCGCCTCGCAACAGTCGAAGGAAGATTTCCGCCGCTTCCATGAAGATTTGACCGCGAAGGGCCGGCCACGCCGCCTCCTCAACCGCGGTTCGGGGGACGACGCCGTAGGGTCTTGCCATGAATTCGAACCGGCCGGCTGAAAATCCCACGTGCAGGCATCGTTTTTCATCCGGATCGAGGCCGTGCAGGCTCAGCAGGTTGGCCATGCGTTCCGCCTGAGCGATGGGGCCGCCTGAGGCAAGGATGGATACCACGGCGCTGCCGATTTCGATGTTCTCGGTTCGCCGAAACGATTCCAGTGCCAGTTGTGGGAAATCGGTGCACAAACCCGACCTCGCCTTTCCAGTGCGGAACCACCGGGTGCGTGTTGGTCTTCTGGGTCTCGGTCGACAGATGCGCTTGCGCAATCCAGCCAACTCCAAAACCGAGTTCGTCGGCACAGGCAAGTTGCTGGAAGTAATTTCTCAGCATCGTGGCCTCGTCAGGAATGTGGCCGTGCTCGTCGGGTGTTTGTGAGATGGAGAAGAAGATGTCATGCTCCATGGCCACGCACCGGTTCTGCCACGGCGCCATGGCACATAATGATGTGGCGAATCAGGCATCGCCTGGTTCACTCGCAGGTTGGTTTCTGAGTTCCGTCAGGTCGTGGATTCGCTGGCGGAGCGGTGCGGGTGCTGCAGCGTTGGCCGCGATGAATTCGTGAAGGCTGTCGGAGAGAACGAGCATGGCGGTTTCGTAGTCCTGTTCGATTTCTGCGAGGTCGGCAAGGCCCCATCGAGCGACCAACTGCCCCGAAAGGCTCTCGAGGGCCTTGGCCAATTCCAGCGACCGTTCAAACAGGTCGCGTGCTGCACCGAACTCCCCGATGGTGGCCTGGCAGTGGGCGAGGTCGGCCAGCGCTTCCATTTGACCGACGTCGTCCTTCATGGAGATGAGCAGTTCCAGTCGCTCCGTCCCAACAGCGATGGCGGTATCTTCGTCGTGCTGACGCTTGGCAACGGTCATCAGCAGGGCCATGCCGTACGCCATGCCTTCCTTGTCCTCGATGGTTTGCCGGAGGCGGAGAGCGTGCTGGGCGGTGGCTCGCGCTTCGTCGAGTTGACCCTCGGCAAGGTACAGCAGGGCAACGTAGTGGTTGACCGCTGCGGAGAGGGATTGGGCACCTTCCATTCGCTCCGTCTCCTCGGCGAGACGGAGGTAGCTGTCGAGGCTGGCCTCAACGACCTTCAGTGCTTCAAAACGAGCCCAACCCTGCTCTTCGTCGGTCTTGGCCACCCTTCTGGCGTGCTCGAGCAACTTCTCCACGAGATCTGAATCTTCCAATTCCTGAGCAAGCGGGATGAGGCGGAGCGCCAGCGAGGTGTTGATGTGATCCATTGAACCACCCCCGGTGAGCATGCTGAGAACCTGCGAGGCCATCTCCGGCGACATGTCAGCTTCCATGGTTTCACCTCAAATGGAGCGCAGGCGGCCGCCGTCAACGGCGAGGCTCACGCCGCGGATGCCACCTGATGCGGGAAGGGAGAGGTAGGTGATGGCGCTCGCTGTTTCAAGCGGGTCGATGAGACGGCCGATGGGGACTTGGTTCAACCAGCCCTCACGGACGGCTTCTGCGGATTTCCCCGTCCGCTCTTGGATGGACGCCGACAAACTTCCCAGTCGTTCGGTGTCGGTGAACCCGGGGAGGACGTTGTTGATCGTGATGCAGGGGGCCAGTTCGTTGGACATCGATTTGGCCCAGGACGCCATGGCACCTCGAAGGGTGTTGGAGAGACCGATGTTGGGAATGGGTTCCTTGACGGAGGTGGAGATGATTTGGATGATCCTCCCGTACCCCTCCGCTTCCATGGCGGGGGCTGCTGCCTTGACGAGGGTGTGAGCAGCGTGCAGGTGGCGCCTGAAGGGTGCCTCGAAGTCCTCCACCTCGTTGTCCAGCAGCGGACCACCGGGTGGCCCTCCGGCGTTGTTGATGAGGATGTGAACGGGGCCGAAGGTTTCGGCAGCCGAGGCGAACGCACCGGCCAAACCGTCCGTCTCTTCGAGGTCCAGCATCAAGGCTTGATGACGACCTTCTCCCAAATCGGCAAGTTCCTCGCACAGGGCCGTCAGGGCCGCACCGTTCCGGGCGCACACGGTGATGTCAGCGCCGGCCTTGGCCATCATCTTGGCCGTCGCCTCACCGATGCCTTTGCTCGCACCGCATACGAAGGCGTGCTTCCCTTTGAGGGCCGTGGCTGCAAAGGGGTAATCGTTTCCAAGCAGGTCCATGCCTCGCCGAATTCGCCACAATTCATAGCCCTTGGGTTGAATCCGGCCTCAGGAGGGAGGCTGCGTTTTTGGGCCATCGGGTGCAGTCAGCCGGGCTTGGGTTCAGAGCCAGTCGAGCACGGTGTTGAGTTGAACCAGCCAGTCGTCTGAGGCCACGTCGATGATGTCATAGTGGTCGCCCGGCAGCCACACCTTCTGCACGTCTGCACCCTTGGCTTTCATGACGCGAGCGTAGGTTTCAGACTGTTCGAGCGGCACGTCCGTGTCGTTCTCACCGTGAAAGAGGAGCACGCTCGTTTTCGGGGGATGTTCGACCGGATTGAGTTGTCGCCACACCGCTTCGTTTTCCTCGGGCGAGCAGCCGATCCATCGGCGCACGGCGTCGCCTTCGTCCGAAAGTTTGGCGTGGTCGGCCCCGATGAGGTCCGTGATGGGGGCCTGCGCGATGGCCAGCCACGGGCGGCGTTCGGCTTTGGCGCCCATCAGCAGGGCCAGTTGACCGCCGGCGGAGTGCCCCATGACCATCGACCGGGTGATGTCGATACCGGGAATCAAGGAGAGATGACCCCACGCGCGGAGCACGTCGGAGAGGGAGTCCATCCAGACACCCTCGTCCCCGGGTGACCACCGTTTGTATTCCACGTTCCATGCCGCCACCCCGGCTTCTGCGAGGTCGTCTGCCATGGGTTGCATGAGGTCAAGGGTGTACTGTTGTTTCCAAAACCCACCGTGGATGAGCATGATGCATGGAATCCCCTCGTCTTTCTGGAACGGTGAGGGGTCGTCGGGCATGTGAAGGTCGGCGATCTGCCACGCCTCGGCGCCCCATTGAATTCGGTCCACCGCCATTGTTCTCGCTCCGTTCCTCAAGGTGCGGTGCCCGTCCACCAATGTTTCCGCCGGTCAGGGACAGTACCGTCGGAGGTCGCGGGGGAAGAGCACGGTTTCTCGAACGTTCTTGGCACCGGTCAACTTCATCAAAATCCGCTCAACACCCAACCCCCAACCAGCGTGTGGCGGGACACCGTGGCGGAATCCAGCGACGTAGAATTCGAATTCCTCGGGGTCGAGGTCCATGTCCCGAAGGTTTTCAATCAGCACGTCAATGCGGTGCTCTCGTTGTCCGCCCGAGGTCATCTCGTCCCGTCCGAAATTCAGGTCGAAGCCTCGAGAGAGTTGCTCGCCCGTGCTGCCCGTTTCACCCTCAATCTGGTGAATGTAGAACGGTTTGAGGGACATGGGCCAGCGGGGGAGGAAGTAGAACTGCGGCAGGTCTTCTGCGAGCAGGTCGGAATTTTCAGCGTCGATGTCGTCACCCCATTCAACGGTCCCGCCCTTTTCTTTGATGATGCGAATGGCGTCGTCGTATTCAACGCGGGGAAAGGGAAGTTCCGGCACGATGACTTCCACGGGTTCCTCGCCTTGCTCGGCTCGGTAAGCGTTGATGGTGGCGATGAGATCTTGCGATTCTTTTTCCTCAGCCACGGATTTCCAAATGTGGTGGAGCATGCGCTCAAGCACACCCATCACGTCGTCATCGTTGGCCCACGAACACTCGATGTCGAAGGAGATGAACTCGGCGAGGTGGCGGTACGTGTCGCTTTTTTCGGCTCGAAACGCCGGACCGATTTCGAAAACGCGCTCCAAGCCGCCGCTCATGCACAGTTGCTTGAAGAGTTGAGGCGACTGATTGAGGAAGGCGGGGCGGTCAAAATACTGCATGGGGAACAAATCGGCACCCCCCTCGGTGGCGGTGGCGACGATTTTCGGGGTGTGGGTTTCGAGAAACCCTTCGGAAATCAGGTGTTCTCGGCCAAACTGGAGCACCTTCCCACGCAGTCGGAACATGGCGTTGACATGCGCCCGGCGGAGGTCCAGGAAGCGGTTGTCGAGGCGGGTGTCCAACTCCACGTTGACGCTGTCGGTGACGCCCAGCGGGAGCGGGGCTTCGGCGCGAGCGATGACGTTGACGGCGGTGGCCAACACTTCGTAAGCGGGTGGGGGCGTAGGCTCGCCTTCCTTCACCTTTGGAGGGCGCTTGAGGGCCACGGTGCCGGTGAATTGCAGGGTTGATTCACGCGTCATGCGCTGCACGGTGTCCAGGGCTTCCTCGCCGACGTTGTCCGACTTGAGGAACACTTGCGTTTTTCCGGTTCCGTCTCGAAGGTCAACAAAGCAAATGGCGCCTTTGCCGCGATTGGCTTCCATGAATCCAATCACGGTGACTTCGGTGTCGATGAGTTCGGCGCCGTTGGCTTGCAATTCCCCGAGGGTGTGGGTTCGAAAGGCGGTGGGGACCCAGGTGGTCATGGCTCGTGGGCTGAGGCGACCAACATGAAGCATTCGCTCCGTCCAGCACCCTTTGACCGAGGCCAGACGGACTCCAATGGCACGCTGTTTCTGAATGCATGACAGCATTTCGAGGGATTTTGAAATCCGGGGTTCATAGGGCGATACTCCCGAAGTCTCTTGAACAGCGTCGTCTTGGTTCACCCATGTCCAGCCGCACTGGCCGTGCCGTGTGTTGTGTTCTCGTCCTGATGGCGATGAGCCTCTCGCCGATGGTGGTCCCTGCGTCGGCTCATTCGTCGATCTTGCTGAGCGTTGACGTTCAACACGCCGTTCTTGAACCCGGACAAAGCCTGAACATTACCTTGACCGTTGAGAACAACGCCTCGTCCATCGAATCCTACAGCATCTCGGTTGACACCGGCAACCTCGCTTCCGTTTGGACGGTGATACCGGTGGACAACACCGTCGACAACGTCTTTCCAACGTGGACAAAAAACACCACGTTGGTGGTTCGGTTGGCCGACGGAGCCACCGTGGCCGACAGCGGTTCGTTCACGGTTTCCGTGACAGAGCCCGACAACGGGTACACGTCCATGTTGACCGTGCTCGTCTCGGTTGCTCCGGCCTACCAACCATCGCTGAGCGCTGACGGTTCACCCCTCGTCCACCTTGAAGCGGGCGGCAGCACCAACGTCTCGTTCACCGCCCAGAACCTTGGAACGGTGACCGACACCTTCCTGTTGGACGTCGAAGTCGAACCCGACCTCGCCTCGTGGTGGGCCAACCACACCAACACCAGCACGGGGAATACATCCGGAAATTCCTCTGGCGGCGACACCACCGACAACGGCACCGGCTCAAACGGTACCAACGCCACGTCCCTCTCTGTCCTGATGATGGGGAACAGTTACACCGGCGCGAACAACCTGGCTTCGCTGGTCGATGGCGTGATGGACGCCGACGGCTACAACGCCACCCTGTCCTCCCTCAACGGTGGCGGCATGAAATTGCCCCAACACTGGCAAAACGTGAACACATCTGGAGACCAGTGGAACACCACCCTCCGCGGGTCATCGTGGGACTACGTCGTGCTCCAGGACCAGAGCCAAGTGCCCACCTTCCCCACCACCAACGGCATGTGGCAGGACAGCAAAAACGCCTCCGTTTCCCTGAGCGGCGCCATCGCTGATGAAGGCGCTGAGACCGTGCTGTTCATGACCTGGGGTTATCGGAACGGGGACAGCCTGAACAGCTTCAACAACAACTTCACCTCCATGCAGGCTCGCCTCACGGAGGGGTACACTCGATACGCCGAGAACATCTCGGCTGCCGGTCATGCCGTTTGGATCGCTCCCGTTGGCTTGGCCTACCAAACCGTCCACGACGGCGTGGTTGCTGATGGGGACGACCCTACGGTTTCTGGCAACCTCTTCTACGACCTCTACACCTCGGACGGAAGCCACCCTTCCCTTTCGGGCTCCTACCTTGCTGCCTGCGTGTTCCATGCCGCCATCACCGGCCAAGCCTGCACGGGCAGCAGCGACACCGTCAACCTGAACGCCAGCGTTAAGTTGGCCCTTCAGCAGGCTGCCGACGACACGGTGTTCAACCAAACATCCGGCATGTCCTACTACCCGTGGGAAACATCGGGCACCGCCGCCTTTGGGCTGGGGTCGTCCGTCCCGCAAGGCTGGTACATTCAGTGGCAGGACGATGAACTCGCCAACATCGCTGCGGGCGGCTCGGCGTCCGCCACCCTGTCCATCACGGTGCCTGCCGATGCGGCCCCGGACTTTTACGGCTACCGACTGACGGTCGGGTCAACGAACGGAAACATCACGTCGTCCACCGTCTTGGTGGTGGAGATCGAAGCCGAACCGTCGGTTGCCACGGCCTTCTTGCGACAAAGCGACGTGTTCCTGCCCGGCATCAGCACCCTCACCGGTGTCCAAGTGACCAACACGGGCAACACCGAACTCGACCTTGACTGGGACCTCTCAGTGCCACCTTCAGCAGCACCAAACCCGTGCACGGGATCCCTCGTGTCGGCCTCCACCTCGAACCTGCTCCCTGACGCTCTTGATGAGGTTGAGATGTTGATCGAAGTGGACGAAGACGTTGACAGCACCGCTCAATGTCATTTCCGGCTCACGGCGACCCATGCCGTTGACGACACCGTCGAAACCTTGGACGTGTTGGATTTCACCGTTGAGGTCGATGAAGCCGTGAACTTCTCGCTGGTTGGCCCCTTGGCCGCCGTTGACATCGTGCCGAGCGTTGGTGGAAATTACGAAATCCGTCTTTCCAACCACGGCAGCGACGAGGCCACCTTTTTCCTCGACGTGGAAGATGCCCCGGGCTTGACCACGGTGTTGGTTTCCGCCTCTGGCGTCACGGTGGCCGCAGGCGAGGTGGGGACGTGGACGGTGAACACCAAGGGCGATGTTGATTTGTCTGGCATTCTCACCCAGGCCTTTTCAAGCACGTACAACGGCCAGACTGCTACACTTTCCGTGGATTTGAACCTGCTCGAAGTTGACGGCATGACATGGCTGCCGCCCAGCGAAGACCGGGTGTTGGTTGTGCCGGGCTCGTCCACCGACATGGCCTTTGGTTTGAGGAACACCGGGACCTCCAACCTTACGCTCCTGCCAACCCTTTCGGGCCTGCCTGCCAACGTGGATGCAAGTTTCGATGTCCAAAACGTCGAGTTGACTCGCGACACCGAACAAGGCATCGTCATCACCTTCACCGCTGCAACGGGTGCCACACCGGCCACCACACCCGTCACGCTGACGTACCAAGACGGTGCCTTTTCCACCAGCTACACCTTTGACGTGGTGGTGGTAGACCGTCAAGAGGTGATGGTGAACAGCGTTCAACAACGAATCTTTGCCAGTCCGCTCGCCGAGTCAACGATGACCGTTGAGGCAACAAACCTCGGCACGGCCTCCGACGTCTACGCCGTTGAATGGTCCACTGAAAGCCTTGGCTCGTGGTTTGAGTTTACGATTTCGCCCACCACGTTCCAACTCGAGGCCGGAGCCTCGCAACAAATCACTGTGGGTGTTCGTGAAATCTCAACCGGCGCCCCCGACAACGGCGTGATTTACACCCTGCGCTTGGTTTCCACCTCGGACGAGGCCGTGAGCGATTCACTGAACATCACCGTTGAGCCGGTCATCGCTGCGCCTCATTTGTCGATCGAGGTCGACAAGAGCACAGCCAAACCCGGTGAATCCGTTTACGGGACCGTCCAGGTCACCAACCACGGCAACACCGAGGACACGTTCACGCTGACCACCGTTGGAAAGGACTGCGGGCTCGACATCACGGTCGCCGTCGGCGTCGGGCTCTCGTCCGACCGATTCGGCTGGTCGTGCGTGATTGCGAACGATGCACCTGCCGGTCAAGAAGCCGTTTCGTTCCGTGCCGTCAGTGCGGTTCGCACCAACGTCGTCGCCGAGCAGGGAGCGCTCTATTCGGTTGAGCCCAATTGGCCGGGCGACACTTTTGTGGCCCTCTCGTTCGCTGATGGTCGCCTTTCCATGGGGGTTGACAGTTCAGCCAGCACCATCCTGACCATCACCAACCTCGGCAACGCTGACCTCACCGGCAGCCTCGACGATTACGGAAACGAAACCGGCTTGTTGGTCGTGGATTGGGTGCGCATGAGCGACGACGTGGCCGCCACCGATTTTTCGCTGACCGCCGGTTCGAGCGTCGACTTCAAACTCACCATCACTTCCAACACCGCCCGCTCGGGTTCAACCGAACTGACCGTTCGCGTAACGGACCGTTGGGGAGGGCGTCCTCACGAAGGCCGACAGTGTGCCCTTGCCCATCAGCATCGAGGGGCCGGCCCTACCGCCCAACGGCCTTTCCGCCTTGGGCATTGACATCAGCCAGTCGGCTGCGTTCGCCACCATGGGAGCGGGTTGGTTGTTGGCCCTCGTTGCCATCCAGCTCCTTCGTCGTCGAGGGTCCGACGGTGCTTCGGACGACCCCGACACCGAGGACGACACGGAAGAAGACGACGAGAAGGAATTGCCGGAACTTGGCTACAACGAGTGCCGGTTGGACGGTGAGTCCAAGGTCAACTGTCCCACGTGCGACGCTCGATTGGGTGTGCCCCGAGGAAGCACGCCACCGTTCCGTTTCACGTGCCCTCAGTGCGAGAACAAGATTCGCGTGGTTGAGTGATCACAAACGCTGTGCGACGAGCAGAAATGCCGTATGTCCAAAGGGTCCGTTCACGGGTCGCACCCCGCCTTTGGAAGCCCGACCCCACTCCCGTTCCATCAACTCACCGGCCCATTCGACGGTCAGGCCGGCGCCCTCGCAGGCATTCCAAGCTCGTTCGAGTTGCGAGGTGACGGGGCAGTAGCACGCCAACCGGCCGCCAGGAAGGAGCACGGAGGCTGCGGCTTCAATGGCGGGTGGATGGTCCGGAAGGTCGAGGATCACGGCGTGATACCCCTCCACGAGGGCTGCAGCGTCGCTGATTCGCTCTTCGATCGTTCCCTCGAGGTGGTGGTGAACGGGTGCGTGGTCCCAACAAGCGCTGGCCCTCCTGAGGTTTTCAAGCGCCACTTCGGCATGCTCCGCCCGAGGTTCGACCGTCACGTGGACCCCGTCTGAACCGAGAACGCGCTGGATGTAGAGGGAAAGCCCACCGCTCCCGATCCCCGCCTCCAACACAGCATCCTTGGGTCCAAGGCCGAGTTTCGTGAAAGAAACCAGCATCCTTGCTGCCGATGGTTTGGGCCCGACGGGCCATGCCTTTGCTGAGTTCCCGGGGGACGTGGGGGCATGCGAACGAGTTCTTTCTGACCGATGACCACGCTACCGCCGATATCAACCTCCGACAGGGTGGCCAGCGGATTGAACACACCCAGTCCCTTGATTTTCTGTTGGTGGTCAACCAACTCCACGACGTAGGTCTTGCCGTTTTCTTCCACGAGCACGGCCCATTCCACAGGGTCCCCGAACGCCCCACAGGCCCCTTGGTGTTAAGGTTCTGCATACCGTTATTATCGGATGACGGCGAGCGATTCTGGTCTCTCGCATGAAGACAGCAATGCGTTTGTTTCATATACCCTCCAAACTGTGCTAATAACATGAACACCGCCGTGCGCAGCTTAGCCCTCGCCATCGTCGCTCTCTTCCTCGGAAGCCTCGCTTCCGGAATGATGGGCGAACTGACCAATCCCCCTTCCCGTCCTTGAGGAAGAGCCCGTGGTACAGGAATCTCACGGCACGCACGCCACGAGCCCCGGGCACGTCGTCTTCGGCCAGTACATCTCCTCGGACAACTGTGGGCACTGCTCGAAGCAGGGCGGCGGTTCGGACGCACACCACTCGCTGAAGGTCACCTTCCCCGATGAATACGTGTACGTCACCTACATGTCGGCCTCCTTTGGGTCAACCAACACCGCTCGAGCCGGCGCCGTGTCGCCGTACAACTGGGCCTGGAGCACCGGCGGTGCTCCCGACGCTTACTTCGGCGATCGAACGGACAAACGCCAAAGCGGCGCAGACAGTTCCTACACCACCTACGACAGTCTCTTTTCCAGCGGGGGCGGCATGCACAGCACCGTGAACGATTACGGCATGTCGGCAGCCATCTCACAAAACGGTGGAACCTACGACATCAGCATCTCCTACAGGTACACGGGGTCCGGCTCGCCGGCTTCCAACATGAAGCTCTACGCCGCTCTGGTCGACAAGGACTGCACCGGCTATTCGTACTCCTCAGGCATCCCCCACGGCTACAACTGTTGGATGGCCTGGCTTACGTCGGGAGACACCTACAAGTCAAAGAACGGTGGCACCGGCTCGTCCTTCCACAGCGTCACCGTTTCCTCCACCGACACCACCGAGTCGTGGACTTCAGTGCCCACTTCAGTCGTTCCAGGCGGCATCAACAAAGCCGTGGTCGTGGCCGCCCTGATGAGCGGAAACCAAGTGTCCGTTGGCGGCAGCAGCCCCCACGTTTACCACGCAACCGATTCCACGATGGGCCCCAAGATGGACATTGCCGTTTCCGGCATGCAGGTCTCCAACGACGCTGGCGGCGCATTCGTACGTCCGAGGCGACACGGTCAGCATCCAAGCGGACGTCAAGAACACGGGCGACTTGGACTACACCAACGGCGGTTCGCTCGAGTTCTTCTACAAGAACGGCGCCACCACCACCGCCATTGACACGGTTTCCATCCCGACACTGAACGTGGCGCCGGGCTCCCCCTACCTCACCGGTACGGTCACCTTTGACACGTCCAACCTGCCCTCCAACGTCTGGTCCACCAACTTCGGCGCACGCCTCGTGGGCATCAGCGGCGACATGGCCTCCAGCAACAACGTCCAGGAAATTGGCGTTGACCACGACCGCGTTCCTCTCAAGAAGACCCCGCAAGTGCTCGGCTCTGACGTCGTCCAGCGCGGTGATTACGTCACCGTGCTTGCCAAGGGCGATCCCAACGACAACGTCGACACCATTGACAGCATGTCCTTCGAGGTCGAAGTCTCCCCGGCGGGCCTTTCTGATTGGGACGCTTCCATCGTTTCTGGCGGCGAGAACGTTCTCTACCGCGACAGCGCACAAGAGGGCCGTGAATACATCATCACCCCGTCCATGACCATGAGTGCCGGCGATTACGACGTGCGCGTTCGCACCGTTGACAGCCGAGGCCAAACCAGCGACTGGACGGTTTCGGACGACATGTTTGAACTTGCCAACGGTCGACCGATTATCGTTGCAATCCCGTGCCCGGTGATGTGCGACCTCAGCACCAAGGTGAGCATGGACGGGCATGTTTCCGACCCAGAGACGCCATTGAGCGATCTCGTCATCACCTCGAGCAGCGACAACTTCGTCGCCTGGCATCCAGCCACCGAGGAAATCGAAGTCCTGTTCCCCTACGATAACGGCTGCCCGCTCGGCCAAAAGGGCATTGAGATTCGCGTCGACGACGGCGGCGACTACACGGACAGCGGCGAACTGCCCTACGGTACGCTCTTGTTCAACGTCATCGAAAACGGTCAACCCCGCTGGGCTGGCTTGCCCATTCAAGTGGTTGACGAAGGCAGCAGCGGCGTTTTGTCCCTCCTCGAGTACCTTTCGGACACCGATGATACGGGCCAGTCGGTGAGCGCCTCGTCGCTCTCCCTCCAAATCATGGACAATTCCAACCCTGAGCTCATTACCGTTGAACTGCGTGGGTCCACCCTTGGTTTCGAAACGGTTGACGACGACGTGAACGGTGAGACGGTGGTCACCCTCCGTGCCAGCGACGGCGAGCAATATTCCGACCAAACCGTCACCATCCGCATCAACCCCATCAACGACGCACCTCGCCTTGACATGACCGACATCGAGGAGTTTTCGCTGAAGATCAACCGCCAGAAGGTCATCAACCTGAACAGCCGACTCACGGACGTCGACAGCCCACAAGGCACCTACTGGGTCAACAACCCGCAGTCCACCGAGGTCGGCTCCGCTCGCCTTGTCACCGGCGACCTCATTCTCAACTTCGAGGAAGTCGGCGTGCAGACGGTGACCATCTCGACCACGGACGGCTACGCCACCAACAGCTACGAAATCACGGTGAACGTCTTCGACGCCCTTCCGTTCTATGTTTCCAAGGTTGACGATGGCTCAGGACACCTCTTCGTGGACATGGTGAACTACACCTATGAAACCCAAACGCCGCGGCGTCCTTTGCGCTCACCGATGAGGCGCCCAACTTCAACGTCATCTCGGTGACCTGGTCGCTGTGCAACGAACTGTCCGGCACTTGCGACGGTTTCTGGGAATACGACCTCGACATGTCCCGGGCCAACACCGGTTGGACACAAGAAATGAACATTCCATCGTCCTACGGCGACGGCGGCTTCGCAAGGACCAACGGCATGCGCGACATGGATTACATCGGCCTCACGGTTCGTGCCGTGGACGATGTTGGTCAGGAATACAAGACCACGTCCACCTCGAAGTGGATGACCACGGAAGCCCTGCCAGCACCGTCTGAAATGGACGACGCCATGATCGACTGGTACGTCGCCGAGTTGATGGCCGATATTTCGGACCTCGAAGCAGAGATGGCCGACGATGCAAATCAAGGCGACCAGGCCTCGCTCGAGGCTCGCTTGATGGAATTGAACGCCAAGTTTGACCTGGCGTGCGAGGACCCACGGGCTGCGTGCCCGACCGACCAAGTCCAGAGCAACGGCGGCGACGACGCTGGTGGTTCACTCAACATGAACATCATTGCCATTGTCATCGGTGTTCTCATCGTGGCCGCGTTGCTTGGACTGATGTTCATGCGAGGTGGCAACGAGCAGGAGGAGATGAAGTGGAACGAATCGGCTTTGCCGGTCCCGACACGGTGGCCAACTCCATGTACGGCGGCGCCGGAGCGATTTTCCAGCAGCCCGTGGCACCCGTTGCACCTGCAGCACAACCAGCCCCCGTTGTTGCTCCACCGTCCCCTGCCGTCCCTCATGCCGGTCCTCCCCTCCCACCCGGTGGCTTGCCCGCCGGTTGGTCAATGGAGCAGTGGGCCTACTACGGACAGCAGTACCTGGACCAACTCAACAACCGCTGATGAAGTCTTTTTGACCCCTCGCAGAAGTTCTCTGAAAAGCATACCCCTAAAGGGGAGTGATGAGAGGAAGTATCGTGGCCGAAGATTCTGCTCCCCCTTCCGAAGAAGTCCTCGAAGAGGGCGCTTCAGAACCCGAGGAGGTCGTTGATGAGGAGTCGGCAACGCTGACCACGGTGTGGTCGCCCGAGCCAACCGGCGCAGACGAGGTGCTGAGCACATCGGTCGAGGAATGGATCTCCGAGGTTGCGTTCGAATCCACCGCCGATGTTCCCATCCCCGATCGACTGGTCGACCAAGTCATCGGTCAGGAGGCCGGCTCCGTCGTGATCAAAAAAGCCGCAGAGCAACGTCGCCACATGTTGATGATCGGTGATCCGGGAACGGGCAAGTCGATGCTCGCTCGGTCGATGACCGACCTCCTTCCCAGGGACGCTCTCGAAGACGTGCTGGTGTACCCCAACGAAGACGACGAAAACGTGCCCCGTGTACGAACGGTCCCCGCAGGACGTGCTGAACGCATCGTCAAAGTGCAAAAAGAAGCCGTGCGGCAACAACGCGAAAAGTCTCAACGCATGCTCTTCATTGCCTTTGCAGCCATTGGTTTTCTGTTGCTCATTGCTGCGCTTCAATCCGGTGACCTGTTCACGCTTCTATTCGGTGGCTTCTTGCTGGTGTTTGGCTACATGTTCATCCGAAGCCGTTTGGGCGCCGTTGACGACAGCCGGATTCCAAAGGTCCTGGTGAAGCACGACTTGAACGAACTCCCCCCCTTCGTTGACGCCACGGCCACCCTTTCGGGCTCCCTGCTCGGCGACGTTCGCCACGACCCGTTCCAGTCGGGTGGCATGGAAACGCCGGCGCACGACCGTGTGGAACCCGGTGCGATTCACCGAGCCCACAAAGGCGTCCTCTACATCGATGAAATCAACCTGCTTCGCCTCGAGGAGCAACAGGCCCTGCTCACGGCGATGCAAGACCGAGCGTTCCCCATCTCGGGACGCTCCGAGCGCTCATCGGGAGCGCTCACCAAAACCGAGCCGGTCCCCTGCGACTTCATTCTCATCGCCGCTGGTAACCTCGACGCCATTCAAGGCATGCACCCAGCTCTGCGCAGTCGTATCCGCGGCTACGGCTACGAGGTCTACGTGAACTCCGAAATGCCAGACACGTCTCGAAATCGCCGTCGTTTGATTCGGTTCATCGCGCAGGAAGTGTTGCGCGACCAAGACACGGTTCGTGAAATCCCTCACTTTGACAAGAGTGCTGTAGCCATCATCCTCCGGGAAGCTCAGCGTCGTGCTGGACGACGAGGAAAACTCTCGCTGCGCCTCCGCGAACTCGGCGGTTTGGTCCGCATTGCGGGCGATCTTGCCGTCGAGGCCGGTGCGCCGCTCACCTCAGCAGAACACGTGCTCGGCGCGCGAAACATCGCTAAACCCCTCGAGCAACAAGTGGCCGACCGGATGATTGAGCGACGCCAGGACTACGCCATGCTGGTTAACAGCGGCGAGCGTGTCGGCCGTGTCAACGGCCTTGCCGTCTTGGGTGCCAACTCTGGCCTGTCCGATTTCAGCGGCATCATGCTGCCCGTCGAAGCGCTCGTCACCCCCTCCCAGGGTGGCGGCGGGAAAATCCACGCCACGGGTGGCCTTTCTGACCTTGCCAAAGAAAGCGTAACAAACGTCAGTGCCGTCATCAAGAAACTCACGGGCAAGGACATCTCGGACTACGACATCCACATCCAGTTTGTTGACACCCACGGCGTGGACGGCGATTCGGCCTCCATCACCATCGCTACCGCCATCATCTCCGCTTTGGAAAACATCCCCATCCGGCAAGACCTCGCCATGACCGGGTCGCTCTCGGTCCGTGGTGAAGTGCTGCCCATCGGCGGTGTCACGGCCAAGATCGAGGCCGCTGCCAGGTCAGGCGTCAAAACCATCGTTGTCCCAAGGGCCAACATGCAAGATGTCCTTCTCGACGACCGCTTCGAAGACATGGTGGAAGTGGTGGCGGTCGACACCCTTGACGAAGTTATGCAGTACGCCCTCATCAAGCACGAGCAAAAGGCCAGCCTGGTCGAGCGCCTCGAAGCTGTCATCGACCGCTTGACGCCTGAAATGCAGAGCAAAATCTCGCTCGTGTGACGAACCGTCATTCCTGCGGGATTATCGGCGTCGCCTACTAATAGCCTCTGGGCCTCGGAGGAAGCAATGGCCGGCGAAGACCAACGTGCAGCAGGGAAAGGGGCCCTCATGGTGCTCTTCCTTGTCACGATGATCGACATGATCGGTTTTGGCATCATCATCCCGTTTCTCACCTACCTCGTCCAAGACCTCGCCGCTGACGAAGGCGTGGTCCGCGTGGGGCTGTGGGTCGGTTTGCTCATGACGGCGTATTCCTCGGCACAGTTTCTCTCTTCACCGATTTGGGGGTCACTTTCCGACCGCATTGGTCGCCGCCCTATCCTGATGGTGGGCCTTGTTGGAAACACCGTGTTTTTCACTGCTTTTGGTCTCTCAACCACGTTGATGTTCGCCCTCTCGATGCGGTTCCTTGCGGGGGTCTTCAACGGAAACATTGCGGTAGCTCGAGCCTACATCGGCGACGTGAGCACCCCCAAGCAACTGGCCACCAGGATGGGCCTTATCGGTGCTGCCTTTGGACTCGGCTTCACCATCGGCCCGTTCATCGGCGGTGAGTTCTCCAGCCCTGCCGAACGGTACAGAAGTGTTTGTCGGCACCGTGTTTGAGACCTACCCGTACCTGTTGCCCTGTCTCATCGCCAGCGTGTTGTCGGCCGGTTCGTTGGTGCTGGCCTACTTCAAACTCCCTGAATCCCTCAAGGTTGACCCCTTGACTCGCTCCGCTGATGAACGCCCGGCAGCCCAGCGACTCGGTGGGTTGTTGAGAACTTCTGCTCGTATGCTGGGCACACCGAGCATCGGGGCAATGATTTGGGTGTCCATGTTGTTCATTTTCGGCTTCACCGTCATGCACTCGGTGTTTATCCTCTACACCGAAATGGACGCCTCATCGGGCGGCTTAGGCTTCTCTGAGAGAGACAACGGCCGAATCTTCGCAGCGATCGGTCTGTTGGGTATCTTGACGCAAGGCGTGCTCATCGGACCGTTGACCCGTCGGTTTGGCACACGTCGTCTGATTCCTATCTCCATCATGGTCACGGGATTGGGCTTGACCCTCATTCCTTACACCCAAGCCAACATGGCCTGGATCCAAATGCTGGTCGTCGTGTCCTGCATCGCGGTCGGAAACGGTATTTTCCAACCCTCTTCCAGCACCTACCTCACTCGAATTGCCCGAGAGGAAGGTTATGATTTGGGCGTCGTGATGGGAGCCCAGGAATCCCTGACGGCGTTTGCCAGAATTTTCGGACCGTTAAGCGGGGGACTTGTGTGGGAACTCACGGTCGGGGGGTCCTATCCGTTTGACTATCACACGTCCTTCCATCTGTGCGGCCTTCTGATGGTCATCTCTGCAGCCCTCACCTTGCGCCTTCCCCACCTTGCTGAAATTGAGGAGCAGGAACTCGCCACATGACCTGCTGGGATGCTTTCAAGACCCCATCGGCTGTCGGTTCAGCATGGAAACCTCAACGCCTGCATGGACGAGTGCAAACTTTCGTCACCGGGTTGCGTTGATGTCTCATGCCGCCGTCATCATGACCCTGGTCACCGTTTGGTTGATTCAACTGGTTGATGTGTTGCAACCCCTGTTCATCGCCCTCGGGATTTACTTCGTGTTGAAGCCCGGTGCAGACTACCTTTCTGCCAAGGGGTTTCCCATCATGCTGTCGTACATCACGATGCTCATGTTGGCCATCCTCATCGTGCTTTCTGCGGGCTTTTTTGCCTATCAACAAGCGGACACACTCCTGAGTGATGAAGAACGAATGGACGAATACACCGAATTGCTGGACGAGCGTTGGAACGACCTCAAAGGCGTGCCGCTCATCGGTAAATCCCTGCTCGATTCAGGGGCTTCCGTCAACGGGAGCCTCGATGATGACCTCGCCAGCATGGGCTTACTCGAGGGCGGTTCGGGTGTGTCCGACGCCATCAGCGGTTTGCTTTCGAGCGTGGGGATGTTCTTCATCACCGGTGTGACCGTTTTGTTCTTCCTGCTGTTCATCATTTTCGAAGCGAGCCTGTTGCCCGGTCGGATTGAGCGAGCCTACCCCGGCGGTGCGAGCGAGCGAGTTCACATGATTCGCGACCAAATTGAAGCCAGCGTCAACACGTACGTGGTGGTCAAAACGGGCGTTGGGTTCGGCACCGGTGTCTGTGCGGGTTTGGTGATGTTGCTCTTTGGTATCGACCTGTGGTTCACGTGGGCCCTGCTGACGTTTTTACTGAATTACGTGCCCTACATCGGTTCGTTGTTGGCCACCATTCCGCCGTTGCTCTTGGGATTCATCTTGCTTGATCCCTCAATGTTGCTTGTCCTGACCCTGCTCTTGTTGACCAATCAGCAGCTTTGGGGGAACGTGATCGAAACACGCTGGGCGGGTCGAGCCCTCGACATTTCACCGGTGTTGCTCTTGGTGGTCACGGCCTTCTCGTTCTGGGTCTGGGGCATCATCGGGATGATCCTCTCCATCCCGCTGGTGGTGATTTTGAAAATCGTTCTCGAGAACATCGACGCCACTCGCCCCCTCGCCATTCTCCTTTCCGAGCGGGCGCCCACGATTGAGGAAGCGTGGCGAGAGGCGATCAAGGACGGACGAATCACGGCGTACGAGGAGCGCATGCTTCGGGAATTGCAAACGGTGTTGGGCTACTCCGACGGTCAAGTGAAACTCATCTCCGCTCGTATCGCCGCAGAATATGCGTTGCGACGTGGCCGACTGAGCTTGGACCAAATCAAACTCATTCGTATCGGCATTGACCACATGCCACTCCCGCAAAAGTGGAGCGACCAGCTGGAAGACTTGGTCACCGAAGGGCGCCTCAGCGTGAAGGAGCGGTTGTTCCTTGGACGCCTTGTCTTCGCCCTCGACGATGACAAAACCGAAGAAGAGTGATTCAGAGCACTTCGGTCAAGATTCGCTCAAGTTCGGTGTTGATGGTTAAGATCAGGGTGCCGAATTCGGGTGGGATGTTGGGGTCTTCGTAAAGTTCCTCAAGTTTTGACTGTGCCATGGCGATGCGCACATCGAGTTTTTTCCCCTTGTTAAGGAGCCAGTTTTCGCAGGCTTCCTTGGCCTGACGGCGAATGTTTCGTGGGACTTTGGGGTCATCGATCTGGTTGATGACGGTGGCAACTTGTTCCAATCGTTCTTCGATGTTCATGACGGTCACCTTGTTTCACGCATCTTTTGGCTGGTCGGCGGCCGTCTTTAAGTTGATGGCCGGCTTGGTTGACCCATGGAGGCGACCAACGAGGCCATCTTGGGATGGACCCGTGTAGGTGTTCTTCTTCTCGGCATGGGCTGGGCCGCTTGGATGGATCATCGTGAGCGTCGGGTGCCCAACGAACACTGGATCGTCTGGGCGAAACCGGCCGTGTTCATTTGGGCGCTGGACTTGATGGTCCAAGGAGCCGACCTGACGATTTACCTTACCGCTGCGGCCGTGGTGGCTTACGCGAGTGTCTCGGTGTTCGGTCGTCCGACCCTGGCCGATGCGCGGAAAGGCTCGGGGATGGACCGCGTGTTTCTGCTCTGGTACGCCGCCGGAGCGGCCGGCGTTGTGGCTGGAGCAGTTCGCTACCAAGCCACGACCCCCGTCGACGTGTTGCTGGACAACGGGGACCCGTTGGGGATGTTGTGGTGGCGCACGGCTGCGTTGTTCCTCGTCATTTTCTTTATCGACATGGCCTGGCGCCTCCGATTGCTCCACGGTGGTGCTGACGCAAAGGCCTTGATGTGGGTCAGTTTGGTGTTCCCGACATGGGCGTCCGTGCCCCTGCCGTTTGATGTGGCCGGCGAAGGGACCGTCGTGGCTCTCCCGGTCAGCATTTCACTGCTGATTTGGGGCGGTTTAGCGTTCTTGCTCATTCCCTTCATCATGCTCGGCATGAACCTCGGTCGCGGTGATGTTCGTGCACTGAGCGATCTCCGAATGGCTTGGCATGCATCGATGCTGAACGTGAACGACGTGATGGGCCGACACGTCTGGCTCCTGACGGACACCATTGAGATGCCCAGCGGGGAGGTCCGTGCCGTCCATGCCACGCGGGCACCTCGCAACACGCCATCCGACGAGGAACTCCAAGCCAAGTTAGCGTCCATCGAACAACTTGGGGTTGATCGAGTCTGGGTCAGCCACAAGATGCCCTTGTTGGTCTTCCTGTTCCCAGCCGTGCTTCCGCTGGTGCTGTTGGGTGATCCTACAGCGTTGTTGCTGCAGTGGATTGGCTGAGCGAATCAGTTGCCCTTGCGCTCGATGTTCTTGGGACGCAGTCCCTTGTAGCTGCACTTTCGGCAGCGGACGGCACGAACGGCGTTGCGTGCGTTGCAGCGCATGCAAATCTTGCGGTGAAGCAAGCGGGCTTCAGCCTCAGGGAATCGTGCCATGGTGGGGCGACCAATTTCCCCTATTTAACCGCAACCACCCGGTTTGGGTATGTTCAAGTTGGGCCGTGGCGTGGGAGGGCCATGAAGGTCGTGAGGTTGCCTGGCATCCATCACGACGGCAACGTCGTCTTGGTCTCAGGCTCCCTCGGCCATCTTCTCATCAACGCCGGGACCTCGTGGTACCAAGCGCTTCAGGTTGAACGCATCACCGGTCAGTTGGGTGAAGCATCCCTCGACCGCATCTTGCTGACGTCTCGAAGGTTCCCCGTTTCGGGGGGTGCCTCTCACGTTTCACAGGCGTTTGGCGGTGCCCCCATTCACATCCACGCCGATGGACAAGCGGCCCTTGAAACGGGGGATTTTTTCACCACGTGGGCCAATCGCTACGATTCGGATATGCCGCGTACGAACACCGAAGTTTTGTCCGAGGACGATGTCTTCTCCATGGGGGACGGCGAAGTCGTCCCTCTTCACCTGCCCGGCCACACCAGCGACGGCATGGGCTTTCACATCCCGCATCTCTCGACGCTGATCGTGGGTGCGCTGTTGCCCCGCGCTGACCGTCCAACGCGTTGGGACATGCCAGGAGGGTCCCTCGTGGAAGTGGTTGACAGTTACAAGCGAATGAAGCGGCTGAACCTCTCGTCCATCGTTCCCCTTCAAGGTCCAGCCATTCGGGGTGAAAGCCACGTCCGTGAGGTCCTCGACCGCCACCTTGCGTTCTACGAAGAAGCCGTCCGGAACGAGGGTCGCCCTCCGGCCTCTTGGGATCGTCCGGCGTCCACGGCCGTCTGGCTCACGCCTCGTTCCCCGTGGCCGCTCGAAGAGCAAGAAGCCGTTTAAGCGGGGTAGGGCAGGTAGTACGTGTCACTCAAGCGGCGTTGCTTGCGGACAGGGTAGGCGGCCGCCGTGTTTCGAACGTCGTATGACGAGCCGTCCCACGCCCGGACATGGTGAATCCAACCGCTTCTGACGTGGACGAGTTCACCCTCCAGATGCAGGCTCGAGACGGGGCCGTCAATGGAAAACACATGCTCGCAACGCTCCGCTCGCCGGTCGCTCAAGGACCACACCGCACCGTGCTGTGTCCCCACCAAGAAGTGGAACGCACCCTCAGCCACCAGCGTGATGGCGCGGATGCTTCCGGACTGGAGTTGGAACTTCGCAACGGTCTCGAGCCTCGGTAGCGTGAGCACCAGGACGTCGCCGGCCGCTGTTCCGACCGCTGCGGCATCAACGGGTCCCATCGGTCCTCGCAGGGCCAGCAACACCGTCGGTAAGTCCTCGAGCACGGTGCGCGTTGGACGACCCTCGATTGGTTTCCACACCACGGTTCCATCGTTCATCGCGACCAGCGTACCGTCGCTGGTGGTCAAACTGCGGACGATTGTTCGTTGCTGCATGCGCTCCATGAATCGCTGTTGGTACAGGTTTCTTTCCCACACCCATTCATGTGAAGTGAAAGTGAACGTCAGTACATGTCGTCGTTCTTGTTTTCCTTCTTCCACTTGCGGTAGCAGGACTTGCAAACCCGAACCCGGCCCTTGCGCATCTCGTAGCCGCCTGAGCCCCACATGTCGATGGCGTCGTCCACCGAAAGGGAACGTCCCCCGAAGGATTTGTCAGCGAAGTTGTCGCAACCCTTGACACCGCAGGGAAGTTCACCTTCTTTTTGGCCGTCTTGGTTTTCTTGTCTTCTTCGCCGGCGTCCTTCCGGTGCTTTCGCGCCTTTGCCTTGAAGCCCATGAGAGGGGGTTGTGTGCCCCGTTCATCAAGGTTCGCTCGCTCATTGGAGGTTCTGGTACTGGCGAATCTTGTCGAGCAAACCGTCGATGAGTCGAAGCAGACCTCGCAGTGACCTCGGAGACGTTGGCAACAGCGCAAACCTCGGATTGGGTTCGTGGTGTTCCTGCAGCGTTGGCGGCTTTAGATCAGCGCTGCGGCGACGCCCATCGGCTTCTTGCCCTGCCACACGTCATCGTGCGGCTTGATGGTGTTCCACAGTTCGTCGAGCGGGGTGCGAATGGCGGGTTCAAGCCCGAGGTCGGACATGAACTTGTCAAAGTACTCGTCGGGCGCCGTGATTTTGTGCATGTTGAGGCGTCGGGACACTTGACGAATGAGTCGAGAGAGATCCTTCTCGGTGATGTCAAAGGACTCCCGCGACTTCGGGAATCTGCCGGGGCAGGCCTTCTTGACGTGCCACCAGGTACGTGCACGCTGCGGTGACTCCCGCAATGGACCGGCCAGTGACAAAGCCTTCGCCGGAGAGTCGACGGTAAAGCCGAGCAGCTTCCTCCTGAAGGGGGGCTGGGAGACCCGAGCGATCGCGAATGAACTGGTTGGCCTTGACGAGGTTTCGCTCTCGGCTCTTCCGGGTTTTCGAGCGCTCGTCAATGACTCGACGGCGTCGCCAGTCCCGGCGTGCTTGCGAGCTCATGCCGTGGCGGGAGGCGATGCCGGTGTTCAGGTCCCGCACGTCAATGGTCGTGTTGAGGCCCTTGTCGGCGAGCGTGTAGGTCATGGGTCGGCCCACTCGAGAACGGTCTTCGCCGTTGTCTCGGTTGGTCCATTCAGCGCCCGGGTCCGGGACGTTTTCTTCGGCCACCAAGCCGCAATCGCCGCAGGTGATCTCGCCGCGTGTGATATCAAAGTCCCAGTTCACCGCACCGCAGTCTTCGCACGGTCGCGTGTGTCCGTCAAGGGTGCGCCGCCCGTTTCGGTCGTTGTTCAACCCGGGGAGTGGCGTGCTGGGTTCGGGGTGGTTTGGGTGGTCGGATTCTTTGCTTCATCTTCTCAACTCCTTGTTTAGTAGTGAACCTCAATGTTATATAAATCTGGGGTTTCTTTGCAGATACTTGATACCGCTCAATACACTATTTATTACATCGAACGACTCGTCTGCTTCGTTGTGAAGTTCACGTGTCAGGTTATAAACGGTCGTTCCACTTCGTGCCGGTCCTCAAGGGCTTACGGTAGGCGCACGAAGCAAACATCATCACAGGGTTCAAAGGCGGCCCGCGGTGCCGTAGCGTTGGAGAACATCATGCCAGCCACCGTGATTCTTGGTGCCCAGTGGGGCGACGAAGGCAAGGGGAAATTGGTCGACCGATTGGCCGAACAAGCCACTTGGGTCGCCCGCTTTCAGGGCGGAAACAATGCAGGACACACCGTCGTGCTTGGTGAACAGGTGCTCAAATTCCACTTGCTCCCTTCCGGTATCACACGGAAGGAATGCCACCTGGTGCTGGGCGACGGGATGGTCATCGACCCCTGGGTCCTCCACAAGGAACTGACCGACTGGGAAGCCACGGCAGGGGAAGACCCTCGTGGTGACCGCCTCTACGTCAGCGAGCGTGCGCACATCATCTTGCCCTACCATCGCTACATGGACAGTCTCGACACGAAGATCGGCACCACCGGTCGCGGCATCGGGCCCACCTACGCCGACAAAATCAACCGTGTTGGTCTCCGATTTGGCGACGTGGCCGAAGTGCTCGGTGATGAGGATTGGACCAACGCTACCGTGGCCCGAATGAACGCCTCCTTGGAGGCCGCCGGTTCGAGTGAACGCGTCACGGCGGACGGTTTGGCCGGCGACATCGCTTGGATTCACGAGACCTACGCTTCGTGCATCGCCAACACCGGTTTGATGCTCGACAACGCTCTCAAACTTGGCGAGCACGTCATCCTTGAGGGCGCACAGGGGACATTGCTCGACATTGACCAGGGCACCTTCCCCTTTGTCACCTCATCCATCACGTCCCGAGGCAACGCCACCCACGGCGCTGGGATTCACCCCGGGCACGTGAAGGACGTCATCGGCATCACCAAGGCGTACATCACGCGGGTCGGCCACGGCGCCATGCCCACCGAACTCGACGACGAGGCGGGCGAGCACATGGGAACGGTCGGCAAGGAATTCGGAACCACCACGGGCAGAAAGCGCCGTTGCGGCTGGTTTGACGCTGTGGTCATGCGCCAGGCTCAACGCATCAACGGGTTCACGGGTCTCGCCCTGACCAAGTTGGACGTCCTCGGCGGTCTTGAGGAACTGAAAATCTGTGTCGCTTACGAACTGGACGGCAAGGAGATCACCGAACTGCCGTCCACCGCATCCGCCCTGGCTCGCTGCAAACCGGTCTACATCACCATGCCGGGTTTCCCTGAACTTCCGCTTTCCGAGTGGTTGGCCATGGCGGTTCACGCCAACGAATCCGGGAAGGGCATCGCTGTTCTGCCTGCAGCCGCCCAACAGTACATCGCGAAACTCGAAGCCTTGGTGGGCGTGCCCTGCACCAGCGTGGGTGTCGGTCCAGACCGGGACGCCACCATTGACTGCGTTTGATTCGCTGTTCTGCGTAGGTGAAGGCTCAAAAGGGAGTGGCACACCGCTCGGATTACAAGGGCGCTTAGCTCAGTTGGAAGAGCGTCTGGTTTGCAACCAGAAGGCCGGGGGTTCAAATCCCCCAGCGTCCACTTTGCCTCTTTTTGCAAAGAGACGTGGCCGCTTTGCCACGCCTTCGCTCGCAAGGCTCGCTGCAGAGCGTTGGCCCCAGCGTCCACCACCCATGTCGAACTCGAATCCTCTGTTCGACGAAACAGAGCTCCTTTGATGATTCGGTTCAGATATTCTTGAGCACAAACTTCAATTTAATTCGGGACATGTAGCAGGCGTGGACGAGGAGAACCTGCTGTTTATCGGTGCTATCCTCAGCATCGCTCTTGGTGGCCTCTCCCTCCGACTCGTTCGGAAGAATGTCAACCTTCCTTGGAACGAAGCCATGGCCGCTCACATTCTTTGTCTCATGTTCATCACCAAAGGCATTCAAAATGCTGCGTTCGGATACGTTAATTCAGATACAACCGGTGATGTTTGGCAGTTCTGGTTCCAGATTGCCGCATCGATGGATTACATTTTCGAATCAAGTATCATGGCCATCGCCTTGCTGTATCCTGTCCCGATGCTGAGAAACATGAACCAAGTGAAAATCGGTTTGGGGCTCGTCGCAGGTCTTGCTTTGTTCAGACTTGTTCTCGACGTCATCGGATTGAATTTTACCATCTTCGGATTACCCGGCGTGTTTTACTTCATCGTCGCCTTGATTTGGGGTTCAGTTTACATCAGGTTTAGATTGATGCCTGCAGAAAAGTCCAATCCTTCTACACAAAACATAGCCCTCGTCTCCGGCTTGTTCACCACGCTTGTTCTCGGGCACGTCTGGATGTGGTGGCCGGCTTTATCCTGCAATCTGAATACTTCTATTTCCTCGATCCCTTCGGAGTGTTGAGTTCCTCCGTTGCCAATTACATATGGGTGGCAGGATATGCTGTTGGAATCGCTGCAGGCCTTGCTATTCTCATCGTGGAAATCCATCAGGCCATCAAAGGCAACACCAACACGCTGTTGTACGTCATTCTCCCTTATTTTGTGTTAGGCATCGTCGGATTTTTGATTTATTCTCAAGGAAGTTCGTCCGGATTTGGGGTGCGGTCGGGCACAGAAGAGAGTGTGCAATTGTGGGCGACCTTCACGACCAGCATGCACTTTACCATCATTCGACCGTTGATTGCAATGTACATTTTGCTCCGATTCAACCTCATCGAAATCAACGAAGAAACAAAACCGCAGGCGAAAACCATGTCCATTGTCCTGATTGTCGTCGCAACCTCTGCCATTCTTGAGTTGGTTCAGTCAATCATACCCATCAACCAGATGATCAGTGCTGCACTTCTCGGAATTCTCATCGCCTTGGGATTGGGCTGGGAAGAAAAATCGTTCCAAAGCCTCGTATCAAACCCCGCACAATTTCGCAAAAACATCGACAACAGATGGTTTCCCGACCTTGATATCCCTCGACAAAACATCGGTAGAATCGAAATCGCCTGTTTGATTTACAGCCTCGTCAGCCTCCTCATTTCTTATTATGTATGGGAATTCAACGTGATTATGGAATTACAAATCGAGCGAGGTGGCTGAATTGACTCGCAGTGACAACGTTCTGTCAGATTTGTTCTCAGATGATGGTTCACGGCGAAACGTCACCGTTTACTTGACGGTCTTAGCCGTGGGATTGCTCTACCATGCAAGCGTTTTCTGGTTCATTATGGGCGATGAAATCCAAGCGAAGGATGAGCAAATCACCTACGCAATTGAATTTGAGGAAACCCCAGAGCAATTTTCCGATTCAAGGACGATCAACGACGGTGAAAAAGAAACTTTCGAGTTTACGGCATCAGCGGACCTTTTCAACTCCAAGAGTGGCTTTGGGCTCCTGACAATCACCATCTCCTACGCAGAAACATCAGGAGAGTTCGCTGACCCGTGCGATACAGTTTCGGCCAACCTCGTAGTGACCGACGTCTCGGCCGATTGGAATCACGGCAACAACGTTTTGAGCGGGGTCTCTTCAGATTGCGAAACCATCGACCTCACCCTCTACATCTACCCGGAGTACGACGGCGAACCGAAAGAAGTTACAGGAATGGATGCGTCCCACTGGAGCGATGTATGGTCCGATAGCACGTACGGGCAAGGCATCTTTGAACTGGACATCGAAGTCATCGTCAATGAACCCATCACCTCGGGAATCCCAACTGTCTCCGACACGGATGAGACGGTGGAGATTACATGGGAAGCTGTATTTTTTGATGTATCTGTTCAAGAAACCTCCTAAGTTGGGTATTTTTCAGAGAGATGAATGGGGTGAAAATCGTGAGCGCTTCAAGGAGACGAGCATCGGCCATCCTTGTGCTTCTGTTGATGCTTTGCCCGGTATCTGGTTGTATTTTTCCCGAAGAGACGATCCCTGAAAACGATGCGCAAGCACAGGACCCCTCTTTCTGAACCGAACAACCTCTCCACGCAATGCATCGAGTTTGAGGGGGTGATCGCTGTTGGACACTCTTGGTCCCTGCAACCGTCTCTACCGAACAACCCGTTCCTCTGGTGCTTGACCTTCACGGATATGGGCACACCAGTGCGTCCCAAATGAACATCTCTTCGTTTGCCTCCTTAGCGGTTGAAGAGCAAGCCTATTGTGGCGTATCCTCAAGGTTATGATTCGTTTCGTGGATTTCTGGATTTGATGGCATTGAAAAATGACCTGACGATGCTCTAGGTTTTCTCTCAGCAGTGATTTAAACGGTCACGAGGGGCGTATCCTGTTGATGAAGCAAGAATTGGCATGTCGGGTAGCTGGTCCAATGGATGTAAAATGACGCAGCGTTTTGCTGTTGAAACGCAAGGCGTGGTGGCTTCCATTGGATGTATGTCGGGATATCTCATGACCGAGGCACCGTCCACATACATCGCTCCGGTTCCGTTTATGGAGGTTCATGGTGTGCTGGATACGACGGTAAGTTATGCCGATAACACAGCGATGACCGTTTATTATTTTCAAAATACCGTGGGATTCAACAAAGGCGCCATGCAGAACCTGGAGTATTGGGCAGACCTCAACGGCTGCAGCGGCGCAGCCCCCGAGGTGATCACGGTGAATGCAGACTACGACATTCGGGGGTATTCAGATTGCACCTCAAATGCAGAGGTGAGGCTGATGAGCCTTTTTTCATCAGGCCACAACCCATACCTGTCAGGCAATCCCACAAACACTCAATCCACTGCTAACCTTTGGGACTCTGGCGTCCCAGTTCGCTCTGGAAACGATAGAAGACGAATCGCGACCTCATCAACGCCCGAGTTCGTTGTCAAGTGAATGGTCAAGGCCATCTCGTATCGCCTGCGTGCGAATGAGGGATGCTGGGCGACGAGGATTTCCCGGTGCTGTGAAGCAGGGACGACTCCCCAGTGTCCACCGCCCATCTGCATAACCTTTCTTCGTAATTCTCCGTCGAGTAGAAATTGATATGTGAAGAACGGCTGTGGTTCATCAATGGCCATTGATGCGGCGACCGAACTGAACATCCTCTCTTTGGGGCTCTCGTTCTTGATGGGTTCGGCGCTGGTGTGGCTCGGGATGAAGCAAACCAAATCCAACCTTCACTCGAGGATGACTTTGGTTCAGTTGGGGATGTTGTTTTTGGTCAACGCCCTCGTTTTCATTCTCTACATCGTTCAGAGCAATCAGGAATATTTGGGGTACTCCGATTCACTGCGTGCGCTCTTCGTGAACATTGCCATCACGCTCAATGTCCTGACTGTAGCGCAGATCTTTGTTTTGACCATGATGTACCCCTTGGTGCTGACCACCACGCGCACGTCGTTGTACGGGTGGTTTGGGGCCGTCGCCGCCGGGCTGTTGGTCATGTTCATTCTGGCCTACGATGCGGACAGCGAGGAATTCAGCAAAATCGGTGATTATTGGGTGTACGCCATCGTGGTCTATTGGTCCCTGGGTTGTGTGTTGTTGGTGCGAACCTACCTCAACTATCGCAGCGATGAGGACAACACATTACGAAACGCTTCCATTGCGGCAGGTCTCATCTTTTTCGCGTTCATGGGCGCTGGAACGCTGCGATGGCCGTTCCTCTTTTTCCCAATTTCCTCTCCCTACGGAGGCGTGAATTTTTGGGGAACACAATGGCCAACCCTCTCCTACACGTTCATTTCGGTTGCAATGATGGTCATCCTTTGGAAAGAGATCACCATCAAACGAGAATACCGGGACAAAACCCTGCAGATTCTCGCCATCGTCTACCTGATGATTGGTTTTCTCAACATGGTGGTTCAGTTGGTGCTCGAGGAAGGAGAATTCCAGGAACTTTGGGATTACTTCGTCAATCAGGGGAGTTATGGCCTCCTTCGTCCGCTGATCGTCATTCTCCTAGCACTGCGTTTCAATCTCTTTGAGCTGCTGGACGATCAAATTCGTGGTCGGGTAAGGATTCTTGCCCTGCTCATCATCACCGTGTGGGCTTCGGGCTTTTTCGAAATTGTTCAGGCGTTCGTCCCCCTCCCTCAGTTGCTTTCCGCAGCCCTTATCGGTGTGGCGTTGGCCTTTGCCATCGGTTGGGAAGACCGTGTGTTTGAGGGCTTGATGGAAGACTCTGCATCGAGGCGCGTGCCAAAGGTTGAGGTCTTTGAGGACGGGGATTTGTACAAACTCGTCATGATGACCGTGGCCGGTGTGCTCTTTTCGGTGTGTCTTGCCTTTGTTGGTGCAGGAGGTGTGGCTTGATGTTCAATCCCCTGCTTCTTCCTTCGGCTGACCGGGACGACCGCCCTTTCCTGGCCTACGTTGTGGTGTGTATCGTGCTCTTCGGTTTGAACAGCTTTTACGACGCATCGATCAACACCAGTTTCGACCCGAACCCAGATGACGCTCAAGGTGGATTGATGGGTGAGAACATCACGCTGACCGACACGCAGACCCTGGTGCTCCAGAACGGCGAAAGCGACGAGGTCGAGTTGAGCCTCGCAGCCAATTACAGCGATGACGGGTGGTCGTTGACCCGCATCGATGCGGTCATCTCTTACGGCGAAACGGCCGCCGCCGATGCCGCTTGCGACACCGTTTCGGTCGTTTTGGAAATGACAGGAGGAGGCGGTGAGGCGGCCCAAGATGCCACGACGTCCGGTCAAGCCAACGATTTGCAGCTACGACATCGTGCCCAATACGGCTTGGCCGTCTCAAAGCATCAACAACGGCGCAACCGTCCGCACCGCTCACGGTGGTGGTGGAGGTTGAACTGGACGTCCAGAGCACCATCCCGTTCAACGACCAGGACGAGGACGTTCAAGTTGAACTCGTGCTCACCCTCGCTCGAATGGCTTCGTGAGGCGACCATCGTCATCGCCCAGCTACGACGAAAGCGGCCACGGTGCAACCTTCGTTCTCGGGCCGTCAGCCCAACATCCAAGGGAAGGGGTTTGGAATCAACCCCAACAGGTAGATCAGCGCCAAGATGCCGAGGATAAGGAATCCAATGGCGGTTTCAATGACGTTGCCAACGAATTGCCAAGGGTCGTTGTATTCGACACCGAAGAGGGCCATGAGGGACATCATCAGGAAGGCGATGGTGCTTGTTGGTGCCATGGTGTGACATCGACCGTCGCCGGTATAAGCGATTCCCCGGCGATGACGTTCATGGCCGAGGCATAATCTACATGAAGAAGTCGTGGTTCATTCTTCAACATGGACATCGAAACCGCTGCCAACATCGGCGAGGCCGGCGGTATCGCCATCCTGTTCACCTTGTTGTTCATATGAGCCGGCCACCGGATTTCATACGCCGATTTTCGTTCCAGCGTTTTCATTTGGCAGACTGAACAACAGAGTGAACAGGTGGCATGGCTACCGCTCACGGCCTCGCCGATGTTGGCAGCGGCTTTTTCCGCCATCCTCTGTTCACTTGTTAGGGGCCATCAGTGCCATCTTTCGGCCGATAGGGTGCAGGACTGGAACAGGCCAGAGTGAACAGGATGGCGAAACTGCTGCCAACATCGGCGAGGCCGTGAGCGGTGGGCTCATCCTTGTTCACTCTGCTGTTCAGCCCTGCGCCAAATGAAGCATTCGGAACGAAAATCGGCGCCATGAAATCGGCCGAGATTTGGCGGCTCATAAGTGTGAACAACCCGTTGGTTCACCACGGCGGATTTCCATCAGCACCGTTGCTTTCACGACTGAGCTGACGCCAGGAATCTCGGCGGCCCTCAACGAGAAAGAGAAAGGACGCCGATGCGCAATTCATGCCGACATCGCGGCTTGCGCACTTCTTTCGAGGGTTGTCGTGCCGACGAAAGCTGATGGAAATTGCGGTGAATCATAATATAGAAGCATATTGGCGCCACTGGCGCAGACCGAACAACAGAGATTACGGTTCGGCTGGGCGGTTTCGATGTCCAGGTTGGTCGCATGGCCACGACCTTCTTCATGTAGATATCCTCAACCAACGTCGTCGTCGATAAGCACCTCTGACGATGACGTTCGTGGCTGAGGGATAATCTACATGAAGAGGTCGTGGCCCATCAGCCAACATGGACATCGGAAACTGCTGCCAACATCGGCGAGCCGTGAGCGTATCGCTGGATCCTGTTCAATTTGCTGTTCAGTCTGCGCCAAATGAAGCACTGGAACGAAAATCGGCGCTATGAAATCGGCCGAGATTTGGCGGCTCACATGAACAACCCGTTGGTTCACCGCGGATTTTCCATCAGCACCGTCAAACTTCACGACGAGTTGACACCTCAGGAACTGGCGGCGTTGACTCGGGAGGAGAAGGACGCCATGAACGCTTTGATGATCGGCATGAACAACATCGGCGTCCTGGCTAAAAACGGTCATCTCCGTCTTGACTTGGTGGAAGATTTATGCGGCGTGTAGCTGCGCATGTTCGCCGTGTCATGGCGTAAAGTGTCATCCACATTTTCATGATGGTCAACGTGGAAAAACCATTGATGCGAGGGTGAAGACTTTCAATTTGGGGCGGCCTGTTCTGGGTTGCTTGACCACCTTGAGGGCAACAAGTCGAGCGGTTCAAGACCTCGTTTGAGGCAGGCGGGCGAGTTAGCCCCAGCCCATCAATCGCCGAACGGTAGGGGAGGCACAAAGCGCATTCACGTCGCCCTCGTAAAATCCGTGAGCGTTGGTCAGGTTGGCTCGGAATTCGTCTTCACTCTTCCCGGCTCCCACCATGGAAATAATGCGATTGTAGGAATCCATTTTCGAGGGTGAAGGTTCTTTTGCCCGAAGTTGGCTTGCTTGTAGCAGGTCGGGCACAAGGCGTGCCCCGTCCATGTCATTCGGCCGCAACCGTTCTGACATGGTGCTCGTCGGCCACCGGTGCCGCCTGAAACGAACGGTTGGACGTCCCTGAGTCGGCGTTGGCCTGACTGAAGATCGCTTCGAGAATTCGCTGAATTATTCCCATGGTCTCAACTCAATGACTGCGGGGCTGCCCGTGCCCCGCAGTCGGGTGGAGTCCCCTTCAGATGAAGGTAAGGTCATCGCCTGTCGGCTCTCTTGGGCAGAGTGATGTTATTTTAGCCGGCAAATAAAGGTTCACACCTTGCTGACCATCCTCAGGGCAGGCTCTGCTCGGCCAGCAACCTCACCGTCGACCTGAGCGGTCTGGACCCCCCACCGTTTGAGCAATTCCAAGTGAGTTGCTGACCAGGGGATGTTCTGGTTGCCATCCCCGGCGGCCTGCCAGACGCCTTCGTAATGGAATTCCTCCTCAATGATTTCACCCTCGACCTTGGCGGGCGATGCGTCAACCCAAGCATGGCCAAGTCGTTTCATCTCGCTTGAGAGGGACGGCCAGCCCATGCCCTGCAACGCCTTACGCAACTGATCGGTGGGCAGGGCTCGTGGAGCAACAAGGAGGGTTTTGCCGGACGAAGAGAATCGTGCACAGGGCCCCACCCCAGCGTGTTCAGTCGTTGGCTCAGGGCGTCCAATTGACCGTCGCTCCATCGAGGAGGCACCCACGCAAGGAAGGCGCTTCGGCCCTTCGTGCCGACCACCTGGGTGCTGATTTGGAACGTGGTCGTCGTTGGCACGTGATTCTCTTGCACCTTCACCTTCGTCCTCTTCTTTCGAGGTTGAACACGGCGCAGAGCGGCTTTGGTGAACGTTGAGAGGAAGGTGCGTGGACCGTACGGCCAGTGGGGCATCGCCGTCGCTTGAGGGTGGCGCTGAAGTTGATGCTTCCAACGCTTCAGTGGCTGGTCGAGTTGTTGGCGCGTAAGGCGGGAACAACACCAGCCGGTGGTGCCGTGTAAGGAACCGGGAAGACGAATGATGCGGCGGGTATCGCTGGTCTGGTGGTGTCAACCGGAAAACCTGCGGCGAGCACACGGTCGAGCAAGGCCTTCTCGAAGCCCGCACGGCGTCCTCTCGCTCCCGGGGTTCAGGAATGGAAAACAAGGAACGGTTGTTCTCCCGAAGGATGAGATGAAACCCCTTCCCGCCGCTGTAGCTGATGCACAGGAGCGTCAGGTCTTCATGAGCTCAAGCCACTGCAAGAGACCCAGCGTGGCCTTCCTCGCTCGCTCCAACCGCCGATAGCAAAACGGCCGTTCATCGATGTCAAACACGACGAGATGGTCGAGCAAAATCGGTTGCGGGCGCTCTTCTTCAGCGCGTTTGGGAGGTCGAGCGGCGTCAGCCATGCCGAAGTGCCGATGTAGACGTCGCGAGGACCCTGCTTCGCCAGGACGGTCTGCAACGATTCAGCCGTGGAAAATTGACGAGAAGCCGTCACCCACCGGTCGTTGACCTGCCGCCAGCGGAATTGGTGCCGAGAGGGTTTGTCCAACCAGTCAAGGTCGGGACGGTTCGACCCGTACCATGACTGAAAGGCCTCACGTGGCAGCATCGCTCAAAACTTGGGCCGGGTCATCTCAAGGTTTCCCCTCGACTGGCTCAACCATCACACGTGGTTTTTTTGGCGTATCACAACGATTTGCTGGGGTAAGTATTAGATTTGGGCGGTCCGTCCCGCATCCATGGGAATGAACATGCAAGAGAGCCGCGTGGCCCGATTCGGAACCGTTTGTGCATTGTATTTTGCACAGGGCGTGCCCTGGTTCTTCATCGCCACCGTCCTCGTGACCTTCCTCGTTGATGACGGTGCGATGAACGACGAACAAAAACTCGCTCTCATCTCGGCCGGAATGATTCCGTGGATCATCGGAAAAACTCGTCCTCGGTCCCGTGATCGACCGTTACCGCTTCCCTCGGATGGGTCAACGTCGGCCCTGGGTGCTCATTTCGCAACTCGGGATGATGCTCACGATGGCGGCCTTCTTGTTGGTGGACGACCCGGCTTCTGACTTGGAAACCCTCGGCATGTTTTTCCTGATTCACAACATCTTCGCTGCCCTTCAAGACGTGAGTTCCGATGCCCTCGCAGTTGACACGTTGAGCGATGAAGAATTGCCGTTGGCCAACGGCTTGATGTTCGTGGCCAAAGGTTTCGGCGCCATGTTCGCCGTGCTCGGGTTGAGTCGGGTTCTCAACGATTCCGGGTTCCATGCGGCGCTGCAGGTTCAAATCGTGGTCTTGGCGGCCATCATGATGATTCCGCTGTTCGTGCGAGAGCGACCCGGCGACCAATTGTTCCCCTGGAGCAAGCCTTCGGCTCATTCAGCCTCGACGGACCAAGGCGACGTGATGACCTTTGGCGAAATCAAAACCGCATTCCAGTCGGCCGTCTCGGGCAGCGCCGCTAAGATGGCATTGGTGTTGTGCACCGTCATGTGGATCGGTGGCGGCATGGGCACCGGCATGGGCGTGATTGACTTCCAATGGGAATTCCTTTTCGTTGAGGAGTTGGGGTGGGACTCCCAAGATTTCCTTGACGCCAAAGGATTGCCGGTCTTCCTCATGACCATGCTCGGTTTCCTCGTTGGTGGGCTGCTGGGTTCCAAGTTTGGCTCGAAGAAGACATTGACGGCGGCCGTCGCCGTTGGGACGGTCATGACGGTGGCGTGGTCCGCTCTTCGCGGGCAGTGGACGGACAACGACATGATGCTCCAAATCTGGCTGGTTTGGACGCTGGTATGGGCCATCGTCGGTGCGAACCTGCTCGCTTTCCTGATGTCGGTCACCAGCAAGGAGGTTGCAGGGACGCAGTTTTCAATCTACATGACGCTCATCAACGTCGGAGCCTTCACCGGCAATGCGCTTTCACCGCAACTCCTCGACGTCGCCGGTGGGAGCTTCCCGAACCTGTTCCTGTTCGGTGCAGCCTTCCAAGCGCTGGTGCTGGTCGTGCTGTTGCAAATCAAGGACGAACCGAAATCAACACCGCCCGAGTCCATCGTCATCCAAGAAAGCGAGTAAGTTTTGCTCCCTACGGAGGTGTTTGAATGAACCTTGAGACCGCCGCAAGTTTGGGTGAGGCACTCGGTGGTCTCGCCATCATGGCGACGCTTTTGTTCGGTCTTCGCCAGGTCATCGAGGTGAACCGAAATCGCCGCTACGAGATCTCTCAAACCATCGCCAAATCGCTCGAGAATCCTCTCGTACAACGCGGCTTCTCAACCTTTGGCAACGTCATCACCAAGGACGCCACCATCGAGGACTTGATGGGCATGACGCGGGAACAAAAGGACGCCACCAACGCCGTCATCGTGCCCCATGGCGAACCACGCTGTCATGACCTTCCATCGCAACCTTTCCTTTGACATCGTCTATTCCTTCTACAAACCCTACCTTTCCCTCATCGGCGTAGGCATGCGGCGATTGATGATGATGACCGAGCAAGGCTACATCATGCACGAACAGAGCAGCGTGACTGAAGAAGAAGGGATGGGCATTTTCCACTGGGTGATTTGGCTTCTCGACAAGTTGGAGGAGCACGACAAGCCTGAGGAATTCAAACCCCACCTCAACCAGAAAGACTGGGTGCCATGAGCGACGGTGCCGCTTCTTCTGTGCGGCACCAACCATCACGCTTGGTCTTCCATGTCTGCCACGATGATGGCGTCTTCGACATCGTCTTCGGTTTGGAGACGTACGGCGTACCCGGCGGTTCCGGCCGCACCGAGGAGCATCAGAAGCGAGAAAATCACGGCGAACGGGTGTTCAACGATGAGCCCGCCCAAGGTGGCAATGAAGCCCTTTGAATCGCCGCCTTGCCCGCCCGTTGCTTTGGGTTTGATGAGCGAGACCACGGTGGCTTGGTCGTAGGCCGGCCGCGTGAACGTCAACATGCCGTCCATGTCCTCTTCGTATTCATCCGAGGGCGTGGTCGGGTTGAGGTCGGAGTAGAAGTCCGGGCGTTGCTCAAACTGGACGTTCACCGGTTGAGAGAGGTCCATCGTCAGCATCACGTCCACGGTGTAGGGGACCCGGGATTCAAAGAATTCAATGTCGCTGAGGAACCCCCACAGGGTCACGGCTGTCCCTGAGACGTCAAAGTGGGCCCATTGACCCCATGCAGAAGCATCAACCTCGATGTCGTAATACCACGAATCGGCGAGGCGGTTTCCCTCACCCTGAGCGTCGTTGCTCCCGTCGTCGCCGAGGTCAATGGCGAGTTGCAGCGCTCCCGCTTGACCCGTGTCACCGTCGAATTCGCTGGCGGCAAAGGTGGCTTCAAGCCGCGTGGTGCCGTTGGGTATCCACACGTAGTGGGAATCCTCGGTGTAGTACACGGCACCGGTCTGGCCGTTGTTGAAATGGTTCCAGTCGCCTTTCCATGCGTGTCGAATCCGATCGGTGTTGGTGGGGATGGTGACCGTGGTCATCATGCTCTCGTAGATGTCAAACGCATCAAACACGGTGTATTCGGGGTGGTCCACGATGCCGTCGGCGTCCTGGTCTCGCATCAGCTGCAAGGTCCGTGCGAGGGCTACCGCCGCATCAACGTCGGTCAGTCCGTGACCGACGCGCCAGTCGTGGCACTGACCCGTTGAGCTTCGGTAGCATTCCTCGGGGATGTCGTTGCACGAGTCGTCGCTGTTCCCGTCCTCGCACGAGTTGTCCATGCCCTCGTAGCGGGCCGTCAGTTCCAGAATGAGCTCAACCTCGTGGACTCGGCTGTTGTTGCGCGTGTCCCAGTCCTCGAACTGGCTGTAGGCGGCCGTCCCTTCGCCGCCAACCAGGCTATCACCGAAGTCGTGGTCGTCCCGGTGATAGTCCGCCACACCCAGTGAGGGGGCCACGTCGAGCAAGATGCCTGCCATGCCGCCCACGTGCGGCGTGGCCATGGACGTGCCCGAGATGGACATGTAGTAGAGGTCACCTTGCGTTCGCGTGGAGGCGTCGATGGCGTGCCTCGCGGGCGGTCGCCCAAATGTTCACGACCCGGTGCACCCACATCGGGCCAGGTGTGTTGTTGGTTCATGCAACCGCGAGACGAGAACGAGGTGACGGCGGTGCCGTCGTGGGTGAGAGCGGCCACGGAGATGGCTGAAGGCGTGTTGGCGTAGACGTTGGTTCGCAAACCACCCGAGCACTCGGCACCCGAGCCGCCGGAGTTGGAGGCTGCGAAAATGACCGCTACGCCGTTATCGTAGGTGAGTTGGTCCGTGAGCTGAGCAATCGCCCCCTCCGGGTTGTAATCACCGTCGCTGCCCCAAGAATTCGACACCACGCGAATGTGGTGGGGGTTCTGACCGGGAATGGAGTGAGCGTAGGTCCATTCGAGGCCCTGAACACCAGCAAAAATCGAGGCTCCGTCGCCCGCTCCGAGGGCGATGAGTTGGCCGCCCTTGGCGACACCGGCCCGACGACCTGCAGAGGCGTCACCGTTCCCTGCGATGGTTCCACCGACGTGCGTGCCGTGGCCCGAGGAGGTGTCGGAGTTTCTCGTTTCGACCCATTCGTTGTCGGCCGGCGTCCACTTTGCAGAATAGAGTGTTTTCTCGCCGGTCCACGGTTCGAGGTAGTCGTAGTCGGGGTGACCCGCATCCACGCCGGTGTCGAGGTCGACGATGGCGGTGCCGTCGCCGTCCCATTCGCTGAACGAGAGGTCGACCTCCCGAAGAATCTCACCGCTTGGAGCGACGATCACACGGTCCCATGCGTCGGTTGCACCGACGATGTGGGTGGTCTCGTGCATCATGATACCGGGGTCGGGCTGGCCGCCCCAATCGGAAGGCAGGTAGAAGAATTCCAGCGGCTTGTCGAGTTCAAGGTATTCCACGCGGTCCCATGTCGACATCCGACGAACGTCGATGGCTTTCCCTTCAACCAACCCCCCGTCGATACGGGGAGCATCACCCAGCACGTCCAACCCGAGGTTGCGCATGAAGGCCAAGTCGTTGGAGGTCACCGGTGAGTGGAGCTGGAAGATGACCGGCAACACGGCCGCATCGTCGACCTCGTCGAGACGCTCGACAAGGTCGGTGTTCATCTTGGAGGCATCGCCCATCGGATTGGTCGCATCAGCGAGTGGCGAGGCCGTGGCGCCCACCATCAAGAGTTGAAGGAAAAAGGCGGTCAAAACCATAGCACGGCGACGAGTTCCCATGATGATTTTTCTCCGTCCGCGTGTTATAACGCTGATGGTTTCTCGGGCAACGGTGAGGAGAGGAAAACGGGCCGGTGGTTTGGCCGTTCACGGGCGACCCACCCACGAAAACGGCTCCTTCTCACGAGACGTGCGGGCCCAAACGTGGCCCGAGCGGAACGATACGAAACGGGTTCATGTGCTGGTGCGACCAGAAATAGTGGTTCTTGATGTGCGCCCAATCGCACGTCGCTCGAACGCCGGGCAACGCAAGGATTCGGTCCACGAAAGCCTGCAGGTGTGGGTAATCCATGATGCGTTGAAGGTTGCACTTGAAGTGGACGACATAGACCAAATCAAACCTCACGAGGGTGGTGAAGAGGCAAAGGTCGGCCTCCGTGAGGGTGCCTCGCCCTTCGCCGACCAACCAATCGCGGTCAGCGAGATGCTCATCGAGTTCGTCCAAGCGGTTGAACAGGCCGCTGACAGCTTTCTCGTAGGCCGATTGATTTCGAGCAAAGCCGGACTTGTAGACGCCGTTGTTGACCGTTTCGTAATTGGCGGTGATCATGGCGTCAATCGCCGCCGTGAGCCCTTCAGGGCAGAGGGTTGAGGCCGACCCCACGCCTCGGGCCAGCGTCCCGAACATGCGGATGATGTCTCGACTCTCGTTGTTGACGATGGTCCCGGTTTTTTTGTCCCACAGCACCGGAACGGTGCCGATGTTTCCTTCGTCTGTCCAGGATGCATAGGCTCTGCGATAAACGGCTTCGAGATGGTCTTCACCGTTCACGCTGTCAACGGTGGCGCCGGGCTCCTCGGGATTGAACGACCACGAACCGTCGTCGTTCATTCGCCAGTCAACAACGTCCACGCTAACGTGGTGTTCCAAACCCAGCAGGCTCCGCGCCAGAACGGTTCGATGAGCCCAAGGACAGGCGTGTGAAACGTACAGGTGGTAGCGTCCGCTCTCGGGGAGGAAGGGCCCGTCGTCTGAAATCACGTCGCGGAATTCACTGTTTTTTCGCACGAACGCGCCGTCGTCGAAGGCTTTGGTCCACGCACCCGCTTGTTCCTGCATTGCCATGGGCCATTGCCTTGCTCTTCCCTATGAAAATCCTCGTATCACGCAGGCGTCTCCAGCCGACCACGCCGGTGACGAGGTGGGATGGCAATTCTCATGCACAACCCTTGCTTGGGTTGGATTGAAGCCCATGAAACTCCGTCTTCACCAGTTTCTTTCACAAACCGGCGTGTTTGGCTCAAAGCGTGCGGCCAAGGAGGCGGTTTGGGCGGGCGAAGTGACCGTTAACGGCTCGGTCACCAAGGACATCAGTTTCCAATTCAACCCTCGGACCAAACCGGTCACGTGCCGAGGCAACCTCCTTCATCTCCCCGAGGAACACGTCACGCTCATTCTCAACAAACCCCCGGGCTACCTCTGCTCGAGACTGAACAAACACGAGCGATCGCTTGGAAAAACCCCCGTGTTTGACCTGCTCCCCGACCACCTTTCACAGCGAGACAAGGATCGAATGGTGACCGTGGGTCGTTTGGATGAAGCGACCACCGGGATGCTCGTTCTTACGACCGACGGACGGGTGGTCAGTCGCATCACGGACCCGCACCACCACGTGCCCAAGGTTTACCTGGTTCGCACGGCGGAGCCGCTCGGTGAAGATGACCTTGCAGCGTTCCGCAACGGTGTCGAAATCGAACTGGAGGTGAACGGGGAGGTGTCCACCCATTTTACGCAACCCGCCGAAGCGCATCAACTGGCTGAATGCGATGCGCAAATCACCCTGCACGAGGGCAAGAAGCGGCAGGTTCGTCGTATGTTCTCCAGCCTCGGGCACAAGGTCATTGACCTGCACCGGACGGCCATCGGCGACCTCTGGCTCGAGGACCTCGGACTGCGGGAGGGTGACTGCTTGGACCTGTCGGGCATGAACGTCCTGGCACTGATGGGCCTGAATGATTGAGACAAACAACAAAAGCCGGGGTCCCGTGTGGGCAAACGAGGATTGACCATGCCCGGTGACATGTCGTGGATGAAAGCCCGCTACGATGAACTCAACGAGAAATCGTTGCTTTGGGAACCGCCTACCCTCGAAGGACCCAACGTGCCCCGGTGTCAAATGGACGGGAAACCGACCATCATGCTCTCGGCCAACAATTACCTGAACCTCACCACGCACCCCTACGTCGTGGCTGCCATGCAGGAAGCCACGGCGACCTATGGCGCTGGAAGCGGGTCGGTTCGAGCCATTGCCGGCACGATGGACATTCACCTTGAGGCGGAAAAAAAGGTGGCGGAATTCAAAGGCGTGGAAGCATCGCTGATCTACTCGGCCGGCTACACCGTGAACGTCGGTCTGATTCCAACGCTGGTCACCGGGCCTCAAGACGTCATCATCTCCGATGAGCTGAATCACGGTTCCATCATTGACGGCGTTCGTTTGACCAAGGCGTCTCGGGCCGTCTACGCTCACAACGACATGGGTGAACTCGAAGCGGTGCTCAAGTCTCACGAAGGGTCGGACCGGAAACTCATCATCACCGACGGCGTGTTCTCGATGGACGGCGACATCGCACCGCTCGACGAGGTTACCGCGCTCGCTGAGGAGTACGGGGCCATGGTGTACGTTGATGACTGCCACGGTGAAGGCGTTCTCGGCGACGGCGGAGCCGGCATCGTGGACCACTTCAAACTCCAAGGAAAAGTTGACTTTGAAACCGGTTCCTTCTCCAAAGCACTTGGCGTTCAAGGCGGCATCTTGGCCGGGACCGAGATGACCCGAAACCACGCACTGAATCACTCCCGCTCGTGGTTGCTCTCCGGTTCCCAACCACCGGGCGTAGCCGCTGCGCAAAAAGCTGCCATTGAGGTCCTGATGAACGAGCCCGAACATCACGCACGGCTTTGGGAGAACACGAATTATTTCAGAAAAGAACTGCAATCCATGGGCTTCGACACGGGCGATTCCGTGACGCCCATCATCCCCGTGATGTGCGGGGAATCCTCCACTGCGAAGGCCATGACCCAAGCCCTCGGGGCGGAAGGCGTGATGGCGGGTGCCATCGTGTTTCCCATGGTGGCGAGGGATAAGGCCCGAATTCGAACCCAAATGTCGGCCGGACTCACCCGGGACGACCTCGATGCCGTGCTAGCGTGTTTCGAGAAGGTCGGCCCGCAGGTTGGTGTGATTTGACATCACTCGGATTCGAACGCATCGACGACTTCGAGCATCTCGGTGTCCTCACCGACCATCTCTTCTGCCTCGAGGTTGTCTTCGGCTTTGACTTCAAGACCAACGAAGGGATCTTTGCCGTCTTCAATCATGCAGAGGAGGCGCCAGCGAGGTGCCCATGACAGATGAACGTAAATCGGTCCGGGCAGCAAAAGCAGCGCCCACACCAACATGGCAGGCACGCTCAACATGCCCACCCGATCAATGCTGAGCAAGGCCAGGCCAATGAACGGCATGGGATAGAGAAATTGTCGCGGTGGGGCCATGGGATGACGTTTTGAGAGTGAAATCATGATCATGGACAAGAACCCGCTGGCGCCACACGCAACGAGCAGCAGCGACATGTGGTAGATCCACTGGACACCCCACACCTCGTTGTTCTGATCGCCAAAGGCGTACGGGAGCAAAAGGGCAAGGGAGACGAGCAGGCCGTAGAACCCGCCGATGTTGGCGGGGTGGCTTAACCACAGAGGAAGTTGAGCGAAGCGGCGAGAGAGGATGTCCCCAGCAGGGTTTCCTGCTCGTGGGGTGCCAAGGCTTCCACCTTTGACATCCAAGTTTCACTGGTAGGCACGAGGGACGGTCATGGATTCCAGTTTTGAACATAGGGGTCAAAATCAGGCGAAAACCGTCATTCTTTTCCCTTAAAAAACGAGACCAGCGGACTTTCCACCTCGACGTTTTCTTCGTCCTCGAGCCAGGAACGCTCCAGCAACCCGGTCTCCAGTTTTTCCCGCTCCCGTGCGGTTTCAATCGGGTCGGGGACCTCGTTCACGGCGTCGCGAAGGGCGATGGCCTGGTTGATGAGGGCGAGGTGGCGCACCATCGTGCCGCTGTTGTCGGGCTTGGCCACAAAGTGCCCGAGGACGGGGAAATCATCCGTGTCCTGAACGAGGTTGAATCCGCCCAGGAGGTCTTCGGGCACGGTTCGAACTCGATGAGGACCCGGGTCGACCCAGCGACCATCAAGCAAGCGGACGAGCACTTTCGCATCACCAAGAGGTTCGCTGTCCATGAAGGGGTGGTTCATGTTCACGGCCAGTGGTGTGCTCGCATGAGCCCTGAACCGAAGCATCAGAACGGTGGCGTTCAGTGCCAGGGTGAGTCCGGCAAACACGACCGAAAGGACGGTGTCGACCGCGAACTGGCGGAGCACGATGTACAGGATTCCAGCGATGGCAAGACTGCCCAGAAAGGCAAGGTTCCTTCCGGACACAAGCGGCTTGGCCGCCGGTGTATGGATGAAGCGACGCATGTCGGAGGGAAGTTGCCCGTCAACGTCCACCATGCCCTGAAGAGGCGTTGCCCGATTTTGAACCTCACGCCCGTGGAAGTTGATGATGAGCGGCGGTCAACGCCCACGTTCCGTTGTCGAGAACGTACGTACCGATGGTTTCGAGGTGGCGCTCGATGTCAAACCCCCAGGCGACGGACCAGCCCTCCAGTTTTGGTGTCAGTTTCGCCCACTGTTTTTCGACGCCGCCAACGTTTTTTCGTTGATGATGCAGGAGCAAGGCTGCCGTCTGAATCATCCCCTGAACGAGCAGGATCTCGTGGTCGGAGGCACGCCGTCGTTTCAGGTCGTTCCACAGGTCTTCCCATGCTTCGTGTGCGTGCCAGAACTTTCCCGCATCAAACAGGGTCGCACCTGCCTCGAGCAGCTCGTGTTCTTCATCGGACAGTGGGTGAGCCGTCCGAGTCATCATGCTCGGGGAGGGGTTCTGGAATTTGAACCGTTGCGCAAGGTCCTTCCAAGGCGAATGTCCGGGTCCGAGGGGTTCATGGCCGTTGATTTGGCACCCATCTCGGCCTCACCGACAAGCACTCCCAAATCGCTGGACAGCGAGAGCCACAGCCGCACCCTTCAAGAGGGGGGTTAGCAAAGCCGCTATCGGAGGGTGCGAACGCGTGGTGTCCATCGAACACGGTGACCTCATTGAGCAACGACGCGGTGGCGTCGATGTTCTCCGTGTTTTGGTGCGTAACCTCGCCATGCACGAACAATCGGGTGCGGTCTGCATCCGCTCTGCGGTGGAGAACACCGAACAACAGGGATGGCTTCTCTTTCGGCTCGGGCAACCGGTGATGGCGTTTCACAACGGAGCCACGGACCACGTCGGGTTGGAGGCCCTGCTGGCGATCGAGCAAGATGCACTCGAGGTGGACAATCACGTTCTCCTCTACGAACTGACCATGAATTCGCTTCGTTCAACCATGCGCCAGCATCCCGAGAGCGTGCTTCATCTTGAGCACCAAGACACCGTCCATGCCGAGGGTTCCTGGTGGTCAAGCGTTCGCTTACCATCGTCGTCATGGCGACGTGCCGCTCGCCTTGAGGACATTGAGCAACTGGCGCTCTCAACCGAAGAGCGCCGTCGCACTTCCCCGGCAGCCTCGCCTCGCTTGGAACTGGAACCGGGTCGAATCTACCTGATGGATTCACCTGACCCCCACCCGATGATTCATTTGGCGGTTGAACTCGGTGAGCGCGGCATGCCTTTGTTGGGGTTGTTCGGCTTGCCGCACGCCAGTACCGACATCACCCGGCGTCTCCCAGCACCGCAGTCGTACGCCCTTCTCTCACCTCACGGCAACTACGAGGTGCTCGCAGACAGAGCGGCCATGGACGCCGTTGTGAACGCTTTTCAGTGGGGTAACGAACGGTCCGTTCTTGCGCTTGACGGCTTGGACCGTTTGGGCAATGCCCTGGGCGAAGACGGCATGCTCGATGCTTTCCGTTCCATCTGCGACGGTGTCCGATTCAACGACCACGTCGCTCTGGTCACCACGGACCTTGAGATGTTTGAAACGGCTGTCCAGCGACGTTTGCTCGCTGAGGTGACGCTCGTGCGGTCATCGGACGTCCAAGCGTGGATCGACGACCCGGACGGTCTGTGGGACCACCCGCTGTTGCTCGCTCCCGACGAAGAAGAAGAGCAGTGGCTTGAGGCCCAAATCCAACATCAAGGTGCGGTCGTCGGTGCAACCTTGTCGATGGACGCCGCCGTTGAGGGCGGCTCTCATGAGCCCGACGCCGAGGAACGAGCGGAAGCAACGCAAGCGCTGGCCGACGTGGTCGAGGCATGGCCCTCACCTCCGGCAAACGAAGTGGTTGAAACCGTCGAAGCGGACTCCGTAGTCATCGGTTCATCACCGTGGCGCCCCCCATCCGAACCTCCGTTTGTCGAGGGTCGCTTCGTGAGCGAGTCACCCCGAGCCGAGCCTGTCGAACGCTTCGAACCTCCCACCTCGACCCCGAAGAAAGCGCGGCGCAGAACACGGGTCACCACGCCCAATGAGAAGGTTCCCGTCATGCGGTCTGCCCAACGCTTGCCCAAGCGAAAATCAACGCCCGCTCTGCCACCCGTGAAGGCTGGCTTGACCCCGAGGCGAAGTTCCGCCGTGGTGGAACGTGCGCCGCCGCTCCCTGACTGGCCCCGTAAAACCTCGGTGCCTCAGGCGTACCGAAAAGAAAACCTGGACGTGTTCTCGGACAAACAAACCCGTGCGGTGCAGCGGCAGGCCCCCATTCCCAACCATCCTCCTACCTCAGCGTTGAAGGACAACGTGGTGAGTTCACCGGACCTGGAATCGGTTGACTTCCCCACCGACCGCGTGGCAAAAACCGTCATCTTGCCGTCCTCCGAGGAAAGTCGCCCGCTGACCAACAGCCTTCGCCCGGTCGAGGCGGACAGTAAACCGTCAAGGGAAGCGTCTACCAAATCCCAAGCCAATCTGAACATGGACGATGTGTACCGTCGCTGGAGCACGTTTGAGGATCACGACGGCATGGATTCCACGGCGCTTTACGACGAGTACGGGGAGGCCCTTGAGCGGTACGAGGGTGGGGACCAATGACGTCGCATCCCACTAAACTGAGGACCGAACTCGAGGAGGCAAAACGGCACCTTCGCGAGGTCATTGAAACGGTCAAGGCTGAGCCGACATCCGAAGGCATGACAGAAGCCACGGACGATCAGCGACCTGCGCGGTCCAAACTCAACACCCTGCTGGGCACGACCACGGTTCCCCAACGACCTCTCGGTCTCGTTCAACGCGTGGGCGTCCCTCAGCGACCAACATACGACCTGATCGCCGATCGAGTCCTCGGCCCCAACGTGGGCCAGCCTTCCTCCTTTCTTGATATCGAACACAATTACGCCTCTCATGTTGCCCATCGATTGACCGAACTTCGTCAACGCTTGGAGGCAAAGGCGGTGGCTGAACCCGTTCCTTCCGAAAACAGGGTTCGTTGGCGTTGAGGACGACGGCACGCCCGTTTGGAGCCACGTCCTGAGCGAGCAGCGGGGTCGCCCTTCTCGTCAACTGAGTGAGTCCCTGGCGCCTCCGACCGAAGAGGACGGCCACCATCCGGTCCACACCCTCAACATCGCACCGTCTTGGCCCAAGCGCATGCCCTTTTCCTCCTCAAGGACCTTCAAACAGTGGTTCGTCGCCGAAGAGAATTTCGAAGCCACGCGTTGTTGCGAGCATGTTGTTGACCGCCCCGGAGGCGGACTCAATCCGCTCTTCCTGTTGGCTGAGGCGCAGGCCGGTTGTTCGCACCTGCTCCATGCCACCGGGCAGGCTTTGCTTCGTCGTGAAGAGGGGCATGTCCTGTGGCTCACGGCCGCCGACGCCTCCACCGTGGACGGTCTTGACGCCCAGTGGCAGCACGCCCTGGTCGGTGCTTCGGCGGTGGTTGTCGATGATGTCCATGTGTTTGCCGAACACGAGGTGTGGCATCACCAGTTGGGCCTGTTGCTTGACCACGCACTGAACCTTGGTGTGCAGGTCGTGGCTGGCGGGCGCACCCCCGTGGAGAACCTACCGTCCTCGCGACTCAAGGACGTGCTGCGCACCTCGAGCGTTGCGAATCTTTTGGCGCCGAGCTCACCCACCCTGATGGCCTACGGTCGTTGGCGATGCTCACAACGCAACTTGTTGGTCTCGGACCATCACCTCGCACAGGTGAGCCGCATGGAGCCCTCCGGATGGCGTGCTACGGAAGGTCGTTTGGAGCGTTTGGCGATGGCGTTTGAACAGGGGGCGGTTCTCCTCGATCATGATGATGTCTCCGTCCTCATCGACGGTCAACACAGCACCCCCGTTTCGGCCGAAGAACGGCAGCGTGTGGACGACCTCGCAGCCCAACTCGTCGGTGAAGCGCTGGACAGCGTTTACTCGGAGGTTGACGTCGGAGGTGTGGATCTTCACAGCCCGCTTGAACCTTGGGCGGAGGACGATTACGCACCACCCGCATGGTCGCCTGAGGAACTTGGTGCCGACAGCCAAGCGCTGGAGCGACGGCTACGCGAGGCGGTTGACCCGGTTGAACCGGGGCGACCTTCGGTGCTGGACCTTCACGAGCGCGAGAAGTACATCGTACGGGCCAACGAACCGCTGGACAGTGATGATCTCGGTCGTGCCGTTGACGTGCTGGTGGATTTGGATGCCTCGGTTGACGAGCGGATGAATGCGACCACCAGCAGCGCTGTGGCGTCCTCGCTCGAACTCCATCGCCTTGAGGAGCGGATGGTGGTGCTGGCGCAGCGAGCGGTTGAAGCCGACATTGACGAATTGATCACCATCGCTGATGAGTTGCGAGCGCTTGAGGAACGTCTTGTTGAAATCGACCCCGATCGAGCACCCTTGCCACCGTTTGAAGACGATGCACCGCCACGCGAGCGACGGGTGCCTCGTCGCCGCAGGTCGGGCCGAAAGGCCGCCTCCAAACCCGTGCCGGTCTCGACCGACCTCGACGACTACGAGCCCGAGGGTGAATGGGACATCGACGGCTCGGGCATTGAAGCCGAGGATTTGCTGGAGGAGGACGATGCGCCACGCCTCGTCCACCTGGCTCGCCTTCGTCCCCGCACGGTGCTCGTGGGTGAGGAAGAATGAGGGCGCCGTGGTGGATGGACGGGGTTCGATTCTCCTGCCAGGCCAACTGTGGAAAGTGTTGCGACGAACCGGGTGGCATCGTTTACCTCTCGCCCGATGATGCACAGCGTCTCGCCAACCACGCTGGCCTTGAGGTGGAGGCGTGGTTGGAGCGCGATACACGGCAGACCTACGACGGCCGTTATGTTCTCAAAAGCAAGGAAGAAGACGGGATCTGTATTCACCTGAACGACGCCAAGCAGTGCAACATCTACGAGGTTCGACCGCAGCAGTGTCGGGCCTTTCCATGGTGGGGTGAAAACCTCGCCACGGCCTCTGCGTGGAAGAAAGTGAAAGCGACGTGCCCGGGGATTGAAGCGGAGGATGCGTTGTTGGTGGACGGCCAAACCATTCGTCTGAACGTTTTTGCCGACCGGACCTCGACCAAAGGCTTCCGAACGTGGCCGCCCACGAAACGTCGCTGGAAACGGTAGACTGCTCAGGTGTTCTCAGCAACACCGTTTCCCTCCTCGGTTGCATCCAAGAGCCGCATTTATACCGAACGTGGATGTCGGGCGCATTGAGGGCCACGAAATGACGCAAGATGAACCGATGTTCACCGTTCATTCGTCTCACCTCAACACCGGTCTACGAGGCGTTCCGGTTGGTACCTGCCGCACCTCTTTCGTGACCCCCACCGAGGGCGTTCACTACTGCGGTTACCCCATCGCTGAACTCGCTCACTTTTCGCCTGAAGACATCGTGTTTTTGCTGTTCAACAAGGAACTCCCGACCCCGGAGCAGTCGGCTGCCTTCAAAGCCGACTTAAGCGCTCGTGGCCGGGTACCTGACAGCGTCGCTGCCGTGTTTCACACCCTTCCTCGCGACGGGCATCCAATGGATTGGTTGAGCATTGGCATCCACACCCTGGGCATGATGGAGACCACCGGCGACTGGAAAGAAGACGCCCTCAACCTCATCGCTCGCATGCCTCGAATGATGGGCCTGATGTTCCGCATCCGTGAAGGCCGTGGAGAAAACATACCAGACGACGACCTCGAATTGAACATGGTCCAGCGCTTTGTACGGACCCTCGAAATGGACGGCGTGGACGACGAGTTGATGGAGAAGATTCTCGCCACGTACCTCGTTCTTCACATGGACCACGGCGGTGGCAATCTCTCCACGTTCACCGGCAAAGCCATCGCGTCCGGTCACGCTACCGTCTACGCTTCCATTGCGGGCGCCATGAACGCCCTGTCTGGCCCCCTCCACGGGCGAGCCAATCAATCCTGTCTGGAATTCGTGCTTCGCATTGGCACCAGCGATCCCGATGAGGTTGAGGCCTTTGTCCGTGGCGAACTGGCCGCAAAGCGACCGGTGTTCGGGTTTGGTCACGCCGTCTTGCGGGCAGAAGATCCGAGGGCCACCGTTCAGTTCGCCTTGGGTGAACGGCTTTGCCCGGACGATGAGAACTTCAAGATCATCCGCACACTGCGTGAAGTGGCGCCTCGTGTCCTTTCTGAAAACAAGAAAATCTCCAACCCCAACGCCAACGTTGACATCGCCAGCGGGGCCCTGCTTCACCATGTTGGATTCAAGGACCCCACCTACTACACGACGTTCTTTGGCTGGGCTCGTGTCGCCGGCATCGGTGCACAAATCATCGACGAGCGAACCGTGATGCGAAGCGGGAAGGGCACCCCCATCTACCGTCCGAAATACATCGCCGAGCAACAAGAACTGCGTCATTTGGATTGAGGATGCAGCACGGGGCGGGGTGTTTTCCCCGAACCTCGATGACCGATCATACGTGGAGCGGAAGCCGGGGCGGTTTCTCCCGAGAAACGGTCAAGCGTCTCCTTCACGCTTGACCGCCACTTCCAACGTCGGCGCCATTCTTCCACCAGGGCTCGGCGACGGGAAGCGTCACAGTCCGCCCACGAAGGGACGCTGGCTTCCAATTCCTGAACGGCACGCAGATGATGTTCCTCCTCAACATCCTCCAGCCGTTGCCATTCAGCCTCAAGTAACGGTCGCTTCCCGGGTTGACGCCAACGGGCGTGACCGGAGGGCAACCAAGTGAGCGCCGGGTCGGCATGGTCAGTGAGCGCAGACAGCCCCGCTCGAATCACCCGGTGTTCAATGTAAGGCTTGGTCGGCCAGACGTAGGTCGGCATGCCGCCCCGAGCCTTCGTCAATCGTTGGAGAGCACGACCCTCGAGGCCAACGTGCCGTCCCAACGGCAGGTGTTTGGTGGAGGTTTGGAAGTACTCAACGGCGCACGGCAGCATGGCGCTGCCCTGACCTCGGTGTTGGTTGACCAGTCGGGCAAAGGACGTGGTGAGAAATTTCGGAAGAACCTGAAGCCGCTGCGACGTACGGTTTCCGTACGGTGGGATGTAAGGGATGAGGGCGGCCCAGGGGCGTTGGGTTTCGGACAGGCGTGCAGACGCTGGCATGCCGCGATGGAATGCATAGAACACGGTGTTTTCGCGAGGAATCGCACGCTCATCCAAGGCTTCCTCTGCCAGGCGCATGGCCTTTGCAATGTGGCGATTGTGATGGTCACGACCAAAAAAGCCGCCTCCTTGTGCGCTTTTTGGATGAGGTCGCTTGATCTCAACGCACCCCATGGAACCACCGTCTCGCCAGGCTTTGAGGACTTCCCGGTCGTCAAGGAAGTCATCAAAACCGAGGAAACCCAGCCCCGTCAAATCGTCCAGTGTCCACTCTTCCAGCCAGGTCGGATGGCCCTTCAGGTGCTCCTCGGGCACCGATACGGTTCGGTCGTGGTGGACGACCAGCTGGTCGTCTGCGGTGAGGCGAATGTCAAATTCGACGCCGTCAAACATGGAAAAGGCGTGCTGGAGGCTTTCCAGCGTGTTTTCAGGGGCGGGTTTCCACTGGCCCCCTTTCTTCATGCCTCAACCTCGGTTCGCTCTCCTTCAAAGGTTATCGCCGGCGGTGAGGGAATGCCGTTGATTGCGCACCAAAGCGTCCGAAGGCATAAAGCCAGATTTCATGACGCCAAACCATGGACCCCTATGAAATCATGATGAGCATGATTTTGGTCCTCACGCCCATCATTTGTTGGTTCTTTACACGAACGCAACCCGAGCACCGCACACCGTGGAGGAAGTGGGCGGAAGAATTCCACAACAAGCGGTATTATCTCCACGCGATGGGCTACATCGTCATCATTCGATGGAAGTCCATCACGGACAAATTGAACGAACCGATGAAAACCCGAACCGGGCACTGGACAGACTGGGTGTACGGGATTGAGGGTGAGTTCACCAAGTGGGTCCAAGACGCCTTCCGAAGCGAGGCGTTGACCGAGTTCCTCAACTTCCACTACCTCTTCGTTTACCTCTTTTTGATTTACGTCACCACGGTCTATTTCGCATATTCCGGCGACCGGGACATGACGGACAAAGTGACGCTCAACTACCTGCTCATCTATGCGCTCGCTGTTCCCTACTACCTGTTCTTCAACGTCGAGGTGACCTCATCGTGGATTCCGGGCATGGACGCCTTGCTCTACCACGAAGGCTGGTACACCGTGTTCTACGCCCTGCACGACCCGCTGGACAACGCCGTCCCAAGCCTTCACGTCGCCATTCCGTTTGGTATCTTGATGCTCAACTACCTGCACGTTAAGGAACAGGGTGGGACCCTGAGGGAATGGCGCCATTGGCCCTATCACCTCTTTGTGTTGCTCAACACCCTGCTGTTCATCTTCACCATCCTCTACCTAGGCATTCACTGGTTCGTCGACATCCCGCTGGGGTTGCTCATCGGGAGCATCGGTGCCCTGTTTATTCACCACCTCCAACCGCGTCTTCGCAACGATTTCGGGCCCGTTTTCAAGGGCATTGGAAGGGACAAAGTTCGGCGCCATATTTTGGTTGAAGGCATCGTGATGTTGATCTTGTTGACCTGCATGATGATGGCGGTGAACTACCAAGAGGAAACCATTGACGAGCGGGTCTCCTTCCGCCTGGGCGAAGGCGATAGCACCTTCGAAATCATCCAAAAATTTGAGCCCGGCGAGATGGTCCAATCCAACATCACCAACCTGAACATGGCCTCACAGCTCGAGATTGTGATCGTCATGGTGGAGACCAGCGTCCCGGCGATGGAAACCGGGCAGATTGATTGGGAGGTGATGAAGACCCTCGGTGATCACCACACCGTAGCGCCACAAACCACCCTGAGCCTCAACATCACGTCCCCCAAGATCTACCATTTCATCGTCATGCATTACGATGAGGCTCTGGAGGATGAAACCACCATGGAGGTTCGCATCCTCAACAACTACGGCGACGACAAAATGGGTCAGGCCATGTTCCTGAGCCTTCCGTCGCTGTGGATGACCGGCTTTGTGGTCTATCGACTCTATCGACTGAAGAAGGAGGGCCGAAGTTGGATTGATTCTACACCCTCTTATGTGTGGGCTTCGTCGTCCAAATCGGACGAAGAGGCGTGAAGCATGGCATCGGAACCCCTCCAAGCAACGGTTGAGCGCCTGGCGCAATCTTCGGGGGGGCAAATTCTGTCCTCTCTTCGAAACGCTTTCCAGCGTTCGCTGAAGTTCTACGTGGCGCTGTTTCTGCTCGGCTTCATCGTGGCGTTCCCCCTCACCAGTGAATTCATCGGCTGGTTGGTGGACGAAAATCGCCTACCTGACGGGGTCGAAATCATCGTGATTTCGCCGGTGGAGTTTCTTTTTCTACAGCTCCGAATCGCCGGCTACGTCGGCCTCACCCTCGTGTCGCTGATGGTCGTCGGTCAGGTCGCCCTCCACGGCTTTCGACACGAGGCCGTTCGCCAGCGAATCCAGGAGTTGGAGGTCTCGTTGCCCAAACCCGGCCCCCGACTTCTCCTTGCGTTGGGGGCGTCCCTCGTTTTGATGGTGGCCGGTTTGCTGTACGCCTGGTACGGACTGATTCCGCTGCTTCTCGACTACCTCACGACCGACGCCCAACAGGCCGGTTTGTCAACGGAGTGGCGCCTGTCCAACTATGCGGGCTTTATTGTCAATCTGCTTTCGGCGTCCGCCATCGGATTCCAAGCTCCGCTCCTCACCACGCTGGTGCTTCGCGCCGGCGTGGCCTCCCACCAGCAGCTCGCGTCTTCAAGGCGGATCATTTGGTTTGGTGCGTTTGTCCTCGGTGCGTTCATGTCGCCGCCTGACCCGCTTTCGTTGTTCCTCGTTGCGCTGCCCGTCATTTTCCTCTTTGAGGCGGCGATGATGTGGGACCGGCTCACTCGGCGTTGAGGTCAGCAGCCAAAGCCTCGAGGGGAACGGGCATGTTACCGGGGCGCGACTGCCACGAAAGGCCGTGAAAATCCGAGCCGACCGTGATGCCAAGTCCGACGCTGTTGGCCTCGGCCGTCAATTCGTAGCGGTACGCATCGGTGTGGCTGCGATGCACGGCCTCCACGGCGTCAACCCCGAGTTGGAACAACACGGCCAGCAGGTCAGCGCTCGGTACGCCGTAGTAGAGCGGGTGGGCCAGCGACGTGAAACCTCCGGCCAGTTTGACGGCCTTAACGGCCGAGGCGATGCTGGGCTTGACGTGGGGAACAAACGCCGGAAGACCGTCTCCAATCCAGGTCTCGAACGCTTCTTGTTTGGTAGCAACATAGCCACGCTCCACCATCACTTCGGCAAGATGCGGTCGTCCGACAGAACCGCTTGCCTTGGCACGGACTTCGTCGATGTCGACGGGCATGCCCAAGGCTTGAAGCCGCTCGCACATCGCCACCATTCGAGGATATCGGCCGTCTTGATGAGGGGCCAGCCATGCCTTGAACGAGGCCACATCATCATCGTTCTTCCCCGGTACGTGGTTGGGGAAGTAAGCCAGCAGATGCCACGAGGCTGAGGCACGCTCCCGCCCGATGGCCTTCAGATGGTTCTCGTTGGGGGGCAGTGCCGGCTCGCACGTGATTTCAACACCGGGAACGAATCGAAGGCCCCTTGAGGACGCTGCGTTCATGGCCTCCGACCAACCGGACGTGGTGTCATGGTCGGTCAAGGACCAACATTCCACGCCCTGGCCCTTCATCAAGTCGGCCACTTTGGCGACGGGGTGTTCACCGTCGCTGTGGGTGGAATGCGAGTGCAGGTCGTAGATCTGCGTCCACATGATACGGCCTCACGTGCGGTTCCTATCAAGTCTCGTCTTCAAAACAAGTCGTCCAAATCCGGTAGGTCGGGTAAGTCGGGTTGAGGCGTGCTGGTCGCCGGTGGTTGTTCGTCAAAGAGGTCGTCCAAATCCGGCCATGATGGAGCGCTGGAGTCGACCTTCACCACGGCGCTGACCTCCTCCGCCGGCGGTTCAGCCAGAAGTTGACTCAGGTCTGGCATGGCGGGAAGCGACAGGGTTCGGACGTCGTCTGGGTCCGGTTCTTCGGATGCCTCAAGAACGGGGATTGAACCCTCGTTTGCAGAAGGCAACGGCACGCTCGCTACGCCGTCCGTGACGAACGTCCGGCCAGGTTCAAGGCCGGGGATGGTGCTCGGGTCGACGAGGCTTTGCGCTGTTTGCCCGGGCAGCGGCACCGGTTTGACCAGCACCCGCTCGAGCGTTTGGCCGGTCTCACCCTCGGCCGGCGAAGCTTCCCGTACATCGATGGTGGTCTGCTGAGCGGCCTTGGCAGCGTCCATCGTACGTTGGACTTCTGCGCCAAACTCGCCCGACGAGGCGTCGTGATGGCGCTGCTCACTTGTTCTTGGTCAGCATGGGACGTGGTGCCCAAAATGCTGTTCAGGATGGACGCCGTTGTGGGGTTTACGGTGTTGTTGTTGGAGGAGCCGGTGCCCGAGACCAGCGTGTCGGAAAAAGCGTCATCGGTGTGCGGTGTTGCACGGGTGAGGGCAGGAATCTCACGTTGTTGGTTGGCAAAGTATGCGACAATGAGCATCAGGGCTGCGACGATGAGCGCTGCGCCTTCCTCGATTGAAAACCGGGGCTGCCCAGAAACTCACCCACGAGGTTGATGGCGTGAACAACACCGCCACGGCCGCCGTCAGCGTTGCTGCGGCTGCAAGACGGGGTGCTCGAGGGTCGTGGACCACAAGGTCTGCTCATCCGCCCGTTTCTTAGCCCTTCTCGTCAGCGGTCAAGGACAGACTCGGCCGCTTTGACGGTGTTTTCCATGAGCATGGCGATCGTCATCGGCCCAACACCACCGGGAACCGGCGAAAGCCACGAAGCACCTCGGCCACCTTGGGGTCCACGTCGCCTGCAAGGCGCCAGCCCCGCTCCGTGGTTCCGTCTTGACGCGGTTGATGCCCACGTCGACCACGACGGCGCCGGGTTTTACCCATGTGGCTTTGACCATCTCGGGCGTCCACGGCCGCCACGACGATGTCGGCCTCTCGGCACACTTCGGCTGCGTTTTCGGTACGGGAATGAACCACCGTCCGTGGCGTCGGCGCCCTTGGCGGCCAGAAGCAAGGCGGCGGGCATGCCCACGATCCGAGACCGTCCGAGCACCGCCGCCTTCATGCCCTCCAATTCAATGCCAGCCCAACGGAGCATGCGCATGACGCCACTGGGCGTGCACGGGAGCATACCGTTCGTTCTTCCCTGGACGAGCCGACCGAGGTTCTCAGGATGAAAGCCGTCAACGTCTTTGTTGGGATGAATCAGATCCGTCAGTGCCGTTTCGTCCATGTGGTCAGGAAGCGGCGATTGCACGAGGATGCCGTGGACGTCCGTGCGTTCGTTCAGCGTGTGAATGTGTTCTCTGAGGACCGCCTCTGTCTCATCGGCAGCGAGGCGATGTGGGTCGAACGGATGCCAAGGCGTTTCGCAGGTTTTGATTTTGAATTGACGTAGACGTGTGATGCGGGGTCATCGCCGACAATGATGACCGCAAGATGTGGCTCTATGCCTTGTTTTTTCACGGCGTCGATTCGTTCAACGAGGTTCGTTTCAACCTCGGCCGCACAGGCTTTGCCGTCCAAACGTTGTGCTGCCACAGCCGGTCCACCCGGCGGCTCGCCTTGAGCGTTCCGAGGCCCAGAGGTCACAGCGGCGTCTTGAAGCCAAGGGCGCGTACGATGCACCAGCCTGCTCGTGCTTCAAAGATAGCGAAGGCGCCACCAAAGATTCCACCGGCGACGCCGTACCAGCCCATGCTGACCGTCAGCACATCGGTGGCCAGCAAACCAGCGAGGATCAGCGAACCGAAGATGGCAGCAAGCCCACCCAGGAAACGGGCGGCTTTCCCACGAGCATCGAGGTTGCACTCGAACATAGTGAGAAGTCCCCCTTGGAGTATTTGAATCGGTGTTTGGTTTGGTGAGGAGCCAACGGAGGGACTCGAACCCCCGACCGTCTGATTACAAATCAGACGCACTACCAGCTGTGCTACGTTGGCCTTGAGGTTGGGGTGCGTTCACCCCTTGATGAAACACACGGCACGAGACGACCTAACGGTTGGACGGTCAAAGCAAAAAGTGAACGGGCCTTGGCGGGCCCATGGACGAGGAGGCAACCATGCAGTTTCTCGCCAGTCACGGCCAAGGAAAGACGGGAAACGACACCATCTTTGGTTGGTTCGCTCGATACCAAGCCGCCGCGGCTGCGGGTGCAGATGCTGTCAACGGGACCGTGGGTGCCCTGCTCAACGACGACGGCACCCTGGCCATCAACACGGTGGTGGATGAAGCCATTCGACAAGCACCTGCGGCAGAGTTTGCGGCCTTGCTCCGCTCAAGGGCCTCCCTTCGTTCTTGGACCTCGCCATCACCCTCGCGCTTGGTGAACACCGGTCCGTCCTCGAACTTGGGATCCACGCCGGCGCCACCGCTGCGCCGGGGGTTTCCCGGGGCCCTCTACTTGGCGCCCCAACTTCGCTGAGCCGGAAACCGTCCTCCTCAGGGACCGCCACGGGGGCCCCCTTATGGCGGGTTTCTTGAGGGCTGGGGCCCAGGCGTGAACCACCTACCCATTGCTGCCAGACCAACCCAGCAGCGACACGCCGCTGTTGGATTTGGAGGGTTTGAACAGCGACTTGAAGCCATGGTCACGAACAAAGGACGGTCATGACCTGGCTCAACGACCCGGCTCACAACCCCACCGGACTAAAGCCTGCCCCCTGAGAGTCGGTATGCCATGCGAACGCCTTCATGGAAAGCGCCCTCGAAACGAACACACGGGGCACACGCTGCTCATTGACGCCGCTTACCACCTCTACGCCGACGAACCTCACGGTTGGGCGGAGACGGTTCGAAGGCGTTTGACTCGGGTCTGCCTTGGCCGGAAAACTTGCTGATTTGTTTTGCCATTTCGCTCTCCAAATCTCACACCATTTACGGCTTGCGAACGGGTGCTTTGGTCTGGATTCATCCGGAGGAGGCCAACGTTCAGCGACTCCAAGACGTGATGGGTGTCACCGGACGGCAAACATGGTCCGCCACTCCGCGCATCGCTCAACATGTGCTCAGTGAGTTGCACGCATCCTCCGCTGGTGGTGAGGCCTGGTCGACCGAGCGTGATCGTTTGGCAGCCTTGCTCACCGCCCGTCGGGCGACCTTCATTCAAGCCTGTGAGCGACTTGGGGTCTCGGTAAACCCGAGCCATGACGGCTTTGCATGGTACGAATGCGATGATTCAATGGCCGTTGCAGAAGCCTGTGCGGACCAGCGTGTACCTCGTTCCGTTGACCGGTGGTGTGCGCATTGGTCTTTGTGCGGTCCCCGAACGTCAGGTCGAACGCGTGGCCCAAGCCCTCGCTCACGCTGTGGGGGCGAGCCGATGGCGTCTCAGCCCGGGAGAATTTTCTGATTACGGGTTTCGTTTGCATTTTGTTTGGCGGTTCGATGAGCGTGGCCGGACTGGGGCCGATGGCGATGACCGTCGGTTTGTTCGGTGTGGTTTTCTCGTCGGGATGAGTTTAGGGCGGCGAACAGGGTTGTCCCCCGAGGCCATCGCCAACTGGCAGCCGGACGGTCAAACCCTTCCAGAGGCGGGCCGATTCATGTTCCGCGTTGACGTAAACGCTGGACGACCCCGTGCGCACCTCGGTGTTGTGCGGTCCTTGCGGGCCGTGCAGGTGAATGAGGCCCTCGTCCCTCTTCGTTTACCTGCCCATCTTGCGGCCTTGTCCTGTGGGACGAAGGGGAATAAACGGGCCACACGGCTCTTGATTCAACGGTGATTTAAAAAGCAAGCGTAGCGTTGGGAGGTTCATGGATGCCCCAACCTGCTGAACCCCGAGCGGCGCATGTTCCCGGGCCATGCAGTTGAGCGACGCCACCTGCGTGGGACCTCGAGCGTTCTGGCGGCGTGCGTTGGACCGCCCAAGCGGTGGCTGCCCGGGGCGGGTCATGGTCTTCAAAATCACGGGCTTGTGGAGGTGAGGAGACCACGCTGAGCGAGGTTCGATTGGACGTTGCGGGTGAGCAAGCGGTTCAGGACGGCTTGCTGGAAGCCCGTCTCTGGTCGTGGATGCAGACGACCGATGAAGCCACCATGCAGGGTCTTAAACAGGGGTTTTTGAACGCCATGAAGCTGGACCAGGGGTCGGCTTGCTCAAGCAACTCGGTGTGGGCCCTTGAAGGTGGACAACTCGTTGCTCAAGACCCCGAAACGATGGCGGCGGTGATCGAACAGCGAACGGCCTTCCTCCACTCGCTTCCCCTGGATTCATCGGACGCCGATGAGGCAATGTTGAAGCATTTTTCATCCCGAAAGAACCTCATTCAAACCACTGAGCGAACAGAACGACGATGGCGGTTGACGAGCGCCGGTGAGACGTTTCAGCCGACGACCTCCAAGAGACGATGGTGGTCACCGACTTGACGCCCGAATTGCTCCAGAGCGAGGAATGGAAAACCGCCGAATTCCGGGCGTTCGATGTCGCTCTTGAAGCGTCCACACCACGGACGGGGCGCAGCCACCCCATGCAGGCCCTCATCGAGCGCATCCGTGCGATTTTCCTCGAAATGGGCTTCTCTGAACTGGTTGACGATTACGTTCAATCAGCCGGTTGGAACATGGACGCACTGTTCATTCCCCAAGACCATCCTGCTCGAGAGATGCAGGACACGTTTTACCTTGACAGTCCAGCGTCCATCGACCTTGACGATGAGGTGATGAACGCGTGGAAAGCCATTCACGAGCACGGCGGTGAAACGGGCTCAACCGGTTGGGGCGGTTCCTACTCCACGGAGGTATCCAAGCGTCCGTTGTTGAGAACCCACACCACGGTGAACACCATCCAATACCTTGCCAAGCACCCCCAGGACGCCTGTCGGTCTTTTCGGTGGACCGTGTCTTCCGAAAGGAGGCCATCGACCGAACGCACCTTCCTGAATTCCATCAAATCGAGGGCATCATCATGGAGGAGGGAGCCAACCTCCAAATGCTCGTGACGACGCTCAAAACCTTCTACGCCAAGATGGGCTACCCGGAAGTCCGGGTGCGTCCGGCTTACTTTCCCTACACCGAACCCAGCCTGGAAATCGAGGTCAAGTGGCGTGGAAAATGGTTGGAACTCGGCGGTGCCGGTATCTTCCGCCCCGAAGTGACCGAACCGTTGGGCATCACGTCCCCCGTTCTCGCGTGGGGGATGGGCCTGGAACGGTTGGCCATGCTGGTGTTGGGTCTTGATGACATTCGCCAGCTCTACATTTCAATCTCAGTGGTTGCGAAATCAACCCATCCTGTGAAAGGGGGTTTGGGGTGCCCCGTCGGGCCACGTTCTCCATGCATCGAGTTGTGTCAGTGTCGGGGGGGAAGTTCTTAGACAGCGGACGCTTGGTAGGACCATGCAACCCGGCACGACCATTTCCCTTCACATGTCCAACGTTGAGACCATCCCCGGCAAAACCATCACGGCTTCCTTGGGCTTGGTGACCGGTTCCACCGTTCGTGCAAAGCACATTGGAAAGGACATCTTTGCGGGCCTCAAGAACATCGTGGGTGGCGAATTGAAGGCCTACACGGAACTGTTGAATGAATCTCGGAACGAAGCCATTCAGCGCATGATGATGCAAGCCCACAGCATGGGCGCCAACGGTGTGGTGAACGTGCGGTTTGCCACCTCCAACGTTGCTGCAGGTGCTTCGGAGTTGTTTTGCTACGGAACCGCCGTCGTTGTTGAGTGAGGTTTTTCTCATGGCAGAAGGCCTTGGAACTGTGATTTGGTTGGTGCTCGTGATCGGCGGCAGCGTTGGCTTTCCGGTCACGTCGTGGGCATTGGGACGATGGTATCAGGGTCGACTGATGACAGCGCTTGCGGCCAATGAAAAAAATCACGGCACCATCCTGCAGAGCGATCGATTCCACTCCACCACGGCCACCATGGACAACATGAGCGCCACGTCGGCCACCCTGCTTCACGTGAGCATCTGCGTCGGACCGTCCATCGGTCAGATGTTTTTCATGTGGTTCAAGGGCTTGGTCGGCGGCCGGCTTCAATCCTACGATGCCGTCTTGGATTTCGGCCGACGGGAAGTTCTGCTCCGCTTGAAGCAACAGGCGGACAGCCTCGGTTGCACCTCCATGCAAAACATTCGATTGGAAACCTCCGTGGTTTCTTTCGCCAAGAACAGCAATGAAAGTCGTCGCTCGTCGGTGGAATTCCTTGCGTTTGCGACGGGCATCCGTCAGTGAGGGAACATCATTCCCACTCGTCTTGAAACCGACGCTGACGGTCTTTTGCAACCTCGTCGACGTGCTCCTCGTCGGGTTGATGGTCCTCAGGGTCGATGTTCAGCGTGGCGTCCTCGAGGCCAAACATCCGGCCAAATCGTTCCTGCATAAACCGTCGAATGTCATCGGCATCGGCTCCTTCAAATCGCATGTGGAATCGGCGCTCTTGCTCGCGGCGTCCACGCCCTCGATGCCGCTGTCGCCAGTACGTTCGGAACACGCTGAAGCAGAACTTCTGATCGTTGTCCAGTTGGAATTCTTCGGGCCAGTCCATGCTTGACACTTCGTGCACGAAATGATTGAGCCCTTCAACGAAGGCTTGCATGTCCTCGAGCGACATGTTTTCTTCAACGTTCTCACCTTGGTCGTCCTTGCGTTCCTCGTTGTCGTCGCTCATAACGCAACAACGCCGCCAGTGTTTATCAAGGGTTCAAGCAGGCGTGAACGCATCCTCATAAGGAAAGAGCATGACCCGCCAGCATGGACCTTTCGGGGACGGTCAGCAGCGGTTTGGGTCGAGCCCATGTCTTCATGGCTCAACCTCACTACCAAGACCAGTTCCGAGAAATCCTGGGCAGCAAAGCATGGCCGGGCACCCTCAACATGGAGGTCGACGCCAACATGCTCAGTCACTACATTGCCCTGCGGCAAAAGGCCGGCATCGACACCTTGGACGCACCGGATGAAGACCGAGAGGCGGCCAAAAGCCTCGATGTTTCGGCCTACGAACGAATTCGGATTCGAGGTTTCTTGCGAGACGGTGTCTCCTTCGGCGGGGCTTCAGCGTTCAAAGGCACCGTTCACCACAACGACCAATCGGTTGAGTGTGCCGTCCTTATTCCCGACCTGACCCGCCATGTCGATGTGGTCGAGGTGATTTCCACCGCGTTCCTTCGGGAGCGACTGGAGCTCAATGACGGCGACCGCATCACCATTTCACTGTGATCGGTGGTACACCACGGGCAACGTGCCGATTTCGGCCCACTCGTTGAACAGCATGGCTTTGAGTTCGTGCTGTGCTGCTTGCTGCCAGCGACCTTTCCGGGTACGCTCGGCGGTTCGGCCCGTGGGAGGGGGTGTGAACACGGTGGTGTGGCTTTCCTCGGGGAGAGGGGCGTCGTCCCACGCCACGCCCCACAGCACCAACCACTCCGGAGGGGCCACTCCGAAATCAACCGGCGTCATCGGTTCTTGGATGGCCGAAACGACCTGGTGCTCTTCCAGTTCGCCCACCGAGAGACGAAACAGGGCGTTGGCGACGCGACGAACTTGATTCCATAGGAAGGCCTCGCCTTTGATTTCGAAGCCCATCAAGCGGTCGCCGTCCATCCAAGGCTTGGCGTCAAGAACGGTTCGAACGGGGTTTTTCCCCTCTTCCAGGCGAGCAAAGTTTCGAGCGTCGTACGTGCCAACAAAGTGCTTGAGCCATCGCTTGAACGCCTCAAGCTCAGGTTCAACCCAGAATTCCATGGCTTCCAAACGATACCGGTACACGCGATGCCGTGCCATCCGGGGGTTGAAGTCCAAATCCACCTCCGTCACGGTGAGAAACGCAATGTTGGCGTCGAGTCGGTCGTCCACGGCTCGAATCATCTTGCGGGGTGAGAGGGCGTCCCACAGCGTTCGGTCGAGGTCAACGATGCCCCCGTTGACACGGACGTGAACCCCGGCATCGGTCCGGCTTGAGAGCACCAGGAGTTGGTCCTCTTCGGGGCCCGTCAACCATTTGAGGGAGCGGAACACGCGTATGAGTTCGCCCTGGACCGTGCGCACGTCAGGCTGAATCTGACTCCCGTGAAATTCATCGCCGAGGTAGCCGATTCGGAAAAACAACCGAACCTTCTCGGTCAGGCCACCATCTCCTTACTCGTCGCTGTTAAGCATGGCGATGGCTTCCTCGGACGAGAACCCGAGGGCCCCCACGGACCATTCCAAGGCTTGCTTCAGCCACGGCTGAATCATCGGCGCTTGACGGCTCGGGTCCATGACTTCGATGGCATCGACGAGGTTGCGGCTGGCGGTGAAAAGAACCTCATCCACCGGGATGTCTTCGAGTTCGAGACGGCGAGCATAGCGCTGGAACTCCTTGACGGCCACGGGGATGCGGCGGCATTCGAGGGCGAAGGAAGCAAAGTCAGCGATGTACTCCATGTTCTCCTCATCGAGTTCCATGGCTTTCTTGTAGGCGTTCATGATCTTCCGGCCGGGGATGACGTCATCTTGGGCCTCCATGTTCTTCATGTTCGCAAACTCAGCCCACATGTGGTGAAGTTCAGGGACATCGGCGTGAGCGCCGATTTTCGCATCGAGGTCGGCCAGCGCACCGTCGATGTCACCTTCACGAAACAATTCAATGGGTTTCTCCAAAAGAGCTTCTACCATGTTCTCAACTCAGCCCTTGCGTGGGCCACGGGGCTTTTCAAGCCTCGCTCGGCGTCCAATGCCGTCATGCTTCCGTTTCTTCTTCTGCGGTCAGGGCGCTCTTGATGTCCTCGAGCATGTTGGACTGCGAATGCTTCCGGTGCATTTCGTTGAGCATCATCTTGATGTCCTCCCACCCTCGGATTTTGTAGAAGCAGTGGCGGGGGTCGTGGTCAACACGCCGCGTGGTGCGCTGGTAGGAAATGAAGGCAAAGATGGAGCGGAAGATCCCTTTGCTGGCTTTGGCGGTCGGGCTGTCGTCCGCACTGGCCGCTGTTCCGGGCAGGTTGCCGGTCGCTCCTGCACCGACGCCAACGGATTCCTCCACCAAGCCCACCCCGGAGTCGGTCATGATGGTGACCGTGGCGTAGCCCAGCAGGGTGCCCATGGGCGTTCGCTCGACCATCACCTCGGAGATGCGGTCAAACAAAATCCTTCGATGGGAGCGGGACAGCAAAAAGGCATGCTGGAAGATGATGGCGTTGGTGGTGACCGCATAGGAAAAACTTCGCTGGTACTTGAACGTGAAGCCCCAAAAGGCGATCAAAAACACCAAGCCCGAGAGGAAGAAGTTGTAGTTGTCAATGGGAATAAAGTCGTAGGCACCGTCCTCGGCTCCAAACAAGCCGGCGATGGCGCTGATCAGGTTGTCCACGCTGATGATGATCGGCAGGAAGGTGATGAACAACAGCGAAAGCGTCACCCACCGGCCCGATGTCGTGATGTTGAGCATTCGGTTGGCCCAGGTCACGAAGCACATCAACAGGACAAACCCGAGGGGGAGGCTTTCCCAGTTGGTCCATTCAATGAGGTTAGCCGCGAGCTTCGTCAGGAACGATGCATCGGTTGCAGGTTCAGGTGGATTGTTGAAAAACAGGTGGATGGCGAACACCAACAACCCGAGAACGTACATTCCAAGGAAGGCCAAGGTGCTGGGTCGGGCCTCGCCGTTTTCCAGAATGTCCTCGCCCGAGATGAGACGGTACTTGGCCCGGTTGCCGTCTTCGCCGGACGGCGTTGTTTTTTTCCTCATCGACCGGTGTTTCCACCGGTTCCTCAACGGGTTCATCCTCGCTCATGGAAAGGCCTCAGTGTTCCTTTGGGCCGAGGTCAATCAAATAACTTCCCCCATCAAGAGCCCGGAATCTCAGTGTAGCACACCCCACGCGTGTTCGGCGTTGCCCCGTGCCCATCCGTAATCTGCGCGCTTCCGGGTGCCGAATTCATCCACGATTTCAAGCCGAGTCAGGCTCAACGGGTATTCGTTGTACGTGAGGTGTGACCACACCCCTCCTCTGGTGGGCTGATCGAAGTGCCAGTGTGCACGCTCAACGGCTTCCACGGTGAGTTTGATGCTGGTTCGTCCGTTCCACATGTGGACGTTGAACACGGGCAGCGGAGCGCCAGGATGTTGACCGTGCGGGCCTTCGGTTCGCTTGGAGACCGATTTTTCCACCTTCACCCTCGCAAAGCGTTCGGTTCGCTGATGTTTGGCGTCGTGAAACAAGCCACCCTGCGAGAGGCCGATGTGGCGAATGTCCCGTTTTTTCCAGGGTCGTGGCGTGCGAGCCGTCATCGTGGGCGAGAGGTGTGGAAGAAACCAATCCATGTAGGACCCGTCTTCGAAATGCAACACGCCCCAATACCACGGAGGCGACGGGGCTTGGACGCACACCTTCTGGAAGTAAGCGGTTCCGCTGACCGCTTCGCCGTCCACCGTACCGGCCACCTTGGTCCCGTGGACGCGAAGAATGTCGTAGCCCATGCCCGCAGCGTAGGTCGCCGTGGAGGGTCGCGCCACCGACATGGCCGGGTTCCAGGGGGTGAGCGTGAGTGACATCTTGGCGGGTGCACCCCCCACAACCGCTTCAGCATCACCAACGAGGTTCAGCCAAAATGATTCACGGTCGCTGTTGAGGCCCATGGACAGGTCTTCGGGGAGAAGAGGGACCACCGCACCACCGCCGTTGCCTTGGGTTAAGCCCGGCCACGAAGGGTGTTGGTCGTCCATGGCGATCATGTCGCACGTCCGCTTGATGTAGGGTTCGTGCATTCGTTGCCCGTCAAACCACCAAGCACAGACCATGCCGTCGATGACCATGCCGCCGTGTTCGTCTTTCCCGGGACGCCCGCTAGGCGTCCACGGCGTCCCGTTGACTTGGACCCGATCGTTGTCTTTGGTGGACCAGAGGACCATGAGTTGCTTCCCCCACGGTGCGCCGTCAGGGTCGTCAAGCATCACCAGCCACCACCACCAATCCCAGGTCATGTGCCACAGCGGCTCTCGAAGACCGAGTTGCCACATGGTGGAGAAATCGCCCTGAAAGGTGGTTGGCGCGGTGCTGTTTTCCATGCCGCCCCCTCACTCAATTTCTTTTGATTTGAACAGGATGCTGCCCAACAACCAACACGCCGCCGTTTGGAAGAGCAGCACGAGCACGGAAACCACGATGGTCGCCAAGGCCCCGAGGTTCAGCCCCGGTGTGGACCAGAAGATGTTGAGGGCTTCGGCGCCCTCAAGAGCGTAGCCGTTGCCGCCACCCCACAGGCCCATCTGAATGAGCAACGGAGTGTCCTGCCAGGCCAAGGCTGCACCGGCGTCCACGATGTTCATGGCCCAACCAATGACGGAGAAGTTCAAAATCGAGGCTTCGGGGGCGCCCAAGGTGGTGAGGATCATGCCGAGTTCCCATGCCGCAAACGGCAAGGCGAGAACCATGCCGTGTTTCCACATCACACCGAGCGTGCAAAACAGCATCCCGTACACGGTGATGGCCAGCACCGACGCCAACCACACCGACATCCACACACCAAGGTCGCCGAATCGGTAAAACCCGTCGTGCGGGCCAAAGAAGCCTGAAATCAAGGCGAGCAAGGCGATGAGGAGGGTGAGGTACACCCAGGCCAGCGCGTAGAATCCGAGGAGTCGGTAGAGGAAGACTTCGCCGCGGGCAATGGGTTTGGCCAACATGAAGTGCATCGTTCCGGAGGTCATCTCGTTTCGAATCAGTCCGGTCGCCATGAACAACGGCACGAAAATGCCGATGAGAAACACCACGCCGAGTTTGCCAATGGCGAGAACGAAACTCCGGTGAATGGCCTCGAGCGCATACGCCTCGTCGTCCGGGTCTTCGTCGACGTTGCCGTCGCTTTGGACGGTGTAGGTGCCACGACCGTACGGGTCGAGCACGAGTTGGATGTCGCAAGGAATGCCGTTTCGGTTGGCGTCCTTTTGGGAGTTCGTCCGGCTATCGACATTGCAGTCTCCGTTGTCGTCCACGCCAACACTCCCTTCAGCCAACGCGTCCCAGTCAAAATCGTCTTCGTTGACCCAGACGCTCGGGTCGTCGGGCTGTATGGCTGGGTCAAGCAAACCGGGATGAGAAAAAGCATCGAAAATGTCGGTGCCGTGGAGGTTTTCCTGCCCGTTAGGGTAGCCGTCGCCGTCCCAGTCGTACGAGTCCCCATCGTTGTCGATGGCTTCGTAGTCTCGGGTCATGGCGTCGACGTAAAACATGGTTAACACGCCCATGGCCGCCACGCCGACCAAGAGCACCACCCATGTAGAGAGACGCTTGCGCTGTTGCCGGAGCGTGAATTCACCAATGGCGAGCGCTTTGCGGTCCATGCCGCGCCAGAGACTTGGTACCTCGCGCCCGCTCGTCATGCCTGCCCCCCTGCGAGGTAGTGGAGCAACGACTCGAGGTCGTCATCGGGGTTGTCGATGATGGACACGCGGTGCCCGTTCTCGACGATCAGGCCCGGTAACACAGCGTGAAGTTTCCCGAAGTGGTAGGTCTGAATGAGCAACTCCGTGTCCGTGGGAAAACTCACACCAAACACGGCCGGGTGCCCCAGAAGGTCCTTGGCCAGTCCACGCGCATCCTCACCAACGATGCGGATGGTGTGAGGGATTTGGTCGAGGCGTTCCCGGATGGCGTGAAGGTTCCCCAAGGCCACCAGCTTACCCTGATGAAGAATGATGATCTGTTCGGTGATGCGCTCGATTTCGCTCAAGATGTGGCTGCTGACGAGCACCGTGCGACCGAGTTTACCGAGTTCCCGAATGACGTTCATGATGGTGGTTCTTGCCAGCGGGTCGCAGCCCTGAAGCGGCTCGTCAAGGATGATGAGTTCGGGGTCGTTGACCAGGGCGTGAGCAATTTTTGTTCGCTGGCGCATGCCTTTGGAGAACCGTCCGATCTCTTTGTTGGCCACGTCGCTGAGCCCAACGAATTCCAACACCCGCATCGCCTCCTGTTCTGCCTCGCTCCTCGTCATGCCGTGGAGCCGAGCAAAGGTGCTGACAAATTCGAGTGCCGTCATCCAATCGTGCATCTTTTCGTGCTCGGGCACGAATCCAACTTTGGCGTAAGGTGCAGGGTTTTTCCAGGGGTCCATGCCGAAGAGCTTGACCTCGCCTGCGCTGGGTCGCAGTTTACCCATCAGGAGTTTGAACAAGGTCGATTTGCCCGCTCCGTTCATCCCCAAAATACCGGTGACACCGCCGCTCAACCCCAAGGTGATGCTGCTCAGGGCGTGGATGCGACCGTAGGATTTGGAGACCCCGTTGAAGTACACCACGGGAACGGGGGCCGACATCGGTGCAACCCCGGTTTGCGCCTGCCCCTGCTGGGTCATGTCCGGCATCATTCACGGGTCACCTCCATCGAAGCCACCCTCGAAGCGAGCACGTAGAGGGCCAGCGCATTCATGGCCACCAGCGCCACCAGCGAATAGGTCCACGAGTATTGATCGTAGGTGGTTTGGGTCCCGATGATGGCCTGACCGACGTGCGCAGCACAGTCGTAAGGGGAGATGAGGTAGAGAATTTCTCGTTCAAACAAATTTTCACGATGCTCGCCAGGGTTTTCGTGCCGAACACGATGGCGAGCAGACCGATACCTGGAAAAAATCGCCCCGTTGACACGCTTGAAAGACCGAGGCCAATGCTGGTGTACGTGAAGATGAGCAACGCTCCAGCCAACATACCGCCGAGGAACATCGGGAAGATGTCGACCATCCACGCCCAGCCTCGACCGTAGGCCACCACTTCGGCCAGGAAGTAGAGCACGTAGGTCAACAGCACCACGAGCGCCTGAATGATGGCCACGGAGAGGAACTTCATGCCCACGTAGTCAAAGCGTGAGACGGGGCGCGAGAAGTAGAGTGCGGAGGTCCCGTGTTGCCGGTCTTCGGAGATCACACCCCCGACCAACAACGCCGCTACGATGGGGTAGTAGAGGACGTTTCGTGGAAAGAAACCGAGCACGTGGCCGTAGAGGTTGTCTCGACTGACGCCAAAGAGCGCATGGAATTCAGAACTCCCGACCAAGCCCGACAGCAGCGTCATGCCGGCGTCGGAGAGCGAGGCGAGGAAGGCGATGAGGATGAAAATCCTCGTCGGCATGGTCCACGGGCGGTGCCCCTTGCGGAAGATGCCAAGCAGGTGATGGCGGAGAATGGACCAGTTGCGCATCCACCGAGGGTTCAGTTGACCCGTCCACGGCGTGTAGTGTTGCTCGAAAATTTGGCCGCTCTTGGCGGTGTTGGCGGTCACCGCCTCCTCGGGATGCTCGTCCCCGGTGTTGGAGCCCCACGCCACGTCCATGCGTGCTTGGCCGGTCACCGGCGCCTCGGGAGAGGCCGCATCATCCGTCATGCCGCACCACCGCCGAGGGATTCAGGCGCATCGACGCGACGCGCCTCCACCGGGTTGCGGAGCAAGTCATCGCTGGATTTGACAGCGTACCCAAGGTTGTCCATGATGGCGAGGAAGAGGTCCTCGAGGGAGGCCTCGTACTCGTGCATGCGACGAACCTGAGCCCCGACATCCGCCGCCGCACGCAGGATGGCCGTCGTGGTGTCGTCCTGCGTGTGCGCAATTCGCATGACACGCCCCTCTCGACGAACGCGGAAGCCGTCGTCGAGCAATCGTTGTTCCAGGGGCGTGGCACCGCCCCAGACGTGGATTTCAATCTCCCTGTCGATCGCTTTGAGGTCCTCGATCTTTCCTTGGGCGGCGAGGGTGCCTTTGTGAAGCAGGATGATGTTCTCACAGACCCGTTCGACGTCTTCCATCAGGTGGCTGGCCATCAGCACCGAGCGCTTGGCATCGTTCACCATCGTGTTGAGGGTTGAAATCATGAATTCACGGGCCTTCATGTCCAGGCCGTTGGACGGTTCGTCAGCGATGAGCAAATCTGGGTCGTGGATGATGGCGCAAGCCAGTTTTGTGGCCTGTTTCATACCGGTTGAAAAACTGCCGATTTCACGGTAGCGCTGTTCGCCAATGCCGACAAACTGGAGGGCCTCGTGGGCGCGATTCATGGCCACCACCGGGTTCATGCCGAGCAATTCACCCGAATATCGCACCTGATGGATGGCGTCCATGTCGGGATTGAGCGCGTCGTATTCCGGCATGTAGCCGATGCGCTGGCGAATTTCAACGCCTTGATTTCGTATGTCATACCCGAGAACCTTACCTTCACCGGACGTGGCTTGGATGAGGCCCAGGATGGTCTTGAGGAAGGTCGATTTTCCAGCACCGTTCTGACCCAGCAAGCCGGTGGCGCCTTGCGGAATGGAAATGTTGAGGTTGTCCAAGGCGACATGAGGGCCGTAGGCCTTGGTCAAATCCTTGGTATGGATGATGGGTTCATCCGCCATGGTCCTCACCCTCTTGGGTGGCCGAGGCGCCTCATGAAGCCTTTCGTTGATTGGTTGCGCCTCAGCGGCTGAGGCCGCCTCTGGTTTTTACGGCGATGCCCTTGCGAAGGTTGGCCAGCTCGGTCGAGGTGCACTGGGCCACACCGTGGCCGAGCAAGTCTCCTTTGGCGTTGGCAATGAGGCACGCTTCTCCGGGTGTCAGCCACGGATCACACGCCAACGCAAAGCCGTGGAAGACGTTGCGACCTTTGCGAACGAACGGTTCTGCATCGTCGTCAACCACCACCACCGCAGGCCCTTGGCCGACGTGGCCCCACCACTCGGTTCGTGGCAGGTCGGTCGGCAGCGGTTCGGTTCGATGGACGAACAAGGCCTTCGCTCCGGCGGTGGCCAGTGACATCCCGCCGTCGCGGAGACGCGGACTGAACAGGTGTTCTCCCTCGGCGTCGTTGATGTTCTTGACGCGACTCTCCCGATTGACGACAAGCTTGCGCCCTCAACCACCGACCGGGCCGTTGCGTGGCTGGTGTTGAGCAGCACCGTCTGTTTGGCGACGGCCTGTTTCGTCCGCAGTCGCTGCCGAGCTGCGTCGCGTTGCTCGGGCGTGAGCGGGGCGTGCACGTCGTTGTTGAGGCGAAGTGAGGCCAGGGCTTCAGCCAGCCGTTGTTTCATACCGTCGCCAGCGACGTCCACCGTCGCGAAGGGAGGTTGGTCATGCCAAGGCGCTGAAGGGCTCGTTCGATGCGCACCGCCTCGGGTTGGTGGCGCAACACCCACGGTGGAGCGTCGAGGTGAGCGAAGGGGTTGAGGTCTTCCAGTGAGGCCGGCACCAAACCCAACGGCGTGAGATCATCGGCTCGAGGGAGGGGTGATGGGTGGACAGCCATTCCAACACCTCGTTGATGCGCTCCCGATACGGACCGCGAATCCCATGGAAGACCACCGCGTGACTCACATCGTCCTCGTGGGTCCACCGCATCTGCAGGTTGCGTCGGGCCTTGGCGATGTGAGGTCGACTGAAACGTGTCGTCCCCGCCCCACATGACGCCACCGCTCCGGGGGGTTTGCTGGCTCCAGACGACCCAATCCCATGCGTCCTCCCACATGCCTTGGTCCCGGTCGATGTCGCGGGCCGCATCACGGTCGGTGTAGAACTTCTTGGGTCGAGCCGTGCGCTCGAGCGTCGGCGGGGTTGTCAGCCAGAGGAACGCCTCGCGCAGCGCCGGGTGCTGATGACTTCGCTGTTCGGCCAACTGCCAAATGCGTCCGTCCCGCACCGCCTGTTTGCATCGTGCAAGTTCAGCCAGCGTGACCTCCAGGTTGAAGGTGGCGAGCAAGCCTTCCTTGGCTTCAGCTTCCATCGCTCGCACCTCGGCGGGCGTGCACCCGGCGACGCAGGGCATCAACAACGGCCAGTCAATTAGGTCGTCAATGCGCTCGGTACCCCAAGGTGTGAGCAAACGTCCGTCGCGGGCAAAGAGGGCGTAGGCGGCGGAATCGAAGAGGTCCGCACCCAGGGCGATGGACATGGGGAACAGCATGGGGTGGCCGCAGCCAAACATGTGGACGGGGCGGTCGGGTGGCAAGAGCGGGAGCGTCGCCATCATGATCTTGGCGTATTCCTTGTACCGCTGCTGTTCCATCACGGGGACAATGCCGCCAATCGGATGAACCGCAAAGTCGTGTGCACCCATCAGTTGGGCGGAAATGTGGCGAAGTTCCCTGAACACGCCGCCCTGAATTGGACCGTTCAGCATGGTGCCTTCGGCTGCTTCAAGGCTCTGCTTTGCTCGGGCCTCCGTTTCTCGAACAGCACGCTCAACTTCGTTGGCGTTCATGTCGGGTCGAGTGAACACGTCCAGCATCGTGGCGATATCAACGCCAATGGACCGCTGAAAGGCCACGATTTCGTCAACACCCACCTCCACGTCGCCGTAAACATAGGATTGGAACGTGCCCGAGTCGGTCATGATGACGCCCGGAAAGTCAAGCAGGCCGTGGACACCGTCGCGCTGAGCCACCTCGCGCAGGTCATCGTGTTTCCACATGATGTAGGAGTTGGTGATGAGGGCTTGAATGCCGTATTTGTCCCACATCACCCGAGGTTCGACGGTGCGAATGTTGGGGTTGACCACCGGGAGCAGGGCGGGGGTTTCGAGTACGCCGTGTTCCGTGTGGAGCCGTCCCAACCGTGCTCGGCCGTCCCGTTGGGTCACCTCAAAGCGACCTCGGTCTTGCTCTCGACACGGCGTCGGGTCATCCCGTCGCCCATCGCTCCAAGCGGCCATGATTTGTCCTCCGGCCTGTCTTTTTTGAAAGCCTCGCCCGTTCACGCCGTCTCGCTGTCGGTTGGGATGTCAACGAACTCCACCTTGCCGTGGGCGAGGATAAACTCCCGCCCAAGGTCGTCAAAGGTATCGAGGAGGGCCGAAGAAAATCGGACGCTGGCCACCTCATCGTCCCCTTCGAGATCGTGCTTGACGCCCTCAAGGGTGCCGGGGGCTGCTCCGCACGACAGGCAGGCGCCCGTGAGGTCGAGGACGAGGTCGAGGACACCGTTTTGTTCCTCGATTTGGGACACGGCAATGCCGCCGCCATGACCGTCCAGGGCGGCGCGAACCGGGCCGAGCCGGGCGAGAAGTGCCGGAACAAAGTGGTCGGTTTCGACCACGTCGTGAAGCGAAACGTTGCGCAACGTTCCTCCTCGACCGGGTCAGTGGTTTCGGCGATCCTTCGTGCGGCTTCGGCTTCCATGGCGGCTTTGGCCTCAGCGGCGTATTTGGCCACCAGGTCGTCGTCCATGCGACGGCCTCACCGTAGCGGACTTCAACCCTCGTATCACCTACGGCGTCTCACAGAGGAAAACACGCTGAAATTTGAGGGGCTTTTGACGACTACATTCCTTGATAAAGGAGAGACGAGACGGCAGAACAGGGAAGAACATGGCCGAGGAAATCCTACGGGTTGAAAACCTCCACGTCAGTGTGGAGGATACGCCCATCCTCAACGGCATGGACTTGACCATCAACCGCGGCGAAATTCACGTCATCATGGGTCGAAACGGTGCGGGGAAATCCACGCTTGCAAGCGTCATCATGGGCCACCCCGCCTACGAAATTACCCAGGGCAGCATCCACTACATGGGCACCAACATTGACGACATGAGCGTCTTTGAGCGAGCCCGAGCTGGCATGTTCCTCTCCTTCCAATACCCGGCGGTCATTCCCGGCGTTCAGGTGGGCACCTTCCTCAAGAAATCCGTCCAATCCGTTCGCGATGAACCCCTCAAGGGCAGGGAATTCCGAAAGGAACTCAATGCGGCCATGGGCAGTTTGGACATGCCCAAATCGGTCCTCTCGCGGTACGTCAACGACGGTTTCAGCGGCGGCGAGAAGAAGCGCCTCGAAATTCTGCAGATGCTGTTGCTCAAGCCCAGTTTAGCCTTGCTCGACGAGACCGATTCGGGCCTCGATATCGATGCGCTCCGCATCGTGGCCAAAGGCATCAACAGCGTCGCACCCAACGCTGGATGCCTCATCATCACTCACTATCAGCGACTGCTCGACCACGTGCAACCTCACTTCGTTCACGTCATGATCGACGGCACCATCGTTCAATCCGGCGGTCCGGAACTGGCGCTCAAGCTTGAAGAGCAGGGCTATGAATGGCTCGAAACAGCAACGGAGGCCTGACCATGAGCGACGAAGCACGCGAGGCCGTTGGCGACTACCAGTTCGGGTTCCACGACCCTGAAAACGCCACCATTCGATTTGACAAGGGCCTCTCAGAGCAAGTCGTCCGAGACATTTCGGCTCTCAAGGACGAACCCGAGTGGATGACCGACATCAGGGTCAAGGCTTACCACCACTTCGTTGAGCGGGAGATGCCCGACTGGGGCAACTGCGGTGAACTCAACAACATCGATTTCGACAACGTCACCTACTTCCTCCGTTCCTCGGACGCCACTGAAAAGGACTGGGACGACGTGCCCGATGACATCAAGCGAACCTTCGACCGTTTGGGCATTCCCGAAGCCGAACAGAAGTGGCTGGGCGGTGTCACGGCACAGTACGAATCCGAAGCCGTTTACCACTCCATTCGCGAAGATTTGGAAGCGCAAGGCGTGTTGTTCCTCGACATGGACAGCGGTTTGAAGGAACACCCCGAGATCGTGAAGGAATATTTTGGCACGGTCATCCCCTACAGCGACAACAAATTTTCTGCCCTCAACACAGCCGTGTGGTCCGGTGGCTCGTTCATCTACGTGCCAAAGGGCGTTCACGTCGAGATGCCGGTTCAGGCGTACTTCCGCATCAACGCCCAAAACATGGGCCAGTTCGAGCGAACCCTCATCATCGCCGATGAAGGCAGCAGCATTCACTACGTTGAAGGCTGCACGGCGCCGACCTACTCCACCGATTCGCTCCACTCCGCCGTGGTCGAACTCATCGCCATGAAGGGTGCGAAAATCCGCTACTCCACCATCCAGAACTGGTCGGCGAACGTCTACAACCTGGTCACGAAGCGAGGCGTTGCTCACGAAAACGCCACCGTGGAATGGGTCGATGGCAACATCGGCTCCAAGTTGACGATGAAGTACCCTGCTGTGCTGCTCAAAGGCGAGGGCGCTCACGCCGAGGTCATTTCGGTGGCCTATGCGGGGGCCGGTCAACACCAAGATGCAGGCGCTAAGGTGCACCACCTCGCACCAAACACGACCTCGAGCATCCTTTCCAAATCGATTTCGAAGAACGGCGGCCGATCGTCCTACCGGGGCATGCTTCAGGTAACCCCGAAATCCCACGGTTGCCGTTCCAAGATCGTCTGCGATGCCCTGATGCTCGACAGCAGTTCTCGGTCCGACACCTACCCGACCATGGAAATCGGTAACCCCACGGCCGACCTTGAACACGAAGCCAGCGTTTCCAAGGTCTCCGGGGACCAGCTGTTCTACCTCATGAGCCGCGGCTTCACCGAGGAAGAAGCCATGGGGCTCATCGTCAACGGCTTTTTCGAACCCTTTACCCGTGAACTCCCGATGGAATACGCCGTGGAACTCAACAAGTTGCTCGAGTTGGAAATGGAGGGTTCCATCGGATGAAGTATGCCGACATGGCCGTTCCCTCCCGTGCTCTTCATCTGTGGCGATACACTCCATGGGCACGCATTCATCCAACCAAGGTTGAGGAAGTCCCTGCGGCTTCCGGCGTTCGATTCAACGTTGTCGAGGGCGGCCAGCTCGTCGAGGGTGCGCCTCGCATCATCAACGCAGAAGACATCGGCCGCGTGTTCCTGAGCGAACTGGGCGGTTCAGCATGGACCTTCCAAACCGACGCACCCGGTGATACCGTCCACGTGCAGGCCGTCGCCTCGGGCCACGTCGCCGTTGGCCATCTTCACCTCATCATCAATCATGACATCACCGTCATGCTCCACCTCTCCGGTGAATCCGACTGGACGGGGCTGCACATCACGGGCGAGGTTGGCCCCAACGTTCGGGCGGGCTTTGGCCTGGTGAACGAACTGTCCTCCAACGGGAAACTCTTGCACTGCGAAGACTGGCAGGTGAACCGAGACGCCACCCTCGAACTGGCCGGTCTGTCCATCGGTGGGTTCCGATGCAAGAGTGACATTCGAACACGATTCACGGCTCCCGGGGGCGAGTTGACGCAAGCCATTTCCGTCCACGGCACCGGACAGCGGCACGTCGACCACCACATCGAAGTCCATCATGACGTCCCTCACACCGATTCCGCTTTGAGCATTCACGCAGCGTGCGACGACCGTACTCACTCCATCGCCACCGGTCTGCTCACCATTGCCGAAGGAGCCAACCACTGCGATGCCGGTCAGGTGTTCAAGAATCTCCTGCTCTCCGACAAAGCCCGGGCTGAAGCCATCCCCGAGCTCGAAGTCCTGGCCGATGAAGTGGCCGCCGCTCACGGTGCGGCCAGTGCTCCGGTGGATCAGAACCAACTCCACTACCTCATGAGCAGAGGACTGGATGAAGAATCAGCCGTTGCACTGCTCATTGAGGGGTTCATGCAGGACGGCTTCTCGAGCCTCAACAACCGTTCCCTTGTGGATGAGATGCGAACTCGGTTAACGGTTCACCTGGAATGCGAATTGAAGCGGTGAGAGCATGGCCCTTCGTGAACAATTTCCCATTTTGCAGCGTGAGGTCAACGGCCACCGGCTGGTCTACCTCGACAACGCCGCCACCACGCAGAAACCACAGGTCGTCATCGATGCGATGAACGCCTACTATTCGGAATCCAACGCCAACGTTCACCGGGCCGTTCACACCCTCGCCGGGGAAGCGACGGAAGGCTACGAATCCTGCCGCACCAAACTCAAGGAACGCTTCAACGCGGACAAGGTGATCATCACCAGCGGCACCACCGAAGCCATCAACCTCGTGGCCCACGCTTGGGGACGAGCCAACCTCGACAAAGGCGACGCCATCATTCTCACGGAAATGGAACATCACTCGGACATCGTCCCGTGGCAGATGCTGGCCGAAGAGCGCGGCATTGAGTTGCGTTATGTGCCCGTGATGCCCGATTTCACGCTCGACATGGAGGCGTTCGCTCACGCCCTTCCCGGGTCGAAACTGGTTTGTGTGGTCCACACCTCCAACGTGTTGGGCGTTCGAAACCCCTCGAGGACATCATCGCCGCCTCTCACGATGCGGGCGCCAAGGTGCTCATCGATGCGGCGCAAGGCGTCCCCCATTCGACCGTGGATTTCGAAGCCTTTGGTGCCGATTTCATGGCCTTCTCCGCCCACAAAATGTGCGGTCCCACCGGCATCGGTGCCTTGTTGGTTCAACCGGATGCCTTTGAGGAGATGCAGCCGTTCATGGGCGGCGGCGACATGATCGAAACGGTCACGATCGAGGGCTCCACCTACCAGACCAACGAGCACAAGTTCGAAGCCGGGACGCCCCGCATCGCCGAGGCCATCGGCTGGTCGGCGGCCTTGGACTGGATGAACACCTTTGACTTGGACGCGGAACACAGTCGACTCGTCAACATCGCTTCGTGGGTCGCCGAGGAACTTCGTGCCATGGGCATGAGCGTCTACGGTCGACACAGTGAGGACGACGCCGCCGTGGTGTCCTTCCTTCACCCCACCATCAACAGCGAGGACATGGCGCACCTGCTTGACGCCCGCGGCTACGCCGTGCGCACCGGTCATCACTGTGCTCAGCCTCTTCTCAATCGGCTCGGCATCTCCGGCACGGTGCGTGCGTCGTTTTACGTCTACAACACCCGAGAGGAAGCCGAAGGTCTTGTGAAGGAACTCAAAGAAATCACGGAGAAGTTCGCATGACGTTCTACCCTGAGGCCCTTCAGGAACTCATTGAGGAATTCAAGGAGGTCGCTGACAAGCGTGAACGCCTCGAAATGGTGTTCGAACTCGCCGACGAAGTCGTGCTCCTCCCCACGGACGAGTGGACCGAAGACACCCGCATCCGTGGCTGTCAGTCCGAGGCGCACGTTCGCATCGGTTTGAACGACGGGCTCGTTCACATGGTGGGCGCCGCTGACGCCAAACTCGTTCAGGGCCTCATGGGCGTGCTGAGCATCGCCATCGAAGGGCTTGCCCCTGCCCAAGCAGCGCTCATCCCCGTGGATTTCGCTGAGGAGATGGGGCTGCTCAACAGCCTCACGCCGAGCCGTTCCAACGGCTTTCGAAACATGTACGACAAGGTGATGGACGAGATTCGTGCCAGCATGGAGTGACCCGCATGACGACCAAGGAAGCCGTGATGGACAAGTTGGACGAGGTTGAAGACCCTGAATTGGAACTCTCCATCGTTGAACTGGGGCTCGTGTACGACGTTCGTTTTGAGGAAAAAGACGAGGGCATGCACGCTGAAGTCGATCTCACGCTGACCTCGCCCGGTTGCCCCGCTGCTCCTGAAATCATGGCGGCTGCTCACCGCGCAGCGCTCCAAACCGACGGCCTGGCCTCCGTCCACATCAACCTCGTCTGGACGCCCCGCTGGGACCCGAAAATCCACGCCAGCGAGGACGCTCGCATGGACATGGGCATTTGGGATTGACATCAGATTCGCCCCGAATCATCGCTGAACAATCTTGAAGGCCAGCCGAGGGACCCTCAATTCATGCGACCGGTTCACTTCGTGTTGATGCTGGTCGTGCTCACGTCCCTTTCAGGTTGTTTGAGCGGTGGTGGTTCTTCCGAGGAGGCCACCGGTACCTACACCGTTGAATCCACGATGACCTCCATCGAGGTCGAGGCGAAATCCGCCTACTACCAGGACGGTCAAGCGGTGGACTGGACGGTCGAATCCACCAGTGTGGCGGACGCCATCGAGGCGGCAGGTAGCAACGTCGTTGGCGTGTTGCTCTCCCTAAGTTACGGCGAGGACGAATCGTCGGGCGGCCCCGTCTGCACCGGCGGTGAAGCCAACGCACCCGACACCATCACCGGCACCTCCACCAAGGGTGAATGGACGCTGTCCGTCTCGGATGAGAATCCCGGTTCCCATGAGGTGAACCTCACGTGGCACAACGCTTCCCTTCTATCGGGTGTCATCGATGGACTGACCAAGAGCGAAATCGAATCTCAACTTGCCTTTGGCGAGGAGGCACTCGGCGTCTACAACTTGAGTGTCATCGTGAACGCTGACGCGTTCAACGGTGCACTGTGCTCCAACAACGATGAAGGGGAAGAAGTCGCCACCGTGGTGAGCCTTCTCGTGTTGGACTTCACCGTCCTGGACGAAGGCGGCGAAGAAACGGCGCCCCTCGCCGTTGGCGACGGTTCTTTGCCTCTGTTCATGTTCGCCGCCTGGATTTTCCCAGTGGTGGGGCTCGTTGCATACATTTCCGTCAATCAGCGGGAGCGCTTCCAACTCGACCTCGACTTCAGTGAGCCGGAGACCGAGGTCGTCGAGGGTGAATCCACCTCGGACGGCGAAACGCTGGTGGACAGTTATCGGGCTCGCGTCATCACCCTCTCGGCGCTCTACGTTGCCCAAGGTATCCCCTGGGGTTTCATCACCGTCACCATGGTGACCTTCCTCGCTGCTGAAGGGGCCAATGCGACCGACCTCGCCTTCCTGCTCACGCTCGGCACCGCACCGTGGTCGTTCAAGTTCGTTTGGGGTCCCGTTATCGATTATCTCCAGCTTCCTGAATTCGGTCGCCGGCGACCGTGGATCCTCATCGCTCAGACCGGCATGATTACGCTGCTCATCACCATGCTCATGGTGCCCAATCTGGTTGACAACATCTTCCTGTTGGGCTTGCTGTTCTTCGTCTACAACGTGTTCACGGCGCTGCAGGACGTCTCGACCGACGCCCTGGCCGTCGACGTGCTCCAGTCCCACGAATTTGAACGTGTGAACAGCTACATGTTCACGGCCAAATCGCTGGGTGGCGTCATCGGTGGAGCAGGCCTCGGGACCATCATCGGCACCGTGGGTGTTCGTGGTGCTTTCCTCATTCAGATTCCCATTCTTGTTCTCATCATGATGGTCCCCCTGTTCATGCGTGAGCGACCCGGTGAGAAGCGCTTCCCGTGGGATGATGGCGAGGCCGTTGAAGTGGCCAAGGGCAGTCAGAAGAACGACGAAGAGGTACGGGATTTTGGTACGATCATCCTCAACATTCGCACGGCCTTTTCGGTTCGCTCGGCCCAACTTGGCATCGCCGTTAGCCTCGTCATCTCACTGGCGTTCATTCTCGTCCCCATTCTTCCGTTGCTTTTCCTGCAGGAGCTGGGTTGGAGCCAAGAGGAATTCAACGCCACCAAGGGCGGCATCATTCTCCTGGTCACCATGCTCGGTGCCATGGCGGGTGGTGAACTTGGTCGCCGCTTCGGCGGCAAATCCATGCTCATGTATGCGGCGCTCAGCGCCTCCTTAACCTCCTTGGTTTGGGGCTTGTTCGACCACCTCTGGAGCGACGGGTTGTTCATGATGCTCGTGTGGTCCATCCACACCTTCCTTTGGGCCATCGTTTCCATCTGCGCGTATTCGCTCATGATGCGGGTCACCTGGGCGAAGGTCGGCGGAACCCAATTCACCGGCTACATGGCGATGATGAACCTCTCGGCCATCATCGGCTACCAGTTGGCCCCGATTTTTGCCGAGCGGTACAACTACCAGACCATCTTCTACATCGCTGCTGTGCTGGAAACGTTCGTGGTTCTTGCGACCTTGTTCATCGACCCCGAGGAGACCGACCGGACCCTCAACGTCGCTTCGGCTTGAAGTCGCTCAGCGTTTCACCACGATGGTGAGCACATCGCCGTCCTTGAGCTGGTGGTCAAGTCCCACGCGCTGGTCGTCGAACTTCGCACTCGGTCCACGAATTCGGGCAAAGCGGAACTTCCTCACGAAATCCCGATGCAGCTTCACGCAGATGTTCTCCACCGTGGAGTCGTCCTTGACGATGAGCGGCTCCTCCATGTCGGCTTCCTGGCCTTGCGGCTTGAGGAAAACCCGCATGAACCCCAAATTATCGTAGATGAAATCCTTGAGTTCGTCCAGTCCGATGTCCTTGAACGCTGAGATGTTCATGATGGGCCATTCTTGCGGCAGGGCGGAACGTGCTCGGGCGATGTCATCGTCGGTGGCGATGTCGATCTTGTTGATGGCGATGACCGCCTTTTCGTAGACCCGGTTACCGGCCAGCGCGTCAACGATTTGCTCGGCCGTCGAGTCTTCCCGCAAGGTCACCAGGGCCGACGTGTAGCCAAAGGAGCGGATGATGTCGGCCATCTCGTCCTCGGTGAGGTGGGTCTGTTCGACCGTGCTGCGAACCTCAATACCGCCTCGGTCGGTGCGCTTGATGAAGACGGGCGGTTTGACCTCGTTGAGGCGCAATCCTGCGTTGTGGAGTTCACGGTGAAGGACGTTGAAGTGCCCGTCTTGGAACGGGTCGACGATGTAGAGCACCATGTCGGCGCTGCGAATCACGTTGAGAATTTCACGTCCTCGACCCTTGCCTTCTGCAGCCCCTTTGATGAGCCCGGGCAGGTCAAGAATCTGGATTTTCGCACCGCGGTGTTCCATCACACCGGGAATACAAGTGAGGGTGGTAAAGGCATAACCGCCGGCTTCGGAGTGGGCGTCGGTCACCTTGGAGATGAGGGTGGATTTCCCCACCGAAGGGAAACCGACCAGGGCCACCGTTGCATCACCCGATTTTCGAACTTCAAACCCTTTGCCGCCGCCGCTGGCTTTCGAGTGAGCCGCCGCCTTTTCCTCCTTGAGCTTGAGTTGGGCGATTTTGGCCTTCAACTTTCCAATGTGGGCGTTGGTGGCCTTGTTCTTCTGGGTCTTGTCGATCTCGGCGCGAATCATTTCGATTTGCTCTTTGATCGTCGCCAAGCCGAACCCTCCCGTATCGGGGCTTGGTTGGCTGTTCTTGAAGGCTCTTACGCCCCACGCCGTCCGCTCCCGTTGTTTGTTGGGGGCGGCGATGCCCTCAAACGGGACGGGCCGTTGGGTTTGGTCATGGGGTTGGACATGATTGGGCTCTTGGTCCACAAACCCACCCTCTTGCACCTGCTCTCCCTGTCGTGGGGCGAACTCAAATCGAAGATGGAACGGGCCGCATTGCGCGACCTCCGCCCCGCTCAGGACAACATGCTCAAAACTCAATTCGCCATTGACGCAGAAGCCGATTTGTTGGATTGGATGGACCAGCAATCGGTGAACGCTGAAACCCACGCTGGCACCGTTCTTGCTAACCTGAACGACGGTGAGGAAGGCCTGCTGAATCTGATGCAGTGGGCGAGCCCGGGGCGCTGGGAAGTTTGGGAAGGCCGCGCCTTCCTGTACCTCGAAAACGCTACGGGGGCCGAAGCCGAAGACATTCACGCTCTCTACACCGAGGCGACGTGGACGACGGTGCTCAAGCGCCTCCATGGCATCTCGGAAGACGAATACGCCGAGCGCGTTGTCATGGACTGGATGGACCGACGCAAGGCCCTTGGCGAAACCCTCGAAGAGGCGGAAGACCCCAAGATCGTGCCGACGTTTGAGGCCCACACTCGAGCCGCCAAGGCCCTCGTTCATACGGTCAACCGAGCGGCCAACGAAGACGACCTTGAGTTGGTGGTGGGCCGAGAACACCTCGAGGCGGCCAAGTGGGGTCACGGGAAATGGAACCTGACAGCGTTCCTCAACGCTTGACAAGCGAGGGGTTCAAAATCCACCCTGCATGCCCGAACCATAATGTCGGACGAAACGCCCGAAGAAGCGGAGGTTGACGACGTGCCTCTGGAAGAGCCGCCTACGGAGGAACCACCCGTTGAGGAAGCCGAGCAGGAGCCAGAAGAAGAGCGGGACCCGCTCGAAGTGGCCCTCGAACGCGCCGAGGTTGCTGAGAAGGAAATAGCCTACAAGGACGCCGAAATCCAAAACGTTCGCAAGCGCTTGATGGCGGAGAAAGCCGAAGCCATCCAGTACGGCGGCATGGGGATGGCTCGGCGAATGCTCACGGTCCTGGCTGACGTTGACCGGGCCATGACCGGCATCGAAGAAGACGACCAGTCGCCCGTCGCTCAGGGCCTTCGTTTGCTTCGCAACAAGATGTGGCACGAACTTCAGGCGGACGGCGTCTCCCCCATCGAAGCCAAGGGCGCTGAATTTGACCCCTCAAAGATGGAGGCGATCGCCACCATCCCGCCCAGTGAAGACTTCCCGAGCGGGACGGTGGTTGACGTGCTGGAGCAGGGATACACGTACAAGTCGAAGGTCATCATCGTGGCACGCGTGGTCGTCGCCTCGGAATGATTCAACCGGCGTGGACGCCGGTCTCAAAGGTCGAGCAACGAAACATGGCGTCGTGTTCAATGAGCCACTCAATCACCGATGAGGGGACGCTGGCGGCCAACACGGTTCGGCTGGCTTCGTCGTCCATGACCGTGGAGAGCATGCGGACGGTTTGTCGAACCCGCCAACCCTCAAGCGTTTCTCGCTCGGTCAACGCCACCTCGTGCACGTCCCAGCCGGCCGCACGGTAGAGGTCCATCGTGGGGCCGTCTGAGGTCACGAGCGTACCCGTTCCGTGGGCTTTCGTGGCGTGTTCCACCCAGTTTGGAGGGTCGTTGATGTCCTCAATTTGGACCACGGTGAGTTGAATCTCTTCGTGAGCCGCCCACGTTTCAATCATGGCCTGCCGTTCTTCTACGGTCCACGGGTTGTTGGCTTCCCATCCCGCTTGAGCGGAACCAATGGTGACCACCACTTCGTCTCCATCGGCGTGTTGGACGGCGGCTCTGACCAGACCGGCATGGCCGAGATGGAACGGTTGAAAGCGTCCCAGCACGATGCAGCGCGGCATGACTTCACCCGAAATACGACGCCACGTCGACGTCTTTGAGGTCCACGCCAAAGTCTCGGAAGCAGGCGATCATGCGCTTGCACCCCTCAATCATCTCTTCAACCGGGGTTTCACCCATCGAGCCGACGCGAAACATCTTCCCTTTCAGATGGTCCTGAGCCCCGATGACTTGGGTGTCGTACTTCTCCTTGAGCGCCGTCCGCCACGCATCGTCGATGCCTTCGGGGTAGAGGATGGCGGTGACCGAATTGCTGCGCTGACCGCTGTCAGCGAGCAGTGCGAAGCCCAGGTCGGTGAACAGGGCTCGAACCCCCTTGGCCATGGTCTCGCAGCGAGCCCAGCGGGCCTCGTTGGTTTCGTCCTTCAAGTGGTCAAGCGCTGCGCTCCAGCCCATGGCGAGGTTGATGGCGGGCGTCCACGGCGTTTGGTCGTCGTCGCCTTTCTTGAGGGCTGAAATCATGTCGAGATAGTATCGGGGGTTGGCATCGCCTTGCTGGTGAATCGCCTTGATCCGTTCGACGCAGTGTTCGTTGAGGGCGATGGCGGCGATGCCCGAAGGTCCGGCCGTGCACTTTTGGGCGCCCATGACGACGGCCTCCGCCTTCCATTTGGCGGGATGAACGGGCATGCCGCCCACCGAGGTGATGCCGTCGAGGATGAACGACACCCCGTGGCGTTCGCACATTTCCGCGATGGCTTCGGCGTCCTGCGTGATGCCGGTGCTGGTTTCGTTGTGGCAGATCAGCAAGGCCTCGTAGCAACCGCGCTCGAGTTGTTGTTCAAGTTCGTAGAGGTCAAACGACCGGCCCCATTCGTAGTTGAGGTGCTTGACGTTGCAGAACTGGCGACAAATGTCCGCCACCCGCTCACCGAACTTTCCGTTGGTCGGGACCAGGACAAGGTCGTTGCTACGGAATCGATTGGCGATGACCATTTCCATGGCGGCGGTGCCGCTGCCTGAAACGACCACGACTCGATAACCGTCTTCCCCGGTCCAGGATTGCGTTTTCATCTCCGGTTTGGAGGGTGAGAGGTTGAACGCGTAGCGCAGGCCTGAATTCAGACCGGCCATGACCTGGCGGAACTCCGGACCCCGGGCCGTCATGACCGGCGTCGCCATGGCTTGGAGGCAAGCCTCGCTCATCCGAACCGGTCCGGGGACGAGGAAGCAATCACCGCTGTGCATGGTTGCGGGTGGCCTCGGCGGTCTTTGAAATGCTTGTATCAAAGCCGACCACACGAACTCGGTTCAAGCGTTGGACTGATAGGGAAGGGCATGGACCCAAGGCCATGCTCCGTGTGGGTTTGGCGATGCTTCAGGGCGCCCGCCACGAACATGCGGAAGCCTTGCGCGGGGCAGCGGACGAACTGGACTTGTCCGTTGAGATCGTGGAGTGCCGCCGAGCGGAGCATGTCAGCGGTGCACTCGACGCTTTGGTGCTTCCCGGAGGAGAGTCCACCACCATGCGCATCGCCAGCCGGTACGAATCCTTGCTGGCTGCGGTGTTTGACTGGATGGACGCCCATCCACAACGCCCCGTTTTGGGGACCTGCGCAGGGGCCATCCTGCTCGCATCGCCGGGCGAAGGCCGTTCACCCTACCTTGCCGCCGGCATCGCACGAAATGCGTGGGGGCGGCAACGGGATTCGTTTGAGGCGGTGGTCGATGTCGACCTCGACACCCCCGAATCGACGTTCAAACCCTCCTCTCCTGTGGGTCGAGACCGTTTTTCTCATCAGCCGCTGGAGGTGGCTTCGCAGGGCGCTGCTCAACTCGCCGACGGCTTCCCGGGCGTGTTCATTCGGGCCCCCCGATTTGAGAACGGCTCCGTGGCCTGCACGCCCGTCGCCCGTTTGGGGGACGAGGTGGTTGGGGTTCTTGACGGCAAGAAATTGGCCGTCACGTTCCATCCCGAGTTGACGATGGACCGGCGCTTTCACCGGTGGTTGTTGACCGAAGCGGCCGCGAACGGAGGTGAGGCCTGATGCGCAGTTTGCAGATGGCCACCGAGGTGCTTCCCGCTGAGGCGGGCGAGGCTGAGGGCTGCGTCCAGTGCCAGCAGGGCAGCAAACTCGTGCTGTTTGTCACCGGTAAATGCCACTGGGGTTGCGATTACTGTCCCCTTTCAGAAAACCGGCGAGAAACGCCCGACATGTTCGCCAACGAGCGACGTTGCACCTCCTGGGACGAGGTCATCGAGGAGGGCAGGGCCATGAACGCCACTGGCACCGGCATCACGGGGGCGACCCGATGTTGGATTTGGAAAAGACGCTTGAAGCGGTTCGTCAACTCAAGGCTGCCTTTGGCCCGGAACATCACGTTCACGCTTACACGTCCATTCCGTTTGACCCTGACCGAGCAGCCGACTTCGGTGCGGCGGGGCTGGATGAGATTCGCTTCCACCTTCTTGACGGCACGACCGGCAAGTACCGAGCCACGATGGAGGCCTGCGCCGAACATGGCATCGAGGTGGGTGTCGAGCTGCCGTGCGAGCCCGATAAAGAGGCGCAACTGTTTGCCTTGCTCGAAGATTTGGCTACCGTCCCGGTGTCCTTCCTCAACCTCAACGAACTCGAGATCACGGTGGGCAACCAGGAAAACATGGACGTCCGCGGCTTCAACCTGAGCGGGGGCATCACGGCGGCCGCTGAGGGCTCGGCGGAACTGGCGATTCGCCTCAAAGAAGCCGCTGCCAACAAGCCCTATCATCTCAAATTCTGCACGGCCAAATTCAAGGACGCTGGCCAACTTCGCAACCGTTTCAAGCGCCGAGGTCAGGCCACGCTGCGCCCCTACGAGGTGCTCAGTGACGACGATACCGTGCTGTTTGGCGCCATTCCCACCCCCCTCGAGGACGCCTCAGACGACATGGCCGAATTGCGTGAGGAACTGGGCATGGCGGACGGATGGATGCGCTACGACGCCGGCCACCAGCGCATCGAACTCCCCTTGTCGCTGGCCGAGGATTTGGCCGAGGTGCTCGAAGTGCCGGTGATGCTGGTGGAAGTTCACCCCACCCACGAACGGCTCGAGGTTGGCGTCGTGCATCTGAACGACCACCGTTGACCACGGCATGGCTTATACCTGCGAGGCGGGTCGGCGAATTACCTAGGGGCTCGTGGTCTAGGGGTTATGACGTCGCCTTCACATGGCGAAGATCGCCGGTTCAATTCCGGCCGAGCCCATATCCACGCCGGACCGATTATGTCAGGCCAGCCCACCAACTCCTCACTGGGCTACCTTCTTCAACAACCGACCCCCAGTGAGCAGCATGGGCCTTCTGGACCAAGCCGATTGGGGCGTGTTCAAGCAGAAGGACACGTGGCAGGCCTTTGCCATCGCCGTCGTGATGTTCGGGGCGATTTCGTTCGCAGCCCTCTCCATGTTCGACAGCATGGACGAGCTCTTCCAGTCGGACGCCGAGCCGGCTCCCGTTCCGAACCTTGTCTATGAATCACTCAACCGAAGTGACGTGGAAGCAGGCGTTGTCAATGAAACGGGCTGGTTCAACCTCAACGATCACCGTGGCAGTGTCATCATCCTCGATTTGATGGCACGAGACTGCAGCAACTGTCACCTCGTCCAGGAGCACATCGAAAACGAGATGAGCGAGTGGCAAGACACGGCTGCAGCCAACAACAAGTCCCTCAAAATCTTCGCTTACGGGGCGTGGTACAGCGAATCCGTGGCGTACCTCAACGAAAGCAGCGGGGAATACACCGTACCGCTCTATCCCACCGGTTTCGGTTCGACCGAGGCAGCCGTGTTTGAGGACGGTACCACCACCGACCCCGTCCGTTTGTTCACCACGGGCGGCACCGGGCAAATTCCCGTCGTCCTCATTCTTGACGAGGAAGGCTACATCATTGCTCAACAGGCGACCGGTACGCCCGTCGACGGCTGGGCGAAATTCGACGGCATCCTCAACACCGCCCTGACCGAAGACATCTCCGAGACCGTTGATTCCCGCATCGGATGGGAAGAGCCCGAAACCTCGTTCACCGCCGTGTTTGCCCTCGGCCTCATCCTCTCCATCCTGGTCTACTTCTCGCCGTGTGCTTTCCCGGTACTTCCCGGATTCATCTCCTACTACCTTTCACTCGGGGCGCGAGAAGACGAACTCATCGCTGAGGGGAAACTCAAGACCGGCATGCCCAGTTCGTTCAACATCGGTGTGCTGTCGGGGCTCGGCATGTGGACGTTTTTCGGTCTCATCGGCATCGTGGCCTTGCTCATGGGTGGGGCGTTTGCCAGCTCCGGCATCATCCACTACATTGCCATCTTCATTGCCCTGCTCCTCATCGTGCTTGGCTCGATGATGCTCCTCGGCATCACGTCGCATGTCATGGGCTTCGTTCAGAACCTCGTTGACAAGTACAGCACCACCGAGGCCGACGACACCTTCACGCCACGACGCAACATGTACCTCTACGGCATCGGCTACGCCGCAGCGTCCATTGACTGCACCGCCGCCGCCGTGTTGCCGTTCGTCATCTTCCTCAGCACGCTCGGCACGACCGCCATTGGCTTCGGCATTGCTGGCCTGATGGTCGGTCTGCTCGTTTTGATGATCGCCGTCACCATGCTTGTGGGCATGGGCCGGCAGGTCATGATCAACTTCTTGCGACGAGCCACGGGCCACATCAAGATGATCGGTTCGTGGATGATGATCATGGCCGGTGTCGGCCTGACCATCTACCTCACCAACGCCGAGGCGGTCAACGCGCTCTTTAGTTGAGGGCTGGGTTTTTTGCCGTTTGTGTTGGTCGGGCATCGCACACACAAGGAGGAGGCCGTCTACGGTCCACCTGCTCCTGGTTTGTCCAAGCCCAACACGCTGGCCAGGATATTGAGAACGATGGCGATGACCATCAGCCCCACGATGTAAACGATCGGATTGATGGTTGCGAGCTCGTCCTCCCCATCGGTGTGCTGCGGTGATTCAAACTCGAACTCAGCATCGCACAGCGGGCAGGTGTAATGACCGGTGATGTTGGGAACGTCCACCTCGCCCTCACATGCCGGACATTCAACCTCAACCATGAAGCGCTGGTGTCATCGGTGGTTGAAGAATAATGCTTCGTTCGGTCGTTAACCGCATGTTCAACTGAGGGCGGGTCGAATCCACCCGTACCACAATCCGAAGGCCAACGCCGTGCCTGAGATGCCGTCAAACACGTAGTGTTGTTTGATGAGCGCCGTTGAGGCAACCAACAAGGCGCACGACACCCAAACGACCAGCGCCTTTGGAGCATTCCACGTCCCATCTTTAACGCCGATGTGTCGGACAAACAAGACCACCAAAATGCTCAGCAGAACATGGATGGAAGGCCATGCGTTGTAGGGAGTGTCCGCTTCGTGAAGAGCGCTCATCATCCACCCGAACAAGCCTTCAGCATCGAGGGCTTGGGAACGAAGTTCAATCTCAACGGGAAAGATGAGGAAACAGGCAAACGCCACCCAAGCCGAAGCGATGAGCCGCTGAAAAAAGACCAATCCTTGTTCACGGTGCCTTTCGGCGGCCCCAACCCAGGCCGCCCAAGGGAAATAGAGGTAGAAGGAGTAGTAGGGGATGACCATCCATGCAACGAACGGCAACTCCCAGTCCAGCGGGATTTCAACCTTGAAGGAGGTCGTCCCTCGCCACGCTGAAAAGCGGTTGATCAAGCCGTAGGGGAGGGCCCCAAGCACCAGGAAAAGCGAGAGAAGGAATGCGCCGTACTTCAGGCTTGGACCATTCTGTGCGAAGGGGAAACCAACGATCCAACACGGGCCAGTCATTCCTCACCATGGTCGCCGTCCTCTTCGTTGAGGGATACGAGGTCCTTCCATTCAATGATGCGGTCGGAGAGCACGGTGGCTTCCTCACGGTCGTGAGTGACATGGACGGCGGTGATGCCCCGTTCTTTGAGGTGGGTGCGAGTCATGTTGGCAAGCGACATGCGACGTTGGACGTCCACGGATGCGAAGGGTTCGTCGAGTAACATCACGCTCGGCTCTTGCATCAGGGCGCGCCCGAAGGCCACGCGTTGCGCCTCACCTCCCGAGAGTCCGGCCGTACCACGCGCTTGAAATCCGTCGAGACCCACGGCGTTCAAGACAGCCTCCACTTTGCGGTTGACTTCAGCCTTTGAGGAGCGCCTGGCAGCCCCCCAGTGCAATGTTCTGCGAGACGTTGAGGTGGGGGTAGAGAACAGGTTGCTGGAAGAGAAGGGTGATCTCGGGCAGAATGACGTTTCCGGGGAGGGCTTTCTCGTCGAGGTGTCGTGAACCGTTGACGAGCGGCTCGAGGCCGCAACACGCTCTCAGAAGGGTGGTCTTTCCGCAACCGCTCGGGCCGAGGATGGACACAATTTCACCGGCCTCGACCTTGAGGTTGAGGTCCTGAAAGACCGTCCAGTCCCCGAGCTTGACCTTCCCGTTGCGCAGTTCAAACATCATGCCGTGACCTCCAAGCTCGTGCTCGTTCGTTGATGGACAGCACCAGAAGGGTCACCATCATCAACATGGTGGCCAGCGCCATGGCCGTGGGGAACACGTAGGGGTCGAATTTCGGACGGGACGCCACCTGGTCGACCATGATGGAAAGCGAATCCCACGACCCCACGCGAACGACGAGGAAGGTGGCCCCAAACTCACCAAGGGAAAAGGCCAGGCACAAGGAGGCCGCCATGGTGGCGGGGACGACCAAAAAACGCTCCACGAGCATGCCACCACGAGGCCCAGGGTTTCATCGGGAGCAGGGACGCCTGTTCGGCAAAGACCGGATCGATTCGCTCGATGGCCGGCACCATCAATCGAATGACAAAGGGCAAGACCAGCATCACATGGGGTACCACGGGGAGGTGGGGAAGGAGAACATTTGAGGAAACCATCGGAGAATGCCAGCAAACCATTCCGAGGCCGACCATCACGGCCGACATTGACAGGGAGCATGCACAACGAATCCAGGACACCCGCCGCCTTCTTTCGGCCCTGTTGACGTAGGGAGACCAAACACGAGGCCACCGCATAGCCCAGCGGTAACTGCAACGACGAGCGTCATGCCGGCGTAGTCAAGGAGTTCATCACAGCGTCCATGAACGGGAGGGTCGAGAAATCCCCGTTCCACGCCCTTCGCCAACCTTCCAGTGTCCACTGCGTGGTGGGTCCCGAGGCGCTCTGCGTCCGCACCCGAAACGAGGCGACGACGACGGCGACCAGCGGTGCCAACAGCAAAACCAGTGTGCCGTTGACAAACAACGTCCATCCCGAGGAAGGCGAACCGTGTTTTTTCCCGGTTGGCCATTTCGTGATGCATGGAGAGCACCTGACTGTGCTGTCGTTCAAACCGGCCCGCCATGATGAGCATCACGAGCATGATGAGCATCTGGAACGTGGCGATGGACAACACCGCAAGACTGGTCTCAATCTGAGTACCCCGCAATGCCTGCACCGCCTCCAACCTCGCCGAGGAGCGATTCGAGGGTGTTGCTTGAGGGCGCCAGCCATTTGACCAGGGCAAACGACGTGAAACTGAAGAAAAACGTGTACGTGGCCGCCACCAAGGTGGCTGGTCCGACCCCCTGGCATCCAAAGATGGCGGACACGGCCCCAGCCGTTTGTCCGGCGGGAAGCAGGGCCAACTGTTCTTCCCATGCCGGGTCGAGTTGGCCACCACCGGTTCAACAAATCGCACCATCAGGGAGAGGTTGAACCACACGTGGCCACCACCAGGGCCAGAAAATGACCGGGATGCTCCCAACCGTCGCGTTCGCAAATCGACCGACTACGCCGGTCTCACCGCGCATGTCAAGACCCATTCTGTACACCAAGCCGTCGGGTGAGAGCAACGCAGGAAGCCCACCGCAGCCACGATGGGCGGCGTGACAAAGGGCAGAAAAAGCAACGCTCGCTTCAGCCGTAGCCTTCGCCACCGATAGCGCCCGAAGGCCCATGCAAGCGGGAGACCAACGGCCACGGTGAGCAGGGTTGAGGCGAGGGCTTCGAGAAGTGAAAACCTCAGCGCTTCCATGGCACCTGGTTGCTGGTGGACCGTGAACAACGCTTCCACCGGGGTGATGCCGTGACGGCCCACAAACGGACCAAGGCGAGCGTCAGCGGGACCAGGCCCAACGCCACGACAACAAGCACGGCCAGACGGTGGGTGAGGGGATGCTGATGTGTTGCAGCTCCCGGGGAGGTGGCATGCGGCCGTCCTCATTCCGTGGCTTGCTTCCACTCGGACAACCACGTTTCCATTTCGTCAGCAATGCGCTCGTTGGTGATCGCAGCGTTCTCCTCCGGCACATCGGTGTGGTAGGCATACCCTTCGGTCTCCGGCCAGGTGGCGTTCACCAAAACCGACTGCATCAGGTTGTTTTCGGGCATGTTCCCGGTTGATCTTCCCGGGAAAGCAGGTACTCGATGAAGGCGTTGGCGGCCTCGATCTCGGTACCTCCGTTGATGACACCGGCGTATTCAACCTGGTGGAACGTTGATTTTGGCAGGGTTAGGGACGTCGACTTGGTCCAATTCCCGCTGTAAAACGCTTCGACGCCGGGGGAATGACAGTACGAAACCGTCATGGCCGCATCACCGAGATGGCCTTCCACCCACTCGCCGTAGCCGCCGCTGTAGTGGATTTCGTAGGCTTCTGTCCATCCCGTGGTGAAGATGGCACCGTTGTCAGCCATGGCTTTCCACCAGTCGAAGGCGTCCGTTGTGTTGTCTTCATCGTGTTCGAAGTAGTCGACCGTGGCCGACATGAACGCTCGTCCCGGAGAAGAGGTCACCGGCGATGGAAAGGCCGTCAGGCCCTTCCACTCGGGTTCAGTGAGGTTCCAAAGGGAAGTGGGGACCGTGAGGTTTGTCCCGTCCACCCGGGTTTCGTCGTAGTTGAGGCAGACGTCCCCTCGGTCGAACGGAAGGGCCATGGGTCCGTTATAGGGTTCCAGGGCCGACGTTGAGATGTCCGAAACGTTGGCGTTATGGGGCTGCAGCAAACAAAAGTTCAGTGCCGTTTGCAGGTAGGTGTTGTCGAGGCCAATGGCGAGGTCGGCCTGTTGGGCCTGCTGGGTTTGAAGGAGCTGTTCGAGAATGCCTCCTGAGTCGTCGGCCTGAATGACCTCGATTCTTGTACCCCGTGCGGACGGTGAACACATCGAACATCTCGTCGGAAAAGGCAGCGATGTCGTAGGTTAGGATTCGCAACACACCGTCGCTTTCCCGACCGGGGTCGAGGTACACACAGTCACCTGTTTCATCCATCGCAAGCGGTTCATTTCCTTCAAGACATCCGGTCAGGGGTGTCATCAACATCAGCATCGTCATCAGTAGCATGGTTTTCTTCATCGTCATCACTCCGTGTTCATCGCATCGATGATGGCGTGGGCTCGGTCCACGAGATCGAGGGGGTTGGGCCCGAGGATGTAGAGCGATGGCTCCCACCCAAATGCACCCTCGTCAAGCACGATGTCCAATCGGCCTTCATGGGGCTGGAGCACACCTTTGTTGGCGTAACCGAGTTTGTAGTCAAGTTCATCTGAGATGTAATTGATGTCGCCCTGGTCCACCATCCCGTCGAGGGTCGGTGGTCTTAGATTGAGAATGGCGGTTTTTCGCCGTCCGCCGTTTTGGCTTGAAGGAGCATGTTGGCGAGATGATTTGAGGCGCCAAACTCGGGCGTCTCGTGGCGCCTGAGGACGCCATCGACCAGTGTCATTCGTCCGGGGTAGGCCGCCACTTCTCCGACAGCTTCGGCGTCAGGCAGGCACGTGGCGATGTTCATGCCGACGGCCGGCATGTAGGATTTGAGACGACGCAAGTCCAATCGACCCGTGGCCCAGTCCAATCGCCGGATCAGTGCTTTGGTCGATTGGTCCTCGTCCAGGTCCATCCCCGTCAGTGTTTTGTCGTACCGGAGTGCTTGGCCGCCACCGAATTGGAGTTCAAACACCAACCGTTGCCGAACAACGGTGGCCTCGGGCCCGTACTGAGCCATGGAGGCCGCCAATTCTTTTGACCAACCGTCAACCGTGGCTTCGTCGGCCGTTGCGCCGAGTTTGATCACGGGTTTGCTGATCTGTCGGGATACCGTGCTTTGGGTGGATCCCGTCGCTTTGGCGATTTGCATTTGAGTCCATCCCTGTGCGCGCAGTTCTTTGCACAACTGCTGCAACAGCCGGTCGAGCCACCGCCCTCCAATTTGCCCAAGCATGGTCCAAGAGTGCCGGTCTATTCAACCTTGCTGAAAGAATATGCAAACTGAATCAATCATTTTGTGAAATCACTGGCGTTTCAATGCGCCATCCGAGATTTTCGGTTTTCGGCTGAGACGCCAGGGGGATAGATCATCCATTCTGCTACGTTCCTCGTTTCTCAACAAAAATGGGTTTTTCTCCATCGAAATACGGTTCTGTTCACTTTTTATGCAAAATCAATACAAATTATTGGTTGTGGGTAGATGAGCGCCTCGGCAGGGTTTGATTCCCCTCGTGGCGAGGGTATTTCCTCAAACTTGGTCGCATTCGTGCAAAAGCATACACATCATCATAAACGAGGTTCGCGAGCGACGGCATGAGGACCATGGACACCGCCGCCTTCATCGACGAAGTTGCTCACCGCTTGGTTGAGTACATCTCGTCCAACGATGGCGCAGGTCGGGTGAACCCCGCAGCGTCGCTGGAAACCATGCGTCGAACCTTGGATGTCCAACTGCCGCTTCAGGGTCACGGGCTTGACGCTGTGTTGGACGACCTTGACACGTTCATCGTCAACAGCGTCAAAACCCACCGTCCAGAATTCATGAATCCGCTCTGGGGTGGTCTTTCGCTTCCAGCTTTTGCGGGGGAGGTGGTGGCCTCGCTGACAAACAATTCGATGTACACCTACGAACTTTCACCGCTGGCCACCGTGATTGAGCAAACCATCATCCAGCGCATGTCGCAAATGGTTGGCTTCCCCGACGGTTTTGGAACGTTCACCACCGGTGGCTCCAACGGCAACATGTTGGGCATGCTGTGTGCGAGGGAGCACCTGCTATCCGGCTCGACCAAGCGCGGTTTCGACGGGCGGTCAACGGTGATCTTCGTCTCTGCCGAGGCCCACTATTCCGTCTTAATGGCCGCCAACGTCATCGGCATCGGTCACCAGAACATCATCAAAGTGCAATGCGATGACGACGGGCGAATGCGACCTGACCGGTTGGAAGAAGAAATCGCTTTTGCGAGAAAGGAAGGCATGCGACCGCTTTGTGTGGTGGCCACAGCGGCCACCACGGTACGCGGGGCTTACGACGATCTGAACGCCCTCGCCGCCGTTGCTCACCGCGAAGGTTTGTGGCTTCACGTCGACGCTGCGTGGGGTGGCTCGTGCCTGTTTTCCACCGAACATCGTCGGTTGATGGATGGTGTCGAGCACGCCGACAGCGTCTGTTGGGACGCTCACAAAATGATGGGTGTGCCGCTGATTTGCAGTGCGTTTCTGATCAAAGACCCGGCCGTTCTTCGCCGCCTCTGCGACCACACCAATGTGGCGCACTACCTGTTTCACAGTGACGCAGAACTGGACGATTTGGGTCGGTATTCGTTGCAGTGCGCTCGTCGCAATGACGCCCTCAAACTCTGGCTCGACTGGCGCGCACGTGGGGATGAAGGCTGGGCGAGACTGGTGGACCGATTCATGGCCGACGCCGACCACCTCGAGGCCGGCATCGTCGCTCACCCCTCGCTGGAAATGATGTCCAGTCGAATGTGGACCAACGTGTGCTTCCGGTTCAACGGCGGAGACGGTTCGGTGGACCTGAACGACCTGAACACCGAGATTCGAAACCGTCTCATGAGGGAGGGTTCCTACATGGTCAGTCGTTCTAACGTCGGCGAGAACATTGTCATCCGTATGGTGGTGGCGAACCAGAACTTGACTCGGTCGACCCTTGATGGTTTGCTGGAGCGTGTGGTTCACCACGGAGAGGAGATCCTCAGAGGGCTCCCCGCAGTGGTTTGAACAGCACACGGATGTTTATGGAGCCCGGCCTTCACCACGTGGCCATGAGCGACCAACCTCCGGTCAGGACCGCCCTGTACGACGAACACCTTGCCCTTGACGCAAACATGGTGACTTCCACGGTTTCGAGCTCCCGATTTGGTATTCCAACATCAAGGATGAGCACCTGTCCCGCGGTCGGGCGCCGGCTTGTTTGACGTCTCGCACATGGGCTCATTTCGATTCACGGGGGCCGAGGTTTCCCCACCTGGCTGGAAAGCATGGCGACCCAGCGGGTCACGTCCATTCAACCGCCCGTTGTGCCTACACGCACTTCCTCGACGAGGACGGGTATTTGATCGACGATATGATCTTCGCCGTGGTCAGCGAAACCGAAATTTTGGGCGTGCCCAACGCCTCCATGATCGACGTGATGTGGGCTTGGTTTCCAAGCACCTCCCAGAGGACGCTCGGTGAAAGATGGAGAATTTGTCCGAGGCGACCTCCATCATGGCCCTCAGGGGCCCAACGCAAAGGCCGTTTTGGACGCCGCTTTCGGAACAGGTCAGCACGTTGGTCGTTTCAAATGGCGGGCGTTGACCGACAATGAACTCGGGGCCTCGGGTTGGATCCAAGGAACAGGCTACACCGGCGAAGCCGGTACGAAATCTTCGTACCCAACGCAGCCGCCCCTTCGGTTTGGCGAGCCCTCGTTGCCAACGGGGCGACTCCGGTTGGTTTGGGTGCAAGGGACACGCTCCGTTTGGAGAAGGGTTACTTGCTGTCCGGTGTGGATTTCTGTTCACCCTCGCTGGCACCTGACGGCGATGACGGCTTTCTTGCTCGAGACTCTTGGGAGACCAACGTACCGTTCGGGCTTGATCTCAACCACGATTTCATCGGAAAACATCGGGTTGAACAACACAAGGAAGGCGACGAACGCTGGTGGGGCGTCAAGTACACGGAAAAGGGTCCACTGCCGAGACCCGGGAAAGCCGTTCAGTCCATTGACGGGCAACCCATCGGCCGGTTGTCGTCCGGTGCGCCCTCACCAAGTTTGGAGAACACGGGCATCGGCCTTGGCTATCTGGCCGGGGTTCAGGAAGGCGACGAGGTACTGGTCGTGGCCAGTCCGAGAAAATCGGTGAGGAGCCGTCGTTGTCCGCCCGCCGTTCTACTGAAGTTGGTCGAAGACGGGTTTCATCGCCTTCAGCCATCGCTGGTGTTCGCGCTCCCCGGTGGCGCTCAATTCAACAACCCGTTGCCGCATCTCGTACAGGGCTTGGCCGACCGCTTCCGCATCACCCCACGGGGCGGTGGTGCCGAGGTCCTCGCTTAAGGCCAAATCTCCCATCAGGCAGCCGTCGTTGACAACGCTCGGCACCCCTTGAGCGGCGGCGTCAAACATCTTGACGGGCAAGGCGCCCTGGAGGATGTTCCCGCGAAGCGGCCCGTACATGGCGTACATGACATCGATGCTGCTGATGAGTTCGGGCCGGTCGGCCTGCGTGAACGCACCGGACACCCTCGCATCCAGCGTTCCAGCTTCCATTTCATCCATGAGCATGGTTCGAACCCGTGCGGCTGCCGTACCGTCGCCTGCGAGGCGAACAGTAGGCCGGTGAGCAGGCGGCAGTGATTTGACCGCCTCGATGAGGAGTTCGAAAGCCTTGACGTCGCGAACCCGCCCGATGTAGCCAACGGTCCATTCGCTGTTTGGCGGGGTTTTTGGCTCGCTGAACGGTGGCAGCGGTCGATTTTCGACACAATGGCCCTCCAAACCGTGGTGAGTCAACCAATCAACAAATCCACGGTGCCCATCGGTGTTCACCTGTTGACTGGACGTGATGATGACGGCTGCCTCGGTCGCACGCTGGAGCATCCGTTGCTTCATGCGTCGGCTCACGACGGACCGAACGGTGGACTGTGGTGCTGCATATCGCACCCACGTGTGTTGCAAGTCGTGCATGTCAAAGACGAACGGGACCCCGTGACTGGCTTTCAGGGCGCAACCCACGCGCAGTGTATCGGCGTCATGGCAGTACACCAGACTCGGTGGTTCGTTGACCAACGTCCGTTCAACGGTGCGCAAGAATCGACGGATGCCTCGGTAGGTTGACACCGTCCCTCCGTAGGCCACACGGCCCACGCGGTACCGCATGATTCGCACGCCGTGGTGATTTTCGCTCATCGGATGATGTTCTTCTCGGTCAAAAGCGTGGACCGTGACCCGATAGCCAGCCTGCTGCATCCACCTTGCGTGGCGAAGAACACGCGGGTCCGGAGCGCACGCGTTGGTGACCACCATCGCCACGCGGACCATGGTCGTCCGAGGGGGGGTTGGATGATAGGCTGTTCCCCGATTTCAGGCGGTCCGAAGCAATTCATTATGAGCGTCCCGCGCATGGGTTTTTTCAGCCCCACCGGAAGGAGAGTGCGCGCCATGGTTGACCAACTACCCAATCGAGGACGAGAAGCCGAAATGTTGCAAGAAATGGGGCTTTCTTCCATGGAAGATTTGTTCGCTGATATTCCGTCGGATGTTCGCTTCAAAGGCGAACTCCCGTTGCCCGCTCCACAGTCCGAGGAGGAGATCATCAGGGACGCCCGCCGCTTGCTCGGTGCCAATGCAGACATGGGCAGCCGCCCGTCGTTTTTGGGCGCCGGACTGTATCGAAATTACGTCCCTGCAGCGGTCTTTCAACTCGTGACTCGGGGCGAATTCCTCACGGCGTACACGCCGTACCAACCCGAGGTAAGTCAGGGTATGCTCCAGGCCATGTGGGAATTTCAAACCCTCATTTCCGAACTCGTCGGCCTCCCCATCGCCAACCTCTCGCTCTACGACGGCTCCACGGCGGCAGCCGAGGCGCTGACCTGTGCGGTTCGCGTCCACAATCGAAAAGCCAGCCAACCCAACACCGTCTACGTTTCAGCGCTCACGCCGCCCGACAAATTGTCGGTCATGCACAATTACTGTCAGGGTGCAGAAATTGAAATTCGAACCATCGCCCACAACGACGACGGGACCATCAACATGGAGGCTCTCAAGGAAGCCGCTGGCTCGTGCGGTGTTTACCTCGAACAACCCAACCCGCTGGGTGTGCTTGACGAAGGCCTCACCGCTGTGAAGTCCATCATCGGCGACCACACGGCGCTCATCGTGGGTGTCCAGCCCGTGTCGCTGGGTGTGGTCGAGGCACCCGGCCACTATGGCGCTGACATCGTGGTTGGCGAAGGTCAACCGCTTGGCAGTCCCGTCACGGGCGGCGGTCCGCTCTACGGCATCTTTGCCTGCACCAAACCCTACCTCCGCTTGATGCCGGGGCGCATTGTGGGTCGGAGCATCGACGTCGACGGGAAGGAAGCCTACTGCTTGACCCTCTCGACGCGAGAGCAACACATTCGACGCCACCGAGCGACCTCGAACATCTGCACCAACGAAACGCTCATCGCACTGATGGGAGCCATGCACATGGCCTTGCTCGGTCCGGACGGCCTCCGGGACTTGGCCCATCGGAACATGATGGCTTGCCAAAAGGCCAAGGAGGTCTTGGCAGCCACGCCCGGTGTCCGCATCGTCCACGATGCACATCACTTCAACGAATTCGCCATCGAGGTTCCCGGTTCCGCTGCAGACTGCTTGACCTACCTTGACAGCAACGGCATCATTGGCGGTCTTGACCTCAACACGTGGTACGAGGGCACAACCAATCAATTGCTCATCACCACCACCGACCAAACCACGGTCGGGGAGATTGAAGCGCTGTCCGCCCAATTGGCGCTGTGGGCCACCCACGGGGAGGTGACCGTATGAGTCGGCTGTTCGAGCACAACGGCGCCGTGGACACCGGCTACAGTCAACCCGTGGCCCTGGACTGCAAAACCACCCCCACCGTTCCACAAGGGTTGGTGCGCGCACAAGCTGCTCGCTGGCCCCGACTGTCTGAACCGGAAATGGTCCGCCACTACACGTGGTTGTCCAAGCGAAACTTTGGCATCGACACGGGCTTTTACCCCCTGGGCTCGTGCACCATGAAACACAACCCAAGGGTCAACGAAGTGATCGCCCAACTCCCGGTATCGCCGACATTCACCCCCACCAACCCGAACACCAACTGCAAGGTTTGCTTTCCATCTTCTACGAGATGCAGCACATGCTCGAGGTCTGTGCCGGCATGGACCAAGTCACCCTTCAGCCCGTGGCTGGCGCTCAGGGTGAATTCACCGCCATCCGCGCATCAGGAATATTTCCGCCACCGAGGCGAGGACCAGCGCACGAAAGTGATCGTTCCCGATTCTGCTCACGGAACCAACCCGGCCAGCGCCGCCATGGCCGGTTTTGAAATCGTAGAAATTCCGAGTTTGGCCGACGGTCGCATGGACCTCGATGCATTGGCTGCGGTGGCCGATGAAACCACGGCAGCGATGATGATCACGAACCCCAACACCCTCGGTTTATTCGAAGCCGACATCAAGGCGGCCAGCGAAATTGTTCACAACGCCGGCGGCCAAATGTACTACGATGGCGCCAATTTCAACGCCATCCTCGGCATTACCTCCCCCGGTTTGATGGGTTTCGATTCGGTCCACTTCAACCTGCACAAGACCTTCTCGCAACCGCACGGCGGTGGGGGTCCCGGCTCGGGTCCCATCGGTGTGAAGGCGCACTTGGCTCCGTTCCTTCCCGGTCCGCTCGCCGCTCGCCGCCCTGCCACCGGTGATGAGTTGTCAGCGGCCGTTGACGAGCACTGGTACCACTGGCACCAACCCGAGCACAGCATCGGAAAGGTGCAGCAGTGGCACGGGAATGCGGGGGCCGTCATTCGCTGTTGGGCCTACTACCGACGCTACGGCTCCGGACTGAAGGCCATGTCCGAACATGCGGTCTTGAACGCCAACTACCTCCGGCACGCCATCCACCGTGAAGCGAAGAAAGCCGGGGTTGACCACCTCTTCATCGACGGGGCTGAAACCGAGGTTGCGAAGCACGAATTCACCCTCTCCATGCAACCTGCGAAAGACGCCCTTGGCATTTCTGCGATGGACGTTGCGAAGGGGCTCCTTGACCGTGGCTACATGGCACCGACGGTGTACTTCCCGCTCGTGGTTCCCGAGTGCATGATGATCGAACCGACCGAGACCGAATCGAAGGACACCCTCGACACGTTCGCCGAGCATTTCGCTCAGGTTCTCAAAACGGACCCGGAAGCGCTCCACGCCGCCCCCATCACCACGCCGGTTCGCCGTGTTGACGAGGTCTACGCCGCCCGAAACCTCTGCTTGCGCCACCCCTACGATGCCTGACCTGAGGAAGGGTTATTCCAACCTCCTCCGACCCAGCCCCGTGGAAGACCTTCCGGTACCGTGGGCGGAAGCCGAAGGCGACCACAACTACACGGTGACCCTTTTCGCCTTTGCATGGGCCTTGTTGCCCGTCGGTTTCATGGTGATGATGGCCCTGTTCGACCGCTATCAGCAGCATCGAATCACCCTCGCATCGGTTGCGTTGCTCATGCTTGTCCTTGCATTTGTCAGCGGTGTGGGGCAGCGCAAATCTGCGCTGCTTGAGTCGCGGGTTCAATTCGCTGCCGCCAACCTCGCAAGCAGCGCCTTGGTGCTCGTCTTGCTGTTCGCTCTCGGTTTAGAGGCGTACTGGTGGGTTGCGTACGGTCTTGTCTTTGGCAGCGTGGCGACCATGTACGTGGCTCTCAACCACCTCGCCTCGTGCGATGCAACCTCGCTTCGCTTGCCCTGGTCGCCAACCGACGCCATCCCGACGGAGGCGCTCGATGGCTGGCGTGTTGTGAACGGACGGTGGGCCAACGGTGTCTTGGCCACCAAACGCATCGAGGACGGTGCGGTGTTGACCCTTCATGGCGTGCTCGAAGACGGGTCAACATTCCTTTGCTTGGACCGTCTTTGCCCCGCAGACGGGTCGCCGAATATCCACGCAATGGGCATCGATGTTGTGGCCTTCGCCGCCCTTGCTACGGTGCCCTCGGGTGAAGAATGAGGTTCGGCCCTTCATGGGTTGAATCAGTCATCATAAAGAACCATCCGCGATGGCGGGATGTCATGGATGTAACCATTTTGTTGGGGTCTTCTTCTGACCTCCCCATCGCCCAAAAGTGCACGAAAATCTTGGAACACTTCGACGTACCGTATCAGCTGCGTGTGGCGTCAGCGCACCGCTCGCCGAAGTTCGTCGAGCAAATCGTCGGCGACGCCATCGATGACGGTTGCTCGGTGTTCATCGCCATGGCCGGTTTGGCAGCGGCGCTTCCCGGTGCGGTGGCCGCCCTCACCACGAAGCCCGTGATCGGTGTGCCCTGTGGCGGGCGTGTTCCGTACGACTCGCTTCTGTCCATCGCACAACTCCCCCCCGGCGTTCCCGCCGCCACCGTGGGTGTTGACCGAGGCGACAACGCTGGCTACCTCGCCGTGCAGATGCTGGCCCTTTCCAACGCCAAGTACGCTGCGGCCCTTGAGCAGAACAAACTTGACCAAATTGAGCGCGTGAAGGCCCAAGACAAGGAAGTCAACGGCGGTGCCTGAGATGTTCGACGCTGAGGAATTCATTGCCGAGAGCATTGAATCCCTCAAAGCGACCATCGACGATGTGGCCATCATCGCCTGTTCCGGAGGCGTCGACTCAACCGTCGCCGCCGTCATCGCCAATCAAGCCGTGGGCAACCTGCTCCACTGCGTGTACGTCGACACCGGCTTCATGCGGAAGGGCGAAACCGAACAAATCGAAGCGCTGTTGGAAGCGCAGGGCATCAATCTCATCACCGTCAAGGCGGCTGACCGATACTTCGAGGCGCTCAAGGGCGTCACCGAGCCCGAGCAAAAACGGAAGGTCATCGGGGAATTGTTCATCCGAATCTTCGAGGACGAGCAAAAAAAGTGCGGTGCGAAGTACCTCGTTCAGGGCACGATTGCCCCCGACTGGATTGAATCGGGCGGTGGTGTCCGTGATACCATCAAGTCTCACCACAACGTTGGTGGCTTGCCGGAAGACATGACGCTTCAGGTTGTTGAACCCCTTCGTGAACTCTACAAAGACGAGGTTCGTGAGCTTGCACGAAAACTCGACATCAACGTCGCAGAACGCCAGCCATTCCCCGGACCCGGTCTTGCCGTCCGCACCCTTGGAGAGTTAACGCCGGAGCGCGTGGCCGTCGTCCGGGAAGCGTGTGCGATCGTTGAGGAAGAATTTGAAGCGGCCGCTGAACGAGGTGAGATGGACCTGCCATGGCAGTACTTCGCTGCGTTGTTGCCCGTTCGCAGCGTGGGTGTCCACGGCGACGTGCGCGCCTACGGTGAAACCATTGTTGTTCGAGCGGTCCAGTCCATGGACGGCATGTCCGCTCGGTATTCTGAGATTCCCCACAAAACGCTGCAAAAAATCAGCACGCGCATCACCAACACGGTGAAGGGGGCGGTCAATCGAGTCGTTTACGACATCACGCACAAGCCACCCGGCACCATCGAGTGGGAGTGAATGCCCGGCCGGGCATACCTTCTTCAACGAGACTCAGCTGAGGGTTCTGCATGTCCGCAATGGATGCAACCGACCTCTGTCGTCGTTGGCTTGCTGGTGGCCGATGAGGTCGGAAATGCGAGAAAGACACGCATCCTCGGATCCGTGTTCGTGGTTTTGCTCCTCGCAGGCCTGGTGATCGGTGCGAACGCCCTCATGGGCGGCAACGATGGCGCTCCGACACCTCCTTTGTTGAGGGTCAGCCGACCTCAACCAACTGGCGACCCTACTCCGTGGTGGCGCCCATTGACACGGGCATCAACGTGTACCACGATCACTTCCGCACCAACGAAACCTACCCGGATTGGCTCCTCGATGGGCTGGGCGTGACCAAAACATGCACGCCGACCTTCAACGGCACCTGGCAGGAGCGATTTGACGCCGACAAAGCCACCTGCTGGGACACCATCACCACCTCCGACATCGTTTACTTCAAGGGCACAAAAATCATTGGAACGTCCCCCGATGGCAACACGGACGTCCACATTCTCGACGACCCCTCGGACGGTCACGGAACGGCCGTGACCGGAGCGGTGCTCGATGCAAACCCCGACTCGGTGATTTTCTTCGTTGAGGGTTTCTCGACTGCAGCCGTCCTGGCTGCGGGGAACCAGCCCCTGGTTGACATCGTCACCACGTCCTTTGGCGCCCCCGGTTCCCTGCCCGTTCCCGGCATTGAAACAGGAACCCACCAAACCGTTGTCGTGAACAACAAAATTCACACCGGCGCTGCGGATAACACGCCTTCGCCGGCGGTTCAAGACGCAACCGCCGGTCCACCGTGGTCCATCGGCATCGCTGGCTACGCCGAGGAAGGCGACGACCAGAAGGAAACCATGAGCGGGTCCTACCCCGACATCGCTGCGGACTGGACGCAGATGCTTCCGAATCACGACGACGTGGACGGCTACCACGAAACCTCCGGTACTTCGTTTGCCACGCCGAGAACGGCGGGGATTCTGTCCTTTGTCCTCGACCACCTTCGCGGGGAGGTAGGTGATTTCGGTTCCGGCGCATCGTCCGAAGACCGAAACGGTTCACTCGTTCAAGGTGTCTGGCCCGATTCCAACCCCAACGCAGGAACGGAGGCAAGCATCACCAACGCAGAGGTTCGCAACGCCCTGAACCTTTCCGCTTGGTATCCATCGTTTACCACGTGGGACCCCTCGGCTGGAACCATGCCCATTTCGCCCGTGGCGCCCTGCACTCAGGTCGGCTGGGGCGTGGTGAATTTGTCCAACATCCAGCCGATGATCGAGCACCTCAACGGCACGCAACCCATGCCCGACCGCCCGGGCGATGTCGAGTTGTGCATGCAGATCAATCAGGAAGCTCGAGAGGCGTACTGGGGTGTTTACCCCTCAGAGGAATCCCCCGGGCAGACGCTCGTGATGGCGTCCCGTGATTGACGCCTGCTTCTCATCAGCGGTTGGTAAAATCGTTCAGGAAATCCCACATCAGTTCGTAAGTGGGTGTCCCGTCCACCTCTTCAGGCCAGGTGTGCTCTCCAAACTCGATGCCGTAGTGTTCCACCCTCGTGTCGCCAAAGCAACCGGTGTGCGTGATGTGTTCGAGGAAGAAATCGGCGTCAACGCTCTCGTCATCGCAGCCTGCTCGTGCAGCCCATGCGTCGACCATGCCCGGGACGCTGCTCATCGTCCCCACGCCTTCGTGTTCGCCGTCCTTCCACTCCCAATCATCGTCGTAGTCGATGATGTAGTCGAGTTTTCCGTGAATGTGGAGCACCCCCATGTTGCCTTGCAATTCGCATGTCTCAGGAGCGACGGGCATGGTTCCGCAAAGGACGCAACGGCGGCAAATCGGTGGTTGAGCTGGCATGCAACTTCGTAGGTGAACATGGAGCCCAGCGAATAGCCAATGGCGTACAACCGGTCTTCATCGATGCAATAGGCCAGTGCGAGTTCATCGACGATGGCTTCAGCGAAGTCGTTGTCCTCCCTCGACGTTGCTGCAGTGTTAAGGAACCACTCCCCTTCGGCTGCAGTCCGGTCGTCTTCTGCAATGGCGTAGGCCATGATGAACTTCTCATCCTCTGCGAGTTGGTCAAATTCTGCTTGTTGCTGAAAATCCCCGCCGTCGTCGTCGCCACCGTGAAACGCGATCACGATAGGAAGCGCCGTCCCGGGGGTTGATTCGGGGGCTGTCAATCGGAACACACGCTCGACGCCGTTCACCGTGATGCTGGTCATGGATTGCACCGTCGATGAAGACCCGACGCTGCAGGGGCTTTCCTGTACTTCAAGCGGCTCAGCCTGGGTGGATGAAGTGGGTGCATCCCCGCTGAGGCACCCGGCAAGGTGCCAACATCAGAACGACCAGCACCCATCCGATGCTGAGGTGGCGCTGCTTCATCATGTTCTTCGTAGGGAAACCAACCGGCCTTTGACATGAAGATTTCCCGGCGATGTTTCGAACCGATGCTTCGCCGGCTCCATGGACCTGCGCAAGGCAAAATCGGGGTCCTGCGAGGTCATTTACGCCGATTGTGGGGCTCGAACCCACGACCTTGGGATTAACAGTCCCACGCTCCACCAGCTAAGCTAAATCGGCAAGGTGGGCGACAGGCCTCCCCTTTATCACGCCTTCGTTGACGTCAAATCAATCACTTCGAGCAATCGGTGTCGAGACAGCCGGTGGTTTGGCGCCAACGGTGGCCATGGTTTTCAGCATCGACAAGGTCGTCTTCGCTCCAGCGGTTGTGTGTGATAAAAGGTCAACAGCGGCTCGTTTTTGTCAACGTTTGAACCGGTGGGGGTCTCGATGACCATTCCGACCAGCGGGTCGATGTCGTCGTCCAAGGCAAACCGGCCTGCACCGTGCTGGCGGGCGAGCTGCGCCATGGCCATGGCGTCGTAGTCGATCACGTACCCCTCTCGTTCAGCCAGCACGGTGGTTTGGTGATTGGCCACGCCCACCACCCGTTCGGGATGATTCGAAATCAAGCAACTGCGCCGTGCTCTTCCTCCACGCCCTGCTGGACGCACATGGCGCGGAACCGTTCGAGGGCCGATCCGTTGTTCAACACCGCCTCCATCCGGCGACGCCCCTCCGTGGCCGGTCGACATGACGCCGGTCATGGCGAGCAGGGCGGCCCCCTGCAGGACCACGAGCTCTCGCGTATCGGGTGACCCCTCTCCCTGCAGCACTTGAACGCTTTCGATGACCTCCAGGGCGTTGCCCATGTGGGTGCCGATCGGTTGGTCCATGGCGGTGAGTTGGGCCACGGTTTGGATGCCCAACCCTTCCGCCGTCTGAACCATTGAAGCGGCCAATTCACGCGCCTCCTCCTGAGTTTCATGAAGGCCGCACGTCCGGTTTTGACGTCGAGCACAAGGGCTGACAGACCCTCCGCGGCCTTTTGAGATGATGGAAGCGGTGATGAGGGGACGCTGTCGATGGTGTCGGTGACGTCCCGAATGGCGTACAGCACGCCATCAGCAGGTGCGATGGCCTCGTTCTGAACCGCAATGCAGCACCCCACATTCTCGACGGCTTCCATCATCGCTTGTGGGTCGAGTGCACAATTGAACCCCGGAATGGACTCCAATTTGTCAATGGTCCCGCCGGTGTGGCCCAATCCTCGTCCCGCCAGCATGGGCACACGGCAACCGGCGGCCGCCAGGGCGGGTGCTAACATCAGGGACATCTTGTCGCCCACACCACCGGTGCTGTGTTTGTCGACGACCGGTGGTCCCTCGCCCCAGGAGAGGCTGGCGCCTGAATCGATCATGGCCCTGGTCAGCACCACGGTGTCCTCGGTCGCCATGCCGTGTTGATGCACGGCTTTCAGCCACGCCGTCGCTACCTCGGTGGACACCGCACCGTTGGCCACGCCGTCCACGAAAGCACGGAGGTCAGCGGCCGGTTGGACCTCGCCTGCGGCAGCGGCCTCGATGAGATGTTGGAACCGCATGGTTTCCCTCAAATCAGGCCGATTTCCTTCAAGCGCTGGTGGAGGTAATCGCCCGCTTGATGGAAGCGTAGTTCGCCTTCCCTCCGGTCATGGCAACGAAATCGGGGTGGGGGTGAGGTCGATTTCATTCCGTGGGTGAACAAACATCGGCATGGAATAGCGCCGCGTGTTGGCGTCCTTCGGGTTGACCACACGGTGCGTGGTGGATTTGAACAACCCGTTGGTCAGGTTCTGAAGCATGTCCCCAGAATCGACGATGATGGCGTCCTGGTCGCCCTTCACCTGAATCCATGTACCGTCATGGTCCATGACCTCCAGACCGTCGGCCGTGGCGGTCACCAAGAGCGTGATGAAATTGATGTCCTCGTGGGCCGCTGAACGCACGGCGCCTTCGGGCATGGACTCGTCGAGCGGCGGGTAGTGAATCATCCGCATGATGGTGTTGCCATCGTTGGACATTTCTGGAAGCCAGTCCTCGAGGTTTGCCGAGGTATTCCGAACAGGCAGCGAGGAGGTGTTGTGCCAGTTCTTCCATGCCTGAAAACAGCGATTCTGTGACCTCCTGAAAAGCGGCAACGTGAGCGGTTGGCCAGATGTTTTGCGGATAGGTTGGCGCGGGCCCGTTGTTCGGATAAGCCCGGCCCGTCTGCCAGAATTCCTTCAGGTCGGGTGCAGGGTTGTCCTTGGCGTGTTCAACCCCGAAGGCGGTGTAGCCGCGCTGGTGACCGATGTCGGGTTGCAGATAGGTGCGCTTGGTCGCCTCGTCCAAATCAAAGAAGGCATCGCACTGCTCGTAGGTGGCATCGATCAGCGAACGGGGGATGCCGTGGTGGGTGAGGGCGAAGAAACCGATGTCCTTCAGCGCATCACCGACTTCAGAAACAAAGCGATGACGGTCGGCCTCCGAGGCCGATGTCGCCAATCGAAAGTCGATGGAGGGAATGCTCCGACCCATGGTGTCTCAATCCCTGTAGGCATTCAACTTGGAGAGCAGACGCAGGGTTTCGATGTAAATCCAAACCACGGAGATCAGGATGCCGAAGGCAGCGTACCACTCCATGTTCTTGGGAGCGCCGTAGCGAGTGCCCGATTCAATGAACCCGAAGTCGCTGATGAGGGTCAGCGCAGCCACGACCAGGATGACCGCCGTGACGCCGATGCCGATCGGGCCCGAACTGTGGAGGAACGGCACGTCGTAGGGCGTGAACAACCCCAACACAAAGGAGGTCAGGTACAGGAACATGATGCTGATGACCAAGCCACTCAGGATTTTGTTGAAAGCCGGCGTGGGTCGAATGATCCGAGAGGTGTACATCACGTACATGGTGGCGGTGATGCCCCATCGTTCCGAACACGGCCTGCAGCGCGATGCCCTTGTAGGCCGTGAGTTCGAGCGCCAGCGACATGGCGCCGATGGCCATGCCTTCCAGAATGGCGTAGATGCTCATCAACGCCGCAGGGTTTTGTGGGCGTGTGAACATGATGATCATGGCGAGAATGAAGCCGCCAAGGAAGCCAACGCCCATGAAGGCGCCAAGGTACAAACCACCGTTTCCGTTGCTGAGGGCGTTCATGCACAGCACAGCGGACACGAGGGCGGTGACGACCGTCAGTGAGAGCAGGAAGCCGATCTTCCTCATGCTCCCTTCGACCGTCATGCGGTCCGTGCCGGTCAGGTTGCTCCAAAATTTGTTGCTCAGGACAGGATTGCTGCTGCGAATCTCCATGGCTATCAGTTGGTTCTCACCAAGGTCCCGTTTCAATGTTGCTCTTGCTGTGTGTGTTGAAGCACCTGTTCCTGGTAGTAGGTGACCAGTTGGTCGAACGTCCAGCCTTGAGCCATGTACTGCTCGATGACCTCAGCGGTCCAGCCCGGTACTTGAGCCAACATCTCGGGCGTGATGCCCGATGAGGTGGCGTTCAACACGGGCTGTTGCCATCCCTCCGAAGCGACGGGCGCAGTGGCGATGTCGGCGAACGCCGCTTCGCTGATGGCGTCCTTCACGTCCTCGGCCTCAGCCCGCATGTTTCTGAGCACGACGTAGGCTCCGCCCGAAAGCACGAGGGCGAGGATCATCAGCGTCAAAAAGAAGGACTGTGCAGAATCGCCAGCCGTGTTCTCTGTACTGTCTTCCACGAGATTGGTTCGCTGCTGTGACGAACAACCGCTGGCATCGGTCGCCACACCCGACGGGGTATCGGGGCAATCGTCGTTTTCATTGAGCACGCCGTCGTTGTCGTCGTCCGTACTCGTTGGGGTGTCGTCCTCCTCAACGGGTTCAATGTCCACACCGGCGAGGTCGCAACCCAGCACTTCGTGGTCGTCTTGCCCGTCGCCGTCGGCGTCCCAAAGCGTGAGGGCGCTGGTCGTGGAGACGTCGGTCAACTCGCTGTTGAGGGCCGTGGCCTGAGCCCACGCTACTTCCAAACCGTCGTTGATGCAATCGCCGTCGGTGTCAGCGTTGTTCGGGTCGCCGCCGTGCAACTGTTCGGCGTAATTGGTCAAACCGTCCTGGTCGTTGTCGACCCTTGATTCGTCGATGTTGGCGTCGCCGATCACGCTGCGCTGGGTTCGATTCAGGCCGTGCTCGACCTCCCACGCATCCAACAGTCGGTCCTGGTCCGTATCCGTGGTGTTGTCCAACCGGTTCCAGTCCTCGTACCACGATGCGGTGTAGACGCTGGCAACGTCTTCGCTTGAAATCAAGAGGCCCATCTCGCGGTTGCGTACCAGCGCCGAGTCACCCCAGTTGATGGAGGACACCAAAACGTGCTCGCCGTCGACGATGACGCCTTTGTTGTGAAGCTTGGTGACCTCTTCGTCGGCACTCATCACGACGGCCGAGGTGTCGTAGCCCTGTGTGTAATTCCACTGTTCATTGAACAGGTCAACGGCGCTTTGGATGTCCTCGTCGAGGAAGGCACCGTTGATGATGAGTTGGAGCCGAACGCCGCGTTGGGCAGCATTCTCAAGCGCTTCCAACATCGGGTTGTCGCCCCAACCCCACGACCAATCGGTGTCAAGGTACTGAAGCGAGAGGAGGATTTCTTCCTCGGCGCTGTCAAGGGCCTTCACCAATTCATCAATGCAATTGTCGGGGCACACCAGGAGGGTGGCCTCGAAATCACCCGTGATGGCAGGGGCCGTCTCACCGACGATGGAAGTTGATGCCGGCATGGACCATCCCATCGGTGCATCGCCGGCAACCACCGGTGTGACGTGGTCTCGAGCATCGTTTTCGTCGAAGGCCAAGTGGTTCAGGACCACGTCAGCCAGGCCCGCATCATCCACGAGCACGCCCCAGTCTCGGTTGCCCGCTTCGCCCGGTAAGGGGTGCGAAGAAGACCTCCAGTTTCCTGAACCGATCCATACGCTTTCACCGTCCTTGACGGCCACTTTGCTGTGGATGTAAGCGTAGGGGTTCTCACCCGTATCGCCAAACCAGTGGACGTCAACACCGGCTGCCAGGAGTTCGGTCGCCATGCCTCGTTGCGTGTCGAGATCGTATTGTTTCCACCAGCTGTCGCCGTAGTCCAACACGACGGTCACGTTCACACCTCGGTTCTGGGCGGCGATCATCGCTTCGACGAGGTGGACTTCGTGCAAGAGGTACATGTGAACGTGGAGGGACGTCTCTGCACTTCCAATCCACGCCAACAAATCCACGAGGCCGTGGGTCGGCCCAATGAGGGGCGTGATGGCACCGTTGCCAGCCACGTTGGTGTTGAAGCAAAAGGTGCTGCCGCCAAGACGCGTCCACTGTTCGTGCCAGTCATCGACGGTGTCGGTGTCCGGTGTATCGCCGCAACCCGAGCCGCGTAGATAGATGAGGTTGTCCAAGTTCGCGATGGGTTTGGCCAGTGCAATGCCGGTCCATCCGGGCACACTCACCGGGCCGTTGCCATAAACGAGCGTGTCGGCTTGATCTCCGTTGGTGTCAAGCAACTGAAGGGCGGCTCCCGAATTCGGGAAGTAAAACGTCCGGTCGACGACGCCTCCGAGGTCAACGACATTCCCGTCTTCGTAGACGCTGAGGGCGTCGGCGTCGTTGGCGAGAATCGCCGATTCACCGGGTTGGATCATGAGGCTCGTGATGGTGGCGTTGTAGGTGCTTGACGCACCCGTGGTGGTGCGGAGCGTCCAGCCGTTCAGCACGGCCAATTCATCGCCCTGGTTGCTGACCTCGATGAATTCCATGTCCGAGGAAATGCTGGTGGACGCCCCCGGCATGAAGCGTGTGAACCGCAGGTCTTCTTTGGTGGCGAAATCAGCAGGGTTCGGCTCGGCTTCACCGGGGGTTGGCCACAGTGCGTGGACCCAATCTCCGTTGATGTCCTCGCCCTGCATGAGGGTCATGCAGTCGGTGATCACCGTCCAGGACGCACCGGTCACGGCATCACCGTCGGGGTGGAGAAGTTGGAATGCGTCACCCAGGCCGGTTAGGATGTACTCGTCCATCACGAAGACCGCCCGGTCGCCGGGGTTGAGCACCTCCTTGGCCGTGGTGTTGGAGGGGGCCCAGAGGCTGTCCAGTCGCATGAAACGACGCTCACCATCAGCGTTTAGCACCGACCACCGACTGACGTTCAACGGCGTCGAGCCGGTGTTGTGAACTTCAACCCAATCTTCGGTGGGCTCAATGGAGTCGTCGTTGCAGTACGGTAAGATTTCCGTGATGGCGAGGCTCGTGGAGCCGCTGTAGGGGCCCCATACGGGGTTGACTTCGCCCGGCGTGGCCCAAGCGGACTGAATCCAATTTCCGGTGGCGCTGCTGCCGTTGGGACCCACGCCGGCGTGGGTGCTGTTTGGAGCAACCAGCGATTCACCTTCAACCGTGTCGGCCCACGCAATGGTGTCGACGGCTGAACCCGATGCGTCCACCAAGCCGATGGAGTCAGGTGAGGTGTGCTTGAGGTAGAAACTGCTCGTCCCGTTCAGCGCCACGAGCGCAGCTTCGCCCGCCTTCACCACCGTTGTGTCTTGCAGCGGCATGTTGAATTCGTGAAGGGTCAGCGACCGGGAGGCAGCCTGGAGTTTCCATCCGGCGACGTCCACGTCCATGGTCCCGTAATTGTACAGTTCAATCCACTCGCCGTTCGGCCATGTTTGGCTGTCGGAACCGACGGCATCGGGGAGGATCTCCGAGAACCGGACGGTGGTGGCTGAGGGCGTTGAACCCGGTTCGGGTTGACCGGGTGTTTTCCATGGTGCAGGGGTCCAGGCGTCGGCCACGTTGCTGCCGCGTACCAAGGCCATGTCCTCGCCGTAATCGGTGGTGTAGTGGGCGGTGTCCACCACCTGCTCGGTCATGTCGCGGAGGAAGAGGTGGTTGTAGTCGTCCCACAGCTCGGTGTAGGACGTGAACTGAACGATCCGTCGACCGTCCGGGTCGATGACGGTGGACCCTTGCGTGGAGTTGAACACCAAGGTGCCCGGGTCGAGGAACGTAAGGTTCCCCATCCCGTCCATGATGCTCCAACCCATGAGGTCGATGGAGCCCGTGCCCGTGTTGTGCAGTTCAATCCATTCACCGTCGGGGAAGGACGCACCGTCGCTGGTGGCGTTGGACAACACTCCGAGATCTGAACGTCGCCGACTTGCCGGGGCATGAGTTCCAACGGGAGCGGGTTCATGCCTTCCGGCGTGGGGTAGGGAGTGTAGGTCCAAGGTGCATTGGGCGTGGTGGATTCCATCAGGGAAAAACCGGCGTTCGTGGACGACCACGAAATCTCCTGCGAGCGGCTGCCGTTGGGCCACTTGAGGGTCAGGGATTCCACGCCGTTGTTCAAGACGCCGTAATTGCTGGTTCCGTTGACGGCGACGATGCGGTGCTCGCCGGGCGCGATCAGCATGGTTTGGGACGCGTTGACCAAGTGGCTGGCGTTGAAGGGTAGCACGTTCCCTGCGGCGTCCTCAATGGAATAGCCCGTCAAATCGATGTCGCCCGTGCCCGTGTTCAGGATTTCAACCCACTCGCCGCCGGGCCACGTGGCGTTGTCGTCCGACGGCCACGGGTTTGGCATGGCTTCGGTCGCGATGAGGTCGCCCGGAATCAGATTGTGCTGCCGCTGGCGGTGTTCACCTCGCCCGGCGTGGGGTTGTTGGTGGCGATCCAGTTGGCGGTGGCGCTGGTGGGGTCTTGTTCGTAACTCTTGCCGGAGAGAACGTTGCCCCACGTTGCCTGGTGGAGGTTGTTGTTGTTGTTGTCCACCAACGTCATCGACATGCCGGCGTTGGTCATGTAGAAGTTGGAGTTGCCGTTTCGAGCGATGACCATGTAGTCCCCGGGTGAAATCGTCCACGTCGAGCTGTTCCCTGCCTGGTAACCAACGATGGTGTTGGCGTTGAAATTCAGCGTTTTCGAAGCGCTGGTGGTGACCTTCCAACCGGTGATGTCAACGGCGACCGTACCGTTGTTGAACAGTTCAAACCACTCACCACCGGGGTAGGTTCCATCGTCTCGGCCGGTGGGGTCGGGAATCACTTCGTTGAGGCAGACGTAGCCTGAGCACGCGGTTGAGCGCCCTGCTTGGTTTTGCGTTGACGTGTCGGCGAGGGTGGTGGCCATCGGCGAGGTCAGAGAAATCAGGAAAAGGAAGATCAGGCTGCTGGCGGTGAGGGTGTTCTTCATCGTGTTCACGTCCGTTGTTCAAATAAAGCCAAAACTGTCGAATTTTTGGGCGAAGGTGTAGATCATGATGGGCACCAAAATGATGCCCATGCCGTGAGAGCGTCGGATGCCAATCCGTGGTGGAAGCAGACCGATGATGGTGCCGACGATGAGCACGCCGATGCCAACAAAGCCGGTGGAAAGCCAGACAAGGGCCACGACGAAGATGATGACGCCCATCACCATTTGCTGGAGGGGAATGGCAGCGTGAAGGCGAAGCATGCCCATCCCAACATAACGCATCATGGGCACCGCGAGCAGCCCTGCTGCGAGCGTGACGGCCAACAGGCGAATGAAATCGGAGGTCGGCTCAAGCGACGACCATGTTTCAATGGGGTACATCATTTTCAGCGCCAGCGTTGCTCCTGAACGGGACCGGCTGATGATGTAGAGGAACCCAAGAACCATGACCGTAACTGCTGTATTGGTCGCCGAGAGTAAAGCAATCACTTCCAAGTCCTGCTTCGTTTGTGGACCTTCAACGCCTTCATCGGCTTCTGCCTTTGCGATTTCCAACAGTTCATCGTCGCTGAGTTCCGTGAGCCGACGCGTCTCCCAATCCATGCCGTACCCTTGCTTCCCTTGTGCTTTGGCGGCGAGGTTCCGCCCACCCATCACCAAGACGGTGGCTTGCGAGGCCGTCATGCCGGGAAGCACGCCCATCGACGCACCGGCGACGCTTGACCAAAAACACGGCACCACGAGCGGCCGTGCCGGTGGTAAGGCCCAATTTTCTCGTTGGGGCGGAAGATGCGAGGTGGTGGCGTAGATGTCGAGGAGGTTTGCGATGCCGAACAGCCCCGCTAAACTTGGCAAGAGCAGACTGGCATCTGGCATGCCAACCGGTGAGCGAGCGGGCAGGGTGAACACACCCCAACCGTACATGCCTGCAAGAAGGAAGAACGCCGTGGCTGCCAGGAAACCTGCGAATCGAGAATCTCGCCCGAGTTTTCCTCGGGTCATCCGCTGCAGCCAGATGGGCCAGTCAAGGCGCGTGGTCTCGGTGGCCAACAACAAGAACGAGATGGTGAGCAACACAAAGGGGAGGACCGAGCGGAGGTCTTCGTACCAGCCCAGTTCAGGACCGAAGGCAATCCGAGCAAGGACGATGAGCGGCAAGGAAAGAAAGAGTCCGAGTTGCGAACCGCGCGCCGACCAGGCCACCCCTCGGGCTGCGTTGCCCGAGAGCAGCATGCGGTGGCCCGGGAGAAGTGACAGGGCCGTGTCACCGTCCGGCGCGCCAATCAGCGCTGATGGAATGTAATTCAGGAAGGTGTGAACGGTTCCCGTCGCCACGATGATCGCCGCAACGGAAGCGAGGGGAATCCCCAATTCCAGCAGGGCTGGACTGAGTGCGAGAAGAATGAGAGCCACGTTGTTGACGTGAAAACCAGGAATCAAACCGGTCAGGGAACCCAGCATGACGCCAAAAAACAAGGCGCCGAGCAACCACGCCAAGTCCAAGAAGTACCCCTCAAGCATGCTCTTCACCTCAGGCTTGCTCGTTCTCGTATTGAGTTCGGTCGTCCACACCGTCGTCGTCGGTGTCCTCAGCGTTGGGCGAGGTGCCGATGATGTCTTCGAGGGTATCGCCCAGCCCGTCGCCGTCGCTGTCCAGGACGTCCGCTTGGTCAAGCGTGTAGACGAGGCTCATGCCGTCGTCACTCTGGACTTGGCGCAATCGACCGGCCCAGGTCATGGACTGGTCAGCGTGGTATTCGTCGACACCGATGGCCTGCGGTTGGAGGTTCAGCACCATGGATTCGTTGGACCCGTCTCGGACGAGATGCCATTCACCTTCGATTTGGGTCGCCTTGCCGTTGATCAGGACGTTTTGCTCTCGGGCATAACTCCACTGCGTAGCACCGTCGTCCCACAGCAACGTTCGGGCCGCTGGCACGGTGCCGAGTTCGTAATCATGGACAATGAGGCGAACGCGCATGTCCTCGTCGTCCCACGCCACGGAGACGTTAGCGATGATGTTCTGGCCGGTCTCCAACCAAGCCGTGCGCGGTCCGGGAACCGTCACCGCCACGGTGGTCCATCCGGGAGTGTAGGAAGCGGCGTCCACGAAATAAGCCTCTTCGTTTTCCACGCCGGGTTCAACGGCGTACTTCACGTAGGCCGACAGCGTGTAAATTGCATCGGCGTCGGCCACCATGCCAACGGGGTCGGCCGAAAGCATCGCCATCAGACTGAGGGGGGTTTCAGGGTTGACCAGGGAGGGTGATGCCCCGTTGTTGGCATCGATGCACCAGCCGGCCTCGGTCTCCGACCAGAGCAAACGCCCCTCCACGGTTTGGAGGGTGTTGGACATGGACTCGCTTTGGTCTCGGGTCCGGTCGTCTTCGGTGGGCAACACGCAAATCGAATTGCCGCTTGGTCCGTAGAGTCGCCAGTCGGTCTCGGAGGTCATCAACACGCCGGTCATGGTGACCGTTTGGCCGGACTGATAGGACCATGTCGCTTCGGCAGCCCAGTCCAGTTGCGGCACGTTGACGACGTGATTCCGGTCCACCAGAATTTCCGGACCTTGAACCTGAAGGCTCCAGCGCAAATCACGCTGCTGGTAGGTCAAGATGCCTTGGACCTCCACTTTGGAGGTTGCTTCGACCCACTGACCGATGGCCGACCGGATGATGAGGTGCATTTGGTGTTCGGAGTTCCCGTAGTTGGGATGGTCACCCAAGTAGGCTGAGGTAAACGTGGCGTCAGGGGAAATGGATTCGCCGATGAACCCGGTCAACTGAATGACCTCTCCTGCGAAGGCCGCAGGGTCTTGGGCCACATCGGCAATGGCCAACGCTTCCACCTCAGGGAGGTCGGCGGTCGTCCACTCCATGGCGCCGGCCCCGAGGGATTGGAGCCAAATCCTCCCGTCGTATTCGATGACGTCGCCCATTACGGTCACCGTCGTGCCGATAGGCGGCATGTTCCCGGGCCGATACCATCGGGATTCCACCACGCCCGTGCCATCGTCGATGATGGCGTCCACTCGGTCGTCGCCTGAAGCGTACGGGTCCTCGACCCACGAGATGAGGGTCCCTTGGACCTTCACGACCTCGTTTTTGTATTCGAGGAGTTGGCGAACCTCGATGACTTCGGGTTCTCTGACGTAAGCGTACCAGTTCAATGTCGCCACCAAGAACAACGCAAGCGCAAACATCACCCACAACTGTTGGCCCCGTGTTTCGGGGTCGTCGTTGGTGATTCGGTCCATCAGTCCCTTCACCGCATCGGCCATGCTGGCGCGTGTGAATGACCATGCTTAGGCGTTGTCGCTTGGGGGGTTCACCTCGTTTCCGAGAAGGGCTATAAAGAAACGACTGGAGGGAAGGCCACCATGAACCTCAGGGACCGGGTCATTCGCGATGAAATTCATCGGGATATTTTGGTGCCGGCGGCGCACGCAGAGATCATCGACACCCCGGAATTTCAGCGTCTTCGAGCCGTGCAACAACTCTCAACGTGCGAGTACGTGTTTCCGGCCGCCACCCACAATCGCTTCGCGCACTCGCTGGGCGCCTACCACCTCGCCGGCGAACTGGCCACCCACCTCAACGAGGTTCATCCCGGCCTCCTTTCAGAAGCGGATGAAGAACTCGTTCAACTCGCCGCCCTGCTCCACGACATCGGCCATCCGCCCTATTCCCATTTGCTTGAAACTCCGCGGGTTTACGCCACCTTCCGCTCTCACGAGGCGTGGGGTCGCGCCATCCTCGAGTCCCCCAACACCGCCATCGGTCAAGCGGTCAGAAACGTCCTCGGTGAGGAACGCCTTGGTCGTCTGTTTGCCCTGATGGACGGGCAGGACGAACACAACGGCCAGCCCATTCCTCGATTCATGAAGGAAATCGTGAGCAGCCAACTTGACGTTGACCGGATGGACTACATGATTCGCGACCAAGCCAACACCGGCGCTCAAATTGGGGGCTTCGACAGCGCCCGCGTCATCCGTGCACTGCGCGTGGGGAAGGACGGCCGCATGTTCGTCAAGCGGTGGGGTCTGCCGGCCATCGAAGCCTACCTGGTAACGCGCTATCACATGTACCAGCAGGTCTACTTTCACAAGGTCAACATGCTGACGCAGGCCTACCTCGTCAACATGCTTGAGCGTGCTCGCACGCTGGCGGAAGCCGGTGCGTTGCAACTCTCTCCCGAATTGGAACACATGCTGCTCAATGACGCCTTGTCGCCCCAAGAATACGTGTTGTTGAACGACGCCCACGTCAAGGTGGCGCTGCCCGGCTGGGCCAAGCACGAGGACGCCCGGCTCGCCGGCTACGCTCAGCGTCTCCTCTCAAGGAAGGGCTTCCACAAATCGCTTCGTATCGAGCCACTGACGGTCGAGATGTGTGAGGTCGTCATGCCGCGAATCGCTGAGGCGCTGTCCGAGCACGGCTACGATGTTGAACTGGATTTGATTCAAGCCACCATCCGAAAGCGCGGCTACCTCCCCTACAACGGGGGCATCCTCCTCGAAGACGGGCGTGATGCGTCGGAGCATTCGGCCCTGATACGATCGCTGGCACAACCCAACGAACGTTGCCTCATTTTTGTCCCTGAAGACGTTCGTGATGAAATGGAGCGGAGCGTTCGTGAATGGATCAAACCCACGCAATCATCCCTGGCTCAGTTTGATTGAGCATGAGAAGGTTCATGATTCGCGGTTTTGACCCTCCTCCAAGGGCCTGTAGCTTAGTTGGTTAGAGCACCCGGCTCATAACCGGGAGGTCAGGGGTTCAACTCCCTTCGGGCCCACACCTTTTTGGCTCGCAAGGTTGCTTCTTTCCGCACAACGGACCCATAATGGTTATGAGGTGGGGGGGGTTGGGAAGACCGTTAGGTGAGACTATGTCGGCGTGGAAGCGAGTCGTGGCCTTGTTGGGAATTTACTTCTGTTCACTCATGGTGGTCGCTGTTCCAGCGTCCGCACAAGTGTCCGGTGCTGCGGTTTCCATGACCTGTGCTCCCGGACAAATTCAAGTCGAGGTCAAACCCGGTGCCACCCTGACGGGCTACACCACCTGTACGGTGTCCAACCCCACAGCCTACGTGGAGAAGGTCGCCATTCAGGTCACCAGTGACGGCCTGGCCACTGCTGCCCCCGGCGACATGTACGTCGGCGCCAGTCAGGAAGTTGATTTCCAGGTGGTCGTGCGAGCCAACCCCTACATGCAAATGCAGTCTCGACAGTTGACCGTTTCCGCTCAAGTTCAGGAGATCAACAACCTCCCACCGCCCAACACGGCATCCTCCCAAGTGAACGCCCTGATCAACATCATGCAGTTCAGCATCGTCCAGGTTGAAGCCGTTGAACCCTTCGTTCAACTGATGCCAAAGACCGACAAGAACTTCCAGTTCAAGGTGTACAACTTCGGCAACCAAATCGACCGAATGAAGATCGGTGTCACGGAGAACACCCGTGAGACCCTTGAAGAGGCCGGCTTCACCGTCAACCTCCCTCAGACCGTCGTCACCATTGAGCCCAACACCGCTCCTGAAACCGCTCGTATCATGGTCCGCACGCCCAAGAACCAAGGCTGGTCCGACGCCTACCACGTGCTCGAGTTCTACGCCGAGTCCGAGTTTGCTTGTCAGAACGGTGGCTGCAACCGCGAATCACAGATGATTACCGTCTACGTTCGTGGCGTTTACCTCCCCGGCTTCGAAGTGGTACCTGCCATCTCGATGATCGCCCTTGCCGGTGCTGTTGCTGGCCGCCGCTTCCTCAACACGGATGAGGAAGGCGACGAAGAGGCCTGGCGAGAATCTGCGCCCGGTCTTTGACGCACGCCGGTCAAAACCACTCCCTGCGACTCATACAGGGGTTGAATTGATAACACCGGTTGCCAGACACAACCTCAACGGGGATTAACCATGGGTGGATTACTGGACAAAGCCAACGCCGAAAAAGAACCTGAAACAAAGCGGCCCCGAAACCGGGGCCTCAAGGCGCTGCGCCGCCCAGCAACGAGCGGCCTCTTGAAAAAAGGGGGTCGCCGGGGGTTCTCCGACCTTGCACCAAAATCACCGGCCGGGTTGGGCGATTCTCCTCGGGGGGGATTCTCCTCCCAAAGGGGGAGCTGGGGTCTTGCCGTTGTTGCCCTTGTGCTGGTGGTGGTATTGGAGCCATCGTAGGCCGAACGCATGCGAAGGATCAATCAGGTCAAACTTGGCGCTCAGCATGTCGTTGCCTTGCTGATCGCCACCACCCCTATGCGGCCGTCATGCTGGTGCCCACCAACGCCTCGATGGCCATCTCCGAGTCGACTCAACGAGGGACACCAACGAATTGTCGTTCAAGGTCCGAGGCCATGTCCTCTGTTGACGTTTCCATCGAGGCGGACGGCGTTGAAATGTGGACCGGTTCCGGGCGATGTAAGCAACGACATGAAGAAATTCAAGGTTCCACTGCCGACTTCTTTGCTGGCAAGGTGAAGATTACGCGGAAACGAAGTTGTTGAGTACGTCATCAAGGGCGTCGGTTCAAACGGCCAGGAAGGCGAAATTCAGATTCCCTCGCGCTTCACCACTGGAGGCGCAAAACGCTGATGTCCGATCGCTGAACTTCACGACAGCAACGAGCAGAGAATACGTCGGTATCACCATGGAGTCCTTGTCGGACTGCTCGGGCCCAACGAAGGACTGCCCAGAACGGCGGAGGATTCTCTGCCGTTGGGCTCCGTCCATGAATGCGACTATCAGGTTCAGGTGACCATCAGCGGTGGCGACACTTGGACGGAGAGCCAATTTCTGTTGATGGCGACATGGCCACGTGGTCCGCGCCAGTGGCGGAACCGGTGCATCCACCGCGGTTGGTTCGGCCTCACGGGTCGGAACCGACAACAGCGGCGTGTTACCTCGACAAATCAGAGTTCTACGAGCAGGTGCGGGGTTGTCTACACCTTCACGGTGACATCACGAACACGCTCGGCGATCCAATCGTGTTCACCTCTGAAGTGCAGCTGGACATTGACCTGTACGGGTGATCAGCAAGCAGAGACCCACGTTGCCAAAGGCGACGGCGTTCACCACCACCTGTTGACCTCCGCTCCTTCCTCCGCGCCGGGTGTCTGCGGGCACGGGCGACGTCCGGTTGCTTGATGCAATGACGCAGCACGTCCTCGACGCAGTGGTTGAGTTTTCGAAGTGTCCGTGATCCGTTGAAGCATCTCAAGGCCGTAATGGACGGTTGACAGCAGGAGCGCTGGCCTTCACGGGTTGAGGAGAATCGGTGGTTCCAAGCAGAGGCTTGAACCGAAGGTCACTGTCCTCTTCTTGGTCAAAGTCATAGATGGATGAGGCGGCTTCCGCACCGCTCCTTCGTCCGAATCTTCCTCCTCCAAACCTTCCGGTTCTTCGTCTTCGCATCCTCAGCATCACTGGCTTCTTGGGAGCTCATCACTACGGGACGTCGTCATGTCCTCTCCTTCTTCACCGGCTTCAACGTGCTCGTGCGTGGTACCAACCTCGTCTTCAGTGTAGGTTGCGTAATCCTTCTCGTTCCTGCGTGTTGAGAGGCCACGAACAACGCCAACGCCACGAACCCAATGGCCATAGCAGTGTAGATGATAACCGGTGCTTCTTCCACCTCCTCAGCGTATTCCCACATGACGGAGGGCGATGTCGCCCGGTCAGGTCGACAACGTCCTCGGTGATGTCGTTGAGGGCCGTGGGAGGAGAGGCTTGCAGGTCACACGCAGCCTCTCCGGCCGTGTAGCGTACCACGTGAAGGCACGTCCTTTTCCTCGCCGGGTGCAAGGCTGACGGTGATTTGCGTGGTGTCGGCGAGTTCTTCGCCCTCGTAGCACCAAACGCTGACGGCCGAGGCGGTGGCCTGGCCGGTGTTGGCCACGGTGACCATCCCTGAAACGCTGCGTTGACGACGCCTTCGGCGATTTCGGGCGTGACGGCCGTGACATCGACAAACGGCAGGGCCACTTCAACGGTCGCCGTCGGCGTGGTGGGAGCGGCAAAGGTCGTTGAGTACACGCCCCAGCCGCTTGTGATGGAGAGGGTGATGCTCGCCTCTTCTTGGTGAACACCCGTTGCCATCCATCCGCCACGATTCCTTGTGTTCGTTGGTTGGCCCGTCTCTACCCACCACGTGCCGTTTTCATCGGTCAGGTCGTTCCAGTCGGCTGCGCCCCAGCCCATGTCGTACACGTCCAAACTCCCTCTGGGAATGTTGGTGTGGCGTGCGCTCGGAGAGGAGACGAATCCAAGCATCGGTGGTCCCTCCCGTCCCCTGGCTGTTTTGGTAGTCAATGGTGGCCTCGTCGCGGAGGATGATGTCCTCGTCGGTTCGGGAGCCACTGATGAGGCTGTTGAGCACGGACACGGACGCTGTGGTTGCAGCGTCAACAGGGCGCTTCCAACCAGCGTAGCACCGTCAATTCGACAGAGGGCTTTGCAGTGGATGTCAGCACCTGAGACGGTGCTTGAGGTGATGTGAGGTCGCCGTGGGCCTGGATGTCAACGCCGATTGGAACCAATACAGCGGAGCGTACGACATCCATGTCCTGTGCCAGCACCGTTTCTGCATTCCTCCGCCGTAGATGGCCTTGGCCCAAAGCACGTACGTCGGGGTGAAGTAATACGTGTCAAGGACAGCACGAGGTCGGTGGCGTTGAGCGGTACGTCAAACTGACCAAGTCCGAGCCCGAGGCGTTGAGCGTTTCATCGCCGAGGATAACATCGAACCTGACACCGTCGCTGATGGCGTGGTCAAATTTCAGCTGCAGCACACCTTCGTCAGCGAGGATCGCCGAAAGTGAGGGTGATCGTCGTGGGTGCATTGGGTTGAATCATCCAGCCGGCGTTCAAATCCTCGCTCACCAACGCACCTGTAACCACCATTGTCCACCTTCTTCCACGGTGAAGGAAGAACCGGTGGCCATGGTGATGTTGCATTGACCGTGAGGGTTGCTCCGTCAGCGATGACGACGTGACCGTTCATGGCCGTCCTCCGTCCACGTTTCGGAAGCCGTGATGGTGTTGCTGTTGCCATCGCTGGCGGTTGT
>BOYQ01000001.1:0-440573 GCA_019651595.1 Candidatus Poseidoniales archaeon | reverse complement strand
GCGGCTAACGCACTTCGAACCGCCGGGCACTGGCATCGTGCACCTTCCACGTCGTTCGATTCGAAGTATCGTGCGCCCACAATTGAGACAAACCTGTGGTGTCGTCTCTCGCATCGAAATACAGCGTGTCCCCGATGAGCACCGCCATGTTGTCGCCCGGCAAGCTGCTGTTGCTCGAAGAAGACGAATAATCTTGGAAGATGTCGGCCACAAGCCACGTGGAATGATTCGGACGTTGTGCGCATAGAGCTCAACACCCGTGCCGTATTTTCCATCCGCACTGAAGTAGAACGCCTCACCGTGAGCATGAAAGGCATGTAGCCACCAGGGTAACTGTGCTTGGCTTGATTGTGGTTGGCTGGGTTGATATCGCTGACCAGCCACGTGGTGTGGTTTGAGGCGTTGTGCGCCCACAATTCGTTCCCGCGAGTGAAATCGTCGGCGTTGAAATAGATGGTATCGCCGATGTGAATGGACGATGCGATCCGGATTGCTGCTGTATGGCGAGATGTCAGCCACCTGCCACGTCGTCAAATTGAGGTGTTGTGCGCCCACAACTCCGTACCGTCGTTTCCATCGTTCGCAGCGAAATAGACGGTGTCCAATGAGGTGCGCAAGGGGTTTGTTGGTGTAGATTGTGGAGAGGTCAACCCCGAATCCGTACCGCTCCAGATGTCGGCCACTTGCCACGTCGTGCCGTTGGAGGTGTTGTGCGCCCAGAGTTCAACTCCGGTGCTTCCGTCGTCTGCGGAGAAGTAGATGGTGTCGCCGACAAGGACGGACAGATACTCACCAGGATTGCTGTGCGAACCGTTGTTGATGTCGCTGACCATCCAGCCGGTGTTGTTTGAGGTGTTGTAGGCCCACAGTTCGGTACCGTTGTTCCCTAAAGCGTCGAAATAGATGACGTCGCCAACAAGAAAGACATGCGTTCTCCGTTGTCAACGTAAAGAGGACTTGCCAGGAGGTTCCGTTGGACGTGTTGAGCGCAGTCAGAGGACCGAACTGGCAATTGCACATCGCTGGTATTGGGCCGTTGATGTAGACGACATCACCGAAGAAGACCGCCAACTTGGTTGATCGTGGTTGATTTGCCAAGAGGAACCGTTGCCCGTGGTGATGTTGATGAACGAAGGCCCGATGTTCACGTAGGAATTGTTGGTCCAGATGTTGTTTTCTGGGATGTACTCGAACGGACCCGGTGCCTCGTCGTTGATGGTAATGTTGATGGTGGCCGAGGTCGAACCCCGCTGTTGTTGGCCCAAACGGTGTAGGTGGTGGCCGTCGTCTGCAAGACCGTCGGAACACCCCAAATCGTTCCGTTGCTCGTTCCGAAGTTGAGGCCGGCTGGTAAGGTGGCGTTGATTTCCCACGAGGTGATTTCACCCGAACCGGTCAACGTCGCATTCAGTGGCAAATCCGTGCTGGATTGACCTTTCGTGAGCGTAAGGTTCTCCGGTGCATAGGAAAGCGTCGGCAACTGGTCGAGGATCTCGATGGTGATCGTCGTCGTATTTGTGCCACCCGAGTTGCGTACGGTAATCGTGTAGGTCGTATTGGTCGACAACTCAGTAGGCGTTCCTGAAATCTCACCTGTGAACGCGTTGAGACTCAATCCTGCAGGCAGGTCTGGACTGACCGAATAGCCATAGATATTCGAAGAAGAATCAAGAACGATAGACTTGAGGTCTTCATCGGAAAGGTCGTAGTAGGAAATGTGGACACCATCGTTGGAATCGATGGCGATTGAACCGTATCTTCCTACATCACCTGTTTCGTCAACGGAGACGTTGTTCCAATTGTTTGCTGTGGTACAACTGCTCGAGCAAGTTGCATACTTGAGATCGCGATTGGTAGTATCATGGTAGGAAATGTGGACAACATCGTTGGAATCAATGGCAATGGAAGAATATTCTCCAACATCGCCAACGGAATCGACGTAGACTTTGTCCCAGTTGTTTTGAGTGGCGAGGCAACTACTTGAACAGGTTGCATACTTGAGATCGCCATTGGTAGTATCATGGTAGGAAATGTGGACCACATCGTTGGAATCGATGGCGATTGAATTCCAAGATCCCACATTACTTGCTGTGTCGACCCTGACTTTGGACCAATTGTCTTCGGCTGTGCATCCGCTTGAACAGGTGGCATACTTGAGGCGGCCATTTGTGCCATCAGTATAGGAAATATGGATAGCATCGTTGGAATCGATGGCGATTGAACTCTGAGATCCCACATTACCTGGTGTGTCAACAGAGACTTGGGACCAATTGCTTCCTGTTGTGCACCCGCTCGAGCAGGTAGCATAATTGAGATTATCTGCTTGATTGTCAAAGTAGGAAATATGGATAGCATCGTTGGAATCGATGGCGATGGAAGTGAACCATCCCACATCTCGGGCAGACATGGCGTGAGCGGTGACAGTGTCCCAATTGCTTGCTATTGAGCAAGCGCTCGAACAGGTGGCGTACTTCAAATTTCTATTGGTATCGTCATAGTAGGAAATGTGGACACCATCGTTGGAATCGATGGCGATTGAGCTGTATTTTCCTACACTATGCCATGTTGCGTCAACCGAAGTGGTAACCCAAGAGCCGGTCTTATCAGTCGCATACTTGAGATCATCATTGGTATCATCAAAGTAGGAAATGTGCTTGAAGCCATAGGAATCAATGGCAATGGAAGAATATTCTCCAACATCGCCAACGGAATCGAGAATGCCCGATGGAATCGCACCACCGGAATTGGTTGGTGTCGCGGTTGGCGACATCGCCGTATTGTTGGTCAAGACAAACCAGTCTGGATTGTACGAGATATCAGGAGCTTCATCGTTCACGGTAATGTTCACAGTTGCCGAAGAAGAGCCGCCGCTGTTGTTCGCCCAAATGGTGAACGTCTTGAGCGTCATCATTGAGGCCGAAGTTCCCCAAATCGTTCCGTTGCTCGTTCCAAAGGAGAGGCCGCTTGGCAGTGCCGGGCTTATTGCCCAAGAGGTGATCGTACCTGAACCGCTCAAGGTCGCATTGAGTGGTAAATCGGTGCTCGTCTGACCCCTGGTCAGTGTCAAATTCTCTGGTGTATAGGATAGTGTTGGCAATTCATCAACCACCGTGATGTTGAGGTAGGCCACGCTCGAACCACCGCTGTTGTTGGCCCAAACCATGTAGGAGGTTTGTGGTCTTACATTCCGTCGGCGTTCCTGAAGCACACCGGTCTGGGTGTTGAAGGACACGCCGCTTGGCAGGCTTCCGTTGATGGCCCACGTGATCACATTACCGCCCGTGTTCGTCTGATGGTTGACCGATTCAGGCTGGTGAGCAATCAACCCGAAGGTATTGGAGAGTGGTACACTGCCCTCGAGATAGATGGTGTTGCCGACAACCACAGACAGTGAATCACCGGGCCGTATGCTTGTGTTCCAAACGGATTGGTTGGTTGTGTCGTATGCCCACAGCCAGAAATTTGAACTATGGGTGTTCGAGAAGTAGAGAGTATCTCCGAGTCGCAAGAAGACATAACTTCCAATGTGATTGGACGATGAAGCACCAGAAAGGTTTGAAACTTGCCAAGTGGAGTGGTTTGAGGTGTCGTGCGCCCACAGTTCTTTCTTGTAGGCTGAAGATGAATCATGCGCAATCGCATCAAAGAATATTGTGTCGCCAATTACCACAGGGTCGCCAATCAAGCCCACTCCAATGCTTGGGTTTCCATAACCCGTTTGGGAGTTGAGGTCTGTCGACCTCCATGTCGTTGCATTTGAGGTGGTGTGTGCCCACATTTCCGTGTACCCTGTGTTTGAATCATAGGCGTTGAAATAGATTGTATCGCCGACAAGAATGTTTGCTGTCGAACCTGGATTGCTTGCACCAGGGCCGTTGCTTATGTCGACAACTCTCCAATATGTTTCGTTCGAAGTGTTGTATGCCCACAGTTCTCTTCCAGTGCTACCATCATCTGCATCGAAATATATCGTATCGCCAACAAGGAACGACATGTACCTTCCCGGGTCACTGGTGAACTGATGATGAGGGTTAATTTCGGCCACTTCCCAGTCGGATTGGTTGGAAGTGTTGTATGCCCACAGTTCGCGATTGGCTGTGTAATAGATGGTATCTCCAACAATTTGGAGATTCGAGCAGCAACCAAATCCGTGGGAAGTAGAGGTCGCCTGCCAAGCAGTGTTATTCACGCTGTTGTAACCCCAAACCTGTAGATTGCCACCACCGGTGTTTGCTGCAAAATATATGTTGTCATCCAGGACAACACCCTCTGTACCAAGGTTCACACCTTGGTGGTAAGTACTGGTGTTTGGTACTCTCCAGGTTGTTCCATTCGAAGTGTTGTGTGCATACAAATGCGTCTTTTCAGACCCGCCACTCCAAATATCACCACTGAAATAAATGATATCGCCAGCAATCATACTCATCGCTTCTCCAACATCGTATACCGTCTGACTTTCCACGGTCTCGAAGACTCGCCAAGCAGTGTTGTTTGAAGTGTTGTAAGCGTAGAGATGACCGCCACCATAAGATTCATCAAAATAGATCACGTCATCAACGACAAATTCCACGTACAGTCCGATGTTGATAACACCGAATCTCACTTGTGATCCAAGCCAATTTGAGTTGTTTCCGGTTGTAATGTTGATGAACGACGGTCCGATGTTGACGTAGGAATTGTTGGTCCACGTGTTGTTCTCTGGGATGTATTCGAACGGACCGGGAGGCTCATCGTTAATGGTGATCGTGATGGTGGCCGAGGTCGAACCGCCCGAGTTGTTGGCCCAAATCGTGTAGGTCGTTGCCGCTGCCTGTGAAACGGTTGGAATGCCCCAAATCGTTCCGTTGCTCGTTCCGAAATTGAGGCCAGCCGGCAGGGTCGCGTTGATGACCCATGAAGTGATGTCCCCCGAACCGGTCAGCGTTGCACTGAGCGGCAGGTCACTGCTCTGATTGTTCTTGGTCAACACGAGCGTACTCGGTGAGTACGATAGCGTCGGTACTTGGTCGATGACGGTGATGTTGAGATAAGCGACGGTCGAGCCACCGCTGTTGTTGGCCCAAACCGTGTACGATGTTCTTGGCCAAAGCTCAGTCGGTGTCCCGTAGAGCGTACCGTTGTTGGCGCCGAGCGAAAGGCCAGCCGGCAGGCTGGCGTTCAGAGCCCACGAGGTGATTTCACCAACGCCCGTGATGGTTGGGGACAGCGGAAGGTCGCTGCTCGCGGTGTTGTTGGTCATGTTGAGATCGCTCAGACCGTAAGCGACGCTCGGCACGTGGTCAACGACGGTGATGTTGAGGTAGGCCACGCTTGAGCCCCCGCTGTTGTTGGCCCAGACCGTGTAGGAGGTTTTCGTCCACAATTCGGTCGGTGTGCCGTAGATCGTACCGTTGTTGGTGCCAAACGAGACCCCACTCGGCAGACCGGCACTGATGGCCCAAGAGGCGACGGCGCCACCCGTGTTCGTGTTGAAATCAATGGTTGACGGCCGATGCGCCCACAACTCGATACCGTCGATCCCGTCATCAGCAGAGAAGTACAGCGTATCGCCAACAAAGACTTCCATCCAAGATCCAGGGCTACTACCGGTTGAACCGCTGTAAATATCAGCCACCCGCCACGTCGAACGGTTGGAGGTATCGTGCGCCCACAGTTCTCTGCCATACGTATCACCAGCGTCGAAGTAAATGGTATCCCCAACAAGGACTTGCATAAGTCCTCCAGGAGTGGAGTGACTTCCACCGCTCTTGATATCAACAACGAGCCAGGTGGAGTGGTTGGAGGTATTGTGAGCCCAAAGTTCTCTACCCGTACTCCCCCCATCAGCGTCGAAATAAATGGTGTCGGCGACGATGAGTTGCAAAGATCCTCCCGGGTAACTGCCGGTTGAACCGCCGTAGATGTTGGCCACTTGCCAGGTGGAGTGGTTGGAAGTATTGTGCGCCCACAATTCATCGCCCGTGCTTCCATCGTTGGCATCAAAATAGATCGTGTCGCCGACGAGCAACGCCATCCTGTCGCCCGGGTCACTGCCGATGGAACCGGTGTAAATGTCCACCACGCGCCACGTGGAATGGTTGGAGATGTTGTGCGCCCACAGTTCTGTACCGCCTAATGCAGCAGCGTCAAAGTAGATGGTATCGCCAACCAGCACGCTCATGTGCATGCCCGGCTCGCTTCCCGAGGGCCCGCTGTGGATGTCGGCCACGCGCCATGGATTGCTGCTGTTGGACGTGTTGTACGCCCAGAGTTCAGCGCCGGTGCTTCCGTCGTTGGCGCTGAAGTAGAGCACATCACCAACGACCATGTTCATCCACTTTCCAGTGGAACTCCCGGTCGAACCAGCGTTGATGTCGTAGACACGGGAGGTCGTTCCGGTCGATGGGTCGTGCTTCCACAACTCCATCCCTTTGTTGCCGTCATGAGCGTTGAAATACAGCACACCGTCGACGACGTGCATCATGTTGCTTCCTGGATTGCTGTTGCTTGAGCCCGAGCGAATGTTGGCCACCTGCCATGTCGTTCCGTTCGAGGTGTTGTGCGCCCACAGTTCATGACCGGTGCTTCCATCGACGGCAGAGAAATAGAGGGTATCACCCAAGAGGATGCTCGAATAGTCTCCCGGGTAGCTGCTGCCTGAACCAGCATGGATGTCCGTCACTCGCCAAAAGGAGTGATTCGAGGTGTCATATGCGTACAATTCGATTCCTGTGGCTGATTCATAGGCGTCGAAATACATGGTGTCACCAACGAGAATGCTCATCCGCTTCCCGGGATCGCTGGTACCTGGTCCACTTCGGATGTCAGCGGCTTGCCACGTCGAGCCGTTGCCTGTGATTTGGTCGAAGAATTGCGGTGCAAGGTAAACCTCGGTGTTGTTCGTCCGAACGGTATTCTCGGGGACGTACTTGAACGGGCCGGGTGTTGCTGGACCCACGGTGATGTTCACCGTGGTCGAGGATGAGCCAGCCGTGTTGTTGGCCCACACGGTGTAGGTTGTCGTCACTTGTTCGACCGCCGGCGTGCCCCAAATGCTGCCGTTGGTGGTCCCGAAGGAAAGGCCGCTGGGTAAGGTTGGACTGATGGCCCACGAGGTGGCTATTCCGCTGGTGTTGTTGTTGGTAAGCGAGGCCGTGGCCGTGGTGATGGCGGTCCGGTTGCTCGCCATGATGTCGCTGTAGGCGATGAGGCCCGGCTCGCCGGTGATGAAGAGGCTGAAGGTGCCCGTGGTGGTGACGCCCAGCGCCGTGACCGTGACGGTGAAGGTCGTGTTATCGAGCGATTGGGTTGGCGTACCCGAGATGGTTCCGTTCCGCCAGTTCATCTTCAGGCCGTCGGGGAGCATCGGGGACACGTCGTAGATCGGGTGAGCCGTGAGTCCTTGTCCCGAACCTTGGACCGTGGTGAGTTGAAGTTCATCACCAAAACTCGTTCCATAACTATCGAAGTTAGGAACAAAGACGTCATCGTTCGCATCAATGACCATCTCGCTGCCCCAGCCACCCCTATTTTCGATAACGGATGCGGTTGACCAAGAGCCTGAAGCGTTGGTCATGTACATCACATTCTTGTATGTCCAAGATCGATGGTAGGAGATGTGAACGGCATCGTTTGAGTCCACACCGACCACTGGCCAGTAAGCGTTTCCTCCCCCGAGTCCCGTGTTCACGGTCCAACTTCCTGGTGTACCGGAATGGAGGTAGATGCGCCCAGACGAAAGGCTTGCGTACCGCGATACAATGTGAATCGTACCTTGTGAATCAATGGCAATATCAGGGTCTTGACCGATGTCATTGGTGCTCGAAACCGTTTCGTTTTGCCAGACGCCATTCATTCTGCTGGACAAGCGCAAATCGTTACAACCGCTTGAACAATAGTGTGCGACGTAAAGATTTCCGTCACCGTCCATCGCCATCGCAGGGTCGTACCCTTCGGCTTTCGTCGTGTCGGTGATGGTCTCGTTCACCCATGAACCACCTTCGTTGGTGTGGTATTGCAAGCCACGGACGGAATTCTCGTAAATCGTGGTCACGATGTGAACGGCATCGGTGATGGGGTGGACAACAAGAGCCGTCCCTCGTCCACCACCGCTGAAAAAGCTTGAATTCCCGAGCGTTGTCAAGACCCACGACCCTGAGGCGTTGGTGGCGTACCGGAGTTTATCGTTGTCATCATCGATGTAGGCGATGTGGATGGCCCCCTGTCGGTCGATGGCCACCGATGGATGAAGCCCGGTGTTGGTGCCGTTGTCGAGGATCGTTTCCGTCCACGTACCGTTCCATTGATACAACAATGCCAGACTGTGCGTGGTCGTTGTCGAGTCTTTACGAGCATACACCACGACCATTTCACCCTGTTCACCCGAATCAACACCAAGCCAGTGAATGCCTGCGCCAAGATCGAAATTGGTGGCCAGATTCGTGGTGGTGTTGCTGACTCCCGACGTCCAACCGTAATTGCTCGCCGTGTGCGTGTACGACATGGTGATGTTGGCAAGCGCACTGTTGGCGCTGCCCACCCGATGCGAGGGGGTGATGGTGAGGCTTCCGCCGGCAGCCTGCACCATGAGCGAGAAGGTCGTCGTGTCTGAGCCGCCCGAGTTGGTGGCGGTGAGGGTGTACGTGGTGTTGGTGCTGCCGTTTGTTGGCGTTCCAGAGAGGACGCAGGTGTTCGAGAGGGAAAGACCGGAAGGAAGCGACGGTGAAACACTGCAGGAAACGATGGATCCGCCGCTGTTTGACACGCTCACGGCGGTCATGGCGGTTCCGTTCACGAGCTCCAACGACGAGGGGGCGAACGTGATGGAAGGCGCGACATCGTTCACCCTGAGCGTGAGGTTCACCGATTGTGAACCTGCAGAGTTGTTGGCCCACACGGTGTAGGTGGTCGGCGGCGTGATCGTATCCGGCGTACCCCAGATGCTGCCGTTGCTGGTTCCAAACGAAAGCCCGGATGGCAGCGTGCCGTTGAAGGCCCACGTCGAGACTTCACCGCCCGTGTTACTCGGAACGATGACGGAAACGGGGCTGTCCTTCGTGAAGGTGTAGGAGGCAGACGGGTACGTCACAAGCGGCGCGTTCAAACCGACTTCGATCCAAACTTGGCCGCTGAAGGACTGCCCCGAGATGTTTGCCCACACCGTGTAAGTCGCATTCGTTGCGGTAGCGGTGGGCGTGCCGGCGATGGCGCACGTGCCCTGGGTCAAACTCATGCCCGCTGGGAGGGCTGGACTGATGCTGCAGGTGGCGTCGGCGACCAATGAAGACGGGAAGACGCCCGTATCGAGGTAGGTGTGGCCGCCGTTGGGGCTGACCGGGCTGGTGCGGTCGGAGGGATTGTTGAAACCGCCGTTATCACCAACTTGGCCGGAGCCCCGGTGGCCCCAGCACATCAATTCGTCGTTGTCCAGTTGGGCGCACGTGTGTTTCCCACCTGCGGAGAGCGAAATCGCCGTTCGTCCTGCACCCAGATTCACGGTGGCGGACTGGAGCGAGGATTTGGCCCCCGTGGTTGCGCCGTTGCCCAACTGACCGTTGCTGTCATCTCCCCAACAGGTGAGGGCCCCGTTGTCGAGGATGACGCAGGTGTGCTGGTACCCGGCATCAATGGCCACGGCATAGCGGCCCGAGCCGAACGACCCGCTGGTTGAAGTGGGCGTGTTTTGGCCGCTCGTGGACCCTGTTCCCAACTTTCCGTTGGCGCCGTTGCCCCAGCATTTGACGGAGTCGTCGTCCAAAATGGCACAGAAATGTTGCTCGCCGCCCGTGATGGCCTTGGCCGTACGCCCGGTGCCCAGGTTGATGGGTGATGCAGGCGGTGAATCCAGGTCCGTGGTGCTTCCACCGTTCCCGAGAAGCCCGTCTGCACGGTGCCCCCATTTGACCGAACCGTCGTCAGGGGGCACACACCGTTTTGGGGCCGGTTGCGGCGCCCCGGTACGCCCGTACCAAACATCCGGTGGTGGGGCGTGTTGGTGTTTGATGATGTCCGAGGGATGCCCTGGTCTTTTTGCCCCCAGCATTTGACGGATCGTCATCAGAATCACAGTTGAAATTTCCCCACCAGCAAATGCTTGCTTTTCCCCACCCAAGTTGTGGCTTATGGGTTTTCTTGCTCCACCGGGGGTCCGGTTCCCCCGGCTTTTTGCCCCCCCAAAACATCACCGTCGTAAAGCAGGCGCAGGCGTGACGGTCCCCAAAGGCGGGGCTCACGGCATCGTAGCCGTTCCCCTTGACGTTGGTCAAGTGGGCCTCGCCGTGGCCCGATTGACCGCAGGCGGGGGTTTTCGCTTTTGACCGTTGCCGATTTTTCCGTTGCCGTTTCGACCCCAACAGTAACGTCGCCGTTGTCTTTTAGGGGCACTGTTGCTTTTGCCGTGACCGGTGAAACTTCCCCCCCGAGTGGGTCGGTCCCACTGCCCGTGATACCGGTGCCCATCGGGTGTTTCTCGTGAGTAAGCGCCGTCACCGGTGTCAACGTCCCGTTGAGGCCCGGGGTGAACAATTGCTGGTTGAACCACCGCTGTTGTTGGCATAGACCGTGAGGGTGGCGTTGGCAAGCAGGCCAGAGGGCGTGCCCCAAATCTCCCCCTTCTGCTTCCAAGTTGAGGCCTGACGGAAGGGAAGGTACGATGACCCACGACGGACGCGCCACCGGTGTTGGTTGGGTGGACCGTGGTCATGGCTCGGTCGTTGGACCCGATTGGAAGGGTAGGGGCAGAGGCATCTGATGGGGGGGTGGGGATGTTCATTTGCGTGGGGCTGAACCGCCCAGTTGTTGGCCCAAATCGTGGGAGGCCGTGTTTGCAGCGTCGGTGTTCCCCTGATGGCCCCGTGGGCGGTGAACGACAAACCGTTGGGGATGGAGGGCTGATCCCACGCTCTGGGCCCCCCGCTGATGGAGGGGGTTTTTCTCATCCCTGCCCTTTCCGGTCAAGTTTGGCCCGTACACGATGGTGTTGGGAGGGCGTCGTTGATGGTGATGTTCAGGGTGGTCGAGGTCGAGCCTCCGGAATTGTTGGCCCAAACGGTGTAGTGACAGCCGTGGTTTGCAAGACGGTCGGCGTACCCACGATTTCTCCGTCCGTGTTGCCAAACGAAAGACCGGAGGGCAAGGTTGGATAAATTCCCAAAGAGGTGACGGTCCCCCGCTCACGCTGGCGTGTTTGAACTCATGGAGACCCCTTTGGTCAGGGTCATGTTCTCCGTGGCGTAACTCAGCGAAGAGGGAGCCACATCGTTGATGGTGATGTTCACGCTTGCCGAGGATGAGCCCCCTGAATTGTTGGCCCAAACGGTGTAGGTGACCGCCGTGGTCTGCAGCACGGTGGGGGTGCCGCTGATGGAGCCCGTGGTACGTCAAGGGCGAGACCGTTCGGGAGAGAGGGAAGACCTCCCAACTGGACACGGTACCGCCACCCACGCTCGCCGTGTTGGCTGTCATCGCCGTTCCTTTCTCGAGCGTCATGTTTTCTGTCGCATAGGAGAGGCCGCTCGGCGGTTGTGCATTGACGGTGATCGATATGGTCGCTGAGGATTCGCCACCGGGGTTGCTGGCCGTGATGGTGTAGTTGGCCGCCGATGCTTCAACAGACGGTGTGCCGCTGATGACGCCGCCCGCACCCAGGCTGAGGCCGGAGGGGAGTGAAGGCGACACGCTCCAAAAGGCGGTGTCACCGGTGTTGGTCGGCGTGATGCTTGAAATGGCCGTACCAACCGTGAACGTGAACGGCGAGCCAGTGTAGGAAATGGACGGAGCAATCTGCGTGATCCACAAGTTGAATTCACCGGATTTGGAGACGCCCGTGGATGACGTGGCCGTGACGTTGTAGGTGATGTTGGAACCGTGGGACGTCGGTGTGCCGCTGATGGTGCACGTGCCCTGATTCAGACTCAACCCGAAGGGCAAGGACGGTGAGATGCTGCAGTCGCTCCGAGACATTGCGCGTCAGCGCTGCTGACCTTGTAGCCTTGAACGGTGGCGTCATGGTCCTGGTCCAGGATTGTGGCGATAGGCGATGTGGAGGTCGTCGTTGCTGTCAACGGCGATGGACGTGTACGTTCCGACGCTGTTGGCGGTGTCGATGGCCGTGCTGACCCAAGAACCGGTTTTGTCGGAGGTGTAGTACAAATCATCGGCAGAGTTTCGCTCGTGGGAGATGTGGACGTTGCCCACGGAATCGTAGATGAGGGAATTGAAACGACCGTAATCGGCGCTGTTCTCAACGGTGGTCGCTGACCAGGCGCTGCCGGTGTAATACGTGTACTTCAGCGAGGTCGCGTCCTTGTCGAAGTAGGAAATACCGGGCTCATCGGTGGTGGGGTCGATGGCGATGTCGAGGGCCGTGCCACCCGTGTTGGTACCGATGTCCTCAAGGAAGGTCCTCGCCCAGGAGCCCGATGTGTTGGTGAGATGGTACATGTCATTGTTGTTGGCGTCGTAGTAAGCGATGTGGATGTGGTCGTCGGCGTCAACGGCAATGGAAGTGGAAGCGATATCACCCGCCGACTGAACGGTGCCGTAGGTCCACGAGGCCCCGCTGCTCTTCGTGGCGTACCCCACGTCGCCGCCGCTGTCGCGATAGGCGATGTGCGGATTGTTGTTTGAATCCGTCGCAATGGACGTGAATTTACCGCCTGTGCTGTCAACGGTGGTCTTCGTCCAGCTGGAGGAAGAGGCCGATTTGTAGGCGTACTTGAGGGCGTTTCCGCTGTTGTACTGGTAGGAAATGTGAAGCCCGTCGTTACTGTCAATGGCAAGGTTGCAGTATTTTCCGACGTTGTTGCTGGATTCAACCGTGGTGGTTTGCCATGAGCCCGATGCGTTGGTTGAATACATCAGGTTGGCGTTGTCCTCGCGGTAGTACACGATGTGGACCTTGTCGTCACTGTCAACCACGATGCCGTTGTAGTTGCCGTTGTTGCCCTGGTTGGCGACGGCGGTGGTGCTGTTGACCACGCCCGAACTCCATGCCGTCCAGTTGAAGGTGATCGGCGTGATGGCCGTGTTTCGTGGAGCTTTCATCCAGTCAACGCTGGCCTGCAATTCCCAATCCACGTTCATGGAGAACGTCGCGTACGCAGAAGTCCGAGTGGTGTTGGCCCACACGGTGAACTCGGTCAGGTCCAGGTGCTCCAGTGGCGCCCCAAAGACGGTTCCGTTGTCCACGCCAAGTGAAAGGCCTTGAGGCAAAGCGGGCGAGATTTCGAACACCGGCCGGTGTGCAAGGCTACGAACGGCTGCATAGCCAACGTCATCGAACGATCCGTCAATGTAGTACGCCACGTGAAGGCCACCGTTCTCATCCATCGCCGCTTCCGAACTCTTGCTGATGGAATCGCCAGCGACAAGGATGCGTTCCCATGCACCACGCGTGTTGGACATGTAGAAGATGTCGTAATCAACCATGTCCGAGTAGACCACGTGTGGGTCGTCGCCTTCATCGAGCATGATGTTGATGTAATTCACACCCCAGCTGCCCGTGCTGTTCGCATCAAGCGTGGTCTTGACCCATGAACCTGAACGGTTGGTCATGTACGCAATTTCCGTACTGTTGGTTTTGTAAGCCACGTGAAGGTGGTCGTTTGAATCAATGGCAAGGGCCGTACCTTTCCCTGTGTGAGCGGTGGAATCAAGGGTCGTGAAGGTCCATGAAGAGCCCATTTTGTGCGTGTACCTCAGGTCATTGTTTGTATCGTCATAGTAGGTGATGTGAGGGTTCCCATTTGAGTCCAAGGCGATGCTTGTGTACTTTCCAACATCGTTGGTGGATTCAACCACCTCTTTTGTCCATGTTGTGCTGCCGTCAGCCAACGTTGCATATTTCAACGCCGCACCGTTGGCTGAATAATACGCAACGTGCAAGGTATCATTTGCATCAACGACCATCGAACCAAAGTTTCCGACATCACCGTTGTTGTCCATGGTTGAGATGGCCCAATTACTGGCTGCGATGCTGTTTGAGAGTGCTTTTGTGGCGTATTTGAGGTTTGTATTGGAGTCGTCGCGGTAGGTGATGTGGATGTCGTCGTCACTATCGAGGATGATGAAACAGTCACCCCCGACGTTTCCACTTGAGTCTAGGGTCGCAGACTGCCAGCTTCCCGAGGCGTTGGTCGTATAGTAGAGGTTGTCCGTGGTTACGGTCTTCGAACAAATGTGAACGGCTCCGTTTGAATCGAGAGCGATGTTTGTTCCCGCCCCAACAGAACCAGAAGAAGCTGCTGTCTGCTTGTCATCAGCAAGGAAGGGGGTGGTGTAGGTCAACGTGTAGGGCGTCATGGTGACGCCGACTTCGAGCGAAAGGGTCGAGGAGGATGAGGCAAGGGTCGTGTAGACGCAGGAACCGTCGGAAAAGACGGCGTTGCTGTTGTAATTGATGGCGATGGAATCCATGCAGCCAGAAATCGGACTGCTCATCGGGCTGTACGACCATGAAACACCCGCCGTCCAAGGATCGCTGTCGCCGGCATCGTACGCCCCGGCGCTGCGTACGTGGAGCGGAGAGCCCCAGGTGGGACGGAAGTCCTTGTTCGCAGGGTCAACCAGCATCTCATGAACGGCCAATTGACGAAGTGAACTGACGTTGCTCACAACCACCGGCTGGTATTGTTGCGTCGTGTTGCCGAGGCCCAACTGCGCCCGGTGATTTCGCCCCCAGCAGGCCAGGTCGCCGTTGTCCAGAACGGCACAGGCGTGGCGGAAATTCAGGCTGATGGAGGCGGCCGTTCGACCGGTTCCAAAGTTGACGTATTCGCTTGCAGTTTGGCCAATACGCGGGGAGCCGTACGCAGAAGCGACGTCGTTTCCGAAAAAGCCCCACTCGTCTTTGCCCCAACAGACCATGCTGCCGTTGATCAGGTGAGCGCACCCGAGTTGTGCGGCAAGTTCAACGGAATGAACGCCCGTGTCGAGGTCAGCAACGTACTGCCACGTGGTCTCCTGCGTGGACGTTGCACCCGTTCCGAGCTGGTAGACGTTGTTTTTTCCAGCACAGATCACCGACCCGTTGTCCAAGGAAAGACACATGAATTCCTTGGAGACGCTCATTGACGTGATGGTTCTGCCCGTCGGTATCGAAAGCGGAATCGGGGTATTTTGAGCGGTTGAGTTTCCAAGCCCGAATTGACCGAAATCGTTGCCTCCCCAACATGCTGCGGAGCCGTTGTCCAATCGGGCGCAAAACTCGATTCGTCCTGCATGGAGGCTGATGGGGGTGCTTGAGCCGGGGAAGGTGACGGTGTGCGGTGTGAGGACGTCGTTGTTGGACGTGTTGCCAAGGCCGAGTTGACCCTGGCTGTTCTTCCCCCAACACTTCACGCTGTGGTCGCTCAGGAGAGCGCATGTTGCTCCGTTGCCAACAGCCACACTCAACGTGGTGAGACCGGATCCAACGTTGACGGTGGTCGGTTCCCAAACACCACCCGAAGTGGTGTTCCCAAGACCGAGTTGTCCGTCATCGTTGGCCCCCCAACACAGCAGTTCACCGTTGTCGAGCACGGCACAGGAATGGGAATTGGGCGCCCATCCCTCGGCTCCCGAATCATCGATGCCCAAGGACGTGATGGTGCGACCGTTGCCAAGGTCGACGTACTGGGGTGTTTCTTCTCGGCCGCTGGTGTAGCCGAGGCCAAGTTGTCCGTGGTCGTTCCTTCCCCAGCAGTAGAGCGAGCCGTTGTCGTAGATGGCGCATGAGAGTTGATTTCGGGCCTCGTACATGCCGTCGTACCCTTGGAGGTAGCCGTTCCAGTTGTTCCAGTGCGAGCCGTTGGGCAGTGGATTGGCAAAAACATCGTCTGAACGATGGTCAGCCATGGCATCAACGGCGTTGCGATGGAGCGTGGAATTCTTGTTGTTGATGCCACCGTCGGTCAGGAAGATGATGTCGTTTTTCCCGGTGGAGTTGAACACGGTGTTGTTGTGGATGTTGTGATAGTCACCCTTGACCATCAGTCCACCCGCAGCGTTCCAGATGACGTTGTGATGCATGGTACCGTTGGCACCCGTACCGACCTGATTGATGGGCGCGTCGAATCGAGCGCCGTACTTGATGACGTCGTGAATCCAGTTGTACGCGATTTCTGCGCCCGGGGCCTCGCCCTGCATGACTTGCACCACGGCCCCGTCGGTTTGCAGGTGCCCAACGTCCCACACTTCGTTGTAGAACACCTTGGGCGCATCACCGATGGACAGCACGGAGGAAGCCCCTGTTAGGTGAACGGTGTTGTTGGTGAAATACATGTCTCGACCGCCTTCGTAAACGGTCGTCATCAAGCCCTTTTGGTCGGCGGCGGACCAGTCAATGGCGTGGAAATAGGAGTTGTTCACGGTGTTGTTGTGCGATTGGCCGCCCGACCCGTGGAACTCGATGGCACCGCCGTCGGTGTTGGTGATGGAGATGTTGTCGACGAAGGAATTCGTTGACCGGTAAAATCGGGTCATCCAGCGGTCGTCCTCGGATTCACCGGCGATGCCCAAGCCCCGTTTCGAGGTGCTCGGGTATTCGAGGGTGGCGTTCGTGAACGAACATCCGTCACAGTTGTTGAAATTGACCGTGGTGCCGAAGAAGTCGATGCCCTGAATCGTCACGCCATCGGCGTTCTCCACGCTGATGGCAAAGGGTTGAACCTTGACCCTCAAGTCCAGATCGTTGGCGTTTTGCCCGGACGGGGTCTTGTAGTGAAGTCGATTGTTCGTGTTGTTGAACCACCACTCACCGTCCTGGTCGATGAGTTCTCGCTTGCCTTCGAGGAAGTAGGCGTGGTGCTTGGCTTTCCACCCCACCCCGTTTCCATCGTAAGCGAAGGTGCCGTTGTTTGGATTCCAATCGGTGATGATTCGACTGTTGCTCCGGAAGGAACCCAAATTCAACACAGCGATGGCGCCAACGGGGTCGAGCCCCGACGCGTTCACCGTCTCGTTGAGGCCGGTGTGAACGCCCGATTCAGGCCCCGCATCGGTGAGCCACCCGATGGTGTAAGCGTTGTTTGAACCGGTCAACGTTCCCTCGGCCCAGTAGGAGCGGTTGAACACCGTTTCGTCATCAAACCCGGCGTTTGGCCAGCGGGCAGGCACCTGTTCGTCGTAGGCGAGGAAGAGTTGCCAGCCGTCGACCGGGAGGGTGACTTCCTGAATGCCGTCGCTGTCCGCAGCCCCCCAAGAAACGTTGAGATCGTCGGCGATGCTTCGGGTCCCGTCAAACACCACACGCGCCCCGGCAGCGGCTCGAATCAGCAGGTCATCCTTGCCGTTCACGGTGACGTTTTCGTGGTACAGTCCGGTTGCAAGAACGATTTCATCGCCGGTTGACGAGTCGTTGAGCGCATCCGAAAGGGTTGCTTTTGGACAAGACCAAATCCCGCTCCAGTCGTCTGAACCCTGGGCGGCGTCGACGTAAATCGGCGTCCCTGCAGGGCGACTCAGACCGTCACACCCGGCGTTCAACAAGGACGGGTTGGCCTGCTCTGCCAGGGTCCACCCTCGGTAGGATTCGGTGTAAGCGGTTTGCGCCAGCATCACCATCAACAACGAGAGGACCAGCGCCTTCCGTTGTTGTGAATCGTTCAGCATGACGCCACCCTGTTGAGTTTTCGTGAGTGGGTGCTCATATAAAGCCACACCCAATAATCCAGAGCGCCTCCCCCTAAGGGGGAGGCGTCGATGCTCACTCTTCTTCCGACGAACCGCCAAACAAATCCTGAACTTCATCCAACCAAGGGCCTCGAACAGCGACCGGCCAGCCGCTCTTTTTGGTGTTGAAACCGAGGTTGGAAAAACGACGTCGAGATTGTCGCCAAACGGGCAACAGGTACCCGACCTTGGACCGTTCACCGAAGGTCCAGCGCCAAGGGCAGCGATCCATTCGGGCGACCCAGTGATGAACAAGCGCCTCAAATTCAGGTTGGTCCGGTCCACCAGGCACCAGCCATGAAGCGATGTTGACGGCGCCCGCAGAGCCACGGGTCTCCGACCAGCAGGTCAGTTCCATGCCGCGCATCGGACCGTCGAGCACTTTCAGGCCGAGGGTTCGTGCCGACTGCGCCATCGGCATGATGATGGCAAACCGGTCGACGAGGCGTGAGCCTTCATGACGTTCAAGCGACCAGCCCGCTTCTTCAGCGAGTTCACGAAAAATTCGGATGGCCTGAATGCTTGAAACGCTGACCTCGAGGTCGAGCGTGGCTTTCTTCACCATGAGCGTTCGAGCGGTCGGGCAGGGATGAACCCTTTCGTCGCCTGGCTTTCGCTCAGGGCTTTGGGCGAGGGTATCGTGCGTGCGATAGCGGCGCTTTCACGGTCGTCGCCCCAGAGGGCGAGGTGTTCCCGTGGACAAGGACCGATGGACAGGCCGCGCTCACACGAAAACCGGCATCAGCCGGCGTGCGAATCGGCAGCGATCGGACCTTGCTCAACCAAAGAGCGAGCCAAGACCGTCGAAGCCGCCTTCCTCTTCTTCCTCTTCCTCTTCTGCTTCTTCAGCAGCAGGGGCGTCGGCACCGCCAGCGGCGGCAGGGGCAGCAGCGGCTGCTGCGGGAGCAGCAACAGCTTGGGTCATGGCTTCGGCGATGTCAACGCCAGCGAGGGAGGCCACGAGAGCCTTCACTCGAGCGTCGTCTGCGTCGATGCCAGCGCCCTTCAGGACAGCCTTCACCGACTTCTCGTCGATCTCTTTTTCAGCAGCGTGCAACAGCATAGCAGCGTATACGTATTCCATGTTTTTTCACCTCAGTGTGTTTTGTTTGTTCAGCCGAACAGGCTCCCGAGGCCGTCAAAGCCGCCCTCTTCTTCCTCTTCTTCCTCTTCTTCAGCCTCGGCTGGGGCTTCAGAAGCGCTCGTGTCGACAGCGGCTGCGGCGGAGGCGGCTGCGTCAGCAGCAGCGCCCATCATGGCGGCCAATTCGTCGTCGAGTGCGTCGGGGCTCAGCGTGCCAGCCACGCCAAGTGCGCTGGCGTGGGCACGGGCCACCAGGTGTGGCAGCGTTTCGGCGGTAGCGATCGCTGCTTCCATAGCGACGGCCAGCGCTTCTCCGCTGGCCTTGGACAGGAGGGTCGGCATCGTTTGTGGGGTGAACCACGTGATGTTGCAGGCGAGGTTGAAAGCGCCAGCAGCCATACCGATGAGGTCCTGTTCGAATTGCTCGTAGTCAATGTCAAGGGTGGCGGGCTCGAAGAGCGTCCCACCTTCGAGGGTTCCGCAGAGTCGCAGACCCGTGACCATGGGGTTGATGCCGATCTTTGACAGCATCATACCGAGATCGCCTTCGAAGACTTCGCCTTCTTCAAGCACAACGGTGCGCTTCTGAATCTGTACGCTGCCGCCCATGATCTTCGCAGGAATACCCACGGAGTTCAGGTCACCGACGATGGGACCGGGGGGCATGCCCGTGTCTTGCTTCTCCACCACGATTTGGTAGGGTGCAACGTCCCCGGGCTTGGCGGCACGGCCGGCTTCGGTCTTCTTGAGCTCGGTGAACAACTCAAAGGAGTTCAGGTTCGAGGTTGAAACCAGAGCGGGCTGAACGGCGGATTCGTAGAGCTTCTCAAGGTCCGCAAAGTCGAACCCGGCTCGCTCCCATGCGATTTTCATCAGTCGCTTCTTGGCCACCTGGATCTTCATTTGACCGCGAAGTTCAGCGCGCATGCCGAACATGGCCGAGGCGGGAACGCCGTGAATGTCGATGACGGCCAAAGTCTCGCCGCTGGTCAACAACGCATGAAGGTCGTTGACGGTGTCCTTCTTCCAGGACATGACCTTTGGAATCAATTGATCACCTCGATGCGCTGTGCTGGACCCATGGTGGTCTTGATGAACATGGAGCGAATGTTGCCGATGCCACGCTCGAGTTTGTTGGTGACACGGTTGTAAACCTCCATGGCGTTGGCCAGAAGTTCATCGTGGGATTGCTTGACCGTGCCGAACGAGGCGTGGAAGGTCATCTTGTCGCCTGACTTGACGACCACGGTGCTGGACAGGCCGGCAGCGAGGGCGGCGGGGTCAAGGGTAGGTGGAACGGGACGAGGCATCTTGCCGCGAGGGCCCAAAACGGTACCGAGGTGGCGACCGATGAGACCCATGTGAGGGACTTCAGAAAGGAAGAAATCGAACTGGTTGGCGACCTTCTTGGCATGACCCTTGCGACCACCGAAATCTTCGATGTCTTGAGGGGAGAACACGGCCAGACCGGCGGCCTTGGCTTTGGTGGCGGCTTCGCCAGCGGCAAACATGGCGACTTTGAGTTCACGACCTCGGCCGGAGGGAAGACGAATCTCTTCCTTGATACGGTTGGTCGGGTTCTTCAAGTCAACGTCCTTGATGGTGAACGAAATGTCCACGGATTCGACAAACTTTCGCTCAGGGGCCGCTTCAACGGCCGCCTTGATTGCTTCACTGATTTTTTCTTCCATCTTGTCTCACCTCTGCGGTCTGCGAGGCCGAAACCTCTTCCGCGGTTCGTGATTGTTCAATTAAAGCGCTCGTCCCATTCTCCTTTTGCAATGATTTCGAGGGCTTCATTGGCCCAGTGACCGTCGATCTTCACGCGCATCGACACGCAGGTCCCGATGACCTCGCGGGTTTGCGCCTTCAAATCGGCTCCGGTCAGATGACCAAGGCCTGCTTTCTCACGAGCCACTTCCATGGCCTTTTCGAGGGGCAGGTCCTCGGTCGCGGCGTCCATGCTACCGTTGCACTTCTGGACACCCAAGGCTTTGATGATCAGCTTTGAGGTCCATGGCTTAGGCATTCTATCGACTCCTTCCTCACAAACGTAGGCAGGCCTCCGACCAAACACCCCTATTTAATCGCGCCGCGCCGCTTTTGGAAGGCTCTCTGAGGAGCAATGTATGGACGATGAACCAATTTTATTATGTGCAATGTAACAATCCGAAGGCTATGAACACCCCCGCCCGCCTCATCGCCGTGGCCATGATGGTCCTTCTCATGACGGCCGTTCCCGCCATCGAAGGCAACTCTTCTGGAAAACACAGCCAAGCCTCCTCGGGGTGCGGTTGCCACAGTAACCTCGGCGGCACGACCGTCTCGCACAACTTCCCCACGACCTACATCGCCGGCGCCATGTACACCATCACCATCAGCATTCAAACCAGTGCCAACCCGACGAGCGGTGGCTTCAACGTCGTGGTCGACAAAGGTCAACTCATGAACCCCGGCAACGGCGTTCAGACCACGCAGCAAGGGGACAGCGCCACCCACACCTCCAGAAATCAAATCCAGTGGACCTTCGACTGGATGGCGCCCTTCGGCGGCAGTGGCTCCGCCACCGTGGACATGGCCGTCATGCACGCCAACGGCAACTCGGCCAACTCCGGCGATTCATGGGGCACCACCCAGGTGGTCATCCCCGAAGGCCTGCCGCCCAACGATGCGCCCGTGGTCTCCAACGTGCAAGTGGCACCCTCGCCCGAGGCCGACGCCGACGAAGCCCTGACCCTGACCTACGATTACGCCGACAACGACAGCGACCCTGAATCCACCCAAACCGAAATTCACTGGTACGTTGACGGGACCCACAACACCGCTCACAACGGCAAAACCACCATCCAAGCAACCCTGACCCAAGCGGGCCAAAAGTGGAAAGTCCAGGTCACGCCTCACGACGGTCTGGAATTCGGGAACGCCGTCATGAGCAACGAAGTTACCATCCTCGACATTGATTCCGACGGCGACGGTGTGCTCGACGGTCAGGACGCGTTCCCCGACGACGCCAGCGAAACCGCCGATTCGGACAACGACGGTGTCGGTGACAACGCCGACGCCTTCCCGCTGGACGGCACCGAAACCACCGACAGCGACGGCGATGGCGTGGGCGATAACGGCGATGCCTTCCCCAACGACGCCAGCGAGACGGCGGACACCGACAACGACGGCGTGGGCGACAACGCTGACGTCTTCCCCAACGATCCCTTCAGAAACCGTTGATTCCGACAACGACGGCGTGGGCGACAACGGCGATGCCTTCCCCAACGACGCTTCCGAAACCCTTGACTCCGACAACGACGGCGTGGGCGACAACGCTGACGTCTTCCCCAACGACCCGTCCGAGTCCGTGGACACGGACAACGACGGTGTGGGCGACAACGCCGACTGGGCGCCCGAGGACCCGTCAGAAACCGCTGATTACGACGAGGACGGCGTGGGCGACAACGCCGACGCCTTCCCAGAGGACCCGTTCGAGACCGCTGACACCGACAACGACGGTGTGGGCGACAACGCCGACGTCTTCCCCGACGATGCCACGCAGATCACGGACGGTGACGGTGATGGCTACGGCGACAACGCCAGCGGCACCAACCCCGACGCGTTCCCTGAGGACGAGACCGAATGGGTTGACAGCGACGGCGACGGCGTGGGCGACAACGGTGACGCCTTCCCCAACGACGCCACGCAGACCTCCGACGTTGACGGCGACGGCTACGGCGACAACATCCAAGGCACCAACCCCGACCTGTTCAAGAACGAAGCCACCCAGTGGGCTGACGGCGACAACGACGGCTACGGCGACAACCCCGACGGCGTGAACGCCGACGTGTTCCCCGAGGACCCGACCGAATGGGCCGACAGCGACGGTGACGGTGTGGGCGACAACGCTGACGCCTTCCCCAACGACGCCACGGAAACCCTTGACACCGATGGCGATGGCATGGGCGACAACGAACAGGCCGTGCTCGAAGCCAAGCTGGCCAAAGAAGAGGAAGAAGCCGCAGCCGCCGCTCAGCGCAACCTGCTCATTGGCATCGGTCTGGCCATGATCGCCATCACCGCCGCCGTGGTCGTCGTGCTCCGCAAGCGCATGGCCGACGGCGACGAAGGCGCAGCCAAGGACTTCGGTGCCACCGAACTTCCCGGCGGCATGCCCGACATGAGCGCTCAACCTGCCCAGTCCTACGGTGCGACCGCCACCGCCATGCCCGACATGACGGCTCAACCCGTTGCCACACCGGCCGTGGTTGAGCCTGAACCGGTGGCCGTGCCAGCCGAGCCTACCGTGGTCAACCAGTGGACCGACGAGAACGGCCACACCTGGCGCGTGATGAGCGACGGCACCAACCGCTGGTGGAACGGCACCGATTGGCAACAAGTCTGAGCGGGCACCCATGAACATTCGAAACCTGACCCACACCGACGTTGAGGCCATGTGGGCCATCAACGAGGACGGATTGCCGGGCACCGGCCAAGTTTCTCAGGTCGAACTCATGGCTTTGCTCGACATGGCGTCACTTTCACTGGGTGCTTTTGAGGACGACCGAATGCTTGGCTTCGTGATTTGCCTGCCTCCTCGCACATCCTATGGGAGCCTGAATTATGCATGGTTCAACCAGCGCTACGACGCCTTCCTCTACGTTGACCGGGTGGCCGTTGCACCGCCTCATCGAAACAAAGGCGTGGGCACGGCCCTGTACGACAGGGTGGTTGCCACCGCCCAGGAACGGTCGGTTCCCGTGGCGGCCGAAGTCAACCTGGACCCTCCCAACCCCGGCTCCGTGCGCTTCCACCAACGGTTCAATTTCGATGAGGTGGGGACGTTGGACCACGGAACCAAAGCCGTGACGATGTTTCTGCGCAGCCATTAACATCGCGCTCAACGCTCATTCAGGAGAGAAATCGGTCGATCATCCGATGGAAATGATGGACGCCTTGTTCCCGGGTCGGGGAATAACGACCACGGTCGTACACCGCCGAGTGCATGCTTTTCTGCACCGCTTCGATGACCCACTGGTCCTGGTCTTCAACGGTGTCAAGCACGGAGCCCGCGCCCTGACTTGCAAGTTCAGCCTGCCCAACATAGCCGCGATAAAGCACCCTGCAGGTCGTTGGTGAGACGGGCGTTACGATGTTCACCGAAAGGCCCCACGGATAGAAGTTGAACATCATGTTGGGGAACAGCCAGAGGTAGTACGCGGCGATGGCTTGGCCCTCGTCAGGATGGCCGGGTGGAAGGTCAAACGTCAGGTCGCCGTCGACCGCTTTGCCAATTTGGAGTACGCCACCTTCGAAGGTCTCGGTTTCGTAGCCGGCGTGATCGAGGGCTTGGTTCAATTCCGGATGCACGTAGGGAATGTGAAAGCCTTCGAGGTAGTTGTCCACGTAGAGCATCCAGTTGGCTTCAACGGCATGGTCTCGGTCCCGTGATGGGTCGTAGGTGAACGCTTCAGGTGCGAGAAAACCCAGCCGTTCTTCGAGCATGGTCCACGGCAATGGCGGGGCGTCGTCCATCGCCGTGAAGTAGAGCCCCATCCAGCGTTTGAGTGGGAATTGATGGAGGTGGTCGGCCTCGCTTGGGAAGCCGATGGCTTGCTCAAACTCGGGCATGTGACGCAGGTTTCCGCCGAGGTCGAAGGTGCGCCCGTGGTAGCGGCACTGCAACGTGCTCTTGGTGCAGGGTTCAAGCACCAGACGCATGCCTCGGTGCGTGCAAACGTTGGACAAGCAGTGCGTGTTTTCGCCCTTGACCAGCACGACCGGCTCGCCCGTCAAGGCTTCCAAATGATCGACTGGAAGGACCGAGTTTGCTTCCAATTCAGCGAGATGGGCAGCAAACTGCCAGCCTTTGAAGACGCCTTTGAGGCGTTGGTGTTCGACCGGGTCGGTGTAGAACCGGGAAGGAAGGGTTTGGGCCTTTCGAATGTCGGGGTGAATCATCTCGCCCGACATGACATCGACACCTCGCACGCAGTCTTGAGAGTTGGCACGGTGCGTTTCCAAGCGCCTTTCGATTCCGCCAACGGTGAACGAGTCGTCCACACAGAGCCGTCCAACCAAGGAAGGCAACCTTGTGCGCAACATCGATGAATGAGACAAAGATCGTGCGCATGAAACCCCGAAAAACCAGCAAATAATCGTAAAAATCTCTTTTACCGGGCAGGTTGACCACCAGTCAATGGCGTCTGCGCTCGAGTTCTACGCCAGCGCCTTCGATGCCGAGAGTCTCTACGGCCTCCGCATGATCATCGCGTGGATTTCGGTTGCCGTTTTCATCTGGCTTCTCAGTCTTAGCTACCTGGTCTGGAAGGCGGATTCAAAGTCCACTGAAAACAGATTCATGGGGGTCTTGCTCATCATAGAAGGCATCAAATCTGCTTTCTTGCTCCCAGATGCCTTTCCTTACGACAGTGATTGGGAGTGGTTGTGGGACTACCTTTGGGTGTTCAAAATTGAGGTGTTCTTCTACGCTCACACCGCAGCCATTCTGCTGTATCTTTGCCTACCGATCTATTATCGAATTGAGAAACTCAATTTCATGTTCAACCCAACCTTGCAAAAGCATGCGTGGTACCTTGCTCCTCTGATCGGTTTGGCCATTTGGATGTCCGTTCGCGACGTGAACGGGTTCTACATGGCGAATTCAGCGTGGTTGATCTGCTCTGAGGCGGGTGTCGAGCCAACCCTCCAGATATGGTGGGGATCAGTCCAACCGTTTATGACCGACACCGTCGAACAAATCGGTACTTGCACGGGGTACTACGAAGTTCACCTGGTTGACGACAGCACTGCAGGAGGATTGTGGGTGATTGCTCTCGCATCACCGCTGGTCACGCTCGGTGCGTTGTTCTTCATACGTGCTTCAATGAAATCGGAAAAAGCCGCAGGAGACAAAGGTCGATCGCGTCATCTCACCTCAAGGTCGCTCTACATCGGGTTCCTCGGAAAGGTGTCCGGGACCATGCTCTACTTTGTCACGTTGATGGTCATCATTCCACTCCTCAACGATGGAAGCATGGCCACCTTTGCTCAATCGACGCTCTGGAGGTACGGAGAAGACGCCTCGTCGCTTGACAGAATCAAGTATTTGATTTGGACGCTTGCGTTGCTGATGACCCCTCTGGCCATGGGCTTCGAAGCCCTGATGTTTGTCCACGCTGCGCTCAACGATTCGGTCTTCGGCATTGACCAAAATCTGCGGAAGACCTTCAGAACGGCCATGTTCACCGGAACGGGCGCTCTTCTTTTCATCACGGCGACGGAATTCATGGAACAGGTGCTGGGGCAGGGCCTGATTGGGGGTGTCGCAGTTGGTGTTCTGTTCCTTGGCCTTCGGGGACCCGTTCTCACGGTCATCGATGGCATGTCAAGTCGGTTGATTCCAGCCAACTACACGCCCGAAGAGGCCGCCTACTTGGAAGCCTACGAAACGGCGATGGACGACCGCATCATAACGAAGGAAGAGCGACGATTACTCCAGACGCTGGCCAAAACCTACAACATCGGACAAGATCGTATCGATGAAATCGAGCGTGAGTACGACTCGATGCTTGAAGAGGAGTAAATCCTCGCCTTCACCGGGTTGATTTACTCTTCAAGTTGCGCTTCACGGGCGTCGCAGGAGATCGCTTCGGACTGCAAGGTGAGGTTGTCCACGAGTTCGACGTAGGCCACCATGGCATCGTGCATCGCCATGCCCGAAATGGAGGACCACGAATCGTACTTGATGCGGTCACGAAGTTTCAGCACGCTCGGACGTTTCCCCTTGACATCGCCTTCCGTCGCTTGTTTGTAGTACGCGTAAACCTTCCTGACGGTGGCGTTATCCAAACGGGTGTAAACGCGTTCAACTTCGGCGCAGGCTTCGGTGAATCGCTGTTCAATCATACGCCGCCATAACGTGGTCCAAGTTTAATCCCTTTGGCTGATGGGAGGGAGTCAAAGCACACCGAGGCCTTCCAGCGTCAGGACCACGCCCAACGCTCCAAACAAAAGCACCATCATGACGTAGAAGATGGGACCCTCGGCTTGTGAAACCCAACGCCCGCCCTTGTTGGTCCAGTTTTGCCTCCAAAACCCGCCCTTGATCACCACAGAGAACACCAAGTAGGCAAAGCAAGCCAATCCGGCTGCCAGCGCTTCGTACTCAATGGCCATGTTATGCTCACCTCCCGTGAGGGTTTAAGCGTCAGGGTCGAAGGGGCTCCTTCCGGACCCATTGGATGCAGCATCAGTCGCAGCAGCTCTTGGCCAGGGCGTCCTGAGCGCAAAAGCAGGTCTTGGCCGGCACGATGTCGGCACGAGCGCTGCGCTCTTCGAACAGGGCGGTGACTTCGGCGAGTTCCTCGGGAGCGTCGCCACGGGCTTCCAGACAGAGTTTGAGGCCCAAGAGACCCCACATGTTGTCCTTCCACAACTTGATGTCAGCTCGGTAAACCTCCTCGGCTTCCTCGATGTGGCCTTGCTCAAAGAGCAGGGCACCCAGAATGTGGCGGACGGGTTGCATCTGACCCCACGGTTCGTTGTAAGCCAGGTTGAGCGACAGGTCGACGCCGCGGCGCAGTTCGTCAAAGGCAGCGGTGAAATCGCTGGGTTCGCCGGCTTCCTTGGCGAGGAATTGGCGGCGGTATTCGATTTCAGCCTCCAAGATGGAGGCGTTGACGTTGAGGATGGACGGACCGTCAGCCGGATCTTGATACATCACGTTGTTGTGCAGCACGCGCCCGGCGAGGGCAGGGTTCTGGAGGGCTTCCTTGAACAGGACCTGCTCGGCCTCGGCTTCAGGCACCATGCCCTTGGAGGCGTAGGCGACACCGCGAGCGTAGTGCTGGGTGGCGATGGTGGCAGGGAAGACGTCCTTGTCGGTGTACATGGGCTCCGCGAGGATGTCGTCCCACTTGCCGAAGCGAATCATCACGTGCCAGGGCATGGTGACGTAGGATTCGAGGAAAATGGCGCCCATTGGGATGATGCCGGCAAGCATGAACTGAACGCCGTGATTGGCGTCACCCGCAGGCAGCGTTGCCACGGCTTTTCGAGCGTACTTGAGCGCCGTCTCGTACTGTCCGTCAAACATGGCGCACCACACAACGAAGTGATGGTTGTGCATGCGGTAGAATTTGTAGAACTGCGACTCGTTGCCGGTGGTGGCGACGTAGTGGTCGTCGGCTTCAACAGCAGCGATGTTGCACTCGATGGCTTCCTTCCACTGGCCGACCCAAGCGTCGATGTGGGAGGGCATGTGGACCAAGTGGCCCAGACCGGGCATGCGGGTGCGCAGAACGTCGGCGGCAAACAGGGCTCGCTCGGGGAACGGCGAGAGTTCAAGGGCGTGACAATAGAGGTGGCACAGGGCAGGGTCAACACGGGCGGCAGGGTCGCTTTCGAAGGCGTCCTCCATGATCTTCACCAGGAGGAGGGTGTTGTCGTCAGCAGGGGTGATTTCACCGGTGGCGGTGTTCTTGTCCCACAGCTGCCAGGCCTTGAGGTTCATCAGCGCCTCAACGTAGAGGGCGGTCACGGCGAGGTTGCCGGCGTACTTCTCGTACAGCGGTGCCATGGCTTCGGCGAAGGCAACGTTGAGCTCCGGCGTGTTGCCCATGTTGAGCACGGTCGGGTCCGCAGCGTCTCGAGCCTCGGCGGTGTGGCGCTTGGAGAGGGCCATGATGAGGTCCTTTTCGAGTTCGGTGCAGTGGTCCATCACGGCGATGGCCTGCTGAATGGCGTCATAGCCAGAGCCAAGACCGGGGGCCCAGTTGTAGTTGGAGGACAGGCAGTAAGCGATGCCCCAGTGGGCCATGGCGCAGTTGGGGTCAAGCTCGGCACAAGCGGCAAAGCACGCAATGGCTTGCTCGTGGTTGTAGTTCAGGTAGTGTCCGTAGGCTTCAACGAACATCTTGCGGGCTTCGTCGTTGGCGCAAGTCACGGTGGTCGCAAATGCGTAATTCGATTCCTCGCCAAAATCATACTCTTGTGGTGCAAACGTCATGATTTCCCGTCGTCCCCCTTCCATATAAGTTCTCGGCCATTATTCTAACAAAAAATTTTCGAGATTTCCGGATTTAATCACTAATTCCATTTTTATCTACTATAATCGGGAGTATTTTTCCTCCTTCAGGCCATTTGGCCATGATTGACAAGGCCATATTCTGTTAAGGAAAAACAGCCTATTATATCTAAAACGTCAATCGATGAAGATATGAACAAGACGCTGGCCTTTCTGATCGTAACCCTCCTGACCGCTTCCGCCCTTCCGCTCAACGCCACGGCAGACGCCTCACAGGACATCCCCACCAACGCCGCAGCGACGGGCATGCATGATTCGCTCGTGGCAGCGTTGACGCACGCCAACCTGGTGGCCGTGCTCCAGGGACCCGGACCCTACACCGTGTTCGCACCCACCGACCAAGCCTTCATTGACGCTGGTATTGACCTCAATGACTTCGACACGCCCGAGGAAAACGAAACCCTGTCGAAAATCCTGCTCCATCACGTCGTGGCCGGTGAAGTGGCCGCTGGCGATATCAAGGACGGCATGATGACGACCACGGCCAACGGTGACAAACTCAAGTTCGCCATCGACGGCGGCGGCGGCGTGTCCGTTGGTGCGGCCGCCGTCACCCTTGCTGACGTGCAAGCCTCCAACGGCATCATCCACGTCATCGACACGGTCCTCATGCCGCCCGTTGACATCCCCGCCACGGCGCAATCGACCGGTATCCACGGCTCACTGGTCGCCGCCGTGATTCAGGCGGACCTGTTGTCCACCCTCCAAGGCCCTGGCCCCTTCACCGTGTTTGCACCCACCGACCAAGCCTTCACCGATGCTGGCATCGACCTCGGCTTGCTTGACACGCCCGAAGGGAAGCAGACCCTCTCAGACATCCTGCTCTACCACGTCGTCGGTGCAGAGGTGCCCGCAGCAAACGTCACCGAATGCATGAGCGCAACGGCCGCCAACGACCACCCGCTCTCGTTCACGGTGGGTGCAGGCGTGATGGTCAACGACGCCAACGTCACCATGGCCGACGTCATCACGTCAAACGGCCTCATCCACGTCATCGACAAGGTGCTCATGCCCACCGACACGCCCAATGACATCCCACGAACCGCCCAGTGCACCGGCATCCACGATTCGCTGGTCAGCGCCGTGGTCCAAGCCGGTCTGCTGGAGACCTTGCAGGGCCCCGGTCCGTTCACGGTCTTTGCTCCAACCGACCAAGCCTTTACCGACGCCGGCATCGACCTGGCATCCCTCGACACGCCTGAAGGAAAAGCAACCCTGTCGGACATCCTTCAGTACCACGTGGTGGCGGGGGCCGTCCCGGCTGCCAACGTGTCAGAATGCATGAGTGCCACGGCGATCAACGGCCAGCCACTGTCCTTCACGGTGGCTGGCGGCGTGATGGTCAACGACGCCAACGTCAGCGTGGCTGATGTGGCGACGAGCAACGGCATCATCCACGTTATCGACAAGGTGCTTCAACCCACGGCCACACCCAACGACATCCCACGGACCGCCCAGTGCACCGGGGCCCACGACTCGCTGGTTGCCGCCGTGATTCAAGCCGGCCTGCTCGAAACACTTCAGGGCGACGGGCCGTTCACGGTGTTCGCTCCAACCGACCAAGCCTTCACGGAGGCCGGAATCGACCTGGAAGCCCTGAACACCCCCGATGGCATGGCTACCTTGGCCGACATTCTTCAGTACCACGTCGTCGCTGGAAACGTCCCATCCACAGCGCTTTCGGACTGCATGACCACCGACGCCCTCAACGGACAACCGCTGTCGTTCGCCGTTGGGAACAGCGTGATGGTCAACGACGCCACCGTGACCTCCGCCGACGTCAACACCAGTAACGGCGTGATCCACGTCATCGACAAAGTCCTGACACCAACCGACCTCCCCAACGATGTGCCACGAACGGCGGCCTGCACCGGCCAACACCATTCGCTGGTGAGTGCGGTGGTCCAAGCCGGCCTGCTCGAAACACTTCAGGGCGATGGGCCGTTTACGGTGTTCGCTCCGACCGACCAAGCCTTCGCTGATGCAGGCATTGACCTGGCTGACTTTGACACGCCAGATGGGAAGGAAGCGCTGGCTATCCTCCTTCAGTATCACGTGCTGGCCGGTGCTGTACCGGCCGCCGATGTCACGGACTGCATGAGCGCGACGGCCGTCAGCGGCCACCCGCTGGCCTTCAACGTGGGGACCAGCGTGACGGTGAACGGGGCGACCGTGACCGCAATGGACGTGCCCACCAGCAACGGCCTCATTCATGTGATTGACAGGGTGTTGGTGCCCTCCAACACGCCGCGTGACATCCCGTCCACGGCGGGATGCACGGGCAATCACGACTCGCTGGTCGCCGCTGTGATTCAAGCCAACCTGCTCACCACGTTGCAGGGTGAAGGCCCGTTCACGGTCTTTGCTCCCACCGACCAAGCTTTCGTCGATGCCGGCATCGACCTGGCGTCCCTTGACACCCCCGACGGCGTGGCCACGTTGAGCGACATCCTCCTCGCTCACGTGGTCGCTGCCTCGGTTCCTGCAGCCGAGGTCACGGACTGCATGAGCGCGCAAACCGTCAACGGCCACGCCCTCTCGTTTGAGGTGGGAGCCACGGTCATGGTGAACGGCGCTACGGTTCACGGCCACCGACGTCATGACCAGCAACGGCATCATCCATGTCATCGACAAGGTGCTCATGCCCACCGAGACCCCCAACGACATTCCACGAACTGCGCAGTGCACGGGCGCTCACGACACCCTCGTCAGCGCCGTCGTCCAAGCCGACCTGCTTGAAACGCTGCAGGGCGACGGGCCCTTCACCCTCTTCGCCCCCACCGACCAAGCCTTCATCGACGCTGGCATTGACCTCACCGCCCTCGATACCGTTGACGGCAAGGCACAACTCACGGACATTCTGCTGTCCCACGTGATCGCCGGAGCGGTTCCAGCCGCCAATGTGTCCAACTGCATGACGGCAACGACGGTCAGCGACCACAGCCTTACCTTCTCGGTAAGCGACACGGTCATGGTGAACGGTGCCACGGTCACCACCGCCGACGTGATGACCAGCAACGGGATCATCCACGTCATCGACACCGTGCTGACGCCGACCGATGCCTACAACGACATCGCCGCCACGGCCGGATGCACGGGCGTGCACACCTCGCTCGTTGCCGCCTTGGTTCAGGCTGAGTTGGTGGAAACCCTGCAGGGCGAAGGACCGTTTACGGTGTTCGCCCCAACCGACGAAGCCTTTGCGGCCGCCGGGATCAATCTAACAGCCCTCGACACCGAAGAAGGAAAGGAAGCTCTCACCGACATCCTGCTGTTCCACGTCTACGCTGGTACGCTGACCTCCAGTGACATCACCGAGGGCAAGAAGCTCCGCATGGTCAACGGCGACGATGCCGTGTTTTCTCCCAGCACGATCGAAGGTGCCAACATCACGCTGGTGGACGTGCAAACCGCCAACGGCGTGATTCACGTCATCGATGCGGTGCTAACGCCCACGTCCACCGGCGATGAAGCGGCAGGAACGGCCGGTGCTGCCGATGGAGAGGGGACCGATTGGATCCTCTACGGCGGCATCGCCATCCTCATCGCTGCGGTGGTCAGTCTGATCGTCGTGCGGCTGCTGCGCCGAACGCCTGATGGGTTGGCGTCAATCCAGGCCCTCGGCAAGACGGACGTGGCCTCGAGCCAGTTCGCCACCTCGACCTCCGAGGGACAAGCCACTGCACCGGCCGACCAGACGACCGCACAACCGGCGTATCAGCAACAAGCCTACCAGCAACAAGCCTACCAGCAACAAGCCTACCAGGCCGCCGCCGAACCGGTTGTCAGCCAGCCCGTGGCCGCTCAGGTGATCGACGACAGCGTGCTGAACGCTTTCTTCGAACCCGAGCCCGAGCAGCCGGCCGCCGTTCAGCCGGTGGCCCCCGTTCAGCAACCCGTCGAGACGGTCGTGGCCCAACCGGCTCAGGCCGTTGCGCTGCCCGCTTCCCAGGCCGCTGCCGCCCAGACCGTGGCCCAACCGACCGCACCCGCAGCCGAGCCGACCATCGTGAACCAGTGGACCGACGAAACCGGTCATACCTGGCGCATCATGAGCGACGGATCGTATCGATGGTGGAACGGTACCGACTGGCAAATGGTCTGAACACTCGTATTCGTACGGACTGCTGTGAAGCAAGGAATGTACAAATCTTCATCGGAACGCACGTTCGTGAGGAAAAATAGAAACCTGCGGTGACCCAGGGGCTTCCATGGCTCGAAACTGGAACACCATTTGGAGATACATTCACCTGACCCTTGGCCTCGTGCTCGTTGCTTACCACGCTCGCATTGCTTACTACCACCAAGGAATGTTTGGGGTGACCACGCTGTGGTCGCCAGAAACGGACGAGTTCATTTCAACCGTTTTCATCTTCTTCGTGATGTGGACCGGTTTGGCGAAATGGCCCATCTACCCGTGGTACAAGAAGCGGCAAAACCGCAAGAAGCGTGAGGCCAAAGCCGCTGCTGAGGCCGCTGCTGAAGCGTGATCATCAACATCGCTGGACCGCTGATGAGCCGGTGTTGAACAGGGGTATATGAGCGCAGGAAACGACACCGGCTCATGGACCTGCCAGAGCACCTCGCAGAGCGTTGCCGATGGTTGTCAGAGGCCCGTGAGCCGGTGGGCGCCGGACCCATTGTGGTCTGGTTGAAATCGTTGTTTCGCGTTCATGAAAACCCCGTGGTTGATGTTGGGCGCTGGATGGCGCACCACCACGGCCGACCGCTCCTGATTTACCACGGCCTCGACGAGCGCTACCCTCACGCCTCGCTCCGCCACCACAACGTCGTGATGGACGCCGCTGTTGACCTCCACCGAGGCTTCACCAAACAGGGCCTTCGCTACGTGTTTCACCTGGCCAGAGACGGTCATCGTCCGTCCGCCATGAAAGGGTTGGCCAGCATGGCCAGCATGGTCATCACCGACCTCTTTCCACTCCCGCCCTGGACCGATTGGGTCCGCGCCGTCGCCGAGTGCACCGAAGGGGCCGTCGTTGAGGTGGACGGACACTGCGTGATCCCCATGCCGCTGTACGGACGCTCCGTTGACCGCCCGTTCAAATTCCGAGACGGTACCAAGAAATTGCGCAAACAACGGCTCCAACGCCGCTGGCCTGACCTCGAACTTGAGGTGGAGGCCTACGGCGGAGAACTGCCGTTTGAACCCGTGATGGTCGAACACCAACTGGCCGACCTCAGCCAGCGGTGGGCCCTGCTTCAGGCGTGCGACATCGACCCGACCGTTCACCCCGTTTGGCGATTCAAAGGAGGTGAGCAAGCCGCCATCGCTCGCTGGCAGGCGTTCAAGGATAACGGGCTCAACGGCTACGCCCGACGACGAAACAACGCCGCCGACCTCAACGGTGTTTCCCGGATGTCGGCCTACATTCACTACGGCATGATTTCACCGATGAAAATCGCCCGAGAAGCCGCCGAAGTCGGTACCAAGTCTGCGGACAAGTACCTCGACGAGCTGCTGGTGTTCAGGGAACACGCATGGCACCATGTCTACGCAGCCGACGAACCCTACGGCGTCCACAACCTTCCCGAATGGGCCCGCATGTCGTGGCGTTCAACGGCCGACGACCCGCGAACGACCCGGTACGCTCTGCGCCAACTTCAACGGGCGGACGTTCACGACCCGCTGTGGTCGGCTTGCCAGCGCTCCTTGCTCCGCCACGGCGAACTGCACAACAACGTCCGCATGACGTGGGGCAAAGCACTCACGCTCTGGACCGATGACGTGGAACAGTCAATGGCCTACGGGCAAGCCCTCAACGACATGTATGCGCTGGACGGGCGCGACCCCTCGTCGGTGGTCGGTGTCCAGTGGTGTCACGGTCTGTTCGATCGGCCCTTCCACCCGCCGGCGCCGATCCTCGGTCTCGTACGACAACGGGACGCTCGAACCCACATGAGCCGCATCGACATGGACCGCTACCGTGCCTTTACCGATCAGCCGGCCTCCTCCACCGAACACCCCATCGTCGTGATTGGAGCCGGTCTGGCCGGCGCCACCGCTGCCCGTCTTCTGGCCGATCACGGCTTTGATGTCGTCGTGCTCGACAAAGGTCGTCGCGTGGGCGGACGATGCTCCCGCCGACGGCTCGACGAGGTCGTCATCACCCACGGCTCGGCTCGTTTGGACAACTGGCCGACGTGGATGACGGCTTGGTCTGAACTGGAGGAGGCGGAACAGCGCATCCACATCGACAACGACGGCCACCGACTTCTTGACGGACCCGAAACGGTTGCTGCTTGGTTGGAAGGTCTTGACGTGCTGACCAGCACAACGGTTACTCGATTGGAACAGGACGGTGATGTTTGGAGTGTTTACGACGATGAAGGGCACGTTTGGCAGGCCTCCGGTGTGGTCGTGACCGCCCCGCTCCCCCAACTCCACCGCATGATGGCTGATGCACCCGAGGCGTGGGCGCATCATCCGTACGAACCCACGTGGACCGTGGTGCTGGCCCACACCGAGGTCGCCCCGAACGAACTTGCAGAAGCATTGAACGGAAGGGGGATGCTCACTCAGTCCACCGAAAACGGTCGAGGCTTGGTCGTCCACCTCCCGCACGATTGGAGCAAAGAACACCTCGAAATGGAGCGTGCTGACGTCCTGCAAACCTTCCTTGAAACGGTCTCGGACCTGGATGGTGTGCAAGTGTCATGGCTGACTTCCGCAAGTGGTCAAGCCCATCGATGGCGGTACGGTCGGTCCGTCGCACTGGGTGCCTCCGCAAACCTCCCGCGTTTGGTTGAAGCAGGTGATGCATGGGCCGAACCTGCAGGCACCGGTGGCGCTGCTTTACGATCGGGAGCATGGGCTGCTGCCAACATCGCATGGCAGTGCAGTCACCATCTTCAACCCAAAGCCGCGTCCGTTCAGCAAACCCTGTTTTGAACGATACCCCGGCCTGTCGGAACAAGACCTATACCCTTGGTTGGAAAACCAGGTTCATGGACGAAGAGGGGAAGGAAAGCGGTCCTCCTCAACCCATTCTCATTCAGGGCAGCGCCATCATCCAGCAGTCAGAAGCGACCCAACCGGCGAAGAAAACGTCGCACACGCCTGCGAGTCAACCAACCTCGGGTTCGTCCTCACCGTTGAGGCTGCCCTTGCGAAGGTTCAGTTCTACGTTGACAACAAACCCGAACAGTCGGGCATGACCGTCATTGCGCTGTTGTTCGTGTTCGTCGTCCCCATCGGCTTGTTGTTTTTCACCGAAGGTGAAGCGATTTATGACGATGGATTGACCGGTCTCTGCTGCTTGTCATTGTTATCTGGTATCGCCCTTATCTTGGTCATTGCATCGAAGGACGCATCTTGGAAGAAATCACTGGATGAAGCAAAAATTGAGGTCTTGAAAGAAGCCAACGCTAACGTTCCGGAGAAGGCAATGAAAGGGTGGTACCTCGGTGCTGGGGCCTTGTTCTTTGTTGGTATGTTCTTTGAAGCCGTCTTCATGACCTTCTCGCCTTCGTCTTCGTCCTCATTGGTGCTCTGGGAACGAGTAGCTACCGTGCGGAAATCAACCAACATATCGCAAGAATACAGCAGGGAATGCAAAAGCCATGAGCCACGGCTCTTAGCGTAGATTCACCCTTTTCGCGGAAAAAGACCTATATTTTCGAGAAATGAGATAGGATTCATGGACCGAAAAGGCGCGTTGACCAGCCGCCGGCGTCCATCGTTATCCCTTCGTCCGCCTTCCAAGGTGGACCCTTTCCGGCTGAGACGGCCTCAACCACCTCGCCCCCCCTGAAAGCGGTGCAGGAAGAAAGCGACATCCCACCCCCGTGAAAGCGGTGCAGAAAAGAAAACGACATCCCACCCCCGTGAAAGCGGCTCGAGACCAGCGAGCATCGCAGCCAGCGGATGTCGGAGCACCGCAGGGGTTACTGCTCAGAGCGGGGCTGTTGGCTCTGTTTTCCGCGCCGTTTGGATTTCTGACGTACGGTTTTTTTCCGGACGTGGACGCTTCCGTTCTCACGACGTCGCTGCTCGTCCTCATCGGCGTGGGCACCCTCTTCGTCTACATCGGGGTGACCAGCGGACCGCCGCGTCCAAAGCGTCAACCATCCACGGTTGTCGTTCCCACGAAGAGCAAGCCGCCGAGCATTTACGACACCGAAGTCATGAAGGCGAACGCCACCGCTTTTCTGGAAGAAGGAGGCGATGAGGAGGAACCTGCAAGGTCGAGGCAACACGCTTCATCTGACAAGTCTACGAGGGGGGAATTCCTCATGCTCTACATGCTATTCTTGGTATGTGTAGGGTTGATTTTCTTCGAACCCATCGCCGTGATGATCCTCATGGCTGCTTACTACGGCGACGATGCCTTCTGCCTCTACATTGTTTGCGTGGCGGGTCTCCTTTTCATTCCACTCATGTTCCTGCCCACAAAAACCCCAAAGGTGCGGGTCGACGTTGACGAAACTCGTTGATGGCGGCTCCAATCAACGCTTGAGAAATCATCACTCGCCGACGCGCTCGATGACTCGAACGTGGTCGCCGCGCATGTTGAGCGTCATCGGGATGATTTGCTCGTACAGCTCCATGCTGACCTCTTCCTTGGATTCGGACACGCTGGTGATGCGGGCTTTTTCGCCCTTGAAAGCGCCCGTGACGATCTCGACAATGCAGCCGACTTCGATGCCGCTGGTGACGGCCTTGGGTTCCAGGTAGGGCAGAATGTCCTCGAGCGGGGCTTCCCCGGGAAGCACGCTCTTGGCGTTCTTGAGCGGAGACTGGTTGATGCCTCGGCGGGCCGACGGGTCACGTCCACCGGAGCGGCCGATGAGTTTCTCCACGTGGTGAAGTGCACTGGATTCGACGAACACGTAGCCGCGCATGGCGGGCGGGTGAAGGATGGACATGATCTCGCTCTGAAGCGCCACCATCGAGCCGCTGCCGTGGAGGCGAGCGTACATTTCGTCAGCGACACGCTGCTCGGAGTTGATGGCGGTTTTCACGATGTAGAGGAACGAACCGACGCTGCCGTACATCTCACGGAACAGGCCGTGAGCGTTTTCCATGTCGAGGTCGGAAAAGATGCAGTTGTAGTCTTTGATGGTGCCGGGGTCGACCCACTCGGCTCGGGTGTAGATGCCTGAGGGGTTGACCTCGTCGCTTTTGGAGACGACGAGAATGGGCATCACGTCCACGAGGTTGCGACCCATGTCGATGCCGCGCTCGGGGCCGGTGCCGTGGTAGTGCAGATCGTCGACGGGAATACCGGTGGATTGAGCCACACGATCGAGGACTTCCTCGGGGGTGTCAGCGACGCCCCAAACACCGTCCCAGAGGTCGGGAAAGTGCTCGGTGCTGCTGTTGCGCTTGAGCAACAGCAATTTTTCTTCAAAGCGAACAAAGGCTACGAATGCTTCCGTCATTTTCAATCACGCTCCGATTCAGTTCCCGATGCCAAAGACATCGTGAATCAGCCAAGGCAGGAAGTTGTCCATGAGCACCAGGATGGCAAACCCGATGGCGCCCAGCACGAACAGGCCAATGCCGCAGATGATCGCCGTTTGACGGAATTCCTGCTTGGACGGCTTGCGCGCCATGCGGATGATACGGGCCCAGGAGCCACGGGTAATCTTGCGGAACTGGGCCTCAATCTTATCCTGCTGCTCTTGGACCTTCATCTCGAAGGTCTTGTTGGCGTTCGATTCGTCAGACATGGTCTAACCTCAGCCTACCGAGCCACCAACCCCCTCATTATAACGGCTCCGTAGCGACGAAACGTTCTTTTTGCCTCAGCGTTGAAGACGACGCATGAACATTGGTGGCGCACCGTTGGTGCTAAGGAGGTTCCAAATCGACGAAACAGGAACGTCCGGAGCAAACGTCTGGATTGAAGCACGACAACCCGGCCTGGTGAGTTTCCTCCTCACGATCGTTGGACTGGACCCGAACAGTTCCCTGCGAGTGACGCGGGGATCGATTTCGTTCCAGAATTCATCCGTGTTTGGCATGAACCAAGTCTCCACACCGCTGGCCAACATCGGCGCCTTCGTCGGCGGCTACAAGAAGCCGTTTTGGGCTCTGGTGTTCTCAGGGCTGATGCTCTTCGCTGGGCTCTCGTTCGCCTTCACGGAAGACGGTGGCGCCCTGTTCGGCATCTTCGCCTTCTTGGCCCTGGTCGGTCTGCTCTACTACTACCTGCAGAAAACCATGTTCATGGGCTTCGAAACCAGCGGCGGTGGCACGTACGGCTTTGCGTTCAAAGCCTCGGTGCTGGAAGGCGTCGGGGTTGACATCAAGCGGGTGGAAAGCACCATCGCGTACGTCAATTCGCTGATCAGCAGCGCCTCACTCGGTGAAGCCTTCGTCGAGCAAAGCCAAACCCAAGTCTTGGGCGGCCGACAAGCCACCATGCTCGCCTCAGCCACCACCCCTGCCCCACAACCTGCGCCCGCACCGGTCGTTCAGCCGGTGGCGGCCCAACCGGTCGCACCTGCGCCCGTGGCGGCACCGGCCGTCGCACCGGTCGCCCAGCCGGCACCGCCACCCGTTTCAGCGCCAGCACCTGCACCTGCGCAACAGACCATGCCACCCCCCGCCCCTCCGGCAAACCAGCCAACGACCGACACGCAGTCCCCCTGGCCACCCGTCTGAACGGGTCAGAACCCCTACCAGAGGGGAGGGTTGATGTGGGACAGTGGAGCCAGTGAGGCCGATGGCGGAACGAAACCCGTACGAGGTGCTTGGCGTCAGTCGCCAGGCCAGCGACGGTGAAATCAAGCGTGCGTTTCGCAAACTCGCCCGCCAGTACCACCCCGACCGCAATCAAGGAGACGCCGGTGCGGAAGCCAAATTCAAGGAAGTGCAGGCTGCCTACGACGCCATCGGCACCTCCGAGGCTCGCCGAGAGTTCGACCAACAGGAGCAGATGCGCAACATGTTCGGTGGCGGTCGGGGCAGGGGCGGCCCATCGATGAATTTCGGCGGCATGGGCGGCGGCGGCTTCGAGGACATCCTCGGCCAGATGTTCGGCGGTGGGGGCGGCATGGGCGGCATGCCCCGGCAACCGCCGCGTTCAGCCCCACGCCAGCAACCCAAGGCAGCAACCATCAACGTCGGCCTCGACATCACGATGGAACAGGCCGCTGAGGGCGGCGAATTCACCTTCTCCTACAAGCGATTCAAGCGCCAAGGCACGAGCATGGAGACCAAGCGGACCACGCTCAAACTTCGCCTCGACGCCGGCGTCACGCACGGCACGACCCGGACACTCAAGGGCCAAGGCCACGACCACCCTGAAGGTGAGCGCGGCGACGTCGTGGTCACCGTTCGCATCGATGCGGGCGAGGCCTACCGGTGGGAAGGCGACCAGCTGGTGCAGGAAGTGCCCGTGCCCTACTCGGTCATGATGCTGGGTGGCAAAGTCAGCGTGAAATTGCTCTCCGGCAAAACCGGGAAGTTGTCGGTGGACGCCATGACGCAGGTGGGCGACCGCCGTCGGATGGCCAAGGCCGGCTACAACGGCGGGGATTTGACCCTTGAATTCGTGCTGGCCGAACCGGAAACCCTCACCGACGCCCAGCGTCAAGCGCTGGAGGAGCTTGGGTCGGCCGGGCTGTGAATCGTTGCCTTCATCTAACCTCAACCGGACCCTCGGCTCATGGCGGGAGGACGGCACCGTGGACGCGGGCGCAACAACAACCGTCAGCGCAAGCAGAACAAGGGACCGCAAACGCCACCCGATGAGCGCTTGTGGCGCAGGGTCACCCAACATTTTGGTGAGGAACAGTGGCAACAGGCGTGGACAGGAGAAAGCATCGCTGCGTGGATCACGCAAAAAGAACGCCTCTCAGGTCAATTCCAAGCCGACCCCAAAGCGGAACGCGCCCTGCTCAGCAAGGTGAACGAAGCCCTCGCCCACGGTCGAAAGGAAGCCACGTACATCCTGCCCGACGCAGACAAAGCCGTCCGGTTCCGCTCCAAAGCCTCCCTTGATACGCTGGAAACCGCCGTCAGTCGATGGAAGAATTTCTTCAGCCGCCACGCCGGGAAAGGCGAAACGCCGCTCCACGGACGACCGCCGCTGACAACGCAGGACGCCAGCGAGGCCGACGTCGAGATGTACCGCCTGCTCGAGGACGTCTGGGAAGCCATGCTGCTGGGCGAATCGCTGCCCGAGGCCTATGCGTTGGACGACGATGGATGCACCTCCATGCAGGGCTTCGATCTCGTCCGTGAGGCCCGAAAATGCGCAGCGGTCCGCTCAGGTCTTCGTTTTCCAGAAGACGAACCGGCGATGGCCCTTCTGCTGATGCAGGCCGGCCGCTGGACGACCCGGGAACTGTTGGACGCCCGCCTGGAAGGGCGACGACGTGAAAACCGCAACCCCTTCCCGCGGACCTACGACGTCACCCTCGTGGACCACGCCGACACCTTGGGCGAAGTGGCCGGCGACGAGGAGGTCGCCGCTGGGCGCACCGATTTGCGTCATCTTCCGCTGGTGACCATCGACCCGCCCGACGCCAAGGATTTCGACGATGCGGTGTGCCTCGTGAACAACAACGGTCAGCGCACGCTGTGGGTGGCGATTGCTGACGTGGCGCATTACGTGCAGGCCGGCACGGCCCTCGACCGTTCGGCGGCCGCTCGTGCCACCTCCGTCTACCTGCCGCACACCGTGCTGCCGATGTTGCCGCCCAAACTGGCCGACGACCTCTGTTCGTTGCGTTCCGGCGTGGACCGCTTGGCCATGGTCGTCGGTATGGACCTCGACGACGGGAACAACGTCGTGAACACCCACGCCTACGAAGCCGTGATTCACGTTGTGGACAACATCGCCTACGGCGACGTGCTCGAGACGGACGCCTACGACGATATGCTGGCGCTGGCCGCTTCATGGCAGGACCGAGAGGTCCGTTTGAACCTCAACAACCCCGAGCTCCGCCCCCGTCTCCACGGCGAAGACGAATTGCGTGTGGAGGTCAAGTGGCCCAACAAAGCGACCCGGATGATCGAGTCCTTCATGGTCGCCACCAACACAGCCGTTGGTCACCTCTTGGGCGTGCTGGCGCCCGCTTCCGCGGCGCTGCCACGCCCCCCCCTGACCGTCCCGAAGTGGAGGGGCTCAACGCCAAACTGGCCGCTTTGGACATCGGTATCCAGTTGCCCATGCCCAGCCAGCGCAAACACGGGCAGAGCGAAACCGATGAACTCGCCAACCTCTTGGGCGACTGGGCGGATTTGGGCGGCGGTGGCATCGACCTCTCAGGCATGGACGAACCGGAACCGAACGAAGACCCAGCGGAACAGGTGCCGGACTACCTGTCGGGCGTCATTGACCCCGAGGCTCGAAACGGCATTCTGGCGTCGCTGGAAGAAGCGCAAGCCGCCGCCAGCACGCTGACGGAAACCACCCGGCGTATCGTCGACCAAGGGCTGTTCCAACTGATGCAACGCGCTCGGTACGACGAGCGAAACGGCGGCCATTTCGGGCTCAATTTGGACGCTTACGTTCACTTCACCTCCCCGATTCGTCGCTACCCCGACTTGATGACGCACCGCCAACTCAAGGCTTTCATTCACGGCCGCGAATGGGTCCACGACACGGCCGAAACCGCCCGACTGGCCGAACACTGCAGCGAGCAAGGTCTGGCGGCCAAACGCATGGAGTGGGAACTCGTGGCCAACGCCTACCACGTCCATCTGATGAACGGTGGACGGCTGGGCGATGAGGGCCCCACGGACGCCTCAATCGCCACCTCGTACAACGCCCGTGTAACGGGCATGCGGGGAGTCTGGGTCTTCCTTGATTTGGCGGACGACGGGGCGGTTTCAGGTCGCATGCACTTGCGTCAACTCGGCGGCAAGCGCCGCTTGGTGGTGGACGACCACGGCCTCGAGGTCACCGTGGCTGAACCCGACCACAACGGTGAGCACCCCACCGTTCTTCGCCTCGGTCAGCGTTTCCCTTGCCGCCTCCGAGGCCTTGACCTCTGGTCGGGCAGCCTGGACCTCGCCCCGAATTAAGCAGATTGACCTTCGTCTTCCGTGAGTGATTTGGAACCCGAGCGAATGAGGCGCCACGTTCCAAATACCAACACCAAGAAACCGAGCGGGAGGAAAAGATAGGCTGCTAAGTCTTCGAGAAAATCGACGCCACCGAGGACAAACCAAATGAACGCCATCAGGAAAAAGATGCTGCCGTAGTTGGAGCGAGGTTCGCTCAGCGAGGATTTGACGAAGGCATCGCCAGGCTTCCAGTCAAAGGCTTGCAGCCCCATGAGTGCGTGAATGATGAAAGCGTACACCCAGAACAGATGAAGATCGAAATCCCCAACTCCGATCTCGTCCGGGCCAAAATCATATGAAATCTGCAGGCCCGTGTAGAGCGGTAAGCCAGTGAAAAACACAAGCACGAGAAGAACGGGGAGCCATCCTTTGTTACCGCCGCTCGGGTAGAAGCGGGCCCATCGCTGGTTCTTGGCCAGTTCGGCGACGACGAACCAACCAACAAGGAGGAGCACCGGATAAATGTAGCCGATTTCCAGCCAGTCCTCGTACACGAACAAAGAAATCCAAGCGATAATGCCGAGCATCATGCCCTGCATCACCGCTTGCACACCGGACGAACTTGGCCTCGAATCGGACGACCACTCCCACACCATCTCAGCAACCAACGCCACCATGATGATGCTCAAAGAGAGAGCATAGCCGAACTCCGAGTCACAATAGGCAAAACCCAGCGGGAAAAACCAGAACACCCAACTCAAATTATGTGAAACATAAGCGTCCATCTCCCGTGCAAAGTGAGAAGCGAACAAGGCTACACCAAGCAGCGGCAACATGGTGGAAAGGTTGCTCGGAAACTCATCATTACCGTCCCACTCAAGAATCTCAAAGAGGAACCATGCCACCGAGATAATCAGGCCCACAGCGAACAGAATGGAACGCGCTTCGTTGACGAACTCTTTTGCGCGACCTTCCAGATTCGAGACCGGGGCAAAATATGCAACGAGAGCAATCACGCCGAACAGTGGGGTGAACATCTCAACATCGATGGCGTCCTCGATCAGCACGCACAACAGACCCGTTCCGACAAGAATCAACGTGGCGCCAAGCGTAGCGGCAACCCCAAGGCCGAATTTCATGTTGTAGGCTTTACTGAACAAATACCGTCCGTTATCGACGGGATCAGCCGCTGCTGCCCCGACTGTAAAGGATGTTGGAAACGCAACGTTGCGCTCGTGCGCAGCGATTCTTGCGTAGGACTCGTCCGTGATTCGGCGACCTTGACGGTGCGTCTCCAAACGACGCAGGAACGCTTCAGAATCCATGGTATCCGGTCGTTCCGGCTCGTTAAAGCGTTTATCCCGTTAGATATTGTAGTCAAAACGGCGGGTTTATATTGACTACATAATTCGGCGAACCATGGCACGCGTCGTCGCTGAGAGATGCACCTGTGGATGCAAGATGAAACGCCTCTACACCCGTGCAGAAGGCGGAAAAGGATGGGAGAGCGTTGGCTGGTTGTGCACCTGCGGTTGCGGTTGCGTCAGCATGGACGAAGCCTGGCAAGAAGGGGAATGCTGCAGCAACTAAGGTGAGCATCATGGACGAACGCCAGCTTTCCCTCAGCGTCACCGGCATGTCCTGTGCGGCGTGCGTGGCCTCGGTGGAACGGGTGCTTTCCAACGTGGACGGCGTCGCCGCCGTGAGCGTCAACCTCCCGCTGGAGAAAGCGATCATCACCTTGGACGCAGCGACCACCGACCAGGACCGTACGGCCTGCATGGCGGCCGTGGAGCGAGCGGGATTTGGTGCCAGCGAACTCGTGCCAGCGCTTGAAGCCCGACGGACGAGCGAGGAGGACGTGGCGGTCCAGCGCCAGAAGGTTGGGTTGGCCTTTGCGCTGGCCGTTCCGGTGTTCCTCCTCTCCATGGTCATCGACGACCTTGGTTCGCTCGGACCGCTGGATTTGCGATTGACGCTTGCGATGCTCGCCGCCCTGCCGGTCTACGCCATTTCAGGCGCTGATTTCCACCGAAACGCGTGGGCGGCGCTGCGACGAGGAACCGCCAACATGGACGTCCTCGTGCACCTCGGCACCACGGTGGCCATGCTGTGGTCCTCCCTGGTGACCCTCGCCCCGTTGTTGCCCTTCCTGCCGGCGTTCGTGGGCCAAGCCGGCCACGTGTTCTTCGACGGCGCCGCCTTCATCATCGCCTTCGTTCTTCTCGGCAACTACCTCGAAGCCAATGCGAAGCTCAAGGCCACGGACGCCGTTCACAGCCTGATGCGCCTGCAACCGAAAGAAGCGTGGGTGGTCGTGGACGAAGGAACCGTGGCGACACCGGTGGACGAGATCCCACGCGACACCCTGCTGAAGGTTCGGGCCGGTGAAACGGTGCCGCTGGACGCCTTGGTGGAGGACGGGACGGCCACGATGGACGAATCGATGATGTCCGGTGAATCCTTCCCGGTGCGCAAAAACCCGGGCGATGCCGTGACGGCGGGCACCGTCGTGCTCGACAGCACCCTGCTCGTGCGCACCACGGCGCTGGTCGGTGAAACCATGCTGGCGAAGGTCATCCGTTTGGTGGACGAAGCGCAGATGGGAAAAGCCCCGATTCAACGCCTGGTGGACCGCATCTCGGCCGTTTTTGTTCCGGTGGTCGTCGTCGCTGCGCTGCTGGCCGCCGCTGTTTGGTGGTTCATGGCCGACACCCTTGCACCTGACAGCGCCATGTCGGCCGTTGAGATGGCCGTCATGGTGCTCGTGTCCACGCTGGTGATCGCTTGCCCGTGCGCCCTTGGTTTGGCGACGCCCACGGCGTTGGTGGTGGGAACAGGGCGTGGTGCTCGGTACGGCTTGCTCATCAAAGGAATCGAAGCCCTCGAACAGGCCCACGCCACCACGGCCGTCGTGCTCGACAAGACGGGGACCATCACCGCAGGTTCGCCCCGGGTCAGTCACATCGAACTGCTCGACAGCGACGTTCAGGAACTGCTCTGCTTGGCCTCGTCGCTCGAGGTGGAATCCACCCACCCCCTCGCTGGGGCCGTTCACACGGCATGGGAAAACCTCGGCTACGACCGCCCCGACGTCAAGGACGTCCAAACTTTTCCCGGGCTCGGCCTGGTGGGCAACTTGGACGGTGAGGCCGTGGCCGTTGGAAACCTCGACCTGATGGAAGAATTGCTCAGCGACCTTCCCGATGACGTGGAAGAAAAAATCGCCGTACGCGCCGGCCGCGGGACCACGGTCGTGCTGGTGGCCAAAGGCCAGCGTTTGCTCGGCTGGCTCGAGTTCAGCGACCGCATACGGGAAACCTCGGAAGCGGCCGTTCGCCGCCTCAAGCAGGCGGGCATTCAGGTTGTCATGCTGACCGGCGACCGAGAAGAAGTGGCCCAGACCGTCGCAGAGGCCGTGGGCATCACGGACGTGGTGGCCGGGGTCAAGCCCGATGAAAAGGCCGACCACGTGCGTCGTTTGCAGGAAAACGGAGTTGTGGCGATGATCGGCGACGGCATCAACGACGCCGCTGCGTTGACCGTGGCCAACGTGGGCATCGCCATGGGAGCGGGCAGCGAAATCGCCCTCGAAAGCGCCGACATCGTGCTCGTTCGGGACGATTTGGCCGACGCCGTCGCTGCCCTCGAACTCGGCAGGGCCACCATGGCGCGCATCCGAACGAACCTGGCTTGGGCTTTTGTCTACAACATCATCGGCCTTCCCCTGGCCATGGGGCTGTTGTTCCCGTGGACCGGATGGCTGCTGCCGCCGGCCTTTGCCGCCGCCGCCATGTCACTCTCTTCAGTGAGCGTGGTGGGCAATTCCCTCATCCTGCGAGGGTGGCAGCCCGCGGCAAGCCTGCGGACGGGAGAAATTTGAGGTTCAAGACCCCTGAGAGCGTCGCTCCAGTTCCTCGTCAAACTGTTTCCACAACGTCTGCTCAATTTCGTATCGGAGTTGAGGTTCAAGGGTCTCGCGAACGCTGGCCTCGATTCGGTGCCAAAGTTGCTGTTCGGCGGTGGCCAGCGTCTCCATGCGGACGCGCTTCGGCATAGGCGTCCACCTCGTCGCGAGTGTAGACCTCGCCCATGTCGGAAAGCGCACGTTCGATGCCCTCCTGGAGCAAGAGGTCAAATTCTTGCGTGAGACGATTGACGATGCCCAGTTCCCACACCTGAACGGGTTGGGGGAATCCATGTTCGACACGGTGTTGCGAAGCGTCTGAACCACGTTGCCGGGAACGTCTTCCCCCAGGTCGTACCGTCGGGCACCGGAAACAAAGCCGACCAGCGCCTGAATCCACGAAGCCTGCGAAATCGTGGCGCCGCAACCCGGGCAGTCGGCCACCGAACCAGCCTCGACGGGGTCATCCGCGGACGGCGAAGTTGCTTCGACCCGCTTGGTCCGTCGCGTGGTTTTGCCGGGTGGCAGGTCCAAGTCAAACGAGATGCTGGTGCCGAAGGTTTTCTGCCCACCGGGCTTTTTCATGTTGAGAAATGACCCCCTGTGGATAAAAATATATGCCCGGAAACGGCGAAAAAACCACAAAAAAGGCGATTTTTCTGCCTTTCCAGCCCTACAACCACCGCTGCCCGGGAGGGGTGCACCCGAGAAAAGCCTCAAAAAGCAGGTTTGAGTCATAGCGGCATGGGCACGAAGACGCACTACCTGACCATCAACGGCATGACCTGCGGATGTTGCTCGGGTCGTGTGAATCGCGCCCTGGCGGCCAACCCCGAAGTCCTCCAAAGCATGATCTCGTTCGAATCGCCACAAGGGGCGGTTTTGACCACCGACGCCCTGTCCACCGAGGACGTGGTGGCCATCGTCGCCTCCACCGGGTTTGACGTCTCGGCCTGACGTTCCCACCATCGGCGGTTTGAAAGCCGCTCGTCGCCGCCCAAAGCCTGCGCGGGGGTCGCCCAGCTTGGTCAACGGCGGTGGGTTTAGGTCCCATTCCTTATCGGTTCGCAGGTTCGAATCCTGCCCCCCGCATCTTCGCAGTACCCCGTCTTTCTTGCTCTTCTCCGGAGGGGTGACTTCACCTCCGATAAGCCCACAACCAACCGTGCAAACGATGAGGTTCAGACTGTTGTTTGATAAGGAGGAAGCATGAGGCCGGCTTACCGCGGGGGTCGCCCAGCTTGGTCAACGGCGCTGCGTTCAGGTCGCAGTCCTTATCGGTTCGCAGGTTCGAATCCTGCCCCCCGCACTCCAAAGCAAAAGGATTCGAACTTGGTCAATGACAGCAAAGGTGGGGTCGAAACCTGCCCTCCCCAAGACAGCGCTCTGCGTGCTCATTACCCGGTGTGAATAAACGCCGGGAACATGTTTATACCCAATTTTTCATGGTTGAGGCCATGAAGAAAAGCCCTGCCGTCATGATGGTCCTGCTCCTGGTGCTGTCCGGATGTTTGGGATTCGGAGAGGCTGAAGAAGAGACCGTCGAAGAAAACACCAACTCCGGCGTTGACACCGACGGCGACGGTTTGCTCGACATCTACGACAGCGATGATGACGACGACCAATGGAAAGACATTGACGAACTGAACTGCATGAGCGACCCGCTGGACGCCGCTGATGTGCCAGTGGATACGGACGGGGACTATGTTTGCGATGTTCAAGATGCGGACGATGATGGCGATGGGTTTGATGACGCAGATGAACTGCAATGTCAAACGGACCCGCTCGACGAAACAAGCACTCCGTCCGACATGGATAACGACGGTCTTTGCGACCCCTTGGACGATGATGTAGACGGGGATGGCGTGGATAACGAAAACGACTCGTCACCGGAGAACCCTCAGCGTTGGGGATCGGGTGGTTGCGTTGATGAAAGCGCCTACAATTTTGACGAACGTGCAGACCACGAGGACGGGACATGCTTCACGTTGAGTGTTGCGGAAACCGCCGTGATAGAGGGCATGCAGCATGGTTTCCATCTCGACGACCATGTGCTTGACCAATATCTCAGGGTAACCGTGATCTATGATGAAAGCCGAGGAGTGAGCTCGTTCAAGTTTGAGTCGTTTCATTACGGGACGGAAGAATTCGAGCACGCCACCACCTATTTGCGCGACGGAAACGGATTCGTCCAAGTTGAACATGTGAGCGTAGAATACGACAATTATGGCGAACCGACCGGGGACCTTGTTGAGGCCAGCTACCTCGTGGACGACATTTACCACCAACCCCCCGACATGCTCGCTGATGTTTGGTCGCACTGTGAGTTGGAAGACACAATTTGGTACTGCGCCACAATCTACGAAAACGATTACACCCACGAGTTATCGCTCAACAAGAACAGCGAAAACATGCGGCTTCGAAACTTCGTCTGCGACGATGGTTCGATCGTAAAACTCAGCGACGTGAACGACGGAACGAAGGATTGCACCGATGGAGAAGACGAACCCGTGTACTTGAGCACGATTTCGTACGAATGCCTTGACGGAACAACGGTGCCTCTCAGGCTGGTGAACGACGGAAACGGCGACTGCCCCGACGGAAGCGATGAACCAAATTTCATCACGGCGATTGTCTGCGATAACAACCTGACAACGGTTCCCAGCTACCGCGTGAACGATGGGACACCCGATTGCGATGATGGCAGCGACGAACCAGCGTACGATCTTGATGACCTGAGTTCATTCACCTGCGACGACGGAACCGTGGTCGGCATCAGTAACGTGAACAACGGTGTTCTTGACTGTGAGGACGGAACCGATGAGCAACCGAGTCATGTGATCGGTATACCGCTGTTCGATGAATTCGGCTGCGATGGTGAGGACGGCGATGAAGAAGAAATCGAACTGATCCTCGTCAACGACGGCAAGGTCGATTGCCCGGACGGTGATGACGAGCCGCAGTACGACGAGAACGGCCAAGAAACCAGCGATTTTGGATGCTGGGACATGGAGGAAGGTGAAGAAGAAAGTATGGAGAACATTCCGCTTTCAAAGGTTAACGACGGTGTCATCGATTGCGATTTTCGCCAAGATGAGGCTGCGCTTTCCGGCAATGAAACCGTTCACTGGTATGGAGCGGACAACACCGAAGATGCCTGCACCCTCTACGGTCAATCTGCGAGCATTCCGTGGAGCTGGGTCAACGATGGAATCGCAGACTGCGATGACGCCAGCGACGAGCCTTCGTACGACATTACCGGTGCTGAGGTCTCACAAATGTCGTGTCTGGACGGCCGCCAAATCGCTCTGTCCCTCGCCAACGACGGGAAAGACGACTGCAGCCAGGGCGAGGACGAAACGATTTGGGACACGCAAGCAATCTTCACGTGCGACGACGGGCAAACCGTTCCATGGTACACGGTGAACGATGGATACCCCGATTGCGAGGGAGACCGTTCAGATGAACCGGTGTACGACCTAGAAGAACTCTCCCGTTTCACCTGTGACGACGGGCAAGTTGTCTTTTTGACCGACGTGAACGACGGTGAAGTGGATTGTTCGGGAGGTGAAGACGAGCCCACCTACGAGATGCGAGAGTACAGCACGTTTGAATGCTCAAACGGTGATGTCATTTTCCTCTCGAAAGTCAACGATGGTTCTCCGGACTGTGCGAACAACGAAGATGAACCAAGCTATGACCCTATCACGCAGTCTGAAATTTCGACCTACGAATGCTGGACGGGAGAAACCATACCCTTGTCAACGGTAAACGATGGTGATGATGATTGCCAATACGGCGAAGATGAGCCCCACATCGAAGAAGAAGAGACAAGCTCGTTCACGTGCGACGACGGTCGTCGCACAATTGAATTGAGCGATGTGAACGATTGGGTCAACCACTGTCAGGACGGGTCCGATGAACCGGTGTACGACATGGGAGATGATGTGAGCAGGTTTGTGTGTACGGACGGGTCGATCATCACGGTGACGCAATACAACGACGGTACCATCGACTGTCAAGACGGCTCCGATGAAACCTCCATGTACGAATGCCAGGCATCGTGGGGGAGCGATCAAATTCCCCTGTTTTACGTCAACGACGGGTATGCGAATTGCGCAGACGGTTTGGACGAGGACAGCACCCCAGACAGCAGCGAAATTGACTGCCAGACAGAGGACGGGCAGCGCATCGCTGCGTCGTCATTCTTTGACGGAACGGATGACTGCAACAACGGTTGGGATGAAATGGAATTTCATGTTGCCTCAAATTGCAACTGGCAAGACGGTGCGGGATGGTCCTGCGATGCGCTGTACATGAACCCCGTTGCGACATGGACTTTCCATGAAGAGACGAACGATAACGGGCTCGCCGTGTATGTTCTTTCGTCGCTTGAAAAGTCGGTCGAAACACGGAGCGTGTTCGATGCTGAGACCCATGCTTTTCTCACCATGAGTGTAATCGAAAAGGACAGGACCGGTGCCACGGTCGGGCTGATGAACCTCACCACGCAGATCGCAAACCCATCCATCTTCGAAGGGCTTTCCGTGGACAACAACCTACCCGTTCACGCACCGCCGTTCGCCGTCTTGGCCCGAGACGACCAAGATGGGCACGATGATGACGGCCACGGGGACCATGACGATGACCACGGCTCAGGAGACGATCACGGGGACCATGACGATGGCCACGGCTCTGAGGACGACCACGGCGGACATTCCACCCATGCTCGCAGCGGAGCCACCAACGGCCCCCACGGGCACGGCACCTACATGTTCAGCATCGTGGGACCGGACAACGTTAAGGACACGCATTTGTGGACCATGGGCACCGGTCCAGACACCCTTGAGGTCGTGTTCGTATATTGCGGTCAGTACACGACGCAAACCACGCACATCCAACATCTGACCTACCACCTGCCAACCGATTGCGGTGCGGAACTGGCGCGTTACACGCTTGCAGAAATCATGGCCGGAGACGTGCTGGGCTTGGAGATCACCGACCAAAATGGAAACGGTGTATTCGATGCTTGGGAGGACACCCTCGATGTCGATCAGATGTTCTCCTTGAACGGGTGGAACACGATTCGACTCTCAACACCCGATGGAGCGTACGCCGACGAAAACCCCGCCGTGGTCCTACCGGCCGTTGGCCTCAACATGACGCTGTTGACCATGCTCGGTGCAGCCTTGCTCGCACGGCGAAGGTTTGAGTGAACAGCATTGGTTCATCGCTTGCGCTGGCGTTAACTAAGCCGTCGGAGTCCAGTCCTTGTGGAGAATGTTGGCAGGGATGGGCGGCGTGTCGTCCTCCAGTTCCATGACGCGCTCGGCCAGCCACTGCATCCACTCAAAATACGACGGGCGGTTGCTGTTGGTTCTCCAGTCTTCAATCACCTGTTCGGTCTTGAGGTAAGTGACCACGATGGCGCCGGCGAAATAGTCGTACATCAAGTCCCAGTCCAATTCCTTTCGGTAAATCATGGCACCCAACGATTCCCACGTGGTCATCAGGGTGACAACATCGTCCATGTGCCCTTCATGGAGTTCTTCAAACGCTTCAGCGCTCAATCCCTCTGGCGAATTGAACACCCGGTGAAGGCCGTGTGCAAACGTGGACGTCTGGAAAATTTGGGTTAACTGAAAGGCTGCGGCGCTCTTTCGATCCTGTTTGAGTTGGCGAATCTGGTACCAACTGAACAGCACCGCACCAATGATGGTCAGGACTCCAAACACCTCTGCGTACTGTGCGGCTGTCTCAAGATTCATGGTGGTTCATTTGAGAGGAAACAAAAGAAATTTTTGCCACTAACTTCAATTAAACGTGCGGCTGACTCCATGCCATGGACAAGCCGAGCAGAAGTGAACATGCGCGCCTCTGGGGGCTTGAAGAAGGTCGGATTTTCCTGAACCACGGTTCGTTCGGCGCTACACCGACGGCCGTGCGAGAAGAACAGCGTACGTGGCAGGACCTGATGGAAAACGAACCCGTTCGATTCTTCGAGGACCTGATGCCAGGCATTCTCGAGCAAACCCGAGTGGCGCTGGCCAAGCAGCTGTCCTGTCAGGCCGACGACCTCGCCCTGGTGGAGAACGCCACGTCCGGCGTGAACACGGTGCTGCGCTCGCTGGTGTTTGAACAAGGGGATGAAATCCTCGTGCCAGACCACGCCTATCAGGCCTGCAGAAACACGATTGATTTCGTTGCAGAGCGATGGGGTGCAACCGTCGTCACCGTAAACATCCCCTTCCCGATTGACAACGCTGACCAAGCCGTTGAAGCCATCATGGGCGGTGTCACCGAACGAACCCGCCTGGCCATGATCGACACCGTCACCAGCCCCACCGGCCTGTTGATGCCGTTTGAACGACTGGTGGCCCAACTTGAAGGACGGGGCGTCGAGGTCCTCCTCGATGCAGCCCACGGCATTGGCATGGTGCCGCTCAACCTTGACGAACTCGGGGCGTCCTACACCACCAGCAACTGCCACAAGTGGCTGTGCGCCCCCAAAGGCTCAGCCTTCCTTCACGTTCGCAAGGACCGACAAGCCAACATCCATCCGTTGACCATCAGCCACGGCATGACCTTCCCGCTGGGCGACACCACCCGCTTCCGCCACGAGTTCGATTGGACCGGCACCCGAGACATGTCGGCTCACTGCGCGCTGCCGTTTGCCATTGACCACCTGGCCGGCGAGTTCGAGGGTGGTTGGTCCGCCATCATGCAGCACAACCACGACCTCGCGATTCGAGGGCGCAACATCCTCTGCGAGGCCCTCGGCCTCACGCCGCCGTGCCCCGACGAGATGCTGGCCTGCATTGCAACGCTCATCCTGCCCGATGGAGATGCCGACGGTGGCATTCCACTTCATGAGCCCGACCCGTTGCACACGGTGTTGAGCGAAAAGTACGGCATCCAAATCCCGGTGTGGTCGTGGCCTTCACCGCGTGGACGCTACTTCCGAATCTCAGCCCAGTTGTACAACAGCGAGGAGGAGTACCGCTACCTGGCCTGGGCGCTGCAACAAGAACTCGCTTGAGGACGTGAACGGATGGACACGGTGGCGCTGGGGGAACTCATCGCCCTCCTCGCCATCGGCCTCATCACGCCCGGGCCCAACGCATTGACCTGTTTTGCGCACAGCGGCATGTTCGGTCCGAAAGCCAACGTGAAGCTCATCGCCGGCATGGTCATCGGGTTTGTCACCGTTGAACTCACCGTCGGCCTGCTCGTGGACGCCGTGAGCGATTCAGCCACCGCCATGACGGTGTTGCACTGGGTTGGTATGGCCTTCCTCGGCGCCATGGTCGTCGCCATGTTTCGGTTCGACCCTGCCTCGGTGGTGATCAGCGATCACATCGAGGGCGTGCTCGGTCTCAAGGTCGGCATCGGCATGCAGTTTGTCAACGGCAAGGAATGGGCCTTTGTCATCATCATGATGAGTCAGTTCATTCAGCCGCTGGGCGGTGGCATGACGGGCATCGCCACCATCATCTTCGTAACCCTGACCATGTGCCTTGCCGCCATGATCCTCTGGACGTTTGTCGGTGCCCGGTTGAACCACCTCTTCACGGGTGGGCCAGCGGGCAAACGCATCTTCCAGGTCTGCGGCCTCCTGCTCGGTTTGTTGTGGGTGGCCTTCCTCGTTCAAGGACCTGCAACGCTCCAATCGTGAGGGGTCGTCGGCGACAAAGCACCCACGAGGTTGAAGAAGGCCCCCGCTCAGCAGGAGGTGTGAGCAACCCATCGCTTGAGTCCCTGTCCTGGCACGCCCGCTTCTTGGGCGAGACGCCCGGCGATGAAGTGGAGGGAGGTCGGCCGAGACAAGTCCCCGGCAAGTGCTGGTCGAAGGTTACGCCCACGCCCGCCCCCGAGCCCCGCCTCGCCCTGTGGTCGAACGAAATGGGTGAAGCGCTGGGGCTTGACCGGACGGACGATGCCGGTGCGGTGCTCGGTGGAGGCGTCCCCGTCCCGGCATGCAGCCCTACGCCCACGCTACGGCGGTCATCAATTCGGCAACTGGGCCGGCCAACTCGGTGATGGACGGGCCATCACACTGGGTGAAGTCAAGACGGACGATGGCTTCCTCGAACTTCAACTCAAAGGCGCCGGCCTGACCCCCTACTCGCGAACCGCTGACGGCAAAGCCGTGTTGCGCTCTTCCATCCGAGAATTCCTGTGCAGCGAAGCGATGCATCACCTCGGCGTGCCCACCACCCGAGCCCTGTCGCTGGTGACCACGGGCGAAGCAGTCGTGCGAGACGTTCTCTACAACGGCAACCCCGCCCCTGAACCCGGAGCGGTGGTGTGCCGCGTGGCGCCCAGTTTCATCCGCTTTGGCAGCTTCCAAATCCATGTCGCCGACGGGCATCACGAAACCTTGCGGGCCCTCGTCGACCACACCGTGCGTCATCATTTCCCGCATCACGACGTCAGCACGGACGACGGGCTCATCGCCTGGCTGACCGAGGTGGCTGAGGCCACGGCGACGATGATCGCTCATTGGATGCGGGTCGGCTTTGTTCACGGCGTCATGAACACGGACAACATGTCCATTCACGGCCTCACCATCGACTACGGACCCTACGGATGGCTGGAACCCTTTGACGTCGACTGGACGCCCAACACCACCGACGCCGGTCGTCGACGCTACCGCTACAACAACCAACCTCACATCGGGGCGTGGAACGTGGCTCGTCTGCTCGAATCCATGGCGCCGCTGATGGAAGACGTGGGCCGTCTTCAGCCGGTGCTGGACCACTACATGGAATTCGCCATGAACGCCCAGAGCGAAACTTGGGCGGAAAAGTTGGGCCTCGGCACGCTGCGGGAATCCGACGAGCCGCTGGTGAACGATCTGCTGGACCTGTTGGGCGCCACCGAAGTGGACATGACGCTCTTCTTCCGCCACCTCTGCTCCATCAACGAGCCGGACGTCGCCCATGTAGCCGACGCCTTCTACGAGGGCAGCGAGCCCGACACCAGCGCCTGGAACCGCTGGCTGAAGCGCTGGTGGGAGCGGGTGGACGGTCAGCCCGACCGAGACGGGATGCGACGTGCCAACCCGAAGTACGTGCTGCGCAACTGGATGGCCCAGCTGGCCATCGATGCGGCCGAGGAAAGGGGCGACTTTTCAGTCGCCGAGGAGCTCCACGAACTCCTGAAGCGTCCCTACGATGAACAGCCCGAGCACGAGGCGAAGTGGTTCCAAAAGCGCCCCGAATGGGCTCGGCATCGCGTGGGCTGCTCGATGCTCTCGTGCTCGAGTTAATCCAGCGTTTGCGGGTCGTAACGAAGCCCCATGCCCAAGGCAAAACCCACCGTGTTCACCACGAGGTCGGACAGTTTGTTGTCCCAGGTTTCCTCAACGAATTCGAAGGGCAGGTAGAGTTCGAGCACCTCCCACCCCACGGAAAGGGCGAGGAAGACCCACCAGTTCGTCAGGAGGTAGCGACCGATGAAAGTCCACTGCACGAAATGACCCAGCGACCACAGGTTGAGCAGCACCACGTGAGAACCTCTGCTGGCGAATCCACGGGGCAGGCTATAACCCAACCGAGGGAAGGCGATGGAGAAAGCCGTATAGTGGAGCGTGGGCTCTTCACCGCTGATGAGCGGCAACCACACCTTGCTGGGGAAGGTGTTCCACTGGGGGTTTGTAGCTGCTTTACGCCTACGGGATTTTCAAGCAAATCGACGACCTTGACCAACTGGCTGACACCGGGTTGCTCGTGTTTGAGATCGTCTTCGCCAGCGTGTTTCTGCTGCTGGTCATCGTTCGCTACGGCTACATGCGACGTTTCGAGACCTTCCAGGGCGCCGTCGTACCCGTTCACCGCTATCACAAGCGCTTCGCTCGTTTCATGCACGTCGCCATGTACGTCTGCCTCGTCCTCTTGCCGTTGACCGGTCTGGCCATTGCGGCCCTGTACACCCGCGGCATCGAAACCGGCCTTGCGATGGACGCCGCCATCGGTCTCCACGGCGTTTCAGCCGACCTGAGCTATGCGCTCATCGCCGCTCACGTCGTGGCGGCGCTCTACTCGAGGCTGAAAGGGGAAGGGGTGTGGACCTCAATGGTCCCGGTATGGACCGAGACCGGCCCGAGTACGCACCCTTACGCCGTCAAAGCAGCGGACCTGGAACACCACGCCCTGCAGCGCCTGGAAGCCTTTGTAGCCTCAAAGAAGCGATGACGAAGCGTCCATCACATCATGTTCGTGAGGAAGTACAGCGCCGAAACCACGACCACCACACCGGTGAACATCACGTCAAACCCGGCGGAGTCTGAGGGTTCACCAGCGAAGGTCATGCCCTCCTCAATGCCTTCCTTTCGCAGTCGAAGATAGACCACAAGGAACACGAGCAAGGTCATCGGCCCGGCAACGGCGTCCATTTGATTTTGCTCGGTAAAGTCACGAACGGGGCCGTAGACGGAGGCGAAGTAGTTCGCAATCGTGACGGTGACGAAGGCGAAGAGCGGCGGGTGGGCGACGGGCCACATGCCCTCGGCTCCCTGCGTCAACACCAGCAGCGCCCAAAGGGTGTAAACCAGCAACAAGGCGCCGGAGAAGGCGATGGTGGTGACGGCGGGCGCAGCCAAACCGTCTGGGGCTTCACCTGCGTTCACGGCCTCAACAACGGACTCTGGATTGACGATCTGACGGAACACGTAGAACAGACCCGTGGCGATGACGAAGAGAAGACCGGCGATGGCGATGGGGTCCTTGACACCCAGGCCGAACTTCAGGTCGCTCATGCCGTCGTTGACCTCGTCTTCGCCCATCAGCAGGAAGTACGCTGCACCGTAAGCGAGCGTCACGAGGGGAGTGACAAACTTCGGTGCCTCGCTCGTGCCGTTTTCGGTCCACATCGTCCAGAGGATGGCGGTGCCGACGACGAACCCGATGAGGGTGGGCACCATGATGATCCATTTGCCTTTGGCGCCCTCGTTGAGGATGAGGAGCATCGACATCATGATGCCGAACATCAAGATGCCGTTGAAGGCGAATTCCGGTGCCCCTCTGCCCCAGCCGTCATCGCCCAAAACGGCGCCGTTGTCAAGCAGCGAAAAACACCCGTCTGCACCGCCGGTGACGTAGCACGCCGAAGCGAACATGAAATTGAACGCATACACCGCCGTGACGAGGGTGGTAATCAACAGCAAGCCTTCTGCAGGAGCAGATTTTATTCGACTGAATATCAAAGCCATGAACGTCATTCTTGCTTGAGGCATATAATCATGCGACCAACATGAAGGCTGAGCCACCGTGTTTGCGTCTCCAGGTTTTCACGACCGAGCAGGTGGAGAGACGGCGCAGGTTGACGCAAGAGCGTGGACCCTCAAAGCGCGGCTTTGAACGCGTTGATGACGTCGTCGTTGAGGCTCTCCCACGGGAAGGTGTTGCCGTCGGGGTGGCGACCAAAATGACCACCGGCAGCCGTGACGCCGTAAATGGGGGCCGCCAGACCGAGGTCGCGAATGATGTGGCCGGGTTTGAACGAGAAATGGGCGTTGACGAGGTCTGCAATGGCGTCGTCGTCAATCTTCCCTGTACCAAAGGTGTCCACGCGAAGGCTCACGGGGTCGGCCACGCCGATGGCGTAGGCGACTTGGATTTCACATTCCTTGGAAAGCCCCGCCGCCACCACGTGCTTGGCGGCCCAGCGGGCGGCGTACGCAGCGGACCGGTCCACTTTGGTCGGGTCCTTGCCCGAGAAAGCACCGCCACCGTGGCGACCGCGCCCGCCGTAGGTGTCGACGATGATCTTCCGCCCAGTCAAACCGGCGTCGGCGTACGGTCCGCCGGGGTCGGCAAAACGCCCCGTGGAGTTCACGTGAATCGTGGTCTTGTCGTCAAGCATCAGCGAAGCCGGGACCACGGGACGAATGACGTGGTCGATGACCTGCTGGCGAACGAAGGCTTGCTCGGCTTCTTCGGAGCCGTGTTCGGCGATCATGTCCTTGTGCTGGACAGCGATGACGACGTTGTCGACGTGGACGGGTTGACCGTCATCACCGTGCATCAGGGTGACTTGAGATTTGGCGTCGGGCCGGGCCCACGGAAGCGTCCCGTCAAGGCCGAGTTTGCTGACCCGACGGGTCAGGGCCTGGGAGAGCGCAATGGCGAGGGGCATCCAGCGCCCTTGATGCTCGGGGTAGGCTTCGGTCTCGTCGCATGCGTAGCCAAACATGAGGCCCTGGTCGCCTGCACCCTGTTCGTCAACGGATTGCACCACACCGCGGTTGATGTGGGCGGATTGACTGGTGATGAGTTCGGTGACCTCGCAGAATTCCTCGGAGGTGGCGTCCATGCCGATGCCGTGGGAGGTGTAGCCAATGGCGGCGGCCGTCTTTCGGGCGATGGCGACGTAGTCGGGGGCGGCGATGCCCGCTGCGAGCTTGACCTCCCCGGCCAGCACGATGTAGGAGCGGTTCTCTTTCCCCTTCACCAGCGTCTCGACGGCCACCTTGGCTTTGGGGTCGAGGGCCAAACACGCGTCCACGATGGCGTCGGAAATGGCGTCACACAACTTGTCGGGGTGGCCGGCCGCGACCGATTCGGACGTGAACAACCAGGCGTGGGCCATGGTGGCCGCCTCTTCGCCTCCGTTTATGAAGAGTTGCTGAGCCGGTGACGCAGCACGGTCCACTGAGGATGCTCGTATCGCTCGGACGTCGGCCTCATCGATGAACAGCGTTGACCTCACGTACCGACGGTGTAGTCGTCCAGGTAGGCGAGTTGAGCGTCGGTGAGCTTGTCGATGGCGAAGCCCAGCGTGCCAAGTTTGGTGGTGGCCAAGTCTTGGTCTTGCTCGGTCGTGATGTCGTAGACTTCCTTGTTCATCGTGGCACCTTCCTTGGCCAGGCGACACAAGGAAAGGAACTGGTTGGCGAAGGACATGTCCATGACTTCTGAGGGGTGACCTTCAGCCGCAGCGAGGTTCACCAAACGGCCACGAGCCAGAAGGAAGATGCGTCGACCGTCGGGCATGAGGAATTCTTCGTTGTCCTGACGAATGGTGCGGACCGAGGTCGCTTGGGCTTCAAGGTCGTCGATTTTGATCTCGCAGTCGTAGTGACCGGTGTTGCACACGATGGCCCCGTCCTTCATCGATTCAAAGTGGCGACCAACGATGACGTCCTCCATGCCGGTGGCGGTGCAGAAGATGTCGCCGAGTTTGGCGGCCTCGTCCATGGGCATCACGCGGTAGCCTTCCATGACGGCTCGCAGCGCAGGCAGCGGGTCAACCTCGGTGATGATGACGTTGGCCCCCATGCCACGTGCCCGCATGGCCACGCCGCTGCCGCAGTGGCCGTAGCCAGCGACGACGAAGGTCTTGCCAGCGAGCAGCACGCTCGTGGCTCGCAAAATGCCGTCGAGGGTGGACTGACCGGTCCCGTAGACGTTGTCGAAGTCCCACTTGGTGACGGCGTCGTTGACGGCGATCACGGGGTAGCGAAGGTCGCCGGCGGCGGCCATGGCTCGCAAGCGGTGAACACCGGTGGTGGTTTCTTCCGTGCCCCCGATGACACCCGCAGCGTACTCGGATTTCTCGCCGTGAACGCGAACGATGAGGTCGGCCCCGTCGTCGAGGGTGAGCGTTGGCTTGAACTCGAGCGTCTTGTCAATGCACCAGTAGAAGTCCTCGGTGGACTGGCCGTGCCAGGCATGGACGGAATAGCCCTCACTGGCGAGCCATGCAGCGACTTCGTCTTGCGTAGAAAGCGGGTTGCAGCCCGACCAAGAGATGTCGGCACCGGCGGCTCGAATGGCCTCGATGAGCACCGCCGTTTCTTTGGTCACGTGAAGGCAACCGGCCACGCGCATACCGACGAGCGGCTTGGTTTGCTCGGCTTCTTCCTTGAGCTTGGCCAGCACGGGCATGCGGGCGCGAGCCCAATCCACCAGAAGGGCGCCGTTCTCGGCGAGTCCCATGTCGCGAACGGTGTAGGTGTCGCCCTTGTCCAAGTCATCCATGATGTAACCACTTGTCCGCCTCTCTTGAACTCTACCGCCCGTCCACGTCGAAGATCAGCGACCCAACCTTTGTGCCGCAAGGCACAACCCGGGTGAGGCGGTTCACTTCTTGTCCTTGTGCAACTTCTTGGCCTGCTTGGCCCACTCGTCTCGCTTGACACGGCCGGGGAAGAACTCGATGGCGACGTTGACCTCTTCTTCGATCTTCGCCGTCATCTTGCTCACCTGTTCATAGGTGAAGATACCCAAGGCGTTCAGCTTCTCCTCGATGAACGGCCCGATGCCCTTGATGGACTGCAGGTCGTCTTTCTCCGAAGCGGTCGCAACACCAAGCGTTGCGAAGTCAATCTTCTCAGCCTTGGCAGCCACGCGCTCAAGTTCCTCGGTTTGCTTGAGGGCCTTCTCGTCCAACTTCACGTTTTCACCGAGCAGGATCTTGGCTTGAGTCGCCCATTGGTCTCGCTTGACGCGACCGGGGAAGAATTCGATGGCCTCGTTGACCTGCTTCTCCAGTTTAGCGTTCATGTTGGCGATCTGTCGGTAGGTGGTGATGCCGAGGGCGTTCAATTTCTCTTCGATGAACGGACCGATGCCCTTGATGACCTGCAAGTCGTCCTTGGACGTGACGATGGCGGCCTTGCCGAACGCTCGGGTGATGCCTGAAACGCCCGTTAGGGCGCTGCCGTCTTTACCGGTCCACGAGATGAGCGTGGCGCCTTTGTTGTCCTCGAGCATTGCAGAGCCAGAATCAGCAAACTGTGAAGCGTCAGCCACCTCAAGGTGGGTGGCGCCTTTCTTGACCTCGGTCTTCAACTTGGTAGACGTGGCCTCGCCGAGCACCTTGAAATCAATGGACTTCGCACGCGACTTCACGCGCTTGAGTTCCTCTTGCTTCTTGGCTTCCTTGGTCGCAGGTTTGGCCTTCTTCTTGGCAGCAGCAGCGGCGGCCTCTTTTGCGGCCTTCTCCTCGGCTGCCTTGGCCTTCTTGGCTTCGTCCTCGGCCTTCTTCTTCGCAGCGGCTTCTTCCTTGGCCTTCTTGTCAGCCTCGGCTTTCGCCTTCTTCTCAGCCTCCTTGGCGGCCTTCTCCTCGGCCGCCTTGGCCTTCTTGGCGTCTTCCTCGGCCTTCTTTGCAGCAGCAGCAGCGGCTTCTTCCTCGGCCTTCTTGTCGGCCTCGGCTTTCGCCTTCTTCTCAGCCTCCTTGGCGGCCTTTTCTTCGGCCGCCTTGGCCTTCTTGGCTTCAGCCTCTGCCTTCTTCTTCGCAGCAGCTTCTTCCTTGGCCTTCTTGTCGGCTTCGGCCTTCGCCTTCTTCTCAGCGTCCTTGGCTTCCTTCTCAGCGGCGGCAGCAGCGGCAGCGGCCGCGGCTTCTTCTTCAGCAGCAGCGGCAGCGGCTTCCTCTTCAGCCTTCTTCGCGGCTTCGGCTTCTTCGGCAGCCTTGGCTTCGGCTTCGGCCTTGGCCTGGGCTTCCTCAGCGGCCTTCAGAGCCTCTTCGTCGGCCTTGGCTTGTGCGCCGATGATCTCCTGAGCCTGCTTGACCCACTCGTCGCGACGGATACGTCCTTTGTAGTGCTCGATGGCGTCGTTCACCTCGTCCTCCGTCTTGCGGTCGAAATTGGCCAGTTGCTCGTACGTGAAGATGCCCAGTGCGTTGAGCTTCTCCTCGCTGTACGGGCCGATGCCCTTGATGACTTGCAGATCGTCAGCGTCCTTCTTGGTCGCCTTGCCGATGCGCTCGAAATCAAACGACTTCTTTCGTTTCTTGATGCGACTCATGGTTTGCTTCTTCACGTCCTCTGCCTTTCGCTCGTCGGCCATGACGGTGACCTCCCAAAGGAAGTGCACGCTGGCTTTGCCTAACTTGATGCGGCCGGTGTAGGTGCCTCCTTCGTAGGTGGGGAACTCACTGTCATCGAACTTGAAGTTCAGGACGATCTCGCCGTCCTTGCCCACGGGCAGGCGACGGGATCCTTCCATGCTGAAGGCCGACTCGTACATGTTGAAGCGGCCGTAGTTGTCGTCGTCGTTGTAGTCGATCATCACCACGCTGATGTCACCCATGTTGGTGATGGTGATCTCCTCCACCGTGGATTCGGTCGCACCGGGTTGGAGCGGACCAACCGGGGCGAGAATGAACGGGTCCTCTTCAGTACCGGCACCGGCCGTGAAGTCGGGCTCAGCGAAGGTGTTCTCGGGCTCGGGGCCGTCGGAGAGCATCACGACCCAGCGGTCGCGGCCCACCAGCAACAGGACGGCGAGCAGGAGCAACAACAGCAACAAGCACGGGAAGCACCACATCCAGTTGACGCCTTCCTCTGGGAGAACGTCGCCGCCCTCCAGGCAGATCGTCAACCACGCATCGGTGCCCGATTCAGCGTCCATGGGGTCGGAACCACAGGTCTCTTCCTGATCGTCGGGAAGACCGTCGTTGTCGTCGTCGGTGTCTTCGGTTAAGTTGCCCACGTAGCCCTCCGGCAGTCGGTCGGGCAGGCTGTCGTTGTCCGAGTCGTTGAACACGGTTAGCGACAAGGCGAAGGATTCGCTGTAGAACGAATTGTTCGCCCACACGGTCAGGTTCACCGTCTCGGTGGCGTTGAGGGGCGTGCCGCGAATGCTGCCGTCGAGGGTAGCGTCTCGTGCTGGGCTCACGCCGAACGTCAAGCCCTCTGGCAGTTCGCCTTCGAGCTCCCATGTGACCACTTCACCGCTGCCGTTGATGAACGGAATGAGCGGTTCCATCGTGCGATTCACAAAGAGGTCCACGTACTGCGTGGGGTACTCCAGCGTGAACGGCAGGTCGAGAACCGGGTCAAGCACATCGCAGATGCCGTCGCCGTCCGTATCGGCCGGCACGCTGGCTGCGTCCACCGGGCTTGACGTGCCACAGGCGAATTCGTCGGCGTCCGACCACGTGTCGTCGTCGTCGTCAAGGTCCTCGACGAGCGGCGGTTGGCTGGTTGATGCCACGCCGGGCACGAGTTCATCGGGCTTGCCGTCGCCGTCGGTGTCCTTGGCACCGGCCGGGTCGAGCGGGAAGGCATCAGGGCCGGCCACGCAGCCACCGTTAGCAGGCGCTTCAGGACCGTCGCAGGTGCCGTCGCCGTCCGTGTCCGGGTTGGTTGGACTGGTGTCGACGGGAAGGCCGAGCTCGTCATCGTTGGGAATGCCGTCGCCGTCCATGTCGTCGTCCATCAGGTCGCAGATGCCATCGCCGTCCATGTCGTCGGGGATGCTGGCGTCGTCGAGCGGGTCGCTCTCACACGTCACTTCGGTTGTGTCGAGGTATCCGTCGTTGTCGTCGTCCTCGTCAGCAACGAGACCGCCCGGACCGTCGGGGTCCTCGTCGGGGTAGGCGTCGCCGTCGGTGTTGACCGGCAGCGTCGGGTCGAGCGGGTGGCTGTCAGGGCCGGCGTAGCAAACGCCTTCAACGCCCAACTCGCCGTCGCAGAAGCCATCGCCGTCCGTGTCCGGGTTGTACGGGTCGGTGCCGATGAGGCTCTCGTTGGTGTCGGACATGCCGTCGTTGTCATCGTCCTCGTCCTCGATGAGCGTGTAGGGTTCAACGCCCGTGTCGGGGTAGTCGTCGGGCAGTTCGTCGGGCATGCCGTCGCCGTCAAAGTCCTCGAGCACCTCAAGCCAGAACGTGGCTTCAATCGAGAAGGCCGGGTCGGTCGTGTTGGCCCAAATCGTGTAGGTCGTGTTGTCCATCGCTTGCGTCGGCGTGCCGGTGATGACACCGGTTGCAGGGTCAAACACCAAGCCGTCGGGCAGGTCGGGCGACAACTCCCACGTGGCGCCGGGAACGGCGTTGGGCGGATTGATCGGCGTCGTCTCGGTGTTGTTGACCAAGACGGCTGGGCCGAGCGGGCCCGTACCAACTGGGTTCGAGTCTGGACCGGCCAGACAAATCGGTGGGACGGCGTTGGGGCCGTCGCAGATGCCGTCACCGTCGGTGTCGGGGTTCAGGGAATCCGTACCGAGGTCGCCGGCACCGTTGTAGATGCCCGTGCCCGTTTCCGACAGGTCAGATGCACCGTCGCCGTCGTCGTCCAGGTCTTCGACCAACTCACCGTCTTCCGGGTAGTCCTCGGGCAGTTCGTTGGGCAGACCGTCGCGGTCGGTGTCCTCCAAAACTTCGAGGTTGAAGGTGAAGAACAGGCCGCCAGCGGTGGCGTTGCCGTACACCGTGTATTCCGTTTCAGGGATGACTTCGGTTGGCGTACCGCTGATGATGCCGGAGACGGGGTCGATGGTGACGCCGTCGGGCAAGTCAGGGTGGACTTCGTAGGTGCCATCCGGGATGGTGTACTTCGGCGTGAGCGAGACCATCAGCGAGTTGTTGAGCGCATAGACCGTCCCTTCGGCCGTTTGACCGAGCGGCGTGTCGTCAGGACCGGCCACGCAGATGGGCGGCACGGCGTTGGGGCCGTCGCAAATTCCGTCGTTATCGGTGTCCGGGTCGAGCGGGTCGGTGCCGGTGTCGGTGCTGCTGTTGTAAATGCCCGTGCCCGTTTCGTTCACGTCGTCCAAGCCGTCGCCGTCGTCGTCCTCATCCTCCACCAGCGGTGGAACGCTCGTGGAGTCGCCGTCGATGGTGTCGGGCTGGCCGTCGCCGTCCGTGTCGGTGTCGGCCGACGGGTCGAGCGGGAAGGCGTCGGGACCGGCCGTGCACACGCCGCTCACGGCGTTGGGTCCGTCGCACATGCCGTCGCCGTCCGTGTCCGGGTTGATCGGGCTGGTGCCCGTGTCGCCCTCGTCGGTGTCAGGAACACCGTCGGCGTCGTCATCGGTGTCTTCGACGAGCCCGGGTGAATCGGGGTTGCTCGAATCGTAATCGCCGGGCAGTTCGTTGGGCAGACCGTCGCCGTCGCTGTCCTCCAAGATTTCAATCGTGAAGTTCCACGAGAGGGAATCGCCGTTGGTGTTGTTGGACCACATGGTGAAGGTCGTGTTGGCAAGGGCTTCGGTCGGCGTGCCGCTGATCTCACCGGTGTTCGCGTCCAGTATCAGGGACTCGGGCAAATCTGGAGAGATTTCGTAGGTGCCACCGGGGGCCGACAAGTAGGGCGAAAGCGTCGTGATGGCGGTGTTGTTCACGGCCACCAAGGTAGGCGGTTGGCCGGCGCCGTTCGGGTCGGCGTCCGGTCCTGCGATGCACACGCCGGCAACAGCGTTTGGACCGTCACAAATGCCGTCACCGTCGGTGTCGGGATTGAGTGGGTCGGTGCCCGTGTTGCTCGAATCAACGTAGGTGCCCGTATTGGTTTCAACCGTGTCAAGCAAGCCATCAGCGTCATCATCATCATCAGCAACAAGGCCAGGTGTTGGTCCTTCTGCTGCATCGTAATCGCTTGGCAAATCGTTCGGCAATCCATCGCCGTCGTAATCCGCAAGACTCTGCAGATTGAACGTGAAGGTCACCACCGAGCCATCGCTGTGCGTGGCGGTCACTGTGTATGTCGAATTGCTCATGGTCGTATTGACCATACCTGTAATTTCGCCCGTGGTTGAACTGTTGGTCAAGTTGCCCGGCAAGGCAGGTGAGACCGTCCACGTGGTCGTACCATTCCAGAACGGTGGATGGAAGCCAATTGGATCAATCGTTTGGTTCTCAACGACCGTGTGAGCGTTCGTGGTATCCACGCTGAAGTACAACTCGTGCGTGGTTGAATAGCCGCTCTGATTCGCGTAAATCGTGTAGGTTTGATTGTTCGCATAGACCGAAGGTGTCCCGCTGATCGTGCCACCTGAGATGCTCATGCCGGCTGGCAGAGCAGGGTGTGTTTCCCAAGTGGTGGCAGTGGTCGTGGTGTCCCATGAATTGCTGCCGGAAACCGAAACCGGTGAGCTTCGGTCGCCGTTGCTTGGGCCAATGCCCAACTGGCCAGATTGGTCCCGTCCCCAGCATTTCATTTCACCGTTGTCAAGGATGGCGCAGGCGTGCCATTGGCTAGAAGACACCGCAACGGCCGTGCGGCCCGTGCCAAAGTCAATCGCTGTGGATGAAGGGGCGTTGAGGTTCGTGTTGGTGGTCCCCCCATCGCCCAACACTCCATAATTGTCAAGTCCCCAGCACTTCGACTCGCCGTTGTCGAGGATGGCGCAAGTTTGGTACCACCCATTCGCCACCGCAACGGCTGTTCTGCCCGTGCCGAGGTCAATCGCTGTGGATGACGGTGCGTTGGTGTCCTGGCGGGTCGCACCACCGTCGCCCAACTGTCCATGGCTGTCATACCCCCAGCACTTGAGCTCGCCGTTGTCGAGGACCGCGCAAGTGATCCCGTCTCCAGCAGACACCGCAACAGCCGTTCGGCCCGTACCGAGGTCAATCGCTGTTGATGGCGGTGAGCGGACGGGAGTGCTGTAGATTGGGCCGTTGCCCAACTGTCCTGTGTTGTCATCCCCCCAGCACTTTAGGTCACCGTTGTCAAGAATAGCGCAGGTGTGTAGACTACCAGCAGCCACCGCAACAGCCGTTCGGCCCGTACCGAGGTCAATCGCAGTGGATGAAGGGGCGGCGGTGTTAGTATCGCTTCCGCCGTCTCCCAACTGCCCTTTGACGTCCATTCCCCAACACTTCAGTTCGCCGTTGTCAAGGATGGCGCAGGTGTGGGCCTCTCCAGCAGCCACCGCAACAGCCGTTCGGCCCGTGCCGAGGTCGATTGCCGTGGTTGAAGGTGATAGTGTGTAGTCATACCAGTTGATGGCTCCCCCGTCGCCTAACTGTCCCATGTTATCTCGTCCCCAACACTTCAGGTCGCCGTTGTCAAGGATGGCGCAGGTGTAGTAATGTCCAGCAGCCAGCGCAACGGCCGTTCGGCCCGTGCCGAGGTTGATAGAAGTAGATGGAGGTGCGTAGAGGGTGGATTGGGCGCCCGTGCCCAATTGCCCGTAACCGTTGTCCCCCCAACATTTGACATCACCGTTGTCAAGGATTGCGCAAGTATGGCTTACTCCAGTTGCCAACTTGTTGTTCGCATAAACAAAAGACGAGGAGCTCGAAGTGCTACTGCCTGATCCACTGCCAGAACCCGAGCCACCACTGGAACCAGAGGAAGCATTGGCGTTCACCGTGTAGTTGAGCGTGATTGGCGTCATCGCTTCACCCAAGTTGAGCGCCGCACCTTCCACCGCTGAGGTGATGGTGCCGAACGTCGAGGTGGACAGCCACACGCTGCCCTGGTAGGTCACGTTGCTGATGTTGGCCGTGACCGTGTAGGTCCTGTTGATCATCTCAACCGTTGGTGTGCCGCTGATGGTGCACGTGCTGCTGTCGATGGACAGACCAGCTGGAAGGGAAGGTGAGATGCTGCAGGATGCACCGGTGATGTTGGTCATGCCGCCGCCTGAGCCGCTGCCCGAGCTGCTGCTCAGTCCTGTGATGTTGGCGGGATCCAAAGCCCACAATTCGGCACCGTTTGTTCCGTCGTCGGCTTTGAAAAACAAGGTTGTTCCGAGAGGTATGAAACCACATGCATAACTGCCGCTCCCACCGCTGTTGATGTCCTGCACCAATGTTGTACCTGATGATGTCCCATCGCTTTGCCATAATTCCCAACTTGTGCTTCCGTCATGAGCGTAGAAAAACACGGTGTTGCCAAAGACTGTGTGGCAGGAGGGGGAGCTGCCGTCCACACCGCTGTTGATGTCCTTCACCATCACTGTGCCGGAAGAAGTTCCATCGCTAATCCACGGCTCAAAATTGTGGGTCCCATCGTTGGCTGAGAAAAAGAGCGAATCACCAAAGGCTGTGAATCTGTTGAGATTACTGCTGCTGATACCGCTTCTGATGTCCTTCACCAACACCGTCCCCGAAGATGTTCCATCGCTCTTCCACAATTCCCCTCCATCGGATCCAGTGTAGCCTCGGAAAAACAGTGTGTCACCAATCGCTATGAAAGGATTTGGATTGTTCGACTGCAAGGTAATGCCATTACAATTTGAGCCACTGCAAATATCCTTGACCATCATAGTACCCGATGCCGTTCCATCGCTCTTCCATAATTCTTGTCCAGTGGCAGTGGTTGTGGCTGCGAAAAAGAGCGTGTTGTTCACGACTGTGAGGTGGTTGGGAGAACTGCCGGGCGTACCGCTGTTGATGTTCTTCACCATTACCGTGCCTGAAGCAGTTCCATCGCTCTTCCACAATTCCGCACCGTTTGTTCCATCGTCGGCTCGGAAAAAGAGGGTGTTGCCCATGACTGCAAAATTCTTCGGATCACCTGTGTTTGCATTTCCAGTTCCACTGCGAATGTCCTTCACCATCACCGTACCTGAAGAGGTCCCATCGCTCTTCCACAATTCGGCTCCGTTGGTTCCATCGTCGGCTCGGAAAAAGAGGGTGTTGCCAACAGCTGTGAGGTATTGAAGAGCACTCGAACCACTTCCGCTCTTGATGTCCTTCACCATCACCGTACCTGAGGCCGTGCCATCGGTTTTCCACAATTCGTATCCGCTGGTTAGGTCATAGGCTTGGAAATACAAAGAATTACCGACGACTGTGAAGTCTTTGGGAGAACTTGAGCCGCCTCCACTGTTGATGTCTTTCAGCATCACCGTGCCCGAAGATGTTCCATCGCTCTTCCACAATTCGGCACCGTTTGTTCCATCGTTTGCTTGGAAAAAGAGAGTGTTGCCAAGAACTTCTCTTGCATCCGCAGGATATGCTCCGAAGGGAGCACTTGCGCTTCCTCCGCTGGCGATGTCTTTGACCATCCAAGCAGTTCCGTTACCGTTGTAGGTTCCAGCGTTTGAGCCGCTGCCTGAACCGCTTGCCGCACTGGCGTTGTATTGGAAGGTGATGTTGGTCATGGCCTCATCGAGGATGAGATGGGCACCTTCAACGCTCGGGGGGGGGTAAATTAAGACCCCCCACCGGTTTTTTGGGGGCCCCCGCCATGCCCGGGGATTGAGTTTTTTGGGGGGCGTGTTGGGCCCACAATTCCAAAAACCCGGTCGCCCGTCTTTGGCTTGGGGGAAGGGGAGGGGAAAAGGTGTCCCCCCCAACGGAGGAGGTTGAAGGTGTTCCTTTTCCAAACCCCGGGTTTTCCCCTTTGAGCCGCTGGATTCAGCCAACGCCAGTTTAGTGTTGGAGGTGTCGTAAGCCCACAATTCCCCCCGGTGCTTTCCTCTCGGGTGAAGGGAGAGGGGGTTTCCCCAAGAGGAGTTTGGGGGTTTCTCCGGGTTGCCGTTTTTTAACCCCCTGTTGATTCACCACGCGCCAGTTGATTTATTGGAGGTGCTCGCCCACAATTCCACCCGGTCGTTCCGTCTGAGGCTGAGAAATAGATGATGTCGCCCGCCAAGGCACTGAAGAGCCCTCCGGGGTTACTTTGACCTGTACCGCTGTAGATATCCTCGACGAGCGGCGAGATTGAGGTAGTGTAGCGTACAGTTCGCACCCACTGCGTTCCCGCCCTTGGCGTCGAAATAAAGGGTGTCATCGACGAGAATTTGCATCTTGTCCCCCGGAGAGCTACCTCGTTGTACCACTGAAGAGGTCAGCCACCAACCGCGATCGCTGCCGTTGGACGTGTTGTATGCGTAGAACTCGCCACCCGTACTTCCGTCATCTGCAGAGAAGTACAAGACATCATCAATCACGATCGAGAGGTGTTTGCCAGGATCGCTGTGGCCCCCGCCACTGTTGATGTCGGCCACCTGCCACGGATCGCTGTTGTTGGAGGTGTTGTGCGCCCACAATTCACGACCTGTGCTTCCATCGTCTGCCGAGAAATAGAGTGTGTCGCCGACAAGGAGTTCCATGAGGTTTCCGTGGTTGCTGTCGCCGAACCGCTGTTAATGTCATCCACGCGCCATGTCGAGTGATTGGAAGTATCGTGCGCCCACAATTCTGTGCCGGTGCTTCCATCGTGAGCAGAGAAATAGATGGTATCGCCGACGAGGGTGTTCATGCGCCAGCCAGGATTGCTGTCGCCTGCACCGCTGTGCGCCCACAATTCGCGGAGAAATAGAGTTATCGCCAACGAGGACGCTCAAGTATTCTCCGGGTCCAGTGAGAATTTCACCGGTTTGAACCTCGATTTCCCAAATCGATTGATTGGAAGTGTCGTACGCCCACAATTCTGTGCCCGTAGTTTGATCGCTTGCATCGAAATAGATGGTATCGCCAACGAGGATTTGCATGCCAGCCCCAGGCATTGACATAGCGGGACTGTTGATGTTAGTCGCTTGCCACGTCGAATAATTTCCGTACGTTGTCAGGCCTGTGTACTCGAACGTGATGTCGGCCATGGCCTGGCCAACGAGGAGTTCGGCTCCAGCGGCGCTGGCCGTCAAGTTCTGCACTCCGATGCCCGAACTGGTGTGAATGCCGTTGCCACGGTGATCGGTCCGTCGATGCGCTGACCGGGGGTCAGGTTCCACGCATCGCTCACGGTCACGTATTCAGGCGCCCACTGAAGCAGCGTGTTGCGCTGACCGTTCGGGCAGGTGTTGGACGACCCGTCGCCGCAGTGGTGGGCCATGGCAAAGGTTGAGCCGAAGAGAACGGGGGCTCCGTTGAGGTAAGAGGAGGTGGCGCCGGGAATGATTTGGCTCGCGGCCGTTTGGTTCTCCACGTTGTAAGCGAGCAGGGCCCCGTACTTGGCGAAGTAGACCGTGTTTCCGTACACGCCGAGCAGGCGCGAATGTTGCGCATCCACACCGCTGGTACCCTGCGAGTTTCCACAGGAGGAACAGAGGTTGGGCTGCCAGATCGTGTCGTTGGTGGGCGAATAGAAGGCCGACTCATAGGTGGGACTCGGATGAGCCATTGATGAGGAAATGACGAAATCGCCGTTGGCAAGCATGGCGAGTTTGATGTGAGCTCGATGGTTGCCTGTGTTGTAGCTTCCAACGTTGTTGAAGGTGGCTGTCAGGTTGGTCATGTGCCACGTTGTTGCGTTGAGCGTGCTGTAGCCCCAGAGGTCGTACATCGTGTCCCCGTTGCTTGGGTCGGAGGTTGACGAATCGTAGCTACGGGTGATGAAATACATGTCCATCCCGTTCCGAATCTGCGGGAGCCCGTCGTCTTCGTGGAACGGCAAGCCGCCGTTGCAGGCGGTGGCGACACAAAAGTCACCCAGCGGCCAAGCCGTGTCGTTGTTGGAATCGTAAACCCAGTATTCCGACCCGTTGCCACTCGTGCTCGAGGCGACGGTGGCCGAGTCGGTACCGACGAACAACAACTGGCCGTTGGAAACGACCCCTGGTGCAGGATCGCCAAAGATGCCGTTTGAGGGAAGTGAAGGAACGCTGTACCACGTGTTGTTTTCCGTGTTAAAGGCCTCCGAACCCATGGTCCCCGTAGGTGAATACGTGAGAATTTTCGAACCGACCACAATGAGTCGGTCTTGGTAGTAACCGGGTGAGGAAAGCGTTGACGTGGTCTGATTGTCAACGTTGTAAGACATGAGATTAACGGCGAATGATGGCGAATAAGTATGTGATGTGAAGTAAATGGTTCGACCAATGCCGACGCCCGTTTGCACCCGGCCGTTTTGATTGGAGATAAGGTAAATGGTATCGTTGCCCGGGTTGTAAGCGTACAGGTCTCCTCCGAGTCCGTTGGTCACTTGGGAGGCCGATATTCGGTAAGTGAAGTAGGTGATGTCGTCGATCATGGCCACGTAACGGCCCACCATGCCAACGCAAAGGCTGGTAGAGCCAATGTTGGGCTGCCATACGGTGGCGTTGGAGGCGTTGTAGGCCATCGGGCACCCCTTCATCGAGTTCTTGTTGGGCGCAGCCTGGAAAAGAACGGCGTCGTAGGCCAGCGCGATGTACTCGGCGTGCTTGATGGGGCCGATGGTTGACGTCCACATGCTGTTGTTGCCGTACATCACCGAGGTCGACGGCGAATGAGCGACCACCGGTTCAGCGTCGTCCAGCGTTTCTTCGTCGCCCGACCAGGCGTTCATGAGGTCGAGGTAACCGACCTGCGTCATCAGCACCATCAAGATGGACAGCACCAGGGGGGTTCGAACTTCGGCAAAGCGTCCGCTGGACATGTGCTCAAATTTTGCGAACCGGTCAATAGACTTCTACCCTTTCATGATAGAGGTGTGCCGCCGCAGCGCACTCAATGGTCGGCTGCAAAAGCATGGATGATGGCAGATTCAGCCGACTGAAGGTGCTCGCTCACCGTGGCCTGTTTGATGTCAAGGGCCTCGGCGATGGCTCGCTGTGTGCAGCGACGAGGGCGGTCGTAGTAGCCCATCTTGATGGCCTGATCGAGCACGGCTCGCTGCTTTTCAGGAAGCAGTTCGAGGAAGTGCGCATTGTGTGCCGATTGGGCACCGAGTTTCATCTTGTATCGGTCGCCCAGCAGCGTCGAGAGCCCTTTGCGAGATGTGCGCAGAGCCTGTGCTGTCCCCCGAATCGTGACCACGAACCCCTCTTTGGTGAGGTAGGTGGGCGAGACCCACCACACGTGCTCCAGGGCGGCAAAGACCCGGGGGAGGGGGCCCGTAGCCACGGCCTCCACGAGCGCAGCGGTCGGGCTTTGTTCGATCACGCGCAGGATTTCGAGCGACGGGTAGGAGCGTTCCAGCGAGACGGTTTCGTCGTGCTCCAAGCGAAGCAAGCATCGCATGTTGCCGTCCTCGGTGCTGATGTGCGAGAGAAATTCGAGGCAGGAGAACGATTCCGTCAGCGCAAAGCCGGGAAGGTGAACGCCTGCTTCGGGCGTGATGCTGATTTGCATGTAGCGAAGATCAGCGCCCCCCATACCTATCATGAACGGGTTGCGGTGTATAAACCGTTTGACGGTTGAAAATCGCCGTGCTGCAAGCCGAACGGGTGCGTTCAACCGCAGGAGATTGAGGCGGCGAGTCTCAACTGTCGCCGGCTTCGAACATGCTCAACACGCGGTTGAGTTCCCGCAACGAATCTTCCAGTCCTTCTCGCTCGGTTCGGCTCAGTTCGGGGTCCTTGAGCTTCTCCGTGATGGCCTCGATTTCCCACTTGGCTTCGGAACGCTCTCGCTCCAGAGCCTTGTCTTCCTTGATCATCTGCAAGCGAGCACGGCGAACGTTGGTGGCCTTGCGTTGCTTGTTGTACGATTCTTTGAGGGTTGCACCGATTTCCACAGCCGTGGGGAAGGGGATGCCGATGCCTTCCTTTTCGAAACGCTCGGCGATGTTCTTGAACAGCCAGTCCTTTGCAACGAATTCGTCGGAGTAGTCCTCCACCCAGGCGTACATGCGGAAGACCTTGGCGTACTCGCCAAGTTCGTTGAGCAGCACACGGGGCTCGGGCGTCTCGAGAATGTAGGGGCACTCGCGGAGCAATTGGAGGGTGGTGTACTTGACGTGCGAGATGTCTTCGTCGTACTCCACACCGATGTCGAGTACCAGCGAAATACGTCGGCCTTGTCCGTCGCCACCGCCACGAGCGTGGTTGATGACCGTGGAGTTCACGAGGTTGTTGTTGGGGATCACGACGAGGTTCTCGCCGATGGTCAGCACCTTGGTGGACAAGATGCCCACCGAAACCACCGACCCGAGGTGGCCGTCGACTTCGATGCGGTCGCCGACCTCAAAGGGCTGGTCGAGGGCGAGCATGAACGAGTTGACGATGTTGCCAAGCGTCTGCTGCATGGCCAGACCGATGATGAGCGAGAAGACCGCCAGGGAGGCGAGCAGACCGAGCAGCTCGAAGCCAAGTTCGTCGAGGGCGAGGTAAAGACCGCCAAACCAGACGGCGGCTCGCAGAAGGAAGATGACCAGCGAATTGCTGCCCGAGACGGTGACCGAAGACGGGTTGGAGAACCGCTCGATGATGACGGGGATCATGACCTTGATGGCCACGCTGGCGAGCGACGTCGTGAGCAAGATGTACGACGCGCTGAACAGCGGGTCGAGGGCCACGTTGAGGTCTTCTTCTTCACCGCGAATCCACAGCAGCGTCAGTTGAACGCCGACGAGGAAAATGAAGGTGTAGAGGCGCTGGGTGACGGGTCGATACAGGGCGTCGTCCCACTTGAACGACGTCGCTTTGACGAAGTCCAGAATGACCTTCTTCATCAGGAAACGAACGATGCCCAGCGCCAGCGCTGTCAGGCCGAGGCCAAGCGAGTATTGGGCCCAGGTGTCCAACCCGTTGGCCTGCTCAATGAGGTCGTCAATGACGGTCAAAACGCATCCTTCCCGGGTTTTCCGTCCCTGCACCCGTTCATAACAGGTTCGCCGATATTCCCGAACAATTTCTAACGAAACATTCCTTGAAAAGGCGGAACCCCGGGACCGAAACCATGAGCCGTCGCTACGACCGAATCGCGGCGTGGCTCTTGCCTCGCAAGCGAGGGGCGCACATCGCCGTGGTCTTGCTCACGCTGTTGATGATCCCGGGGGCCATGACGGCGCTCCAGCCCATCGACATGGAGTCCTACGAGATGGAATCGCCGGAACTCACGGCGCAGACCATCGTCAACGAGGAGTTTCCCAACTCTGAAATCATCCTCGGGTTCCTCGTGTCGGCTCGAAACCCCGACCTTGTTCCATCCGTTGAGGACTGGCAGCCCGTGCCCCGAATGGCGGACGGTTCACCCGATTACGCCTCGCTGCCCCACCCTTCCGAGATGGTCCCGGCCGGTGAGCCGTGGGCGGGCATTGACGCCCCCACCGGCGGCATTCTCAACCTGACCATCCTGAAGGAACTCGACACGAAACTCGACCTCGTGTTGGACCACCCGCTCGCGCCCGCCCTCAAGCCGCTGGTGAACGACGTGACCGGGCATCAGTCCAACGGTGCCATCTCGCTTTCGGACCACTTCCGCGGCTTCATGAACAACACGTCCATCCTGACCCAGCCCGGCCTGACGCCGCTGGGTGTGGTCACGGAACCGCCCACGAACTGGACGGATTGTTTCCCGCTTGACTGTCTGGAATTTGACGACGTCAACATCACCCAAGCCCACATCGACATGGCCGCCGCCCGCATGGCCGAAGCGTCGGACAACAACTTCCTGCGGTGGCTTTCCTTGGACCGCGGCTTCAAGGCCGACTACACCGCCTTCCAGGAAGGGCCCATCTACGGCCAACTGCTCTCCAACGGCACGTGGGAGGGGGCGCTGTGGGGCAAGGGTCGCTGGACCGGTTCTTCGACGTGGCTGTTGGTGCAACTCGACAGCACCAAACTGCAAGAGATGGGTTGGGAGGTCGTCTGGAAGGACGCTCACCAAGAAAAGCAAATTCAGTTCACCGACGAAGGGTTCCGTGTCGGCGGCTACCGTCTGGCCGACGGTCACTTGGTGCTTCACCCCCCGCAGTACACCGAAGAAACCTGTTTAGAACTCCAGGCCGAGGGGGCCGGTTGCGCCACCGAGTGGACCTACATGGACCTCGAAGGCCACCTGCGCTCCCACGACCGCACCACCGTCACCCTGCTGCTGGGCCAGGGCGTCAACGTGGAAGTGAACCGAGAACTGCAGTCCAGTGCCGGGCTCATCGCCATGATGGGGTTGGCCATCGTGGTGCTCCTCTACGTCAGCCTGCGCCGCTGGTCGGACGTCGCCATCGTGATGTTTGCGCTGGGCGCCGCCCTGCTGTGGATGCAGGGGCTCATCGGTCACTTTGCCAACCTCACCGGGTGGTTGGGTCTGAGCCTCATTGCTCGGTCGCAATTTTCGAATTTGCTGCCCATCCTCGTGCTCGCGCTGGGCATTGACGACTCATTGCATGCGCTCCACCGCTACAAGGAAGAGCGCGCCAACGGCAAGACCTCCCAAGAAGCTGGCAGCATCACCGTGTCCCGTGTTGGACGGGCGATCACCCTCACCTCCCTGACAACGATGTCGGCCTTTGCAGCCAACCTCTTCAGCGACATCGCCGCCCTGCGATCCTTCGGCATTGAAGCGGCGCTGGGCGTGCTCGCCGCCTTCATCCTGACCGGACTGTGGGCGCCACTGATTCGGGTCAGCGTGGACGATTGGTTGGAAGCTCGAAAGGACAAGCGGGACCAAAGCGAAATCAAATCCCTTGTGAACCCGGACTGGCTCAAGCAAGTGACCCACGGTTCAGGTCAGCGAAGAACCGCCGCCGTCATCGCCCTCATCGCCGTGATGATCACCGTGCCCGCCGCCGTGGGCATGGCCAGTTTGGAGGGCGACTTTGCCGTCGAAGATTTCCTTGACGAGCGTTCCGACTTCGCCATTGGCGTGGACGAAATCGCCGAACGCTTTGCCGACGAAGGCGAACCGGCGAACCTGCTGATCTTGGGGGACGTGCTCGATCCGAGGGTGTTTGCCGCCATCGATGAGTTCCGCCAAGACATGGACGCCCTGCCCGAAGGGGTGCCCGACAAGATCACCCGCCAGCCCGACGGAACCATCGACATTCTCGCTCTTGACGAAATGGTGTTCGCTGCGCAGGGCAGCCTCGTGCTCGACAGCGCACCGTTTGAAGCGGCCGGCTGGCAGCCCGACGTGGACGGCTTTGGCATGAACTGCTCACTGGCCGGCAACGGCCCGCTGGTGGACACCACCGACCGTGAATGTCTGGCTTTCTTCTACGGATTCTTGTCCCTCAACGGCGTACCCGGGGTCGTCCCGATCCCCGACATTCCCGCCAGCATCGTTCAACTCTACATCATGCCCGTGGTTGAACTCGACCCTGCTCGTCCTTGGTTGGACGTGAACGGTGAAGACGCTGCTTACGACATGATGCAGATTCGCTTCGGCATGACCCAACCGGAGGACTTCCCCGGGATGCAGGGCGGCGTGGCCGAAGTGTGGCGTGATTTGGAGGTCTTCACCAACCTCTCCAGCGGGACCTACGAAGAACCCGGCGAGGAGGAAGACGACAAGCCCCTAACGTGGGTCATGCTGACCGGTCGACCCATCACCCGCTACACGGCTTCCACCGCCATGCAAGACGAGATGCAATCCTCGCTCATCCTTGGCTCCGTGTTCGTGCTGGGTTCCCTCACCATCGGCTTCCGGTCGCCCAAGCAGGCGGTCGTGACCTTCGTGCCCATCTTCCTCGTGGTGGTGTGGCTCTACGGTTTGATGTACGTGGCCGGCGCTTCGCTCAACATCGTTACCGTCACCATCGCCACCATCTCGCTGGGCGTGGGCATCGATTATTGCATTCACGTGACCGAACGCTATCGGGAAGGAAGAGAAAACGGCGAATCCCACAACGACGCCCTCGTTGCCGTAGGTGGCGCGTGCGGCTTGGCCCTGCTGGGTTCGGCCACTTCGGACATCGCCGGCTTCCTCGTCATCGCCCTGTCGCCGATGGGACTCTTCGCCAACTTTGGCATCTTTTCGGCCGCCATGATCGCCCTCTCCCTCTTTGCCAGCCTGGTGCTGACCACCGCAGCGCTTGGCCTGATCAGCACGCCCGCCGACAACGAATCTGTCCCGACTGCCCCGGTCGATGAAGAAGGGTGAAATCGGAGAAAACATCATCAAGCAACCGAGGTAAGCCACCTCCGATGTCTGCTGCTCAAGACTACTACAATCAGGTCCTCGGCATGGGCCATTCGCCTGAAAACGCCCTTGCTTACACCCGCCAACACTACCCGGATTTCGTCCCCGGCGTCGCAGCGCCCGTGGCCGCTCCCGTGATGTCCCCCGCCTCTCAACAGGCCGTTCCAGCGGTTCAGCCGATGACGCAACCCGCCGTCGCTGCCGCTCCCGTAGCGGCCGCTCCGGTTACAGCCACCCCCGCCGTGGGCGCGCCCGCCGCAGCGACCTCCGCCTACGCACCAATGGCGGCCACCCCGCTTCCAGCAGGCGGTACCACGCCGATGATGTGGGCCGCCGTGGGTTGCATCGTCTTCGCCCTGCTCCTCTCGATGGCGGGTCAGTTCAGCCATTCATGGATCGTCAACAACGAGGAAGGCGGCGAGGGTCAGAGCGTGGGCCTCACCACCATTCGACAAGACTGTTCGGTAGCCGAACCGGATGCCAACGAAACCAAACAACAGGCCATTGACGAATGCAAGGCCTTTGCCTACGTGCTCTTTGCTGAAGACATGGAAACGGCGTCACAAGACGACATCACCGTCGACGACATTGGCAGTGTTATCGTAGGCGAGTACGAGGATTATTGCGACAACATCTACACGTTTACCGCCCCTCTGATGATGGGGGATCAAGATGCTCTCGCCAATCTGAGTGAAATTCGGGACACCTGCCTCGAAACACCCGCTGCTGGCTCAACCGGCGGCTTGATTCTCTGGCTCGGCTCCGTCGGCGCTCTGCTGGGCACCCTCATGTTGAGTGCAGGTTCCATCGGCAAGACCCTTCCCGCCCAGGCCGAAAAGCACGGTAAGTGGGCCGGCATGGCCGCCGGTGTGCTGATGCTCCTCGCCGTGTTGGTGTGGTGGCTCTTGCTGCCGGACACCGACACCGACACCAGCGCCGGCATGGGCGTGTGGATGACGCTCTTGGGCGGTGTGCTTGCCATCGTGGCCGGCGTGTTGGTCTTCATGGACCAGGAATGAGCCGGCCTGCATCGGTGACTTCATCAAGGATTGAGCCTGCGGTCAGCGTGCCGTCTTTGGGGTTGGCCCCGGGAAGGTGGTGGCGACATGGCAGGCAACGAACCCGACACGGCCGACGTTGAGGACGATGACGACGACTGGATGAAGTACGCCAACGCCGGATTTGGAGAAACGGATTACTCCCTCTGGGACGACGTTGAACCGGTGGAGGCCGACGAAGCCCACCAGCAAGAGGTCGCCATGCAGTTGGGCACCCACGTCGAAGAAATCCCTCGAGCGCCCCGCCCAGCCGGACTCAAGCATCTGGTCCGCCAAGGCACATGCGACGCTTGTTTGGGCCGTGTGGGTGGCAAGCGGACCTACGGTCAATCGCTTGAAGACGCCGGAAAGGGCGTGCGAGACTCGGTGGTGGAACAGGACAGTCATCTGGCTAACATTCGAGAGGACGAGCCATTGTGCCCCTTTTGCGAGAACCTCTTCGAGGAAGTGGACCTGCTGGCCGACATCATCTTTGACGCCATCGAACCCTACGATGTCAGCCGACTGCAACTCGGTGCACGCTTTCCGAAAGACCAGATGGATGAAGAGGAAAAACTCCGCAAGCGCCTCGGTGCTGGCGGCTCTGACCCGCTCAAGTCGTCCCTGGTCGACGAGATCGGAAAGCGGCTCAAGGACCGACTGGACGGCGTGACACTGGTCAACGACAAGCCCGACGTGCTGGCGCTCATCGACGTGCTGACCCTGACGGTGGAACTGGACGTCCGAGCCGTCTACGTCTACGGCCGATACCGCAAACTCGAACGGGGCATCCCCCAAACCCGCTGGCCCTGCCGAGCCTGCAAGGGGCGAGGATGCGAGCGCTGCAACCACACCGGATTGCAGTACGAAAAGAGTGTCCAGGATCTTGTCGGCAACCCGATGCTGGAGATTTTCGGCGGCACGGAACACGCCTTCCACGGCATGGGCCGAGAGGACATTGACGTGCGCTGTTTGGGACGGGGCCGTCCTTTCGTGCTCGAGGTGAAGGAGCCGAAGAAGCGCAGTTTTAACGCGGAAAAATTGGCGGACATCATCAACGAAGCAGCCAAGGGGTCGGTGGAGGTGTCCTCCATTCGTCCCTCGACCCGCAGCGAGGTCGTGCGCATCAAGGACACGCCGGCTGAGAAATCCTACACCATTCGGTTTACGCTTGAGCCGATGAACGAGGCCGAATACGCCGTCCTGACCGCGCCGGTGGACATGACCAAAGAAGACGTCCAGAATCGAAGCAAAAAGCGCCGGAGGCAACGCCGAGGCGACAAGGGCGCTGACCGCACCAAACCGCTCGAAACCACCATTGACGTGCCGCCGTCAGGTCCCAGCGAAACCGAACTGAAGGCGATGAAGAAGCCCGAACTCGTGGCGCTCGCCGACACTCACGGGCTGAGCAAGACCGGCAAAAAGGACGAGCTCATCGAGCGCATCCTCGCTGCCCTGCCCCCTGCACCGGCCGTGTTTGATTTGCCCGACGACGAGACGATTCTGAAGATCATTGACGGCCTGAACGGCATCAAACTGGCCCAGCGAACCCCCGAGCGAGTCGCTCACCGACGCTCGGATTTGATCCGAAAGCGGACCGTGTTTGAGGCGCATTCGCCCTTCATTGAGGTCAACGAAGAAGGGCAGCGTGAAGTTGAATTCACCCTGCGTTGCGAATCGGGCACCTACGTCAAGGAGACGGTTCACGGGGATGGCGGTCGCACCCAGCCCTCGGTGGCCGCTCTCATCAAAGCCAAGTGCAACGTGGTCTGGTTGGACGTGGGCGACATCCACGCCGATTGACGCCCTGCTCAAACAGCGCTGAACGCCGTCGCGGTGCTTATATGGGGATGGTGGGTCGGCAACTTGCTCCGAAGAGGCGCTTGCGCTGAATTGGAGCGTTTGGAGGCGAAGAACATGAAGCGCTCAAAGGGCCAGCGAGTCGGTACCCGTAGCATTTTGCGACGACGAAAGAACGAACGCAGTCGCCTGAACATCCGCCGCGTGATGCACCAGTACGAGGAAGGCGACCGCGTCGCCATCGTCCTCGACGGTGGTCAGCAAGGTGGCATGCCTCACCGCCGCTTCCACGGTCGCACCGGCTTCATCCAGAAGCGCCAGGTGTTGCATGGATCGTCGCCGTCAAGGACGGCAACATGCAGAAGACCGTCATCGCTCGCCCCGAGCACCTGCGCCCACTCGAGTGAGGGATTGACCATGACCGAAGAAGAGAGATTCCTTGATTTTGCCACCGTCCGCGAGATGCTGTACGACGCTCAAGAGCGCCGCGGTTCCCTGAAGTACGAACAGAAGTGGGCCCTTCAGCACGCTGAATGGGCGGCCAGTGAGGCGCGCAACGGCGTCTCCACCAAGCCCGAAGTGTTCGAAGAACTTCGCACCAAGCTCCTCGAAGTTGAGACCTTGGCCAAGCACCCCGACCTCGCTGCGAAACTCGCTGAACTCATGCCCGCCACGCCAGAAGACGTGAAGGCCGTGTTCGGTTCAAAGCGCATCGTCATCGACGACAGCGAGATCAGCGCCGTGATCGAAATCGTGGCTCAAGTCATTTGATTCAACCCGCAACCACCTCAGGTGATGTTCGATGTCAGACCCACGGCGAAGGCGTCAAATCAAGACCCCGTCCGGTCCTCGCAAGAAGGATGCTCCTGACCTTTCCAAGTACCAGATGAGCCCACCACCCATGGGTCGTCAAGAGGTACCGAAGCCTCAGCCAAAGCCCGACCCTTCGCAGCAACGCAGCGACGGCCAGCGTGGCGGTGGAAGCGGCCAGCGCCCAGGTGGACGACCCGGCGGTCGAAACCAGGGTGGACGAGGTCAGGGTGGACGACCCGGCGGTCGAGGCCAAGGCGGTCGAGGCCAGGGTCGACGCGACCAGCCTCGCCCCGAACCCGAAGCGATGAAGGACGAATCTTGGGCTCGCGTGCTCGAGCACGACGCCAAGGCCGGCGTGGCCACCGTCATGGCCGAAAAGACGCTTGCGTTCTGTCGTGTCAAGGTCAAGGGAAGCGACGTGTTGACCGTCAATCAGCGCATTTACATCGGCAAGGACCGGTCAAAGCGTGAAGCGATCACCGCCATCATCGGCATGGCCCACCTTGACAAAATGTCCAACATGGCCAAGGCCGACCTTCCAGCCCTCGTCCAGATGTTCATCGAGGAACACGGCCAGTACTTCGTGGACGAATTCTACAACAAAGCCGGTCCGATGTCGCTCAAGCAGCACTCCTACGAGTTGCTGCCGGACGTTGGTCCCGTCAAGGCCCGCAACATGGTGAAGGCCCGAGATCAGGTCGGTGTGTTCGCCTCAATGGACGAACTGAACTCGCTGGCGAAGATCAAGGGTGCAGAACTCCTCGCACAGCGTTTCGTGGAGGAGATGGAAGACAAGACCCTCGTGCCCCGCCTTATCGAACTCCTTCTTCCGGTGGAAGCATGAAGGGTGCTCGACGCCTTGTTGACGCCCTCCGCGCCAAGCAACCGTTCAACAAATCCCTCGGTCAGCACTTCTTGGTTCACGACGACATCATCGAACGGACCGTGACCTGGGCCGAGGTTGACGTGGAGGACCACGTGTTCGAAGTCGGCCCCGGTCCTGGCGTGCTGACCGAAGCCCTGCTCGCCACCGGATGCCAGGTCACCGCCGTGGAACTGGACAGCGGGGCGTGCGACCACCTCCGGTCCGTGTTCGCTGAGGAACTCGCCGAGGGCCGACTGACCTTGCTCGAGGGCGATGCGCTGGAGGTCGGGTGGCCCGGGGACATCACCCGCGTGGTCGCCAACATTCCCTACCAGATATCCTCCCCGCTCATCGACGTCATCACCCGCCACCACCGCAACCCAACCACGTTGCCGCTGGAGGACGTGGTGATGCTCGTGCAGGAGGAATTTGCCGAGCGCGTGGTGATGGAATACGAGAGCGACGTCGGTTCACTCGGCATGGTCGTGGCCTTGGATTTCGACGCCGATTTGGGCGAGCGCGTGCCGCCTCATGCCTTCTCTCCCATGCCCAAAGTTCATTCTCGGTTGTTGCGCATGACGCCCCACGATGAGGAATGGCCGTGCGACCGGCGCTTGATGGTGCAGATGATTCGCACCGCGTTCGACCAGCGTCGCAAGAAATTGAAGAAGACGCTCAAGCAACCGCCTCGACGCCTCACCCGCGTGCCTGGATGGCACGCTGCTCGGTGGAAACGGGCCTACGCCACGATGGAACATGACCCGCGACTGCAGCGTCGCCCCGAGACCCTCGAGCTGGACGAATGGGCCGACCTGGGCGTTGATTTCGCCTCGTGCGAGGAAGAGGCATGAGCCTTCAAATCGGGTGGTTGGCATGAGCACGGTGGGGAGAGACTTTTCTTAGGAGCGTCTGCTGGCCTCAACTTGTCGGAGGGAATGGGATGGCAAAGAAGGACACCTATCTTGCACTGCTTCGCCGTGGTATCGACGACACCACGGCCAACCAACTCGCCGACGCCGGATTGAAGATTGGCGATTTGAAAAAAATCGACAAAACCATGCTCGTGGAAAACTACGGGTTGAAGGAAGAAATCGCCCAAGGTGTTATTGAAATCATCACCGCTGGACCCCAATCTCACGGCAAAGAGCGCTTCCTTTCCAAGGTCCTCGCTCCCGAGAAGAAGCAAGAATCTCGCATCGAGGAGATGAAATTCCAGCGCAAGCAAAAGGACGTCCTCGCCGAACTGGCCGAACAGAAGGAACGCCTCAAAATCGCCAAGGTCGAAGCCTTCCGCGCTCAGAAACTCATCATGAACCGCCTCGGAAAGACGGTGGAACTCATCGTGAAACTCGAGAACAACCTGCACGACGAGGGCAAGGACGACCAGAAGGTCAAGATTCGAGACCAGCTTGAAACCCGCGGCCTCGAAGCCGCTCGCGATCACGAGATGCTGGAACTTGAGGGCACCCCGCAAGACATCGTGGATTTCCGACGCCAGCACGTTCCCGGACTCATCTTCCACGCCTGCCCCGAGTGCGGTGATGAATTGGACCCACGTCAGTCTCGCGACCCCGACCAACCCGATGCGTGGGCCTTCATCTGCTGGGAGTGCGAAACCAGTTTCACACCGGACTTGGCCACGCACGTGGAATCCATCCTTGATGAGGAGCGCATCGTCATCGACCCGGACAAGCCCCCACGCAACCCGGTTCCACCCAAACCCGCCAGCATGGACTTCTCTTCGGTCTCGGACCTCATTCGGAAGGACCTCGAGCAGACCGGTGCCACGGCTGACGAAATGACCCGCGTGGTCGAGGAAAGCGTCGTGGCCGGCGGGCTGATGGACATCAACGACTGGATCGACCAAACCCTCGCCGCCAAGGATTACATTCAGGCTCAGGAGGACCGCGAGGATTTCATTCTGCGAACCGGTGCCGGCGCCACGAAATTCAACAAGTGGATGAAGAAGGCCGGCCTGTTCTTCAACAAGCAAACGGGTCGCTGGACCCGAGAGAAGGCTCGATGAGGCGGGGACCATGTCCGCAAGCCCGGCCACGCTCACCGCCGATGCTGAGCCGCCTGCAACCACGCCGCCCACGCCGGTGATTCGTTTCTTACGAGGGCCGCACCTGCTGGGTCAGTGCGCCGTGAACCCCGGTGAAACCATCGTCGAGCACGCCCAAGCGTGCGGCATCACCCTGCCGACCAACTGCACCTCGGGCACCTGCGGCACCTGCATGGTCAGCCTCATCCTCGGAGAAGTACCGCTGCCCGAAGAATTGCCCCCCGGTTTGGACGACTGGTTGGTTGAAGAGGGCGCCCGCCTCGGCTGCATCGGAAAACCGCGAGGCGACGTGGACATCGACATCCGTCCGCCGATTTGAAGGGGGAAGGGTGCTGTTCGAAGAGTGGGGGCGCACCGAATGGGTGCTACTCGTGGTCAACGTCATCGCCGTCTACATCGTGGTGCGGTTTCTCAAATCTCGAGTGGAACTCAAACTCAAGGAAGTTGAAGCCCGTCAAGCTCACGAACGCCTGATGCGAAAGCGTGAGCGAGATGCCGACGAGCACCACGACTGAGACACCCGCCATCGCAAGGCCACCAAGCACCGGTTCGTCGCTGGCCGCCCGATGCTTCAAGAACCCTTGACGCGCCTTGCCTTTCATGTCAGCGGGGCATCAAACGACGACGGGCCCGCTGCCCATCGGTCAGTTCGCTCAACTGGTCCAGCGGACGGTCAAGAGCGACCCGTTGTTTCAGCACCAAGCCCTGCAGGGCGAAGTCTCGTCCTGGAGCGTCCACAACGGCAACGTCTACTTCACCCTGCGCGACGATGACGGGCAAATGGACTGCGTGATGTGGCGCAGCGCTCGGTTGCACGTGGACCCCTCCATCAAGGTCGGGAGCGAGGTCATCATCATTGGAAGCGTGGACGTTTGGCCGAAGCGCGGCCGCTTGCAAATCGTCGTGGCCCGCATTCAACCGGTCCAGACGCTGGGCGCCATGGAGGAAGCCAAGCGGCAGCTCATCGAAACGCTTCGAGCCGAAGGAGCCCTTGACCTTCCCTCGCGACGGCTCCCCGCCCTGCCCAAGCACGTGGCGATCGTCACGGGCGCCGATTCAGCAGCGCTTTCGGACATGCGCCAACTCATGACCGACCGCTGGCCCGGCATGCGAACCACCGTTATCGAAGTCCTCGTCCAGGGCGAACACGCCGCCAAGGAAATCGTACGCGGCTTGGCCGTCACGCGAGCCTTGGCCCGCCCCGAGGTGGCGCAGCGCCTCGGCCTGCCGCCGGTGGACGCCGTCATCGTGGGCCGAGGCGGTGGTTCGCCCGAAGACCTGTGGGCGTTCAACCTTGAACCGGTCGTCAGGGCCATCCTCGCCAGCACCGTCCCGATCGTCTCGGCCGTGGGCCACGAACAAGATCACCTCGTTTCGGACCTGGTGGCTGACGTACGCGCCTCGACGCCTTCCAACGCCATCGAACGTCTCGTTCCCGAACGCAACGCCGTGGTCCAGTGGCTCGACGAGTTGGACGGTCGCGTGGAAAGCGCCATGCTTCGACGCCTTCAGGAATGGCGCCAACATCTCGCCCTGCTGGCCAACCAGCTCAAACATGCACCGGGCAAGGGAATCCACACCGCCAAGGAACGCTTGAGCCGCCTCAACCATCAACTCCAACGAACATTGACCGCCACCCTCACCAACCACGGTCAGCGCCTCGAACGCTTGAACCACCAACTCCAGCGCAGCATGGAGGGGACGGTGGCCGACCGGCGTCAGCGCCTCGCTCACCTCGAAGCGACCCTTCAGGCGGCGCACCCGAAACGAGTGCTCGAGCGCGGCTATTCCATGGTGCAAAGCGCCAGTGGCGATGTCATCTCTGATGTCGCCGGACTGACCGAGGGCCAAACCATCCAACTCCAATTCGCCGACGGCCAAGCGGCCGCCGACGTGCACACGATTGAACCCCTGGAGGATGAACGATGACGGAAGACACGATGACCTACGATGAAGCCCTGCGACGACTGGAAGAACTGGTGAGCCAACTGGAACGAGGTGGAAAGAACCTCGACGAAACCTTGGCCATGTTTGAGGAGGGGACGGCCCTGCTCAAGCGATGCCAGGACGAACTGGGTGAGGTGGAGGGTCGATTGGCCGAATTGCGCCTTGATGACGCCGAAGCCTTGGTCAAGGACGACGCTTGAGGGTTGACCATGGGAAGGAAGCACGTCGCCCTCCAGCGCCGTGTGGCTCGCGTGTTGGCGGGGTGGAACGACCCCCACGACACCAAGCCTTACCCCCAACTCGACATCGTTCAACAGGTCAACATCGCCGAAGACGGTGAAGTGAACCTGACCGTCAAACCCGCCCGACCGCACTGCCCGTGTTGCCTGCTCGACCTTGACGCGCTTCGCAAGCGTCTGCTGGAGGTGAAAGGGGTCTCGTTCGTTCAGAATCAACGTCGTGGACATTCCCGCTGCGCCACGTTGGACCCGAGCGGTCAACCGTTGACTTTGGCGTGGTGCTTGCGCAGCACCATGAAGGCCGGCAGCGACCAGCCAACCACCGAAGCCATCCAAGCCATGGCAGATCCCACGACGGCTCCGTAAGCGGGCAGCGACCACATCGCGACGTTGGCGTACACCGCCACGCTGGCGCCGCCCAACATCATGGGACCAGCCGCGCCCTGCGGAACCGTGGGGCCCTGAGCGAGCCACAGCGCCACCATGCTCGTCAGGAAAATGGCGGGGAACACGCTGGCCAGTCCGGCCAGGGTGGGGAAACCGAGCCCCGACAGGCCCACGGCGATACCGATGGCCGTGGCCGCCATCACGCCCCGTGCGACCAGCACCAACGTGGAGACGCGGTTCGTCCCCTTGGGCGTGGGTTGGGGGCGTCGGTTGAACACAACGGCGGTGGCGACGAGCAGAGCAAGACCACTGAGGGCCAATTGTTGGAGGTTGAGGTAGGAGGTGGCCTCGTCAACCGCCACCAAAAACACCATCCCGAGCAGGCTCCAAAACGCCAGCGCTCCGACGGTCGTCAACACCAGCAGGTAAGGCGCATCGGGAAACCACCGAGGGATGACGACCCAGGCCCCCAAAAAGAGGGCGTTGAGCAGCATGCCCAACGGGACCACGGACATTGACATGACCAGCACGTCCTCGCCGCCCGCCACGTACATGCCGATGCCCGCCGGCACGATGGTCGAGGGCACCGTTCCGAGCAACCCCCCAATGAGTCCCCCCCATTTCTCAATCGCCACGGTGACCGCCGTCGCCACCACGCCGGCAAAGACCGCAGACAGCAACACGGAGGTCCAGTCCACCGTCACCCCTCCAGCGAGGACAAGGCGGTTTCAAGGCGGGAAAGGTCCCCACCACTCCACTGGTCAACGGGTTCGCCACTCACGTAGAGCACGTTGAACGGGACGAAGTCAACGTGGTCGGTCCACGGATTGAGCGAGCGGAAGACCTCGCCCTCCGGTGCACGCAGGTTGAGCGTCAGCACTTCCAGCGGACGGGGTGGAATCCCACGTGGCCAGGTCGGCATAGAAGGCCTGACAGTCATCGCAGGTCGGCCGTCCAAGGATGAGCAAGGTCGGTTGGTCCACCCCCAACGGGCGTTGCGGGTCGGATAAGACCTGGAGGTCCATGCCATCACTCCGGTGCGTAGGATTGGCTGTCGATGATGTCCTGCAGTTCGATGACCTTCGCGCCGCGGCCCCTGGCGTGTTGGGCCGCTCGCGTCAGCCGGGCGCGAACCCACCCCAGCGTCATCATGCCGCGCATGGCGTTGATGGATTCGATAAACTGAACCGGGTTACTTCCGAGTTGAGCGTGGTTGGGGATGTCCTCCTCCAGGTCTTCGGGGATTTTGGCGTAGAGGCAGCAACTCGTCGAGGGCGTCTTTGAGACCCCACTTTTGCGATGTTTTTGGCCATGGACAGAAAGGGCCCGGGGGGGGGTGCCCAAAACCCGGTTTTGGCCCACGAATTCCCCGGCAGCCCCATTTCGGCGACCGCCTCACCTTCTTCCCCCCTCAGCCGGTCATGTTGAGCGGGCACGGTCAAGGTGGGGGGGTTTGATGGGGCCACGCGGTCTCGCTCGGCGGTTTAGCCGCAGGGCGGAGCAATTGGGCCCAGGTGTGTTCGAGGTGGTCAATGCCGGCCTGCACGGCGGCGGAACCAACGGATTCCACGCCCTTGATGGTAGTAAACTCCTGGGTTGTAGTTGGGGCGATGGCCGGGGTCGTCGAGGGTTTTGCGCTCCGGGTTTCGTCAGCGTTTCGTCCTCCCTCCGAGGCACCAACCGGTCGAGCCCCCCCACAGCAAGGGGACCGGGGTCCTTCACGCGCCCGACAAGCGCATGGTTGTGAAATGCGACACACCGGGGGGGGATGTGGCTGCGGAGTAGGGCTTGGGGACCATGCAAATTCCCTCGTGGTCCTGCGACCCCCTTTAATAATGTGGTGCAAATCCTTGACTCACTCGGTCGGCCGTCCCGCGACCCATCACCCGGCCAAAATCCCAAGCGACCGGCCGCCGAGAAAACCTCCGGCTTCACGGGACGGACCGATGAAGGGCGCCCCGCACATGGCGCAAAAGACGCTCACGATGCGTTCGGAAGTACGCCCGTTGGGCGAAGCTTTTGACGGGTGCGCTTACCCACGCGCTTCGTCCCAACCCTCGGTCTTTTCCCCAGACGCGTCCTTTGCCTGCGCTGCGTCCCACCCATCACCCACGGCAAGGGCCGTCGGCCGTGATGGGGGCATGCCATCATCGTCGGAACCCAAGGTCTTCGCTGCCCACGCTGCCTTCTGCATAACCACCTTCGGTTCATGGGCCATGGGGCCGCCCACCGGAAGGGGGGGGTCAAATCCAGCGGCGACCACGGGCGATTCATCGAGTTGCAACCCGATGGAATGACCCGAAAACGACTTGGTCGGGCTTGGTGCCCATCAGATGGTCTTGAGCCGAGTTCGACGCCAAGGCGTGGCCTTGTTCCCGCCCGACTGCAAGCAAGGCCCCGGGGCGAGCCTCCAGACTTCCTCCTTGACGGCATCATGTCATCGAGGCGTTGTGCCACTGACGCTCAAACGGCCCGAGAAAAGATGGAGGGCGTCCACCATGTAGCCGGGTGGGTGGGGCCAAGTCCACGAGAACGGGGTCGCCGAGACGGTTGAACCCCGAGCCCAATGGGGCCCCGCCGATGGCGGAAACGAAGAAGGAAAGGGCGCCGCCGGACGCCCGGCGACGATGACGCCACGGTCGCACTGCAGCGGATAGCGGCGCATCTGGACGTTGCCACCAAAGCCCTCGCTGCGACTGACGGCCTCGGCAGCCGCCACCATGTCGAGTTCGCTGATGCCTTCGCCGCCCACCGCCTGCACGGCTTCGAACATCCGCATCTGCACCGAAGCACCGACGTCCATCTGTTCAATTTCCCAATCGGACTTGATTTCGCGCTGGCGATGAACGACGCCCGTGGCGTCACCGCATTCTCCCAACGAGGCCAAGGCTGAGGCAAAGCGGGCGGTGAAGGAACCGGGCGCCTCACCGTACTGAAGCGCCGGGGCCTCGCTTACGCCCATGGAGCGAAGGTGGTCGGCAAACTGAGAGAGTCGGGGGAAGGCTTCGATGCGGTGCGGAGCATCGTTGCCGCCGGCCTCCCAGACGGCTCGCTTGAGGGAACGGCGAACGAAGGCGACGGGGCCGTCGCCACCGGCCTCCACGCTCCCACCGGCGCCCTTGGCAGGGACGAACAGCGTCCCGTCCTGGCGCCCTCCAGCGTAGTAGTAGAGGTCAACCGGGTGTTGAACAAGCATGCCCGGCAGGCTCGATTCAGCCAACATCTCGCCCAACCGAGCCTGACGAGCCTCGAGTTCCGAGCCCGGGACGCGCCAGTCTTCGCCGTCCGGGCCGACGATGTCCGATGTGGACCACGAGGTCATGGTGCTGGGTGAACGGCGCCCGTTCAAAACCCAATCGGAACAACCGGTTGAACCCGTACCCGCCGAACCGGAGGCCACTCCAATACAAGAGGCGGTGCTGGAAAAGGTGCAAGAGGTCGTGGCGAACGAGGCGCCCACCGGTGGAGCCTTTGGGACAACATCACCGAGGATTAGACGACGATGTTGTCAAGGTCCGGGGCTTGCGTTTGGCTGAGTCGCTCTTCGGCGATGGCGCAGTAGTCCGCCGACAAATCGACCCCAAGGTAGCGGCGCCCCTGCATCTTGGCGGCCACGCAGGTGGTGCCTGAACCGTTGAACGGGTCGAGGACGACGTCTCCAGGGGAAGGAGTACATCTCAATGCAGCGCTTGGGCAGCTCCACCGGGAACGGTGCAGGGTGGTTGACCCGTGAGGCCCGTTCCGGTGGCAAAGGACCAGATGGACTTCGTGTGCTGGATGAAGTCGTCTCGGGGATGGTATCCAATCGCCCCGCTTCACGCTCTTTCTTGTGGCGAGGGAGTTTGTAGTCGCCCTTGGAGAACACGAGCAGGTATTCGTGAACGTCTCGCAGGCAGGGGTTGGAGGCGGACTGGAAGGAGCCCCATGCACAGGAGGAGCCGGCGCTGGCGGATTTGTCCCAGATGATCTCCCCACGCATCAAGAAGCCGATTTCAGCCATGATGATGTTGATGTGCGACGAGAGTGGAATGTACGGTTTTCGCCCCAAATTCGCCACGTTGACCACCATCCGACCCCCGGGGGTGAGGACGCGGTAGCACTCGGCAAACACGTCGTGAAGCAACGTCAGGTATTCCTTGAGCGAGAGGTCCTCGTCGTAATCTTTGGAGGCGTTGTAGGGCGGGGAGGTCACCACCAAATGCACGCAGTTGTCGGGCAGCGGCAAGGTGCGTGAATCGCCGCACAAGACGGTGTTTGCGTGCTCTTCAGGGAAGGCCCCGGCGGCGCCGACGTCCCGTGAACTGACGAGTCCTTCGTTGAGGCGACTGGTGTAGTAGACGCTGGCGTCGTGGCCCTCCCGGCGGGACACGCCGAAGGCCGAAGTGGCCGTGGAGGCGCGACGGCGAGCACCTTCCAACGGTGCCCGTTCATCCGGCGCTTTATCGGCCATGAAAGACAAGGGCGTCGCGGGCCTTATCACCTTTCGCGCCCCGACACTGAAGGGGACGCGCGTCTTGCGACCTTTTTGCGAACTCCACGCGGAAAAAGAAGCCGTTCTGCCGGGCGAGGGATGAAAAACCGAAGGCGCTTGGAACCGGTCAATGGCCAAGGTCCTCACGCTGGACGACGTCAACGTCGACGGCAAAACCGTGCTGTTGCGGGTGGACATCAACAGCCCGCTCGACCCGGCCACCAAAGCCTTCCTCGACGACACGAGGATTCGGGCCATCCTGCCGACCCTGCAGAAACTCGTGAGAGCGAAGGTCATCATCCTCGCTCACCAGTCGCGCCCCGGAAAGGACGATTTCACCAGCACCCTCGGCCACGCCCGTGAACTGGGTCGAGTGCTGGGTCGACAGGTCAAGTGGGTGGATGACATTCACGGGCCCAAGGCCATGAAGGCGATCGAGGACCTCGCTCCCGGTCAACTGCTGATGCTCAACAACGTTCGAATGGACGAACAAGAGGTCTCGGTCAAGGGCGATTTGACGGCGATGAGCGAAACCCACCTCGTGCAGCGACTCGCCAGCGTGGCCGACCTGTTCGTCAACGACGCCTTTGCTTGTGCCCATCGCTCTTCGCCCTCCATCGTCGGGTTCACGAGCCTGCTGCCGTGCGTGGCGGGGGAGTTGATGGGCAACGAGATTCGCAAACTCGACCACGCCCTCGAAACCCCCGAGCGCCCGTGCTTGGCCGTCCTGGGTGGCGTCAAAGTGGACGATTCCATTCAGGTCGCCGACAACATGCTGCGCAACGGCATCGCCGATGCGCTGTGGCCCACCGGCGGCGTGGCCAACCTGCTGCTGGACCTGGCCGGCTACGACATCGGTGAACCCAACCGAGCCTTCCTCAAGAAGGAGCTCAAAGAGAACTGGGCTTCGACCATCAAACAGGCGAAGACGCTCATCGAAGATTACGGCAACAGCATCCATCTCCCCGTGGACTTGGCCGCCAACATCGAGGGAAACCGAGTCGACATCCCGCTCAAGGATTTCCCGATTGAAGCGCCGTTCTGGGACATCGGCATCAACTCGGTCTTCCACCTTTCGGCGGCCATTCGCCAAGCGGGAACCATCATCCTCAACGGACCTTCCGGCGTGTTCGAAAACCCCGATTTCGCCCTCGGCACCATCGAGATGCTCAACGCTTGTGCCGAATCCGACGGCTACGCTGTGATGGGCGGCGGCCACACGGCCACCCTGGTCGCTCAGCGTGGTTTGGCCGACAAAATGGGCCACGTCTCCACCGACGGCGGTGCTTGCCTGGACTACATCGCTGGCCGGCCCCTGCCGGGCGTGGTCAGCCTCGAACAGAGCGCCGTGGCCTTTGGCATCGACGTCGTCTCGAAAGCAAACGAATGAAGGAGCCACTGGGGAGACTCGAACTCCCGACCTTCTGATTACGAATCAGATGCTCTACCAACTAAGCCACAGTGGCGGCAATCCCCGCTGTCCCAATCAAACATAAGGCCCTCGGTGCGAACCTCAGCGTTCATGAATCATGGCGAGCAGGACCCACCATGAGCGATGCCCCGTTCGGTACCGTAACACGGTGCTCTACGACCGTGGGGGCAGAAGGTGACGGGCGACGTGCTGCTTCATGCGGACGGTTCGTGGTCGGCGTCCAACGGCGACGAGGACGTCGTGGAGGACCTCGACGGTTCCAAGCGACTGATCACCCGGAGTTTCCAGAACTGGCACACCCACCTGGCCATGCAGCTCAACGCCCGGATTTCAGCGACGGGTTTCCCCTTCACCGCTGGCTCAACGAAGCCATCTTCCCACCGAAGCCCGCATCACCCCCGAATACGTACGAATGGGAAGCCGTGCGCAGCGGCTGAGATGATTCGAACGGGGAGTTCGTTTGCAGCGGACATGTACTTTTTCCAAGCGTCCGGGCGAGGTGCTCACGGACGCCGGCTTACGGGGCTCATCGGCGGACCGGTCAGCGACGCTGCGCTTCCCAGCCACCCCGATGCCGCCTCTGCGCTGGAGGAGCTGGACGGGCTGCTGGCGACGAACAGCGAAGAGGATCTGGTGCAGTACGCCATCGCCACGCATTCGGTTTACCTGTGCAGTGAAGACACCCTGCTACGAGCCGCTGACCTCGCCCAGCGCCGCCAAGGCCGTCTCCACATCCACGTGAGTGAGACCCGGAAAGAAATCGCTGACTGCCATGCCAAAACGGGCCTGTATCCGGTCGAGTACCTCGACAGCATCGGATTCTTCCAGCCCGGCACCGTTTGCGCCCACGCCTCGTGGGTGAAGAAAAACGAGATTCGCATGCTCAAGAAGCACGAGGCCACGGCCGTCCACTGCCCCTCCTCCAACATGAAACTCGCCTGCGGTGGCACCCTGTCCCTCCCCGCCTACAGGGAAGCAGGGGTGGACGTCCGCCTCGGCACCGACGGGGCAGCCTCCTCCGGCAACGGCCTCAACATGCAGGCCGAGGCCCGCTTGGCTTCGTTGGTTCAACGCCACGACCACTGGGATTCGACGCTTCTACCCGCCGTCGAGGCCATGGACATGGCCACCAAAGGGAGCAAGGACTGGGCGGTATGGAACCTCGATGACGTTCGCATGCGCCCTCGGGGTCGGTCCGACAACCGCCACCTCGCCAACCTGTTGTTCAACGGCGCCGACTGCATGGACCTCTGGGTCGGCGGACGAGCGCTGCGCCGGGACGGTATCACCCTCACGGTGGACGAAAACGCCGTTCTCGATGAAATCGATCAGGCGGTCGCCACATATTACGAAGGCGTGGAGTGATCACTCCACCCGAGAGTAAGCCAAGCCGGCCACCCCGATGAGGGCGAACAGGAAGTAGGAAACAAAGCCGGCCTGAAGGTGGACCGAGTAGGTCATGTTGACCTCCGTCCCTGCGGGGAGTGTGTTCTCAACGGTGCCGATTCCGGCGTAGTGAACGCCCGGTTGAACATCCCAAGCCAGCCCCTCATCGCCGTTGTTGCCGGCCGCCAACACGTCAGCGTCGTAGGGCGTGCAGGCCGTGGTGGTGCCCTCGTTGAACAGGCCCGGTGGTTGCGATTCACAACGGCTCTTTTCGTCCTCGTCCACGATCACGACGTAGATGTCGTTGCGGTCCCACGTCAAGGTCAATTCGGCCGTGATGAACGTGCTGAACCCGTTTTCTGGAATCGGTTCGTCCCCGAAAAACGTCTTCTCGGGCACGTTGGGCGTGGGCAGGTCGTTGATCTCACCCGTGGTGGTGAACCCGATGGAGCCGACCACGACCAGCACGAGAGACAAGGCCACCAAGCCGTAGCCAACTTTCTCTTGCTTTCTCATGACGTTCACCTTCCTTCAGGGGCGATCGTCGATTCAATCGTCGTCGGACTTTCGCTTCACCGCTCGACGCTTGACGGGCGCTTTGCGAGGTGCTGCACGGCGACCGACCTTGCGAGCAGGACGCTTCCGAGGCTTCTCGTCCTCGTCGTCGTCGTCATCCTCGTCGTCGTCATCCTCGTCGTCGTCATCCTCGTCGTCGTCATCGTCCTCGGGTTCGGGCTGCTTCTTCTTGCGGCGACGTTCTTTGCGCTGAACCACGTTGATGGCGAAGGGATCGTCATCGTCGTCATCGGCGGTTTTCGTTTCCTCTTTCTTTTCCTCTTCTTTGGTCTCAGAGGCGCTGCCCGTTCCGGTCACGGCGTCCATGTCGAGGTCTTGGCTCGTGCCGATGAATTCAGCCATCCACGACTCGTCCTCGTCGTCGTCATCCTTTCGCTTCTTTTTCGGGCCGGACATGCCGGTCTGGATGATCATCAACGAGACGATGATGGCAAGGACGTTGACGGCGGCGATGATCCACACAATCACGTAGGGAGGGTCGCTGAACGACGGCGTGATGACCTCGGGCTCCTCGGGTGGGAGCAGGGCCTCTTCGTAGGCACACACCGTGGTGCCGTCGAGACGGTTGCGACAATAATCGACGATGAACTGGACGTTTTGCAAGACTTCGTTGCCGGCGGCGTCGGTGGCTCGAACGCTCAATCGATGAATGCCGGGCTCGAAGTTGCCGGCCGAGATGTCCATGTCACCGGTCAACGAGCGGTTGTTGTCGTCGAGGTAAGTGATACCGGTCATGTCGGACCACGGCGTTGAAGGGAGACCCCGTGGTGCCACCGAAGTGATAGGTGAACCGATACTGGAAGGACGTGATGACCACGTCGTCCTCAACGCCCGCAAGCACGTTGATCTTGTTGCCGTAGAGGTACTTCGAGCCGTCGCTGGAAGGGGTGGGCGAGAAGATGTCAATGGACGGCACCTGTGCGTCGATGGAAAGGTGGTCCCAACTCTGGTTCACGACGTTGTTGGATTCGTCTTCCATCACGACGTAAACGGTCATGTCCCCGGCGTTGGAGTTCGGGAAGATGCTGAAGTCGAACGTGTAAAGGGGACCAACATCGGGGTTGTTGCGATTGTCGTTGAGGAGGGCCAAAGGTTGGTCGTCGGTGGTGAGCACGCCGCCGTCGGAGGTCGTGATGCGAATGGTCGGCGTGGTGCTCAGGTCCTCGTTGACCTGGACGCGCATGGAGTACTGACCGGCCACGAGCGTGGTGCTGTCGTAAATCATGCCCTCGTCGTTGTAGACCGTTAATTCGCCCTCGGGCAGCAAGGTGTCTTCGGCGACCTTGAAGGCGTTTCCACCGAAACCAGCAAAGATCTCACCGTTGAAGTTGCCCCACTCATCGGTGATGGTCACGGCGTACCAGACGTTGCGGTCAACGTCGGCGGGAATGTCGAATTCACGAGTCAGGGTGTCGCTAACGGTGAAGGTGGCATCGATGTCGTCGAGCACAAGTTCCCACCCGTCGCTTTCGATGGTGGAGACATCGTTCTCATCGGCGCCGAAGGGTTCGCCAAAGTGGCGCCAAATCGAGTAAGACTCGTTGTTTTCGTCCTCGTTGAACCACTCGAGGCTCACCTGATTCAGTGAACCGATGGAATAGGCGTTCTTGATGCGAGGTGGGTTGGGGGCTCGGGTGTCCTCGAAGGGCACCTGGAAGTAATTCTGGACCAAGCCGGTGTAGTGGTACGTGCCGTTGATGTTGCCGTAGAGCGCTTCGGACGTGACGAAGTAGAACGAGTTGGTTCGGTACTCGTCATCGGGCACCTCAACGTCGTAGTAGCCGATACCGTCGCCCACCGTGCCGAGGTACATCATGGTTTGATTTTCGACGAACTGAGCGCCGGAGACACGGTAGGTGGTGTGCCAGATGTGGTAGATTTCGCCCTCAATGCCCAGTTGGTCGCTCCAGGTAACGCGGGTGGTTTGGTCGCCGATAAACTCGGCGTGAACGTTGGTCGGTTCGGCGACCCAGCCGTAGAAGGCGTTCTCCTCGATGCCGTTGGTGCATGAATCACCGGTCGTGTCGGTGTTGATGACACCGGTGGCGTCCACGGTCACGACGCAGTAGTACGAGAAGCCGAGGAAGCCTTGCGGAACCTGAACTTCGTAGGAGTTGATGCCTTCGAGGATGCCTTCAACCATCATGAAAACGTCGTTCCGCAGAATGGTCGAGAAGGCTTGGTCGGAGCGGTACACGCGGTAGGTTTCACCCGTTTCGGCGGCCACATCGCCCCACGTGATGGTGGTCGTGCCCGTGCCGTCTTCGTTGGCCTGGAAGGAGGCGGAAAGCAGGATGGGTTGGTTGGGTGGCCGGTTGTCCTCCACCACGGGGTCGGCCATCGTGTTCTGCCCGACGAAACGGATGTCCTCGTAGGCGTCACCGGATTCGGTGTAGTTGGGCAGAAGGTAGGTGATGGAGTAGTAGCTGTTCCGCTGGGTGTTGGGGGGAACGTCAACGGTGTAGGAACTGTCAGTGGCGTTCAGCACGGCGATGGGCGTTTCCTCAGCGAGGAGGTACGCTCCGAGTTCACGGGTGATTTGGTAGTCCGTCCGCCAAACCCGAATCTGAAGCGCATCTTCACCGGTCGTCGGCAAGATGTTGTTGATGGCGTTGTAGTTCAGCCAGTTGAGGTGGGTTTGACTGGCGGCTGCATCGAACTCGACGGAGATGATGAACGGCGTGTAGACGCTGCGGGTGATCTCAAGAACGGGTTCGTAGGTTTGCGACCCGTTGAAGATGAGTTCCGCAGCCTCGGTGCCGTTGCTGAGCAGGGTCGTGATGGCGTAGTAGTACGACCCGTTGGTTCCGGGTTCAACCGGGAAGGCAACGGTGTGCCCGGGATGGGTGCCACCCTGGCAGTTGAACGGGTTGCCGCCGGCTTCTCCGGCATCGCAGGCGTCCACTTCGGCGAAGGGCGTGAGGCTCTCGAGGTTGACCGAGTCGATGGGAGAAGTGTGGCGGTAGAGTTTGTACGTGGCGCTGAACAGGCCGTTGAGTTCTTGACCGCCCGTGGCAATGTTTTCCCAAGTGATGAGGGTGGTTTCCGAGGTGTTGTCGAAGGTCGCAAGGATGTTCTGAGCTTGCAGGTTATCGGGTTCACCGTTTGCTTGCACGGGGCTCACGGGTGCCAGCGCGAGAAGCATGACTGCGGTGAGAATCACGGCGCGCAGACCACCGTTTCGTTCAGCCTTTGGGCTACCCATCATGAGATATGTCGCCTTCGTCCGTTATGACTATGTCGCTTCCGAGAGGTCAAAATTGGCGATGTATGAGGGAAAGAGCCCCGCCAAATCAACGGGGTCATCGACGCTATTTTCGCTCGGGCTGAGGCACGGATCTTCAGCGTCAAGCCGCTGAATTTCCCCTTGGCCTGCAGGAAACGGACGGTGAACGTCCAAAGGCCACCCAAGGCCGAGATGAACACGATGACTCAGCGGGTTGACGTTGATGGATCGAACCAGCCCGGGTACGTGGCGTCGGTTGACCATCCGGCGAGCAGCATGATGCCCATGATGAGCAAGGACAGCAACGTGAGCACCGTTCGGTCCGCACGAGAGAAACCGCGATAGTTCCTCGAACCCGCCACCGCTTGGGCTTGCGTGCCCATGTAGGAACCCATCAGCGTGAGAAGCGGCGGCAAACCGAGCGTCACGTCAGCGACGAACACCGAGGCGCTGATGCAAACCACCCATACGGCGTCCAGCACACGGTCGATCGTGTGGTCGAGGTAGTCGCCCCATCGAGTGACTCGCCCTGGCTCGGGCAAGTGAACCGTCAAGACCGTCAAACAGCATGGCCAACGCGATGCTGAAGGCCCCGCCCAGCAACCACCAGCCCCCCGTTGCCTCGTCCGGTGCGTACATCGCGAGCAACCCGCCGGCTACACCAAAGGGAAGGGCCATCCAGGTCACGGTGGCGGGCGAGAACGAAGAAAACGCGTTCAACACCGGTTGGAGAGCCGCCTCCCATCGCTTGCGCATCTTCTCAAGGGCCATGCCCAAACCACGGCTCAGCGGGTGTTATGGTTTGTGGGGGTGAACCCCTGCCTTAGCCTCATTCTCCAAGCCAATCGATGGAATCGGGGACCTGTTCCATCAGCGGTGCCCCTTCCATGCCCCCTTCGACCCAAGCGTTCACGCGACCGCTCAAAGCCCTGTTCATCGTCGGTGGTTGCATCGAGTTCCAAGAGAGGGAGGTCCACCTCAAATTCGACGAGTTCCGCCCAGTGACCGGCCGTCATTTCCCACTCGACGTTCGCCTGAATCTTGCGGCCGGTGTAACCGCGGCGGTCAAAACGCTCCCGCAAGCGCTCGGGTTGACAGCGGAGCAAGACGATGCCGTCAACCTCCAAAAAATGGGCGAGATGACCGTCCACCAGCCACCGACCGTCGGTGGGCGCCTCCCAAGTTTCGCCAAACGGTGAACATCAATGGGGCTGCGCCGTCGTCTTCGTCCACCGGACCCAGGCAACCGTACGTCTGGGCAAGGTCGGCCAGCGACAGCACCTGCCACCCCGCCTCAGCCAGGGCCGTGCAAAGCGAAGTTTTCCCCGCCCCCGGCGTTCCTGAAACGGCGAGCACGCACGAAGCGACCATGAGTGAAGGGCGGAGGTGATGGTCAATAAACGGAGAAGGTGAAGGTGGAACCACCCAGCAAAGGCATGATAGCCTCGGTGCTCGTCAGGTGTCTTGGTAGCATGTTCGGGATGCAGGACCCTCGCAGACCTTGCACCAAATCGAACGGTACGTTCAGGAAGGTCGACTCGAACTCTCCGAGGTGATGGCCACGCAATTTTGCGACATGATGCTCGCCAAGAAGAAACGCGAACCGCAAGAGCAGATTTTCCTCCTCAAAGGCCTCAGGCTGATGTGCGACATCTACCTGCTTCGGGACAAGGCCGACCAGAGCATGGCCAGCATCAAACGCATGCACGGTGAGCGCAAAGCGTTGGTTAAACTCCTGCAAAGGCACGCTCCACAGATGCTGGAGGCGATGCAGCCGGAGCACGAAGACCATCTGCGAGCCGGTCGCCTCTTCGCTGCGGCAGGAAAGCAACGAGCAGCTTCCAAGTCGTTTGCAAAATGCGAGAAACTCGCTCCGGGACACTTGGCAGCGGCCCACACGGCGGCCGACACCCTGCCCAACAAGGCCCACGTGCAACGCCTGCTGGAGGCGGTTGCTCGCGCAGGGGATGTCATTCACGCCAACGGCCAATTTGAGCTTCAACCCACCGGCTCACCGCCGGTCGCCTTGGAGGTCGTGCTTTCGTCACTGCGCCACGGGGCGGCTAACGTCCCCTCGCTCGCTCAACCTTGCGCCGCAGAAATCACACGCCTCGAAGGGCAGCAAGCGGCGATCTTGGCGGGTGAGCAAGCCGCCAATGCGCGACTGCAATCGGCGCTTGACAGTTTGCAGCCGAAGCACGACTACTACCAGTATGGATGATGGTAGCGAGGGATGGATTTGAACCATCGATCTCCGGGTTATGAGCCCGACGGGATATCCAGACTACCCCACCTCGCTACCCCGTCCGCCACGGTTCACCGTTTTCAAACCACCGTCGCCCACCCCATCATGAAAACGGGTGGATTGATGAGGTGGAAGGTCCTACATCTTCTCATGCGAGGCACCCGCACCAAGGTCGTGGCGGCCCTCGCTGTGCTCGTGTGCGCCAGCCTCGCAGGATGCTTGAGCGGTCCTGAAGACGATGATGTCGCCAGTCCGATCTCAATGAACATTCACTACGAAGCGACCTCGGGCACCATCACCGAACGCATCCAAAACGGTGCCACCCTTTCCCAGAGCGGCGTGGAATTGGCGTTTGACTTCGCCCGAGTCACCTCAAAAGCCGGGGCCATGAAGACCTTCACGCTCGACCCGGGCGATGACGAAGACGGTTCCAACACCGTCACGGTCAACGCCAACGAACAGGCTGAATTGAGTTACACCTACCAGACCCACGGCCTGTTCACGGTGATGCTTTCCGCCACGGACGAAAGCGGAAACGAAGCCAGCACCAGCGTGGTGGTCCGCATCGACAAGGAAGTCGATTGGACGCAGAGCAACACCGACGATCCCGATTCGATGGTCGTCCCGGCCACGCCCGACTGCCAGTGCCCTGCACCGGAGCGCATCGTCGTGGATTCCACCATCTCGAATCCGGCTGGCATCCTGGCGGGGACGCCCGTGACCGTGACGTGGCACCTTGACAACCCGGACGGAGAAGAGCAGGCCTTCCACACCGAACAGATTGGCGACGGCCAAGAGGCCTCGTGGACGCACGATCAATACAACATTGACGAAGGTGATTGGGCGCTCAACGTCAGCATTGATGCCGGGAACGACTCCCTGAACCTCCACCACATCGTTCTGATCTCCTACGAAGCCGTTGAAACCCCACCCAACCCCATCGACGTCGCCACCGAAGAGCGGGAGGAAGATTCACTTTCACCTTGACGAAATCAAAACGAAAAGTGAACGAAGCCGTCAACTGCGAGCAACTCAACAACGAATTTCTAGAAAAATTGACGGCGATGGTGGCCGAGCCCTCCTTCGCTTCTTCATATACGGAAGCACACCACCGTTGGTCTGAAGGGATGAAACATGCCAGCGAAATCGAAGAAAAATGTGAGTATTGAAGTTGAAAAGAATGAAGCACCTGAGGAAGAAAACCTCGCTTCAATGACCGAAGAAGAGGAGGTCAAGGTGACCATCGAAGACCTCCCCGGCGTGGGACCAGCAACCGCGGAGAAGTTGCGAGAAGCTGGGTTCGAGGAACTCCTCGGCCTGGCCGTGATGTCGCCCGCTGACCTTGCTGAGGAAGCAGAACTTGGTGAAGCGGTGTCGGCCAAGATCATCGCCGCCGCCAAGAAGATGGCAAACATCGGCGGGTTCGTTTCCGGCGATGCATTGCTCGAGCGACGCCGTGAAGTCCAGAAACTCTCCTCGAGGGTCCAATCCATTGACGACCTGCTCGGTGGTGGGTTTGAAACCCAGGCCTCGTCGAAGTCTACGGTGAATTCGGCAGCGGAAAACCCAGATCGGCCACCAGTTGGCGGTCAACTGCACCCTCCCGGTCGACCAAGGTGGACTTGACGGGACGTGTTCTACATCGACACGGAAGACACGTTCCGTCCGGAACGCATCACGCAAATGGCCCGCGGCCACGGACTCGACCCCGACTACGTCCTGTCCCGCATCCACGTCGCCCGCGCCTACAACTCAGCGCACCAAATGCTGCTCGCCGACGAGATCAAGCGCATGAGCAAAGGGCTCAACGTGAAGATGATCATCGTGGACTCGCTGACCAGCCACTTCCGTGCTGAATTCATCGGTCGTGGCATGCTCGCCCGACGGCAGCAGAAGCTCAACAGCCACCTGAAGGACCTCAAGAAGTTGGCCGACGTGAACAACGCCCTGGTGCTGGTCACCAACCAAGTTCACTCCAAACCCGATGCCATGTGGGGCGACCCAACCAAGCCCATTGGCGGCCACATTCTCGCTCACGCCAGCACCTTCCGGCTCTACCTCCGCAAAGCCAAGGGCGGTCGCCGCATCGCTCGTCTGGTCGATTCACCCAACTTGCCCGACGGCGAGTGCGTGTACCAGGTGACCGAAGAAGGTCTGCGCGACTGATTCGGCAAACGAACGGAAGGCGGGAAACCGCTGGATGGAGCCCCGCTGGTGGCGGCACATTCAAATTCTGTTCATGGGAAATCTGCCCATGCGCCATTTGATCGAACGCGTGTTGGAACTCTCCGAAGAAGAACAACGCGTGGTTGCCCACGAAGAACCACCCGGCCAAGGTTCGGATGAAGAACTCAGAGCCTTGCTGGAATCGCTTCAGCCGAGGATTCGAGTCTACGGTGTCGGCGGCGCCGGCTGCAACGCCATCAACCGCTTGTTCGATGAGAAGTTGTTCGAATCTTCGTACGTCATCGGCTACGCCATCAACACTGACGCCCAGGCGCTGCTCCAGTCCCCCATTCAGGAGAAGGTGCTCATCGGACGCACCGCTCGAGGACGTGGTGCCGGTGGCGATCCAACCAAAGGGGAAGCTGCAGCGCTGGAATCTGAGCGCGTCCTCCGTCGCATCACCAACGACACCCAACTCGCCATCATCACCGCCGGCATGGGCGGAGGCTCAGGCACCGGTGCAGCCGGTCACATCGCACGGCTGGCCAAAGCCCAAGGTGCGATGACCATCGCCGTGGTGACCTACCCGTTCAAGTCCGAGGGTTCGCTTCGAAAGCAAAACGCAGAGTGGGGCCTCGAACGCCTGAGAGAACACTGCGACACCATCTTGGTCATCCCGAACGAACGCCTGCTCGAAATCGAGGGCGTGAAAGACCTGCCCATCGCCAGTGCGTTTCGAGTGGGCGACGAACTTCTCGTTCGTTCCATCACGGGCGTCACCGAATTGCTGACCACCGACGGCATGGTCAACCTGGACTTTGAGGACCTGAAGTCGATCGTGAATTCCGGTGCAGGTGTTGCCATGATCGGTCTTGGCAGTGCCAAGGGACCTGGACGAGCCGACGCGGCCACGATGGAAGCGCTGCATTCACCCCTGCTGGACATCGACATGAGCGACGCTCGGGGCGCCCTGATCAACGTGGTTGGTGGCTCAAGCCTCACCCTTGGTGAAGCCGAACGGTGCTCCCAACTCATCAAGGAACAAATTTCCCCGAACGCCAAGATCATTTGGGGTGCGGCGGTCAAAGAAGACCTCGGCGACGAATTGCGCGTCATGCTGGTCCTGACCGGCGTGAAAAGCGAGCAAATTCACGGCTCCACCGAAAATCGGCAGCTACGTGCCTTGCGCAACCGACAGATCGAGTTCGTCAACTGATCAGGACCGGGCCACGGCCCACAACAACCCAGCGATCATCATCAAGCCGACCACCAGCAACAACCGGTCGGTGTAACTCACGCCGTCGATCCCCTCAGCGGGGTTCAAGTCACCCTCGTAGGCGTCACCGGGCACCACGACCTCCAGCACCCCCCAAGCGTCTCCCGTGGGGGCGTTGTTGCCGTTCACTGCATTGCCGTAGATGACGAAATTGGCCGCCGTGGTGTTGTCCAACGGCGCCGTCCAGAGAACCTCCCACGAGCGAACCAGCGACCCCGAGGAGGTGTGCGTCCAGCCACCGTCGAGGGCCTGAACCGTGCTGTTGTTGACCGGTGCAAGTTCACCTTCGTCCACCAACCACCTGAACCCTCCCTGCGACCGGTTGTCCGCAGGTTCAAGCGGGCTGACCACCGAGAGGGAGAGCGCATACGTTTCATTGGAGGCGAACACGTCCGGCAGACCGTCCAGCGCCAAGGTCGTCGAAGAATCCGGCGTGTGGCACACGCACCCTTGGTCGGCTTCAGAGCCGAGCCCGTTCGGGGAGGCCACGGTCATCGTGCTGGCCATGCCGGTCAGCAAGAGCACCATCGCAGCCAAGAGACGCCGGTGGGCCATGGTGGCTGGACATGACGGTGCGGTAAGAGGCTTACTTCGGGTGCACTGACATGATGCAGGAAGGTCCACGAGAAACCCACCGTTAAGTATGAAGAGAACAGAAAATCAACCATGATGGGAAACGATACGCCGTTTGAAGACGACGAGGAAGAGATGGACATTTACGCCGCCCTCGGCCTCAACACGCCGGTTGGCGATGATGCAGCCAACGCCTCACCGGCGCCCCTGCTCGACGCTTACGACCCACTGGCCGCCTTCATGGACGACGAGGACGAAGACCTCCAGGGCGGTGAAGGCATGTTCGCGCCCTCGCCGGCCATCACCGAGGAGGCAATCGAATCCCTGCTCGCCACCCTGGCTCGGGACCTGCTCGACCACGAGCGTTTGTCCGCATCCCTCTCAGGCGGACGCATCGACATGGACAGCCTGACCATTGAGCGCGACCGAGAAGCCTACCACTTGTCCCTCATCGTTGACATGGGTGGTCAGGTCATCAAGCCGTTCGCTACGGTGCTGGCTGTTGAAGATGCATGGCAACCGATGGCGGCGCCCAAAGGCCTCCACGCACGCTGGAAGCCCGTTTACGAAGCGTTGTGCAAAGCCTTGACCGAGGCGCTCAGCCGTCAGGGGCGCCCTTCAAGCCTCTGAAGACGGATGAACTTCCACGCGCCAGTCAACCGCAATGTTGGGGTCCAACGAAGCCGAGACACTGCAGTACTTTTCGTGGCTCTTGGCCACCACGCGTTCCACCAATTTCTGTGGAACGTCGCCCACGACGTGATACACCATGGTGATGGACGTGAAACGCCGAGGCTGGGTTTCCGCTCGGGTCGAATCCAAATCCACCCAAGCGTCGCTAAAGGGACGCTCTTTCAACCCGATGACAACGTCAACCAGCGAGCAAGCACCGACCATTTGCAACATGAGTTGCATCGGCGAAGGACCCGTTTCCCAGTCCATGGAAATTCGGTCCTCAGCACCGTTGATGCCGTCCATCGTTGTCCCGCCGGTCCACACCACGCGCCCCTGCATGGACAAGCCAAGGGCGGTTGATTCTTGAAGGAGATGCCTGTGGAGCAAATCGAGCAACATGACTGGTGCACCGGTAACCATGGAAAACGGAACGCTCAACGTTCCTCACAACCCCATCATTCACTACATCGAAGGGGACGGCATCGGCGTGGACATCACCCCCGTGATGATCGACGTCGTCAACGCAGCCGTCGAGAAAGCCTACGGTGGCGAGAAAGGCATCGTTTGGTCGGAAGTGCTGGCGGGTGAGAAAGCCTTCAACGCCACCGGCGAATGGCTGCCACAAGCAACGCTCGACGCCATGAAAACCGGCCTTGTCTCCATCAAAGGTCCGCTCACGACCCCCGTGGGCGGGGGCATCCGCTCCCTCAACGTCGCCCTTCGACAGAAACTCGACCTCTACGCTTGCGTGCGCCCGGTTCGCTGGTACGACGGGACGCCATCGCCCGTGAAAGCCCCACAAGACGTGGACATGGTCATCTTCCGAGAGAACAGCGAAGACGTCTACGCCGGCATCGAGTGGGAGGCTGAAAGCGATGGCGCAAAGCAGGTCATTGATTTCCTTCAAGACGTGATGGGTGTGGACAAGATTCGCTTCCCTGACACCTCCGGCATCGGCATCAAGCCCGTGTCAAAAGAAGGCACGGCCCGCATCGTCCGTGCAGCCATCAAGTACGCCATTGACAACGACCAGCCGAGCGTGACCTTGGTTCACAAAGGCAACATCATGAAGTTCACCGAGGGTGGCTTCCGAGATTGGGGCTACACCCTAGCCAAGGAAGAATTCGGTGCAACCGAGCTCGACGGTGGTCCTTGGTGCACCCTCACCAACCCCAACACCGGCAACACCATCGTGATCAAGGACGTGATTGCCGATGCCATGCTCCAGCAGATCATCACCCGCCCCGCAGAATACAGCGTCCTGACCACGATGAACCTCAACGGCGACTACATCTCCGACGCCCTGGCCGCACAGGTCGGTGGCATCGGCATCGCCCCCGGCGCCAACATCAACTACGACACGGGCATCTCCATCTTCGAGGCCACGCACGGCACGGCGCCCAAGTACGCAGGGCAAGACAAGGTCAACCCCGGCTCCCTCATTCTCTCGGCAGAGATGATGCTCCGCCACATGGGCTGGAAAGAGGCCGCCGACCTCATCGTGAAAGGCATGGAAGGCGCCATCTCAAACAAGACGGTGACGTACGACTTCGAACGGCTCATGGACGATGCCACGTTGCTGTCCTGCAGTGCGTTCGGTGCCGCGATGATTCAGCACATGTGAACGGCGTAATCGTTGCGGATTGGCCAAGTATCGCCTTTAGAAATTCAGGTCACACAGATTTATATCCGCACCCGGCGGTTGAGGGTCATGGACTCAAAACGGTCGCTGAGCCTCCTCATCGCTGTCATCATGGGCAGTTCCGGTGCCGTGGTTTACACGCTCAGCACCACCAACACGGAGGCTGAGCAGGAGAACATCGATGTGGTCGAAGTCAAGGACACCAACGCTCCGCCCAAACTGATGATCGATGAAGAAATCACTCGAGCGTGGAACGGAGAAACCGTCACGGTCGAGGGCTACGTCTACGACGAGGATCTCGCCACGTCACGCGTCCTGATTTCCGTGCTCAACGAGAACTTCAACCTCCTTGAATCCATGAACCTCAGCGTCCTTCCCTCTGGGAAATGGAGCGCAGAGACCAGCCTCACCGGGCCGGGGTCGTTTCTTCTCGACATCACCGCCGTCGACGCCGAAGGACTGGAAAGCAACGGTAAAACGGTCATGTTGGTCATCGACCCACCCTTCGAAACCGATGTTCGCCTGACCTTCGGATGGACACCACCAGCGACGAACGAAACCGTTGGTCTGGTCGAGGGGGCGGTTCTCCACGAATTCCCTGAAACCTGTTCCGTGGAATACCGACCCAGCGACCAAAATTCAGCGATGTTCATCCAAGCCAACCTGTCGGAAGATGACGGCACGTACCGTTTCTTCATCGACACCGAAGAACACAGCACGAAAGGCGTCATCGTTGCAAAATGCGGCATGTTTGACAACTCTGAGCAGAGCGTATCGGTCGACTTGCCGCTGCCGCCCGAACCGGTTGGCGACGATGACGAAGACGCCGTTCCCAACGACGTCGATGCGTGCCCGGACACGCCGCTTGGCGAACCGGTGTACTCGACAGGGTGTTCGGACTCCCAAACCGACGACGACGATGACGGTGTGGTCAACTCAAACGACCGATGCCCCAACACCACAAACGGAGCCACGGTGGACGTCAATGGATGTGCGGCTGCTCAGAGAGACACCGACGGCGACGGCTTCAACGACGAGGTCGATGCGTGCCCCGATACGCCTGCTGGAGAACAAGTCGACGCCACGGGGTGCTCAGCGTCGCAGAAGGACGACGACAACGACGGTGTATCCAACGACGTCGACACCTGCCCTGACACCCCTGCTGGGGAGAGCGTGAACGCCGTTGGTTGCTCGGAGAGTCAACTCGGTCCGCAAGGTCCGCTGAAGATCCTCGCCCTCCACGGCGGTGGGCAAACCGCCAACGGGTTCCGAAGCATGCAGGGCATGCAGGACCTGATGGCGAGCCTCAGCGATTATGAATTCGTCTTCGCCAGCACCCCAGAAAACAACAACGTCTGGATTCGCGACCCCCCCGGTGGAAAGGGCCAACCCACCACCGACCGCGATTGGGCTGACGCCTCCATCGCTTACCTCGACCAAATCGTCGAAGACCAAGGGCCCTTCCATGCCATTCTCGGGTACTCACAGGGCGCAGCCATGATCCCCGTCTACCTCGCCAACACCGAGAACACGTTCGACAAGGTGCTGATGTACAACGGCTACTTGCCGACAACGCATGAAGGGTTGATGGACACCGTTGACGAAGCGGCGCCGTTCTCAACCCCCGCCATGGTGTTCTCCGGTGAAAACGATGATGCGTTCAAGGACATGTCGCCCGCCTTGGCCCAGCGGTTTTCCGACTGCACCCAAATCCACAGCCCGACGGCTGACCACCACCCGCCCTACCAGAGCGATTCAAAATACAATCAAATCTTGAACTGGATCACCAGCGATTGAACCGGTTCACCGTTGGAAGAGGCCCCTGTCATGCGTTCTGGCTTTTCAGCCAGGGCTTGAGGGAACGGTTGTTCTTCGCGATGCTGAAGCCAAACCGCTCTTCGATGGCGCGATCGACTAGGGTGAAATCACCGTCCATCGTGGCGACCAGCACGGCACCGATGTCGGGCAGCGGAAGCGATGCCAGGTGGGTGGCGAGACGATAGATGTCAAGATCGGTGGTCTCGGGGTAAATGGCCCGGCCCTCAAGTTCAGTGCGATAGGTTACGCCACGGTAGCCTTTGAGTTCCGTCAACTCCTCGAAGACATCACTGTGGCGGAGGAGGAACGCGTTGAGGGCGTCCGAGGATGCGGGGACGTTCTCCAGCATCTCGGCACTTGGCGACCAGGTGTTGTAATCCTGCAGGACGTCGTCGACCAAGCCCATCATGACGTCCTCGCTCAACGTTTCTTCCAGCTTCTCAGCGTCCACCATGGCGCTTCGGAAGCGTGGCATAAGTCGCTGGTCTTTGGCGAATTGCTTGAGTTCGCCCCGGACATCGCTGGGGACCATCATCTTCAGCCGCTTGGCTTTGGCGTGATGGAGCAGGTTCCGGTGGAAGCGGTTCGATCCGATGATGTTCAGGTTGGTTTCAAACACCAGGTCCATCCGCTGGTACATCTTTTCCACCAGGGCGTCAACGAGGACGTTCGTGTCCACGATGACGAGCGGTGAAAGCGAAAGGTTGTGCAGGAAGCGACGCTTCGAGGTTGGAATGTCCTCTTTGTACTGCGAAAAGAGCGCCTGCTCAACCCCGGCCAACCGGTTGCGTGCGGTAATGGAAAACTTCGCTGAATTCTGCGCTCGCTCGAGGTACATCAGTCCCTCAAAGGCACCTTCCTCGGCAGCGTTCTTGGCGATGTCGTAAATCTCCTCCATCGAAGGCGAGGCCCCCTGCATGGCTTGGCGGAACTGGTGCTCGAACTGCGTTCTTGAGCGGCGCAAGTCTCGACTGATGTGGGTTGAGGCTGCCGTGACGCGCCCGAGGAACGGATCGGGCGGCAACAGATGAGCCTGTTCGAACGGGTAGTTTCGCAGCAGGTCGAGTTCCTCTTCGTTGTAGGTCGTTCGGGTCCGCTCGATCGGGTTGCCCTCCACGTCCTCTTCCGTGACCGTGATGCGTTGTTGCACGTGCTGCCGAATCAAACGGGCAGCGGCGTTGGTGTCGGACCCGGCGAGATGACAAACTCGCAGGTAGAGCTTGAATCGCTCCGTGATGGCGGTTTTCAACGACGGTACCCGCTCAAGGAGGTCCACCGCCTCGGCCCACGAGGTCGCGTGGGCGTAGTGAATCAACGACTTCCGGTAGAGCGTCAACGGGAGCGCCAAGGCGAAGTCGTTGTCGTCCGTGTCCCCTTCACTCGACGAGGTGTCCGCCTTGCGCTGCTTGGTGAACAATTCGGCAGCCCGAGAATACTCTCGGGCAGAATTCAACTCATCACCTTGCGCAGCAAACAGAGCCGCCCGTGCGAGGGGTGCCCACGGGGAGAGCGGGTCATTCTTCTGGTACCAAGAAACAAGGTTGGTCAGTCCAAGATCGTGCTCCACCATGAGCACGGAGTAGGACTTGATGAGACGCAGAGGCAGGACCGGGTTGGTGAGCATTTGGTCGAGTTCTTCGGCGTCGCTTGGTTTTGCCATGCCGATGTTGTAAGCCTGCAGGTGGCGGTTCATGGTGAGGGTCAGGAGCATGACGTCAAACAGCCGACGTTCAATGGGCGAGAGGTCAAGGTCATCAAGGCTGCTCCCCATCTTTCGAATGTGCGTGGCGCTCACCACGCCTTCCTCGGCCAGGGCTCGACTGATGGGAGAGAAGGCTTTGACGGCCGCAGCGTTCAGTTTGTTGACGACGTCGGGCGTGTCCTTGTAGATCCCTTCCATCAGCAGCAGAAGATGTTCGGCAAGCGGGGACAGCACTTCAGGGACCTCGGCGCCGTGAATGGACTGGAGCGCTTGGCTTCGAGCGGCGACAATCGGCGCTCGCAGGTTGGCTTCCACCGTGGCCGGCGCCACGTGGCTGACGAGCAAAGCGACGTACGGGTGGGTCAACGGCAGCATGCTGTCCGAAGCAAAGACCGTCGCCAACCGATGGATGTCCAGGGCTTCCAGCATCAACACGATGGCGAGGCTGCGACCTTCGTCCCACATCGGTCCTCCCTGGTCGCACAAACGCTGGGCGGCCTTCAAACGGAGGGCCCCCACCAATTCTTCGGTTCGGAGGACGTGGAGGAGGGCTTGCTCGTCAACGGCGTCCATGAAGCGCATCAGCCAGTCGTTGGCCCGCTCATTGTCCAAGGAGACCACGAGAGGAAGCAGTTCGGTCACGTCGGAGTTCGCATCCAAACGGCGCTTGTCCAGTACGTCCATCGCTTCGTCTTTCTTGCCCTCACGCAGCAGGGCGTTGAGTCGCCACCATGTCAAACGATCCCGACCCTCGTGAATGTTCGCAGCCTCCAAAAGACGGAGTCCTTGGTCGAGTTGTTCGGAGGTGCAAGCCTCGGCCTCGGCGGGTGCGTGCTGCCATGCGAGGGTGCGACGGGCCGTGGTGAGCGAATCCTCTCGGTCGAGGGCCATGACGTCGTCCCAATTTTCCACGGTGCCCTGCGAGACACGGTGGAACGCTTCGAGCGCGCCGGCGAGTTCCTCGTCGGCCTTCTTGCAGGCTTTCAGGGCCTTGCTGGGGACCTCATGGTCGCCGTAGAGGGCGAGGATGACGGTGATGAAAGCCATGGCGTCGGGGAGGTCGTCAAGCGGCGGTTCCAGGTCGAGTTTCCGTCCCCCGGAGATTTGGTTGGTGGCTTTTTGCAGGGCGACCTTGACGTCGGGGTCGTCCACGCCCGCACCGGCCAGTTTCAAAACGGTCAGGACCTCGTCCTTGTCGCGCGGGTCTACCCAGAAGAAGTCCGTACCGATTTTGCTGACGGCCTTCGCCTTGGTGACCTTTGCTTTGGGAAAGGCAAGGAATTGCCCGAGCAATGGCGTTTTTTCAGCGATGGTGTGCCACACGGGATGAACGCCCTCAACCATGCAGGTTTCACGAAGGAGGTTTTCGTGGGCGTTCCATGCTTCGTCCCAATGGTCAGCATCCATCTGTTTGTGAACGAGGAGCGTGGCGAGCTGGTAAGCGGTCGTGTAGGGGGACGCATCGATGACGTCCTGAGGCGTGTGAAGCCACGACATGTGGGCGGGCCCGGCGGTCGCTCGGCCCGACCGGCGCATTCGCCCGCGAGGCCGATTCATGGCGGGGCGCCGTGGCGAGGCGTCGTCCTCGTCGTCCGTGGCGGGCGGTTCCTGCTCGTGCGCAGCGATGACCAAGTGGGCCCGAAGGGGTTTGTCGAGCATTTTCCATGCCGATTCACGGTTCATGATGGAAACCCGTACAGCACCCGACTTGGGTTTTGAAAACGCTGCCTTGAGACAGGTTTCCATGTAGGACTCGTCCAACCTTTCATCCCCTCGCTTCTTGCCACGGCAAGCGCCCTTTCAACCCACCGATGGCTGCATTTGCCCGATTCGGTACACGAAAGCATACTTCCTTGAACCAAAGGCGCCTCCCAAGAACGAGAAAGGATGGACGTCATCACCACCGTTGCCCTGTTGCTCCACCCCCTTCTGGCGAGCGGTTTGGTGGTTTGGATTTGGTGGCAGTACGCTTGGCGCAAGAAATCGTACGAACTGAAAGGCGAGGAGCGAGCCATCCACCTCGCCCGCCACGAAACCAACGGCGAACGCCTGCTCTGGGCCACGGGTTTGGTCATTCTCGTGGCCTTTTTTGCCCGAGCCTTCACCGGTTGGTACGAGGGGGAAAACGTGCTTGCAGCGATGGTGCCGCAATCACTCCACGGCTTCATGGGCCCCGTTGGCTTTGGTCTGATGGTGTTCATGACGCGCCTCGGAAAACAGGCACGGGCGCAGCGGCAAGCGGGTGAATCGTTCACCACGACGAAGGTCAAGCACGGACGAGCGGCCGATCTGATCATCTACCTGGTGTTCATTCACGCTTTTCTCGGCTTCATCTACACCTTCGACGTCCTCGGTTAAGCCCTGAAATTTGGAGGCGATTGGAGACCCCCGCTGCGTTCACGTTGGTCGGGTGTTTTGCTGATGCAGAGCGGTATCGACCGAGGTCCCATGACGCCGATTCAAATACCACATTTTTTGCGACAGGAACATGGAGGGCGCAACCGACCCCGAGATGCTCAAGGACAGGGCATTCTTCAAACTCGGATTGTTCATCCACGACCGAAAAGGCGCCATGATGGCGTTCGGGTTGGTCTCCTGCCTGCTCATGACCGGCCTCATCACCATGGGAGCCGACTGGGCGGAAGGCTTCGGGGAAGACGACGTTGAATCCGTCAACGCCGGTCGCCTCATTTCAGACCGGTTCTCATCCGAAGACGACGGTGGCGGACCCTCCTTCCGTTATCTGGTGTACCACCCTGAATTGAACGACAGCAGCGAAGCGTGGCGCACCGCCGTGGAAATGGCGCTCGCTGACTTTAGCGCCCATCCGGACGTTTCCATCGAGTACTCGTGGGAGGCGGTGGAAGTGGACCGGGACGACGTCATCGCCAGCGATGAGGACGGTCAATACGCCATCAACAAAGTGGTCTTCAGCACCAACCGTAAAGAGGCGAAAGCCATCATGAACGACCTTCACGACACCGTGAATTTGGCCAGCGGATTTGAGGGTTGGATGACGGATGGCATCGCCGTTGACTGGACCTTTGACGACCGAATCAAGAACGATCTCATCAAGGCCGAACTGGTCTCGGGCCCGCTCTCGGTCTTGATTTTGGGCATCGTTTTCGGTTCCCTCATCGCCGCCCTGCTGCCGGTGGGCGTGGGTGTCGGCACGGTGCTGGCCGCCATCGGCATGACCATCTGGCTGTCCAACGTCACCGACGTCACCGTCTACGCGACCAACATCATTTCGCTCATCGGCATCGGTGTTTCCATCGATTACTCGCTCTTCCTCGTCAATCGCTTCCGAGAGGAACTGGGTCGCGGGCACGACGTGCGCACGGCGACCGCGATGAGTTGTGCAACCGCTGGAAAAGCGGTGTTCTATTCCGGCATCACCGTCGCCATCGGGCTCATGGGGATGTTGTTTTTCACCAACACTTCGCTGCCTTCGTTGGGCATCGGCGGCACGATCGCCGTCACCATCGCCATGGTCTACTCCACCATCGTGTTACCCGCCGTGATGGCGTGGTTGGGGCCGAGGGTGAACAGCCTGAAAATTCCCTACGCCCTCGACATGTCGGCGAAGGACGACGGCATGTGGGCTCGCATCGCCAAGCGAGTGATGGACCGACCCTGGGCCGTTCTCATTCCCACGCTGGTTTTGCTGGTCGGCGCAGGGTTGCCGTTCGCCTACGCTGAGTTTTCCCTTTCGTCGTGGAAGGCGTTGCCGCCCGATGACGAATCTCGGCTTGGCATGGAACTCATCGACGAGCAGTGGCCCGATCAGGCCGCCAATTCCATCTTCCTCGTGATCGACACGGACGGCGCCGACCCGCTCAGCGAAGTCAACTTGAGGATTCAACACGCCTACCTCATCGAACTTCTCAACGATGCGAGGGTGGCGGGTGGCATCGGCGTCGGCCTGCCTTCCCCGGAAATGAGCGCGGACGACGTGGTGCAGTATTGGGCGGCACCCGACGAATTCCTGACGTCAGAGCAGGTCGCCTTGCGGGAGAGCCTTCGTGAAGCCTTTGTCGGCACCAACGCCACGATGATGTCGATCCAACTCAAAGGCGCTCAGACCATCGTGGATTCAAGAGAAGTCGTCGAAGAAATCCGCGGCGACCGCGACACGTTCCTGGGCGAATTCACAGGTGAAAACGACCGCTTGCTCGTGGCGGGCTTCGCCGCCTACAATGCGGACAACCTCAAGGCCATCGCTGACAACCTCCCTCGTGCGCTGGCGTTCATTCTCATCGCGACGACCTTCCTCATCTTCATGCAGGTCCGGTCCGTCATCATCCCAGTAAAGGCCATCGCCATGAACATCCTCTCCATCTCCGCCTCCTTCGGGATGCTGGTGTGGGTCTTCCAGTGGGGATACGGGGCCGAACTCCTCAATTTCACACCCCAGCCCATCGACTCGGGTAACCCTGTCATCATGTTCTGCATCGTGTTCGGCCTCTCCATGGATTACGAGGTGCTGATGCTCTCGCGCATCCATGAAGAATGGGAGCGAACCGGCGACAACACCCTGGCGGTGGCCAACGGTCTGCAGAAAACCGGCGGCCTCATCACCGGAGCAGCGGCCATCATGGTCGTGGTCTTCAGTGCCTTTGGCCTTTCATCGGTCATCATCCTCAAGCAAATCGGCCTCGGCTTGGCTCTGGCCATCTTCATCGACGCAACGCTGGTCAGAGCGCTGGTGGTTCCGTCCACCATGCGACTGATGGGGAAGTGGAACTGGTGGGCGCCTTCCTTCCTGCGTGGCTCATCGCACGTCGAAACGGCTCGCCCGTTGGACGACGAAGCAGTCCCGCCTACTCCCGTTGAAATCGTTCCCCAACAGGCCGTTTTCGAGCAGGAATGACCTCCGTTTCCGGTGGAGAACCTTCAAAACAGGACAGCGAGACGGACCCTCATGGTACGGCAGAACCGGACCCTCAAGAAAGTCAACAAAGTGTTGGCTCGCGTTGAGAAGCACATCGAGGAAACCCGAGATGCGCTGGAGGACCTCGAAATCGAATTTGAGGTGCTCAAAGCGACCGTGAAGCGCCTCAAGGACGCCCCGGTTGAAGCCGTTGAGGCCCCTGAAGAAGTGGATGAAGAGATCGATATTGAAAACTCCACCAACATCACGATGACCCGGAAGTTCTGATTCAGATCTTCAGCACCGTCTCTCGATTGGCCCACATGTCAAGCCAGTGCTCCATGTTAGCGTCCAAGCCCGGGGGTTGAACACGGCAACCGCACGCATTGACGTGCCCGCCACCGGTCGAATCGAGCGCAGTGGCCATACGGGACAAATCGTACCGCCCTTGGCCGCCGGGAAGGAAGGAGTTGGCGTAGAAACTAGCTGACAGTGGAGGACGGTCGGCGTCGCTCAGGTCCCCATCAGCGTAGCCGTGAACGATGCAACAGGCATCGGCACGGTCCCCCGCCCAAGCGGTGACAAGGTACCCGTTGCTGCGAAACCCCGATTCATCCATTCGGCAAACAGCAAGACGGTCCACGATGGTGGTGTTGGCCTCAACATGACGTTGAACGGCGGCTCGCTCATCCTTGACGCGTTGGCATCGCTCGCTGACAACCGGGTCCGCCATCAAGGCCTCGAAGTCAGCGCCACCGGCGAGCAGGTCGACGAGGTGCTGCATGTAGACCGGGTCTCGGGAAGTGCAGGTACGAGACAGTTGCAGCAGCGGGCCGTCCTCGAGAAAGGTTTCCTTGCTGATGCCCCCCGAATCCAGCGCGTCAACGACCGGCATCATTGGTGTCAAGTGCTCCATCTCGGTGATCTCGGCCAGCAATTCATAGGCCAAACGGGCAGCGGACGGGGTCGACTCCCAATGTTGTGTTCCTCCCCCGGCGGCAAAGGCTGCGGCCTCCTGCTGGTCCGGCCGGTTCGTCAAGTGGTGATCGACGTACCAGCCGCAAGAGGGGTGAAACGGAAGATCGACCAACACCGTGTTGCGATCGATGTGCTCGTCGTCCAGGCCACCCCGCAGGGCGGCTGCGTGCGAGAACATCACCGTGGCCTCCGGGCGGAAAGCCTTCAGCACGGCCGCTCCGAACAAGCCGTCCATGTCGGAGTCGGCCAGAATGCGGGTGTAGGGGGGCACCTCTTCACGTCGCAAAGGAACGATGCCCATGCTCAAACGGCACTGCCCCATGTCCATCAAGGTTGGGTGCTTACCACCCGTTATGACCATGAATGAGAAGCCTTGAGGTTGTCACATGGAGACCTCGTGCGGCGTGGTGCTGGTCAACTACGGAGCGGTGTTGTTGCTTCAATACCCGCAGGGCCATTGGGACCTTCCCAAGGGTCACGTCGAGGATGACGACAGCGACCGCGTGGCCACCATGCGCAGGGAGCTGGCGGAGGAAACCGGCATCAGCGACGTGACCGTGCTCAACGGCTTCGAAGAGCGAAGTGAATACGGCTTTCGCCACAAGGGGAAGCGGAAGACCAAGGAAGTCTACTGGTACGTGGCGGAAACCGAAACCATGGAAGTGAATCTTTCCCACGAACATCGTGGGTACCTCTGGCTCGATTGGGACCAAGCGCTGGAAACCATCACCCACGATGAAACTCGGAGCGTGGTTCGGCTGGCCCAACGGTTCGTGGAGCTTTACGGCACGCAATGATCACAACGCATCGATGTCCTCGTCGTTGGCTCGCATCTGGTCAACACGGTGCGCAATGCCCTTTTCGGCGGGTCGCTTGCCCAGCGGCACCCACAACGCTTCCGGTTCGTTGAGCATCATGCTGACCCAGCGTCCCATGACAAAGAACCAGTCCGACAGGCGATTGACGTAGACCAGAACGAGCGGTCGAACCGCGTCCTCACCCTCATGGTCGACGAGTCGAACGATGGCACGCTCCAACCGGCGAACGACGGTCCGGGTGACCTGCATGTTCGCCACGGGCGGCGACCCAGCGGGAAGGATGAAACTGGTCAGCGGCGGAAGCGAGGCCAACCAAGCATCCATCTCTGCCATCAGCACGTCGGTTTGTTCCTGAGAGAGGAGCACCATGTACTCCGGAAGGGTGGCTGGAGGGCAAGCAAGCTCGGCACCCAGATCGAAGAGTTCGTTCTGGACCCGGACGAGGGCTTCGTTGAGCACGGTTTGAACGCGTTGGACGTTCGTTCGCTCGCCGCCGTCCTCGTGGTCGGGAAGCCGATGAAGTTCTGCAAGCACCATGCCCAGCCAACTGTTGACTTCGTCGCAAACACCAACCACGTCAAAGCGAACGTCCGATTTCTTCCGCCGTGATCCGTCAACAAGCGACGATTCGCCGCCGTCGCCGCCGCCGGTGTACACGCGATTGATGTTGACCATGGGTGCGCCTCACCCACGCCACGTCATGCTTCTATGAGGGGTTTGCGGGAGGGGAAACCTTCCTCCATGCGGTAATACCACTCGATGTCCGCCTCGCCAACGGCCCATGAAAACAGTGCCATGCGATGGTCCACCACACCGTACCATTCCAGTCGCCCCGGGTCCATGGACACGATACGAGCCCCGATGCCCTCCAACCGAGCAACGTTCCCCTGCCACTGCGTGACGAGGCTTCCAAGGTGTTCAGCCACCTCGAGGACGTGTGGATGGGTCATGGTGTAGCGATCAAGGAGCAGTTCAAGTTCATTGGTCAAGTCGTGAGCCTCGTCGCTCATGGCCTGCAGCACCATCAGAACGTTCTGGGCTTCCGGCAGCGATGCTCGAGCCTCTTCGATGGTCACCACACGGGCACCTTCAGGCAGCGGATAGGGGAGGACAGCTTCCGGGGAAAGGTCCTCCAGCGGCATGGGTAGCCCGGAATAGAACGGTTCGTCCTCAGGTGTAGACACGGCTACTCCTTGACTTGACGCTTCTTGTAGTCATCGGAAGGCCAACATGAGCAATCCCTGTTTTTGGGCCAAAATCGGACATCCGAGCGTTCAAGCGCTCGCAACAGCCGAGATGTTGCTGTCGGCCGCCCGACGGGCGCGCACCAACTTGGTCCAGCCCATGGAAAGCAAGCCAAGCCAGAGGGTGATCTCCAGCACCACCACCAGGTAGTACACCGGTCCGAGCGATTTCAACATCGAGACGGCGTCGTAGGGGAGCCCGTGAATCGCCATGTAGGCGCTCTGCGAGAGCAGGCTTGAGGAAAACCAAATCAAAACGGCGAACCAGAGGATGTTGCCAAGTGGCCAGTCATCCGGCGCTCTTTCGAGATGTTTCATGACCCAATATCGACCTTGAAGGATATAAGTCCTCGTTTGTTTTGTTTCATATTTCACCGCAAAACATCAGACTCATGCTTCTTCCGTGACGTCTTTTTCAGGAAAGAGAGCGGGTTCAGCCCCCATGGCAACCAACCCGTCGTGAATCGCAGAAATCCACTCGGGAGCCACCGATTCAACCCCTCCGGCGTCCTCGAACGCCTCCAGCCATCGCTTGGCGGCACGTTCGTCCCCGAGGAAAAGGTGAATGCGATGCAAAGCAACGTAGGCCATGGGGTTCAGGTGCTCTTCATCGGCGTCCCAACCGCGCTCAAAGCACGAAATGGCCCCGTGCGGACCGTGGAGTTGCCTTCGCTGAAGAGCAACCATGCCGGCCTGACTCCACGCCAGTGGAAGGCGGCCGATGAGCAAGCCGCGAAACACCATCCACGTTTGCCCGCCACCCAGCGCCACCAAGAGCAAAAAACCAGACCACTGTTCCAGAGTGTTAAGGTCGGGCCACGTCATCACCATGAGGCCGCCCGCTCCGGTGCAAAACACGAAGCCGGACATGGGCGCAATGAAGACGTCGCGCCGGGTTCGCACCATGTGATGCACCCCGACCAAAACGCCGTAGCTTCCTGAGCCCAACACCACCACGAGAAGCAGCGTCAGCGACATGGGGCGCGGCGCCGATTCGCCCAAGGCCAACAAGCCCGTCAACGAGAGCATGACCCACCCGAACCGTCCCGAGATTTCTGGGAAGGGCTGATGGCGGCTTCCAGCGATGAGGGTGAGTGAAACCGCTGCCAGCACGACCAATACGAGCACTTTGCCCGTGGATTCGTCGAGGAACATGGTGGTCATCGGTTTCGCCTCCGAGTCGCCCTGCTTTCATGCTTTGTGATACCCCGAGCCGCGCTGGAGTTCGGTCGCGCGGTAGAGTTGCTCAACGAGCATAACAGCAGCCAGTTCGTGCGGGAAGGTCATGCTCGACAGTGAAAGACGCAATACGGCGTCCAACCCTGGATGCACCGGCCATCCCTCAGCGGGACCGATGGCGAGGTGAACGCTTTGCGACGAGAGTTGCCAAGCGTCGAAGCGACGGGCGAACGTCAACGAATCCTCCTGAACACCGCCTTCGTCCAACAGCACCAACGTCCCCTTTTTTGAGAGCAGGCGGTCAACGTAAGCATCGGGGCTGAGTTTGTCGGCGTGATGCTCAACCGTGACCCCCCTGCCTTCGATGCGCTCACCGTACGTCTCAACCAAGCGCTTCATGGCCTTGTTTTTCGGCGCACCGTGGGTGTGAACGGTCAATCGGCCCATGCAGGTGTTGGGAGAAGTTGCCCGTTGAAATCGTTGGCGGAGGAACAAGACCATGAACCAACCCACCCGACCCGTCGCATGGGATGGTGGCCGTTTCGAAAGAAAGCCCGGGCTCGTTCCGACACCAACGACCCGATCCTCAAGGACACGCGGACATGGCTGGCCGAATTGCGGGATGCGTGCGAGATGAATTTCGACCAGCCCGAGGAGGCCCGTCGGCAAATCCGCCACATGCAAGTGGAGTGGAAGGAAGCCATGGACCGAGGTGACATGGCCCCCTCGCTGAGGGAGGGGCTTGAAGGTCGCGCCTTCCGCCTGTTGAGTTGCACGGACAAGGAGTGGTTGGGCTGGTTGGACGACCTTGACTTCTGGAAAGCAGGTTGGAAACCGGGTATGGAAGGCGAGGACGAGGCTTGAAGAGGGGCGGTCCTTCACGACCACTCATGGGTCAAACCCCCACGTTGCACCTTCTCTATTCCTGCCCGTTCTGCTGGAAAGTGCGCGGCCTGCTGGAACACCTCGACGTTGACGTGAACTACGCTGGCGTCAACGGCATGAGGATCAAGAAGGACGTGGCGTTCGCTGGCGATTGGGGAAAGGTGCCCGTGTTCACCGACGAAAAGGGTCAGCACCACGTTGATTCAACCCCCATCCTGCGCCACATTGACCAGACCTACAACGAAGGAAAGATGGCCGCTCAAGGCGACGCTGCACGGCAAGACGAATGGATGACCTGGGTCGACACGCATCTGTCAAAAGCCACGGTTCCCATCCTCTACGGAAGTCTTGGCTCGGCGCTCAAGACCACCACGCGTATTTCGAAAATTGAGGAGTTTGGCTTCATCTCCAAGCGCCTTTACGCCTGGGCCGGCTTCCCCATCATGTGGGGTATCATCGCCCGAAAGCGCGTGAAGCGAGACGGTCGAAAACCCAAGCAACTCTGGCACGATCTGCTCACCGAGTTCACCGACGAACACGGCGATGAACCGTTCTTTGGCGGCGCCTCCCCTGACCTCGTTGATTTTGCTGCCTTCGGCTACATGCGATCGATTTCGCCCTACCCGCAGTTTGAGCAGTTGACCGACCACGTCAACGGCATGGCATGGTACCGCCGGATGGAAGCCACACTGAATTGAGGGACGGACGTGAGCATCACCCTTGGCGGTCTCGTCTTCCACCCGGTTGAGGCGGCAACCACCGAGATTGGCACGACCAAGGGCGGGTGGGTCTATGCGAGTCAGCGCCCGTGCTACGAAGCGAAAACGCCGGCCTTCTACACCCTCAAAACACCCCTTTCGACGTCGGACGTGACCGCCGCCATGGGCCAACCGAGTGATGAGAACGACACGGCACCCATGGAGACGCTGACGTCGTACGACCTGATGGAACTGGCCGAGACGGTCATGAGAGGAAAGGCGTTTTCCGACGCCACGGCAGACCTCGACGGTGCGTGGGAACTGCGAGCCCTCACGCACGCTGAATGGTTGGCCGCAAGGAACCAGGGCGTTGTGGAACTGCCCAGCGGTCTCACCGAGCGTCTGGCGGACGCACCGGCCTCGAACCATCGCGGCGCCATGATGGACGGTCGCCCGAGACCCAACGAAGTGCTTGGACCGGCGGCCTCCCAAATGGCCGCCATCGCCGTTCATCCACGCAACGAGGCCGTCACCGCCGTGGCCAGCGTACCGAGCGACCGACCGCTTCCCGGCGTGGTTGGCCGATTGGCCTTGGTCCCGATTCGTGGCGGACCCGCCAAACGGGTCCCGAGCACCACCGACGTGTGGCGAAACATTCGTTCCGAAGCCCTTTGGACCACGGTGCTGGGCGTGATCCCTTCCTTCCTCATCCCCGTCCTTCGCGGCATGGGTGATTACGCCACGGAGGGATGGTTGAACCTGCTCTTCGGTGGTTTGTGCGCCGGGTTCTTCACCGGTGCCATCTGGCGACCTCGCCGACCCGTGCTTCGCTACGAGGACGTTGACGGTGGGTCGACCAGCGTCTCCCAGTAGTTGTCCTTGCGGATGGCGTCCGCCGTGCAAATGGTGGCCATGTTCACGATGTGTCGAACGCCGTCTTGCCTCGCAACGAGCTGAACGGGGTGAGCCATGCCTTCGAGGATGGGACCCGTCATTTCCGCATCGCCCAATTCCTCAAGCAGCTTGTAGGCGATGTTGGCCGACGCCAGGTTGGGTAAGATGAGGACGTTGGCCGGCCCGACCAACTGCATGAACGGGTATTCTTCCTGCACGGCGGGATTGAGCGCCGTGTCGCTCTGCATGGGCCCGTCAATCATCAACGTAGGGTCCAGTGTTCGGGCCATGACGACCGCTTCTTCGATGCGATCGGTACGCTGCGCACGCGTGGAACCAAAATTGGAGAAGGAGAGCATGGCCACCCGCGGCACGACGCCGAAGCGTCGCGCCACCTTCGCAGTTTGAACAGCGATCTCAGCCAGCGTCCGACTGTCAGGATAAACATTGACGGTCGCATCAGCGAGGAAAATCGTCCGTCCCTTGACGTTCATCATGTAGCAGCCAATAACGCAGTGGGCGTCGTCGGCTTTTCCGATCAGTTCCAAGGTTGGACGAAGCACGTCAGCGTAATTTCGACTTACACCGCCAACGAAGCCATCGGCGTCCCCCGATTGGACCATTTGTGCAGCAAAATAGGGCCGGCTTTTGAGCAGACGTGCCGCATCGGGCCACGTGATGCCCTTGCGCTGTCGTCGCTTGAAGAAGGCGTTGGCGTACTCGACCTTCCGCCGTTCATCGTACCTCGGGTCGTACACCTCGTAGTCAAAATTCAACCCGAGTTCCTCCACCATCCGGTTGATGCGGTCAACCGGCCCGAGCAAAATCGGGAAACAAATGCGTTGCTCAACGAGTTGAGCCGCCGCACGGAGAACCGATTCGTTGTCCCCCTCTGGGAAAACGATCCGCTTGCCCCTGCCTTTGACCTGATTGATCATTTGTCGCATGACGGAGTAGGATTCCCCCAACCTCGCCTCAAGTTCCTCGCGGTAGCGATTGATGTCAAACCTCTCGGCTGAAATCCCGCTGATGCCCTCGTCCACGGCGGCCTGCGCCACAGCGGCGGCCTCCCAAATCAAGACGCGGCGGTCAAACGGTTTGGGGATGATGTAGTCGGGTCCGTACTGCATGACCACCCCGTCGTACGCCGCTGAAATGTAGTCGGGAACCGGTTCCTTGGCAAGCGCTGCGAGGGCTCGGGTGGCGGCCATTTTCATGTTCTGCGTGATGTCGCGTGCGCGAACATCGAGGGCCCCGCGGAAGATGTAGGGGAACCCGAGCACGTTGTTCACCTGATTGGCGTAATCCGACCGTCCCGTGGCGATGATGGCGTCCTGACGCACCTCAAGCACCTCTTCAGGAAGAATTTCAGGTGTGGGATTCGCCAAAGCGAAGATGATGGGTTTCTCGGCCATGCTGGCGACCATGGCCTTGGTGACCAAACCACCGCGAGACAGGCCGAGCATCACATCAGCCCCGTTGAGGGCATCCGCCAAATCTCCGGCAGGGCGGTCTTGGGCGAAGGGCGCTTTGTATTCGTTCAATTCCCCAGCGTCAAGGCGGGCCTTGGTGATGATGCCCTGACTGTCCACCAGCGTGATGTTGCCCATGGCGACGCCCACGGCGACGTAGTGGTTCGCACAAGCGATGGCCGATGCACCCGCTCCGATGACCACGACCTTGAGGTCGGCCAGCGCCTTGCCCTGGAGTTCAGCGGCGTTCAGGAGGGCGGCAGCGGAAATGATGGCCGTACCGTGCTGGTCGTCATGCATGACGGGAATGTCGGTGGCCTCGGAGATGCGGCGCTCGATTTCGAAGCACTCGGGCGCTTTGATGTCTTCAAGATTGATACCGCCAAACGTCTTGGAGATGTTCACGACGGTGTTGATGAATTCCTCGGGGTCTTCGGTGTCAACTTCAATATCGAAAACGTCGATGCCGGCGAAGGTTTTCAGCAGAAGACCCTTGCCTTCCATGACCGGTTTGCTGGCGAGAGCACCAATGTTGCCCAGGCCAAGAACGGCTGTGCCGTTGGAGATGACCGCGACCAGATTTCCCTTGGAAGTGTAGCGGTAAGCGTCTTCGGGTCGCTCTTCGATTTCAAGGCACGGAAACGCCACGCCGGGGGAATAGGCCAGGCTCAATTCGTGAGCCGTAGCGTGTGGTTTGGTGGGCACGACCTTGATCTTTCCCTGAGGCTCAGCCTCGTGGTACTCAAGCGCCTCCTTGCGCAACATCTCGTCTTTTTTGCTCGTGGACAAGGTGATCCCCATCGAAAGGGCGGAGAGGCGGGGTTTGATTGTTGTGCGAGGTTGAAGCCGTGCCGGTGAACTTTCACTACGTCAGCCTCGTGCGAAGCACCGTGGTTGAGGTCACCCCAAGAGGTCGAGGCAATCCTTGATCCGTTTTGCGAAATAACGGCTGTTCTCCGTGTCTTTTGATGAAGCAACGAAGGTGCCGTCCTTTCGCTTGACCACCAACCAATGGTCTCGAGCGCCAAAAACGTCGAGAGAATTGCCTGACGTGGGTTCGCTCTCGATGATGACTTGGTCACCCGGCTCAGACGTGTAGGCCAGCATCAACCAGCGTTCCTCGCTGTATCGGGGCCCCTCGTGGACCTCAACATGACGTTGCTCCTGGTCCCAAGAGACAACGACGGTTTTCATGTATTCGAAAACGCCGTACAGAGGAAGGCCGATGGCCGCCAGCGTCAACCAGACACCCCAATCGGGAGACCAAACCATCATGCTCCCAAACAACGCGATGCCGGCCATGAACCAGAGTGGTGAGCCGTGGATGATGTGTTCGGCGCGTTGAGGCGACGGAGATGACGGAGCCGACATGGCGTACGGGCCGCTGCTGGCGGCGTCTCCGTCCTCATCCTCCAGACTCCAGAACAGTTCTCCCACACCTGAAATAAACCTGCAACACGAGGAAAAGATTTCCCCGATGTTGACCGTTCAACCCAACCATGGAAACGGGAAACCGGCCGAGCATTGTTCGGTCAGCAAGGGCTTCCTTTCAAATACGGGAAAAATGCACCTCAACCCATGAAACAGGGCCGTCACGCCTCTCCCTCACGGAGCCAGCGACCACGGGCCCTGTCCATGGTGGTCCTGATGGTGCTCATGTCCATGGGCCCGTTGCTCACGACGCCCATGGTCTCCGCCCACGCTGAGCCCAGCGGTGTCACCTGGCCGCTGGAAGGCAGTAACGACACCGGATGGGTCACCCTTGACGCTGTCGGCGCCGTGCCCGAGACCGGGCAGCGGGCCACGGCCGACTGGAACCTTTCGTTTGCGCCCGGTGCCATCCTCTCCAACGTCACGTTCGAAGTCCGTGCGAGTGGCCAAAACGGGATGACCGCTGAAGAACCGCAACTGGTCATCGAAGGGCTCGGAACCTCGGTGCTCGACTGGCGAGGCCTCGGCACCCTGGGCGAGGCCAGCGGTTTCACGACCGGGAGCACCTACAGCGGGCGCTTGAACCCCAACAGCAACTCGGGCGCAGGCTGGGACCTGCCCTCGGACGCCGAAGTGACCCAGATGATCATCGAAGTGCTCGCCCCTGCCGACCCGCTGGTCTCGTTGACACCCTACGAATTCGACCTCCGTACCACGGCCGTGAACCCCGACAACGGCGTGCTGTACCTGGCGGCCAACGACGAATTGATGCTCCTTCACGCCAACAACAACCCCCACGTCATCGACGTGTATGATTTCGAAAACGAAGGTGGTGTGTTGGACATGGTGATGGACACCGGCGCGGATTGATTCACCTGCTTCTGGGCGACGGCACCTTCCGAGCGCTCTCCCTTGGCGACAGCTCCGAGCAACCCGCCTTGGCCGACGGTGATGTGGACCGATTCATCATGACCGGAAGCGGCGAAGTCTACGCTGCCAGCGGCCTTGGTATCGTCAAATGGGACGGCTCGAGTTGGATTTCCGTGGCCTCCGTGACCAGCACCGACGGCGGCACTGAGGCCCTGGCCATGGCTGAGGTTGCCGGCGTGGTGTACGCTGCCATCGATGACGTGGGCGTCCTGCGCTACGACACCACCACCGCCAGTGGCCTGTCGACCTGGAGCACCGCCAACACCCTTCACTCCGACAGCATCACCGGCATCACCGTCTCTGGAAACCAACTGCTGTTGAGCTCCTCTGACAACGGCTTGGCCCGATTTGACTACGTGGCCGGGTTCTGGCTCTCAACGTGGACCTCCGCCAACTGGCTCTCAAGCGACAACGTGGCCGGCGTGGAGCGCGTGGGGCCCACCCTGTACATCCTCGCTGGAGAAGACCTCCACACCTACAACACCACCAACGGCGTGTTCAGCACGACCTACGATCTCGCCACCTTGGGCTTGGCCAACGAGGGTGCTTCCCTCATTAGTTGGCCCGCAAGTGGCGGTGCCTCACCCGCCACCAACGCCCTGCTCGTCGACGACGGCAGCGGGAACCTGATCCACCTCTCGCCCAACCAGACACCTTTCATCGAGGGCGAGATGCTCCTGGCCAGCGCACCGACAACGAACGACATGACCGGGCTGGTCGAAATCGACAACGTGCTCTACCTCGGCACCGGAGACGACTCCTTGCGAGTGTTGCGCTACGACATCAGCAACTCGGTCTGGCTCACACCGTGGACCGTCTCGGACAACGTGAACCACGTCGTCGCCGCGCCCAACGCTCAAGGAACAGCAACGCTCCTGCTTGGCTTTGAAGCCGACCCGTTCGTCGAAGAGATGGACACCAGCGGAAACAGCATCCAAACCTTCGACGGGACCGCCGGATGCTACCCCGGCTCGGCCAGCATCCTGAGCATGGCGGCCGACGCAGACGATCTCGTGTTGTCCCTTGACAGCGGGGTGTTTGTTCACTTTGATCGAAGCACCCGAACCTGCACCTCCTACGACACCACCAACGGTTTGCCCACCTCCTTTGTTGGGGACGTTGCCCTTGTGGACACCACGGCCTACGTGGCCACAGAAGACGAAGGTGTGTTGCGCTACGACATCACCAACGACACGTGGCTTGAGCCCTGGGGCTCCACCGGCATCAACGGGGTTAACAACGCACCCGTCGCCATGGTCGGGGACGTCCTTCACCTCGGCCTTCAGGGGTACGGCGTGGCCAGGAAGGACATGAGCACGGGTGAGATCCTCGCCCCCATCACCGCCGGCAATCGCGGCGGCGTCCTCCCCTCCGACCAGATTTACGCACTGGAGACCGACGGTTCCGACCTCTACATCGGCACCCAGCAAGGTGCTCGAAAGTGGGACGGCACAACGGCCACGTCCTTCGGCCAAGGCGGTTCCTCTTGGCAAACCCGACCCAACCAGTTCTTTGATTTCGAAATCGACGGGTCTGACCTTTACGCCGGCACCAACATTGGCGTATGCAAGTACGACCTGTCTTCGCTCGCCATTGACGACTGTCAGAACGTCTACGATGGCATGCCCAACTGGGCCACCTACAGCGTTGGCGTGGACGGCGACTACGTGTACGGTGGAACAACCTCCGGCGTGGGGCTCATCACGAAATCCAATTTCCGACACGACTACAATTGGGGTCAAGGCACCCAAACGGGGAACGCCGTGGTCGAGATCATGGGCGACATCGCCTACATCGGCACCGAAGGGTTGGGGGTGTTGCGCTACAACATCACGTCCAACCAGTGGTTGGTGCCCTTCACCGAGGACAACGGCGTACTCGACGGCGGCAACGACGACGTGACCGGCCTCGTGGCCGACATTCGCCCCAACCTGCTGTGGGTTGGCGGCGATGACGGGTTCCAACTCATCAACGTGACCAACGGCGGAGAAGCGTACGACATCGAGCGATCAAGCAGCCTGTACAACGCCGACGGCGCACCCCAAGACATGATGATTCACAACAACATTCTCTACTACCATTCCGGCACCTCAAGCGACGAAGTCAGTCGTCTCGATGTCGCCAACCTCACGGCGCCGAGCAACCTCGACATCGGCGCCCGAGTCGGCCAAAACGGCGGCGACATCGTCAGCATGGAACTCTCAGGCGACACCCTCATGGTCAGCGTGGTGTCAGGGCAGTGGTGGAACGCTGACGGCTCGGGCGGCATCGCTCGATGGAACACCGTCACCTCAGCGTGGGAGGACAACATCCTGCCAACCGGGTCCATCGACCGCGTCACCGCCTACGAATCCTCCAACGGGAACACCTGGGTGTCGTGGGGTGAATTGAAACTTGAACTGTACGACAGCAGCCGTAATCTGGTCAACGCATGGACGAATTTTGAATTCCCCATCCGTGGCATCGTGGAACACAACGGAGAAACGCTGTTTGCCACCGAGGACGGTATCGCTCGATACAACGAGAACACCAACACGTGGAACACCACTTGGGAGGCTGGCAACGGACTGCCCAGCAACGCCGGCGACATCTTCTACGAACTCTGGACCGACGGGACGCACTTGGTGGTGGGCGGTGCAGACTTCAACAACTTCGGCCAGTTCCGAGAGGGGATCATCTCCCATCGCAACGGCGCAGGTGCCTGGACGTCCTACCCGGCGGACTCCAACAACAACATTCCTGACGGCTACCCCATCTCCATGGAGATGTGCGGCGGGCTGCTCAACATCGCCATGTACAACAACAACGGTGGCATCGCTCGTATTGACCTGCAAAACGCCACGGTCACCTCGGGCTTTGACAGCAGCGTGCTGAGCGGTACCGGGCCGGCGGCCGTCACGTGCGATGCTCAAAACACGCTCTACATCGGCTACTACGCCGACAACCAACCCATCAGCCGATACAGCTACGCCACCTCGGCCTTCCTCTCGAGCCTCACCACCTCCAGCCACAACCTCCCCAGCGACCGCGTGTGGTACGACGCCCTCTCGCATTCAGGAACGCAACTCATCGTGGGCCACGACGTCGGTAACTCCGGCCCCAACCTCATCGGTGGCGGGTACTCCACCCTTGTGGCCAACGGGGCCACGGCGCTTCAGGCCCAAATTCAGGGCGCAGGTTCTGCCGTCACCTCCCTGCAGTGGCTCAGCGGCTCATCGGCGTGGCTCGTGGGCCGAGCCGGCGGCTCTTCAGGGTACAGTCAGGTTTCGACCCTCTCGTCGTCAGGCATGCAGAAGGTGGTCGACCTGCCCGGGTTGGTCAGCGGCCAAGTGCCCACCATGGTGGCCAACGCCACCCATCTGTGGGTTTCAACCGGTTCGTCGGCCACCTCAGGAAACTTCGGTGGCACGGGAACGGGTTTGCTGCAAGGCACCTTCCTGCCCAACGGGACGCTTGAGTGGGAATACGGATGGACCCTGCCCGGCAACACGGTCGCCAGCGACTTCCACCTCCAAGGCACGGACCTGTTCATCGCCACCAGCCCCGGTGGCATGCTCAAACTCGACACCACCACCCGCGCCATTTCCGCAGTGGGCGGCTCGCTCCACGGCAAATTCGACACGATGCACACGTACAACAACCAACTCGTGATCGGCCTTGCCGGCGACGGTGGAAGTCCACCTGGCGTTCAAATGTTCAATCCCTTGACCTCTCAATTCGGCAACGGCCGCCTCATTTCGGGCCTGCCTTCGAACATTGTGAACGGCTTCACGGAAACCACCGGCGTTCTCTACATCGCCACCGATGGAGGCATCGGTCGCTGGAACTATTCCACCAACGATTGGATGGATTCCATCACCACGTTCAACGGTCTGCCAACCGACGTGGTCGAAGACGTGCTCGCCGTGGGCAACAGGGTGTACATGGCCACGCCCGCCGGTCTCTTTGTGTGGGACCCCTCGTCCCAGAGCGGGTCGACACTGACCACCAGCAACGGCCTCATGGGACAATCGACCTGGGGGCTGACCTCGGTGGTGGACGCCACGGGCACCTCGACTCTCATCGTGAGTCACGACGGACGCGGCGCAGACCGACCCGGCGTGAGTTTGGTCAGCCCGTCGACGCAACAGGTCATCTCCACGCACCGCTTCGACCAGTTGCCCTCCAACACCGTCACCGCCATGACCGCTGACTGGTGGGGCATTCACATGGCCACCGACGTCGGCCCGTTGACCCACTGGAACGCCTCCAGCGGAGACTTCGAGGACGGAACCGGGTCGGTGCAGAGCCAGTACCCCATCTTCAGCATGGTGAGCGACGGCGACGAACTCCTCTCCATGGGCTCTCGCAACAACGTCCTGCTGTCCGAAGCGCGGACCCCCGACCACGCCTTCATCACGCCTTTGCGAGTTGAAGGCCCCATCGAAGGGACGCTGGGCGCAAACCACGTTTGGGTGCTGTCCGAGGACGGTTTGATGGGATGGGAGCGAAACGGTCAGTTCACGCCGGTTGAATCCACCTCCATGCGTCGTGCTCTGCCACTCACGGTTCGCGCCATGGGCAACGGCGGGGGCATGAACATCTCCGACATGACCCATCTGGGCATGCAGATCGAGCTGGTCCGATCCCACCGCACCGTACGCCCTTGACACCACCCAGGGAACCCCCGGCATTCACGGCCTGCTCTTCCAAAACGTACCCGTCGTCATGACCTCCCCGGTCACCGGGGCTGCCGTCTGGGCAAAATCCGTCGGCTTGGAGTACGACATCACGTTGAACCTGAGCGAAGACCCCGCCTTGCTACGCAATTTGCAGGACGCCGTTGACACCGGCCAACTTTACGACAACACGCGCCACGTGGCGCTGCGGCTCTTCTCACCCTCCAACGGGTCGCTCGAAGTTCGTCTCACCTACGATTACGTTCGCAGCGACACACCGGTCGCCGTGCAAGGGCTGGTTGACCGTCCTGACGACGGCGGTGGCGTCCTGACGGCGTCGTGGTCGCTCGTGCACGACGAAGATTTCGCACGCTACCTCATTTTCCTCAACGAAGGACCGTGGACCACGCCGCCCACCGAACTCGACCTGCTCGGTCAAACACCCGACAAAGCCGTATCCCTGCACAGCCGCCTCAGCGCTGACATCGAAACCGCCAACGGCGCTCCCCTCGTGGACGGAACGGATTACTACGCTGTGGCCGTTGTTGAGTACACGGATGGACGATGGGGCCAGGTCTCGCCTCCGTTCGGTCCCGCATCGCCCAGCGATGAGATTCCTGGCGCACCTCAATGGGCCACCGCCAATGCCCTTGGCAGCAGCGGAGACGACGGTGATGTCCAACTCGAATGGGCTCGGTGCACGGCCCTTGACTTGGCGTTCACCAACGTCTACGTCTCAACCACACCGATGGTTGACGCCTTGGGACGAACACCGTTCACGTCCTACGCCCCCAACGAAGGGAACCAGTCCGTCATCAAACAGACACCCGGCGTTCCCGTGTGGATCGGATTCACGTGCGTCGATGAAGCGGGCCAAGAGAACCTCTCCAACGTAACGGTCGTGGGGCCCGTGGTGCCGACCGGTGAACTCAACGACAACGATGCACCCGACCCGGTCATCGGCACGGCCGTGGCCGACGTTCCCGAGGACGAAGGTGGTCGATTGGTCGTGTCGTGGAACGCCAGCGAAGCCGACGACTGCGCCTTTTACACCCTCTTCATGAAGCAAGGCGACCACACGGTGACCGACGGCGCCACCACGAACGTCGAAGGGTTTGCGCAGGCGGCCGTCATCAACCCCTGCGATGAAACCTCCGTCATCGTCTCGTCGCTGGACGGTATCCCGCTCATTGACGGTCAAGTTTACACCGTCGGCGTGGTGGCCTACGATGTTTGGTTGAACGGCAACACCGACGACGTGATGTTGGCTGCTGCGGCGCCCTGCAGAACATTGTGGGTCAGGGCGCCACACCACCTCGTATCACCTCGTTGATGGCCTTTGACCACCCGGACGACGATGGGAGCGCCATCGACGTGGTGTGGGAGCCATCGACCGTGGAGGACTTTGCCACCTACACGGTCTGGGTTTCAAACGTCCCCGTTCAAGACCTCACGGCAGCGTACGCAACCTTTGGCACCAACCCGGACATCTGCGGTTGTTTCTCCTTCAACAAACAGTGGATTGACGAGCGAACCAACCCGATTGAACTCAGGCTGGACACCGCCCTCATGGTGCCGGACGGCGGTGAATTGGTTGATGGTGTGCCCGCCTTCATCCAAGCCAACATCGAACTCTTTGTAGCCGTCACCGTCCACGACCTGCGAGGCAACGTGCACCTGACCGACCTCACCCAAGTCACCGTCACGCCCATTGACAACATCAACGACAACACGGCCCCAGAAAGGCTGACCGATTTGAGGTTGAACGACCGACCCAACGACGACGGGCGAGCGTTGCTCCTTGACTTCACGCTGTCCGATGCCGATGACGTGGCCTCCTACCACGTCTTTGCCGCTTCCTACGACTTCGGCGGCGTGGTGGGCCAACAGGGTGGCGACCTCGCCACTGACCCGCTGAAGATCGCCACGTTGGAACGCTCGCCCTCCCTGCCGCTGGTCATCACCGACGTGGCCGACGACGTCCCCGTGATCGCGGGTCAGAAGATTTGGGTCGCCGTGGTCGTCATGGACTCGTCTGGCAACGCCCACACCAACACGCTCACGATGGTTTCAGGGGCCTCGACCGACGAAGGCATCCGCGATCCGGGTGTCTATCTGCCCGACATCGCCAAGGTGAGTGCCGAATGGGACGATGGAACCGACGTGTACGTCGAATGGGAACATTCGATGGACGCCAGCGTTCGAGGCTACCACGTCTACATCAGCGAGGACATGTTCACCTCGACCGACGAGGCGGTCATGGTGGGGCAGACGGTTTCGGCAAACTCCTTCACCATCACCACCGAGGAATTTGACGGCCTGAACAACGCCACCGACTACTACATCGGCGTGGTTGCGTACGACGACACCGTCGCCAAGTCAACGGTGGAATCCGTGAAACTGAACGCGCTCGACGGGACGGGTGGTTCCGAAACCGGCATCAGCGAAGACGGGCAACTCACCCTCGAGTCCCTCTTGACCACGCCCAACCTCATCGCTGCCGGCATGTTCCTCGTCGTCATCGTCTTGCTCGTGTTGGTCGTTCGCGCCCGTGGAAGCGCCAACCGCCGCGACAAGAACTGGGAGTTGCAAGAAGCGACGTGGGGCATCCAAGACGCCAGTTGGGACACCCCCGCCGCTGCACCCGCACCGCCAGCGCCTGCACCTCCGCCCGGCATTTCGACGCAGCAGGCCAACGACATCTACGCAGCGGCCGATCGAATTCAAAACGTCGATTACGGGCGACCCGCCTACCAAGCACCGCAACCCGTGCTGAAGCCGCAGGTCGACCCGGCGTTGCTCGACGGCCTGCTCGATGACACGTCGGCACCGCAGCGCATGCCGGAGATTGACACCTCCTTCCTTGACGACCTGTTGTGAGGCCCTGCCATGGTGTCAACCGGACCGCGCTCGGAGGTCTTCACCACCGTGCTGGTCAACGAGAAAGGTGAGGTGGCTGATTGGCCGCATCACCGACGACGAATGGACGAACACGCGCGTCGCCTCCGTCTCACCCTACCGCAGGAGGACCCGGACGTCGCCCCGCCCGGTGGAACCGGTTGGCGCCTCGCTCGAGTGGGGTACGACGGGTCGGCCTGGACGGTGGCCGTCCGCCAGCTCGGCGTGCGGGACGAGGACGTGGACGCCGTCTCGGTGACCGCCCCTCGCTGGAACGAGCGAACCAACGGCACCAAACACGGTGATTGGGAGGTCTACAAGCGGGCCAAAGAAACCGCCGAACAAGCAGGTTGCGATGCAGCCCTTCTCGTTCACGAATTCGCCATCGTTGATGCCGATCGCGCTACACCCCTGCTGCTGGACGAGGACGGAACGGTGTGGATGGCACCCACTGACGCCGGAGGAGTGGACGGTGTGGTCGCTCGACAACTGCAGTCCATGTTGCCTGACGTTGGCCTTCCCGTGGTCAAGGGACGGTTGAACGAACGAACGGTGGCCCGTTGTGCAGAATTGGTGCTGGTTGGCACCGGTATGGGGGTGTGCCACGTGACCTCCCTTGACGGTACGGCGCTGGGCGATTCCAGAGCCCTCTCCAAAGCATGCCATGCGCTCCTGTCCCAACATTTTACCGAGGAGGCAACGTGGTCTCGTCCGGGGCCAAACCATGTCGGAACGCGTGATGGCCATCGTTGAGACGTTGGAGGCCAACCACCTTCTCGGAGAAGGGGCGTTTCGCTTCGGTTCACCCGATCGTGTCGTGTTGGTGTCCGGAGGACCCGTTTCTCACCTCGCCCGCTGGTCGCTGGTCGCCGGACCGCCAACCAAGCGCGTGGTGGTGCGACAACCTGCCCGGACCGTTTTGCCGGCGGCGGAACCGCATCAACCCCTCACGGGAGACGTCCGACTGGTCGAGGACAGCCCCTTGCTTCAAGCGGAGGTGGAGGAGTGGAAACATGGCTCTTGGTACCACGATGTCACGCTTCGAGCAGCGGGACTGGCCGACCTCTTCACCAAACTCCGCAGCACGACCGATTCAGCACCGTTCAACCACCCACACTCCACGTCGTTGCCCACCCGCCCGTTCTGGTCGGGTGCTCTGGCGTACGACCTCGTGCAGTGGACGCAGCCGCTTCGCCTTCAACACCCGCCCGCTGAAGGAACCGTGCTGGCGGTGTTGTGGTGCATCGAAAACGGGGTCGTCGTCGACCACCTCAACGAATCGAGCGCCGTCTTCGGAAACGACGATGCTTGGGTCACCAAAGCGGACGCTCTGCCAGTCAAAGCGGACGGAACGGTTGAGGTCCCCCCGCTTCAACCGCACAGGGAAGCCGTTACGCACACCGATGAAACCCACGCCGACAACGTCGAAGCCGTTCGTCAGGGCATCGTGAACGGTCAGGTGTATCAGGTGAACATTGGCAAACACTGGCAGGGTGAAATCGACCACCCGTACGCCGTGTTTCAACGGCTGATGCGCGAGAACCCCGCCCCGTTCTCGGCCTACGTTCACGCCGAAGACCTGGGGTTGGCCGTGGCCAGCTCCTCACCGGAGTCACTGCTCATGCTCCGAGGGGACGAACTCCAAACCTCGCCCATCAAAGGAACCTGCCCGCAAGGGGCCACGCCTGAGGAGGCGGCGAGGTTGCGAGACGCCATGTACGGCGATCAAAAGGAACGGGCGGAGCATCGCATGCTGGTGGACTTGATGCGGAACGATCTCACCCAAGTCGCCGTTCCGGGAAGCATCGGTGTGGCGAGGTTTGACGTCGAAGCCTACGCCAACGTCCAACATTTGGTCAGCCACATCACTGCGACGCTTCAACCGGACCTCACCGGTGCCCATGCCCTTGACGCTGTCTTTCCGGGCGGTTCCATCACGGGTTGCCCTCGAACGGTGGTGTGCGCTGTCATCGATGAATTGGAACAGTGGCCTCGTTCGTTTTGGACCGGATCCATCGGCTACATGGACGTGCATGACGGTCAGGGCGCGTGGAACATCTTGATTCGAACCTTGGAGGCACACTTCAGCGCGGGCCGGTGGCAAGCCACGGTGGGGGCGGGCGGCGGCATCACCATCGCCTCCGAACCGAGGAAAGAAGTCGAAGAGGCGGCATGGAAGGGCGCTGCACTTCGCATTGCCGCAGGATGGATGCGCAACGAACACATGGCCCTCCCGAGCGGAGCGTTGGGGATTCACCCTCTGGAGCCCCCCAGCCGCCCAGCAAGCGCCAGCACTTGTGGACGCATCATGCACCTTGAGCGGGAAGGGGACGCCGTCCCCGCCGGTAGCGTTCTGTTCGTGGACAACCTTGATTCGTTCTCCCTGAACATCGCCGATGCCGTTGCCCAAACCGGTCGAGACGTGGTCGTGCTGAAGGGACGATCGCCCCAAAGCGAACGCTGGCTGGACCCGGTTGCGCTTCACGACCTGCTGGAACGGTTGCAGCCGAGCCACCTGATTTTGGGTCCCGGCCCCGGTCGCCCCAACGATGCGGCGCTCACGATGGCGCTGGCTCACCACGCCCTTGCAGGCCAATTGGCCATGCCGGTGCTGGGTGTGTGCTTGGGCCATCAGGCGCTGGCCCTTGCAGATGGATGGGCCATCGTTCCCTCACCGCGCGGCCCGGTTCACGGGGTTCCCGTTGACATTGAACACGACGGAACGGGCGTCTTTCCCGCAGCATCGGGTCCGCTGAGATTAACGAGGTACAACTCGCTGGTGGCGTCCAAGCGAAACGAGCATCATCTCCTGGTGAACGCCACGGAACAAAAGACGGGGTTGGTCATGGGTCTTCGTCATCCAACACGGAACGTCCACGGCGTTCAGTTCCACCCGGAGTCCGTCGGTTCACGGGACGGGCAACGCCTCATCAGCCAATTCCTTTCCAGTCAATCGGATGGTTGAAGAATCACAAACCGTTGGGTCCGTACGGGGACCACCATGCCAACCTGTCGCCACTGCGGGAGCACCTACCCACGTGAATTTTTCCTGCACGGAAACGGCCCGAAAACGCAGGTCTGTGTTCGGTGCGGTGTGGACCACGGGCTGGTGACCAAAGAAGAGGTCCCGGTGCTCTTTGAGAAGAGCACGTCAAGCGCACGCTTCTCCACCGTCGCTCGCCGCTACAGCATTTTTCTCTATCTGCCGTTCCTCTGGGTGCTGTGGGGTTCGACCCTTTCGGATGTTGAGCCGTGGGGGTTGTTCTTCCTCATCTTGCTGATTCTACTGACACTGGCTGCACCGGTCCTCTTCATCTATCGAGGCGGTCAGTATTCTGGCGATATGTCTCGCCTTACACCGGCCTACGACCGACCGAAAGGCCACTGATCACGATTTGGCGTGAATCTTCAGAACATCGCCATCGCTTAACTCGTGGTCCGCTCCGACCACGCGCCGCGTGCGGCCGTCCACGCCTCGAATGAATCCCGTTTCCAAATCGGTGTGAACACGGCCGGCCAAGGCTTTGGCGTGAAGACCTCTCGGCACAACGAAGGCATCGGGAAGCACACGGCCGTCCCCGTCAACCCAGTGGGATTCGTCTTGAACGGGGTACACCACGATGTGATCGAGTTGGTCGAAGAGAACGTCGTCCATCAGACGAGCAAGGCCGGTCCCGCTCGCACGCTGAAGTTGGTCGTTCATGTGATTCAATGCCTTGCGTTGGGCGTCGTTAAGCGACGCCTCAGGGTGGACGGTGAACGTGGACTGACCGCTCGTGTACTCGATGAGTCCCGACGAGGAGGCTCGTCGCAACGCCAACTCCATGTCGGCCATGCAGGCGACCATCGTCCGGTCGCCAAAAGCCTCGAGGACGCCTTCGGGGGCGAGGTCCATTTTGTTCGCTGCGTAGACGATGGGGAAGAGTTGTGTTCGCATGCACTCGCCCAACAAATGAAGCGAAGATGCATCCCAGTCCCATGGCTGGGCATCGGATGCATGACGTTCATTGAACCTCATCATGCCTTGGGCCACCTTGCCGGGCGTGGCTCCCAAGCCACTGAGCCGCTCTTGAATGAACGAGGTCAACCCTTTCTCACCCTCGGCTTGCACCCGTCGAACGCCACGATTCCAACCGTCCTCGAGTAAACCACCGATCCACGCATCCAGTTCGTGTTCGAGGAACTCAATTTCAGCACGAACCGATTCAACCGCATCCTTCGTCTCCGTCGATGCACCCGTGAATTGCCCTTCGATGTCCGTGGAGCCGGCGGCATCCACGACTTGAATCAGCACGTCGCAGTTGGCAAGGTCGGCCAAAAACGCATTTCCACGACCGCGTCCCTCGCTCGCTCCGGGGACCAGCCCAGCCACGTCGACGAGGGCGACGGGAACGCTTCGGCGGTGGGCGACGCACGTGCCGGTTCTCGGCTCGCACAAACTTCCCTGCCTCGGGTCGTCCTGAGCGGGTGCGTCAAGCCGCCCTTCGCTCTCTAACTTGGCTCGGAGGTCCTTGCAGGGGCAGGTCAAACGAGCCTCAACAAACGCAACGCCGACGTTGGGGTCAATGGTACAGAACGGGTAGTTCGCAATGTCAACCTGAGCCAGCGTGGCTGCACTGAAGAACGTGGACTTTCCGACGTTGGGCTTTCCGACAAGACCGATGCGCACGTTGAGCACGCCCTTGACCGGATTCACTCCTCTTCTTCAGCGGCGACGATGTCGTGGTCTCGCTTGATTTGTGCAATGGCGATGTCCAGCTCGGGAAGGTTGAGTTCCCCGTCGCCGTCCAAATCCATGCTTTCGACCAGTTCAGCGGCTTCCATGGAAGACAGGGCCTCGACCTCCGTGGCTTCAAGAGCGGCAAGGAATTCACGGCTGTCAATTTTTCCGGAATCATCCAGGTCCATGCTTCGGAACAACTCAAACACCGATTGATGGGTGTTCGTGAGGTACTGCACGAACTCGACCATCACCGAAGAAACGGTGGTGGGGAATTCCTTGATTTCGTCGTTGTGAAGAGCGGAGTCAACGGCGATGACGGTTGAACCGCCTTCGTTGACTTCGGTCTCGCTCACCACGAGAACCGTGTCAACCCCCACGCCACGACCGATGAGGTCTCGAATCGTTGTGGAGGAACCCGAGGTCAAGGTGTAGGAGGCCACGTCGGAAGCATCGGTGACCGCAATGGCGCGACCGGTGGAAGCGATGCCGGTGCGGATCACAACCATGGTGGACAAGATGGTGCCGATGGAGGCGAGGTAGAACAACGCAGCACCGGTCAGGTAGAACCCGCCGTTGTTGGCCACGACGTCTTCGACCTCGGAGGTGGCCACGGCGTTGAACGTGAATTCACCGGTGAGGTACGTGAGGGTCGAGGTTACACCGCCGATGAGCACCATCCAGGTGGCCAAGGTGGCGGTGGACGGGGTTGCAAGCGGCTTCCCAATGGCGTTAGGGTAGTTGGTGAACACCCCTGCGAGGACGAGAAGACCGCCAACGGTGAACAGCATGTTCATGTCAACGATGTCGGCCATCGTGCCGAGTTCTCCGGTGCCCACAAAGGTGTCCATGGCGGTAAAGTAGCCACCGATGGCAAAGAAGGGGAGCGCCAGGAACGCCATGGTGGCGGCGATGGCGCCGGGTTCCTTTACCACGGAACTGAGCCCAGAACTGGCCGTCATGAGCAAGTTGATGGAAGCGGCGAAGATGGGCAGGACCCCAAGCGTCAACAAGATGGCGCCAAGGTTGGTGACGAAGTTGCTGGCCGAGGCATCGGTCATGAAGAACGGTGGAATGGTGATGAACAGCAAGAACATGCTGGCCCCGCGCAGCGAGCCGGACCAAATGGGCTGCTTGGCGACCATGGGAACGACGTGGTAGCCAACGGAGAACATCAGCGCCAGTGGGACCCAACCGTGCGCCACGCGCTCTGCAAACCAAACCATTTGGGTGGCTCCGGCAAGTTCACCGAAGAACATGTAGAGCATCGAAATGATGTAGGCCGCGATGCCCATCAGAAGGAACCAAACACTGGTTTGGAGCTCTTGGTCGCCTCGGTTGGCAGCGGTGATCAGGAGGTTGATGAACACCGGAACAAGCAGCAGACCCACGGCCAGGGTTTCGAGGCTGTACAGGATGGTGCGGATGGGGTTTTCCGAAGTGTCAACGTCAAGGAAGCCGAAGATGAACGGCAGGATGTACGTGGCGAGCAAAACCGCCGTGAGCAGAAGAGCGACCATCGAAGCGTTGGCTTCGCTGGCCATGCGGCCGCTGCCGTTTCGGGCGGTAGCAACCATGCCGCTCCCCACCAGTCCGTACAGGAGGGCGATGGTGAGGAAGTTAAGCGTGGCTTCTCGGAGCGAGGAACCGTCGTCGTACGACCATCCGACGCTGGCCAAGGAGTCCAACGCAGTCGGGTCGTACGTGTGCCAGCCCAGGAGGAAACCGAGGAGCGTGGCAAAGACGAGCCAGAGCATACCGAAGTTCATCCACGTCCGGGAGCCGCTTCCGTCTTTGTCATCGAAGATGTCAACCAAACCGGGTGGGTTCTTCTGCAAAACGAACAGACCCACCTGCTTGAGGGCCCCACCGACCGTCCCCACACCTTTCGAGAGGGCCTGGGCCAAGAGTAAGAGAAGGACGAGGAAGACGCCACCGGCGATGAAAATGAGTTCCATGCATCACACCTCCTTCACTCGGCGAGGACCTCACCCACCAAGGTTGCCACGATGGCGCCGATACCGACCAGGAAGCCGATGAGGTAGTACCAGATGCCGCTGCCGCCCAAGTTTTGGACCAGCGGTACGAGTTCACCCAACAGCGGCAGGTTGTCCCAGCCAAAGACGTTCGAGAACAAGGAGTAGAGACCGAGGACGCCCACAAAAAACAGGGTCAATACAATTCGACTGGCCGCGGGTTCTCCCGTCCCGACGGTCGTGTCGGGAAGGGCTCTGGAATTTGTCACGAGCGTTCACCTCAATTGACCCCATAGGGGTCAAGCCTTCCACTGAACGGGCGGTGATAAACATTCACCACTTCCAAACAGCAAAAAACGCTGTGCAGGGCCCTGCTTAGGGGGAACGAAGACGGTGCACGGCTGAACCTCGGCGGGGTTTGGAGAGGCCGAGGGGAACGGGGAGTTGACGCTCAAGCGTGATTTCAGCGTTCCACACGGTTTGACATGCACAAGACAAGCCGTCAAACTCCAACAAACTGCCCGACACGGCGTACCGTTCGATGGCGGCCACGACCTCGGCGTCACACTGGCCGCAGTTGTGGGAGCCTCGGATTTTTCCACCGGCGGTGGGGTGAACGATGAGGCGAGCGACTTGGTCGTCATCACCGTTGATGCCGCCTTCAGGATGAATCAAGGGGTGAGCACGCCGAATCATGTCGACCAGCGACCACAACCAAGGTGGACGGTACTCGTTGTGGCGATGAAGACGGTCGATGACCGTTCCACGTTGAATGTTCATCGGGTTCACGGAAATTTCGTCGGATTGCTCAGCCACCGCTGCAATCCACTTCACGCAGTGATCCAAGGCATCCGCCTCGTTCATGAACGGCGGCTTGAACATCAGGTAGGTCTTGATACGAAGATTGAATTTTTTCAGGTTTTCAACGGCCCGGTCCCACGATTTGGTGGTGAACCCTTTGTTGACGTGGAATCGCAAGACTTCGTCGTCGTAAGCCTCCAGTCCAATCGCCACGGTGAAGTCCGGGTTGATGGACGTCGCCCAAGCGAGCTTCTCCTCGGTGAGTTGTTCACAACGGCTCTCAACGATGAGCTCCTTGCCCATCTCGGCGCAATCTCGAAGCACGGTCTCTTGGAATTCGACGGGGATTTCTCTGTCCTCCAACAGGCTCCCGGAGGTGTAGACCTTGACCATCGCTTGGTCCTTGAAGTCGTCAAATTTCGTCTTCGCCGCCGCCCACTGAGCGTGCAGGTCCTCGTTGGTCACGTCGTCCCGTGTGTCGTTGAAGTAGCCGCAGAAGGTGCACCCCGAGGACCACCACCAGTGGCACCCTTTGGTTCGCAAAATAACGGTCACTGCGCTGCACGGGGTTCCGTCGGCCAGCACCTCGGGGGTCGTGTAAACGGTCGCCGGTTCACTGGCGTCCCATGACTGCTGTTTGGCTTTGGCCCATGGCGTGTTGGCGGGCGCCTTCACCAGATCGTGAATGCGAAGGCCCTTTTCGCCGCTACCGAGCAACGGGAGTGGGTTGGCCTTCGTCATGGTTTCACCGCACGGGCCCCTCAGCATCTTCCGTTTCAAACCACCGCTTCAGGCCAGGCTTTGTTCAAAAAAGCCCACGAGGTGGTCCCGGTACGCATCGGGTTGCGTCAGCATCAACGTTGCGTGAGAGAGGATGCCCGGCACGCCCTCGTCCTCGTGCGCAACGGACGACGGGGCAAACCAGCATTCGACGAGGCCGCCGTCCTGAACGTTGGCCGTAGCGACCTCGCAGAGGGAGTAGCTGTGATGGATTTTGATGCGAAGGTCTTCCTCGGATTGCGTGATGAACATTGAACGGTTGCCGATGTTTTTGGCTGCGGTCAAGGGTTCGTGCTCCACCAAATTATCACCACTCGAGACCTTGCCTGCAAAGACGGCGGCGTCCTTGAGGAAGGCCGGGAAGCCAGCAAAAGCGAGCTCTTCTCTCAGGATGTCGTCCATCGACGCGAAAGAAGACTCAAGGAACAACGCCTGCACCAGCGGTTCCTGATCAAAAGCGATGGCAGCGGTTCCTGCACCCAACGAAACACCGTACAGGCCGATGTTCGAAGCGTCCGCTCCCTTTTCGTCCTGCAACCAGGACCAGACGGCTAACACGTCGCGGTACTCACGTTGCCCGGCGGAAACCAAACCGTCCTCAACCGTGCTGTTGCCGTGGTCGCGCATGTCAAAGATGACAACGTTAAACTCGGCCTGATGGAGCATAGCAGCGGGAATCAGCACCTCGTGGTTGGCTTTGCACGAGCGGATGCCGTGAACAAAGATGACCCACGGTCGAGAGGCATCGGCCTCCATGACCCATGCCGCCAGGGTGATGTCTTCGTTGGGAACGTCGATGGTGGCGTTGTCCCATGACTCAAACCACAGGTGGGAAAGGTTGCTGGCCAAGGTTTCGTTTTTCTCAAACATCGCATCGTCGAGGGCTTCGTTCCACAGCGTAACGCTGAACTCCCCGGGTGAGTTTCGTTCAGAGTGCCCCGAACATTCGAGGTTGGTGGCAGCGGCTTGAGTGTAGACGAGGTTACCGGCTTGGAAGTAGACCACGGGCATGCTGGCGATCAAAAACAACATCACGGCTGGGACTGTTCGACGCCAAGAACTCATTCCTCTTCCCCCGCTTTTGGTTCAAACAGAACGGTGCTTCCAGCCAGCACATGCATGCCTTTCGGATGCTCCTTGTGGCCGTGCTCCGCCGTGATGATTGAAGAAGTGTATGCCTCTGCAGGCACGCGAAGGTCCACTCTCGACCCCAGACGAATCATGCCGATGCGCTGACCACGCCGGACCGTATCACCCTCGTAGAGGTAGGGAATCACCGTCCGAGCCATCGCCCCAGAGATCTGAGTGATTTCAATGCGCAACCCTGCGTCCAACAGGTGGACGGACCGAACGCGCTCGTTGTGTTCGCTCTCCTTGGAAAAAGCGGGGCGAAACGGACCGCGCCGTCGCCCCTTACCGGTTCGGTGTTCAATGCGCTCAATGCGACCGGCGGCAGGTGCCCGATTCACGTGGACGTCGAGCGGCGACATGAACACCGCCATCCGCCACACATCGGTGGCCTGCTCTTCTCCTTCAGGAACGGCCTCAAAACGCTGCTCTGTGGCAAAGGACAGCGGGTCGACGAGGGGTTGTGGAAACCAATCACCGGTGACGTCGTCCGCTTCACAGTGACCGGTTTCCACTTGCTCTCTAGTCGGGCGCCGCCCCGTGGCTCGCTCCCTTCGAAGGAACATCACGTGCCCGTCGGCCGGGGCGACAAGCACGCCCGCATGGCGAGGAACGGGTCGGTCGGGGTCACGCCAAAAATAGCCCATGAAGACGGCTCCCATCAGGCACGTCATGCCAAACAACGGGATCAAACCCGCCAGCGGGTTGATGAGTGAGCCGATGATGAGGGCGCTGACACCCATCATGGACAGCGTCAGGACGGGGCTGTGCCCGCCGGGGGCCAACCCGGCCATTCAACCACCTACTCCGAGGCCCAGGGGTCTTGACTGTCGCCCCACGAAGCGGGCGCCTCTTCCTCGGCTGGAGCTTCTGCTTCGGGTTCAGCCTCAGCAGGCTCCTCCTCAACGGGCTCCTCCTCAACGGGGGCTTCTTCGGCTGGAGCTTCCTCAACGACCTCAACAGCGGCCGTGGCTTCTTCCGCCTCAGCGGACGCCGCCTCTTCTTGGGCCATCTCTTCGGAACGTGCTTGCACCATCTCCTCCACGCGCTCGGTGAACGCCCGGGACATGTGTTGCGATTTACGCTCGGATTCAACGGCACGCTCAATCATTTCGTAGCGCTCCTTGATGGCCTTGTTCAGGTCCTCGAAAATTTGCATGTGGTCCACGTACCAGTCGTCTCGAGCCTTCATCTCGGTCACGGCCAACCGGAGGTCGTTGTCCAACTCCTCAGCGATGCCGAAGACCTTGCCAAGGCGATCTTTCTCCCGCGAGTACTTCTCTTCCATCTTCTCGAGTTCGGGTTCAAGGTGTTCGACTCGCTTGGAATTCTTGGTGGCCTTCATCTCAAGTTCACGAACGCGGACGTCCTTTTCTGCGATGATGGATTCGAGCGATTCTTTCTCGATTTCACGGTCGATGATTTCCTTCTCCAATACTTCAATTTCGGCCTTCGCATCCACGAGTTCTTTCTCTTGCGTTTCGTAGGCTGCAAACAACTTCTGCAGACGGTCAGTCTCGGTGGCGAGGGCTTCCTCAAGTTGCTTGATTTGGACCTCAGGCGTGATGGTTCCTTCCGTCATGTCGTCACCCGGAGGTCAAGCCTCCGTCTCAACCGAGTTCACTCCTCCCTATCAAGCCGACGCTCCAAAGAGCACCGATTTTGGTCGCCTTGGCCTTCTTTTCCATCAACGAAGCGCGTCGGTGGCGCTGACCAATTCTCGAGCGATGCTGACCTCGCCCATGGAGTGACCCGCATCGGGCACCATCACGAGTTGACTCTGCGGTAAAGCCTGATGAAGTTCCCATGCGCTTCGAGGTGGACAAACAACATCGTACCGACCCTGAACGATGACGGTGGGAATATGTTGAATGACGTCGACGTGATTGAGGATGTACGCTTCCTCGACGAAAATGGCGTTGATGAAGTAGTGGCATTCAATGCGCGCAAACGCCACAGCGAAATCCAAATCCTCGGCTTTGTCGAGGTATTCCGGGTCAGGAAACAGTCGACTGGTCGCCATTTCCCAGCGCGTCCATTCCTTGGCGGCTGCACGACGAACATCGACGTCGTCGCTGGTCAGGCGAGCATAATACGCTCGAATCAAATCACTGCGTTCCGCCTCAGGGATGTGATCGCGGTACGGTGCAAACGCATCGGGGAAAATGTGGCTGGCTCCGTCCTGGTAAAACCAACGCAGTTCTGACCTCCGGCACATGAAAATCCCACGCAAGACCAAACTTCGCACCCGGTCAGGATGATGTTGCGCGTAGATGAGGGCCAGCGTGGAGCCCCACGAGCCGCCAAAGACGTGCCATGTTTCGATGCCCAAGTGTTGGCGAAGGGCCTCCAGGTCGGCCACCGAGGCGTGCGTGTTGTTCTCCTCCAGTTCAGCGTAAGGCGTGGACTGACCACAACCTCGCTGATCGAACTGGACGATGTTGAAGGCGGCTGGGTCGAAGTATTGCCGGTAAGATGGCTGTCCCCCGCCGCCAGGGCCGCCGTGAATGACCACCACTGGGATGCCGTCCGGGTTGCCGCTTTGCTCCCAGGCGATGGTGTGCAGGTCTGAGACAGGAAGCATACCGGTGGTGTGGGGTTCAATCGGCGGGTAGAGAACATCGGACAGCGTGGTGGTCGTGTCGAGCATGGAGCATGGAAGGCGACGACCTGCATGTTCCTTTCGCCATGAACACCTTCATGGGACGCCGCCGTCGGCGGGAGTCCATGAGTCTTCGAAGCGCAACGGATTTGTTCAGCGAGTGGGCCGATGTCGGTCGCGATGAAGGCATGGAGCGCGGGCACAGCGCCAGCGTTGAAGTGATGCTGAAGGAACTGCTCGAGGGGTGGAATCGTCCCTTTCGAGCCATGGACATCGGTTGCGGAAACGGATGGGTGGTGCGACGACTCAGCGCTCACGCCCTGTGTTCACACGCCAGCGGTGTTGACGGCGCACCCTCCATGATCGCCAAAGCGAGAACCATTGACCCCGACGGCGATTACATCGAAGCGATGCTGCCCGAATGGACACCCGGAGCCCCGTACGACCTCGTTCACACCATGGAATGCCTCTACTACCTCGAGGACCCACTGGGCTTCCTTCAAACGCTTCACGACGAGTGGATGCTACCGGGTGGCCGGCTCGTCATCGGCGTGGACCACTACACGGAAAACCCGGCGAGTCACGATTGGGGCCCTTCCCTCAACGTTCACATGGCGCTCCTGAGCATGGACGATTGGACGTCTGGCTTGAAGGAAGCAGGATTCACGGACATCACCGCCATGCAGGTTGGAGCCAAAGAGGACTGGGCGGGGACGCTCGTCCTCACGGCGAATCGCCGAGACGGTTAACGAAACCCAAAGGCTCGCCCGCCGGCGCACAACGGACGTAAATCACCGCGATAGAAGGGGCACTGCTGGCAGAGGCTCGAGCCTGCAGGAAGACGTTCAGGCGCCTCCAAATCTTCTTCGAGGTGGACCGAAACCCGCCAGTTCAAATGAGCCAGCAAGTCGTCCTTGGCTTGCTTGAAGGCGCCTTCAGAGAGTTGAACCATGCGACCGTTGGCGCCCAGCAACAGCGATGGAGGAAGAACAACGCGGCGTTGGTCTTTGGGCTTCTTTGCCTCGATGGCTTCCAAGGCCATGGAATAGAGCGTGAGTTGGAGCCGGTGCTCGTGCAGGATTTCGGCTTCTTCATCACTGAGCGGTGTGGTGGTCAACTCCTCTGGCCCCACGCGCTGAAGCGGGTGGCCTTTGAGCGAATCTGACGGGTTGAACTTGCCCAAACACCCTCGGGTCTTGAGGTCCACCACCTTCAGGGCGCCTCGACCCTCATCGTTGACCAACGCCAACACGAGGTCGGCACGGCCGCTGAAATCCATGTTCACGGCGTCCACCACGGCCGGTTGATTCGCCCAGATTTCATTCGCTGACGGCGTGGAGGTTGAACGTTCAAGACGTTCTCGATGGAAGAACGGAAGCTCGGTCCTGACCGCCTCGACCGCCCAGCCATGAATCGAGGCCCCTTGCACCCACTGACCGAGCAGGCCGCGATCGATGAGACCCCCGAGGTGCAGCAAACGGTCTCGCCACGTCGCCTCGGGCGATGACGGGGTTGTTCTTCGCCGAACCCCAACTCGTTCATGACCCGTTTCACGGTGTTCACCCAGGGCCCGATTCGTTGGCTTCGTGCATCAAGCAGCGTCCCGAAGGGGGCGTGTTTGCTCAAGGCCTTGGGGTTTTGCAGCCCGATTTCCAACACCCGGGGCATCATCAACCGAAGGTCGTGGGGTCCGGCCCCGGGGTTTGGGGGGTGGCGGTTGCGGGAGGGTTGGGCAGACGGAAGGCTCGTTGGCCAGCCCGCTGCCGAGCCAAACCGACGAGGGCACGCAAAGGTGGCATCGAGGTGGTGAGCAGCACCCTTCACGTTTTCTTGAAGACGAAGTGGCGAAGGTTGGGTACGTTCATCGACGCTGAGGGTGTCGAGGTGGTCGGCCAGCGCTCGCGCCCGTGCCAGGGGCGAGGGGGCGTCAACGACGTCAAAACACAGCGGATGGTGGTACAAACGCAAACCGCTGAGCCCGTTCTCGCCAGAGGTGAAGCGTTGAGCAAAGCGGTCGGGTTGAGAACGGTCTCGCTTTTGCTTGGGATGAAGGGCGGGAGCGAGTCGGCCTCAAGTTCCGCCTCGGACACCCAGGGCGCTCCACCACCAGCGCACCACGTGGCTCTACGCAACCCTTCGATGAACATGCGACCCATGGTGCGAGGGTCGGGCGCAAACCGAACCGATAGCGTGCCGGTCGATTCATCGTACGTGGACCGGTTTCCGGGCTGCCCAGACGATGAGCCGGTCCTTGACTCGCGTCAAAGCGACGTAGAATTTTCGACGCAACTCCGGCCTTGTCCTGGCCTTGTTCATCTCAGCGGCAAAGGCCCACAATCCGTCCTCAGGCCGATCTTTGACCGCCACGGTTGGATTCGTCCGGCCAACACCTGCGGGTGACGAGGATGTTGTCCTGAACCGACATGCTGGCGTCGGCTTTTCCGGCGGCGAACAGGCCGGACACGACCACCACGGGCGCCTGGAGCCCCTTCGAACCGTGAATGGTCATGATTTGAACGGCCGACGTCGCCGGGTTGCGTGATGGCTTGCGGCCCCTGTCGACCCAATTCACGAACTCAACCATGCGCCGATAAACGGCGGCGGCATCGTGGCCGGTTTCGTTGCCAATGGACTGCACGATGGCGGTCCAAGCTTCGGCAAATTGGCGCTGAGCATCGTCCGGGTAGGCCACCAGGAGGTCGGAGTGGTCAAGCACGGCGTCAAACACGTCGTAGATCGCTCCCCACCCCATCAGTTGATGCAGGCGAGCCAACAGGGACCGAACCGCTTCGGTGGGCGCATGATTCACGAGGTGCGGAAGCACCTCGCCTCCCTCTTCCAGCGAAACGAGGGCGTCGTGAACTTGCTGCTCCGTCATGCCCACCACGGCGGACCGAGCCAACTCAACGCTGCTTTGCGCATGGTGGGTCGCGCCATCAACGCCAGCAAGGCCATCAGCGGCTGAACAACCGGTTGCATCAGCAACAGACCCTGTCGGTCGGCCATCACCGGGATGTTCCTCGCGCGAAGCCGTTCCACCAGGTCGGGCAGGTGTTTGCGTGAGTTGATGAGGATCATGATGTCTTGAGGACGCACAGGGGGTCCCTCGTCGGTAACCTCGGTCCATGAAGCGTCAGCACTGTTCAGGACACGCGTGGGTGCCTGATGGAGAAGCGCGTGAAGCCGGTCGGCCAGCAATTCGTGTTCGAGATGAACCTGGGAGGCGTTGGGGTCGGCGAAGGTGTTGACGGCCAGGTCCAAATCGAGGGGGACCTCGGCGATGGCTCCGGGCACCGGAAGCAACCATTCCAACACCCCGTCCATCTCGGTGGCTCGGGCGGGCCGAAGGCGCTGAGGTTCAGCATGCCAGTCCCCGGGCAAATCGTGGTAGCGTGGGTCGAAGACTTCGTCGAACATGTCGTTCATGGTCTCCATGAGGTCGTGCCGTGTGCGATGATTGGACGTCAAGTCAACGTGCCCTTCGGACCGTCGCAACAGGCGTTGGCCAACGATGGCTGCCAGGCCGGGCTGGTCCTCTTCGTCAAATCGAACGAAGGTGTGGGGCGCCGATGTTTCACCCGTGTGTTGGTTGGAGAACGAACCGGTTTCACCTCCACCCCCGACAGGTCGTGGGTCGCGTCCGCAGCCCGGTGAACGAAGGTGGTGAAGACGGGCCTCACCTTCCTCATCGATGTTGAAGCGCCGAACGGCTTCGACCGCTCGTCGCATCACCGACACCTCCGCCTGGCGGAAGCGGTAGATGCTCTGTTTCATGTCACCCACGATGCAAACCGTCGGGTCCCAAGCGCCCAGCGGCCCAGCCGGGTCATCGGGGTGTCGCCGACGGCGCCCCCACAACCTTGCGAGCAAGCGGTAGTGGGACGGGTTGGTGTCCTGGTATTCATCGATGATGAACGCTCGGTACTGTCGCCGAAGCTCGCCCAAGATCGCTACCCTTCGCTGAAGGTCCTCGAGAAGTTGAGGGCGGTCGTTGAGCAAGGTCAGCGCCCGTGCGATGTGAGCGTCGGTCCACGGCTCGTCGCCCAGGCCGTCCAGCGCATCAATGACGGCGGGCGGGTAGCGGTGGCGGCAAATATCAGGGCATCTCGCCAGAAGCAAATCGGCCGCAAAGCGCTGCATGTCGTCAAAATCGTGCATGTTGTCCAGCGATTTCCGACGTGCCAGAATTTGATGGCAGGCCGTGTGAATGACCTGAAGGTCGCTCAAGACCTGAACTTGAAGGTCGGCCGTCACGTACGTGCCCCGGTCACCGGGCTCACTGGGGAGGGGGTCGGCCAGGGGGTCCAGTCGCAACGCACTGTCAAGCGGCATGCCGTCAAACCCGTCCATGGGGTTGAGAAGGAAGGCGGAGCGTGCGAGGAGACGAATCAGGGTCCCGTTGGCTGAGCTGAGGTGGGAACGCAGGCCGGGAACGTGAGCCTTCGCTCGTTCATACAGGTCGTTCTTCTCACCGGGAGGGACCCCGTTGACCGCTGATTTCGAAAGTAATCCGGACGGCCATCCATCACCGGTTGGGAGTGCGTTCCGCGGGAAAAACGTGCAGGTGGGTTTGACCAGACCTGAAGCCGTGGCGATGCCGAGCAGGGTCTTCCACACCCACGACAACTGCTCACCGGCCTCGGTGGGAGGGGGTTGGGAAGTGATGCGAACCAAGTGGTTGAATCGGGTCAAGTTCGTTTCCACCTCAGCCGGAAGAACGCACTGGCTGTGATAGGGCAGGAATTCCTGCACCCAATCGCCGAGCAGGCGATGAAGCGTTTGAACGAAGTCGGGGAGGAAGGCTTCCACGGGTTCAGCGATCGTGTTGAGCAACACATCCACCGGCGCTGGGCCCCGCCCGTTCCACGACAAACCCATGTCCTCCGCTCGCTGAATCATGGAACGGTGGGACTGTTCAACGAACAGCGACCGATCGAGAAGTCCGCCGAGGACCACCTCTGCTTGATCTTGCCCACCCAAACGGGTCACCAGTCGATTCCGAGCATCGAGGAAGGCTTGGTGATGGTTGAGCACACCGGCTTCGCGGGCGTCATCAACGGACCGGATGCGCCACACGGCGTGAAGGGTGTCCTGCACCATCAGGGGTTTGCGCTCTTCAGCCACCTGTTGATTGGACGGGTAGAGGGCGACCAAGTCGACGTAGGGTTGGACCAGTTGACTAAGGAAGGCGTCGATGGTGGAAATCGGTGCTTCGTCCAGCCCCGAGAGGAGCATTTCAACGTCGCCGTCGTTGCGAAGTCGCGGGTCAAAAACGCCGTCCTGATCTTCCGGACCCGGCGAGTGCGCTCGAGCTCGAGCTAGACGATGACGAATACGGGCCTTCAATTCCGCCGCAGACTTTCGCGTGAAGGTGATGGCCACCACTTCGGACGGGAGCAGACCGGGCCATGCCGTTAGGTCTGTACGTTCTCGTTTGGGTGCGCGCAAGGCGCCATGACCGGACAGCGGCGTGCGTGGTCCAGGGGGCGTCACGTGAGTTGCTCGCTGGTCAGCGGCGAACAGGTGTTGGACGTACCGCTCGGCCATCACCGTCGTCTTGCCCGTGCCTGCACCGGCATCGAGAGCGATGTGCCGGTCCAGGTCCAAGCCCAGCCGCTGGCTGTTGTTGAAGCGAATCATCAGAAATCGCCTCCACTGTATTCAGAGACGTCACACGAGTGAGCGAGCGTGCAGTAGCTGCAATGCTTCCCAGGCGTCGGATTCACGTGACCTTGTTGCGCTGCGGACACGGCCCGTTGGGCAACGGTGAGGCGTTCGGCCATCCACCTTCGGAACGGTGTTGTTGCGACCGCGTGTTGCGTCTCAGCGGGGAAATGCTGTGCGAACACGTCGGTTAATTCACCGACGCGAAGGTGTTCTCCCAAATGCGCCAGGTCGCCATCGAGTTCCACATAGTGAACCGTCGACTCCCCCACTTCGCTTGCCCCTACGCCAACCACGCGGTCGTTGGGGTGAAGCAATTCCCATGCTCGAGCGTACAACGCCAACTGCAGGTCCTCGAACAAACAGCGCATGTGCCGCAAACCAGCGTTATCGGCGTCGGGCCCTCGAACGGTTTTGAGGTCGCGGACGATGACCAATCGTTGCGCTTGACGGGGCGAGCCGTGAAGCGGGAACGGTGCATCGTGGTCTTCATCGCCCAACACGCCTCGTTCAACGAGGTCGTCCTTGAGGTGGTCCGGGAGCACCAAAACATCCACGCGGTCGGCGTATCCAAACAATCGGAAGCCCATCTCGGCATCGTCGGGTGCGGTGTCCAACCGTACAGAGCGTTCTGAATCGGTGGCCGGGGACCACTCCATCGCAACCGGAGCTGCATGGTGAAGCGAGAGGTCGGCCGCCAAAAGGCGAGCCAGACGACCTCGGGGCTCGAGTTCGAGTTCGCCGTCCTGATGTGCCTGCCAGGTTTCTGGGGTGGCGTCGATGAGGTCCTTGGTCCGATGAACGGAAACGGCGTTGTAGCGGCCCAGCCAGTGGACATCACGCTGCAGGAAATCAAGCACAGCATCCCATCCGGCACGTCCCTCACCCATCGGGCCGAGGTGGAGCGCTTGGGGGCTTGTGGTGATTTCACCACCCATCAGTACCCCGTGACCCCGAAGGATCGCTGCCTCGGTTTCGTGAACCACCTGGCCGCGAATGCGAACGTCGACGTCTTCGGTGCTGACGCCATCGTCATCGTCGGCGCGCAGTTGCTGTTTGACCCATGCTTGTCGTGGACATTTGAGCCAGGCTTCAAGTCGGCTTGGGGACCACACCTCCCGTTCAAGCGGCGTGTCCAAAGCCCCGAACCGGTGCTCAATGCCCGTGTTTGACGGAGCGTAGGGCGGAAGCGGGCGAGGGTCGGCGCTCAGCGACACCGATTTTTCCTGTCGGTGGCCAAGGTGAGGATAGACGCCAGCGGCCACGCCGTTGACCTTGATGGCCGCCCGAGTGGGTCGAAGCGTGACGGCGTCGGCGCTGGCCAGGTACGCCCGCTGTTCCCAAGCGAAGGTGCTGTGCTCGTCGATGTGTTTGGCCAACGGTTGCCTGCGACGACGATCGGCTTGAATGTCGCCTTCAAACGCATGGATGAGCGAGAGGTCGTGGTTGGGAACGCGGGAGGGTGTGAGACCGGTTCGCAGGTCGAGACCGATTTGCTGCCGGCGGTCGCGACCGCTGAACCCGAACCGAACCTCTCGCCGACCGGAAGCCGTGGCGGTGCTGGTGTTCGTCACCGGCGTCATCCAACTCCCGTGACCGTCTTCCCGCACCGCCCATCGGAAGGGTCGTGGGGAGCCTTCACCCTCGTAGAGCGACGACGGGAGAAACGTGGGTGGTGCACGCATGGCCTCCCACGCATTGGTACGCTGCACGTCCGTCAACCACTCCGCCAGCGGAGCGCTCGGACCACCACCCTCCTCAGGCGATGAGTCAAACACCACCACGAAGGCAGCGCCGTTGAGCAGGTGCCGAAGGTGATGTCGCCCACGTCGGACCAGTCGGTCGGTCTGAAACACACCGAGTTCAAGTTGTGCAGAGGCGTCCAACCACGGTACGGTGGAGGAGCGCATGGACCATGCATCAACGTCCAAACCGACCAGCAAGATGAGATCGGCGGAGCAACCCAGAGCGTCGTCAGGCGTGACCACCTGCACACGATCGGTCCGAGAGGTCTGATGGGACAGGTCAGTGGAAGCGCCGATGTGGTCGAGGAGGTCAACAAAAGCGGCGCCTTCGTCCACAAAGGGCAAGCTCAACCGGCCGAGCTGCTCCTTGACGCCGTTCAGGGCTTCGATGAGGTGCTGAAGAGCCCCCATGCCGGCATCAAACGGTGCTCGACGCTGTTCAAACCGAGCGACGTTGATGGAGCTCACCAGCCACGAAAGCCAGGCCATCCCCGAGGTTGGCGCATCGGGCATCGGCAGCTCTGCACCTGACGTGCAACCCACCGTTGGTCGTTGAAGCAGGTGTCGATCCTCCGGTGAAAGCAGGGGCGCCCATGCATGAAGCAGGCAACCAAGCCACCACTGGGTTTGTTCGAGGGCGCGCGCTTTCACCTCTGGGTGACGTTCTGCGAACGACGGTTCAGCCCCTGAAAGGACGCCGAGCCACCTTCCGATGGCGCCGGGTCCGCCCAGAACGTGGAATTGTCGAGCGATGTCGTCGAGCACATCGGCATCGGGTTGAGGGCGCCACGTCCCTTCAGTGGGATGGTTCAGGTCCGGGAACAGGTCGTCATGAAACGGGACGATGCTGGAAAAGAACACCCCTCGAAGCGATTCCAACGACCAAGCGCTCATGCCCTGAGCCAAGCGTGCGGCGCGGATGACGGCGTGATGCGTGGGTTGCTGATTCATGGCCGTCGAGCCGGGATGCCAGCGAACACCGATGGAGGAAAGACCGTTGGACCACGCGATGGAACGTTCTCGGACACCCGCATCCACGATCAAAACCTGACCGTCATGCTTGGCTCGGTAGGCTTGGATCATGGTCAACGCGGCGTTCATCCCGTGCCGACGTTCATCCAAGGTGACGCGGGTGAGTTGCGTCGAACGCGCTCGCCCAACCTCCGTTTGCCATCCGGACGCATCACCGGACCACACCTGATGAGGCGGCACCCATCCCGGAAGCGTGTCGGTGGTGCAGGGTTGCTCATCGACGAGGTAAGCACCGTGGTGGCCCAGTCGGAACGAGCCTGGATTGAGCAACTGGTGGACCGGCGTGAACCCCGAGACCGTGGTGAGAAGATCTTGTTCCACTTCGGTAAAGTCAGGCGCCATGTCAAGCACCACGATACCGGCGACCTCGCTGAGGTGAAACGGAGTGTCGGCAGCGGTTTGCAAGGCTTCCAAAACATGCCGTGTCACGAGCGAAGGGAGCATCCCGCCGGACTCGATTTCAGTTTCAAGGCAGAGGCGGTGAAACACCGAAGCACCGGGGTCTCCCTCCCACGCAAAAGGACGGCGGAGTTGAAGTAACTCACCGTGGAGTTGTTGAAGGCGTCGGGTTTTCGTCAGCGTCCAACCACCAACGCCGGGCGTGTGGAGAAACGGTAGTTCGGCGTTTTCAGCCGCTTCAGTGCATCGGGCATGAAGCGCCATGAACGTGCTCGCTTCGTCGTCGAGCAGCACGGGCAGGCGAAGGTCGACATGGAGAAGGCGAACGAGCCGGTTGAGCGTGAGGTGATACTGGGGCGCCACCACGACCCCTGCTTCGTGCAGGCGTTCAAGGGTGCGTTGACGGTGAAGTTCCGTGGGATGGAGCACCATGAACGGTGCGTGTTCATCCGGGCAGGACAGCGCGTGAAACAGCCACGGCGGACAGCCCTCGCCCGCCGGCACGTATTCCGAGGTCACGCTCCGTGTTCGCTCCATGAAAACCAGCCTGTCGGGAAGAGCGAAACCGAGCCTATTTCAAGTTGCGCGGCTGGTTGGATGAAGCCCAATCATCGGTCCGTGGCCACCTTCGATGCCTCACGGGTTCGATCGGCCCTCGCATCGCGCCGCCACCAGCCTGCTCAAAACATCGGGCGGAGGGGTGACGATCTACAGCGATGGGTGGGGTTATGAGCGGTATGTTCATATAGGGCAGACCCGCATATGATATTGTCTTGTTTTCTTTTGCTTCCTCGAACCTTGGTTTGAGGGCCAGGAGAGACCTTATGATGGGTAGATGCATGAAATTCGATACTTTATAAGGAGTGGCGAGACATAATCTGTGGAGTTGAAAAAAATGATGACAAATTGCGATGAATGCGGCGGAAACCTGACCCTTGACTTGACCCGTGCAGAGGGCGTCTGCGACGTGTGCTCTTTGGTGCACCCCATCCTTCACGATGATGCGGACACCAACAGCGCCAGCTCCCTCGGTGAAAGTCGACACAACGAAGCGGTGAACGCTGAAGGCGGCCACGGTGGCGCCAAGTTGGGTGCGAAGATGAACCCCTTCGGAGACAAGTTCGACGGCCGCGGTAACCGTTTGACGGCCAAGCAAAAGCGATTGGCTGCCCGCATCGGCAAGTTGGACCGAAGCTCCCAGCGCGACACGGACCCGATGCACGCCCAGTTGATGGCCACCCTGCGCAACATGTTCGGTGCCGATGTGGCTCGAGCCGTTGGACCCCTGGCGCGTGCCGCCACTCGCAAACTCACCCGAGCCCAAGAGGCCACGCGAAAGACCCTCACACCCGGTGAGCGACGTCGCCTGAAGTGCCCCAAAACCTCCATCTGCCGTGCCGGTGGAAAAGAGCACCCTGAACTCCGCGGCAAAACCGACCAGGACAACCTTCAGATCATGGCCTTGGCCATCGCTTCCATCGCTGCTCGCTGGTTCCGCACCGTTAGCGTCAACGAAAAGCAGTTGATGGACATGTACGGCATCACGGCCAAGCAGCTCAAGAACGCGAAGAAGGTCATCATGCAGCACTACCAAGAACGCGTCAACCAAGGCTGGGCGGCTCCACCGCAGCAACTCAGCGCAGCCGCCGCTCGCGAGGACGAGCTGGACAAGGTCGTCGAGAACTTGAGCGACGGTCTCAGCAAGCGCCTCGACGATGACGACCTCGACGACATCATGAACGCCTTCCTCGGCATCATGTCGAGCATCGGTGAGCCCAGCGTTGACGCCCCCACGGCCAACATCCCCATCTCCATGGTCGCTGGTTGTGTCATGTACAACCTGCTGTGTCGACTCGGCCTCCAAAGCGGAAACCTCAGCGCCGTGGCCAAAGCCGTCCGTCGCTCAGGCGCTGGCATCAAGAGTCGCCTCGAAGAACTGCAGGCTCGCTACGAGCGAGGGGAGTTCCCCCAAGGCGCCGAACTCTTTGCCGACGAGGTCGATGAGGCCGCTGACGGCGACCGGTCCGCTGACGAAGAGCCCGCCGACGAGTGAACCGGGTGAAGTGGGGTTCATATCCCACGAACCGCTCCCCGTGGCATGCGTTCACGTCTCGCACTGTGCCTCGCCCTCACCCTCGTGCTCGGATTTACAACCCCAGCCGCGGCTATCCCTGCGGTCCCCGTTGACAACGGCATGGTGATCGGCGGACAGTGGACGATGGCCAACACGACCAAGGCCGAGGTCACCAACCTCACCGATCTCAAGGCCGTGACCGAAGTCTACACTGCGACGTGGTGCGAGAGCTGCGTCTACGTCGAGCACGCCCTCAAGGAAGTGCATGAAAACGGCCACATCACGCCCTATCACTTCCACTCAACGCTCAGTGATCCGTTCGGCGAAGAGGCGCTGGAACAACGATTCAGGGACCGGTATGCACACCTGACGGACTATTCCCACTCACCACCTGGTGCGGTGTTCAACGGGACCGTCAAGAAGGTTGGAAAGAATGCGGACGTGGACGTCCATGACAACGACCACGACAATCGCGTTGAGGAATTGACCGGTCTTGCTCAACAAGACCTTGCACTGGGGGCGGGAACAACCTCCTTCTCATGGACGCCGGTGGGCGACGCGTCCGGCACCATCGGGTGGGCCCTTGACATCGACGACCGCCATCTTGCGAACATGACCCTGAGCGTCGCTGCATGGGTCGTTGAGTCGGAAGCGGAATACGAGGAAGGCGCAAACGGACAGGGGACGTACCCCCACATCGTCCGGAACATCATCAACTTGGGCAATCAGACCGAGGGCACGGCGACGCTGGACCTTCCAACACCGCATGACGGCAACGACCTGGAAGTTCACTTGATTTACGAAATCGTGCCTCTGGTCGTTGAAGACCCGGTGCAGGATGACCCGGTAGAGGAGGAAAGTGAGGACACGCCTGCGCTGTCGGTCGTGTCGACGGTCTTGGTCGTGGGGTTGGCGCTGGCGTTCACCCGAAGAGATCGCCGAGACCGCTGAACTCTCGATCGGCAGGGCCGTCGCCCTCGATGCGGGGGCGGGCGTCTCGATGGTCAAGGTGCAACTGCCAGCGGAAGTGGGGTGCGGCCCTCGGCGGGGCTATCACGTCAACGTAGTTCCACCATCGAGGGGGTGCGCCGCGCACCCGTTGGCGGTCCTGCATGTCGCGGAGCAAGTCCGTGAGTTGAAGGCGGGCGTTTGGACGAGGATGGTCGCGTCGAATGAAAATCGCATGCGTGCTGTCCTCATCGTCCTTGACGTAGCCCAGCATCCTGGCCGCCCGCGTGAAAAAGGAACGCTCCAGTTCGGTGCGCACGGACACCTGAAGGGCAGCATGCTCGAGGTTCAATGCACCGCCGTCTTGGAGAGGCAATCGAAACCGTGAACTCAGGGGCTGGTGGACAAGCACCTCCCACACTCGAGCGAAAACCTCGCACCAGCGCCGCTCTCCATCCCGAACGTCCCCTTCTTCGTGAAGATCGTCATGGCGTCGGTGCGGCATCAGATGGTGGTAACGTCGATGAAAGAAGCCCTCATGCATCCGCCCAAAGAAATCGCCATGGCCGTGGATTTCGGTACGGCCGGGCACGTAGGGAGGAACCGTCTCGCGCCACTCTGCCACCACCTCTTGGAACGGAAATCGCCCTTCTCGGTCAAAGACCGTGTGAAACCGTGCAGCCCACCGTTCCGAGAAACGTGAGCGATGTCGAGCATGATGGCGATTCCGAAGCATCAATTCGTGGAAGCCGGGACGTCGCTCGATCTCATCTCGCCTGCGACGAGGACGGTACCAGCGCATTTGTTCGAGGAAATGCGGGTGAGGGAGGACGGCTTGAACGGTCTCATTGTTCAACGACGCCAACCATTCAGGGGGGATGTTTTCACGTGGAAATCCGAAGGGTGGATGGTGCAACAACAACTCTTCGAGGCTCCCGATGTCTCGCGACGCTCTGACATCGTTCACCATGGACAAGAGCACGCCCCCCATGGTGTCCCCAAGCGGCAAGGTGTTCGCGAACTGGCCGCTGTGAATGCAAATCGGTCGCTTGACGTTCGGTGTGATGTCCGTGACGTGTTGGATGGTGTAGGGCGCGCCGTGCTGACCGTTTTCAACCGCGACTTCGTAGACGTGTCCCAGTTGACCGACGACCAAGGCACGTGCACGCTCGAGAAACACCTTGCCTTCCAAGTCGTTCATGATGTTGTGACAAAATTCCAACGAACGAATCAGCGGTTTGGGAGGCTGACTTCGTTCAATGTAGCCCACCGACCAGTTGTGCTGCAAGCCGAGAAGCAGTTTTCCTCCGTCCGAGTTCAACGGAGAGAGCGCCAAGGAGGACAGCAGCGCCCACAGGGCCGGTTCGTTCGGCACACGGATCAGTCGAAGAGAACCTGAAGCCGTGCGGGTTCGAAGGCGCAGCGCTTTGGGATTCAGGTCCATTGCCCATTTCTGTGTCTCGGCCTGTTCGTGGGCGGATTCAAGCGAACGCCACGCTTGCATCCAAGGCGTGTCGTAAGCGTGAAACAGGCCCGGAGGATGGTGGGCCAGTGCGTTTTGGAACATGCCTTCCATGTTGGGTGGCTGGTGCTGAAACATGCGCGTTTGAATGTCGTGCGACCACGCCATCATGGGAACGTATTCGCTGGCTTCCATGTTCAGCGTTCGATCGATCTTCAGCCGGGTTGACAACCATGTCAACATTCCCGCCAGGGGTCGGTAGGAGGAACGAAGATCCCGCCGCCCGTGGTGAAAGCGTTGCATCATTCGAGGGGGATGGCGGACCTCGGGATTGACGGAGGTCGCACACACGAGCAAGGCGGGAATGTCCCATCCTTGCCGTTTGGACGCCTCCCCCATCAGTGAAAACACAACAAACAAGCTCAACCCGTGGAGTTCACAACCGTTGAGGTTCCACGAACCGTCGAGAAACCGCAACACAGAACCGTCGTGGAAACCAATGCCCTCCCTCAGCAACGCCTCTTGCCCTTGACTCAGGAGGTCGCCGCGAAGAACGGCTTGGGTGAGGTCGTCAAACGCTGCCCACGAACGGGGGGGATGGGTGATGGGGTCTTGTTCGCCTGGCAACTTAGCCCATGAGACGTGCTTCAAGTCCTCGGTGTTCGCTTCCAGCGCCTTCCATTTCCGCTGGGAAGCCCCGGTCGGTCCGCCAAACAGTGCCATCGCTCGTTCGTGTTCTTCGGGATGGAGTGGCGCGTTCCATCCGCGGCGTGGTTGAAAATCGATGATGGACTGGCACCAGTCGCAAACGTGGTCGGTGGTTGAGTTGGCTGCGTTGTGAACACACAGCGCGTCGCGTGCGCTTGTCGTCATGAGGGATATGTGCCCTGACACTTTTTGAAGGCTCAACCGAAAAGACGCTGTGAAACTTCGGTGAATTTCGCCACGTCTTCGTCGGTGATGTGGAGGTGAACAACCACGCGAATGCGGTTTTCACTCAAGTCAAACATGTCGATGCCGTTCTCCCCGTAGTGTTTCACCACCTCAGCGGCGGGACGGGTGGTCTTGGCGTAGACCATGTTGGTTTGGACCGTGTCGAGGTCAACCGTGAATTCCGGAAGGGCGTTCAGCATCAAGGCGATTTGGTGTGCGCGCTCGTGGTCCTCCTCCAGTCGGTCCACGTGATGGTCGAGAGCGTGAAGGCAAGCCGCTGCGAGAACACCAGCTTGACGCCACCCTCCGCCGAACATTTTCCTCCATCGGTGTGCCCGGGCGATGAACGCCGATGAACCGACCAAAACCGAGCCCACCGGTGCGCCGAGACCTTTGGAAAAGCAGATGGAAACCGAGTCGTAATGTTCGCACATCCGAGCGACGTCCACGCCCGTCGCAACGGCGGCGTTGAACACACGGGCGCCGTCGATGTGCGTTGCACAACCCAAGGAAGCGGCGACCTTGGCGATCTCATCAAACGTTTCCTGATCGTAGCAAGAACCTCCCCCCAGATTGGACGTGTTCTCAACGCAAACAAGGGAGCCGTTTGGATAGTGGCTGCCCGACCCTTCGGCTTTTCGGACAGCCTTTCGAACCTGCTCGGGGGTCATCAGGCCGCTCTCACCGTCAACCAAGGCGACGGATGCACCGCAGAGGGCTGCGTACCCACCACCCTCGTAGCGGTAGATGTGAGCGGTCTTGTCGCAGACGATCTCATCGCCAGGCTGTGTGTGGTTCGCAACGCAATGGCGTTTGACATCGTCCCCGAAGCGACGAACAGCCCCGCTTCCTTCCCAAACATGGACGCCACGCGTTCCTGCAATTCGATGACGGTGGGGTCGTCCCCCAGACATCGTCCCCGACCGGAACTTTGTGCATGGCCTCCCACATGGCCGCCGTTGGCTGAGTTACCGTGTCTGAACGGAAATCAATTCGGGAGGAGGGGTGTTCCCGCATGGGGTTGGGTCAACGCTCTCCTTCATCAATGCCGTGTTCAGAGCAATTTCAGATGGCCGGTCAACTCGTCCAGCGTCGCTTCACTGTACGGCCCCAAGGCCAAAACGGTGGCCGAACCCTTCGGGATTTGTGTGTGGCCGGCGTCGCGAACCAAATGAACCGGGACGTCGGCTCGGCGAGCTTCTTCCATCAAACGGTCAAAGTCGGACGCTTCCGGGGTTTTGACGCAGATTTTTTTCTGGCCCGAAGCCAACCACGCTTCCACGTGGTGTGGATGGCTCACACCGGCTCCCAGAAAGGCTTGCACCGAAGCGTGACCCACCTGAGCAGCGATTTTTCCCTTGCCCATTTTCAGGGATTGGTTAACCACGCACACCAGTTTTACCGAGCCATCAACCGGTGAAGTCGACGGCGAAGGAGCCGTGAGTCGATGAAGAAACGAACGCAGCCCCATCGGTTCACCTCACAGCGCTTCCAAATGTCGAAGCAACGTATCCATGGCTCGACGGGGACCCAAGATGCCGAGCACGGTTACCGTGCCGGCGGGGATCTCCGTTCGACCCGCATCAGTAACGAGGGCTGCATAGCATCCCTTCGGAACGGAAGCGTGGAGGGCCGTCATGGCCGCCAAATCATCCACACCGAGGACGATTTTTCTGGCTCCACCGGCGCGCCATCGCTCCAGCAGACGCGACCGACGGGCGGCCCGGACCACGTCAACGGCAGCGTGAGCGCATTGCGCAGCGATCTTTCCCGTGGTCAACGCCAAATCCTGCCGGACGACGAGGGCCATGGTCGGTGCATCATGCATCGACGCCATGCGCTTCACCCGTCGCCACCGCTTCATCTTCCAACGTGGTCAAGCCGCTGAGGAAACGGTGGAGCATGGAGCCCGTCCAGACGGCGAAAGCGACGTTGCCGAGGGCATGGACCGCATCAAACGGAAGGCCCTGTCCGAGGAGGAGCATGAATTGACCCAGCGTCATTTCTCCAGAAACGAGTGAAAGCGTGGTGATCGCCCCAAACATCGGCGCCACCAGCGCCGCCGCCACGTACAGGCGGACGTGATTCAATCGACCGTCGACCACCAGGTTTGCGTGGGCGCCGATCACGGCCACCACCGACCACCCAAGGGCCTGGAAAAAGGTCCACCATCCGTGACTGATGAGCAGGTTGGAGAGCAAGGTGACGAGGATGGCAAAGGCCACGCCGCGCCTGGCTCCGAGGTGGGCGCCGACCAACAGCGCCGCCACCGTGACGGGCTGAACGTTCGGAAGCGGTTGCATGACAACACGAAGCGCAGCCATGGCGACCACCATGGTGGCCAACATGGCCGCCGTCATGCGGTTGGCCCGTGGAGCGGAGAACAAAAACGCGAAGGCAGCGCTCACCAAGGCGATGTCCAAGAAGGCCGCCCATGCGGGGGACAACTCCGGTCCATGGACCCCCAGCGCTTGGAACATGATTCATCCGAGAAGGAGGCCAGCCTTGAGGGTTGCCACCCTCAAGCCAGATGCCAACGCAAGACGAGGGTGGATTCGATCGCAGCGTCGTCCACCGCCATCGTGCCGCGCACGCCGTTGACGGTGTATTCCCAACCCGATCCCTGCACGCCGTCGATGGCCACGACGTACAGGCCCAGACCGGTCGATTCGACTTCCAGGGTCAACCCTTGTTCCTCGACCGCCGCTTGGGTGAGGTCCCACACCGATGAATGACCAACAAGGCCGCCCACCACCACCGTTTCATTGGCGAGTTCAAACACCACGACCTGCGTGCCGAGCCACGCATCCGGCCACGACGGGTCCCATGCATCCTCCGCACTCAGGTCATCGCCCTCGGCCAGCCATGCGCTCCAAGAGGAGGACAGGTCAGGTAACATCAACAGGGCAACGGCGACGGCGCAGAGGGTGAACACTCGCCAAGCGTCGGTTGAACGCCCCCGACCGGCGAGCCACGCCGCACCGACCAGGCAAACGGTCAGGGCGACCAAACCCCACAGAGGGGACGTTTCAGACGCCACCTCTTGGGCGGAGGGTGCCCCTACCTGATACGCCATCAGAACACCAGCATCGTTTCCGAGAAACATGGTCGTCGCAGACCAGGCGGGTGACGACGTGCCGTAATCGTCGTGCGGTGTCGAGAAGGTGCGAACGTCAACGAATGCCCCAGATTCGTTGAGGTCAACGGCGAGCCAGCCAGCGCCCGGTTCATTGACCGGCGCAAAGAATCGGCTGGAGGAACGGGCCCTCATCTCGCCGTTCACCTTGGTGGCGTGGGTGTCAATCACCGTGCAGGTGGGCTCGCATTGTACGGTCGTCAGACCGTCGTTATCGCCGAACACGAACGTGTTTCCGATTTCCAGCGGCAACGCAGGCGAGGCACCGAGTGAGGCGATTTGAGTGAGGTTGTTGGTGTTGATGTCCAACAACAGAAGGCGACTCGAGAGCGGTTCCTGCACGTGGAGTAACAAGCCATCGTCCACCGCCACGGGTGCATGGCGAAGAGAGCCGGGGGAGTGAATAGGAGGCTCGGACCGTGCCGTTGCGTTCGACGGCCCAAAGTTGACCCTCCTCGTCCCCCAACCAGTAGGCGTCATCGAACGAGGTGACGCCGTTGCGCCAACCTTCTCCAAGTTCAACGCTGAATTCGAGTGTCCCATCCGCCATGCACAACCGCATCAACCCGTTTCGAGTGGGTATCACGGCGTCGTCGCCTTCGATCAGCGATGCACCGGTGATGCCCCAACCGCTCACGTTTGAGTTCGCTTGCCAGTGCAGGGTGCCGTTGGAGGGGTGCAGTGCGGTGAAGGCCCCGTCGGCCCATCCAACCAGCAGCAGATCGGGCCACGATCCGCACGGTCCCGACCCCGCCTCTACCTTGAGCATCGGCGCCATGTCGTGCTGAACGGTGGTTGGGCTGGAGTAGGACCATTCCAATACACCCTGGTGTGTGAACGCCATCACCTCAGGACGCTCCTCGCCGGTCCAGAACCCGGATGTACGAACGTAAACCCGTTCTTCGTCCACCAGCGGCGAGGTCGTGATGTACCCCGGTCCCACGTCCTGTTCCCACTCCAGCGCCCAAGGTTCCGCCGACGCGTGGGGTAACAAGACGGCGAGCACGAGCGCAGCCAGCAGGACCGCCACGCGCTTCATGCTCCGTTCACTCCAACACGGCCTGAATGGCTGCTCGCAACAACGCACTGACTTCCTTTCCGTCCGCACCACCAGCGGCTTGCATGACGACGCCCATCAGGGGACCCATGGCCCCCATGCCCCGCTCCTTGACAAAATCGAGCCGTTCGTTGACGATGCCTTGGATCACGTCTTCCAAGCCGCCCAGATCGGCTGGCGCCAAGTCGTTGGCTTGGCAGTAGTCACGGAGCTCATCCACCGAAACGATACGATTGAGGTGAGCCTGCACCACGCCTTCGACGTGGTCACGAGCCAACACGCCCTCCGCTCGAAGCGACAAGATGTTGGCCAGCGTTTGAGGTGGCTGAGTGTCGTGCGTGAGCAGCAAAGCCGCCCACGCCTTGTCGGGCAAAGCCTCCACGTGCGAACAGAAAACATCGTCAAGTTCCCTGGCCAAGAGTTGCTCGCTCTGGTCAGCAGAGATGTCAAACGACGACAGGCGCTGAGCACGTGCCTCGTCGGACATGGGAAGGGATTGCGTAATGGCGGTCCAGTCGTCCCGACCCAGAGCCTGGGGAGGAACATCGGTTTCAGGGTACATGCGGGAGCGACCCGGAAGCGGCCGCATGGGCGATGTGGTCCCGTCCTCAGGTGCGCCCTTCTTGACCACGACGTTGCGGACCTCTTGCGGAACTCGGTGCCACGCCGTTCTGGCGCGGTCCAGAACCGCCTCGAGGGCCAAGGTGGCCTGCCAGGAAGGGGCACAACACAGCACAAACGCATCGCTGTCGTTCAACTTGAGGTGAGCACGAACGGCCTTGACTTCGTCGGCCGTGATGCCGTAGGCCGGTAGTTCGTCTGCATGGAAAATCCCTTTCACGCCGGCCAATTTCGCCGCACCTGCGAGTTCCCTTCCCAGTCGGGGGAGTTGGGCGCCGTCCTCGTCGCTGGTTTTGGTTCCCAGGCGACCCTGCAACCCCTTGAGTGGAAGCGCCATGACCGACGAGCCGCTGGAAAGACCGTCAGCGACCATGCCGGACGCCGTGGAGGAAAACAATGAGGAGACATCGTGAAGGGAGAGTGGAAGGTGTTCGGCCACAGCGAGGGCCACCTGTGCTTCGGTCTCAGCATCGTCCGACTCGCGATGGGGTGGAAGCGGTGGGAGGTCGAGGTCGGCGCGCAGTTCGTTGGCCAAGCGGTAGAAATGCAACTGCCGCGCCATTTCAAGCCGGATGATGGTTGGAATCCAGTTCAAATCTTGACATCCCTTGATTTCGACGCGATCACCTGCACCGATGGAGACGTTGAGGTCTTGGCGGATGGATCCCAACCCGCGACGAACACGGCGCGTGCGCCGCAACACACGCCCCAAGGCCATGGCCGTGGTTTTGGCATGATCGGGGGAGACGACATCGGGTGACGTGGCGATTTCGATGAGCGGTAGACCGAGGCGGTCCAAGTTGTAGATGACTTGTTGCCCTTGAGGTCCATCAACGGTGTCCAACTTTCGGGCGCTGTCTTCCTCGAGGCACACCACGTCCACCCCAACCGGGCCAGCATCGGTTTCGAGCACGCCGTCGGTGGCGATCAGCGATGTTCGCTGAAATCCGCTGGTGTTCGACCCGTCAACGACCGTTTTTCGCATGGTTTGAATCAACGACACCGGTTTTGCACTGAGCAAGGCAGCGACGGTGAGGGTGATATCCAGCGCGTCTGAATCCAGCGCAAGGGGCGGTTGTTCATCCAGTTCAATCAGGCCGGCGTTGGGCGATTGGGCGTACACGAAGGTTCGGTTTCGCTTGGATTCGAACCGTGCGGCAACGTCAACGGCGCCGCCTTCACCGCGACTGGCTCGCAGGCGTCGCTCAAACGTCGGCCAGTCGTCGGGAAGCGTGTCGATGGTGATGTCGTAGAGTTCTCCGCTTTCCCTCGAGTGGAGTTTTCCGGTCGCCAGCTGTTGGTGAACCTCGATGCCGCACATGAACCCCAGTTGTTCAGGGTCCAGCGCTGAAGGACGATGGACGTCGCCTTGCGGTTCATCGGCCATGGACGTGCGAGGCGCTCACCCTTCATGAGCACAACCCTTGGTTGAAACTCAAACAATCTGAAGCGTGTCGTAGCCGGAAGGACGCATCATTCGTCCGTCTCGGCACAACTTGTCGATGATGTCCTCTGCCTTGCTGCGAGGGATGTCGCGGCGTTCGGCCTCCGTTAACACATCGAGCAGGTTGGCGGCCGTGCCCGAATCGTTTTGCAGCACCGACACAATGTCGATGATGGCCTTTTCTTGATTCCGCACCTTGCCCTTCTTTCCGGACTCGATGGTCGTCATGTCGAAGTTCTCGCCCATCAGTTCGTGTCGCCAAGTCTTCGTGAGACGGATGGAGCGGTCGGCGTCTTCGGCCGTGGCCACCTCCGAGAGACGAATGCGGGCGCTTGCTTCCGCCAATCGGGACAGCGCCTCGAGGGAGCGCGCCGTGATGGCTACGCTGTCGTCGGATTCACCGCCGCCCTGTCGGGTTTGCACGTAATACGCCACGATCTTTTCACGGGCTTCATCGTTGAGCTTGGGGTGGAACATGCGCTTGGAGTAAGCCACGTATTTCCTCAGCAAATCACGCGGCAGCACCTCGTACTGCCCGTTGACTTTCTTGGTCTGCTTTCGTTGGGCGGCCGAGCGAGACGGGTCGGGAATGGTGCCCTCTTTGACGAGCAATTCGCTGCTTCCTTTGAGCCGATTATCAATGATATGGGAAGCGATTTTTTGGTCTTGGGATTCATCGGGGGTGTCGGTCAACAGCCAAATGATGTCAAATCGAGAGATGAGCGGTGGAGCGAGGTTGATCTGCGACGTGAACGGAACATCGCTCACGGGCTGGAAGCGTCCGTTGGTCGGGTTGGCGGCCGCCAGCACGGCGCATCGTGTACGAAGGCTGGCGTTGATGCCGGCTTTGGAAATGGAGATGCTTTGCTGTTCCATGGCCTCGTGCATGCTCGATCGGTCGGCTGAGTTCATCTTGTCAAACTCGTCGATGGCGGCCAAACCGAGGTCGGCCAGCACCAAAGCGCCGGCTTCCAAGGTCCAGCGGCCGTCAGCAGCGGCGTCCTGCACAGCGGCGGCCGTGAGGCCGGCAGCGGAGGCCGATTGCCCCGAGGCAAATCGGCCGCGTGGAGAAATGGTCGACATGTAGTGGAGGAGTTGGGACTTGGCTACACCCGGGTCACCCATCAACAAAATGTGAATGTCCCCGCGGTTGCGCGTGCCGTCTTCGTTGACCTGTGCCTCCCCACCAAAGAGTTGCAGCATGAGCGACTCCTTGATTCGCTCCATCCCAAAGATGGACGGGGCGATGCTTCGGGTCAACAAATCGTAGACCCCGGGGTCGCGGGCGATGTCTTTGATCTCCGTTTCTTCCTCCTCGGAGATGATGATTTCTTCCAGCGGAATGTTTTGTCGCTCCAGGGAATGAATGCGGAGGAAAATGTCGAACACGGGGGTGTCTTTGCCGCCCTTGCGTTGGGAGCGAATGAAGAGCACCCCGTTCGCCTTGACGCGGTCCCCTGGATTGAGCCGACCGGCCAAATCCTGCTCACCGATGCACAAAATGCGCTCGGGTTGGATGCCCCCTTTCATCTGTTCAGGCAATTCTTGCAGTTCGATGAATTGAGAGTTGATGAGGTGCGAGGCGTGCTGCTGCAAGAGGAAGCGTGTCTGTCGCTTGGGCCGACCGCAACCGCCGTCGATTTGAGAACACTCGAGCGGTTCGATGAGTTCCTGTTCGTTGGGTTGGTTCAGTTCCATGGTGTGGCCGCAGGCCACGCACTCAAACACGGCGGCGTAAAGTCGAGGTCGCACCCCTGTGATTTTGGTGGTCACCGCATCGATGGCGATCATCCGGCCGATGTCGTCGGCACGAAGTTGAGAGACCGTGCGGACCTGGTCGCTTGGCAGATGAACAATGCGAACAAACGGCATCAGGTTGCCTTCGCCGGCGTCCAACAAAAATTGACGCAACGCTTGATTGGCGGCTCGGAAATGGTGTTCGGGGTTGGCCAAAATGTCCTGAGCGAATTCGTGGTCGTAACCTTCAACCTCGCGAAACGATACCTCGAGGGACCCCTCGTCCGGCCACATTTTTGCGAGGTTGTGAATGGCTTCGGAATACTTGTCCTGAAGCAGGGAAGTCCAGCGTGCTGGGAGGTCAAATTCCTGAATCGCTGACATCCTCTTCACCTCCGGGCGTACGCCATCCTCGGCAACGGGATATAACCGTTCTTCGCGACGTTGAGCACCCCTTCGTTTCCAGTGGAGATTGAAGGGGTTGCACGCCCCGTTTCTCTCGCCCGAACGGCGTCGTGTGGAGAACGGCCGACGACGAAGAATCCATGTAGCGTGAGCCGTGTCTTTTGTCCATGAAGGTCACCTTCGCTCACGGTCTGTGGTCGAGCACGGAGAGCAGCAAAGCCGCTTGGATGCGAGCGCAAGGATGGGAAGTTGAAATTCTCGACATGCGAAAGCACGGCTGGGACCAAGCCAGCCAAACTCAGGTCGTCCTCGAAGCCATTGATCGAATGGGCCCCTTTGACGTGCTCATCGGTTCGTCGTTCGGGGGTCTGGCCACGGCCAACGCTGCAGCTCAACGTCCCGATGCCAACCTGCGATTGGTGCTGATGGCACCCGCTTTTGGATACGATGAATTGGTCGCCTCCACGCTCGGAAAGGAAGCCATGGAGGCGTGGGAACGAACCGGTCATCACACGTTTCACCCGCCCGGATGGGACGAGGCCGTGGTCATGCCCTGGTCCTTCGTGGAGGTGGCGCGCACCCACTCATGGCCCAACCTGCCGCACCCGACGGCCATCCTTCACGGCGACCAAGACGACGTGGTGCCGTTGGCCAACAGCGAACGAGCAAAGGCCGATTCCGCTCATGTCTCCCTTCATGTGGTCGCTGACGGGCACCGTCTCCACGAGAGTTTGAACGAACTTCTCTCCTTGACGCGCCTTGTCATGGAGGCGTGAATCCCAAGCGATTCCTTCATGAAACGCCAACCGATGGACGGGTCATGAGTGAGCCCATGGACTACGCCAGTGCAGGGGTGGACATCGACCTCGAAGGGTCGGCCGTCGCCTCACTCATCGGTGCACTTTCCAAAAGCGTCCGAGCGCCGGGAACCCCCGGAGCGCCGGTGGACCTGCCCGGAGGCTTTGGCGGTCTCATCGAATTCGGTGAAAACCTGCTCGCCTTGGCCACCGACGGGGTGGGCAGCAAACTGCAAATCGCAACGATGCTGGAGCAGTGGGGCGGTGTTGGCATCGACTGCATGGCGATGAACGTCAACGACCTTCTGTGCGTGGGGGCCGAACCCATAGCGTTCGTTGATTACGTCGCCGTTCCAAAACCCGATCCGGCCATTCACGCCGCCCTGGGCGCCTCCCTTGCCGAAGCCTGCCGGCTTGCCCGCGTCACCCTTGCGGGTGGAGAGACTGCCTCGCTTCCGGGTATTGTCACCGAACTGGACCTCTCCGGAACGGCGTTGGGGTGGTTGCCAAAAGGCCAAGCCATCACCGGTGAACATCTTCAGGACGGCGATGTGCTCATCGGGCTACCCGCTTCCGGGATCCATTCCAACGGCTATTCCTTGGTCCGAAAAATCGTGCAGCACGCCGGGTTGGACTACACCGCACTCGCACCGTTTGAGGCCGACCACCCCGGGCGGAAGCTCCTGCGATGGACGGAGGGAGCCCCGACGCTTGGCGAAGTGGTCCTCAACCCCACGCGTATCTACTGCGACCCCGTGGTTGACCTGTTGGACGCGCTCGCGCGAGGCCTCGTTCAACATCGAACACGTCCGAGGCATTTGCCACATCACCGGCGGAGGGTTGTCCAACCTGCTCCGCTTGCACCCCTCGTTGGGATGGGACATTCATTCACCCCTTCCCGTGCTCCCCGAGTTCACATGGCTGCAGGCGGCCGGCGGCGTCGAAACGCGCGAGATGTATCGTACGTTCAACATGGGCATGGGCATGGTGGTGGCCGTGGACGCTTCGCATGCGGACACCATCCTTGCCTGGCTTCAGGGGCGCATGGAGGGCGTGGCCGTCGTGGGCCACGTTCGCGACCACGGCCACCGCGTGATTCACGCCCTTGAAGGGGTCGAATTCTCCCACTACTGAAGGCTCAGCCCCATCGGTGCGGTCTTGAGGGAGCGGTCGCTGGACCCACCATGGCCGACACCAATTCCTCCCCGGAAGACGACGGTCATCTGTGGATGGAAGGCAAAACGCTGGTCCACCTGAACGCCGACCAACCCAGGCCAACGCACATGCCGCGCGGTCCAGCCAAACGCACGGGTCCCGGCTTCCTCAACCCCGCCATGGCGCCCGCCCGAACGCGTTCGATCCTGTTGTTGACCGATGCACTGGAGCATGATTGGCTGGTGAAGCCCGGCCACGACGTGCGCGCCCTCGATGCGTTGTGCGCCACCGGTGTGCGCGTGCGACGATGGCGAAACGAAGTCTCGCCTCAGCATCAACATCGTTTGAGGATCGCCGCGAACGACCTCGACACCGTGGCACTTGACCGACTGGTCACCACCCACGAGCGGTTCCCGCCAGCCGTTTCAGTGGACCACGCGCTGGAAGATGACCGCTACGAACGACCGCCAAGCGGGACGATGCACAACGGTGTGTTCGTGATGCAAAACGACGCCCGCATCGCCTTGATGGAGGCCGCCTACCAGTGGGTTGACATCGACCCGTTTGGCTCACCGGTCAACTTCCTCGATGCTGCCGTTCAGGGACTTTCAAGGGTGGCCTTCCTGGAGGTCACCGCCACCGACACCGCTGCCTTGACCGGGTCGAGCGCGTCGTCTCAACAACGGCGCTACGGAGCGAAAGGCATCGTCGACAGTTACGCTCACGACGACGCTGTGCGAGTGTTGCTGGGGCTCATCGCCACCACGGCTGCCCGGCACGACCGTTGCATCGAACCCGTGCTGGCCCTGTTTGACGGTCACCACGTTCGCGTCAGCGTCAAAGTTCGACGAAGTCGGGACGGCGCTTCTGATGTCCTCCAGTCGATGGGGTGGCGCGTGAGAAACGACGACGGAACCTACCGATTCATTCAGCATCCCGCACCCGATGAGGTTGGGCGGGCCAGCGGACCGATGTGGGTGGGTCCGCTGTGGAACGCCTCCATTGCATCGCGACTCACCGAAGAGCGGGTGCTGCAGGTTTGCTTTCCCAGCGAGCAAGAACTGGCAGAGCACCGTGAACGGGGGCTTCGTTGGGACGACAACGACACCGACCACGCGCAACGAGAACTGCGTCGGAGCGTTCGCCACATCGCAGAAGCGGCCGATTTGATGAGTCGTGAACACGCCCTCTACCACATGGACGACGTGCCCAACATGGCTGGGACCGGTCAAGCACCCAAAATGGAGGCGTTGTTTGAAGCGCTTGTCAACGAGGGGTACGCCGCCGCAAGGGTGCCCGACATCGACCCGTTTTTCGTGACGGATGCACCGCACGAAACGGTTCTGAAGGTCGTCAGGGACCTTCTTACAGCTTGACGGTCAGCCAAAGGACGGATCGATGTCCGTCACGCTGTCATCTTCGGGTGCCGGTAGCATCTGCGACGCGTTTTCGATGATGTCTCGCACGCTGTCCTCGATGGACCGTGCGTTCTCAAGCAGTTCCGTGAGAGGGATTTCAAGGCCGGTCAGGTCGCTTACGGCTTCAACGGCCAGCGCAGCGGCCCGAGCATCGGGGTACATGGGGCTGGCTTCGGACAGCAAGGCTGTGATGTCGATGCCGAGCCGGTCGCCTTCACCGAGAAGGAAACCGGTGATGCCTGAAACGATGCCCTGCTGGATGGGTTCAATGTCGAGGTGCTTGAGCCGCTCCCGCGCAGCGGGAATGGAACCCACGCCGAACAGTTCACCCGTGCTGAGCTCTTTCTCGGGGCGGGTGAGGCCGTCAATGATGATGAGTCGGTCGAAGCCGCCTTTCGTGAACCACTCAAGCACCGTGGTCGCGAACGGAATGTCCGTTTCGTTGCCGAACTGGATCTCCGAGGTGAACACACCAATGCCGTCGCCCTGGTAAACGCGAACGGGGTGTTTGGGCACCTCGTCATGAATCAGCGCGACCGCTGGGAAATCCTTGTGCATGACCGTGCCGAGTTGTCGCAAGCCGAGGGTCTTGATGATGTGAGACGTGGAAATCACGCCAACCATACCGGCGGTGGTGAAGCCGCACACGGCCGTCCCGCCCGTTCGAGGGTCGGCGTCCTGATGGAGAACCAACGAATAGGATTGCAGGTTTGCATCCATCGTACTCACTCCGTTGTTTCTCCAATCATGGTTTGGTAAAAAGGCTCACGGGTGGGTCATTCTTCCCAAACGGCCCAGTCTTCCCAACCTTCTTCCCGGTACCACCAGGTGCCGTCCTCGTCTTCCCACCATTCGGTGCCGTTCTCGTCAACCGAGATGCCGTCGTCTGCTTCGGCGGCGTCCTCGTCCCAGGTTTCCTCTTCCTCGTCGTCGGCCTCCTCACCTTCCTCAGCCTCCTCAAACTGAACGGCGTCTTCAGCGGTGGCTCCGAACTCAAACGCATCAGCGGTGCTGCCGAGGGCGGGCGTTGTCGCGAGTCCCTCGGGGGCGTCCGAGTGCATGGATTTGCCCGACTCTTTGAGCTCGTCAAGCGATTTTGAAGCGTTCAAATCCACGCTCCTTGTTCGGCCGGAGGACTCCGGTGCCGCCAAGGCTTGCTCAAAGTAATCCTCGTCATCGTCGTCATCGTCGTCGTCGAAATCAAGGTCGCCACGGCTTCGAAGGTAAAGCACTCCGCCAACACCAGCGGCGATGGCAATGAACAGGCCGATGCCAACCAATACGGGTGTCATGGCGCCTTCAGCTTCGTCTTCAACGAGGTCATCCTCAAGGGACCTGCGGGGGGGCCTTTCACCGAGCGTCCACAGGATTTCACCCTCGGTGGTCGCCGTGTCTTGGGTCATGGTATCGCAGGCATCGTCGCCGAGGTCAAGGCAGGTGAGCGTGACGACGTAACCCTCGCTTTGCTCACCGGGGAGCATGCCCTCGGTCGGAGCGTTGCGAACCAACGTGAAAGTGAGGTCAACGGTTCCGTTGGCTTCTGCGGTGAGCGAGGGGGTGCTTCCATCGGCCTCGTTGTGCACCACTTCGATCGGCGGTGGCGTGCCCGGAACGACCTTCCAGGCGAACCCGACCATCACGTCGAAGGGATTGGGGTTGGTGACCGTGCAGGTGATGCTCACGTCCGTGGCGTTGCTGTCCCACGCGTAGGTGGCCGTTCCGCAATCCACGGTTGCAGGGAGCGTCGTGTCGGGGAACACCGGGCCGTCCGTCTGGTCGGTTTCGTTATCGACTTCGGTCTCGTTCTCAGCCGGAGCAGGAGCAGACGAAAACGCAAACGACGTGGAGAATTGTGGGAAAGTAGAACGTCGGGGGGGGCGGTGTCAAGGGTGACGGACAACGCCCGTCATACCGCACCGACCCCTTCCACGGTGAGAACGTTCCCTCGGGCCCCCCAAACCGGGGCCGTTCTCAATTCCGCTCCGGATGCATCGGTGGTGGTCCAGACGACGGCCATGTTCGCCGGACATGCTTTGCATTTTCCCCGGCGACCACCGAGGGGTGGAGAAGGCACCGTCCTCACCCACGTTGATCGGGTCGTCGCCGGACAGGGACACAACAACGGTGCCGTAAGCGGGGGCGGAGGTTTGAGCGGGCGCGAACGGTTGCGTGGTGGCATCGCCCTCGTCGCCCGCGTACGTCATGTTGAGGTGCATCGGGCCGACAGCGTCGATCGGGCCAAGTTCCGAAAGCGAATCCAACGAAAGAACGGCGTGGCCGGTCTCGTTGGTTTCCAACTCAATGGCGTAGGATTCGTCTTGGCCGTTCACCTTCAGAAGGAGCGTCTCGTTGGCGATGCCGGTGCCGCCTTGGTGAAGATGCGCGACGGCGTGAAGCGGTTGCAATCGTGCAAGCATGACCAGACCGTCCACTTCATTTTGTGAGAAATCCGTGTACGCGACGTCGATGGTGGTCGGCAGCGCCGTGTCGTTTCGAGTGTAAACCGGCCCGATGGTGGTGACGTTGGTGGAGGCGTTTCCGTAGACGTCAACACCGATGGCAGCCACGTAGTAGCCCAGGCCGTCAACCAGCAGAGCGCCCGTGCTGTCCTCCTCGACAAGGAGTGAGGTGGCCGTTGAGGTCGCGGTAAGCGTGGTGGTCAGTGCTGCGACGTCCGTGAAGTCGGACGGGAGCACGTAAACACGATGCTCAACAATGGACGCATCGCCCGGACTCCACGAGACGTTCATCACGCCGCCCTCATCGCCGGGCACGTCGGACGCCGTGAGGTTGGGAATGTAGGACTTGGGCGTCGGATAGGGAATCGACACGCTCAACGGTGCAGAGAGGTTACTGGTCACGCCGAAACGATGGATGCTCTGAACCCAATACGTCCACGACTGACCGGGTTGGACAGCGACGTCGATGGTGTTGTTGGCGAGGGTGGTCGTGTAGGCGTTTTGCAAATCAACGGATTGACCGGCAGGGGAGCGGTAAACAACGAAGTCCAACAGGTCGTCGCCAAATGCGGTGATCGGTTGCCAGTCAATGACGACGCGGTCGGGTTGTGCATCGGCCAGTTTCAACACGGGCGTGGGCGGCAGGGCGATGTTCGGCGCACCGCTGACGTAAGCCAGCGTGGGGTTGTACATCCTGAAACTCCCGTTGGACGTGGCGTTGAACTGGAGCGGGACGGTGAACGTCCCCGTCCCTGCGGTCATCTGTTGGTTGAGCGCGTTGCTCAAATTGCCAGCGAGGCTCGGGTTGGTGTTGACCAAGAAATCAGCCGTGTAGTGGATGTCGAGGCCGCTGAACGTGAATTCACCCTCCGTGATGGAGTGCATGGAGAGGTTGACCCAAGCCATCTGAATGCCGTAATCGTCGGACGTGTAGGGCAACCCGGGGCTCAGGATGTTCAGTGAACTGGTCAGGGCCCCGGTGCCGTCCTGAATCATGAGCATGGAAAGGCCGTTGCTGCCGTTTCCGGCGTAGCCTTCCGCACTGACATCAGCATAACCGTCCTCGTCGATGTCGTAGCCCACCTTGTGATAGGCCGAAATAAAGACGCCGTGTTGGCTGCCTTCTCCAACGAGCACGAGCTGTTCAATGGACCCGTCACCGTCCATGTCGCCAAAGTGAACGGCCCGGGGTGCAGTGCCGGGTTCAAAGACAGCGGTGGCCGTGCCGCTGACGCGGTTGTCGTAATTCCAGCCGCTCGAGAAACCGTAAGTCGTGACGTTGCCGGTAATCGTAGCAGGGTTTCCGTCCGGACTTCCACGGTTAGGAATGAGAACGTGCGCTGCGGAATCAAGGTCGTAATCGAGGATGGTGGCGTTGGTGAGCGTCAGCAGTCGGTTGTGGTTGTCACCGTCCCAGCCCAAGCCTTGGAGGTTCTCAATCGAACGGTGGCCAGCAGGACGTGGAGCGAGGATGTCGAGGTCTTGGTCACCGTCAAAATCCCCCACGATGGAGCCCGAGGTGACGCCGCTGATGACGGTGGTGTCCACGGCGATGGAATTCGAGCTGGACGCCCAGAAGACCACGTTGGCGTCACCCGTTGTCTGGGCTGCGAGCAGTTTCGGGTTGTTCTGCGTGCCGTCAAAGTGGGCAAACAGCATGTGCGTCAAGGTCGCCGCGTTGGTTGAACCGGAGAGTTGGACCGTTGCGGTATCTCGATTCGTGAAGGTGTTGGTTCGGTTGCTGAACGCGTCGACCTGGACCTTACCGCCGGTGCGAATGGACACCATTTCATCGAGTCCGTTGCCGGTGAAGTCGCCGAAGGCAAGGTCGATGACGCTGGTCGCGTGGGTGACGTTGACCCGTGGCAAGAAGCCGCCAGAACTGGCGTTGGTGAAATGAATGCAGAGTTGGTCGTCGGCTGGCGCATAGCCCACCACGTCGTCGAAGTTGTCACCGTTGACATCGGCCACCATCAAGCGCGTGGCGTTGGTGCACGTCGGTACCCACGCTGAAAGCGTGATGCCAAGGACGCTGTCGTAGGACGCCACACGGAATGCGGCTCCGGTGGTGCCGCCAGGTACCGTGGTGTTTCCAGACGACAGGGGGGCTGTGCGGGAGAGCAAAGCAAAGTCCACGTTGGTGTCGTTGTTGACGTCGCCTTTGTCCACGGCGTGGATGTAGCCGGTTTGGAAATAACCGCCGACCAGCGTCGGGGAGAACCCAACATCGAGCGAGCTGCTCGACACCGTGGCCCCGGTTGGAACATAGAACGACGGTGCGTACGGGTTGGTCACTGCGCCTTGGTTCGGATTGATAGGGAGGGTTTCCGTGCTGTTGCCGGAGGAAAACACCGTCTGGTGACCAAAGTCGCCGTAGCCGGTGTCGTTGAAGGCCCATTCCGGTGCACCGTCCTGGTTGGCGTGGATCTCAAGGGCGCCGGGAGAAGAACCCCCCGTGGTCGGCGTGATGAAGAACGAGGCGGACGTGACCGTGGTGTTTCGGTTCAGGTCAAAACCCACAGCAGTGTGTTGCCCTCCGGTGATGGTGATGGTTTCATCAGCGCTGCCGGTGGAAAAGGTGCTGATGTTACCACCTTGGGCCTGGGCGAACATGACCGACCAAGCCGGAGCGAGGAAGAACAACACGAACAGAAAACCAAGGAACTGACGTCGAATCACGGGAAGGCCTCAATCGGCTCTGCCGCCCACCCTATTATGTCGGTTTCGCCTCGATGAACGCGGTTTCCTGCGCAAAAATGTATTTTTTTTCTCAACATAATGTTATGAATGACGGCAAATCATTCAGGCCTGAGGGCGTGGATATTGAGACTCACGATTCAAGCGGGCGATGTGGAAATCGATCTGGAAGGCGCAGCCATCCAAATCGACGAGCAGGTGCTCCAAGCCAAATCGGAGCACACCTGGACGGTGCTGCTCGAACGCATCCGAGAAGCGAGAGAGGCGGCGCTTGAAGCGGCCGTCAGCGCTGCTCGTGAAGCCGGCCTACCCGAGCGTGGTTCGGCGTTCCGAGCGCTGCTGGAAAACTGTGCGCTAACCCGGAAACCCGACCAGGTGCTCGGAGCCATCCATTATTTGCGCGACGTCGAAGGCATCAACGATAGTCCACCACGCGTCGTCAACGACCTGTTCACCGACGCCGGTATTGATCCCCCCGGGAACCTTTCGCTTTACCTGAACCGCTTGAAGGAGCGAAGTTTCCTCATGGTGCCAACCGGCAAAGAGGACAAAAACAGGTTCGCAATCCTTACACCCGAAGGCCAAGCCCACCTTGACAAGCGTTCAACCGCTTGAGGTGGACTTCATGGTGATGTCGGGCGGCGGACAAGGCGATCCAAGGGACGACGATACAGTGGCCGAACAGGCCGTGGTGGTGGATTACTCCTTTCAAAACCACAGCGAGGCGCTGTTGCGGAAAGGCCGACACGCAGGCTCCAACTTTCGCCGGACCATCTTCGACCGGGCCGACCTCACGGAAGGCGACTTTACCAACTGCGACTTTCGAAGAGCGTCCTTGGTGGAAGCGGACTTGATGAAGTCGGCGTTTGACGGATCGGACTTCCGGGGGGCCGACCTGCGAAAAGCGCGCCTCAACCTCTCCAACTTTCGAAACTGTCAGTTCGCCGGCGCCGACCTTCGTGGCATTCGAGGGAAGTACGCTATCTGGCAAGGCAGCGACTGGTGGAATGCGGTCATGGACGATGAGTTGCGCAAGGCACTGGCCAAGAAATGGCCACAGCCCACGGCGTGATCATTCCGCTTCGTGATGCAGTTCGACCCGTGGATGCAGGGCGAGACGAGGCACGGACGTTGAGCAACGGCAAAGCCGCCACGGCAAGGCACAGCCCCATGGTGGTCCCGCAGAGGTACACCCAAATTTGGTACGTGAGTTTCATGGCGTCTCCAAGGTGGGTTTGCGCTGCGTCGTTGATGGCTACGCTGCCGACCACGCCGCCCACAAGGCCGACCAGGGCACCGACGGAACACAAACGGGCCCCGTTGCGCTGCAACCGGTAAAGCATGGGGCGCCAACGAACAAACAGACCGATGCAAGCATCAATGATACGCCGCGAAGGAGGTAGCCGTTGTTGTCGCGGACATCGGCCTCAAAGGCTCGGTACTGCTCGACGGTGGTCGGTTCGCCGGGTTGACTGTTGGGTGTCGCCAAGAAGGTCTCAATTTGCTCGTCGGACAGCCCGTCGTTGTGCAACTGCCAGTCCTGCCAGCCCATGCCTGCAACGATGATGGAACTGAGAAAGAGGATCACGGCAAGGTTCCTCGGCCCTTTTTCATCAGGGCGAATTTCCAAATCCGAAGGGCTCACGAGAAGGCCTCCAAATGCTGATTCAACCCGGGCCTTAGGTCGTCAGGAATCGGTTGCTTTTCCATCGTGTTCATGTCAACGCAAACCGTGGTTTGTTCGGACGTCCAAACCGTTTCGCCGTGCTGATTCGCAAAGGCGTAGGTCCAGCCCAGTGACGTGGTGCCAATGGAGGTGATGGCCACCGTGGCAGTGATGACGTCCCCGTATCGGAGGGGAGCGTGAAACGAGGACGTCAACGAAACGACCGGGAAACCCACCCGACGCTCGTTCACGAGGTTAGGGTACGAGACACCGCACATGGTTTCCCAGGCCGCTTCGAAGACCTTGTGCGCAAGGTCGAAAATGCGGGGGTAGTAAGCGACGTTGGCCATGTCGATCATGGAAAACTCAACATTGCGTTGAATTTTGACCGCCATGAGCCGAGCACAGCGCCCCCGCCAATGAACCCTTGCTTCACTCGCAAGAGGCTCACCCTCGCGCTTATATTGGGGCGGCCGGTGGGCCGGAGTGGCCCTATAGTGTAGCTTGGATATCACAGAGGCTTGCGGAGCCTCGAACCCGTGTTCGAATCGCGGTGGGGCCGCTCTACCCTTTCCTCAAGCGTGAGCTCGACGCAAAATCATGCGGTCGAGGCGGCGCACGGTGTCGGCCTGTTCCTCCGAAATGGGTTCGTCGTAGAACGAGTAAATGTCATCGCGCTGTAATCGTCGTCCATGAGGCGGCCGGCCATTGCTTTCGCCAGCGGCGGGTAGTCGCTGGCCACCTTTCGCAGGAAAATCGGGTCCGTGTTCCAATCGGTCGCACCCTTCAACCTGCGTGGGCAATCCGCGAGGTGCTCAACCACCTCGAAGAACCCGGAAAGCGTGTAGTGACCGGTTGACTCTTTCTCGTGGTCGTCAAACAGGGTGTTCCACCAGGTCTGTCGTGGCTTTTGGTACTCCACCCTGTAACCTTCGGTCAAGGGTTGACCAAAGTGAAGGCGCCATGCCCAACCGTTGGTTCCCTCAAACGTGAACGTGTCGTTTGTGTAATCAAACTCGCCTTCCACGAGGTCTTCAAAATGGTCCTCCATGCTCGGCGTAAGCGGTGAACGGGCCAACCCGTAAATTTGGAAGAGGGTGCGTCGAAGCGGGCTCAGACTTTCCTGAAGCCAAGTGACCTCGTCGCTTGAGCAAGCCGAGGATGTACCCTGCCATCAAGTCGTACGCCGGCATGTTCTTCTGCGGCTGAACCTGAACGCAAGCCGTCTTGGGTTCCTTGACCAATCCGCTTTTTGGATGAACCTCAACCACGTCAAAGGAGTTGTAGTCAAAAGGGTTCACGAACTTGGCCATGAACGAACCAATGTCGACACGGTAGATGGCCAGCGTTCCCGTGATGAGAAGGTGGTTGGCATCGTCCATCTGCATGCGGTCCTCGTTCTCTTCGATGATGGACATCACCAGGTTGGCGGCACGTTCTGCTGCCCGGGCAACACCCATCATTTGCTTGAACATGGCGTCCCGGCGAATTTCCTGCACCGTTCCCGTTCGGTAGCCGCCCTCAAACAATTTCGCAATGATGTCCCCCAACGTTTCTTCCATGCCAGACATGGGCGTTGAGTCTACATAAACTCAAGAACGCCAGTCGACGATGTCCCAGCCGTTCTCTTCCGCATGCCGGCGCAGCGCCTTCTCCGGACTGACGGCGATGGCGTGCCCGCAAAGCGCCATGAACCATGAATCGGCGAGGGTGTTGCCGTAGCCGTAGCACGCTTCGAGATCGTGCCCGTTCGCTTCGGCGTCCGCTTGAACCACCGGCACCTTCCCCTTGCGTCGAGGGACGCTCCATCCTCGCTCCGAGCCTGACAAGATGCCCGTGCGTTCAGGTGGCCCACACCCGTACACGGCGTCCATGCCCAGAACGCGCCCCATGGCCTCAGCCATCGGAGCGACCGTCGCCGTGACGAGCACCAAGCGATGACCCTGTTCTCGATGCCATGCAAGCTTCTCCCACGCTTCCGGCGGAATGCAGGGCTTGAGGCGTTCCTCAGCAAGGTGCGACGAGTGATGTTCCAAGACCTCCCACGATGTCAAGGAAAAATGCCCGCGATTTCGAGCGGCATCGTACACGGCCCGGCCCCTCAAGAGGTTGCTCAGGAAACCCGCTGTCCACGCCACCGTTCCCCATGGAATGCGCCAAGGACGTCGCCGAGCAAGGTGCCCCGCCAGTGTCTTTTCGCTCGAAGCGTTGAGCAGGGTTCCGTCAAGGTCGAAATAGGCCGCAACGGCGTTCCCCATGAAGGGCCGACCGAACCGAACCTACATGAGCGAACCGCTCAGCAGGCGAGGGAAGTTCAAAAATCCGGGCCGTTGGAACCTGAAGGGCCATAGACTCGCCGACCGGCTCGATGGTCCTGCCACCAGGTCAACGATTCTCGTAGATTTCGCGTGATGAAGAACCCAACCTTTCTTGGCGTCAACCCGTGGTTTCGCATCTTTTGATCGTGGTTCAAATTCGCCACGATGGCTTGGGCTGAGCAGCCTGGATTGGCGCACACGAACCGACGCACTTCCTCAGCAAGTCGTTCGAATCGTGCTCGTTTCTGGCTTCCCTTTCCTTGTCCGTGAGGCATGAACGAACAAATCGGCATGAACCGTTATGAAAGATTCGTTGGGGGTTCACTCGAACTGGACCGGCTGGGTGGTCTTCCAGTTCGCCGTGGCGAGTTTCTTGGCCTTCCCGTCCGCGATAATGGGGTGGATGTCGTTCAGGCGGCCGTGCATCCCGTGAACTTGAAATTTCACTCGGAGTTCTGCCACACGGTCTCGCTGAAGGGCTTCGTCCTGCTCGTCATCGAGGTCAACGCTGGCGAGTTGAGTTCCCTGATTGGCGCAGGTGATGGTGAGCGTGGAGCCGGCGTAGCTGAGCTGCGGGCGAAAATCCCAATCATCGGGGTGGTTCATCCAGACCGAGAGGTCCAACGAAAGCGTGTCTCGAAGGGTAACGCGTCCGATTTCTACCGTGTCCACCATCGTAACCGCTCCTACCCAATAGGCGCCGCTTCATACCCCTTTCGCTACGACTCGCTGGCGCTTCCTAACGCAACCTCGGTCAGCGATGGACGCATCACCACCACTTCCACGGTGAGCGTCCAGTCGTTGCCCGGGTCGGGGTCGATTTCACCGATGATCGCATCCGGGTCGGATTGTTGAGCCACGACCGTCCAAACCCACGCCCCCTGACCCTTGCCGCTTTCTCTGGAGTTGAGGAGGAGGCGAAGCAGCGCCTCGGCTGAATCGGAGGTGTACATCCCGTCCTCGCCTCGCTCGTTGATGCCGTCTTCCGACATCTCTGCACGCGCAGGTTCGTTGGTCGAGTAGTTGCCGGCCTCGGTGGCCACACGACGGTTGTAGTTGTCCTCAACGATGTTCAACGAGAGGGTGAAATTGTCGTGGGGAGGCGCAACGTCCTGATCCAATTCGAGCACCGCATTGAACGAGAGAACACGGCCAATGTCCCCCGGCGTCATGTTTCCAGACCAGGAATCGCCCTGGTCAAGGTATTCGTCCCACGACACCTCGTAGGTTTCGGTGATCCACGTGACGCGGAAGGTCCGGGTTGTGACGTTGAGCTCGAAGGATTCAACCGCCACTGCGCCGGCACCGTCGTCCACTCGAAGCGAGCCGTAGATGTAGCCTGAAGACGAAGTGTCCAACAGGACGGTTTCGGTGGTTGCATCGGGGTCGTTTGATGGATCGCCATCACCGTCGCTGTCCTCCAGGGTGTTCAAATCCCAAGCAAAGTTGAGCGGGCTGCCCTCAGGGTCGTAGGATGCAGAGGCGTCCAGCAATGCTGCATCGCCCGCTCGAACGGTAGTCGGCATGGAAATGTTGAGTTGGGGGGCACCGTTCACCACAACGGTCACCAGAGCGTCATCGGTGCCGCCTTGGTCGTTGGTGATGGTGATGCGGACCGTGTATTGGCCGTAGGAAAGGTAGGCGTGCGAGGTGTAGCCAATGACCGTCTCCGCCGTTGTTCCGTCACCAAAATCCCACTCGTACTTCGTGATGATGCCTTCCACGGGGGACGATTTCCTGGCGTCCAAGGTGACCATTTCACCCTCTTGAATCAGGGTGGGGAACGCCTCGAGGGTTGCACGAGGGTCGACCGTGGTGTCAAGAGCCCCGAGGCAACCAGCGGACATCCCGAGCACCATGACGTGAACCATCACCAAGGCGAGGGTTCGTTCAGAGCGCAGGCCGACCATAACCTCAACCCGACCCTCTCCCTTTCTAATGGTTCGGGAACGTGGACTAAACAGAGGCTTGGTTTTCATCACCATCGAAGACCACGGCCTCGGGCACGTCGCCTTCAACGACGGCCGTGAGATAGGGGTCCTCAAGGTCGTTGACGTCCTCGATGGACACCTCGTCAACGTGGGTAAAACTCTCCTCGTGCTCGTCCAGCAAATCATCTGCCTGAGCTTGGCTGGCGTCGTAGGGCGCGTCCAAGGGTGCCGTGGTTTCCGGAAGAGGTTCTTCTTCCTCAAAGAGGGAAAGCGCTTCCTCCGCTCTGAGATCTTGAAGCGTGGCGAACGCCTGTTCGTCGTCAGCGGGGACTTCACGAGCCGTTTCTTCCGCCGTCGGCCCCGGTTTGCTGACGGCCGACCTGAACCAGTCCCGCAAGCCCATGGTCAGGGCAACAGGTCATGCCGTTTGAGAGTGATGTTCAAAGGGGGCACCCTGCGTTTGGTGTTCATGGCACAGGATCTTTTCCAAGGCGAGAAGATTCTGGCTTTCGACCTCGAAACCACGGGCGTGTCAACCAACAACGACCGCATCGTGCAGTACGCCCTCATCGGCACGCTGGGCGACGGAACCCCGGTGAACGTTGAACAATTGGTCAAACCCCCCATCTCCATCCCCTACGACGCCAGCAACATTCACGGCATCTTCAACGAAGACGTGCGTGGCCAGCCCCCGCTGTCCGACGTGGCCGATGAACTGGCTGAACTGATTGACGGCGCCATCCTCGTGGGGCACAACGTGCGGAAATTTGACTACGCCATGCTCAAGACGGAATTCCTTCGGATGGGCCGGCTTGCCCCGCAACCCAAAGCCATCATGGACACACTGGAATTGGTCCGAAGACTTCGGCTGCCCCGACCCCACAACCTCGGTTCGCTCTGCCAGCGGCACGGGATTCGACTGGAGGCGGCTCACACAGCAGCGGCCGACGCCGCAGCGACGATGCTGTTGTTTTGGCGATTGAGCGTTGAACACGCCAGCGCGTTTCGAAAATCGATTCCAGAACTTGAGCGATGGATCGTTCACGGCGACAGCGCCAAGGACGCTTCTGAACTGGGACGAGGCTTGGAAGATTTGCCCCCCGTCGACAGCATGGGCAAGGTGCGTGAAGACGGTGATCAACTCGTTCTCGCCTTTGGACGCCACCGTGGCCGCTACCTCAGTGAAGTTCAGGCCAACGACCCGTCGTACATCGGTTGGCTTCTCTCGCCCAAGGGCATCGATTGCCCGGAAACCCAAGAACGCATCAAAGCGCATCTGCGCTCATGATTCGGGTCGCTCGTACGGAACGCCATCGGGGAACGGCGCCCACGGTAGCACGTCGCACCACGGACCGATTCGCCACGCGCCACGCCCCGTCATGACCGAGCCAAGGAACATGGGGCCCTGATGGCCGCTGTCTCGAAGGGCCTCAAGGACCTCTTTTCCTCGCCCGTCAAATCGAGCGGAGACTTGCTGGCCGGTGGGAATGGCGCGCCCGGATTCGTCCAGCGGCTCACACAACTCGAGTACCGCAGCGCCTGAGGTTGCTTCGTAGCGATGCAAGAGCACGACGGCGTCGCAAAAGTCGCCTTGATGGAGGGTGCCCGAGTCTTGGCGCCAGGTCCACCAGTGAGGGCACCACGCTTTCCAGTCGCAGAAACCGCCGCAACTGCTCGGGCCGGGCGTCGGGTCCATTGGCATCGTGGTCGGCTGCGTGGCTTCCCACGCCGCATAGGCTTGCTCGAGCACGCTTTCTCCCTCGGCCGTCCACTTGGTGGCGGTTTTCGTGTACCAGCCCTCGGTACGAACCGGCGGTGCCGTCGGGTTGTTGGCCAGCAAAATGTCTCGGTACATGCGAAGTTGGCGGTTCACTTCGGGTTTGAGAGCCTCCGTTGGGGCGTTGCCGGTTTTCAAATCCGCCACCAGCCAACCCTGCAACTGGCCTGCATCGTCCACGTCAGCGAACAACAAATCGAGTCGGCCCATCAGTCGACCGTCGCTGGTCACGAGTTCGCCCTCGACGGCAATGGTCAGGGATTGAAGATGGCGCCACAGCGCGACGGTGATTTGTTCATGACCCAGATGCTTGGCACCGATGTGGTCGAGGAGGAGCACGATGCCGCCCTTTTGCTGCTTCTTGGCCTCGCTCCATTTTGCATCTTTCCAGTCCGGTCGTCGAGGCGTCGCCATGAAAGCAGCCTTTTCCTCGTCCCATCGCGTCTTGAGGAAGCCCTCTGCCGTCAACGGCAACCAACCCGTTTCATCAGCGCTCCGGCCGTCCAAATCCATGTTGAGCAGGTCTTCGATGGATGCGTGAACGGCCGTTCCCAGCGACGCAGCCATGCCCGCCTTTCGAGGGAGGCGTTGACGACTCAGCCAGTACATACGCGGACAGGTTTCGTAGCGGTTCCATGCGGAGGGAGACAACTGATGCGCTCTTGGCGGTTGGGGGTTGCTTTGCTCCACAGGCGAAAGGCGAGCGGCTTTCATCAAGAAGGTTTGGTGTCAGAGGGGGGAAAGTGTTGAAGGCCACGCGGTTCCACCGCCACGCATGGATACCCCCAGTCTGCGAATCAGCACCACCATCGAACACGAGAATGCGATGGTCATCGCTTGTTTCCCGAGCGTTGGCATGGTCTCCAGCATCGTGGCGCACTACCTCATTGATCACCTCGACCTGGAGTTCGTTGGTGGCCTGGTCGATGACCGTCTTCCTGCGTTGGCCATGATCAATCAGGGCGTTCCACTGCCACCCATTCGAGCCTACGCTGGAAAACCCAAGTGCAGCATCGAAGGGTGCGATCAGGTCATCTTGTTGATGAGCGAGATGGTCGTGCCGGAATCCTTGGTTCACAAGATCGTCTGGGCGCTGTTTGAGTGGTCCAAAGAGCACCAAGTGCTCGCTGGTGTTGTCGTGGACGCTTTCGCCAAGGCCGGCATGAAAAGCGGCATGGACGGCGTTGACCCGGTCGTGGAGTACGAAGACACCGAAGACATCGACGTGGTTGGTATCGGCTGCAACGACACCGTTCGAAAGATGCTCAAGGACATGGACATCCCCTTGCTGGAGACCGGTGTGATTCGTGGCATGAACGCCGGCATTCTCAGTGAAGCCACCCGGCGTGGACTGGGCACCATGTCCATCATGGTCGAAGCCGACCCCGTTTCCCCGACGCTCGTGCCGCTGCGGCCCTCATCGAGAAGCTCAACACGCTCTTGCCCGCCATCGACCTGCCTCAGGAACCGTTGCTGGCCGAGGCGGAAATGCTCAAAGCCCAACTTCAGGCGCTGATGGAATCGGCCGGTGGTGCATCGAAGCCCAACCTTCGTCCAACGCCATGCTCTACGGCTGAGACCTGCCTAGGAAAAATCCGAGAGCGAGGACTGCTCTGCACCTGACACGTTCGCTTGGGGCTCTTCCACGCTCGCGTTGGGCGTCCCGAGCGGTTCTGTTTTGCTCAAGTGAGACGCGAGTTCGTCCTCCGACCACACGTCAACGCCAAGGTTGGTGGCTTTCGTGAGTTTGGAGCCCGCCTTTTCCCCAGCGACCAGCACGTTGAGTTTGGCTGAGACGCTGCCGACGATTTTTCCCCCAGCATCGGTGATGCGTTGCTGGACCTCCTTGCGGGGGACCGAAAGCGTGCCAGTGACACAGAACGTCATCCCAACGAAAGGCCCGTCTGCGGCCTTGACGATTTCCTTCTCAATGGCCAACAACCCAATGAGGTCCTCGACGAGCGCCCGGCGGACCTGAAGGCCGTCTCGGAATTGAAGTGCCACGATTTCACCCACGCCGTCGAGGTCGAGCACTTGGCGAAGGGCCTCGTTGTGAACGTGCGGCTTACCAAGGTCGTCATGGGTTGGGCCGTAGGCTTCCTCTTCGGTTGTGGCATGGGCCCGGTCAAGCCACGAGAGAAGAGCGGGCGCATCACCGATGGCTGAAGCCATGGAGGCAGCCAACTCAGGTCCGATGCCTGGCAAGCCAAGCGCATGCAGGAATTTTCCAAGGCCCATGGTGCGTGCCTTCTCCACTTCTTGCAGCACGTTGGTTGCGGATTTCTCACCGATGCGCTCCAAGCCCAGCAGGTCGTCCAACGTCAAGCGATAGAGGTCAGCACACGACGAGATGAGGTTGGCGTCGAGCAGTTGGTCAACGAGTTTCTCACCCACGCCGTCCAACTCTAGAGCACGGCACCAGTAGAGCACGGCACGGCTTGTTCGAGCCTCGCAAAACAGATTGACGCACTTGAGGAAGGCGCCCTCGAGTTCCACCTCACCCTCGCAAGCAGGGCAAGCGGTCGGTGACGGAATCGGTTGGTGGGCGGGCAGTGTACCGGTGAACGCCTCACCGTCGGCATGGAATCGATTCGCCAAATCGGTGGGCGTGGCCGGTCCGAGGGCTTGCTCGATCTTGGGAATCACGTCGCCACGGCGAACGATGAGGACCTTGTCGCCGATGCTGATGCCGAGGCGTTCCACCTCACCCACGTTGTGGAGGGTGGTGTTCTCAACGGTCACGCCACCCACGCGCTGCGGCGCAATGCGAGCCACGGGCGTGATGTTCCCGGTCCGTCCGGTCTGCCATTCAACATCCAGCAACACCGAGAAGGCTTCCTCGGGCGGGAACTTCCAAGCCAGGGCCCACCGAGGGTGGTGGGCCGTCATCCCCAGGCGTTCTCGCTGATCGAGGTTGTCAAGTTTGAACACCACGCCGTCAATTTCGTAGGCGTAGCCGCTCCGTTTCTCCGTCCATCTGGCCGTAGCGGTGTCGAGGAGCGCAGCCGTTTCGGACGGCGTGGCCGCCGCATGGATTTCCCAAGGTGCGGGAACGATGCCGAGGGTGTCCTCCAGCCACACCAACATGTCCGTGTCGTTGGCCATGTCGGGAACAGCAACGCTGTCCGGATGGCGATGTTCGCCCGCAGGAATCTTCGCATCGTACGCTTGGAAGACGAGGTCGGTGGCGTCGGCTTTGCCGTCAGCGTGCTTCTGTCGAAGAGCGCCTGCCGCCAAGTTTCGTGGGTTGGGTGATGTTTCACGGTACTTCGCATCAAACACGGCGAGTGGCATCACGACCTCGCCGCGCACGTGGACGTCAACGGGAACCGGGAGCGTGTGGGGCACGTTGGCGATCTTCCGTGCGTTTCTTGTGACGTCCTCACCGCGCTCGCCGCTGCCCCGAGTGGCGGCTCGCACCAGTCGGCCCATGCGGTACTCCAGCGAGAGAGCCGACCCGTCCAGTTTGGGTTGGGACAGAAACTGGAGGGCCCCGGAGGTGGTGACGGTAACGAAGTGGTTCAGTTCCTCGGTGGTCGTGGCCTTGTCGAGACTGCGCATGGGAAACAAATGGTCCACCTTCACGCTGCCGGGTGCGATGTCAGCACCAACCCGGCTGAGTTGCGGATGCTCGGGGTCGAGTTGCTTGAGTTCGTCCCACAAGCGGTCAAATTCCACGTCGCTGAGTTCGGGTTCAGCGAGGTTGTAGTAGAGGTGGGAATGGTGTGCAATTTGCTGTGCGAGGGAGGCGATGCGAGCCTCTCGGGCATCGGTGGATGAAGCCTCCTCGCCCATGACGGAAACAGGACCACGACAGGCTATGAAGCATCGCTTTGGGGCCCGTCACTTGAAGGAAAGGGCCACGAATTCACTGTTCTCAAGCGGGCATCGTGTCATCACGGCCTGGCTCAAAATGCGCAGGTGAATCTCGGCCACCACGTGGACGTCGGCGGAGAACATGTGGCCGGCATGGGGTTTCAAATCGTCATCGGAAAACGTGGCGTGAAGATGAGTGAAAGCCTCGCCGTTTTCTCGACGTGCCAGGTTGCCTTGCAGCGTGACGAGTTCGGTTCCGCCCTCCAACGTCACGCGGTGATAGACATGGTCGTCATCCATGTAGCCGTAGACGCTGTTTCTCGTCCGGCCAATACCGCTGGTGATGGCAGCGGCATCGAAACCGATCGTGTCGGCCAGCGATTGCAGGGAAGCGTGAATTTCCTCACCGGGGTCCAGCCGAACAAAGACATCGTCGCCGCTTTGCGTCCACTCCATGGCACAAGGGATTTATCGGTGGCTCAAGAGGCTGCCGTTTAGGCTTCCTCGGTGGTCGACGGCGTGGTGGAACGGGCTTGTTCCATGGCCTTGATGTATTCTTTTGCCACGCCCAACGAGTGGGGGTCACCGCCCAAAGGAAGCGGACCAAATGGCCCCCAACCGTTGCGGAGCAACATGATGCGCCGCTTTGGTTGGCGTTTGGCCATCCGGAGGCGTTCCCAAGGATAGCGCTGGCCGTCGGCGAACAAATGCGTTGACGTGATGGCGTAGCGCTTCGGCACCAGCAGCGAAATCAGATGGAGGGCGAGAAACACGTCCCACAACACGGCGTAGATGATCGGCGTGTTACTGGCCTCCAACAGCGCCCATGGCAACACCATCATGGCCGCCATCGAACCGAGGTTGCCCCACTGTCGAATCATTTCGTGAACACCCTCGCTGGCCCAAGCAAAACCCCCGCTGGAGAGGGGTCCAAGTTCGGGGACATCCCGGCGTTGTTTGGTCAGCCAATAAGCGTCCCAAACAACGATGCCGGCCAACACGCACACGGCGGCAAAGGCCACGTGTTCAGCCGAAGGAAGTTCGACCATGCTTCTCCCTCACAGGTGTTGTTGATCGAGCGAGCTCAGGTCGCCCGGCCCGCCTCGACGAAGACGAGCGATGAAGAGCAGGAGCACCACGACGAACAAGGCGGCGACCAACATCAGCGCATTGACGTTGACGTCAGCGTCAGAGGCGTCAACGCCTTCCAACACGTCAGGCACACCGTCGCCGTCGTCGTCCATGTCTTCGGTCAGCCAGCTGGTGTAGCCTTCAGGGCAATCAAGAACGTCAGGTTGGGTGTCGCGGTCCGTGTCAAGTTGAGCGCAGGGGTCAAGCGGGAAGGCGTCTTTGGCATCGCTGAACCCGTCGTTGTCGTCGTCTTCATCGTAGATGTTGGGGCCGCACGGTTTGCCGGTGTCGGGGTCGAACCACGTCGGTGCGGTGCACGAAGTGGACCAGTCGTTGTCCGTGTCCAGCAGGGTGTACTCGAAGTCCATCGAGGCAACGGCCTGTTCTCCATAGCTGTCCACGACCGTAACCTCGACGATGTAGAACCCTGAGGTGAGGTCCGTGATGTTGAACACGGGTTCGTTACCGCCTTGCAGCACATCGTTGCCCTGCATGTCGTAGACCCGCCACGATAGCGTGAGGTCACCGGTGGCGTCCATGTCGTCGCTGTACGTGGCCGACGCACGAATGGCATCCCCTTCCATCACGCGCTGGCCCGCAAAGGGTTCGAGCAGTTGGACCACAGGCGCTTGATTGACCAGGACGTTGATGACGAGCAGCGATGGAGATGAAGCCGGGCTATCGACCGTCAGCGAAGCCATGGGGGACCCTTCAACGGTGGCTTCAACCAACCATTCCCCTGCCACGTTTTCGCTACTTTCGGTCAACGTGCGCAGCAGCAGTTCAACGTCAACGGTCGTCCCTGTGACCGTGAGCGAATCGAGGTTCTCGTTACCGTAAGAAACGGTGAACGAGGCGGGGACAGGCACGCCGCCTCGGCGCGCATCAAGGACCACGGTTCTGAACGCAGCGTATTCACCCTGCTCGCCGACCATCACGGTTCCTGCCTGCCCGTCAACCGTGTGAACGGTGGTGAAGGCCACGTCAATGCTCCCGATGAGAGCGCTCCCTTCAAGGCGAACAGGGAAATGCTCGGTGGCCAAGGCACTGGAGACCACGACGTGAGCGTCGCGGACGATGAGCGGGGCGCTGATCTCGCCGGGGTCGGAATGAAGTGAGAGGCCGACGCTGTAGCCTGAGATGTTGAGGCGTTCCACCACCAAACTGTCCGAGGAGCGACCGTGGTGAGAAATGAACGCCGTTCCAGAACCTTCGCCCTGAAGGGTGATGTCAGCAAAGAGGCCGGAGGTTCGGTCGACGTCAATGCCCGGTGCACCGGTCAGATGGATGCGTTCCAGCACGATGTCTTCGTTCCCTTCACCCACGATGCCACCCTGTCCGGAAACATGCCCCTCAACGTCGCTTAACACGAACCCTGGACCGATGCTGTTGAGGGAAACAATCGCTCCCTCGCCGTTGAACGTCGAGGCGTCAAGGCCCACAACCGAACCCGTCACGCCGGTCAACTCCAGGCCGTGCTCGCTGCCCTCGCCCAAGGAGAGCGCTTGCAAATCCAAGGGGACTTGTTGAGCCCACACGGCTTGTTCTTCGCAATCAGCGAACGAGACGTTCACGAAGGTGATGGGGCCTGATGACGGGTAGAGGTGGGCACAGCCGCTGCCGTTTTGCAGGTGGCTGTTTCGAAGAACAAGTTCCGCAGAATTCCCCGATTCAACCACCACGAGCGGGTCACTGGCCGAACGGGCCATGAACACGTCATCACCGTGGACCGAACCCAAGCCGGACACCGTGAGCGCGGGCGCGGATTCAATGAGTTGGGTGCCCGAGAGTTGAATCACGGCTGCCGTGGAGGTGCCCAGCATGAGGCCGCCCCACCGAGCACCAAACCCGGTGGAAGAGAGGGTGGCCTCACCGGCATCAAACAGTCCGTTGACGGTGATCGTTGCGCCCTCGGAAACCCTCAGTGATACCCCGTCCTGAACGCTCATCGTCGAAGCGGTTTGGAGAACGAGGGGGCCGTCAAGAGTGTAGGGGCTCCACTGCCGTTCAAGGACCAACCAGCCGTTGACGTCACCCGTCGGAACCGTTGAGGCCATGAACGTGTGCTGGAGCGAACGGTTCGTGTCCCAGGTGACGAAATCAGAGAAGTTGTTTCGCTGAAGGGTCACCGTTTTGATGCCACCCCAGGTCTCACCGGTATCGGTGACCCTCCGCGCTTCCGTTTCGGTTGACAACTCCCCGTTTTCGTCCGTCATGCCCACCGCACCCTCGATGGAGATGAGGGCGTTGGCCACGGGCAAGCCCTTGTCGAGAACAACCACGTCAAGCGTGGAAGAGCTGGTGAAGACGGCCCCGGTCATCGCCTGGACGGTCCCTTGGATGGAACCGCCCGAAACGTCGATTTCACAACCCGGTTGGACCGTCAGCGAACCGATGATGTCGAGGTGAGTCCCGTCCCGTGGGCTCAAGCAACCCCACTGCACGTCAGCCTGAACGGTGAGGGAGCCGTCCGGCGACCCTGTGAGCATGCTGTGGCCGCTCGCCTGGAGCGTGTCGGCTGAAATTGAGGCGTGCTCGCCCATAAGTTGGCCGGTGCCTTGCAAGGTGATGCCGTGCCCCGAAGCGAGCACCACGTCGGTGTTCACCAAGGTCAAGGCGGCATTGTTGGCCACCGTGAGGTCGCCTGAGAGTTGATGGGGTTGACCGTCAGGGCGAGGCCCGAGAACGACGTCTTGACCGGATGAAATGGTCCAGTCCCCGTCGGGGATCACGGGAACCTGAATGGATTGGCCGGTTTGACCACCGTAAAGCGTCACGCGCACTCCGGCGCCATCGAGGGTGACGTCCACCACCGAACCGCTGTTCACCAAAGGAAGCGTCAGGGCGCCGTTGACGTTGCTCATCAAAGCGAACCCGTGGACGAGGACGTGCGCTTCAACGGGTTGCCCTGCCAAGTCGGTGAAAGTGACATCGGTTTCCAGCAACCGATACGAGGCCGAAGTGCTGATGGTGGGGTTGGTCGACGAACCGTAGTACAGCGTTCCATCACCCAAGGCATCGGCCGAAGAAGGGGCGGTGTTCACGGGCGAGAAGGTGCGAACGGTGGCCGTGCTCTCCGTGGACAGCATGAGCGGCGTGTTGTGGAGTTGGGCCGTCCAGGTTGAGAGATGGAGCGTTGAGGTGCCTTCCATCAACACCCCTTCTTCCTGCACGACGGTGGTCAAGTCCGAGCCCACCAAGGAGGCGTCGATGAGGTGAACCCCTACGAGGCTCCCCACGTTGGCCTCAACCGATTGAGCCATCACGGCACTGTCTTCCAGAAGGGCGCCGGTAGAGATTTCGAAGGGTCATTTGGTCCACGGTGATGTGACTGTACCAAGCGTTCAGTCCGATGGAGGTCCGGTCGGAGGACACGAAGGCTTTCTCTGCAGTGATGTTTGACCACACGTGCTCCCCACCCAAGACATCAATGCCGCGGCCATCGTCTGAATTGAGATGAACCGCCACGTTGGCGATGGAGCTCGAGGGCGTTTGTACCGTGAGCACCCGTTCGGATGCCGCCACCGTAAGGTTGGCCCAATCCGCATGCCCCGAGCCGCTGGCCTCGACCGCTTGTTGAACCGCGTTGACCGCCACATTGTCCATGACTGAAGTGCCCGGACCGGACCACGACAGACCAACGTGCGGGCCGTCGAATGCGCTCTGCGTTAAGCGGCATGTTCCGTCGCAACGGACGTCCATCACCGGCCGGGTATCAACGCCCGATGCGGTGAACGACACCCCTTGCAGGTCCATGGATGAGACGGCCTGGCCCACGAGAAATCGCTCACCGGAGAGGGTGTTCTCATTTCCGAGTGAAAAATCGTCGGCGTTCCCTGCATCGATCGCAAGCGCCAGCCCGCTCCCCGTGAACGTGTCAAGCAAGGTGCTCGCACCTGACACGGTGGCAAAACCAACGCTGGCGTTGTGGACGTTGAGGCCTGACAGGTTCATGCTTCCAGCTTGGGATTGTACGCCAACGCCGGCTTCCTGCACCGTCAAATCGGTGAGGTTGGATTGACCGTGGTTGGCCAACCCCACGGCCACCTCCCGAGCGAGGACATCGTTCGCATGCAACGTTCCCGAAGCGACGTAAATCGCTTCGTAATCCATGCGATGCGCTTCCATTCCGGACACTTCAGCCGCGCCACCCATGACCGAGAGGCCACGATAGGCGTCGTTGAACACGACGTCGGTGCCGTTGAACGCACCGCGTACCAGGACGCCGGCGGAGGCGTTGGCAACCACGGTCTCCGTCAGGTTGGCTTGCCCGCCCGGTTCGACCACGATACCCGGCCACAGGCCCTGGCCGTGCGAACCTTGGGTTTCAGGAACGACCGACGAGAAAAACGTGGCTTGGTCGGCCACCAACGCCCCCTCGACGAAGATGGCGTAGGCTTTCGCATCCACCGTGGTGCCCGGGGCGAGGGTCAACGTGGTGCCGCTCGCCACGGTCACATTACCGGACAGGACGACTTCACCGGACCACGTGGTGTTGGTCGAAACCGTGCTGTCGGCCGCTGAAGCTAAGGGCAGAAGCGAAACCATCAGGAGAAGCGAAACCAAGCCGTGAGCGCGACCTTGTCCCATGAAGTGGCGTTGAAGCGGCGCCATATCAACCCCAAGGCTACGCGTCGGACAAAGTGTTCACACCCGACAACGAAATGGTGGGCCCGCCCGGATTTGAACCGGGGTCTGACGGCCCCCAGCCGCCAAGTATAGGCCAAGCTAACCCACGGGCCCGAGGAATTCCTCAGTTTCGTGCTGCGCTGAACGGTGCGACCTCTTCGATGAGGTCGAGGTGTCCAACGTACATGCGTCGGCAACAATAGCGCTTCAAACCCACTTCATCGAGGGCTTCAGCGTCGGATTTGCCGTCCGCCAGCATTTGCTTGAAATCTTCCCACTTGTGGGCGATCACGCCGCCACAACTGAAACATCGTACTGGTATAATCATGGTATCACCTCATCGGTACGACTTCTGCTTCTTGCGGCGAGCGCCACGGCCGAGTTGGTGCTTGGGCTCCTTTCGGCGTGGGTCGTTCACGAGAAGACTGCGGTCGAAGCGCAGGTACTCGTCTCGGGTTCTTCGTCAACCCCCCTGGCGCCACCGTTTGGGACAACCCCGGGGAAATATTGGGAAGGGTGGTGGGTTTTGGCGCGGCCCTGCCCCATGATGCCCCCCCGTTGGGGGTTGATGGCGAGGGCCAACCTTCCGTGGTTCATGGCGTCAGCAGACCACCCATCGATTTCGACGGGCCAAAACGGCTGCATGATTTCAAGGGGCGAATTTTCCGGGCCGGAACGGCCCTTCCCTTTGGGACGTTGGCTCGGGGGGCGGGGGTCTTGCGCTTTCCTGGGGATTCAACGGACTTCTTCTTTCGTGCCATCACTGGTCACCCCCCGTCCATCGGTGAGCGGGGGCTCCCAAGTTTGCACTGACATCACCCAAGCGGATGAAACGGTCAGGCAAATCGCGGCGGAATTTGCTGTCGTCACCGTGCTCGTGCCCCTCGGGCAAATCGCCGGAGAGGTGGCTGGGGCAGCCGATCTCAACACGGAGGTTGCGGAGGGCTCGGCGGCCGCTGCTCTTCTTCTGGTAGGGCAGCATACCGCGTACGGCTCGCTTGAGAATCATGTCGGGCATACGTGGGAAGAACGGTCCCTTTCGGGCGTGGTTCAATTCGTACTTCTTGTGGTAGTTCTCAAGAACGGATTGTCGGCTCCCTGAGATGATGGCTTTCTCAGCGTTGACAATGATGATCTTGTCATCACGGTCTTCGCGTGCAGCCTTCAGGAGGATGTCGGCGGAAGCCGAAGCCAGACGGCCAAGAATGAGGCCGTCGGCGTCAAACACGTAGGTGGTTGGGTCAGCCAAGGATAACAACCCCCGTACCTGTTGGGTTTTCGTTCATCAGCTCGCCGTAGGTCATGATTCGACCTCCAGCGGCCTCAATCTTCTCACGGGCACCGTTGCTGACGCTGTAGGCGGCGATGGTATGGCCGTTGGTCAACTCACCTGAGCCGAGCAGCTTGCCTGGAACGAGGATGGTGGCACCCTCGGGGGCATGGCGGCTCACACGGCTGAGGTTGGGTTGGGCCCAGTTCTTGCGACTCTTGGAAAGTCGCAAGGCCACATCTCGCCAAACTGCAGCTCCGGTGTCGCGAGACTGGGCTTTCAGCTGGTTGATGGTCTCAACCAACTGGGCGTTTGTCTTACGTTCTGGGTTGCTCATTTGACTCCCTCGATGCTTTGAAGCAACCTGCCGACCGTCCATCCCGTTATGAAGGCACCGACGCGCTACAGCACCGTATCGCGCCGGAGGGCCACGATTTTCAGGTGGGTTGCCCGCTTCACTCGAGGAGAATTTCGCCCTTCGCATCGAGGAGTTCGACCGACAAACCAGCCGCACGCGCTTGGACGATGATCTCCTCGTGCAAGGTGTCCGAAAAGTCGTCGAGAGCGCCGAGGGCCGTGATGCCGGCGACATCGGTCAAGCGGTCGATGAGGTGGTTGAGGACGCAACTCACGCCGTAAGCTTGCCCGGCACGGAAGGCGTGGTCGGGGCCGCCCACCTCGGGGTCTTCCGCCTTCATGCGAAGCATCACGGTTTGGGAGTACGCCACCAGAGCGCCGTAGATGGATTCGATGATCTGCGCCGCCTCCAAATCGCCCAAGAGCATCTGGGATTGGGCCAGGGCTGCACGCACGGCGTGCTCGTAAAGGCCGTGGGCGCCGATGGTGTCGGTCGTTTCGATTTGCATGGCTTGGTCGATGAGTGCTTTCCAGTCGTCCATGGCACGCCACACCTGCCGCCACCCTTTGAAGGTTAAGGCGTCGAAGTGTGTTGCTTTCGCTCAACCCTATCGCGGCGGGGCCAACGTGGGCATCAAATCTTGAAGTCGGTGTTCTCGCCTTCGACGATACCGGCCTGTCGAACCGTGCCGTCGGCGGCGACGAATTCGCCGGCCTTGGTCAGGTTGTCGTAGATGCTGGAGGTGTCGATTCGCTTGACCACCGATTCTTCGCCGAGGGCCATCGTCAACGAGTTGGTGATGGCGCCAAGGGTCTGCATGGCGCGGTCCCGGTGCGTGGCATCGATGGTGTGCTCGGAATACCGGGCTTCTTCGAAGATCGAAAGGAAGTCATCCAGTTGGTCGACCGGCACCATGTTGAACGCCGTGCGAACCGCTGCTTCGAACTCACGAGCCGTTTCGTAGACCTTCTTCATGAAGCCGTACTTGCGGAAGTGCTTGACGAGGCTCTTGTAGCAGTCGAAGATCGCAGCGATGTATTCGTTGCTCGCCTCGAGTTGCATCATGGCGTCGGTCAAGATACCTCGGAGGGCCTGCACCTGGCGTTGCTGTTGCACGCGCTGGTAGTAGATGGCGCCGGCGATGAGCAGAGCCATCAGGACGATGGCCAGACCGATCATGTTGCCGGGGCCAAACAACCCGCTTGAAGCGCTCAGGTCGTCGGCCTTCTTGTACGTGATTTCGTGCGTAATGTTGTCCTGAGACGGAGCGAAGTACGTCGAACCGGGGTAGTAAGCCGTGATGCGCCAGAGGCCCGAACAGGGGGTTCCATCGCAACTCTGTCCGACGAACGACCACTCGAACGAGGCCACGCCTTGCTCGTTGGTTCGGGTCTTGTTGTTCAAATCCGAGACGACCCAAGCGTCTTCGACGCCGTCCTCATCGGTGTCGCCAAAGAACTCGTAGGCGAAGATGACCTCTTCGTTCTCGACGGCCAAGTCCAACCGGTCTCGCAACAACGCGATTTCACCGAAGATGAGATCGCCTTCGTCGGCACCGTTGGCACCCGAGTTGCTCCACGTTTGCTTGACTTGAAGGTCGACCCGGGAGCGCACCAGAACCTCGATGTCCATGGCGGAGCCGTTCAGAGCGTTGCTGCTGTCCTTGTCACAACCACCGGGGATGTTTCGGTCGGGTTCGAACGCCACGCGCAACGTACGGAAGCCTTCGAGCTTACCGCCCGTGGTCTCCACGCCCCGCAGGGTTGGGTTTTGCAGCGGGTCGCCGCTGAACCATTCCACGCTGCCGTCGATGTCGCTGGTGCGAACGGTGGCGAGAGGTCGAATGTTCTCATCGGGGTCAAGGTAGATGTTCAGGCACTTTCCACCGACGGCTTGTCCGTTGGACTGCGCCAAGAAGGCGTCAATGTGGAACGATTCCTTGAGGTACAGCACCGGGTAGCGGGAGCCGTTGGGTGCGATGTACTGGTCCACGCTGGACTTGAACGGACCGACTTCCGTGATCTGCAACGTTGAGTTGGAGAAGACATCGAACTCGGTCTGAACGGTCTTGTTCTCGTAGCGGTAGGCATCGTTGTTGTCGTAGGCGGAATAGGAGACCGTGACCTTGGCTTTGCCGGCCATCACGTCGGAGAGCGGGCAAGTGATGGCGAAGAAGCCGTCGGCGTTGGTGACACCGGACTGGCAGGCCACCGGACCGGTTTGCCCGTTAACCATCTCGTAGTTCACGCGGATGCTGCGGTCGGTCAGGTTCACGCCAAGTTCGTCGCTGAGTTGACCGGTGACGATCATCGGCTTGGGCACCACTTCGCCCGTGAGCGGGTCGATTTCACTGGTGTAGACGATCTGGTCGTCAACGGACATGACCGTTCGGCCGATGAGGTTGAACCCGTTGGCGTTGTTGGTCATGGTCAGTCGGAAATGGTCGTTGCCTGGAACCGACGTGCACGGGTCCCATGCACCCTGGATGCCAAGGTAGCTCACGTCCAAGGGCTGACAGCCCTCGTTGGGCAAGGTCTCCTGGAAGCGGAGGATGACGTTCACTGGACCGAACCCGTCCGGCAAGAACGACTCGGGGTCGGCACGCAGCAAGGACGGATTGAGTGGCGAGATGTTCGACTTCAAACAGCCGATGGACTCCTCGACCTCCAACCCATCGCCGTCGACGTCCCGGTCGGGGGTACCGTCGCCGTTGCCATCGTAGAAGCACAGGTGCGAACCGTCGGGTTCCACCTCGGGCAGGGAGATCACGCCAGCGTTGGGTGCGAGCGTGGCCACGACTTGTCGGTGGAGGGTGCCTTGGAAGTCAGAGCCTTCGAAGATGACGTCCACCAAACCGCCGAACGGTGTTTCCGAACCCGAAAGGGCGGTTCCGCCCGAGTCTCGGATGCTGGTCTTGTTGTCGTCGGACACCTGCGCTGTAAAGTCCCATTTATCGCCGGAACGCCGGAGGTTGTCTTCCGTGCTGATGACTTGCATGTAGGTGCGTGACACCACCCAAACGGATTGAGACACGGCCGTTCCCTTGAGCAAGGGCGTGCCAGCGTACTCGAACTGCAGCGTGAAGTTACCGAGCGCATCGGAAGCCGAGACGTTGAACGGGATTTCGAAGAACCCGTTGCTGTCGGTGAAGTTCACACCGGTACGCCCGTCGAACGACCACGTGTAGTTCACCGGAGCGTTTCGGACCGGTTGCAGGGAGTTGTCCACGAGCTTTGCCTGAATGGTGGTGTTGGTGTTTCGATAGAGGCGGCAGCGATGTGGTCAGGAAGTCGGTGGTTCCCACGACGGTGACGTTGATGTACGCGCCCGTTGGGGCCAGCGTTGACGTGTTGCCGGTGAAGTAGTACGCCGAGTTGGTGAAGTCAACGCGCAGGCCGTAGGTGCCTGCACCGTATTGGCTGTACCACGACCAGTTGTAGTCGTAAGCAGCGTCGCCGTCCTTCATGATCGGGCGTTGGGTGTAAGCGGTTTCTCCGGCACCGAGGAACTGGCCGTTCTTGTCAACGTCGACCTGGAGGGCAATCGGATCTTGATCCCACGGGTCGTTGGTGCGGTTGGTGACCTTACCGATGACCTGCAGCGACTCGCCGGTGTTCATCTCGGGGACGATTTCACAGCGAATCGGACTGTTGGGGTCGGTGCGGTCAACCGGCCACATGGCGGCAAGTTGCTGTCGCCGCCGTTCACCAGCGCAATGTTCCAGTGGTACCGTTGCCACCGAGGAACGGTCGCAATGCGGCTGCTTGGCCGGTCAGACCTTCGGGCGTGCCGTCCCACGACTTCGGGTAGGGCTTGAACGCCGCTACGTCGTTGTAATTCACGCCGGCGTTGTCGAGCGCAGGCTGGTGGAACAGCGTCGACCAGTCACCGAAGGTGCCGTCGCCGTTGTTGACCGTCGAGTCGTAGTAGTAGATGGGACTCAGACCGTCAAGGATGAGGGTCCCCTCGATGTTCATGCGGTGCATGATGCGAACGGAGAACGGTTCAGCAGCGTCGCCGTTGAGGTACGGGAACGGCCATTCGTTGGCCAGTTCGGGCGAAACCCGAGCAATGATCTCAATGTCGCCGGCCGGCAAACTCGTGTTCGTGTAGTTGTACCGTACGATGTCGCCGTTGCTGTCCAAGACCACGTCGTGTTGCTTGGTCAAATCGTTCCAGGTGATTTCTTCGTAGCCACCGGGGATTTGGCCCACGCCGTTGTCGGCCGTGGAGTTCCACTGCACCTGCTTCCACGTGCCGCTGATACCGAGGTCTTGGACGAAGGTCAGCGACGCCCATCCGGAGGCGTCGGTTCGGTAGCCGTTGTTGCCCAAACCGGTGAAGTTGGTCGGGGACGTCAGGTTGCCGAACAGGCCACCGAAGATGGAGAAGGTGATCGGCGAATTCTTGATGCGGTTGTCAAACAGGCCTCGGTCCCAATCGGCGGCGTAATGCGCCTTGAAGTCGAGCCAGAACGGTTGCTCATCGCTGCGGAAGTACGTCCATGCCGAATAATCAACCGTCATGTTGGCTTCAGCGCCCACAAAGTAGGACTGGGATTGATTGCCGTTGAACATGAACATCTCCGTGACCTCGGCATAGACCCGATAGGTCGTGTTGTCGCCAACCGTCAAATCCTCCGGGTAGAGGAACTGCCCCACGCTAAAGTTGCCGGCAGCGTTGGTCAGAACGTCGATGGTCTCAATGGCGGTCGTGTTGTTGGCCGTCCACTCGATGTGCACCTGAACCGGGAGTTGAGGTGCAGGCTCGACCACGCTGGTAACCGGGTTCAACCAATCAACGTGCCCTGCAAAGATGGTGGGGCTCTGTGCGTCCAGCCAGAGGTTGTCTGGAAGGTTCAGCGTGATGTAGGTTGGTGCTTTGTCGTCGGCGTCGAGAATGCCATCGTTGTCGTGGTCCCAATCGGAGGTGAGGTCGGCGTCTTCAACGATGTCAAAGTCAACGTCGGTGCGCGTGTCGTTGTCGTCGTCGTTGTCGATGGCGTCGGGGCCGGTGGAGGGGTCGGTCGGGTTGGCAATGCCTTCGCCGTCACCAAAGTCGTCGTGATCCCACGGGTTGGTGGAATTGCGATCGAAGCGTGTGGGCCAGAGCAGCACTTCGTCTTCGTCGTGCATGCCGTCCTCGTCATCGTCCTCGTCAAGATCGTCTCGTGTGCCGTCGTTGTCGTGGTCGAACGGTGCCGTGATGCTGACTGCCAGTTCGACGGTGTTGGTGATGCCGTCGCCGTCCCAGTCGTTGTCAGCCCAGTTCAGGATACCGTCGTTGTCGTGGTCAAACGTGGACTGCTCCTCGCCCCAGAAACAGCCGGGGAGTTGTTCCTGGTCGACGTCCATGCGCCCGTCGTTGTCGTCATCCGGGTCTTCACCGTCAGGAACGCCGTCGTTGTCGTTGTCAACGTCGTACAGACTGGGCGTACGCAGACCCTGCGACATGATACCTTGGTCCCAGACCGCCTGGTAGAAGCCGTCGTCGTCGGCGTCGGCGTCGTTGCCGTCGTCGTCGTTGTCGACGCAGTTTGTACCGCTGAAGAAGTTCCCGTTGTTTTGGCCGGTGTCGTCGTCGAAGTCGAAGTTGCTGTCCACCTCAAAGAAATCCCAAACGCCGTCGTTGTCGTCATCCACGTCAAACCAGTCAAAGATGGAGTCGTAATCGTCGTCCAAGTCGATGGTGGCGTTGGTGAAATCACCGTCGATGTCACCGTCAACATCGTTCTTGAGGAGGTCAGCCCCCAATTCATCGGGGAAGTCCGCCTCGGGACCGTTGTCGCTGTTCCACTGCCAGATGCCTGAAATCAAGCCGATCCACGTGATGTAAGCGTCGCGGTTGTCGGTCATTTGGGTGTACGAAAGGCCGGAATCGATGGTCCCGTCGCCGCCAAAGTCGTAGTGCCAGCAGCCGATGCCCTCAACGGGCGTACAGCTCCAGTTGCCGGAAGGACCGCCCGCAGTAGCGCCCTGGTCGAAGGCGCCGTCAGGTCGGGTTGAGTAGGGGGCACCAAATTGTGCGTTCACGCCGTTGAGTGGCATCTTGTAAGCCAGGGCGTAGGCGTAACCGCAAACGAACCCTTGCCCGAGGTTGCCCGCCGTCCACCCGCAGGTGGACAAGTTGTACGTGCCGCCCATCTTGATGTCGTGAACGTCCAACACACCGTCATTGCCCTCGTCTTGGTCCCACCAATCAGGCAGCCCGTCGGCGTCCTGATCAACGTCAAGGCCGTTGATGAGTGAGTCGCCGTCCGAGTCAATGTCCCAGTCATTACCACCGTTGTAAGGTGACCATCGAGCGTAAAGGAACCAGTAGAATTCTGGCACGGTACCGGGTGTGACCGGGTTGGTCGTGGCGTCGTAGCCGTTGTAGTTGAGCACCACGTCGGCGAACGGGTAGTGGCCGAAGACCATGTTCCAATGGTCGGTGGCGTTGGTGCCGTAGAGCTGGCTGTCGGCGGAGCCGTCGAGCGTACCACCGTCGTTCACGGGGTAGTACGGCGTGGAGAAAGCGTCGGTAGCATCGTAATCGACCACGCCGCAATTGCCGTCGTCGGGATCGTAGAGGTCGGCGATGCCGTCGTTGTCGTCGTCCCAATCGATGCTGTTCTCAAGGCCGTCGCCGTCAACGTCCGAATCCACGTCGTTGGGTCCGTCGTCTCGGTACAATCCACCGTTGATCTGGTGGAGGTCGTTGTCGTTGTCGAGGTCACAGTCCCAATCGATGTCCAACGGATCGATGATACCGTCGTTGTCATCGTCAACATCGTCCCAATTGCTGATGCCGTCGCCGTCCCAGTCGTTGAACTGCGAAAACGAGGCTCGGCGAGTCTGACACCGGGGGTCCGGGTTCACCGGGTTCGGGTTGGCTTGCGTTGGGCAGTTCCAGGTTGATACAGTCGCAGCGCTGTCGAGCGGGAACGAATCGTTTTCGTTCTCGATGTTGTCGTTGTCAAGGTCGTAGGGGAGGTCTGCGCCGCCCACGGCGAAGTTGCCGAGGTTGTCGGGCGACTGGGTGCCGCCCATGTCCGTGTCAAGCCAGTCGTAAACGCCGTTGTAGTTCTGGTCAAACGGTCGGAGAAGGTCGTCGTCGAGGTCGTTGTCGTAGTCGATTTCACAATCAACGGAACCGTCGAGGTCGCCGTCAGCCCCTGGGATTTCGAAATTGACGCTCGAAATGCCACCGACGGAGATTTCTGCGTCGGAGGCACCGCCGGTGATGGTCAGGACATCGCCCGAGGTGTACCCCGAGCCCCCGCGGTTGATGGAGACGCTGGTGACCACGCCGGCGCTGGTGGTGATGTCAAGGGTCAGCCCGGTGCCGCTGCTGGTGGACGAGGAGGTGGCCACGTTGTTGGCATCGACGTAGCTGCTTCCACCGTTGGTCAGTGAAACGCTGGTGACGCCGCCGTTTTGGAGGCCGGTGTAATCGCTGGTTTGATCCCCGTTGGTGTCAATTTGGATGCACGTGTCAGGGATGCCGTCGTTGTCGTCATCGGGGTCGACCATGTCGAGGATGCCATCGTTGTCATCGTCGGTGTCGGCCGAATCGGGTGTCCCGTCGTTGTCATTGTCGGGGTCGAGGAAGTTTGGAGCACCGTCGCCGTCAAGATCGCCGTCGATGATTTGAGTGAAAGAAGGTGTTCCCTGAACGGTGCCGATGGCTTGGTCGAGGCCGCCAAAGAATCCAGAGGCCGTTGCTCCGGCTCCGTTGACGCGGTTTCGCTCCCAGTCAACGTAGTCAACACCGCCCGAAAACGAACGGTACTCGTTGAAGGTCCAGGTTCGAGCAGCGTCATAGAGCGTGGCGGTGGTGGACATTTGCGTGAAAATGGAAGCGTCATAGGGATGAGCGTCCTCTTCGTCGGGAACGCCGTCGCCGTCATCGTCGGTGTCAAAGTAGTCCGGGGTGCCATCAGCGTCGAGGTCGCAAGGCCACGTGAACTGGTCAATTCGACCGTCGTTGTCGTCGTCTTCGTCGTATCGGCCGGGGCCGGCACCGTCGCTGTCCTCGTCGGTCACGCCATCGTTGTCGTGGTCCATGGGGTTCTGGTCAGCGAGGTAGAAGTTGCCAACCGTTCCGCCCGTCCAGGGGTGAACGGTGGTCGGGTCGAGGTAGCGGTCGGTCGAAACGTTTCGTGGGTCAAGGCCCTGCGCTTCGAGGGCGTCGTAATCGATGGGGCCCTCGAGAATGCCGTCGTTGTCATCGTCCCAGTCGTCCACGTCCAGAATGCCGTCGTTGTCGTGGTCGTAAGGGTCGGTGCCGTAACAGCCGTCGAAGCGCTCGAGCAGGTCGTAAATGCCGTCGTTGTCGTCGTCAAGGTCGTCAAGGTCGTTGATACCATCGTTATCGTGGTCGCCAGCCCGGGTCTCTTCGAGGAAGGACGAATACGAGGGGATCGCCGCTTCGAGCACCGAGAGGTCAACGATCACACCGGCTGAAACGCCGGGGTCGGCCCACATCATGTCCAACAGGGCTTCATGAGCGAAGTCGAGACTGGCATCGTGAGCGCCGTCCCATTCACCCTGGCCACCCTGGTCGGTGGACTGAACGGGGGACATGCCCAAGCCACCGCCCTGAACCAATCGCGTGTCTTGCGAAGGTCCATCGCCGTCCTGAACGGTTTGAACCATCGCAAGCAGGCTGCTGGCCAGCATCAAAAAGACGATGATGATGGCCATGGAGAGTCGTTGTCGCTCTTCGATTTGTTGGGTGTATTGTTTGGACAGCATACGGGCACCTCGTAATCAGTCTTCGACCGAAATACCCTATTTCAAAGGCGTGGCGCGAATGTGCAGTTCCGTATCACGAGCGGGTCCGCGTATCAACGTCGATTCGTGCCGTCGTATCGAGGTTTTCAGCGCACGATTCAGGCGTTGTAGAAGCATGGAAAGAGAAGCATGGAGGCGCCTCGGGGCCGTAGCCCCGAAGCGCCTGTTGTACCCGTCAGAGACGGTTCTTTGACAGACAGTCGTTGTTCAACTTCAGAACTCGTAGATGTCGAGGATGCCGTCGTTGTCGTCGTCGTCATCTTCGTGATCATCGAGGCCATCGTTGTCAGCATCGAATTGACCGGTGAGGTCGTTACCGTCGTTGACTTCGAACCAGTCCATGAGACCGTCGTTGTCGTCATCGTTGTCGGTAAGATCCCAAATGCCATCGTTGTCGTGGTCGTAGCGGTAGCTTCCGGCAACGCCGTCGATTTCGTCAACATCGAGGATGTTGTCGTTGTCGTCGTCATCGTCTTCAGCGTCGTCCATACCATCGTTGTCGTGGTCGCGGGACAGGTCCTCGCCCATTTCGCCGATGTCATTTCGGTTGTCAATGCCGTCGTTGTCGATGTCCAGATCAACAGCATCGGAGATGCCGTCGTTGTCGTGGTCGTAGATGTTGGTGTTCGGGTCGCCATCGTTCACTTCCTCGCGGTCGTCGATGCCGTCGCCGTCAGCGTCATCATCCTCGTAGTCGTCAAGCCCGTCGTTGTCGTGATCCAAGGGTGAATCATCGACCGAGTCGGGGATGCCGTCATTGTCGTCGTCGTTGTCAACGTCGTTGGGGATGCCGTCGCCATCGTTGTCGTTCTCGTCCTGGTTGTCGAGCTGCTGGCCTTGCTGCTGGTCGGACTGCTGGCCTTGTTGACCCTGCTGTCCGTTTTGCGTCTGACCTTGTTGCTGCTCGTTCTGACCGTTCTGGTTCTGACCGTTCTGATCTTGGCTGGTCTGGTCGCCTTGCTGGCCGCCTTGCTGGCCGCCTTGCTGTTGTTGACCCTGGCCGTTGTCTTGCTGTTGACCTTGCTGGCCCTGCTGACCTTGCTGGCCCTGCTGACCTTGCTGGCCCTGCTGACCTTGCTGGCCCTGCTGACCTTGCTGGCCTTGCTGACCTTGCTGGCCCTGCTGACCTTGTTGGCCCTGCTGACCTTGCTGACCTTGCTGACCTTGACCTTGACCTTGTTGTTGACCTTGGCCTTGACCTTGGCCCTGACCTTGGCCCTGACCTTGGCCCTGACCTTGGCCTTGACCTTGGCCCTGACCTTGGCCTTGACCTTGGCCTTGACCTTGGCCTTGACCTTGGCCTTGACCTTGGCCCTGACCTTGGCCTTGACCTTGGCCCTGACCTTGGCCCTGACCTTGGCCTTGACCTTGGCCCTGACCTTGGCCTTGACCTTGGCCCTGACCTTGGCCCTGACCTTCGCCCTGACCGCCAGCTTCGGATTCGCCACCGCCTTCGGTGTCGCCGTTACCTGCGCCTGCTCCGGACTCCTGGAAGTCAGGATCGTAAGCGTCAGGAATACCGTCACCGTCGGAATCGGAGTATTCACCGTCGTTGGGGTCGTTGGGGAACTGGTCGGTTGCGTCGGGCTTACCGTCACCGTCGGTGTCGGCGTTGTTCGGGTTGGTACCCTTGGCATACTCTTGGGAGTTGGTCAAGCCGTCTCCGTCAGGGTCTGCGTTTCCATCGCCACCGTTGGTGGGGTTCAGTCCGTTCGAAACCTCCCAGCCATCTGGGAGACCATCGCCATCGCTGTCTGCATTGTTCATGTTGGTGCCGTGGGTTTGCTCCTCAGCGTTGGTCAAACCATCGCCGTCCCAGTCGGCGCCGCCGTCTGAGGGGTCGAGGGGGTCGGATCCATCACCCGAGGCTGCCGAAACAGCCGAGAGGGCGAGGAACAAAGCCAATAGCACGCTCATCATTTTCGTCTTCATGTTTTTTCACTTCCTTTTGTTTTGGTTGTTTTACACAGAGAACCCGCTGTTCTCTCTTTCCAAGGCTGCCTCTGAACGGGTCAGAACACGGTCGTTGGGAGCACGATGCAGCTTGCGCTGAATTGATTCAACAAGGGGGGTGAAGCAAATCATCTGGACGGGTTGCTCGTTGCTTTCGCAGGGTGGATTGGCTGCGAAAAGGCCGTTCAGTGCTTTGCTTTTGTTGTTGACGTAATCCTCCGTTTGCATCGTTTTTCACGGGTCGTTCATAGGGAACCCAGCGTTCCCTCTGCGTCAATCAAAGGACCTACCCTATATGAAGACCGCGATGCAATGCATCCTGGCCTTGGACCCGCTCAGAGGGTGGGCATGTCGGTGGCTGGAAGCAAAACAGAGGCTTCGTGATTGAAAACATAACGTGCGATGATCGACGCTAATTCTTCATCGTTGAACATGTGGATTCGCTCCGGTCCGTTGCCAACCGCCGGTGCAAACAACTGCAAACCGAACGGTTTGGCGAGTCGAGAGAGTGCAATTTTGGCCGCACGCACCGTGTTGGCGCCCCGCACACCGCTCTCGGCCAGACCCATGCCCAAACTGTGGATGAGTTTGCCCTGGCGCACACCGTAGCCGCCCGCCGTCGCCATCATCCCGAGAATCACAAATTGATCGCGCCGTGAGGCGTCCCATCGATGGGGATCACCTCGAAACCGATCTTGAAGAGATTCGATCAGAGAATGATGAGCTTCGTCCAGTTGAGCGGGGTTCAACGGAGGAACATCAACCGGCCTCAACGAACTCCGCTCTTTGGGAAGGATGTCATCAAAGGGCGTCCATTGATAATCCGCCATCAGCCAATTGTTGAATTTCTTCGACAGCAGCGGGTCAGCGCCCCTCCACGACCAAATGCTTCGCTGGAGCATTTCCGGCGCAATGGAGTCAAACACTTCTGGCGCTTCTTCAGAAAGCGTTCGAAACGCATCGAGGAGTTTTTGAAAATACAATTCTCGTTCTTTATCCGATTTTGAATTGTATTTTTTTGCAACGTAATAATCAAAATCGGGTTCTGATTTTGAATACGTCCTCTCGGAACGAGAGTTGTTCATGTTGTTACCGTGGTCCGGCCTGCTTTTATGTTCTTTTGTTTGAATGTGTTGTGCTGATCTCATCTTTACTCCCTCTTCCGGGCGCAAATCCATCTTTTTGTTCCGTCTTCTGTGTTTATTTTTACAATTAAGGGGCGTTCATGGAAACTGCCGATGACAAGATAGGTGAGTGAGGGAATATATACTCTCCACGCTCAAAGGTCCTTCTTCATGGAGCGATGCGGACCGATGATACCGATGTCATAGGGCGCATCAATGACGGCCCAACCCTGTGATTCGTAGAAGGGGATGGCGTGTTCACGAGCTTGCAGCAAGCCGGTTTTACATCCAAACTCGACAACCATGTACCGCTCGAGTTCGGCCAGCACCGCTGCAGCATGCCCCTTTCGCTGATGGGTTGGCAACGTTCCCATTTGACGAATTTGGAAAACGGGATGTGCCGCCGAACCGTCGGCCAGCGGCCCAAAGGGTGGAATGCGAGCGGCGCCGGGGCCTTTGTGGTCGGCGCCCGAACCGTCCGAACCCTCCGGAATGATGTGAGCCCTGCCAACCGCCACGACGGTGCGATTCTCCTCCACCCATGCGTGGACGGCCTGGCCGTCATCGTCCAGACGTTCACTGCCCGGCGGCATACCAATCGGTTCCCGGAGAACAGCGTATCGAGTTCGGAAATAGGCCTCATCCGGCATGCCGTGAAGGGATTGAACCATGGCAGCCACCGCACCTCAGGGCATCGCTGAAAGAGCGATGATCAAGAACAACAGGGGGAGAATGATGAGCAACGAAGCGCTCATAAGGCCCGCGCCCAGCGCTTTTCGCCCGGTGGCAAAGGCCGCAATGATGCTGGTGATGTAGGCAAACGGGAGCAGACAACACACGAAATCAATGGCCGCTTGGGCAGGGGGTTCGTCGTATTCCCCGCCGTCGTCGTAGTATTCGACGACCACCTCGAGCGTGCCCACTTGAACACCATCCAGTTCAAAGTACGCCGTGGCGTTTTGGTAATAGTACGTCCCGATGCGGGACGTTTCGTCTGAGCTTTGATTCACCTGCCAGATGCTATCCTCGTCGATGGTGTATTGATCCATGTAAATCGTAAATCTCTCGCCCTGATGTTCAGCCTCGATGTAAAACTGTTGAACCCGCTCGGTGCCGTTTGGAGCGAGGGTGAATTCGTAGGTTTGGTTGTCCGAACTCGAAACCTCCAACATCTCCGTTCGCCAAGGATCTCCGTATTCGTAATTCCGATTCACGAGACCGTCAACAAAACTCAACGTGACCACAATCACCACCGGAATGAAAAATCCCAGCAAAAATTGACCCCATCGAACACCGGTTTTTTCAACGGGTTGCGGCACAGAAAAAGCGGTTTGGCGGGCCATTGTGTGGGGATCGCCCGTCAACTGTTGCATCGGCGCACCCCAGGGATTTGACTGGAGCCCACCTGCGCCGACGTCGCCGGGTAGCGAGCCGTTGGTACCGCCTCCCAACGATCCGAGCATCACGGGTTGAGGAGGTTGCGATGGAGCGGGCGTAGCCGTTGCGTCGGCCGCAGCAACATCTTCGGCGTCGATGGCAAAAAACGGCTTCTCTTCGGATGGCTCAACGCCAGCCGATTCGTCTTCTGCCATGCAAAAGGCCTCACATTGAGTTCGTTTAAACCATCCTCCAGCCTCCCGCAGAGGGCAAAGGCGCGTTGAAATAGGTCTTGCCGCTGGGCGTGAACACAGCACGGATGTCAGAGTGGCTATGAGCGGGACTGCAGATCCTGAGACCGGAGTTCGAATCTCCGTCCGTGCTCCAAAACACTTCTCGAATTGAAAACCCATACGAGGCTTGAAAGGGAAAACGAACCAGCCAGCCACAGCAAGGAGCGATGACAAATGCCCGAAATCAACCCCGTTTTGAGTCAGGTTGGTATCGGATTTGCCGGATTTTTGGCTCCACCCGGGCCGGAAGTCATCCGATTCACGGTTGGTCAGCCGGACTTTGGTACACCCCAACCCGTCGTTGACGAGGCGAAGGCGTCCTTGGACCGGGGTGAAACGGCCTACACGCGGCCCCAAGGAACCGTTGAATTGTGCGAGGCCGTTCAACAGCACCTGACCCGGTTCGACATCAACGTGAAGGCTGACGATGTGGTCATCACACCGGGTTGCAAACAGGCCCTGTTTTACGGCATGATGGCGGTCTTGACCCCAGGCGACGAGGTGTTACTCCTTTCACCGGCGTGGCCGTCCTACGACGGCATGGTTCGCCTCACCGGTGCTCTTCCCATCCACGTCCCCGTTCGCCGCGACAACTACCACCCTGACTTCGATGCGCTCGAAGCCCATGTCACGGAGAACACGAAGGCCATCATCCTCAACACGCCCAACAACCCGACCGGTGCGGTCTACACGCCCGAGGAGACCCAGCGGCTGGTTGATTTTGCCGTGAAGCATGATTTGTGGATCCTTGACGACATGATCTATTCGACTCTGGTGTGGACCGATGTCGGCTACACTTCACCCTGCGCCTTTGAAGGCGGGAGTGAGCGAACCATCACCATCGGTGGTTGGTCCAAAGGCTGGGCCATGACCGGGTGGCGACTCGGTTGGATCACGGGCCCAACCAACGTCATGGACGGCGTCAAAGTGGTCAACGTCAGCTCGGCAACGCACGTTCCGACCTTCCTGATGCCTGCCGCCGCCAAAGCGCTCTCCCTGGAAGAAGAAGTCCAAGAAATGAAAGACGCTTTCGCAGAACGAAGGGTGTTGATGCATCAGGGCCTTTCGTCTCTGCCAGGATTTGTCGTCCCTGAGCCGGAAGGGGCGTTCTACATCCTTTGCGACATCACCGGCACCGGCCTGACGGACATCGAATTTGCTCACCAAGCCCTCGAACACGCACAGGTTCAGGTGATTCCCGGCTCCCTGATGAAAGGTGGCGACGGGTTGATTCGAATCAGTTACGCCACGTCCATCGCCAACATCCACGAAGGCGTGGGCCGGCTCCGCAAGTGGCTTGAATCACGCCGCTGAAAGGGCTTGAAGGGCCTCTCGGACGTACAGAACACCCGTAATCACCAACCCAACCATGATGCCTTTTTGGATGTCGTCGCTCTTCCATTTTTCAAGCCAGATTCGCCCGATTTGAGCCCCGAGCAGGGCAGCGAGGACGAATCCAACAAGCAAGAAGGGGTCCACGGTCAAGACCGACACATCGTGCCACAGATAAATCGGAATTCTGGTCATATCAACGACCAAGGCGAGGACGGCTGCCGTGGCAGCGTACTCTGATTTGTCCGGTAACCGTTGCTTGAGAAACATTGCACGGAGGGCTCCTTGGTGTCCGGTTAAACCGCCCAGAAACCCTGAGCCAAAGCCGCCGATTCGATCTTCGGCCTCTGGTAGGCGAATTCTGGTCCACGACTCGCTCACCTTCAACGCCGGGAGCACGATCAAGGCAAGGCCGACCAACAAAAGCAACGGGTCCGGCGGAATGACTGATTGCAACAGCGCCCCTATCAATGCCCCAAGAAGAAGCGCCCAGCCAAATCGGCGAAGCGCATCGCGGTCAATGTGCGTACGAAGCATGCGTGATTTCATCGCGTTGTGAGCACCGTGGACAATGGCCACTCCAGCAATAGCGTGATGCGGTTCAAACCACAGAAGAAAGATCGGTGTGGTCATGGTAGCGAGTCCAAAGCCGGCAGGAACCGTCAGTGCGGCTGCGAGGAAACAACCCGCCAATCCCAACAGCACAAGCAGCAGATCGATGTTGATGCCCCCCTTGCCGCTTTTGTGTGTTCTCGAGAGATATATTACCCATGCTCAATAGAACGGTTCGCTGCGTCCTCAATCAAGAAAAAGAGGACGGGCCCTGCTGGGGTAGTCGCTCATTGAGGAGCGTCAGCAACATCGGAGACTGGGGCTTCAAACCGAACCTGAATCATGCCGTCCTGTTCTCGGACCTCGTAAATTCGGAGGTCCTTCTTCTTCGACATGGCGCCCACCAGTTTGCCGTACGCAGGAAACAGGGGGAACGGGGACCACTCGACGAGTGAGCCGTCGTTCAGGTTGTGCGTGGTCTGATGAAGCGGGCAACGGACGCAGTCGTCCTCCACCTTGGCGCCCCAAGCGAGCGGCCATCGCATGTGGCGGCACAGGGCTTCGGTGGCAAACAAAGCGGTACCTTGACGGCCCACCATCACCATCTTGCCCTTCACGGTCATCATCTTCTTCTTACCGGGTTTCAGCTTGCTTGATTTCATCACGTTGTGCCAGGTCATGTCAGCGCCTCCGTGGGAGTGGGATGTTCAGGTGCTTGAGGGCTCGCTCAGCACTGCGGAGTGCCCCCTGAACCGATGGATGTGCGCGGTGGTCGCCGACCACCAAAACACCGTCCACCTCAACGTCGGGTTGCGTCCTGCGGTGGTGGGACGGGTCGATGTGCGGAAGCGCATGCCGAACGGTGGTGCTGGCCACGTGCGTCCATGCGTCCACCGACTCACCGAACCACGCGCGCAATTCTTGCTGCACCGCTGAGGCGTCGGGAGAAGATGCGGGCTCGCCGACCAACGTCGCCACCACCCAGTGCTCACCGTCCGGGTGCGGGTGAAGGTTGGTCGGGACGTGAACGTGCAGCACCCGCTGCTCGGTGTTGTCCCATGTTTCGTTCACCATCAAGCGCGCCTCGGCAAAGGGCGGCTCGGGCGCCACAAAGGCCACCGTGCTGGTCAGTCGCTCGACCGGTTGATGGTCATCAGCCAGCGCCGGGTGCAGTTTGGCTGCAACGTGTTGGGGCACGGCCAGTACCACGCGGTCGTAGGTGCGATGCTCACCGTCCACCTCCACCGAGGTGGCCGAAACGGCGGACACTGCAGTGTTGAGATGGATGGTCGTGGAGGTAAGACCGGCCGCCAGTTGTTGCGGTACGGCAGCGATACCGCCGGACGGGACGATCATCTCGCCGTGCGCCATGGCGCCCCATGCGAAGTCGGCGAACGCCATGCGTTCAGAGAGCGACGGGTCCAGCGTAATACCGGCGAACAGCGGCTCCAAGACGTTACGTGTTGAAGAGCCAAACCGCCGAGCACGAAGCCCGTCAAGGATGGTGGGGGTGGGGCGGTCCATGCAACGTTCGAGGTCCTTACCCGACGTGGAGAGGCGCCAGCGAAGGAAACGTAGGCCGTCGAGGACGCCCACGGAGCGCAGGGTTGGCAGCAGGTATTGTGGGGCGCGCAGCGCATCACCCAGCACTCGCTGTCTGCCGGTCGATGGATGAATCGTCATCGTGCAAGCGTCCATCGGTTTGGCGTTCAAGGCCTTGATGTCCACCCACCGATGAAGGGCGGGGTAGGCCGTGTGGAGAACGTGAAAGCCGAGGTCGATGTGGTGGTCGCCCTCTTGACGCGTGGCCATCCGTCCGCCGAGTCGATCACTCGCCTCGTAGAGGTCAACGTCGTGACCCGCTCGCTCGCAACCGAGCGCGACCGTCAGGCCCGCCAGACCGCCACCAACCACTGCAATGCGCATGATTCACCCTCGCAGTGCTGACATGCCGCCGTCAAGATGCATGACCTGTCCGGTGAAGTTGTCCGGCGCCCCGGTCAGCAACCAGTGCATGCTTTGGGCCACCTCCTCCGGTTCGTTGATCCGCTTGAGTGGAATCATGCCCACCGAAGCCTCTCGAATCGCGTCGGAGCGGAGGACGGTGGCTCCGAGGCGGGTTTCGGTCAGGCCGGGGGCGACGACGTTGACGCGAAGACCGCGTCCCGCATAGGTGGAGGCGGCCGCACGAACCATGGCTTCAATGCCGCCTTTGGCTGCGGCGATGGCCTCGTGATTGGTGAGTCCGTAACTGCCCGCTACGCTCGAAGTGAAGACCATGCGTCCGGTACCGGCCTTGAGCATCGCTTTTCCTGCGGTTTTGAGCGCGACGAAGGCGGACACGAGGTTGGTTTGAATGACGGCTTCAAAATCCTCAACTTTGGTGGCGTGCGGTGGGCGCAGCGCAATCGAACCCACCAGGTGGGCCATGCCGGCCAGGCCTTGTTCGCTCAAACCGGATGCGTGGGCAACAGCGGCTTGAACGACGGTTTCGTCAAGGGCGTCGCCCTCGATGAAATGGGCGCCTCGGTCAACGAGTTCGTTGACGCGTTCTCCGTCTCGGGCCAAGAGGGTGACCTGATGGTTGTCGTCCAACAGCAAGGCGGCGAGATGGCGGGCAATGTCGCTGCTTCCACCAACCAAAAGAAACGATTTGCTCATGGAATCATTACACTTCAAGACCCTTTTATACTGCTGTTTTGGGAATGAACATTGATTGAAAAGGAAAACGGATGAAAGATAACCATGCTTCGGGACGCACACCCCGCCATCGTGGGCACCTTGTGCGGCGCAGCCTCCATTCACATCCTCGGAGCGGGATTGAACCCGGAGAAACCGGCCCATCGTGCCGTTCACGACCTTGACGGCAAGGGTTGGCGTTTGGTGCCGATTCATCCCCGAGATGCGGGCGGAGCCATTCTGGGTCGCCCGATTCGCACCAGCATTGAGCCAGGACTCCAACCCGAGGTGGTCGTGTTCTTTCTCGCCCCCGAACGGGCCAAGCAGGCGGTCAAGGAATTGATGATCCGGTACGGAGTTGACGGCATGCCGCTGCTGTGGTTCCAACCGGGCTCAGAACACGAGGACGTGTTGGAAATGCTCAACGATGCAGGCGTTCTTCACATCGTCGATGATTGCGTCGTCCGCTTTGTCCAGCGTCACCACCTCGAGAGCGACCACCGGCACGAACCCGAACCCTGGTACCTGCAAGTCCAATCGGACGATGAAAGCGGTTGTTCGGTGTGGTCCGTGGAATCAAACCTGGGCACCAAGGCCACACCAGAAACCGAGCTGGAATGGTGCGGTGATGCAATGGACCTTGAGCAGTCCGACCACACCGTCGCTCGCTACATTCGCTCCCTCGCTCAGCCGGGAGAGTCCATCCCTGAACTGGCCCTGCGTCTGGCGTGATCCTGCGTCAAGCGGTGGCCTTTGCGTCAATGGTGTACAACGTACCTCCCCCTCCAAACATGGCGTAATACAGCGTGCCGTCGGGGTGGAACGCCAACGGAAGCGGGGTGCCAGCATCCCATGCGAAACGTGTGATGTCCGTCGTGTAGCCGTTGTCCTCGCCGACCATGACATCGATGCGGACGATTTCCTGACCGACCGGGAGGATGGTGTTCCACGACCCGTACACCGTGGCGTAGAGCGTGAAGCCCTCGGAAGGTGAAAGCCCGGGAAGAGGGGAATGAACGGGACGAACATCAACACCGTTCATCGAACTGTGCGGCGTCCAGCGCCCAACGGGGGCTTCGGTTCCGGGGGGAATCGGGTTGTCGGGTTCGTCGTCAGGCCAGCCGTAGGCTGCCCCCGGGATCATGAAATTCAACTCCTCGTGGGGATGGTCGCCTTCCCAATCTCGGCCGTTGTCGGTAAAGAAGTAGCCGTGGCCGTCAACCCAAACGCCGTCAAATGAATTGCGAACACCGCTGACCAGCACACCGTGTTCACCGGTGGTGGCGTTCACCCACAGAAGCGCAGCGTTTCGTTCGTCCGCTTCATTGCACACGTTGCACGTTGACCCACTGTGCCACAGCAAGGTACCGTTGGGCATCACGTCAACCGTGTTGGTCTGGTGATTGCCCACTGGAATGCCGTCCACCAAGACCCGACCTTCGATGAACATCCCGTTCATGTCGACCGTGTAGGACGTAAGTTTCCCCGCCTCGGACACCACCGCCGTGTTGTTCAACAACACCAGTCCGTGGGGTCGGTCAAGTCCATCGAGCAACACACGTCTGGCATCGGTTTCAACGTTCAGTTCCGTGATGCCTCCGCCGTCTCGATCGCAGATCAGCAAATGGGTTTCGTTGGCCCACACGAGGCATGTCGGTCCGCCGAGACCGGTCGCCACCCGTTCGACCTCGTAGCCGTCCACGACGTTGGGTTCGTTTCCGGAAACGTAAGGGTAAATCTGCCGCACCATCAGCAAAGCGACCAACAGCAGCACCACGGGAAGGAGCTGGCGTCGCATCTGAAGCCTCCGCCCGTCTACTCAACCTTCAACGATTCGGGAGGCAGGTTCATGCCAAAGGCAGTTTCATTGCCTGCATCGTCCGTTCGAACGGTCGATTCGAGAAGCGTGGACCGGTGGTCTCAGTTCTCGGGGTCGGTTCGGCCCATCAGCGCGAGTGCACCGATCACGGCCACCAGGGCCCCGAGAGCCATGAAGCCGGGCGTGTCCTCGCTTTCGGTCGTGCTCGCCGGTTCGGGCTCGCTGCCACCATCGCCAACAACGACCTGGCCGAACATCTCCATAGCGATGTGGGGCTGACAGGCGTAGTAGAACGTGGTGTCCTCGGTGAACGTGTGGTGGAAGGCCACGGTGCTGGCAGCCTCACCTGACGTGATGCCGTTGGGCACGTAGGTGGTGGACTTGAAGCCATCAATTTCCTTGACGTTGTGAGGCATGGAGGAATCTTCCCAAGACCAGCAAACCGTTTCACCAACAGCGATGGTGACCACGACAGGGTCAAAGGCAAACCCAGACGAGTCAATGCCGACGGTCTCGGCGCAGTCAACGCCAGCGAACGGGTCGACCACTTCAGGTTCTTCCTCAACGACCTCGTCGGCCGGCGGCATCAACACCGCATCGATGACGTGAATGATGCCGTTCGAGGCAGCAACATCGGCCGCAGTGACCGTTGCGGCGCCCACCATGACGGTCCCGTTGTCGACGGTAAAGGTCGCATTGTCGCCGTTGGCCATGGTGGCGGTCATGCCGTCGGTCACGTCCGCAGCCGAGACGGAACCTGCAACGACGTGGTACAGCAGAATGTCCGCAAGGGTGGCGTTGGCCTCGTCGTTGTCAAAGGTGGTGAGGTTGATGCCAGCGGCTTCGAAAGCGGCGTCCGTTGGTGCGAACACCGTGAACGGTCCTTCACCCTGAAGGGTCGCCACCAATTCGGCGTGAGCGAGGGCAGCCACGAGGGCCCCGTGGACGCCCGTTCCGGCGGCCACGCCGGTGATGTCTTCGAGCGCAGGCTCCTCAACCGGTGGGAGGAGTACCTTGTCGATGACGTGAATGATGCCGTTGCTGGCAGCGACGTCGGCGGTGGTGACCGTGGCGTCGTTGATCATGACCGTGCCGTTGTCGACCGTGAACGTAGCGTTGTCGCCGTTGGCCATCGTGGCGACCAAGCCGTCGCTAACGTTGGCAGCGTCCACGGCGCCGTCCAGCACGTGATAGAGCAGAATGTCCGCAAGGGTGGCGTTGGCCTCGTCGTTGTCGAAGGTGGACAGATCGATGCCAGCGGCTTCAAAGGCGGCGTCCGTTGGTGCGAAAACCGTGAACGGGCCGTCGCCCTGAAGGGTCTCAACCAGCCCGGCGTGGGTGAGGGCAGCGACCAGCGTCGTGGGCCTGGCGGCAACGTTGGCTGGGGTGTCTTCTTTTCGTCAGCCGCCCCCGAAAGGAAGGGGAAGACTAGGCAGGGAATCATAGGGGCGGGGCCGTTCATGGCCCCGGCTTCGTGCCCTACAAAGGGGGGTTTTTCCATCGCGTGGATGAACATCCTCAGAACTCAAGGTCGGAGAGATGGTCTCGGATGGCCTCCTGGTCAACGGGCGGTTCAGACATTACAGCTTCATCTTGATCTGGGGCCCCGTCATCGACCTCGTCGTGCGCTTCTTCGGTAATTTCATCGGTTGATGCTTGCTGTTTGTCCTTGTCCCTGAACAACTTGTACGCTTCGAATTCGAGGTCAGAAATCTCTCCGTCCTCATCAAGGTCAAATCGCTCCCACTGTGTCTTTGACTCCGCAGCCTCATGCAACTGACCCTTGAGTTTCCTGATCTTTCGGCTGAAAACCAATCTTGGTCAGCAGCAGCACGAACACAACGGCAACCAATTGCGCCGCAATCGTACCGTCAAGGCCCTGTTGGGCTAAAAATTCGGACCACGTGATGGCGTCTGCCTGAACATCGTCCTCGAGATCGGCTTCTTCGATGTCGTCGGATTCAACAACGGGAGGCGATGGGTTCGGTGGCAATTGCTCTTGGACGCTCCTGCTGGGGTCGGCTGGGAACGCATCGGCGTTGTTGCCAACACCGTCGCCGTCCGAATCCACCCACTCCGTGATGTCGGTTGGGAACGCGTCAATCGTATCGCTGAACCCGTCACCGTCCGAGTCAACCAGTTCGTCGCAATCATCGGCGATGCCATCTAGGTCAACGTCGACCGTGTCATCGCCTTCTGAGCAAACATCTGCATTGTCGCCAATGCCGTCGCCGTCGCCGTCGGACGTTTCGTTGGCATCGTTTGGGAATGCATCGCCGTTGTCGCCCACCCCGTCCATGTCCGAGTCGGCGCTTTCGTTAGCATTGTTCGGGAACGCATCGGCATTGTCGCCCACACCATCACCGTCAACGTCCGTTGTTTCGTTAGCATCGGCCGGGAAGGCGTCAGCGTTGTCACCGACACCGTCCTCGTCGGTATCGTTCCATTCGTTTGGATCATCGGGGAAGGCATCTTCACTGTCCGAAACATTGTCTCCATCCACGTCGGCATCGGCGTTATCCCCCACCCCATCGCCATCCAAATCTGAACTTTCATTGGCATCGTTCGGGAATGCATCCGAATTATCACCCACGCCGTCTCCATCGGAGTCCGTGGTTTCGTTCGCATCATCATCGAAGGCATCCTCGTTGTCCCCGACCCCGTCGCCGTCCAAATCTGAACTTTCATTGGCATCGTTCGGGAATGCATCGCCGTTATCGCCCACGCCGTCTCCATCAGCGTCGGTGACCTCACTTGCATCGTCTGGGAATTGGTCGGTGTTGTCTCCAACGCCGTCCCCGTCGCTATCGGTGTCTTCCGTTGGGTCAAAGTCGAAGTCATCATCTTCATTGACAACACCATCACCGTCAATGTCTGCATCCTCTGCATCTTGACAACCGTCAGCATCGAAGTCATCACCAACGCCTGTCATGCCCTTGGGGCAATCATCATCCCCATCGTGGAAACCATCGTTGTCATCGTCATCATCTTCTGAATCCTTGCAACCATCGCCGTCAAAGTCTGCCCCGGCACCGATGATGCCGAACTGGCAATCATCCATCAGGTCAATCACGCCGTCGTTGTCATCGTCGTTATCGGCATTGTCTCCGGAACCGTCTCCGTCGTGGTCCGTGGTCTCTGACGGGTTCGATGGGAAACTGTCTTCGTAGTCTGGGATGCCATCTCCGTCTGAATCAAACGTGGGATAGTAGTTGTCCGTGTAGTACATGACGCTTCCGAAATTTGTATTTTGCCTGTAGAAAAACGCGAGGTGAGCACTGTCGTTGGAGTCCAATTTCATGCTAAGGTACCTCCCCCAGTCGTTGTGTGAGAAGTAATGATCTGTATGCAATTGACCGGATTCCCTCAGAACGATCTCACCTGAATCCTTGTCGAGACAGCCAAAGTAAACATCACGTTTGTTCGTGACGATTCTGTGGTTGTCAGCGTATGAAAAACAGGGATTCTCTGAACGATCGAGTTCAAGTTGCGTGTATCCGATAAAGCTATTTTCGTGCAATACCGATAGATTCCAGCCGTCCCATGACGTACCGTTCTTCTTGAGGTATCCGATTTCTTTTTGGAGATTGTAATCAAACGTCATGTGGGGGTCGCCGTACTGGTCAACTTCGATGTCACAATATCGACCTCTGGCAAGGGACGTGTCCAAATCTAAATCGTCGCTTAACACGTTTGTTTCCTTTACCCAAGATGAGCCGCTGTATGTTGCATGCCCGAGCTGTAAGAGATTCTGGTCAAAGTAGCAAAGATGCGGGACATCTGCGGTGCTCAAAGCCAATTGGAGGCCTTTTTTGTCACCTCCAACCTGTGTGCCGACATCTTCAGTGTGCCAGCTCGAACCATCGTACATGGCGTATTTGAGTGCATTTCCCCCCAATTCAGAATAGGCAATGTGCGGATTATCGGTGGAATCGATCCTCAGCGCAGAAAACCACCCCAACCGGTATCCAGTGTCAATGGTGTGGTTGGACCATCCAGTGCTGTTCTTGGTTGCATATCTGAGACTGTTCTTTGTATCTCCTGAATAGTACGATATGTGTGGTCTGTCTTGGCTGTCCAAATCGATCGACAACCAACTGCCTGCCGTATCGCCAAGGTTCGTATCGACGGTTTCAATCACCCAGACGTTGTTGCCGGAAATTTGGGTGGCCGTCACGTTCAGGGTAGCGTATGAAATGGTCTTGACGCCGCCGGTCAAATTTTGGTAGGCCACGTGGGGCACATCCTGGCTATCGATGGCCATTCGAATGCCTCCCCATTGTTGGTTAAAGGTGATGCTTTGCGTGATCTGATCGACGTGGGCACCTGAATGTGAAAGGTACCTTAAATCCTGATCTGATACGTCGTAATACGAGAAATGAGCTCTGTCTTGCGTGTCAACATCGATCGAAATGAACTCGCCTTCTTCATCGATTTCCGAGAAATCCCATGATTGATTTCCACGGGCGTACTTGATGACGCCTCCGTTGTCTCTGTCGACGTATGCAATGTGCGGTAGGTCATTGGAATCAATTGCGATGACGCAGTATTCTCCAACCCTGCCTGCCGAATCCGGGGCCACTGTTGTCCAGTTTCCGCCATCAAACGTAGTGTACATCAAATTTTGAAATTGCATGTTGTAATGAGCAATGTGCGGGAGGTCGTTTGAATCCAAGGCCAAACTCGCATGAGCCCCCACGTTGTTGGTGGAATAGGCGGTTAACTTATTCCACATTGAGCCGTCGTTGTAGATGTACATCAGATCGCCCGCAGTCGCATTGTAGTAAGCGATATGAGGCCAATTTCCGGAATCCAATTCAAGGGAAACATACTCGCCGACGTTATCGACTCCCCAATTTCCGTCCAGTGTCATGTTAATCCAAGAACTACCGTTGTAGTAGGCATACTTCAGATTGGTATTGGTTTCATCCCTGTAAGCAACGTGTGGATTCACGTTACTGCTCACATCAATTGAAGCAAATTTCCCAACATCGCCCTGAGCGTCAACCGTGATGTTGGTCCAGTTGGAACCATCGTAGTGCGCATACTTCAGATCTTGATTTGTGGCATCGTAATATGCAATATGTGGACGATCGAATCTGTCGAGGACAAGAGAAGCGTATTCTCCGACATCACCGGTCGTATCGACGGTTGATGTATTCCAATTCCATCCGTCGTAGGTGGTGTAGACGAGATCGCCGTTATCGGCATCGTAGTAGGCGATGTGAGGGTTGTTCATGCCGTCAAGTTTCAACGATGCATGTTGCCCAATGTCGCCGGTTTCTGCAATGTTTTTGGGCATGTTTCCCACGGAGGTTTCGCGAACATGCACGGACGAATTGAGCACGTTGAGGGCCGGCGCCCCCATGGTGGAGGCCAGAAGAACCACAACCAGGAAGACAACTTTGGTTCGCATGCCCACCGACAATGGCGAGGATTTGCATGGATATAACGCCATGCTCCCGCATCAATTGAAGGGTGAGCGGTATTCGTGGACGTCTTCTGCGATACGGAGCAATTGGTTGTACTTCGCCACGCGGTCCGACCGTGCGGGTGCGCCGGTCTTGATCTGACCTGCCCTCGTCCCCACAGCAAAATCAGCGATGGTGACGTCTTCGGATTCGCCGCTTCGGTGAGAAACGACGTTGTTCATGCCGTTGGTGGATGCCAAATCCATGGCCTCGAGGGTTTCAGTCACCGTTCCAACTTGATTGACCTTGACCAGCATGGCGTTGGCCGCCCCCAGTTCGATGCCCTGAGCCAACCGTTCGGACTGGGTGACGAACAGGTCATCGCCCACGGTCTGCACGCGGTGGCCGTAAGCTTTCGTGAACGCTGACCAACCGCGCCAGTCGTCTTCTCCGAAGCCGTCTTCAATCGACAGAATGGGGTAGGCGTCGAGCCACCCTCCGTACATCTCAACCAAATCGTCAGAGGACAACACCTTGCCGTCCATGTGATACCCGTCATCCTTGAGAAATTCCGTCGAAGCCACGTCCAAGGCGATGCCGATTTCTTCGGTGGAATAACCCGCTCCTTCGATGGCCCGAACCATGTACTTGAGGCCGTCTTCATTGGTAGGGAGGTTGGGAGCGAAGCCCCCTTCATCCCCGATGCCACCCAGTAAGCCGTCTTTTTTGAGTTCGGCTTTGAGCGAGTGGTAGGTTTCCACGCCCGCTCTCAGCCCTTCTTCGAAGGAGTCAAACCCGTGGGGCATGACCATGAATTCCTGAACGTCGACGTTGGAGGCAGCGTGTGCGCCTCCGTTGAGAATGTTGAGCATGGGCACGGGCATCAGGCCACCTGCCACACCACCAACGTACTTCCACAAGGGGAGCTCGTGGTGGGCTGCACCCGCATGGAGGCAGGCCATTGACGCACCAAGCATGGCGTTGGCACCCAAGTTGGCCTTGTTGGGCGTCCCGTCGAGTTCGATCATGACCTCGTCGATCACCCGCTGTTCATCGACCGGAAGACCGACCAGGGCCTCTTCGAGGTGATCCTTGACGTTGTTCACGGCCTTTGAAACGCCCTTTCCAAGGTAGACCTTGGCGTCACCGTCTCGAAGTTCCAGCGCCTCGTAGGCACCGGTCGACGCACCGGACGGAACGATGGCTCGGCCCAGCAGGCCGCCGTCAACAAAGCAATCCACCTCGACGGTGGGTTGTCCACGGCTGTCCAGTACCATGCGTGCATCGAGCCCCGAAATGTGTCCGGTCATGAGGTTCCCTCGTTCCTCCGAGGTGAACGCGCTCTTTCAATCAAGCGGGGGTTGTTTTGTTCAAAATTTACATCCATGAGAATTCCAAACGATTGCTAAAAAGCGGCGAAATTTCGTGTTTTTTGCCGCTTATTGATAATAAATAGTGGATATATTGACAGAAGGCGTAGGGATTTCTTTCAAATAGGCCGTGGATATGCGATATGCATGCCACGCATCGCTGAAATTGACCGAGCCATCCTTGCACAACTCCGAAAAAACGGACGCATGTCCTACGTTGACTTGGCGTCGAAGGTTGAAGCGAGCGAGCGCACCGTACGAACCCACATTCGAAACATGGAGGAAAACGGTACCATTCGAGGCTACACCATTCGAGAGGGTGGCGTTGGCTTGACCGCTCTTGTTCGCATCAAAGTCTCCCCCGGCTCGGAGATCGGTTCTTTTGCTTCCGAAGTGACCGGTTGGGAAGGCGTGGAAATCGTGTACGAGGTGTCCGGAGAAGCGGATTTGGTGGCGCTGGTCCACGTCGACGATACCATGGCTCTGCGCGCCCTGTTGGACAAAATGTGGTTGGCTGCACCCAACGAAATCGCCAGCACCACGACCGAACTCGTGTTGGAGCAGTACTGAGGGTCACTCTTCCTCTGAAGGGGGCGAATAATCGATGCCGCACGAGCGGCACACCATGTTGTCGTCCCAATCGCACTGACGGCGGCATCCGGTCATGCACATCAGGCCTTCCACTTCACCGAGCACCCGATGGATTCGGTGTAATCAACGGCAGGTGTCTTGCCGGCCAGCATGGCCTCGATGGCGTCGGAGAGGTCGGCCGTTGTGACGTCGTTGGGGTTTCGGGGGCTGTCGTCCATGCGCCCCTGATACACCAGAAGGTGGTCGGCGTTGAACAGGAAAAATTCCGGCGTTCGCTTGGCGCCGTAAGCATGAGCCACCGCTTGGGAGGCATCGTGGAGGTAAGCGTAAGGCATGCCGCCTTCTGCACGCTTGACCATGTGTTCAAACGAGTCGTTCTCGTAGACCACGGGGTCGTTGGCGTTGATGCCCACGAAACCGATGCCTTTGCCCTGACAGGCTTCGGCCATGGCGTTGATTCGTCCCACGCTTGCCACGACGTACGGGCAGTGATTGCATTCGAACAGCACCAGCGTACCGTTGGCACCGGCGGCGTCCGCAAGCGAGACGTGGTCGCCACCAACAGCAGCGTTAGCGTTGGGGAGGTTGAAGTCGGGCGCAGCATCTCCGGTCTGAAGGGTCATGAGGGCTCCTCGAGGCTCATGGGTCAAAATGGCTTGCTTTGTGGCGGCTCACAAGATGAACATCGCTGCGGCAGCACCGGCGATGGTCAGCACGGCGAGGGCCGCCAGCAGAAGTTTCCGCCCACCACCGCCCGATGTTGGGTCCATGGCCGGTAAGGCGTCGGCTGGCAGATCTGGAACGATTTTTACCTCGTCGCCGGGAAGTTCTTGCCCCTCCCAGTAGGCCTGTTTTGCGCTCTCGCCGGCCGCGAGTTCGGCTTGGATGCGAGCCTCTTCGGCGAGGCGGGCTTCCTCGGCCAAGCGGGCCTCTTCGGCCAGACGTGCTTCCTCAGCCAGGCGGGCCTCTTCGGCCAGACGTGCTTCCTCGGCAAGACGAGCCTCTTCAGCCAAGCGAGCTTCCTCGGCGAGGCGGGCTTCTTCGGCCAAACGGGCTTCTTCGGCCAAACGGGCCTCCTCAGCGAGGCGGGCTTCTTCGGCCAAACGGGCTTCCTCGGCAAGACGGGCCTCCTCAGCCAGGCGAGCTTCTTCAGCGAGACGGGCCTCCTCGGCAAGACGAGCTTCTTCGGCAAGACGGGCCTCCTCGGCGAGTCGTGCTTCCTCCTCCTTGCGCAAGCGCTCCTCTTCCTCTTTGCGAAGGCGCTCTTCCTCTTCCTGACGGAGACGTTCCTCCTCGGCTAAACGTGCTTCTTCGGCAAGGCGTGCTTCTTCAGCGATGCGCTCCTCTTCCTCTCGCTTCTTGCGTTCTTCTTCCGCCAGCGCACGCTTTCGCGCCTCTTCCTCGGCCAAGGCACGAATTCGTTCGTTGATGGCTTCCTCGTTCTTGTTGCGGTAGCGATTGAGGATCGCCTCACCCATTTTGAGAAATTCCTCCTCCAAAAGGTCGGGAACCTCGGTCTTGGCTTTCATCAGGAGGTTTTCGATGTCTTCAACTTTGAATTCGCCAACGTGGTTGTTGAGGTGCCCTCGAAACACGGTGTAGAATTCCCGTTGTTCACCGGAAATGGCCCCGTCAGAGGTCATGAAATCCTGCAGCGCCGTCAGGATTTCCGTCAAATTAAGTTCCTTGACCTCAACCATCGAGTCGCCCCCTACCCTCCGGGGTGCTCACGCGCTTTTCATCAAGTTTTTCTCGCACTCTTGCAGACGCGTCTTGGCCAGGTGGTGGTCCGCATCGATGCTGAGAATGGCCTTCCAAGCCGTTGCGGCTGCCTCCATATCACCGAGCCCGTGATGGTGGGCGGCAATCTGCAAGCGGGCTGCGAGGTGGTGGCCGTCGCAACGCACGGCGGCTTCGAAGTCTGACAGGGCGTTGTCAATCATGTTGAAGTGCATGTAATACAAACCACGCTGATGCCATGCAGCAGCGTGGTCGGGTGATTGACGCAGGGCTTCGTTCAACGGTGCTTCAGCCCGCTCCGCCCGGTCCATGCCCATGTAGCACGCTGCCAGTTGCGTGAGGGCGTGCGTGTGATGGGGGGCTTGCTCCAACACGTGTTTGAATTCCTTTGCACCGGCATCCCACTCACCCAAATGCATGTGGGCGTCGCCCTTTCGAATGCGGGCGACAGCGAGTTGGGGTGCAAGGTCAAGCAAGGCCTCGGCGTCGTCCAGCGCCTTTCGGGCCTCATCCAAGCCCATGTGAACGGAACAACGGTTGAGACGGGCCCGGATGTGGGCGGGGTCCAGCGTCAGGCAGTCGCTGTAGTGGTACAGGGCCTGCTTGAGTTGGCCTTTGACCGCTGCGACGTTTCCTCGGATGTAGGCCGTTGTGGCGTTTTGACCGTGAACCTCAGCGGCGTCCACGTGGAGAAGAGAGGTTTGGACGTCGCCCTGGTCGAGGGCGAGAAGGGCGGATTCACACGCAATGGACGGGTCTTTTTCCGGACTCAGGCGCTGAGCCCTGCTCAAGGATTCCGCTGCGGTCTCGAGTTCGCCCATCATCCGCTGTGTTCGGGCGAGACCGAGCCAAGCAACACCCAATTCTCGGTTCAGCGAGAGGGCACCGTTGAACGCACGCAGCGCGTCCTGAAGGAGGGTTTGGTCGGTTTCGCCCGTCCCGTCGCGAAGACGATCAGCGTGAGCGAGGTGAAGGCGCCCTTCAACCGTGTGAAGGAGCGCATGATCGATGCCTTCAGGGGTTTCAGCCAAGAGCGTTGAGGCTTCGTCCACACGGTGTTGAATCAGGTACTTTCCTGCGATGCGTGCACGCAGCTCACCGTTGTGAGGCTGTGCGTTGAGCGCTTTGAGGAGGGTCTCCTCTGCAGCGACCACGGAACCTTCAATCTCCAACAGTTCCGCTTTGAGGAAGATACCGTCCACGCCGCCGGCTTCCAACGCCACGGCGTGGGTTGCTGCCTTAAGGGCGTCTCGCTGATGGCCGTTCTTCTCGGCGAGCAAACGTGCTTTGAGGGCCCATGCTTCGCCGCATTGCCGATCGAGGGTCAGGCAGCGCTCGTTCGCCTCCAGGGCGAGTTCGTGTTCGCCCTCGGCCTCCAGCAGCTGAGCGTAGTGAAGCCAGTCTCCCGAACGGCTGGGATCCTCTTCAAGCGCTTGTAGAATCGCCTCGATCGCTTCAGTTCGGGCACCCGCTCGAGCGCGAAGGCCCGAGAGGAGGGAACGGTCAGCCGCGGTATCAACGCCGAGAGCCTCGAGGCGCCGGACGGCACGCTCCGCTTCCTCGTCACCCAACGATGCCAACAAATGAGCGTGCGCCCTCAACAACGCAGGGTCGTCAGGCGTGAGTTTCATCCGTGCTTCCATCCAATGTCGGAGCAGCGCATCGTCCCCGCGAAGACGAGCGATGTGCTCCAAGCCCTCGAGAACGCTGGCATGGCCCGGCGAGAGTTGATACGCTACGCCCAAGGCTCCCTCCGCCCAATCGTACATTTGGAGGTGAGCGGCTGCAAGTCCGAGACGGTGAGCCGTGTCAGCGTCGACGTGAAGAGCGGTCATCGTGAGATGGCGTGCGTCAAACAAGGTCAGCAAGCGTCGCAACAAACCGGCATGGTTGACCGAGAGGCCGGTACTCGACCCGCCCTCAACCGGCTGATGTTGCACAACCAACCGCAAGACATCGCAGGCCTCTTGGATGCTCATGTCCGCATGTTCCTTCCCTTCATGGCGAATCAGGAAATCATGGACTGAAAGCGAGGCATCGATGTCAGGATGAATGGTACGGAGGGCCCCGAGCGTGGTTTGGAGCGACCGCACATCGGACAACACCCCTTCCGTTGCAAGGTTGAGATGATGAAAGTGAGTCGCCTGCGATTCACGCAGCAAGGTCTGCATGTCGAGCAGTCGCGTCATCTTTTGATGACCCTGATAGAGCGCATAGGCGAAGGTCCCCGCCGCACCAACTGAAAGCAAGCCGAGACCGATGGCGACCAGACTCATTGAACCCCAGCGGTCCGCCGCGGCTTTATGGTCTGCGGAAGATTTGATGCCAAAGGTGGGCGTTTACAGCCTTGGTGAATCGGGCCGAAGACCACCGCAACCGGCAAAGAGCCCGCCGCTCGTCTTGTTTGTACCGCTCATATTGAAAGCCCCCCAACGCCCGTAGGGCGGACGAGCGGTCATGAGCGATGACGTCCCGGACCCCCAGAGCGTTGATGCGCGTTTGGCATCGCTGGCTCAATTTGGATTCCCCGTCGAGGCGATGGCGGCTTTCCTCGCTGAACACGAAGAGGCGGCGAGCGAACGACTGGAGTGGCTCGAAGGTCGACGAGATGCAGCGACGGCGCTCGACGAGCGATTCAGGGCACTGGAAGAGATCGCCGAAGGCCATGCGTCGCTGGAAGCACTCCACGGCCGTCTCAACGACCCGTTCACCGTGGAGGAGGTGCAACGTGAGTTCGACCGTCTGATTCGGAACATCGTATCGTGGGAACCGCCGTTGAATCGCAGCAAAGTCGCATGGTTCGAAGCCGGACACGGCCGGGAATGGGACGCTTTGTTCGCCCGTTTGCTTGGACTTGACGGGTCCAGTTATCCCGCCGTGGTGCCGCTTCATCGGCTCTTTGAATCACCTGAACGCTTGGGTGAAATTGCACGGCACCTCGAAACAATCGAAGCGGATGAGGAACGTCAGCGCAACCTGATTGAGGTGGGTGCCCAACGACTCCGGGAGCACGGGTACCCACTGCCTGACCTGAGCACGTTTTCGCTGCTCGAAGGTCTCCAGCGCCTGGAAGCGTGGCAGACGTTCCACACGAACAGGGAACGTGTCCGCCTTTCGGCGGTTCAGTTGATACAACCCTTCGACCCCGATTTAGCCACTGAATTTGAACGGCAATGCAACAGCATGCAAGCGCTGACCGAAGCAGAGGCCTTAACGGCGCTCGCAGAGGAAATTCAAACGCTGGCTCAAACCCTTGAAGGACGACGTCGAGCGCTGTCCGACGCCATTCAAACCTGGCGAGGTCAGGGGATCGTGTTTCCGCACGAAGGGGACTTGCACCCAAGCGATTTGATGGAATGGGAAGCCAATCACGACGCGGTGGCCGCTACGGTAAAACGGCACCTTGGCTTGGTTGAACAATGGAACCGTTTTGCTCGGTACCGGCCTTCGCAAACGGCTGCTTCCGAGCACCTGTTGGGCCACTTGGACCAGACCGAACGCCTGCAAGACGTCGTTGATGAAATGGACGGGTTGTGGAAGCAACTCGAACTTGACGGGTTGGCCTTGTTGGAATCCTACGAGCACGCGGGGCTTAACGTCGGAACGTGGCGTCAGCGCGTGGTCGACGACCCCATGAACACCATGGAACGCATGACGGTGGAACGAGAGCGATGGGATGCCAGGGTGGCATTGATGGTGGAACTTGACGGATTGGACGTCTCGTTTTCAGGAGCTGAAGAGGTTGCTCTTCGGACTCAACTGCTGGCCAGCGAAGACGTCGGGTCCGATGTCCTCGAGGAAATGCGAGGTTTTGTTCAGCGTGCACAACGTCGAAACCAGCGGCATCGGGTCATGTTGAACGAAGAACTGGCGGCGATGAGACGAGCAGGAACGCTGGAACACGAAGTGCAGACGGAATCCATGAACCTGAAGGAGTTGGAAGCCCATCTCGCCACGCTCACACGGTCCAACGGCGCCACGGCCTCCTCCAACAACAGCGGACCGATGATGGAACGGATGCGATCCGCCCTCCAGCGAGAAATCGAAACGCTTCACCAACAAGGTTGGCACGTCGACACGTGGCGAGACGGCTTGGACGTGGCGCTGGTCAGGGTAGCGAGGGAAATCAGCGAGGCGCGACCGCACGTCCAGCGGTACGACGTGTTGCGCCGTCGCCTCGGGGCGCTTCCGTGGAACAGGGACGTCGAATTGGGATTAAGCGTTGAAGCGATGTGCAAAGAACCGCACCGACTGGCTTACCTGAGTCAGCAAATCCCTCACTACACCGCTCACCTCGCATCCCGCCCCGTCGAGGACGAAACCTACTCCCTGAACGTGTGGACGCCCGTTGGAAAGCATCCCACCCTCGTTCCCGTTCCGGAGGAACAATCTCGGAAAGTGCTTCAGCCGGCTACGGCGCTGGAGGACGCTCATGAAGCGATGCTTGAGGCCATGGATGCAGAGGACCACGACATCGAAGACGAGGTCCAGGCCCCAATGACCGACGAACCCGCAGCATCAGGCACCTCGTCAGAACCCGTGCTGGCAGCCGGTGGCATGACCGAGCCACCGCACGAAGAAGAGGCCAAAACCGAAGCAGAGACCCCGCTCGAACCGGTGGAGGTACCGAGGGCTGAAGGTTCGCCCGAACCAGAAAGGGAAACGCTCCCAGACGAAGCGTTTGAGCCGGTTCAGACGGCGGTCGAGGTCAACGTTGCACCGACGCAACAACACGATAATGATCAACCAACGCCCGCTTCGGGCGATGGAACCGAAAAAGCGCTGATGGCGCTGAGTGAACTGGTGGCGCTCATCGGACTGCCGAAGCTGGCGACAGATGTTGAACAGCGAGGTTTGGACGCCCTCCCCGACGTGCGAAGGCAACTGGCTGGTGAAGTCAACGTTGCGCCGCGGGACGTCCGCATCGGCCGATTGTTGAGGTTGACCTTGCGCCTCTTACCGACGGGTGACGATGGCGACCGTCAGCGTGCAACCCTCCTCCAGACCATGAGTGAACTTATTGCTCCCCTCAAACGATGGATGCGACGACGTCTTGAAGCACGCCACTCCGGAGCCCGAGGTGAATTTCTTCAGGATGCGAAAGAACTGGGTGAAGCCCTTGACCGTATCCCAGGATTGGGTCATCGGTTGCCATTGGAACCGGATGAGTGGCCGCTGCCTTCGGACATGGACGGGTTGACCACAGAAGTTGGGAAACTTGCACGGAGTGTGCAACTTCCTTCTGCCGGTGGCGTCAAGGCCTGATCAGCTCAGTTCATCCCACAGCGCATCTTCATCGACTTGGGCCTGAGAAACGGGTGGTGGAAGCGGTGCGGGCGGTAATGGAGCCGGTGGAAGGGCTGCAGGCGCTGCCGGTGGTGGAAGCGGCGGCGCTGGGAGAGGAAGCGGTGTCGACGGTGGTCCAGCCGGTGGGGAAGGAACGACGGTCGCCGGTGGTGGTGGAAGCGGTGGCATGGCGGCGGCAGGTGCGGAGGCGGGGGGCCCGCTGATGGTGGGTCCCGCCGGAGCTGTTGGGAGAACGGCGGGTGTAACATCCGGTGCTGGAAGGGGCGCAGACTCAAGCGGTTCAGGCGCCGTCGTCAGCGTGGGTGCAGGTGCCGGCGGAGCGCCCATCGTCTTGATCACGGCGTCAATGTGTTCCGTGTCCAACGTTGAGGTGCGCAAAAAGTCAACAAAGGCAGGCCCGAGAAGGGCCGTGCTGTTGTGAATCAAATACGGCTCTTGCCGCCAGCCTGAGAGGTAAAAGTCGTGGCGCCCGCCGTGGTCGGAAAAAGACAGACGGTGAAGATCGAGTTGAGCCATCAGGAGGCCGGCAACGCCTGCGAGAACAAAGGCCCCGCCGCCCAACGCCAACACGCCTTGAGCAAATCCGGTCGCCATGACAAGTCCGAACCCGATGGCTCCCCACCACACGCCACGAAGTTTGTGGAAGAGGTCAAGGTGCGTGTGAGAGTACCCAGAGATGTGTTCTTTCACCAAGGCCATACGAACGTTCAGGCGACGCACACCGTCCGGGTCGTATCGCGCCTCGACGATGCGCATCAGGTGATCGTCCATGACCAAGGACGTGGATTCCAAACCGCTTCGATGCTGGCTGAGTGGAAACTCCACCACGTCCTCCCCCTGAAGAGCGAGCACGGGAGCGGCTCGTATGGGGAGCGTCCACGCATCAGAGGGGGTTGGCGAGGGTTCGGGGTCGTGGCTGTCGGCAGCCATGGAGGCGGGCCCATCGTCCGAGTCGCTGGGGGTTTCTTCCGTTTCGGCCTCGGTTTCCGTCTCGGTCGAGCCGGATTCTTCCAAGTCGGAGGGGTTCACAGCGTCGTTGGCCTCGTCGGCTTCACCGGTGTCGTCGCCCCACCCGTCGGTCGGCCACGGCTCCGTCTGGTCCTCGTCCATGGAGAGGCCTTCGCCTCACAACCACATTAAGTGAACCGTGAGGCTTCAACGGTGCACTTCAGCGAACCACACGGCAAGGTCGTCCGATGCTTCGAACCCTTTGCCTTCCTTGGTGCCCACCAGCGTACTGGCGGAGGACTGGTTGACGTAGTTGAGGACCTTTTCCGTGACCGACCCGTTGATGAGAACGGCCTCTGCTTCTTCGGCCTCGCTCAGGGCGGCTTCCAACTTGGAAGGTCCGATTTCATCGGAGAACGTACCGTCAGCAAATCGAATGACGGCTTTGTTCTTGCCCATCTCGTCGACCTTGTCGAAGAGTTCCTGGATGTCAGCAGGAGCGGTTTCCTTCTCGTAGGTTTCATCCATCCCCTTGTCCCATTCTTTGTCGCCGCCGTACTTTTCGTCGTCTTCAGCGATCTTTTTGTCGAGTTGATGCTTGAACTTGGCCGCTTCGACCTTCTTTTGCAAGCACATGGTGACGGTTTTCTGAGGAAGCAATTCCCATTCTTGACCGACGGGCGCCTGAGCAACGTGGTCGACCTTCATCATGTCGTACAGCTGCATGAACAGCATCTCGCCACCACGATCACCGTCAATGGCGACCGTCACGCTTTCCTTGCCGTTGGCGAGGTCGATGAGTTCTTGCTTGATGTTGCCGGAACCGTCAGCGCTGATGGCATTCTTCACACCGCAGTTCAGCAGGTTGCGAACGTCGTTTCGCCCTTCAACAATGATGAGCGAGGACGACGACTCGACGTTCGGGCCACAGGTCAAGCCGTGGAAGGACTTGGCCGTCCCAACGGTCAGCACGGAGCGAACCTCTTCGATGACGGTCTTCGAAGCCGCCTCGCCGGAATTGACCATGGTGAGGAGCAGTTCCTTGGCACGGTCCACCACGGCGGTGCGCTTGGTGGCGCGAATGTCACTGATTTGCAGCACCTTGATGATGGCGTTGCAGGGACCAATGCGGTCGATGGTTTCGAGCGAGCTGGCGATGATCGCCGTCTCGACGTTGTCCATGCTGCTCGGGATGATGATGGTCCCGTGCACTTTGCCGTTCTTGGTGTCCATCTCAACGTCGACGTGGCCGACGCGAGCCGTTCGCTGCAACTTTCGAAGTTCCAGTTCATCTCCGAGGAGACCCTCGGTTTGGCCCATGATGGCCCCGATGATGTCCTTCCGTTGGACGGTTCCGTTCACTTTGATATCGGCCCGAATTTCGTACTTCATGGCCTTGCCTTTTCCACCGCCACCGCGGTTGGAGTTGCCGCCGGAGCGGTTTGAGTTGTTTCTTCCCATGTGGTTTCTCTCCTTGTTTGCACACAACCACGTGCAAAGGGGCCGACAAGGGGTTGTCGGCGTCCGAAGCTTCCACCTGCGAGGCAGGAGGAGTGAATGTGAACAAACAACCCCAGCGGTCAAGACCTTTTCAATCCTGTGCAGGATAAATCGGTGATGCGAACTATTTTCCTTCCTGACGGTTTCTTCAAAAGGTGGAAGCGCGTCGGTGAAGTGTGCCGTCGAAACAACTGGGGGCGTTGGACGTGTTTCGTTCAACGGTCGAAGTGATGTTGGTGGACGGCGTGTTGACGCGTGAAGAAAAGCGCCTCATCATCAAACTGGCCAGCGCACTGAACTTGAAGCCAGAAGAACCCGCCTACATCTACAACTGCATCCAATCAGGCGAAGCATCCGAAAGCGGCGAGGTCATCTCCCAGGATGACATGCGAGACATTTACACGAAAGTCTTCGAAGTCGCCATCGTCAACGCATCGCTTTCAAGGGACGAATTTCGTGTCCTCGCCAACCTGCGAGATCAGTTCGACATCGAAGACCGACTCCACGAAGAAATCGAGCATGAGCTTCGCGAGATGATGAAAGAAAAATACGGCGACAAGGCCATGATTGACACCTTGATGGACACCCTGAAAGATTCCGTGGGCTTGGTGGGTGATCTCTTCGACACCTTCCGGAAGAAAACCCCCGAAGGTGACGATCGGTGAACCCCTTCCTTGACGATTGGTTGGACGGCCAAACGACCAAGGTGCTCAAATCCAAACGCTCCTGCCTTCGTTTTCTGAGAACCGCCTACAGTCGCTGCGTGAGCGACTTTGCCAACAAGGTCCGTACCGATGTCACCATGGCGGACGGTGGATTTCGTTTTCACGTTGGTACACCGCTTCCGGACCTACGCCAAATCACCTCATGGATGATCACGCACGCCCCAAAACAACGCACTCTGGCTCGCCTCATCCCCGCCCTTTGGAAGCGACACGGCCGCGAAGACGTCAGCGTGGCCGGGATGCTCTTGGCCAACATCGAACCGAACGTGTTGGGACAAGACCCCTGGATGGCGTTCATTCACCTGCTTCAACGAAGGGAACCGTTGTTGGTGGTCCTCGAGGTGGCGGAAGAACTCGTTCGCGCCGGCCACGGCGTCCCCGACGACGCATGGCTGTCGGCAGCGGCGGAGCAGAGCACTCACTGGCACCAATATTGCGTGTTGTTTCTTTCATTGAGGCGCACGTTGGGGGATTGCCGACCGTTGGTTCAACGTGCCCCGAAGGGCGGTGAGATGTTCGAGCGGATTCGAGAGCGCCTGCTCGAATCGGAGACTTGAAGGAGTTGACCGTTTTTCTCAAATCATGGTGGAACGCCTGCTTCCTGCAGAAGACCCCGTGCTTGAAAACGTGCTCAAGTGGACGGTGGAGCGCGACGCCAAGGACGTGCGTCGTCTGCTCGAATGGTTGCCGGAAGCCCGTTCGAGTCGGGAACGAAAAGCGCTGCTGCAACGGGTTCGTGGTCTTCTGGCCGAACTTGAGGCTGCTCTTGACGAACTTGACAGCATGCACTGAGGAATGCAGATGACCGTCGCCGTCATTCTTGCGGGTGGAACCAGTCGTCGAATGGGCGAGGACAAGGCGATGATGCTCGGCGGCGTTGAACGGCTTCAAGCATGCCTCGACCGGACGACCGTCGAACGAACCGTGGTGCTCTGTGGTTCGCCTGACCGACGCCCTTTGTTCCAGGGCGAGGTTTGGACCGACCCGCCCAAGCGAGAAGGGCTACACGAGCTCATCGTGTGGCTGATGGAAACCGTGAGCGATGACGTGGTGCTCGTGCCCTGCGATGCCTTTCTGTTGACGGCCGAGGCGATGAATGAATTTCTGAGCTGTTCACCGCAGGGGGGTGTTCCCGTCGACGAAGCCGGTGTGAGGCAACCGCTCTTTGCCCACCTCCCGGCGGACGTCCATCTCAACGCAACGGCGCAGCGGGTGGAGGCATTGTTGGCCGACCTGCCCACGATCGATCTCCCCGAACATCGTTCAGCGTTCACCAACTTCAACAGACCCGCTGACCTTCAACACCCTCAACTTCAACGAGGTCGTTGACCAGTCGAACGCGCCCTTCTGCAATCCACGTGAGCACCTCGGGGTACAGCCGATGTTCTTCGGTTTTGACGCGTGCGCTGAGCGTGGCCTCGTCGTCATCGGGAAACACGGGGGTTGCTCGCTGCGCAATCACGGCTCCCGTGTCCATGCCTTCGTCAACAAGGTGGACCGTGCAACCGGTCAGGGTCGTGCCCGAAGCCAAAACATCTCGGTGCGCATGGGCGCCGGGAAAGTGCGGAAGAAGCGAGGGGTGAATGTTCAGCACGCGTTGTGGCCATGCAGCCAAAAAAACAGGAGAAAGAAGACGCATGTACCCGGAGAGAACGACAAGTTCCACATCGTAGGCTGAAAGGCGGTCGAGCACTTCGGCCTCGTGTTCCTCGCGAGAAAGGCGTGTGCCGTTGCGCTCCTGCTCAACCACTTCAACGGGGATCCCCAAGCGAGTGGCGCGAGCCACGCCCTCGACGTCACTGCGATTGGAGACGACGACCACGGTCTCGTGGGGCAGCGATCGCTGACGTTGAGCGTGAACGAGGGCCTCCATACCGCTTCCGGAACCGGAGAGAAACACGGCACAACGCATCGGTGCGTCGGGTGTGGCGTGTCGCCCACCAACGGTGGCTGAACCCATGCATCGGCCACGGTGGACCGGGTTTCAACCCTTCCTATCCTCTGGAAAGAGGTTTTAGCGAAGATGATACCGTGGCCATGCGAGGACCAATGATGGAAGCCGTGGCGTCCTCTGCATCGCAACAAAGGAAGGCATCGCACCTCCTGGCCAACGACTACGCCAACCTCACCGACGAGGAGGTCACGAGCCGAGTGTTGGCACGCCACAAACCCAGTGCAAACCCGGTCGTCCGGTCGGTTTGGGTGGTGATTGGAAGCGTCTTCGTGGTGTTTGCCGGCATCGGTGTCCTCCTTCCTGGATGGCCAACCACCTCGTGGCTCGTGGCCGCTGCCTACTGCTACGGACGTTCGTCTCAGCGACTCTTTCGCTGGTTGCTGACCAATCGACTGTTCGGCTCCATTTTGTTGGGCTATTACCGGTCGGGAAAGGCATTGCCGTTCCACTCAAAGATCGCCATCTGCGGGCTTATCGCTCTGGTTTCAGTGGCTTCCATCTGGTACATCACCCTCCTCGGAGACCCGGGATTCGGACAGACCACCATCGCCATCGTGGCCCTGATTGGCGTCTGGTGGGTGGGTTGGCGGGTACCGACGGTCGCCTGACAGGTGGGTGGAGCATCAATGCCGGAAAAGCCGGTGGCCGGTGAACAGCATGGCCACGCCACGGGCATCGGCCTCATCGATGACCTCTTGGTCCCGAATGGATCCTCCGGGCTGAACGATGGCGGAAGCACCCGCCTCTGCGGCCTGCTCGAGACCGTCCTTGAATGGGAAAAATGCATCTGAGGCCAGAACGCAATTCTGGGCGCGTTCGCCGGCACGACGTGCAGCGATTTTCACCGCCTCAACGCGGCTGGTCTGACCCGGTCCAATGCCCACGGTCGCTGTCCCTTGAACCATCACGATGGCGTTGGATTTGACCTGCTCGCAGACGCGAACGGCGAATTTCATGCTGTCGATTTGGTCGGCCGTTGGCTCAACCTTGGTGACCGTGGTTGCTTTGCTCCAGTCGATGATAGGGGGTTCTTCGGTTTGAACCAACACGCCGCCTTCGATGGGTTTGCGCACGACTTGCCGCTGAAGCGGCTCCAGTCGGTCGCCGGGCGAGTCAATGGTGAGAAGGCGTCGGTTCTTCTTCTCCATGAGGACCGCCTTCGCCTCATCGGTGTACCCCGGTGCCATCATCACCTCGACAAACAAGCCGCCAACCGCCTCTGCGGTTTCGACCTGGACGATTTCGTTGAAACAGATGATGGAGCCGAAGGCTGATTCGGGGTCGCTGGCCAACGCCATCTCGAACGCCTCACGCTGGGTTTCACCCAGGGCAGCACCGCACGGGTTGTTGTGTTTCACAATGACACACGCATGGGGCGTGGACGGCCACTCATCGGTGGACAATGAACGGCAAAGCCTCAAGGTTGCATCAGCGTCGCTGTAATTGTTGTAGGACATCGCTTTTCCACCCTCCACGCGAGCGGTTACCAGCGTGGTATGGCCCTCCGGAGCGTCGTGGTCGACGTACAGTGCAGCGGCCTGATGCCCGTTTTCACCGTAGCGAAGGGCATCCACCTGATGGCTGGCCTCCAACACGCTTTGCGGGAGGCGGTCTCGCTGTTCCTCCATGGTTGAGCCAAGCGCGGGGTCGCCGACTACACGTCGATGAAGTTCTTGAGCGATGGCCACGTCGTAGGCTGCCGTGTGTTCAAACGCTTCGAGGGCCAGCGATTGACGGATTTCCAGAGCCACGTCGGCCGGGTCGTCGGCCGCGCGAAGTGCTTCGACCACGCCCTGATACCGTTCGGGGTTGGTGGCGATGAGGACATGACGATGATTTTTGGCGGAAGCTCGCACCATGGTCGGCCCGCCGATGTCGATCATTTCGAGAAGATCATCATCGTCCAGCGGAGGCGTGGTGGCGGCGGCGTCCCCGAACGGGTAGAGGTTGCAGGCCACGACGCGAATGGGGGCGTAACCGAGACGACCGAGTTCAGTTGCGTCGGCTTCCTGGTGAAGACGGGCCAGCAGCGGACCGTGAATGGCGGGGTGGAGTGATTTGACCCGACCGTCAAAGATCTCAGGGTGTTGCGTCACCTCAGAAACAAGGGTGACTGCCAGTCCTGCATTCTTGAGCATTCGAGCGGTTCCGCCCGTTGAAAGGAGTTCAAATCCGAGGTCGGTAAGGGCGGTAGCGAACTCGACGATACCGGTTTTGTCATACACGCTGAGGAGCGCACGAGGCGGTGAAGAAACGGCGGACATGGACTGAACCCGTTATCGTACTTGCCCCGTCCGATGCACTTGAACATAGCGACAGGGTCGGTTTGGACCGTTCGTCAGTCGCCACGAGCGGAGATGACTTGGTCGACCCTCAAGAGGCCGCACGCCGTTTCCGTGGCGGCCTCAAGCGCGTGATGAAGCGTGTCCGCTGGCAGCCATGTCGACTGAATCGGCGAAACCGTTCCGGTGGCGTCGATGCCAGCGGTTTTCTGCCCGGTGCGATGAGCGGCGCGCAACGCCAGAAGCGTGTCAAGCCGGTCAACACCTGCGTTCTGTGCAAGGGTTGAAGGAATGTTTTCGAGGGCCCGAGCAAACGCTTCCATGGCCAACCTTTCACGGCCCGCCTGGCTCTCTGCGGCCTCTTTCACCGCCAAGGATGCACCCATGTGGAAACTGCCGCCTCCTCGGACGACCTGCCCGGATTTCATGGCGAGCGACGTGGAACGCAAGGCGTCGTAGAGGCCACGAATGGTTTCCTCAACGGCGGCTCCGTCACCGCCCCCTACGTCCAGTGTGACGAGACCGGCTTGAGGTCCAAACCGAAGGCAAAGCCGTTCCCTGCGCCCGTCGAGGCCCTCGCCGGTTTCAATTTCGAGGCTGGTGAACGCTCCCAGCATCGAAGCGTCTGCGTCATCAAGGTGGTCGCACATCGTGGCCCCCGACGCACGAGCAAGGTCCTCAATACCCGCCCGCTCCAGGCCGCCAAGGACGAAACATCCTGCGTCGGTGAGGGCGTGGAAGATGCTCGGTTCAATGGTCTCGGCGCTGAACACGGCGGTGGCCCCGGTCGCAAGAACGGCGTCAATTTTCTTCTTGAGCAGTGCATCGTTCGCTTCGATGAAGGCCATCCATTGTTCGGCGCGCTCCACCTCAATCTCGGTTTCCCGAACGGTGTCTTCCTGGTCGAGAGGGCAGGTCAGGGTCAACACGGTTCCAGCATTGAGACGTCGAGGAAGTCGGTCGAGGGTTAATGCAGCGTCAAGCACCAGGCCGTCCACCAGCCGCGTGTCGTGAAGGTTGCCTTGGGTACGTTTGGCCATGCGCACGTCTTCGTGATCAACGCCTTCGCTGGACTTGACCGTTTGCAAGGCTTCAACGATCAGCGAGGCCAACGCATCATCTCCCGTATCGGCTGACGTGCCCGTCATGGAGGTGCGAGCCACGGATGTCAATCGCTCGATATCGCCACCCAGCGGCTCCTGATACGCCACCAAATGGTCAACGGCAACGTTGAGAGCCAGTTGAAACCCTTCGATGCAGACGAGTGGATGAAGCCCGCGCTCCAGCAACCTGCCGGCTTCTCGCATGAGTTCGCTGGCAAAGAGCAGCAGCCAGTAACGCCGTCGCCGCACGCCTGCTCCTGTGCGTCAGCAAGTTGAACGAACGCTTTGGCTGCCGGGTGTTTGACGAGCAACTCGGCGACGATTTTGGCGCCGTCGTTGGTCACGGCGGTTTCACCGTTGGTTTTGTACAGCATCTTGTCGAGGCCTTGAGGGCCAAAGGTGCCCTGCATCAGGTCCCAAACGCCACGGCAGCCGTAACAAGTTTCTGCGTGACGCCCACGCCGCTCGTGACCGTGGTCGTGGGCCGAACGATGGCGACAGGAGCGCGCCCGCTGCCGTCGTTAACGTTCGCCATGATGCGAGAGGCGGGGCCTCTTGTTTTTCAACCCTTTTTGGGAAGAAATCACTTCTTCTTGGTCGTGGATTTCTTCGCCGCTGGCTTCTTGGCGTGCTTGCCCAACTTGTGCTCCCTTTGAGCCTCGTTGTTGGACCAGTGGTAGGCCATCTTGAGCAGGTTGAGGTAGTGTTCGTTGCCGTCCTTGCGCATCTTGTCGTGAAGGACTTCGTTGGTCATGAAGACGTCACCCCAGAGCTGAGCGGCCGTGCCCTTGTCGCCCTTGGGCATGTCGAAAACTTCCTTGGTGGTGGGCTCAAGGTAAGAGCGCCACACACGAGCAGGGTTCACGGCCATGGTGACTTCCACCACGATCTCGTTCTCGTTGATGCCCGTACCGGTTTGCCAGGTGTCCTCACCCAGGTCGGCCAGGAACGGCAGACACAAGTCTTGGATGGACAGGCTGGTCATGGGGTCGGCAGCGGTGAGCGAAGCATAGGCTTCGCGCATGCGGCCACGGTCAGCGCCACGAGCGGCGGTTTGGAAACGCAACTTGTCGATGGAGGTTGGCACGAGGAATCGCACGTCGGTGTAGTACACCAGCGGGTTGTCGTCGGGGGAGTTGAAGATGTGCTCGAACGGTGCAGGACCGGAGGACTCGCCGAGGATGTCAACGGGGTACACCGTCTTCAGCGCGTTGGTCGCCACGGTCTGGATGATGCGGCGCATCAAGCGCTCGGGAGCAGCGGAGCGTCGTTGAAGGTGTTGAGGTACTCCTGCATGTTCAGGATGTCGTAGCCACGAACCGAAAGGATGGAGTGGACGTTGGGTCCAATCATCTTCTCGCCGTCCACGTCAGCCTGGCTGATCCAGCGTGCGCCGCGGGCGACATCGGAGGCAGCGACCAAATCGGCGTAGGCCTTGAATCGGCGAGTGACGCGGTTCATGAAGTCAGCCTGGTCGAGCTTGGTGAACACCGTTGCATCGTAGTTGGACTTGAGAGCGTGGTCGGCCACTTGGCTGGCGTTGGCGCAGGTCAAGAGGTTGCCTTGGTCCGAGGGGTACATGATGAGGCGACGGCGCTTAGCAGCACCACCGAGGGTACCGATGTGTGGGTCGGTCAGGATGTAGCCGAGGGTCGCACAGACTTCGAACAGGCGACTGTACTTGTCTTCATCGCTGGAGTTGCCAATCCACTCGTCAAGCCCGGGCTCAATGCAGTGGAATTCCAAGGGAACCATTTCCGAACCGGCACCGAAGGCCTGTCGGACGGTCGAGGATTGCATCATGCCCATCATGGTGTAGAGCGACGTCTTACCGGTCGTCAGGAAGACGTCAGAAATCCCTTCCTCGCCGAAGGACGAGCTTCGGTCGGGGAGGTTCACGAGGAGGTTGAAGGCCGTGGCCGTTTCTCGGTTGCCGTTGACGGCGGGCCAAATCCACGTGTTGGGCCGGGTCATCAAGTAGCCAGAGGCGTCCTTTCCGAAACCGGCTGGGGAGTAGCGAGTCCATCCCAATCGGTTGTTGAACGACACGTTGCGGTGCATCAACGAAGGGTAGTAAACGCGGTCGAGTGGGTCGGAGTCGGGAACGACACCGCGGTGGCCAAGACCCCAAAGGATGACCTCCCACTCGGGGAATTCCTTGCCTTCGGTTCCGAGGAACAGGTGGTCGTCGTTGCGGGTGTCACCCTCAAGGATGGCCCCGCCCATGCGTTCTTCGTCGCCGGTTGAGCAGAAGAAGAACGTCTGTGTGGTGAACAGTTGCTTGGGCGTCCACATGTTGGCGTTGATGATGGTCTTCTGCTTCAGGTAGTCTGCGAGGTTGGTGATCCTTCGCTCGTACTTGAAGCGGTCAGAGTCAATCCAAGAAGAACCCAACACGAGGTTGGTGTTCAGTAGTTTGGCGCTTGCCGGTCCAATGTAGCGGGTTCGGGCGTCGGCCTTGGAATGGTCCGATGCTGGGATTTCTTCCCATGGGCCCGTACGAGGGATGTACGTCATGAAGGTCTCGGCGTCGAACTTGTCGTCCTGTGCCCGCGTGACCACGGCTTCCACTTCGTCCATCAACTTGACATACGTCTCGTTGGGCAAAATGCGATTCGTTTCCTTGAATGATTTGTCTGATACACTGCGATGTTCCCACATTTTTCTTCACCTCAAAATTTCTTCTTTTCTTCGGGAGGACCTTCTTCCTCCTCTTCCTCATCCTCGGATTCTTCCTCTTCGGCGTCCTCTTCGGTGGATTCGTCGTCGTCGTCGTCATCGTCATCGTCGTCATCGTCATCGTCGTCGTCGTCATCGTCGTCGTCATCGTCGTCGTCATCGTCGTCGTCATCGTCGTCGTCATCGTCGTCCTCAGCCTCTGCGTCGGGATCGAGCATCTCGATGACGGTGTCCTCCGCTGTTTCCTTGGCCACTTCAGCAGCGGCAGCGGTGGCGGCCTCTTCGGCCTTGGAAATGATGTCGTCCTCGGACACGCGGTCGGCGGCGGCTTGGTCGAGGATCATGGCAGCGGCAGCGGCCATGGAAGAGTCGACCATCGGAGCGCCACGGTACACGTACTGCGCAAACAGCCCAAACAGGCCGAACACGGCACCAGAGGCGATGATCAGGCCGCTGTTGTTGCGCTGAAGGTCGTCAGGGTTGACGTTGGTTTCCGTGCCCGTCTCGATGAACGTGAAGGACTGAAGGCCGTGGAACCACGTGTTGGAAAGCACCTCAATCACGGCCCAGACGGCGTAGAGGATCATCAACAACGATGCGAAATGCATCCACGAGCGGTTTTCAAGCACAAAACCGGCCAGGCCGGTTGCAGCGGGGGTTCCTTCATCGGACATAGTGAGACCTCACTGACCCGACCTCCGACGATTGACATTTAAAGAATGTGCCATTATCAACATCTCAGAAGGGAAATCGCCCTCGCGCTGCGTCAGCGTTTTCGTTGCTGACGGCGCGCTGATTTCCCTTTCCGGCGTGGGTTTTCCCACGGGTTGCCTTTCTTTCGGTTGTCTTGCCAAAATCGATTCGGCTGTTCCATGCCTTCGGGCATGTCATCGAAGGATTCGATGCTGAGTCGCATGCCGCCCAACTCGTTTTGGAGTTGTTTGACGTTTTCACCGCCCCGGCCAACCAGAGTGGAGATCATGTTGGAAGGTGCGTAAATCACGGCGGACGTATCACTGGAGAATCGTACCTGACATTCGACCCCGACCCACTGGCGAACCGTGTCCACAATACGATCCTTGGCCATCGCCCTCACGGGCGACAGGTCGCTGGTGGTGGCGCGTCCCTCAAGCGGAACGACGGCAATTTCTGAGCCAAAGGCGAACATTTCGTGGGTCAGTTTGCCGCTGGGGAATTCCACCACCTCAATGACGGGGCGAGCCAGTTCTTCCTGCATGCCCGTGGGAGGTTTGACGGTCATCCGAAGTTCAAGCACCTGTTGGATTTTCCCTGATTCCACGTGAAGGATGGTGTCGAGCACTTGACTGACCAACCCAAGTTCCACCTTTCCAATGAGGCGCTGGATGGCCTCGAGGGCCGAATTGGCGTGCGTCACGCCCAGCAAACCCACGCCAGCGAGGCGAACATCGGCAAAGATTTCGAAATCACGAGCCCGCCGGACTTCGTCAAAAATCACGAAATCGGGTCGAACGAGGAAGATGATCTCTGCCGTCTTTTCCAAATCGCCCTCCAACGGCGCATACTGCGTGATGCGGTCGGCGAGTTGCAAGTCCCGTGGGGCTTCCATGGTCTTGACCATCGCGCCCACGTCGGTGTCGAGGTATTCGGCAATGGCCTGGGCGAGGGTGGTCTTCCCCGAGCCGGGGCGGCCGCAGATGAACACCCCGCGGTGATGGTTGCGCAATCGGTCGATCAAACGCTGATCGAGGTCGTAATCGCCAAGGCTCAGTTTGGCCACGGGGCGGACGACGGTGATTTCTCTGGCATCCGAAAACGGAGGCCAAGCCGAGGTGATTCGAAGGTCCCCCAACTGGATGACGCGGCACCCTTTGCGGTCAATTTCCAGGAAACAATCACTGCGATGTCGATGTTCCTCCACCAGCGCCACCAGGTCCTCCTCGAGTTGTTCCAGCGCCAGGGTGTCCCAATCGGCGGTGGAGGATTCAACCTCAACAAGTTTCAGCGACCCGATGGTTCCGCGTTTGACGCGCGGCGGGCAATCCGCCTTCAGAAAGACCGTGTGAGCGTCGTCCGTCAGCAACGATTCAAGGTGGTCCGGAAGGGCAGGGTGGTCACCGTGGGTTGCCATCAGCAGACAGGTCGTCAGCGCAGGCCTTTGACACTTCGCACGAACAGCAGCGCAGCGACCGGTTTCAAGCCCCGCCCGGTTGCATCATGTAGCCCGTCAACCAAAACGAACCGATGAACGAGAGCGACAAGATGTAGGCGCCCACGGTTGGGAAAGCCCAGATGGAGATGGACAGTTGGGCGAACACCACGATGGTGGCCAGAACGGCGAGCATGTTCCAGGGCCCACTACCGGTGAGGTTGAGGTAAGCGAACGTGGATTCTCGCTCCGACAAAGCCCAAACCAATCCCGTCAACGCACACAACGCAATCAGGGTCAGCACGGCGTCCATGAGCGTGCCCTGAAGGAACCAAACGCCCAGACTGGCGACCAAACTGGCGCCGAGCATGCGTTGAACGGTGGTCATCGAAAGGCCCATGTCCTCACCGAAGGGCACGGCGTTCTTCAATACTCGCAAGGAAGGGTTAGCGAGGGTCGTGTTGCGCCGGTCCGTGGTCGGCCAACCACGCGCTCAAATCCAGCAACGAGGCAGCATCGGGGAACACGTGAGACTGGCCGCTGGCGATGGACTGCAAAAAGTACAGCCACTCCTCCTTGAGCGGTTGAGAGGGATGGTGCTCCGTCGTCGGCCCGTCGGCCACCCCTGAACCACCCCAGGTCATGATGCCGGTGCCGAAATCCAAAACGGCACGATTGAGGGGTCCGTTCACGTCGAGCAAGCGTTCCTCCTCGTCCGCCTCCCATGCAACGTCAACGATGACGGTGATGCCGTTGTGCTGGAGTCGGATGTCTGCCGAGGTTGCCGTGACCTTCATGCTCTGGACGTCCATGGAAGTCAAGGGCGTCCCGGTCATCAGCTGCGCCGTGTCCAAACCGTGCACGGCCAACGTGGTGACCGGATCGGCGTCCTCGGGTTTCGAACGAACGGTTCGACGTCGGTAGAGAAGGGTTTCAACCTCCAAGTCCCGGGCGGCAACGGCGGACAGAATGCGTTTCATTCCTGCATGATGGCGCAGCAAATAGCCCACGACCAACGTTGACGCGTGGGGAAGGTTGGTCAGAAAGCGCTGCTCCGATTCGGGGTTCAGTCCGAGCGGTTTCTCGATGAACATCGGGAGATCGTGCGCCATCACCAGTTCGGCCAACGAGAGATGGGTTTGTGGGGGCGTGACGATCGCAACGGCCGAGAGGGTTTCGTTGGCCAACATCGCCTCGAGCGAAGTGTAGTGAGCGTCAGCGGCGTGAGCCGCAAGAACAGCGGGGTCAATGTCGCACAACACCAGCCGGTCAAGGTAGCCGCTGGCCTTCAGACCGGACAGTGTAGCGTGGTGGTTTCGCCCCCATCGGCCGCAACCCACCAAACCGACCGTGATGCTCATGGGTTCACCTCACCGGTACGTGGAGTACAACCAGCGCCCTTCATCGTCTTTGTATCGAATAGAGAAGTTCTCAGGGCTGCTGGTCCATCGCCACCAGCCTTGGTCGTTGAACCCCATTTCCTCGTAGACCTCGGGCGTGCAGTGAACGCCGGTTTCACCGAAGTAGTAAGCATGGGGCACCCGCGTGGTCAGGCGGTGCAGCCCTGCAAGGTACAGAGCGAGGGAAGTGATGGCGTCCTGACTGGTGGGCGCCGACCTCCACGGAACGCTCGGGAAGGGGTTGTGCACCGCTTCAGCGGGCGGATCAAGGCGGGTGCCATCGGGCTTTTTTCGACCGTGTTTGAGGCACTGGCGCATGAACCGACGAATGCGATAATGGGGTCGTTTCGTGTAGGGTTTGCTCAGAAGGTGGTTGGCTTCGTAAGCGTAGAGGGTCGGTTTGATGAGGTCCCATGCTCGCTTGCTGATGCAGTAGGTCACAAAATGACGGTTGGTCAGCTCCACCTCTTCGAGACGGGGTTCCAGTTCGTCCTGCGTACCGGCCTCCACGTTCCATACCTGAACGGTACCAACATCGGCGTACTGCTCCGCCCAATCGGCAAGGCGCAACAACGTGGTCAGGTAGGTGGAGTTCAGTTCAATGTCGTCCTCGACAAGGACCATTCGGTCGTAACCTCGCTCGTCCAGCAATTCCCGCCGGGCACCGATAAGCTGCCGCCCAACACCAAGGTTGGTCGGCCGGGCAACGATGTCCGTGAACGGTACGCCGCTCCTTTGAATCACGGCTCGCAAGGCATCCTGCTCAGCCCCGGGGCCGCCGTCAAGGAAATGAACCACATCGACAACACCGTCGACGACCTCCGGGCACGTCCCCAACGAGGTGAGCATCCGCTCAAAATGGTCGGGACGGCCAAAACCGAACGTGGCCACCGCCGTGCGCATGGTTCGCCACGACACGCCGTTGTTCAAGAAAGGTGGTGATGGTCCCGAGGGGAAGGATGAGTTCATGCTTCGCTGGGCCTTGAGTCGTCTTCAGTCGGCTCCCCGTCCTCGGAGCGCTCCCGCTCGTCGGTGTCTTCGCCTTCAGCCTCCCACTCGTCGCTCCCTTCGCTCCCCCCGTCGGCTCCATCTTCCTGATCTTCACCGTCCGACGTCGAACCCGTCGATTCGACACGTCCATCCTCGATCAGGAACGACGCACGCGGGAGAAGAAGACGGTCGGATTCCATCATGCTGGTCAGGTTGGTTGCCGTAATGCCCGCTGATGAAATGGCGTAAACAAAGTCGCCCATGAAGATGGACCGACGGATGTTGCGGTCATCCCACCAGTGGTATTCACCATCGGTGTCAAACAACGAGGAGTGGTTCACCTCACCGTACACCGAGAGCGAGCCGTCCGATTCGTTGACGTCCACCAACATCAGTTTCGTGATGTATTCGTAATGCCCGTAACTGTACCGGCCGTCGTCGTTCGTGTTGACCCAGCGGTAGGTCGACAAGGGCACGGCCAACATGGACTTGGGCGCCCAGTATTGGAACGCTTTGTGTTCATAGCTCGCTTCCGACCAGGACCAGGTCCAGATGTGCTCGTTTTCCTGCGCAACGGGGGACAGTCGGAGCACGTCCGCTTGTTGCGGGCTGGTGGCGTCGCTGATGTCGAACAGCGAAAGTTGGGTGCCCGCCCAATCAAGTCCAGTACCGTCTTCGTTGGCCGGGCCAAACCCGATGGTCAACAAATGGTCTCGAGAAAGAGGATGAATGTAAGTGGAAACACCGGGAACCTTGAGTTCGCCCAGAATGGTAGGGTTGGTCTCATCGGCCACGTCAATGACCCACAACGGATCGATTTGCTCGAAGGTCACGATGTAGGCTCGGTCGCCGTCAAAGCGAGCGCTCCAGATGCGTTCGCCGGGAGCGATGCCATCCACCTTTCCTGCCTCGACCAGCACTTGCTGGTCGGTTTCCATGTCAACGGAACGCACCAGGGTGACAAGTTGGGACGACATCGGTTCAGGGTCGTCCATCCACCATCGGTTCCACTGCCCAACGGTGGTGGCCACGCGGAGGACGCCTTCGTGTTCGGAGATGGAGAATTGATTGAGCACGGTGCCGTTGATGCGTCCAGAACCGGTGTAGAGCGTCGCATCAGGGGCGTCGATATCGAAGGTGTGGAGGTTGGTCATCTCATCCATGTCGTCGTTGCCCCAGAACCACCACCCGGAGAAGGCGGATTCCGCCAGCACAAGAACGTCGGATGAGGCGTAAACCTTCGGGTACGACCCGACGATGTGGTCCACCTCGAAATCAAACGATGTGGAGGCCACATCGAGCGAGAAGATGCTCGAAATACCTCGATTGAGACTGTCTTCCGGCGCCACAAACTCACGGCAGGCGTTGTCGCTCATCGTGTGAAGCGTGACGTCCCCGTTGCTGTATTCGTACACCTGCGGAATCAGGTCTTCAAGCGTCAACATTTCGAGGGCTTCGCTGTTGCTTTGCATCCGCTGGTAACCAAGTTTTTCCCGAATTTCCAACCGAAGCGGGTCATCGTACTCGAGGTTCCAATAACCTGCGGGAAGGTCCAGCCATGACCCGACGCCGGGCACGTTCATCGAAGCATGCGTGATGGTTCGAACCGTACCGTTGACTTCCCGAGCCGTGATGTACGAGCCTTCGATGAAGAGTTCCCGGTCGACCTCCGGTTGACTTCGGTTGGTGATGTCAATCACGGTGAATTTGGTGAGGCTGTTGCTTCGCCACATGTTGTATTCGTCATCCCACCCCATCGCATCAGCCACCGGATGGTTGTTGGCGATGGCCCACGGGTACACATCGTGGAAATGACCACCAGTTGGTCGCCGTCCAACATCATGGCCACGGGCGTGCTGTCGGAGAACGTCATGCTGGAAGCGGCTTCAATGGCGCCAAATTCTGGAACGCCAAGGATGTGGAGGTGCTTCCCTTGGAGGTAGTAGATGTGATAGCCGTCGGTCTTGACGAAATCGGCCTCGTCAACACCGGCTTCCTGGTTGTTGGTGCCGGAGAAGTCCTCGCCCTCCACACGCGGTGGTTCGGTGGTGCGCGTTTGAGGCGTGCTCCCTCCTTCGGCCACGGCACCGTCATCCATCACCATTTCAGCGTCGTCAAACCACACGTTACGATAGTCGTACTGTTCAGCGACCGCCTGAAGAATCTCAATGCGGTGTTGTTCTTCTATGGACTGCTTGAGCGCACGCTCCAACGCCTCACAGTCTTCATACGGAAACAATTGGGGGCTGGCCACGGTTCGTGACGTGATGGTCGACCAGTCGTCCGGAAGCACCACGTCGGGCACGTCCACGTCGGGATCGGCGTTGAGACAGCCCGCCAAGAGCATGGTGATGACGAGGAACATGGCCGTGAACCGCTTGTTGTCCATGGGAGGATTGACGGACCGGTCCGTTATCAAAACCGTGGTTGGGCGTGTGCCCGGTGCTCACCATTTGCAAAGGTGGTTCAAACCGGCAGCATGCCTTCCTGATAGGCATAGCCGAGGCCGCCGGCGATCAGGCAGCTGATCACAAACACGACAAAGCCTATTCTGCCCTTTTTGGACTTCTGAGACGGGAGGGTCACCTCCAACGCCGGAAGGGCGTCCAGTGGAGGTAATTCGCCAAGCGGAGGAAGTTGCCCCGGGAGCGGGAGGGGGGCCACCATGGGGCCGGTGTCCTCCTCGATGCTCACGCGGTCGGGATACAGTTCGTCAAGGTCGTCCAGGCCGGGCGCTTCGGGAATCGTGCCGAGGATCGTGGACCAGGCCGCTTCCAAACTTTCACCGGAAATCGGTTTTTGGAGCCACGCCACCGCTCCTGCGGAGTATGCAGCGTTCCGAGCAACGTCGGCCATGCGAGCCGGCGCGACAAAGACGATTCGGCTCTCGCCGCCGTGCTCTCGCATCTCCAATGCCGCAAGGTGACCGTCGAGGGACGGGATGTCCAAAGAAAGGACCACCAGTTCAGGATCGAGACGGATGTACTCATCCACGGCTTGATCGCCGTCTTCACACAGTTCCACGATGAAGTTGCGCGTCTTGAACAGGTTGGAGAGGCGCATGGAGGACATGGGGTTGTTGTCAACAATGAGCACGGTGGGCGCCGCTGCATCGTCGACCTCGGTGACCAATCCCATGCCTATCGGTCCAACGCAACAAGCGCTAACTCATCAAACAACCGCTATTCCTCTTCTCCACCGACGGGAGTTGAGAGGTCTTCCACCGGCCCGTCTTGAGGTTGGGAGAAGGTTTCGCGAATCACGTCGCTCTGCGCAGCCTCTTCGTCTCGTTTTCGCTTTCGCTGCGGCGCCTGGGTGAATTGCATCTGAAGTTCGCTGATGACGGCGCGCAGCATCTGCGTTTCCTGCGAACTCAGGTTACCGTCGGTTTTTCGTTGGAACATTCGAAGCACCTCAATGCCCTCGCGTGCTTCACCCATGTTGTAGTGGTACGTGCCGGACTGGTCGGGCAAATACCCCATTTGGAGCAAGGTTGACCGCTGAAGCATCTGAACCATCTGGAAAAAACGGGCGGCGTCCTCGTCGGCGAACATCTCCGTCATGGAGTGGGAATGAGCGAGGGGGTTTTTCTTCCCTACGCCCTACTCAAACAACTGGTCGAGCAGCCAGTCGGGGTTGAACTGCATGAGGTCGTCGTAGCCCTGACCAACGCCGGCGAACACGATAGGCCGGCCGGTGGCGTAAGCGATGGAGAGACCTGCACCTCCTTTGGCATCGGTGTCCATCTTGGTCAGGACGGCGCCGTCAAATCGCATGATGTCCTGGAACATCTTGGCCTGCTCAACGGCGTCGTTGCCAGCAAGTGAGTCGCCGACGAAGAGGGTCAAGTGCGGGTTCGTCACCTTTCGAACCTTGTTGAGTTCATTCATCAGGTTGGTTTTGTTCTGCATGCGCCCGGCGGTGTCAACCAGCACCACATCAATGCCTTTGGCTTTCGCTGAATCGATGGCGTCCCGGGCAATGGCGGCGGAATCACCACCGCGCTGGCTGGAAACGCACCGAATGCCGAGGCGTTCACAATGGGATTCGAGTTGTTGGATGGCGCCGGCTCGGAAGGTGTCACCGGCGGCGGCGATGACGCTGCGGCCGTTGTTGAGGAGGCGTTGTGCAATCTTGGCCGCCGTGGTGGTCTTCCCCGTCCCGTTCACGCCCACCAGCATGATCACGACGGGAAGGTCGCCGGCTTCGATGAAGCCGTCCACCGTTGCGTCAAAATCCCAATAGCCGGCTTGGAGCAGGGCGTGGAGCGCGCGCTTCAATGCAGCCTCGAGCACTTTCGAAAGATCAGCCCCTCGACGAAGTCGAGCGCCTACCAACGCATCGCGAAGACTGTCGATGATGGCGCCCGAAGCTTGAGAGGAGATGTCCGATTCGAGAAGGACCCATTCGAGTTCCTCGAGCAGGTTGTCGAGGGCTTCACCGGGCTTGATCACCCGTCCACCCTCTTGAACAACACCACCACCAAGGTCGACGTTGATGGACTGCCCGCCTTCCATTTCGATGGCAGCGGTTTTGCTCGACCCCTTCGGCGCCTGCGCCACTTCCACAAGTTGTCGCCCGGTGGTGGTGCGCATCATGGAAAGATCAACCTTGGAGCCCTGAGGGCGAGCAACGTCAACGGCGCCGCGCTTCTTCATGGCCTTCCTGGCCTTCTCTTCTCGTCGTTTCCGCTCCTTCTCCTGGCGCTCAAGCAATTTTCGCTCTTTTTTCGTCAGGGTCACCGGAGCCAACGGTTCGTCATCGTCCCACGAATCCCAGTCATCCTCGTCCGTTTCCACCGGAGCCGTCGGAAGGGGTTCTTCATCGACGTCGTCCCAATCATCCTCTTGGGGCGCTGCCGCCGAGGAGGCCGGTCCGTCGAGCAACGCCTGCGCTTCCTCAGAGGTAGCCTCCACCGAGAGGGCTTTGTCGTCGGTTTCGTCGGCCACCTCGTGAACGCGTTTACGAAAACGATCGAACAATCCCATGATGGTCCCTCAGTCGTCAAGTGTCAAATCGCCACCAAACATGCTTCGGCGGCGCGGTCGACGCTGCCCCTGTTCTGCAGGCGTTGATTCGATTTCACCGGAAGGTTCGCTCGGTGCGGGTTCGGGCGCAGGGGCTTCCTTGAGTTGCTCTGCAAGCCGATTGAAGGATTGAGCGGCTTGGCCCAACGAGACCTCGGTTTGGTCCGATTGCACCTTCAACTCGTCGCGAAGGTGTTGGATGTCGGCTTGCCGTTGCTGCGTGAGGGTTCGAACATCGCTCCACGGTCGCTCACCGAACACGCCCGTTCCCAAATCAACCAGGGCGGTGCCCTCCCCTTCACCGTCATGGCGGTAAGGAAGGCTGACGCCCGAACCAATGGGAAGGTGGGTGGAGACGCTGCGTCCGCCGTCGCGGGCAAGGAGGGTGTCGAGCACCGCATCGGTGATGGCGTGTTCGGCCAACACTGCGTCAACTTGCTCGATGCGGAGGTTGATTTCATCCAAACGTTTGCGGAGGGTTTCCACCTCTTGCGCAAGGCGTTGGAGTTGGGCACGGTCCACCATGGCGCTCAACCTGCCGAGTTGCTTGGGGTTGAAGAAGCCCGCGATGGGGTAAGGTGGCATGGGCGAAAGGTATCATCAGCGTGACTTGCATTTATGTGACGGGAAATCGTGGTCATCGTTGGTGGCCACGAATGAACGAACACTGCAGTCCAACGTACGGGAAGGTTGACGATGTTTTGGAGATGCTTACGAAATCAAAATCGCTTCACATCCTGATGGTGCTCGACCGAGCAAGCGGCCCTCTCCGGTTCACCGAACTGAAAGAAGGGGTGAAGGCTTCATCGACCACCGTTTCTCGACGTATCAAGGAGTTGGAAGCGAACGGTTTGGTCGTTCGCTTAACCAACCCGAATGCACCCCAACTAAGCCTGTACGCGCTGTCAAGCCACGCCACGAAATTGAGTCCGGTCATGCAATCGCTCTACGAGTGGGCAGAGCAGTGGACGATGAAGCCGGTCTGAAGCTGGGCGCTCAGGCGAAGTTCACTCTTCTTCGGCAGCGACCGTAATGGGGCCGCCTTGTGCAGCGATTTCATCACGGAAGTGGTGGAGGACGGTGGGTTCGGTGGATGTCCGAGGGTCAATTTCGCTCACGCTCTCGATCTTGATGCTGCGTCGCATGATGCGGTGTCGGGACCCAAGGGTGGAGTACACCTTGTGCTTCGCTGCGTCGGTGTCCTCGGCAGGGAGGTCGTAGGAAAACGGTTGGCGTTGGCTGCCAAACGGGGCGGTTCCTGAAACTCGGTAGGCCTTCATCGGGGCCTCCGACCTGCCATCCATCCTTAAACGCGCTGGCGCGTGAACGCACTGCCGGGAAACAGGTTAAGGAGGAACGGGCGCGTGGTTTTCCCATGCGCAAGGCGGTCTGGGCCATCGTGTTGTTGCTCGCACCGCTCGCATCCGGGATGGGATTCGAACAGCAAGACGACCTCGAACTCAACGGACATGAAGTCCTTCTCGTGCTTCAAGACGGGGTCTGGACCTCAGAACGGTGGGCCATGGTTGAAGAGACGGGTGTCCAACCGCTCCGCAGCGTACGTTCCGACGCATTGCTCGTTTGGATGGAGGCGAACACCGACCCTGCGACGTTGGGTCCCGATATCCTGCTCGAACGGCCTGAACCCGCTCAAATGCGCCTCGGTCTTGAAACGTCCAACGGTCCGGGAGAGTACCGTGTCGTGCTGGAACCTCGACTTCCAGATGAGGTCGTTGACCGTCTCCAGGCAAACCTGGTTCAACGGGGGTTGAAAATCACATCAACATCGCTCGATGTGGGAGGAAACCTCCCCGGGTCGCTGACCGTCCTTGCGCCGAGCCCCGCCTCGTTGGAGCCGGTCCTTGCCGTCGACGGCGTCCTGTGGATCGAACCCGTTCTCTCGACGCACGCAAGAAACGAGCAGGCGGCCGGCCTCATCGAATCGGGGACCTTGGATGAGCACCCCTACTGGACGATTGGCCTGAACGGCACCGGTGTGGTGGTCGGGGTCGCTGACAGCGGCCTTGATGCAGACCACGCCTGTTTCCGAAACGCGACCACGGCGACAAGCCCGCACGCCGAATCCACGGCACCCTACCCTGCGGTCGGTCTTTACGGCGACCACCACCGGAAAATTCTCTTCTTGAACAGCAGCATTGACGGCAACGACACGCCCGGGCACAGCGATTATCGACACGGAACGCACGTCATCGGGTCGCTTGGGTGTCACAACGTCGATGCGTACCGGCAGGACGCTGTCCCCTCAAACGGTTCAACGCTCGCACACGGGACCCGTTTGGTGGTCCAAGACATCGTCTCGTCCGAAGGCTGGGTCCCGCCCAACGTTGATGCCTTGCTGTGGGAATCCTCCTCCTACGGCGGTGTCGTCCATTCAAACTCATGGGGTGACGCCACCACCGCCTACACGGAACGAACCGGGCGGTTTGACGCCTACGCTCGCGTCATGCCGTGGTCCCTGGCCCTCATTGCGCCGGGCAACAGCGGTGAGGGCGTGCTTGAGCCCGCCAACGGCCGGAACGTGGTCGCCGTCAGCGCCACCGCCAAGGACATCGAAGAAGGGCGATGGGGTGGTTCCGCTTACGGACCGACAGAAGCGGAAACGGACGGCGTGTTCCTGCTGGCGCCGGGGGCGAACATCCAATCGGCAGGCGCCGACGGTTTCCTCGATACCAACAACGACAACCTTCGCCTCTCTTCGGGCACCAGCATGTCAACGCCCCACGCAGCGGGTGCGACGGCGGTGATTCAACAGCTGTATCAGGACGGGTGGTTGGTGCCGGCCAACACCCCGTTAACACTGCACTACCTCAGGGACTTGCAGCCGAACTGGGCGGACGATGCGCCCCTGATGCGAGGTGTGTACCTTGGCGAGGGGTTCACGCCCTCAGGTTCGCTCCTGAGAGCGTCGCTCGCGATGGCGACTTCGCCGCTGGCCGATGACATCCGAAACGGCGGCAACGGAGGCTACGATCTCCACAACCCGTACGACGGGTGGGGGGCGTTAAATCTCAGCCGATTGTTTGATGCGAGCGCGGTCTCGAACGGAAATTCTCCAACGAGGGACACGTGGGTGCATGACAGTTATCGCCTTTCTTCAGGTTCAGTGGCCGATTGGTTCGAGCAGAACAAGGGAGAAACCGCCGATCTTTCAGGCATGGTTGAGGTCGGCGCACCCCTCAACCAAAGCGTTGGGCCGTTCCTCCAAACCGGAGACATGTTCACGCAGCGACTGACCCTGATGCAAGGCGAGGATGTACGCATTCGCATGGCCTTCCCAGCGCAACCCGAGCCGGCCATGGTGGACGACTTGCAACTTCGGATTCGCCTTGAAGACGGAACCATTTTGCTACCGGACGAATTACGAGAAGGTGAGTTTGCACCAACTGAATTCTATCCCGATATCGTTGACACCAACGACACGACGGCGTTTCCGCCAACCAACGAAACCGTGGTTGGAATCGACATTCCGCAGAGCTACCTCCAAGGCATGTCCTATCTCGACGTGGACGTCATCGCCCGATTCGTACAACCGGGTGGTGAAGCGGGGAGCACCGGCCTCGACGGGGATGCGGTCGGCTTTGCGCTCGTCGTGAAAGGGGTTGACCGGGATTCCCGAGCCTACGACGACGACGATAACGACGGGGTGCTGAACAACGACGATGCGTGCCCGAACGTGCCGGCACCGCCAAACGACGATGCAGACCGAGACGGATGTTTGGATGATAGCGACAACGATGGGGTAGCCAACAAAGACGATGCATGCCCCTACCTGGCCGCACCTCCAACCGATGACCAAGACAGGGATGGATGTCCCGATGATGATGACGATGATGGAGTTCCAAACCACCTGGACCTGTGCCCGGACGACTCGGAGGCGGTGCCAGATGAAAACGGAGATGGATGCGACGACCGGGACCAGTGGTACATTGACATCACCGTCCTCGATGTTTGTTCAACCTATACCACGGTGTGTTCCGTTGATGTTCGTTCCATCGATGTGAAAATTGACGGACGGACGGTGCATGAATTGACGACCGATCATTCGGGCATCATGACGCTGAACACCCATGGCAGTGAAGATTCTTGGACGTACATCTTCAGCAAGAGCGAAGAAGAACACTTGGAAACGTTCTCGGAAGTTGAGCTCAACATCGAGATGAAATTTGCTCACACGTCGGCATCAACCTCAGGCCGACAGTGGGGGTGGAATGACCCGTGTTGGCCGGTTGGCTGTTTCTCCGCGCCTATCGTCAATTGGGCATTTGATGTCCAACTGCAGAACGGCGTGGGCTCAGCACACCATCACGAGGAGCGCGTCGTATCGATTTCAAGTACGCTGTATACGGCCAACCCCGCATACGCCACCCATACGTTCACGTGGTCAAAGGACCCCATCATCGACGTTGACGGCGACGGTTTCGGCATGCCAGGAGTCACGTATTCGGGACCGTGCACTGAAGCAACGTGTACCGTTGAAAGGAACAACGAGCTCGATGCGTTTCCTTTGGATGAGACCCAGTGGTCGGACCGAGACGGTGATGGTTTTGGAGACAACCCAGATGGGTTCCAGCCTGATGCGTTCCCAGACGACCGGCGGGAATGGGACGACATCGACGGCGACGGAGTCGGTTCGAACGCCGATTATTGCGTTGAAGAGTACGGAACTTCAGTCGGTCGTTTCCCGGGGTGCTTGGATGAGGACGGGGATGGATTTGCGGACCTGTATGCGGACGTCTGCCCCACGCTTACCGGGACCGCAAGCCAATGGGGTGGAGAAGGATGCCCCGATTCGGACCGCGACGGCTATCCGGACCCGCAGCAGGGCATGGGGGTTTGGTTCCCAGAAGACAAGTGTCCGGACACGTCCGGGTACGCCACGACCGAAACGGGTCGAGGATGCCCCGATCGTGATGGAGACGGATGGGCGGATTTTGAAGACGATTTCCCACGCGATGACGAGTACTACCTCGATACGGACGGCGACGGTACGCCGGATGAAGAGGACGATTTCCCTGACAACAGGTTCCTCTCAGCCGAAGAAGACATGTTCGCAATGGGGTGTTGTGGCCTTTTGTTCGCCATCCTGTTCGTGATGTTTAGGGTGTCGAAGAGGCGCGAGCGCAACCATGTCGACGTCAGTAAAACAATGCCATGGCCCGAGCCACGGCCAACCGAACAGGTGGACGAACAACCGCCTGCCGCCGTTCTCGTCTGGCAGCCCGACGAAAAATCCCCGTAAGTCCACCGCGGTGATGGGGGCGCTGCGTTTTTCAAACATGCAACGATGAAAACGAGGCATGGAAAGCAGATTCTTCGCTTTTTCCACGGTGAAAGGCCACCAAACGACAAGGTGAACCTTGAAGTCCGGTGCCTTGCTCGGTTAACCATCCCACGTGGGAAGGTGAAGAAAAATGAGCGACCGCCTGTATGTTGGAATTGACCTAGGAACCTACCAATCGACCATCGCTTCAAGCGCTGGAAAACTCCAGACCATCGAGACGGTCGTCGGACGACCAAAGGACCCGGTGGCCCGAAATTTCCTCGGTCGCGACGTGTTGTTCGGCGAAGACGCCCTCAAGAACAAACTGGCGTGCAACCTCTACCGTCCCATGGCAGCCGGCGTCACCCAAGACGACGAAGCCAACTTGGCTGCAGCCAAGGCTTTCGTTTCGCACCTGCTGGAAAACGTCGACCCCGAGGAGTACGACGAGGTGCTCGGCGTGATCTGCTCGCCAAGCCACGTCTCCTTCACCGACAAGTCCAACCTCGTGGCCACCCTGCGCGGCCAAGTGAACGCCATCATGGTCGTCACCGAACCCTTCGCCACCGCCTACGGCATTGATGAAATCGCAGGTTCCATCGTCGTTGACATCGGCGCAGGCACGACCGACATCGCCCGGGTGTACGGTACCTTCCCCACCGATGACGACCAAACCACCATTACGGAAGCGGGCGACTGGCTTGACTTGCAGTTGATGGACCTCATCAAGAAAAAGTACACCGGCGCCCAAGTCACCAAGGACATGGTCCGAAAGTGGAAGGAAGCCTCCTCTTACGTGGGCGGTGAAGCCCACGAAGTCACCGTTGAACTCTCCGTGGACGGAAAGCGCCAGGTCGTTGACATCGGCGACCTCATCCTCGAGGCTTGTGAACTCATCATCCCCAAGATCGGAAACGCCATCAAGCGCAACGTCGCCGGTGCTGACCCCGAGTACCAGCAAATCCTCCGGAACAACATCATTCTGTCCGGTGGCGGTTCGCTCATCGAAGGCATCGCCGACCGCGTGGCCAACGAAATTTCCGACATCGGCGATGTCCGAGTTTGGTGTGTCGAAGACCCCATCAATTCCGTGGCTGCTGGCGCCCTCAAACTCGCCAGTGAAATGCCCGACGACATGTACACGGCCATCAACTGAGACGGCCGTCGTTGAAGGGTGGCAAATACACCCTTTCCAGCCGCCCAGCCTTGGGAAGGTTCAAGTGTGGTAAATCTGCGATGCGTTGCCGTATGGCCGTAGAGAGTTCGTCCCCCGGTGGAATCCGACGCGTTGGTTCGTCCTCCAACGACGAGCGTGCGGCCCTCGAAGGGATGCTGAAAGGGTACCCCGTCGACCAACTGGTCGAAGAGGTGCTCGTGGCCTGGGATGAGCTCGGAAAGCGCAACGACGAATTGGTCGCCGTGAAACAACGCTTGCGCGTGGTCGAGCTTGACTTGGCTGAACGCCAAGACAACGTCGCTCCTGAAGTGGCACAACTCGCTGAAGCCGAGCAGACCCTCAAGGAAAACGAAGCCCAAATCATCCACCTCGAACGCTTGTTGTCCGACAGCCGAGAGGAATTGGCCGCTCAGCAGTCTTCGCTCTCCCAACAGGAACGGTCATCGATGGAAACCGAACTTGACCAACTTCGTACGCTGACCACGGAACAAGACGAAGTGATCGGCGAAATGGAGGGTCGAATCGGCCAGATGGTGGAAGCGCTCCAAAAGGCGGCCGACGCAGGGTTGACCTCGGTTACGGCGGAAGAAGTTCGGGTGCTGAAACAGCAGGTTGACGAACGACAACGGCAACTCGATGTTGAGAAGGCGGCAGCTGAAGCCCTCGAAGAAGAGCGACAGCGTCTTCGGGACATCGCTGACCGTCTTCGCGGGTTACTTGACGCCCGGGACCGCCGCCTCGGAGAACTGGAAGAGCAACTGGAGCGCGTGATGCAGGGGCCGCGTTCGGTTTCGGCGGAACACGACTACCTCGTGGAACAGATCGAGGAATTGAAGCGCCGGCTTCTTGAACGGAACCGAGAATATGAGTCCCTCCGACGACGAGAGCGTCGACTCCACAACGATGTGTTCGAGCGAGACGAGCGTATCCAGCAAATGACCCTCACCATGACCGACCTCGAGGCCGCCCTGCAGGACCGGACGGCGGAACTCCGGGAACTGGAGGACCAGCGCAGTTCAATGGAGCATGAACTCAATTCTGCTCGACGAAGTGAGCGCACTCGCGAAGTGGTGGGCCGTGTCTTTGCTGATTCCTTGTCGCTGGTTCGCAGCCACGAGAGTCGAGAGTTGAAGCGTGAACTCTATGCCAACGCGCCCGATGTCGAGCGCACCATCAAAGCCCCAACGGCCGAAGACATGGCAAAACTGGCTGACGGTGAAGAGGTGGCCCTCGAAACCGAGGAAACTGAACTCGAGCCCGGAATGGAGGTTGACGGCCCCCGGCCTCCCTCACCCGGCGGAACGGGCGACCCTGTTGTCTTTGACGATGATGACAAGGCCTGAACGGGCCGATCGTCGTTTGAACGAGTGGTAGGGCGCTGTAAGGCTCAGCCGCAAGCCCCGATGAGCGAGGTCAATCGCTCGCGCAACTCATCCATCGAGGAAGCGTCTTCCGTCACCGTTCCCGTGACAATCCACTGCGCGCCGGCTTCCACCGCACGAGCCACATCGTCTGCCGTCCTCATGCCTCCACCAACCAGGAGGGTGAGGCCTTCAACCGAAGCCGCCGTGGTGATGAGGTCCGGGTGAACGGGGGTGTCGGCACCGCTTCCCGCTTCGAGGTAGAGGAGCGAGAACCCGTACATCCTCGCACACAAGGCGTAAGCATGGACCAGGTCTACATCGTCGGGTTGAATCAATTCAGCCCCACCAACTTCACCCACGCGACCACCTGGCGCACAGACGACGTACCCTGTGGGAAGGGCTTCAACACCAAAACGCTCGAGGTGAGGTGCGCCGCGAACTTGCTCACCGACCAGGAACGCCCGTTTGGTCGAATTCATGAGCATCATGAAGGTGATGGCGTCCGCAGCCGGCGAGAGGGCGTGCGCACCTCCCGGGAAAAGGACCACCGGGACGTCCCACGCGCTTTCTTCCCCGTTGGGGTCTTGGCTCGCAGCGAACATCCTCAACTCAAGGGCTTCTTGGATGGCCGTGCAGGTGGCGTGGACCACGTCATCCGGCGTATCGGTTGAGCCGCCCACGAAGATCATCGACGAGCCGCATTCCACCGCCACCATGGCGCGCTGAGCTGCCACTTCAGCGGTTTGTTTGGCGGGGTCGATGAGGGTGATGTGACGTGCGACTGCCGACATACGGCAGACCTTCTCCAAGACGGTGGATTCGCTGACGTTCATGGTCCCCATCCGCCTGTCACGAGGAAAGGGCATAGGGCTTGCGCACGGGCGTCGCCAACGAAAGGCTTCCTAAAGCCCCGCCTGCTCGCCACAGCCATGGGCGAGGGGGGGCCGTTTCGACGTCTGTTGAATTACATGCGCCCGCATCGGGGTACGGTGCGCCTGGCGGCTTTCTGTTCAATCTTCAACAAATTCTGGGACTTGGCCCCTCCGCTGCTCATCGGCCTGGCCGTGGACGTCGTGGTGCTTCGCGAGGAGTCAACGTTGGCCACCGTGGGGCTGGTGGACCCCTGGCATCAACTGGTTGCCCTGTCCGTCCTCACGTTCCTCATATGGGGACTTGAGTCGCTGTTCGAATACTTCTACGGTGTTCTCTGGCGTAACCTCGCCCAAACCGTGCAACACGAATTGCGGTTGGACACGTTTGACCACGTCCAACAGCAGGGAATGACATGGTTCGATGAACGACAAAAGGGGGACATTCTTGCCATTCTCAACGACGACATCAACCAGCTTGAGCGATTTCTGGACAAAGGGGCCAACGATCTGTTACAGGTCAGCACCACCGTCATCGTGGTTGGAGCGGTCTTCCTCCTGATTTCGTGGCAGGTGGCTCTCTTCGCCGTGTTGCCCATTCCGCTCATCGTCTGGGGTTCGTTCCGCTACCAGCGCAGCCTTGAGCCGCGCTACGCCAAGGTTCGTCAGGCCGCCGGCCAGATGAATGCCCTCTTGGAAAACGACCTGTCGGGCATGTCGACCGTTCAATCGTTTACCGCAGAAGCCAACGAATTGCGCCGTGTTGAGGTGCTGAGTGATGCTTACAGGGAAGCCAATCGTGAAGCGATTCGGCTTTCCGCTGCGTTCACGCCCTTGATTCGGATGGCCATCTTGGTCGGATTCACGGCCACCTTGCTGCTGGGCGGCTGGTTTACGCTTGAAGGCACGATGGCCGTCGGCGCCTACTCGGTGTTGGTGTTCATGACGCAACGCCTGTTGTGGCCGTTAACTCGGCTGGGCGAAACGTTCGACCTCTACCAGCGGGCGATGGCGTCGTCCACGCGTGTGCTGGATGTCTTGGCTTCACCCATCGAACTGCAGCAGGGTGAGTATTCTCCCGCCCTCGAAACCAGAAAAGCGTCCTCCATTGCGCTGGAGGACGTGTTCTTTGGTTACCCGGACCGAGAACCCTTGTTCAACGGCCTTTCCCTGACGTTTGAACACGGAAAAACCACCGGCGTCGTGGGTTCCACAGGCGCTGGAAAGACCTCCCTCGTTCGTCTGCTGTTGAGGTTTGCTGAACCGCAACGCGGTAACGTAACGTGGTGCGACCGCCCCATCGAAGCGTGGAAACTTCACTCGCTCCGCTCCTCCATCGCCCTGGTGGACCAGCACATCACGCTGTTTCCAACCACCATCCTCGAAAACATACGGTACGGTCGACCGGACGCAACGGATGAAGAAGTCGTAAGGGCGGCGGAAGTAGCAGAAGCGGCTGCCTTTGTCGCCGATCTTCCCAGCGGATGGGACACCCTGGTGGGCGAGGGGGGCCATCGCCTCTCCGGGGGTCAACGTCAGCGCGTGGCCATCGCCAGAGCCGTCCTGAAAGATGCGCCGTTGCTCGTTTTGGACGAAGCCACTTCAGCCGTCGACAACGAAACCGAAGCCGCCCTGCAGCGCTCCATTGAACGCATTTCGAGAGACCGAACCACGATCGTGATCGCCCATCGGCTGTCCACCGTCCGCCATGCCGATCGAATCGTGGTGCTCGAACAAGGCAAGGTGGTTGAGGACGGTACGCACGACGGTCTTGTGGCCCAAGCTGGAATCTACGCCAGGTTGTGGTCTGTGCAGACCGGCGAAGCCCAATAATCGTTAAAATCCACGCGCGAAACTTAGCAAAAATACACCCCTTTATATACTGAATCGGGGGGTAGGCCAGTTTGAGAACCATGAAAACTGAAAAATTCTCGAAAACAACGAGCCTGCTTTTGATTGCCACACTTGCCCTTGCAATGGCCGGAACGGTCAGCGCAGTGGACACGAAGCCCATCGGCGAAGACGGATTGCCTGAATTCGTCACCGCTGATGGCGCCACCTTGGAACTGGTTACCTTCTTCCTGTTCTTCGTTGGCTACATCTCCATGGGTGCTGCCTTTGTCTTCTTCATGGCAGAGCGCAACTCCGTGGCACCTCAATACCGCACGACCATGACCATCTCGGCCCTGATCGTCGGTATCGCCGCCTTCCACTACTACTACATGCGTGGCGTCTACGCTGACTACGGCGAAGTCTCCATCGAATACCGATACATGGACTGGATCATCACCGTTCCGTTGATGGCCCTCAAGTTCCCGTCCCTCGTGGGCAAGGAAGCCATCACCGACGACAAGTTCCTCGGTCTGGGCTTCACCGGCATCTGTTTCTCCGGTGCCATCATCATGATTGGATTCGGCTACCTCGGTGAGTCCGGTGCCATCGACGGCATGCTCGGCCTCATCCTCGGTGGTGTCGGCTGGGCCATGATCATCGTGGCCACCGGTACCCCCTGGTCCTCCGGCAAGGGTGTTGACAACAGCAAGATCGCCCCTGAACTCATGTGGAGCACCAACGCTCTGCGCTGGTTCATCTGCGTCGGCTGGGTCATCTACCCCATCGGCTACCTCTTCAACCCAGAAGCCGGTGTCTCCTCCGCCGTTTCGGCTGAGGTCATGGCTGTCCTCTACAACATCGCTGACATGATCAACAAGATCGGCTTCGGTGTCGTTGCATGGATGGGTGCCAAGAAGGCTACCGAAGCCATGGCAGCTGCCGAGTGAAACCACAACGGTTCTCCAACCCCCCTGAAGCGGGGTGGCTTCGGCCACCCCGTTTCTCTTGGTTGGACTGCATGCGACCTGCACGCACGTGAGCCCCTTCACGTAGGTGTTGATTGAAAGCGGTGGGATGCACCCATCGACGTCAAGACGGTTCACGTCGCTTCATCCACGATTCAATCGTGAAGCGTGGCGCACGCTGAGCAAGCCACGTTCCCAGAACGATCCACCCCACGGTGTAGCCCAGGACGACCCCTGCGGTCGAAGCGGGCGACCAGCCATGGAGTGTTTCGGCTTGATGGAACAACGCAAACGGCACGAAGTGCAGCACGTACACCGTGAGTGATACTCGACCCAAGCTGGACAAGCGATCAGCGAACCTGAAACGCTCCAAGCACCACCACAGCATGGCAACCCCTGTCATGGCTGCGATGAGAAAGGGAGCGTTAGCAGGGAAGAACGTCAGGGCGGCGTTTCCCGTGGGAAGTGCCCAGACCTGATTCGTCCGCTGACTCTGAACAAGGATTGCCAGCGATACGGCCAGCCCGATCACCGACACCGTTCGAAAGAAGGCGTGGCGTTGAGGTGTGGAAAGCACGGCAACGGTCGCGCCAAAGGAAGCGAACACGAACCATGGAACGATCGGGTACAAACCCGTGAACACCACGTGTTTGAACCACGTCGAGACGGTTGCCGTGTCAACACGGTACGTCCAGCTTGATGGTCCCTGCCAAGACGTGAACACGAAGCAAAACAGCACCGTCAGTCCAAACACCCAAGAAAACACAACCGTGGGCTTGTTTGAAGCCCGCAATCCTCGCCCCCACCACGGTTCGGTGAGGATCAACACGCCCAACAGGGACAACACCCCGGGCGTGAACAACTCGAACAAGTGCGGCGAGCTTACGTTAACGATGCCCTGGCATCCAAACAAGCAACCTGCACGCCACCATCGTTGCTGCATCGTCAAGTCGCGTTGGGCCAAGCCCCAACCAAGAAGCGCCACAAACAAGGGTGCAGCGAGGCCGCCACCAGCCGAGACGATCAGTCCAAACACCAACAGGTTCCCCGACAAGGTCGGTTCCCACGTTGCCGCAGCGTGAACAAGCACCATCAGCAAAACAGCAAGCCCACGAAGGGCGTCGATGTGCGTTGACCGTGGTGATGCGGTCATGCGCCCCACTCATGCTCGTTGTTTGACGTATTCAACGGCGTTCCTGAACATTTGAAGTCCGTCGCCTTCCCAGCCATCCAGCGCTCCGGAGGCATCACCTTCGTTATGGCGAGTGTGCGTTGGATGAAGCCAACGGGCATAGATCGCTTCCGGGTGAGGCATCAAACCGAACACAAGACCCGTTGAATCGCAAATGCCAGCAATGTTTCGCATGCTACCGTTTGGACTGACGGGGTATGGAAGCGGTTCATCCGTGATTCCTGCTCCGGCCGGTGTCGACGGGTCAACGTAACGCACCGTCAACTGGTGGTGCTCTGCCAGTCGGTCGAGATCGGCGGGTGATGGCATCACGTACTTTCCTTCGCCGTGGCGAACCGGGCATTCCATACGCGTCATTCCCTTGGTCCAGATGCAAGGGCTGTCCGGGTCAAACTCAAGGGTGACCCAACGGTCTTCGTATCGCCCGCTGTCGTTGAGCGTGAGGCTGCCACGTTGGACAAAATCGGGTGAAACACCGGCATCAGGACCGGGGAGCAGCCCGGTCTTCACCAACACCTGAAAACCATTGCAGATTCCGACGATGGGTTTGCCCGCATCCACGAACGTCATCAACGCCTCACGCATGGCAAATCGCATGCGGTTACCGAGCAAGCGTCCACTCCCAAGGTGATCGCCAAACGAGAAGCCGCCTGGCACCGCCAAAATGTCGTACGCAGCCAAGTCAGCGTCGCCCGATACGAAACGATTGACGTGAACGCGATCGGCTTCGGCGCCGACCAACTCGAACACGGCCTTGGTTTCGTGGTCGCAATTGATGCCAAAACCAAACAGCACGGCTACGCGTGGAATCATCAGGCAATCCCTCCTGTCAGATCGAGCGTGCCCTTCCAGGCCGCGGCCATGGTTTCAACGTCCATGTGGATGAGCACGTCATCACCGTCGCTCACCTCGAGGAAGGAGGAATCCGAAACGGCCCCCAAGACTGTGGTGGGGTGGCCTTTCATGGACGCCAAAAATTGTGCTTCGTTTTCCGGAGAAACGGCCACGACGAAGCGACCGAGGGATTCGCCCCACAGGCGACCCCAAACGTCTCCTTCGCCGGTACCATCGATGTCAACACTGGCGCCCAAGCGACCGCCAATGCACATCTCAGCCAGGGCCACGGCAACGCCGCCTTCGCTGCAGTCGTGCGCCGTCCGCACGGTTCCGTTTCGGACGGCCGCTGCGAGCGCTCGATAGGTGCTGAGGTTTTGCTCGGGGTGAGGCAGTTGCGGAACTTGTCCACCGATGCCGTGTGCGTCTCCGCTCTCCGACATCATGTAGGCAAGTTCGGACGCGCCGAGTTCTTGATGGGAGGTCCCGACCAGGTAGATCCGGTCGCCAACGGATTTGAAGTCGCTCGTGGCGGTTTTTCGAACATCGGGGTGGTCGCCGAAGAGGGAGAACAACAGCGTGGGTGGGATGGAGATTTTGTCCGGGCCCGTGCCGTAATCGTTCTTCATGGAATCCTTTCCACTGACGCACGGCAATCGATAGGCTCGACAAACGCGTTCCAATTCTCGATTCGCTCGAACGAGCTGAGCGAGTTTGAAGCGTCCGTCAGGTGTCTTTTCCGACTCGATAGGGTCCGGCCAGCAGAAGTTGTCAAGGCCGGCCATCTTGTCCACGTCCAACCCCACGCACACCGCATTGCGAACCGCTTCATCGATGGAGGCGGCGGCCATGGCGCCTGCGTCGATGTCGGAGTACCGAGGCGCAATACCGCACGAAATCACGAGACCGTGAGGGTTCCCGTGAATGGGGGCGATGACGCCGGCATCCCCTGGACCGTCGCGTTTGACGCCGACAAAGGGTTTGATGGCCGTTTGGGCAATGACTTCGTGGTCGTACTGGCGAACCCAAGTTTCCTTGCTGGCGATGTTTGGTCGCTTCAGCATCCCTTCCAGGAGAGCGGTGTGGTCGGCGGTGGAAGGAGGAACAAACGGCGTCAATTGGGGTGGACGCCATTCCGATTCGAGTTCGAGTTGTGGAACGCCGTCGTGGAGGAATTCAATGGGCAAATACGCCACGGTGGCGTCGTGATAGCGAACATGAAACATGCCCGTTGACGTGAAGGTGGCCACGGCGGTGGCTTCGACTTCGTGAAGGTCAGCCATCGCTTCGAACGCCGCCTGATCGTCGGGCCGTACGGCAATGGTCATGCGTTCCTGGCTTTCAGAAACGAGGATTTCCCACGGCGACAACCCGGCTTGCTTCAGGGGAACCTTGGCGAGGTCGATTTCACAGCCGTTCGTGTATTCCGCCATCTCGCCGATGGACGACGATAGCCCGCCAGCGCCGTTATCCGTAATGCAGGTGATGAGGCCGGCGTCTCTGGCCTCCAACACCATGTCAAGCATTTTCTTCTGCGTGATGGGGTCACCGATTTGGACGGCGCTGGAAGGGGATTCTTCAGTCAGTTCAAGAGACGAAAACGTCGCACCGTGAATCCCATCATAACCCACGCGACCGCCCACCATGTAGACGATGTCGCCCGCCACGGGGGTCTTGACGTGGGATGGGCGGCCGTCGTTGAGGGTGCGGGGCATGATGCCAACCGTGCCGCAATACACGAGCGGTTTTCCGATGTACCGGTCGTCAAACACGATGGCGCCGTTCACGGTGGGAATGCCTGATTCATTCCCGCCCACGCGAACCCCAGCGTGAACCCCACGCAACACACGAGAGGGATGAAACAGGTTCTCCGGTAGGTTCCCTTCCCAATCGGGTGGACCGAAGCAAAACACGTCGGTGTTTGCGATGGGGCGTGCGCCCAAACCGGTTCCGAGAATGTCTCGATTCACGCCCACGATGCCGGTCATGGCGCCGCCGTAAGGGTCCAGCGCCGAGGGAGAATTGTGCGTCTCGGCCTTCATGCAAACGCTCCACGTGTCATCCCATGCAATAACGCCGGAATTGTCGTGAAACACCGAGAGCAACCAGTCAACGTCGTTTTGCATGTCGTGAGTGGGTTTCATGATGTGCGTTTTGAACAAGGAATCGACCACCGTGTCTTCGCCCGTCTCATGGTCGACGTGGTGAATTTTTGATGCGAAGATCTTGTGCTTGCAGTGCTCGCTCCAAGTCTGGGCTAAACACTCGAGTTCAACGTCGGTTGGCGCATTCGGAACAATGCCCATGGCTTCACGTTGAGACCGAATGGCATCGTCTCGGTAGTGCGCCTGAATGGCGTGCATTTCGTTCAGGTTGAGGGCGAGAAGCCCTTCGGTGGAAATGGTTTCCAGCGTGGCGTCATCGACCTCGAGGTTGATGGATTGAGGTTCAATGAACACCTGTTCGGGTGGGGTCGGGAAACTCAATTCAGGCCAAGCCTTGGCCTGACAATCGCTTCGGGTGGCCACCAGGGCCCGTTCGATGAGGTTGTTATGGAGTGCCCCGGCAAGCCACGATTCATCGCAGTCGTCAGGAAGGCCGTAGAAAACATAGGTCAGGTAGGTGGCGATTTTGGCTTCGACGTCCGATGGAAACAACGTCAGGAAACCGTCGGTGGCGGCTTTCCCTGGGTTGTCGGTCACGCCGGGCTTGAAGCCGACCGTGATGACGGCGTCAGGTGCATCGGCAAACATACCGGTGGAGAGGAGAATGGTGTTCGTGGCGCCCTGTTCGATGATGGGATCGGCGAACAAGTCGTCGACGCGATCTGCGATGGCGTCGGCCGAGGTTTCGCCTTGGATGAGGTAGCCGCAAATCGACCTGACATGGGCAACGTCCACGTTGTGGTCGGCCTTGAGTTGTCGGCGCACGACGTCGCCTCGAACGTCTCGCATACCTTCCCCCTGACGGGGCGTGACCTCAACACGAGTGACTGGCATGTTCTGCACCGTGCCCGTTGGGCAGGTGGAGGTTGTTCCATGCGCTCTTTGTAGTCTGCGCCTTCATCGGTTCAGCATCTTGGCCAAGAATTGCCCAGTTGGGCTCTCACTCACGGTCGCGACGGTTTCAGGCGTGCCCGTGGCGATGATTTGCCCGCCGCGCTCACCGCCTTCCGGACCGAGGTCGATCACCCAATCGCAGGATTTGACCACGTCGAGGTGATGTTCGATGACGATCATCGTGTGCCCTTTGTCGCGAAGCTGGTGGAGCACGTTGATGAGTTTCTCGACGTCGCTAAACGAAAGACCCGTGGTCGGCTCGTCAAGGATGTAGACCGTGTGCTTGTTGGGCATGCGGCGCAGTTCGCTGGCCAGTTTCACGCGTTGGGCCTCGCCGCCTGAAAGGGTCGTAGCAGGTTGTCCAAGTCGAATGTAGCCCAGACCGACCGCGTCAAGCGTAGCAAGGGTACGGTGAATTTTCCGATGGTTCTTGAAGAACTCAACGGCTTCGGCCACGGGCATTTCCAACACGTCGTGGATGGTGCGACCACGCCACTCCACCTCGAGGCATTCGCGCGTGTACCGCTTGCCGTTGCATATGTCGCAGGTGATCCACACGTCGGGGAGGAAATTCATCTCCAGTTTGATCGAGCCGCCGCCGCTGCACGCTTCGCATCGACCACCTTTGACATTGAAACTAAAGTGCCCTGGTTTGTAACCTCGTTCCTTGGAGAGTTTGGTGTTCGCAAAGAGCGCCCGAATCTCATCGAAGACTTTGGTGTAGGTTGCGGGATTGGAACGCGGCGTTCGTCCAATGGGGGATTGGTCAATGATGATGACCTTGTCGACGTGTTCGACCCCCGACAAGGAAGCGTGACGTCCGGGAAGGGTTTCAGCACGGTGAACCTCGCGCTGCAGTGCAGGTGCAAGGATGCCAGACACCAGCGAGGATTTTCCAGACCCCGAGACACCGGTCACCGCCGTCATGCAGCCGATGGGAAAGGCGACATCGATGTTCTGCAAGTTGTTGTGCCGTGCACCCTTCACCTTGAGGTGGTGTTTGCCGGGTTTGGTTCGCTGGTCGGGCCAGGGTATGGATTTCCGGCCGCTCAGGTAGGCACCGGTGATGGAGTCTTGACTCGCCATCACTTCATCGGGCGTCCCGTTGGCGACGACCACGCCCCCCTCCAGCCCAGCACCTGGACCGAGGTCGCACAACCAATCTGCTTGACGAAGGGTGTCTTCGTCGTGCTCGACCACCAAGAGGGTGTTTCCAAGGTCGCTGAGTTCTCGAAGGGTCTTGAGGAGGCGGTCGTTGTCTCGTTGGTGCAAGCCAATGGACGGTTCGTCCAGCACGTACATGACGCCTGTCAGACGGCTGCCGATTTGCGTGGCCAAGCGAATGCGTTGGCTCTCTCCGCCTGACAGGGTGTTCGCTTTACGGTCGAGGGTGAGGTAGTCGAGGCCCACGCTGTCAAGGAAGCCGAGCCGCCCTTCGATTTCTTTGATGATCTCGGAGCCGATGAACATGCTTCGATCGTCAAGCGGCTCCAGCAGGTCCTGAAACGCCTCCGGTGGGCCGTCACCTTCAGGGTTCCAAGCCCGGACCAAACCCAAGGCGTCGTGAACCGAACACTGACTCACTTCCGGTAGGCGAACACCGCCCACGGTGACGTAGCGTGCCGCTTGGTTCAACTTTTCACCCCCGCACGCAGAGCAGTCAAGGTCCGTCATGCAGGCAATCAACCGGTTTCGTGTTCGTTCACTGGTGGTTTCGGCATAGGTTTTCTCCAACCGAGGCACGATGCCTTCCCACGGTTTGCTGTACTTGTATTGCGAACCGTTTTCTGAAGTGAATTCGTAATGGATCACGGTGGAGCCCGACCCGTACAGGAGGATGTCTTTCTCATCCTCGTCCAACATCTCAAAGGGAAGGGTGGTTGAAATGCCGTAGTGGTCGCAGGTGCACTCGAGGAGTTTGCGATACCAAGAGGGTGACATCGATTGACGCCAAGGAATGACGCATCCGTTGGAGACGCTCATCGAGCCGTCAACGATGAGTTCGACGTTGAATTGGCGCTGAACGCCAAGCCCCTGACAAGTGCCGCACGCCCCAAGAGGTGAGTTGAACGAAAACACTCGAGGGGAGAGTTCGGGCATGAAGGCCCCGTGCTCGGGGCACGCGAAGTCCTCGGACCAGGCGATGGTCTGGCCTTGCTCGGTGGCGTGGGCGTTGGAATTCTTGGAAAGTTTGGCATCGGCCTTCGGTGCTTCAAGGCTTTCAACGGCCAACGTTCCACCACCGAGGCGAAGGGCTGATTCGACCGCTTCGGTGAGGCGTTGTTTACGGTCCCTCGTGCACCGAAGACGGTCAATGCGAACATCGATGTCGTGCCGGAAATTTTTGTCGAGGGTGGGCGGTTCCTCAAACGAGGTTTCGTGGCCGTTCACGCGCCCGTTGAGGTAACCCTGCTCGACAAGTTGCCGGAACAACTCCACGTGCGTTCCCTTTCGAGCACGAACGACCGGCGACCAAACCGCCACGCCGTGCCCCTCCATACGCCAGAAAATGTCATCGACGATCTCCTGAACGGTTCGACGGGCAACCTCTTTTCCACAACTCGGGCAGTGGGGTTTCCCAATTCGGGCCCAAAGGAGACGGAGGTAGTCTTGGATTTCAGTGACCGTAGCCACGGTTGAACGTGGATTGTGACTGCCTTGCTTTTGGTCGATGGAAATGGCCGGAGAAAGACCCTCGATTGAATCGCAGTCGGCTTTCTTCATCTGTCCAATGAACTGCCTTGCGTAGGAGGACAGGCTTTCGACGTAGCGCCGCTGCCCTTCGGCGTAAAGTGTATCAAACGCCAAGCTCGATTTCCCGGACCCTGAGACGCCCGAAATAACGACGAATTGCCCTTTCGGGAGGTTGACAGAGATGTCCTTGAGGTTGTGGGTTCGCGCCCCTTTGACCTCAATCCAACCGTCCTGACCTGTCGACAAGGTAAACGCTCCAATCTTTACCACCGGTCAACAGTTCTTCAAGTCGTGCTTTTGCTTATGGCGTGAACAGAGCAGTCATGGAATGAAACGAACGGTGTGTTGAAAGTATCATAATCGTGGTACTGCGCCCCTGCACCGAAGAACAAGCCTTCATAACCCATTGGAAGACCTTCGGCCCCGTGGAATCTCCAAAGATGAACCCAGTTTTCGTGGCCCAACGATGCTGTTTGCGGTGCGGTCGTGTCGAGAACATCGGCACCGAAAGCATTGACAGATGCGCTGACTGTGAAGCCATGGCCTTCAACATCGATTAAACCGGCGAGCAGTTTCAAGACGAGTGAAACGCCTTTGGTAAAGGTGATTCAAACCGAACCGGGTCGTCCGACTCAGGATGAAGAAACTCGAGTGCATGGGCGTGAAGCATCACGCGCCCGTGCGGATCGGAAGCTGCCCCGTGTCGCTCATCGCCCACCACCGGTGTGCCGAGGTGTTGCATGGCCATCCGAATTTGATGGCGTCGGCCGGTTTCGATGGAAAGCTCAACCAGGGAGGTTTCCGATGACGAGTTCAACGTGTGATAGTGGGTGATCGCCTTCTTTCCTGGGGATGTGATTTGTTCACGGCTTTGACGTTCAGGTGCTTGTCCTCCATCAGCCAACTGTTCACTGTGCCTGCGGCTGGGGTGGGTGTGCCCTCAACCAGGGCACGGTAGGTTCGATGCACTTCTCGGTCGTGGAATTGCTGTTGAAGATCCCGTTTTGCTTGTTGGTGCTTGGCAAACACCATGATACCCGACGTGTCCCGGTCAAGGCGATGCACGATGAAACACCATGCCTGAGCGTCGCTTTCTTTGAGGTACTCCACGCAACGACTGTGCAGGGTGTCCACCTCCAGACGGTCCGTTGCGACCGAAAGCAGTTGATGCGGTTTGTTCACGACCAACAGCGTCTCGTCCTCAAACAGCACCTCGAGTTGAACCGTTGAACGGGGAGCGGGTGGGGGGGTGCGCTCCTCGGCGCGCTGCCGAACGATGACGTCAACCGTATCGCCCGACGCCACGCTATGCTTCGCACGATGGACCACGTCGTCGTTCACGAGCACTCGCCCCTGCGTGAGCATCTTTCGAAGTTTGGTCGAGCTTGAAGCAGGGTACATCAGTCGAAGCACAGCGAGTAATTCCGCGTCGTGTTCAACCGTGTGCCTCATCACCATCACCTACAACACGAGAACGTCAATCCATTCCCCAACGTCTCCGGACTGGCCGGGTTGCAGCAAGGTCAACCCGCTTGCACTGGCCAGGCTCTCGAGGTTGCCCGAGCCTTGGTGGCGCGGCTGGTGGGCCATCATACCCTCTTCGGTTGAGGTGAGGGTTACCCGCCGGAGTGTGACACAGTCATTGGTCGATTTGACGGGATCGCAAAGTTTGGCTCGTACCGTCCATTCCTTGGGTCCGTCGGTTCCCAGGGCGTGCCGTAAATACGGTGCGACCAGCATTCGAAACACCACGTGGCTGGACACGGGGTTTCCCGGGAGTCCAAAGAGTGGCGTGCCCTCCCAAAGCCCGAACAACGGCGGAGAACCGGGGCGTATTTTCATTCTCCAAAAATGAAGGTCACCTTCCTCTTCCATGAGACGTCGAACGTAGTCGAATTCACCCATTGAAACACCGCCGGACGTCAGGATAAGATCGCAGGTTTCAGCCGCTTGGGACAACGCCGCTCGCAACGCGTCCATCGAATCCGCCACCGACATGAAACGAACGGGTGCGTGCCCGGCCCACTCAACCAGCCCGGCCAAACCAAAGGAGTTGGATTCGTAGATCTCGCCGTGATTCAGCGGTTCGCCCGGGGACTTGAGTTCGTCGCCCGTTGAAACAACGGCCACGCGCAGTCGTTTGTACACCAAGACCGTGGGGTGGCCCATCGTTGCACACAACCCGACCCGTGAAGGGGTCAGTCGTTGGCCCTTGACCAGAGCAACGGTGCCCTCCTTGAGGTTCTCGCCCTTCCGCCGGACGAAATGGGGCTTTGGTGCTTCGAGGAACACGACCCGATCGCCTTCCACCGAACAACGTTCGATGGGAAGAATGGCGTCGGCACCTGTCGGCATCGGCGCACCCGTCATGATGCGGACGGCCTGGCCGGGCCCCACCTCTACCGCTTCGTTGGCTCCCGTCGCTGCTTGAAGGCCGACGACGCTCAGCGTGAGCGGGTACGTCGCCTCGCTGTCAAATCGGCAGGCAAAGCCGTCCATGGCCGAATTGTCGAACGGTGGGTCGTTGACCGTGCTGGCAAGGTCTTCCGCCAGAACCCGGTTAACGCATTCGTCGATGGGGATGCGTTCCGTGTCCAGCGTCGGAGGGGTTTGGAAGCAGATGGTGCGTGCTTCCTCGACCGAAATGAAGTAGGGAAGGTCATCCATGGATGCTCCAAGGAAGGGTCGTGCTTGAGATTGTGGGTCAACGGTAGAATGATGGAGGGGGGTTCAATCCCGGTTCATGGTTGACGGTTTGGCGCTTTCCCAAGCCATTCAGACCACGTTCCTCACCAGCGGAACGGCCACGCTGTTTGCAACGCTCATCGGCGTCCCTCTCGGGGCGTGGTGCGCCAGGCAGCATCACCGTGCATTTCGACGATTGAAGACTCTGATCACCGCCCTTTACGGGCTTCCACCCGTGGTCGTCGGGGTGTTCGTCTACTCGTTGTTCTCAAAATCTGGCGCCCTCGGTTCGTTGGACTTGCTCTTCACCGTTGAAGCGATGATTTTTGCCCAGACCTGTCTGATTTTACCGTTGGTCTGGGGCGGGTCGTGGACAGCGTTCGAGGGGGTCGGAAAAACCAGCAGCGACACGTTGGCGACGTTGGGCATCAACGAGCGTCAACGCCTGTTCCTTGAGATTCGGTTGGCGAGTAACGGCGTCTACCACGCCGTCGTCATCGCCTTCGGACGAGCCATCGCTGAAGTGGGTGCCGTGATCATGGTGGGTGGAAACATCGCTGGTAAAACACGCGTCATGACGACGAGCATCGTGCTCGAGACCTCCAAAGGCAACATGGAACAAGCCGGGGTGCTCGGCCTCTTGCTTCTGGCCTTGTCGCTGGCGTTGGTGGGATTGGCGGCCATGGTGCAAACAAGGAGGAAGCGGTCTACGGAGCCAATTCTTGGGGAGGCGTTGCCTCAGCCAACTGCGTTTGAAAGGGAGGAAAACAAAACCATCACGGTACAGAAATCTGGGCGGACGGTGCTTCACGAAGTGGTGCTTGGCCTCAAACCCGGCACCATCATCGCCGTGGTCGGTGAGTCAGGTGCAGGCAAAACCACGTTGTTGCGAGCCCTCGCGGGGTTGGAGGGTGATGATGTGAAATGCGGACCGAAATCCTGCATTTATGTCCAGCAAGAACCCGTGTTGTTGACGGCCTCGGTGGCCTCAGAGATGATGCTCCCCCACCGATTGTTTCCGAGCCTCCCCCCGAGCGGTCAAGCGTACGCTCAACTGCTCCAGCTCGATGACAAAGTTCAGCAAAACGTGATTGATTTGTCCGGCGGGGAACGACAGCGTTTGGTGCTCGCCCGACAACTTTCGTTCTCACCATCCCTGCTGCTGCTTGATGAATGCACGTCCAATTTGGGTTGGCTGCACGTGCAGACCATCGAAAAAGAACTAATGCGTTTGCGGGACGGAGGAACGTGCATCGTGATGGTCACCCACAACATCCCGCAAGCCCAGCGCATGGCGGACAAGATTGTGGTGCTGCATGACGGGAAGGTTCTGAACGACGACGATCCGTTCGCAGCATCGCTGCTCAAGGGTCAATGGTTGCAGCCTTAATCAACAAAAAACGCATGTTCCCCGTTGATCGTGTAATTCGCAATCAGCGCCTTTCCATCACCGAGGAGAAAGGATTGGAAGGTGTGGGCCGCCGTTGTGTTTCTTGATTGAATGATGAGGTAGCTGTACGGGTTGTCAACGATGGTGTCGTTGAATTCGGATGTTAGGAGGTCGATGGTGGTCTTGAATTGAAGGGCCGTTCCGCGATCCGAGAAGGTTACGCAACCTTTCTCATCGGCCATGTTGATCGCTGCACCCATGCCCTGGCCGATCGAGAAATACCAGTCGCCGGGTGGATGAACGCCGTTGGAATCCTCGACCAGTGGGAGGTTTCGGGTTTCGTTAAGATGTCGCCAGATGGTTTGTTCCTTCACGTGGGTCCCCGAATTGTCTCCCCTTGAAACAAAACACACCTCGTCGTCCGCAATGGATTCAAACGCATCGAAAATGGAACCCTCCAACGTCGTGGGCCCCAGCAACACGAAGGCGTTTCGAGCCACGGGAACACGCTCAAGGGCGTAGCCGTTGTTGACAAACGTCGCTTCCTGCTCGGGGGCATGGACAATGAGCGCGTCCACATCACCGTTGCGTCCCAATTCCAAGGCGGCGCCGGTACCCACAGCCACGTACTCAACGTCAACGTCATGAGACCGTTCAAAATCAGCAACCAAGACGTCGAGTAGACCCGAATCCCGCATGGACGTGGTGGTGCCTAGACGGAACGAATCCTCTGAAACAGAAGCATCAAGGCAGCCCGCTGAGGGTGCCAACACCAGTAATAGGGCGACAAAGGCCAAGCGCATTTCAATCGAACTGCATGGTGTGCCCGCATTCCGGATACGTGCAAGAAACGGTGTAGCGGGAGCGTTTTGGCTTTGGAATTTTCAGCATGGACCCGCACATTTCACACTGGATTTTGATCGTCTCTGGACCCTTGGGTTTGGGCGCGTCCCCGAGGGTACGTCCGACATCGGTTGACCAACCGAGCGAATCGGAGTATTTGTCGGAGGTGGTGTTCAATTTTGACTGCTTAAGGGAAAGACGCATCTTGCGCTTGCGCTTGCCTTTTTTCTTGCCGGGGGGTTTTGCAGCCATGGGACTCAAGGCTTCGCTGGGCGTGGATGTATTCAATCGCTTCGCTTGGTTTGGCACGTTTCTGAAATCAAAGAGGTGCGGTGGATGATGAAGTCTGGAAATTCACTTATTCAACGGCCTCTTCACCAAACCCTTCGAGGTGCCGCTGCCGATCGGGGTTGATGCCAAAGGCCTTGGCTTGCAAATCAAGCATGGTTCGCTCTTTACTGGTGATGATGCCGTCGGCATTGGCGGCTGCAAACACTTCGAGGTATTGCAATTCCTGCGTCGTGTGAGCCTCTGGCATCAGCGCAGTGGACAAGTTCGAGAACACGCGGAAAATAGGTCGTCGCAACGCGATGAGTGGAACGCCAACGATCAATCCGCCGACCAGTCCACCACCAGGAATCGCCGTTTCCACCGCCTCGGAGGCGATGAGGAGAGAGAGGGCACCAAACCCTGTGAAAGCAGCTGCAGTAAACCCCTTCCGCAGACGTTCGTCAATGCCCATCACCTCATGTTTGAGGATGGCATAGGTGAAAATCGTCCCCTCGAAAAGAGCAGAGAGAATGTGGCACAAGAGCATCAGCGGACCACCGATGGCGGCGATTTTCACCCCTCGGTCGTTGGTGGTCTCCGGGTTGAACAATGTCATTTCCGGGGAGGAGAGGCCGAACGCTATTGAAAGCCCAATCAAGGTCGTGAAACCTCCGAGCATGAACGTGACTTTGACCACAAAACCGGTTCGTAAGGCTTTGATTTCTTGAAGGTTGTATCCGCTGTCCTCCACGCGGGCAGCGTCTCGACTCAATCGCACCATGAACGCCGCGACAAACACCAGCGGAAGCGTGGTGATCAAGACCATGGGTAGGAGGGCGCCCGGAGCTGCCACTGATGTAGACGATGGGGTAAACCGAAGCAAAGGATTCGGGACAGACGGGATCGTAGCCAAGGTCGGTACCGAAAACGGTGTTTCCAACGCCCTGAGCCATAGGTTCTGCACAGTAAATGTGGACCATGTCACCCAATGTACCAGGTAAACCACCCGGAGAGATGAAAGGGATCAACAGCGCAAGAAACGACACGGTCGGAAGAATCCAGATCCGTTTCCACTGAAACACACGTCGAACCCGTTTTGCTCGCTCTGATTCAATGAAGAACGAGACAAGCGCAACCATCATCATCATTCTCGTGAGGCCGGTAATGCCCGACACCGCCCGCAGCCACACAACGGTTTGAAGCGTGTCAAGTGAAAAGGGGTAAATCCAGTAAAAAGCGAGTGTTGCGGCCATGAATCCTTCAATGAGTAAAATCATCCCGATGGCTTGATTCTTGAGGTCTTTGCTACCGGACCTGAAAATGAAAAGAGCAAGGCCAATCAGAAAGATCCCGGTGACCATACCAATGATGGCGACGGCATGGTTGAGAGCGAAAACGCCAGAAATTGAGAACTCGAAATTCCCAAACACCCGAGCGAAATAGTCCAGAGGTGAACCAACATCCGCCACATTTTGCCTACACTGCAGAAGTATTCAAGCGATTGCCCGGCCGATGGGCACTGAAATTGAATTAACAACCCAAAGTGGAAGGCGGGGCGGGCGCTCATTCAGCGGCCTCTTCACTAAGTCCTTCGAGGTGTCGCTGACGTCCGGGATTGATGCCGAAGGCCTTGGCTTGCAAATCGAGCATGGTTCGCTCCTTATCGGTGATGTAGCCGTCAGCGTTGGCGGCTGCAAACACCTCGAGGTACTGCAGTTCCTGCATCGTGTGAGCCTCTGGCATCAGCGCAGCGGACAAGTTTGAGAACACGCGGAAAATTGGTCGTCGCAGCGCAATCAGCGGAACACCGACGATGAATCCGCCGATCAACCCACCGCCAGGAATCACCGTTTCCATCGCTTCGGAAGCGGTGAGCAGAGAGAGCGCGCCAAACCCCGCAAAGGTGGTCGCAGTAAACCCCTTGCGCAAACGCTCGTCGATGCCCATCACCTCATGTTTCAGGATGGCATAGGTGAAAATAACGCCCTGGAAAAAAGTTGAGAAGATGTTGATGAGAATGACCAACGCCCCACCAATGGCAAGAGCCGCCACACCTGGATCATCGGTGGTTTCCGGGTTGAACAACGTCATGTCAGGAGATGTGAGGCCAAAAGCAGCGGCAAGTGAAATCATGAGGAATACCCCTCCGAACATGATCCCTACTTTTACGATAAAACCCGTGCGCAATGCTTTGATTTCATCATGGTTGTATCCATTCTCTTCCATCCGGTCAGGATTTCGAGCCAGGCGCACCATAAAAATCGCAACAAAGGCCAATGGTAAACTCGTGAGCAGAACAATCGGTAATGTGAGTTGACCGGTGCTGGTACTCACGTAGATAGCTGGATACGTTGCAGCGAATGTTTCCGGGCAAACAGGCGTGTAACCAAGATCGGTGCCAAACACAGTGTTTCCAACGCCTTGGACGGACGCATCTGCACAGTAGATATGGGCCATATCACCAATTGAACCGTCGATTCCCAGGGTGAAAAGAGGGTACAAAAGAAAGAGAATAGAGATGACCGGGAGAATCCATATTCGCCTCCATTCAAACACATGTCGAATCCGTTTCGCCCACTCTGTTTCGATGAAAAACGAGACAAGCGCGACCATCATCATCATTCTTGTAAGGCCGGTAATGCCTGACACCGCGCGCAACCATACAACGGATTGAAGTCCCTCTAAAGAAAAAGGATAAATCCAGTAAAAAGCGAGCGTGAAAGCCATGAAGCCCTCAATCAGCAAAATCATACCGATGGCTTGGTTCTTGAGATCCTTACTGCCCGATCTGAAAATAAGGAGGGAAAGACCTGCTACAAACAGTCCGGTGATGGCCCCCATGAAGGCGACGGTGTGATTGAGTGCAAAAATTCCAGAAGCGGAGAATTCGAAGTTACTGAACACTCGAAAGTAATATTCGAATGGTGAGCCAACATCTGACACGAATGGCCTAATTCGCAGAGATATTCAAGATGTTGCCCGGCCAATGGAATCCTGAATACGCATTATCGACTCAGAAGAAATTTGGGGCGGTTCATCATTCGATGACGTAGGATTCGCCGTTTTTCGGTTCGTGAACAACGTGCCCCTGTGAGGCGAGATCGTCGACCAGCGGTGGGCGCGCGTGATTCGGGTCGGTGTGGTACACGACGACGTGTTTTGCTTCACAGGCTTGAGCGAATTCCAAAATCTCCTGGTGCCCTGCGTGCGTCGAGAACGAAAATTGTTCCATGTCAAGAGAAACGTGCGCCTCTTGGCCGTAAATGCTGATGGTTCCGGTTTCCAAGGGGAGTTCGGCCGCCCGTGTCCCTCGCCTGGTAGCCCGTGAAGAAAATCGCATTCTTCTGATCGTGTCGCAGACGATTCAGGTACCACAGAGCCGGGCCCCCCTCAAGCATTCCCGATGTCGTGACGATGACGTCGGCTCCGAGGGCCTTTTTCTTGTCGGATTTGCTTGAAACTTGTTTTGCCCATCGCCACGCCCGTTCGAGCGCCCCTCCATCACGGAGAAGATGGGGGTGATTGAGGTGCGTCTTGGCCACGCGCTTGCCCATGCCGTCCACATGAACGTTGAGGTGGGGGAGGTGTTTGTGCAACATCATGACGACGTCTTGCGTTCGTCCGTTAGCAAAGGCGGGAATCAGCACCGTTCCGCCGCGTTTGACCACCTCTTCCACGGCAGAGGTGAAGCGGTCAATTTCTTCTTCTTTCGGCGGATGATCTCGCCCTCCGTACGTTCCTTCAACAAACAAAATATCTGCCTTAACGGGTTGTGCACCTCGAACCAATGATGAGTCTCGGGTGTCGAAGTCCCGGTTAAGAGCACGGTGGTTTCAGGTGTTTTGATGTGGAGCATGGCGGCTCCGGGGATGTGGCCCGCAGGATGAAGGGTGAGTTCCCAGCGATGGTGATTCCAGGGGACACCGAAGTCATGAACGTACCACGAGTCCAACGCCGTGTCAATGTCTCGTTTGTCCCAGGCCAGCGGGTACCGTTCAATGGAGCTCACTTTGTAGCAATCCCTCCACATCATGTCGGAAAGTTCTGCGGTGACAACCGTTCCGTGCAGTCGGGTGCGGTGATGAGCGCACAACCATGGCGCCATCCCGAGATGGTCGATGTGCGAGTGGGTGATCACAGCATCATGAACCAAAGGTGCTTCACTTGGGTAGCGTGGAGGAGACGTCGGAGCGATCCCGTAATCCAACAGAAGCCGGGTGCCTTCGGAATCCTCGAGGATGATGCCGACGTTTCCAACTTCATCCCCGCCACCAAGATAGTGGAATCTCAGACCGGTCGCTGGCGGTTCTTCTGGATACGAAGATGTTCGCCCAGGTGAGTACAGGACCATGCTCAATCGAAGAGGTGGTCTTCCATGAACGTGTGGGTCTCACCCCCTTCTTTCCATTGGAACCAAGAAGAGGTAGGTGAGGATCTGAAAATGCATGGATTGTTTTCCCAATGTTGAAGTACCTCTCGCGACCATATTCAACGGGTTTTTTCGTTTTCATTTCTTTCCTTCGTTTTTCATTTTCATTGACGCTAACCGAAAGTTGTCTCCAGTGGAAACAGAGGGTCTACTGACGGTATCATGGAATCAATGGAAAAAGCCAACCATTGTTTCTCCTCGACGACGAAGAGACCATGAATCACAAATCATTGCACTGGACATGGGACGAATTCCATCGCATGAATTCGTCGTCGACGAAGATCGTTGTTTTGGATGCGGTGCTTGCGTGGCATTGTGTCCAGTGCAGGTTCTTACCCTCACCGATCGTATGATTTACGTCGATGAGCCAAATTGCACTCACTGTCGTCTTTGCATCCCCTCATGTCCGGTGTTCGCTTTGGACATTCAACCGAACGAGTGATCCTCATGAACATCGTCCTCATTGGTGGAACCGTTGAAGCGTTGGTCCTCGCTTGGGAACTTGGCGTTGAACACAACATCATCGTGATTGAAATCGAAGCTGAAGTGGGTCTTCCCATGACGCACCCTGGTCGGATCATGAATTCATCAATCTTGGATGATTTGTTTTCGGAGGATCAAATTTCCTTCCTCGCCCTCAAGGAGAATCCAGACGGGTATGGATGCAGGTGGGACTGGGTCATGAAACACCTTGCTGCCAACGTCGCACGTCGTGGCGTGTCGTTCATGACACGAACTCGCGTACTTTCCTGCACCAAACAGGATGATGTCTACCTGCTCGAACTCACCTCATCAGAACGATCGACACCCACTCACCTTCTGGCTGATCGTGTTCTTCAGATGCACCAACCCTCAGGACGTGGACCTGGAGGACGGACGCATCAACTCCAACCTTCAACACCACCCATTTTCCCTCATCCAAAAACAACAGAATGGTTTGGTGGAACGACGCTTTCTTCCGAACACCATGCTTCTTCAAAAGCGGATTTAATCTTACAGCGAGCGGACGGAATGACGGAACTCTGGTGGTCGAAGGGGCCCGAATGGATGCCGATGTACGGGTTCATCGAGCAGTGCACAACCGTTCTTCCGGAGGACAAGGAACAACTTTCACTGGACAGCGTTTTGTCACGCGTCCGCGACCATGCCCCAAAATTCGTTTAAATTCGGACATTTGGTGTGGAATAAAACACCACTTTCTTAGGCTCAACGCCTTGGCCAACGATAAGAACGCCTCGGCGTTGGTGATGGAGATGGGAGAAAACCTCACAAAAAGTGCACAGGCAGCGAAGCGTGCCTCCACAAAAGAATGGAAAAAATTGGTCGCAGAGTACCAACAGCCGCACGTCGGTCGCGCCGTCTGGCAGATCGTGAACACCCTGGTCCCCATCGCGGCCATTTGGGTCAGCGTCTACTTTCTGAAGGACATCTCGCTTTGGCTCACCATTCCACCGGCCCTGTTGGGTGGATTGTTCCTCGTTCGAGCGTTCATCATCTTCCATGATTGCGGTCACGGTTCCTTCTTCAAATCCAAGCGTGCGAACACTGCGGTAGGCTTCATCACCGGGATGCTCACCTTCACCCCTTACCGTCAATGGAGCTGGGAGCATGCACGCCATCACGCCACCAACGGTGATCTCGACCGACGAGGCATCGGCGATATCTGGACGTTGACCGTCGAAGAGTACGTCACATCTTCCCGAAAGTTGCAGTTGAGCTATCGGTTCATCCGCAACCCCATTATCCTGTTCGTGTTCGGACCACTCGTTCTTTTCATCATCCTGCAGCGCTTCCCCAACGCCAAAGCCAAGACTCGCGAGAAGCGGTCGGTCTACATCATGAACGCCACGTTGGTGGGATGGTGCGTCGGGATGAGCATGATTTACGGCTTCTTGCCGTGGTTGGTGATTCAACTAACCATGATGTCCATCGCTTCCCTCTTCGGCTTGTGGTTGTTTTACGTTCAACATCAATTCGAAGACACCTACTGGGCCGGCAGCGATGAATGGGATTACACCACCGCTGCCATGGAAGGGAGCAGCTATTACAACCTTCCAAGGGTGCTTCAATGGTTCTCCGGCAACATCGGATACCATCACATTCACCACCTCAACCCGCAGATCCCCAATTACAACCTGGAGCGATGTCACCATTCACATCCCTTTTTCCAGCAGGCCCCAGAACTTCGATTCTTTAGCAGCCTCAAAACCATCAAACTCAGGCTTTGGGATGAGGTCAACGGTCGGATGATCAGCTTTGGTGAACTCAAGCGACAACTCGCCGTCCGTGAAGCCAAACCCTCCGTTTGACTCATGGTTAATGTCTTGAATCACCTACTCTTCCCCCCACCATGACCAACAAACTCTACCTCGAGAGCATCGAAGCCGGTTACGCTCATCGGTTTGATGCACAGGTGGTCCAGGTTGAAGACAACCGGGTGGTTCTCGATCGAACCCTCTTCTACCCGCTGGGCGGGGGCCAACACTGGGACACCGGTGTACTTACAGGCCCCAACGGTGACCTTCACGTCTCAGAAGTTCGCGGGCGAAACGACGTGCATCACACGGTGGGTGAAAATCACCAACTCGAAATCGGCGATGAGGTCCGCGGCACAATCGATTGGGAGACCCGATATGCACACATGCGAATGCACACCGCTCAACATCTGGTCAGTGGTTTGGCCTATGAGATGTTCGACGGCGTGCGGACGGTAGGGAATCAAATTCACGCGGACCGATCTCGAATTGACTTCAATCCAATTTCATTTGACGAATCCATGATTCAGGCTCTCCTTGACGCTGCTAACCAGCGCATTGATGCGGGCCTGGACGTCTCGGACAGCATCATGACCCGAGGCGAAATCAACGCCATCATGCCTCCCGAACGAACCAACATGGATCTGCTTCCAGCCAGTGTCAAGCAACTACGCATCGTTCAAATCGGCGATCGCGTGGACATGTGCCCCTGCGCAGGGACCCATGTCAGCAACATTTCAGAACTCGGCCACGTCGATTTTCTCGGAAAGAAATCCAAAGGGAAGGGAACACAACGATTCTCATATCGACTTGAGACACCAGCGGTTGTCCGGTCCCCCTCATCTGAAATTCTCTGATCCTCATTCCATCACTCTTCCTGGGCATCGGCCCTCGTGCAGGAATTGCAACGTCGTGGAGAATGCAGACGGAACCTCTATTTTCAGTGGGGCAAGTGTAGCACCATGGTCGAGATTCAATCCATGGTCCCCATCGCTGCGGTGGTGGATTTGGTTCTCGGCGTGGCCACGCTTTCCATCATTGGTCGGAGCCAAGGCCAATCGAGCACGAGCCGCATCACAGGATGCATCCTCGGTTGGATTCTCATCTTCCTCGGTTTGAGCTATCTCATGACGGCGATTTTGGAATTCAGGTACGGGGCTCAAGCCGAATTTTCCCTGCTCGACCACAACAAAGTCTCTGGAACGTTTGCTTTCACGGCGACCAACTTGTTCCTTTCTTCCGCCATGGTCCTCATGGCTCTTCTCCCGTTTTACTTCCCGTTCAGAATCATCCAGAAAGAGTGGGACGTGTGGTTTCTTCTTGGCACCTCCTGCGTCTCGGCCGCCGTATTAACCACCTTACATCTCTTGACAAATTTCAACCACTTCAACGTTGAAAACTTCCTCAACATTCCAGGCTACCTCATTCTGGTGGCGTTGTATTTGCGATTCATCACCACCGAGGTTCGTGATGGCGATTCACGGCTGCGGAAGATTTCCATTGTTGCCGGCCTTCTTCTCATTGGCATTCACGGCGAGACGATGACCTATTGGCTCTCCCAAGTTCTCTCGATCAATGACTACTTTTTCCAGCGCGGCGCTATTAACTCCGGCGTCGCTGCCACTTACGCTTCTTGGGGTGGCGTGAACGCACGCCTGACATTGGGTGCAGGCGCTATTCTGGTGTTGTGTGCAGGTGAAGCCTGGCGTTCGTATAAACTCGGCATCTCTTCATTCGGTGTGTTGACCTTCGTCATCTTTGTGATTGGGTTCATCGCAGGGTTGGCCGACTATGCGGTCCTGGACATCGTCCGCAGCTGCTACGAAACCTCGTGTGAACCCTTCCCTTCGGCGTATTCCATTTGGTATGATTTTACCTCTGAAGCACTGGTCTACCTCTACACGCCGATACTTTTCATGTTCATTCTTCTGCACTACGACATCGTTGATACCAAGCGAGAAGAGAATCGCTGGTTGATTCGAATCATCGTCATCCTCCTCTTGCTCATCGTCTCGTCAACCATCCTCGAATTGATTCAATCCTTCCTCCCCATTCCCGACATGATTTCGTCCGCTGCTTTGGCCATCGTCGTTGGCATTTTCATCGGTTGGGAGGAGAAAATCGTCAGCAACCTCATCGAAGGCTCGGCATCCATTGAAGAGACCGTTCCCGATTTCTTGGATGATACCCTCAACGAGTCTGAATTCAGGCTGAAGGTGTTCAACATGGTGTTTGGTTGCATCACGGCCTTCATCGTCGTCATTTCACTCCTTTTCACAGGACTCGGGGTTATGGGAGGCTGAACCATGAGCGAAGAACACGACGTACGAAACCTGCTGATGACCAAAGAATCCAGGGTGCCCACCATCGGTGCTTATGCGCTGACCCTTTTGCTGATGGTGGTCACCTTCGGTGATATTTTGGGTGACCTTCAGGCCACGACCGAATTTACGTCATCCACCCCCGATTGGCAACTCACCTTTGAGACACAGAATCAAACCATGCAGGCCGTTGAAACCCTCCAGGACGATGAAACGAGGAACGTGGTGTTTGACCTGTCTGAAATCAACGTTCCAGAAGGCTTCATGATCGGGCAAATTGATGTCATCCTTTACCCCGAAGAACTGGACGGCGATGACGATTGGAATCAATGCGACTCGATCGCCGGCGACCTCATCAAAAACAGCCTGACCGCACAATGGGAGGATGCATACAACAACCTCTCGGGACAGGACAGCAGTTGTCTACCGATTGAGCTCAAACTTCGAACTTATCCAGGTTTCACCGGCGCGCCGCTGACCGTATCCGCAAAAAATGAATTCCAAGCCATGGAAGCGTGGACGCAACTCGGCTGGGGCATCGGGGAACTGTCCGTGGATTTGGACGTGGACGTCAACACCCCTCTCGGCCTTAACACTCCAACGGACACGGACGAGGAGATCACCGTGGAGGTTATCGTCACCATGTTTGCCGTGACCATTCAGCGTATGGCGTAAGCGTTGTTGAACGGTAAAGCGCTCAGGTCAACACACCGTCGCTTCGAAACCAAGTCGGCCCGCACAGAATACCGGCGTGACTCACGGTGGACACGAGCAAAAACAGGGCAATACCGCCTGCGCCAAGAAAAACGACCACCATGCCCAAGGAACGAAACCTCGTCACTCCCGAAAAGAGGTTGATCAGCGATGAAATCACACCCATGACCGACATGACGAGGCTTACGATGAACAAGGCTGAGATGAATTTGTGCAAACCCTCCGGGACCTCGCAAGAGTCGAAGGCCATCATCATGATGAAGAACAACACCAAACCCACCGATGTCGAACACAACCAAACGACAACGAACGGTTCGCGGCCTTTCTTTTCCTGGCTTACAACCACGTCTTCTGCAAAAGCGTCATCGTAACCGTCTGGAAACTGGATACTTCCGGCCACGCGTTTAACGGGGCCTATGGATGAGAAAAACTCTCGCCCTGCGAACGGCCTCAAAACTCCAAATCGTCGTCCACGAGTTCCTTGACATCATCCATTGCTGATTTCAACGCTTGACGTTCTGACTGACGCCGATTGAATTCAATGTCCTCGAAGATTTTACTCGTTTCTTCATCGGGACCGTCTTGCGAGGCGGCGGCATGAACGCGGTCGGTCAACGTCGTGTCTTCACCCACTCGCTCACTCCGGTCGACTTTCTGAATAGGCCGACTTGGAACGGTTCTTGCACCGTAGTGTCATCCTTCTGTCCGTCGAGGATCCACGTTTCTTCACCCATGGCTTTGCACGATGCGCCTCGAGGGGAGCGTCTTTCCAGGGGTTTTGATTTCCAACGTCGCGCAACGCATTGGCTTTGGCGGTCGACCGTTGCTGTTCGAAGAGTTGGGCGACGGACAACCCGTCCGGTTTGGCTGGCCCGTCGACAAGTGCTGCTGCGAGGCGTTGCTGTTCCATCAGCGAAGAACCGTGCACTTCGTCGTGATCGTATCGGTGAGGTTCAGACGCCATGGCCATCAACTCCCTCGCCAACTGATAGAGCGGCTCATCGGGCGGTGCCGCCGCAATGGTTTCGCGCACGGACCGGTGATGTTGAATGCACGTTGAGCAACGCGTCACGCCCGCTTCATCGGGCGCATCGCATCGTAAGCAACACGCCTGAAAGCCCAGTTCCTGCATGGCTTTTCGGGGCATTGACATGAGGCTTCGCTTCGGGATGGACCCCGAGATGAAGAAGCCTTGGACACGAGGATTCAAAGTGAACCCGAACATGGGGCGGCCATGGGGAAACGGGACGCTCGCGCCGACCTGGTGGACGATGACCCGTTCAGGAACCAGCGCGCAGCCCCCCGAATTCATCGAGTTCATCAGCGCCAAGCACCCGATGGAACCGTCCACTTCGAAGCCTCCTCTGCGTTTTCGAACGCCATGCTTCAATTCCTGGGGCAGGACAATTGGGAGAAGCCAAAACATCACACAGGACGTCTCTGGCACTTCAGTGATGTCGAAAAACAACACCTTCGCTTGCCATGGGCGTTTACTCTTGCCCTTGGCTTCATGGCGGTGGGTGGCGTTTCCGGTATCTCTTACTTCGGTTTTTCACCGTGGTTGGTGTTTTTGCTGCTGTCCATGCCCGTGTGGATGATCGGGGTGGGCCCGGCCTTCCTTTTGCATGAAATCGGGCACAAACTCGTCGCCAAAAAGCACGGTTGTTGGGCTGAATTCCGTGCAGACCCACGGGGCTTGCAGTTTGGCATCGCGCTCTCGTTCTTCCTCGGTTTTCTGTTCATGGCGCCGGGAGCGGTCATGGTCGCCGGTCTGGTGACCCGACGCCAAAACGGACACATCGCCGTGGCAGGGCCCCTGACGAACTTCTCCCTTTTCCTGATTGGAATCCCGGTTTGGGGCATCATCATCGGCCTCACCGGCGCACACGTGCCTTTGGCAACCGATGAGTTCGGCATTCTTGGCTTCCGAGGCACCTACGTGGTGGACAACGTCCTGATTTGGCAGGCCATGGTGTTCAACGCCGGCGTGTACTGGATTGTTTTCAACCTCGTTCTCGGTTTGTTCAACATGCTCCCGTTCGGTCCGCTTGATGGTTTGAAAGTCAAAGACTGGAGCGATGGAGCGTTCTTCTCCGTCATTGGCGTGTTTGCACTTCTCGTCGTAACCATGCTCACCGGCATGTGGTCCGCAACGGGGTTGTTGACGGCTGTCGCTGAACCGGTGTCAGGGCTCGTTCGCTGAACGCCCTCGCACAACCTCACAGGTAGGCGTTTCGGACGGGGTTTTCATCCAAGTGGAAGAAGGAGTAGGTGGCCCACCACGTGATGGTGTCGAGAGCATCAACCAGGTTGCTGGTCCCGGATCGTTCTTCTCCGTAATCTTTGCCGGTGGTGTCCATCCAATCGATCATCTCGTCAACGGTGTCGCAGGTTTGGTGGTAGCACCAATACCCGTCCACGAGGCCGCCAAAGCCCATGGTTACCGTACCGAGGTTGTCCTGGAAGGTGGCGTGGTCCGAGCGGGCCGTCGTGTCTTCGTACACGATGATTTCAGGTCGGTCTTTCGCCATCCAATCGTCCACCTTCCACGTGTCCGCAGGATGATCCGTGCCGATGAGCATCGCCATTTGCTCCTCGACGCCGATGGCGTCCGAGCCAATCCACATGGCCAAACCGACCATACCGGGTTGGTTCATGATGTCGTGGTCAAGACTCGGGCCGATGTACACGCGCATGGGCCAGACTTCCTCGTCTTTTGGATAGCCGTCCGGGTCAACCGCAGGTTGGGGATCGCATCCACCTTCCCCACCACCGTGGTTGCCTCCGCAGGGAGCGCCACCGCCACCGGGCCAGTTGACGCCCGCCATGTCGAGGTTGACGTAGTTCGTCACTTCCACGTCCGGGTTTTCTTCCTTCACCCAGTAGTCGGTCCAGAAGTCACTGCCGCGCTTTCCTCCTTCTTCACCCGACCACAAGCAGAACACCATCGTGTTTCTCGTGTTGAAATTGGCCATGGCTTCCGCCACGGTCAAAACCATGGAGGTTCCTGCCGTGTTGTCGTAAGCACCGACTCGGGTTCCGTAGGTGCGGCCGAAGATGTGAGGATCGAGCATGCCGCCATTGACCGGCGGTGCGATGTCGAAGTGGGCACCAAACACCATCCATTTGTTCGGGTTGACCTCACCGAATCGATAGCCACAGATGTTGTAGGCCTCAGGGTTCTGTGCACCGGTCATGAGGGAATCGTAGGTAAACCGCTGCGTGATCACTTCAAGCCCAAAACTCTCGAGGTTTCCAATGAGGTACTGCGCGGCGTCTTCGTAGGCAGCGTTTCCTTGTCCAGCCCATCGGTCAAGGTACCCCACGGCACCGTCCGCTACATCGGTTGGGTCGGGTGTTTCATCCGACATGTGGCTGATGTAATTGAACACGTTGAGACCGTCGACCAACCCCGTTGAATGCCGCCCACCTTCTGCTTCGCTGTAGGCGGCAGCCATGGGTCGTTCAATCGGTATTCGGACAGCGAGCACGGCTCCACCGCTGCTGTTGGAGGGCAGAACCGTATCCAACGTCCCGTTGACGGCGGGCACGCGTTGAATGCCGGGGTTGTTCGTCTGTTCGTTTCCATCTCGCTGAATCCATGTTCGCCAGGATTCTTCGATGGATCGGATGGGCCAGTTCTCTCGGCCGTATTCGCCCAACATCACCACGGCCGTGTCGGTTCGTGGAGGGGCGAGCATCGTCAACATGACCGTTTCACCGGCTTTCATGTCGACGACTGTTGAATTTTGGACGAACCCCGTGTCAGAATTAAGCATGAGATAGGGAACAAACACGGCCATGTCGGCATCGGCGGTGATCGTAACGCCCTGGAACACACCACCGGAAAGCACGGGGGGCGTAATGACCACGTCATCCACCGATTCCAATCCACCCACCTCCTGCTGCCCAAAGCAACCCGAAAGTGGCGTCAAGAGCATCAGAAGCACGAGGAAGGCAGCTTGGCCAAATCGATGTCCCATTGGTTGGCCGTGGCGGTTCCCCTTCTCAAGGTCTACCCTTGGATGAACCGATTCTTTGATGGGGGAACAGGACCAATCATGAACTGAGAACATGCCTCGACCCCGAACAAAACAACAATGCGCTCGTGTGAAATTCTTGTTTTCTCAACACCTGATCGAAACCGTCAACGACGAACGATGCCCTCTGATTGAAGGATGAAAACGTCTGAATTGACGATACGTTACTGGGAGTCAGGACTCTTTGTTTTGATCTCTGCCAATGGATGCAATGAGGGCGATCATGGCGAACAACGATACCACGGCCAAGACCCGGACCAGCGTTTGATCGATGACGAGCGACGATGTCTCTTCCGTGCCTTCTACTGAGGTGTCTTCTTCAACTTCGCAACCTGCACCGAAGCAATCACCTGGACTTGGCCCATCCTCTTCATGCACGTCTTTGTGGACCGCGATGGAGTGGTTCCACACGGTTTCTGACCCGTTGTGTGAACGGTGGACCCAGAACACGTATGTTCCGACCGTGGCGTTCGGGTCGAAGGCGAAGGTGGATGATACGGCACACGTATCGTCCACCAGCGAACCGTTTTCATCGAGCTCGCACGAGTTGGTGAGGGTTGGCGATTCGAAATCCTCAGACGGGCTGAATTCGCCGTCCATGTTGACGTCCACCCTCACCACCATGCTGGTGTTGTTGGTGCTGTCTTCCATCCTGAACCAAACCGCGTTGCCTTGGACGAACGCCGGGTCGGTGATGTTGCCGGCAACGACCCCGTCGTCGGTCAAGATCACGGTGAGGGTTTGCTGAGTGTGGCCGGACGTGACTGGAGCCAACAGCATGGCCAACAACAGCAAACCACCCACGGTTGTAGCGCTGACCTTTCCCATGGTGGTTGGGTAATCACCAAATCATAAAGACCAAACGGATGGGTGGGTTGAGGAGGACATGGGCGGTAAGGAGGTCCTTCTTGGTATCTTTACGGATTCTGTTTCTAACATCGGCGACCCTGCTGGTGTTGGGAGATGACATCGAAGCCAACGTCGTTGAAAACCCAACCCTTCGTGCCGGTGACCCCTTGGTTCAGGGGGACGGCCATGACCACTCCAACGCCAGTCAGCATGAGTTTGGTACCGACAACATGGAGTTGCTCGATTTTAATCCACTGACCACCACTGGCAATGCAGAAGTTCAGGTGGCGACCACCCCGGACGGCGACACGTACGCCTACCTTGCAGGCTGGAATGACATGCACATCGTCGACGTCACCGACCCCAACAACACAACGGTGACCGGCGTCTACAACGACCCAAACACCCAGGTCCTCGATGTCAAGTACCTCGAGTACAACGGTCGCGAGTACATCATCCAGCAAAACCAACTCGTCGACCCCGGCAACGCTGACCCGAACGTTGGTGAGTGGAGCGACCCCGCCCAAGTCACCGTTACGCTCATCGATGTTACGGACAAAACCAACCCGACGTGGGTTGACTCCTGGTACGATGCGGACCATCCCCCCTGGCCCTCACAACCTCTACACCCACATGATCGACGGCGAGTGGTACATGTTCGTCGCCAACCCCGATTACGATAACTGCAACGACGCCATCGGTGAAGCCTGCGGCGGCGTGACCATTGCTCACCTCAACCTCGTGGGGTCCGCCGCTCGCAACCTCCCCGGCGTACCGGCCTCTGGCCTCGGCCACACCATCGTCAAGGTCGGTGAATACGAGGTCGCTTGGGAAACCACGATGGGCGGCTGGATCTACATCCACGACATGACGGTTCAGACTTGGCCCGGCGAGGACCCCAACGACCCACGCTTTGGCCGAACATTCGTCTACGGCAGTTATTGGGAAGCAGGCCTTCGAATCGGCGACGTCACCGATGTTCCTCATCCGGTGAATTCACCTGAAGCTTACACCGTTCACGCCACCACGTGTCGAACCGGCTTTGGTAATCCGCTCATGTGTCGCTGGCGAGCCCCTGAGGTTGGTCTGTGGATGGATTTCCTCGACCTTGACGAAGACGGTCAACCCGACAGCGGGCCAACCGGGAACGAGAACGGTGGACGTGTGTCCTACATTCACTACGCTGAACCTTTCCCCACCATGGTGGACCTGTCTCACGTCGGTTATTCCGATGAACCCGTTCATCTCGTTTCGGCTGCCGTTGAGACCCTGAGCACGAATGTTGGCGTTGGCGTCTTGTACCTCATTGACACCACCCCCTACACCATGGAAGACGGCCAGTTCAAGTTCCAGCCAAAACTGATACGGGATTGGGAAATTCCATACGCAGAAGACCACTGCTACGGTGCTGATTGTGAAGCTCATCCAAACGAAGACGAATGGTTACTGTTCTCACCGCACAACCTCGACAGTGCCTACTTTGAAACCGACGATGCCACCGACCAAAGCCACGGCGGTGGCTGGGACGGGCGACTTTACATCTCTCACTATCATGCTGGCTTGTGGGTGGTCGACATTGAAACGTTGGTGGACCCCACCAACCCTGACGATCGCATCGCAACCCACGAAGAAGCCACGGTGGGCTATTACCTCCCCCGCGGCGAGGACGGCACCCCTCTCGATTCAAGCTACTACGACTTCGGATGGGTTCCGTTCCTTTGGGCGGTTGAACACCACGACGGCATCACCTATGCGTCATGTATTTCTACAGGGCTCTACCTTGTCCAGTTGGACGTGGACCTACCCTATCGTCTGTGAGGTGTTGGCATTCGAAGGACCGCATTCAGCCTTATCGCATGCACTCTTTTGCTGCTGGCGGGGTGCACCGTGCCGGGCGATGCCGACGAATCAACGCCTCTGTTCCACGGCGAGGCGCTCGAGAACGTCAAGGTCAACGACTTCACGCTCACGGCGAGTGAAGGCACGGCATGGACGTATTCCGAAGAAGCGGCCAACACCACCCTTGCCATTGCGTTCCTCTTCACCAACTGCTTGGACATCTGCCCCATTGTCACGCACAACATGAAGTGGGTGAAATCGCAACTGTCCGACGATGAACTCAACAAGACCACCTTCATCACCATCACGGTCGACCCGTGGCGGGACAACGTCTCGGTCCTCCACGACTGGAAAACCGGTACGAAATCGGAATGGGCCCACCTCACGTCCTCGAGCAATGATTCTGAGAGCCCCTCCATGAAAGCACTTCAGGACGTGTGGATCAATTTTGGCGTGGGGCTCACCATTGAGGAGTACGACGCCAACAACGCTGACAACAACACCAACGGCACGAACGATTCAGCCCGACACCATCCTGACGACTACACGGTTAATCACGAGACGGGGACCATTCTGGTCGACCGGTTTGGCAACCAGCGAGTGTGGTGGGGCGACAACGACTGGGTCCTCGATTTGTTCTTGGAAGACCTTCGCTATCTCAATACCCTTTGAGATTGGCCCAGGCCGCCTGTTCAGGAGCGTCGAATCAACAGGAGAACCAGCAACCCCGCTGCACCCAAGCCCGATCCCATACCGATCAGAAGGAAGAGGCGTTGCGCATCGTTGTCTTCTTCAACTTCCTCCTCGGGTTCACCGCTCTGTCGGTCTTCGAAGGTACCGAATGTGCTCCCGATTTCGGGGGCGGTTGAATTCTCGACGTGAACGTCTTCGACGACCACGATGGTTCCGTTCATCACGGTGCCGTCCGAAAGCATGTCTTGGTAGTGGTATTCGCCGATGCCCCACGTGCCGTTGAACCACACGAGGAAGGTGATGTTGCACACTTCGTCCTCGTCCGTCTCGCTGGTGTTTTCCGAGGACGTTGTGTTGCATTCAGCGACCAGTTCACCCGAATCCCAGTCGTCCGTGCCGTTGTAGAGGCCGTCGCCGTCAAAATCAAACACGATTCGATGCGTGATGTTCTCTCGACCGTCGACGTTGTGCCAAACCACCGAATCGTTGTACGTGATTTGAGATGAACTTGGCGTTAATCCACTCTGCTTGATGACGACCGTGAAGGTGTCTGCAGAGTGAGCTTGGACGGCGCCCGCTCCAATGAGCGAAGACAGCAGGACGAAACACATCAACATCGAAAATCGTGTCATCGGGTGAGCCTATTGATGAGGCCTACATAAATCAAATCAAGAGAAGAATCATCTCTACCCTCGCCTTGAAATACATCTCCAACGACGGACGACCATGCAAACGAAGGAACTGAAAGAGGACGAGCGGGCCGCCGACAAAGTCATCGTTATTGCGCTGGTGGCGTTACTCACCATCAGTCTGATTTCCGGTCTGGCTTACATGAGTCTCGATTCTGGTGATGACGAGAACCAAAGCGACCAGACGGCGGCGTGGATCGATCCCGTCGTGGAAATCGAGGATGAGAATCACAGTCATAGCGACCTTCTTGCTCACCGACTCCAGACGGACAACATGCTCCTCATTGACTATCACAACCTCAACTGCGATGGAAACGTCGCGCCACCTGCTGAATTGGACAACGTGGCAGGACGCCCATGCTATCCTGAATTCAAGAACGTCGGCCCGACACCCGGCGACTCATCAGAGATTTCCATTGAAGGCAATTTCATGGAGGACTGTGAGAAGAAGCCGGACGGAACCGGTGGGTGTTACGCCTACGTTTCGTCCTACAACCAGTTCGAAATTTTGGACATCTCCGAGCCCAACAACATCGTTCTTCTCTCCACCTACTACGCTGAAATTGGCCGCATGATCGACATCAAGGTGACGCCCGACAACAACTGGGTTCTGGTCAACCACGAATTAACCAACAGCGACCTCGACCCCATCCCCCAAGACGATGACGCCAACAGTGGAGCCAATCGGCTTGACGTCATCGACGTGTCCGACAAAACGGGTCCGATCAAGGTCGCTGAGTGGAACAACCCACCTGCAGGGTTCCACAACCAAGACCTGCACGTTGACTGCGACTGGGAAGATGCGCCACTCATCTACGCTCAGGAAGAGTGCCACTTGTTCCTCTACGGCGCCGACCCCTACCCCGAGATGGTGGAGGGTGATTCCGGCGTGTTCTACAAAGGAACGCAGGTGTTCTACGTCCCGCTCGGATTCGAGGCGTGGCGACCGGATGTCAACGACGAGGACCAAAACACGAGCCGTGAAATCATCCGTTGGGGCGGTTATTCTCCAGAACCCGAAACCACGTGCGGCGGCTCATTGTTCAACCACGACAACGTGTTCCATGTTCACCCCATCACCGGACAGGCCCTGCTCTACATCTCGTATTGGGACGCAGGTCTCCGCATCGTCGACGTGTCCAATCCACCGTCCGTACCCGACCCCGAAGGCATCTCGTGGCCGCAAGACTACGAAGTCGGTCGATGGCTTGGTTGCCCCAGTGCGGATGACGGATGGTACGGCCCCAACGGTGGTGGCCATGCGAACATGACGCCTGAAGAATGGGGAGGTAGCACCGGCGCCCTCAACGGCAACGGCTGGATTCATTACGCCATTCCTTACGACCACCTCCTGTGCAACGGTGCCGCAGAGATCGACCCCGTTGAGACCTGGGACGCCGAGTGCGGGACCGGGCCAGACGACCCCATTTTCGGCATCAACTGGCGACACCTGACCATGATCGCTCCCGAATACGGCACCAACACCAACCACACGGGCTACATTTGGACCATCGACACGACCGATCCCGCTAAACCGTTCCTTCTCAGCAAGTGGAAACTTCCCGGCGATAGCATTCTGCCTGACGGCACCGTTCACGAGCACCATTACATTCCAGGCGGCTACATTTACAGCCCTCACAACGGGGACACCGGGACCAACGGCCACGTGTATTGGACCCACTACCACGCTGGAAATTGGGTGACCGACCACAGTAACATTTGGAAGGACACCGTTTGGGTTGACGGCGTCCCGGCTCCCGAGGTGGGTTTCCCTGCCATCAAGGAATTTGCTGAAACCGTGACGATGGGTTATTTCCTCCCGTCAGGACCGACGTGGATCGAAGATCCGAAGGAAGCGCTGGGCTACGACATGGCCGACTGCTGGGCTTCATGCATGATTCCGTTCGATTGGGGTCTGCAGTACGACCCGCGCGGATTCCTGTTCATCTCGGAAATGGTGTCAGGCGTCTACGTGGTCCAAATGGACGAAGACCGAGATGCAAGGTTCCTCTACCCTCCGACCTACACGGCCGTTGAAGACGACGAGTGAATCGTTGCGAGATCATAGCTCGTTGGGCACCGGCGTCTGGTCCATGTGCAGGAACGCGTAGTCGGCCCACCAGGTCACGTTCCCCCAAGCGTGAATCAAGTTGTTGATGCCAGTTGAATCGACGGCTTCTGTTGATGTCAGCGGTAGCAGCCTCGGGCAGGTTTCGGTAAATTGTGTAATTTTTTATGCTCATTTAAATTAATAAACGGGGTGCTGCGAGCATACATTTCCATTCTACGGAAAATCACTACCGAAAAAGGGCGAAGAGGTTAAAGGACGTCCAGCCGCCGGTTTGAACATGGCCACCGTGCGGTTGGACCAGAAGAAGCGAGCGCTGGTTCGCAGCATCCCTTCGTCGTTCACGAAGGCGCTTGCACGGTACTTTGGAACCGGCCCCACCGACGTCGATCTTGCTCGGTCCCAACAGCAAGCCTACGTGGACGCACTGGAGGCCAACGGCGTGGCTGTCCACCGACTCGAAGCTGACGAAAACCATCCCGACTGCATGTTCGTGGAAGACCAGGCCGTGGTGGTTGACGGTCACATGCTTCTCCCAACCCCAGGCCATCCGTCAAGGGTGGCTGAGCAACCTCCCATCGCCGACTTCCTCATGGAGGCCTTGGAAGGGGTCCAAACCTGCACCATGGGCGGTGAAGCACGCATGGACGGTGGCGACATCATCCGACTGGGAGATTTGTTCTTCGTGGGGCGGTCATCGAGAACCAACGACTTGGGCATCGCCAGCCTTGCCAGTCTCCTGGAGTTTTTCGGCCATGAACTGCGGGTGATCAACATCCCCGAAGGTGCTCTCCACCTCACGAGCATCTCCTCGACACCCACCGATCACATCATTCTGGCACCGGAAGGCTATCTCTCCCCCGAAGACTTCGGAGTCTTACCCGAGGGCTGCGAGATCATTTGGATGCCGGAAGAAGAGGTCTACGGCTGCAACACCATCGGCCTTCCCAACGGAAAAGTGCTGATGGCCAAGGGCTACCCCTCGGTCAAGGCGGCGTTGGAAGGACGTGGATTGGAAACCGTCGAAATCGACATGAGCGAAATTCGTGCGGCCGACGGTTCGTTGACGTGCTGTTCAATCTTTTACTGAACGCTCAGGACGTCAACTCGTGACCAGAATCATCCATTTCTGCAGGGCATCGGCCATGCTGGCATCTGCTTCACCCCGCCACACGTGATCATCAAACGCCCCCGTCATCGCATCGTCTGCGACGACCATTTCGTGCGCTTGCGGGTAGAGCTGCAAGGTCTTGGTGTGGTCCTGATACACGCCGATTTCCAACACCAACCAACCCTCTTCGTGCTGGGCATAAGCCTTGAACCCTGAAGAGGCTAAGAATGAAATGAAATCTTTTATTGACAAAAATGAACATAACATGGTCAACGTCAGCTCCAGAGCCTCACTTTCAGACGAAAGTGGGGGCCGCGGCCCAATTTCGCCCTTTTTGACCAGGGTGATCACCGGTGCACTGCCTTCCATATCCTTCGGTTTCGTGGGCGGCGTTTGAAGGTTGACCTTAATGAAAACGAGACTCAATTCTAATAAACCACCTTCGCTCTTGGCAGGCCATGAAGAACTACGGCGACGAATCGAAATGCCCCGTCATGCACGGCGGCGGAATGACCCACTCCACCTCGGACATGCGATCCAATCAGGATTGGTGGCCCAAAAACCTGAACTTGAACATCCTTCACCAGCACGACACGAAGTCCAACCCCATGGACCCTGATTTTGACTACGCCGAGGCGTTCAAGACCCTCGACTACGAGGGACTCAAGAAAGATCTCCACGCCTTGATGACGGACAGCCAAGATTGGTGGCCCGCCGACTACGGTCATTACGGGCCGTTTTTCATTCGCATGACGTGGCACGCTGCAGGGACCTACCGCACCGGCGACGGTCGAGGCGGCGGCGGCACCGGCGCCCAGCGCTTTGCCCCCCTCAACAGCTGGCCTGACAACGGCAACCTCGACAAGGCTCGCCGCCTTCTCTGGCCGATCAAGCAGAAGTACGGCAACGCCATCAGCTGGGCCGACTTGCTCATCCTCACCGGGCAAATCGCCATCGAGTCCATGGGCGGCCCCGTCCTTGGTTTCGGCGGTGGCCGACCCGACATTTGGCACCCGGAAGACGACATCTACTGGGGCAGCGAAGACGAGTGGCTTGGCGACGACCGGTACGGCGAAACCCGCCAAGACCTGGAAAATCCGTTGGCCGCTGTCCAGATGGGCCTCATCTACGTGAACCCACAGGGACCAAACGCCAACCCCGACCCCCTCCTCAGCGCTCAAGACATTCGTGAGACGTTCAAGCGCATGGCCATGAACGACGAAGAAACCGTCGCCCTGACTGCGGGCGGACACACCTTCGGCAAGGCCCACGGGGCAGGACCCGAAGACCACAAGGGTCCCGAGCCCGAGGGTGCAGCCCTCGAAGAGCAAGGCTTCGGCTGGACCAGCGACTTCGGCTCCGGCGTGGGCCGAGACACCATCACCAGCGGCATCGAGGGTGCATGGACCGCCAACCCCACCGTGTGGGACAACGGCTACTTCGACATGCTGTTCAAGTACGACGAAACATGGACGCTCACCAAGAGCCCGGCCGGCGCTCACCAGTGGACCCCTTCCAACCAGGAAGAGGCCGACATGGCGCCCGATGCTGAGGACCCGTCCATCAAGGTCCCCACCATGATGACGACCGCCGACATGGCCATGATTCGCGACCCCGAGTACCGGAAGATCTCCAAGCACTTCCACGAGAACCCGGATGTGTTCGCCGATGCGTTCCAGCGTGCCTGGTTCAAACTCCTTCACCGAGACATGGGCCCCAAGTCCCGCTACCTTGGTCCCGACGTGCCCGATGAGGACTTCATCTGGCAGGACCCCGTTCCTGCCGGCAGCACCTCGTACGACGTTGGTGCCTTGAAGGACGCCATCAAAGGCAGCGGACTCTCCATCGCCGAGATGGTTGAGACCGCTTGGGCCAGCGCCTCCACCTTCCGTGGCTCCGACAACCGTGGCGGCGCCAACGGCGCCCGCATTCGCCTTGCACCGCAGAAAGACTGGGACGGCAACAAGCCCGACCAACTGGCCAAGGTGCTCGGTGTCCTCGAGCCGCTTGCAGCCGCTCACGGCGCCAGCGTGGCCGACACCATCGTGCTTGCCGGTTGCGCCGGTATCGAGATGGCCAGCGGCGTTGAAGTTCCGTTTGCGCCCGGTCGTGGCGATGCCACGCAGGACCACACGGACGCCGCCTCCTTCGCTTACCTCGAACCCGTGGCGTGCGGCTTCCGAAACTACCTGAAGCAGAACTACGCCGTGATGCCCGAAGAGATGATGCTCGACAAGGCCCAACTGCTTGGTCTGTCCGCTCCCGAAATGACCGTCCTCGTGGGTGGTCTTCGCGCCCTTGGTGTGAGTTCTGACGAGCGCGGCCTCTGGAGTGACGGCACGACGCTGGACAATTCGTTCTTCACCACCCTGCTTGACATGACCGTCGCATGGACGCCCACCGGCAGCAACTCCTACCAGGCGAAGGACCGAAGCTCCGGTGCTGACGTTCGAACGGCAACCCGGTACGACCTCGTCTTCGGCAGCAACTCTCAACTGCGAGCCATCGCTGAAGTCTACGCACAGGATGACAACCAGGACAAATTCGTGGCCGACTTCATCGCAGCATGGAACAAGGTCATGAACGCTGACCGATTTTGAGGCCTGAATCATGACGGTTGATCAGCACGCCCACGGCGTCGCTCCCAGGCGACGGATGACGCGCCAAAAGCGCGCCATCATGGACAACGTGCTGAACCGCTGCGACCATCCCACCGCCCAAGACATCCATCGGGACCTGAAAGGCCACGGCATCGGCTTGGCCACCGTCTACCGGAACCTTGCGTTGCTGGCAGAGGAGGGCGTGATCTCCACGGTTGAACACGAAGGCGAAGTCCGCTATGACTGCAACAACATGCCGCACGGGCACGCCACCTGCACGAAGTGCGGCGCTCTTTGGGACATCCCCCTTCCACCAAGAACGACGTCGGAGTTGTACGCAACCCTGCTCGCCTCGGTCGATACCGTCGACCTCACGCTGCGAGGCACGTGCCACGCCTGCGGGTGATCACCACGGCAACGCCGTTCCGGCATAATCCACAAATCGACCGGTCATGTCGAGCGTTTGCTCCTCGATGCGAGCCATGATTCCCGTCACGCTTTCTTCGGCTTGAATCGGTGCGTTGGGGCCGCCCATGTCCGTCTCCACCCAGCCGGGGTGAACGAGCATCACTGAGATACCGAGCTCTCGCAATTCGTTTTTCATGGCGACGGTAAACATGTTGAGGGCGGTTTTCGACGCCCGATAGGCGTAGGATCTACCGCTCATGCAGTCGGCGATCGACCCCATGAGACTGGTGATCATGACCACGGTTCCACCTCTTTTTGCGAGGAGGGGCAGCGCGGCTTGTGTGATACGAACGGGTGCGATGGCGTTCACCTCCAACACTTCACCGGCCACCTCAAAATCAATGGCTGAAACGGACGGCCAGCGACCGTCTGCGATGCCGGCGTTGTTGATGAGCAGGTCAAGCGTTGGGCCGATGACCGTCGTCATTTCAGCGATAGCGGCTCCATCTCGAACGTCAAGTTGGTGAAGGTGCAATTGTTCATGGTCAATGTCAGCCAACCCCCCTGGGGAAGTGCGATGCGTGGCGTGGACGGTGTAGTCTCGAGCGAGGAGCTGACGAACCATTTCGGGGCCAAGACCGCGATTGGCCCCGGTAACGAGAGCGACGGGCATGAGGTAACCTTGCAGGGGGCGGTTCATGGTGTTGGCTGCTCAGAAGATGTACTCTTTCTCAGGTGGAGGGTGTTCGGGGTCGTTGTTGGCTTGGAGGGTTCGCCACTGGATGAACGCGCTGAGGGCCATACCGACCAAACCGAGGTAGGCGTCGGGCGCTGACACCCCGTCCAGGCGAGCAACGTCCCACCCGACAGCGACGTAGACCGCCAGCATCATGCCCAAGGTGCCCACCAAGCCCGCCATGAGGGCCGGGACCAACCGTCGAAACGACATGCTCAGAACGAAAGCGACGAGCGTGAGAACACCGGAGAGAAACGCATCACCTTCGAAATCCACGTTGAATCGTGTACCTGCTTTGATCAGGTTGGTGATGATGAGAAACACCAGTCCAGCTGCAAGAAAGCGCATCGAGGCTTGGGCTACGCTGACGGAAATCACGCCCACGGCGACGGCAGCGAGAAATCGGAACTGCGTTTCGCTCACCGGTGGACTGTCGCCAAGGACTCCGTAGAGTTGACCGACGAGGCCGAACCCAACGACGAACCCGACGATGCCCACGGTCAGGGGGATGCGCTTGCTGCCCTCGATGAACAAAAGGAGGGAAATCACAAACAGCGGAACGGCGTAGAGAAGACCGCCAGCGACGATTTGGTCGATGACGGACGAACCGAGTTCCGTTGCTTCATTCGACATGCAATCACCTGTCTTGGACGTCAAAATTCAGGCCAGGCCGAAAAGGGAGAGCCCGCCCAGGAGGAGCACAATGGGCGGCACCAGCATCTCAACTCCAGATCGGGACTTGCCAACGTTGGACAGTTCAGAACCGCGCATCAAAGTGCACTTCATGCCCGGAGCGTCTTCGTTGCCCCAGACTTCGATGGTGCTGTTGCCCAGCGTTCCGTCCAACCCTTCGGCTTGCAGTTCGGTAGCCGGACGCGGCTTGGTCGCCCCGAGCAGGTAGACGGGATCGCCCAGTCGCAGCCCGTAGAGGGTCCAGCGGTGACCCGTCACCCTGGTGCCCCTGAGCATGCTTGCAGCGGCTTGAGCCATCAACTGCTTGCCCAACGATTCAGCAAAAGCACCGCTCCACCGCTTGAGCATTTGCCCGTATTCAATGCGCTTGAAACTCGTCAGGTTGACCTTGATACCACCGGTCCCGTCATGGAGCATGAACGACACACCACCGCGGTCGGAGCGGACGGTGACCCAACTTCGCTCGGTCGTTGTGTTACCCTCACTGTCGGTGACCTCTCGCTCTTGCTCTTGTTCGTAGGTCCAGTAATAGCCGACCATGTGGTGCATGACCATACGTTCGTTTCCGTCCACGTAGACCGTCATCCCACCCTCTCGACCGGGCCGAACCTGCCCGACGAGTTCGGGGTGGCCCACCGGCGCCGAGCGCACCAAGGAAGTGGGCGTGTCGAGCATTTGGCGCAGGGCCTTGGCTCGGAAGTAATTGACGAGCAGGAGAATGAAGCCTACCCCAGCGATGGCGATGGCAGGGATAACACCCAATTCCGCCTCTTCATCACCGATCAGCACAGCCCCCACGACGAGCGTGAGGATGGCGGCCGTTCCAGCGAAGACGAGATGCGTTGTCATCGTCGCTGGTTGTGGCGTGCCGACCTTAGCAGGGTGCTCGGGAAGTGGGGTCCCGTCACCTTGAGGTCCGTAGGGATTCGCCGTGTCCCAGGTTTGCGGGCCGGGGGCAGGGAGGATCCAATCGTTCGGGTCGTTGGTGGGCACCAGCGTGGTCTGCTGCAGGAACCAGTTGTCGACCGTGTAGCCGATTTGTGTGTTGTCTTTCGAGAATTCTTCAGCCGACATGGCCTCGTTCCGCATTTTGTGGAGCCCGGCCGACATGCTTCCAGGGGAAGCGGCGGCCATGACGACAAGACCCATGACGGAAATACCCAAACCGACCAAATCATCCGTTGCGGCAACCACGCCAAAGCCGGTGATGATGAGCCCCAGCGCCCAAAGAATCCACCCACCAAAGGTGTACGGCAGGGTCAGTTTGAACCCGCCGCCGATGAAGTCGATGTTCTGTTGAACCATGGTCTTCCGACTCACCAACCCGTCATAACCTTGTTTGAGAAATTGCACATGAACTCAGTGCTCGTAGTGGACCCATTCGTTTTCGAGCGCATAATGCCACAAACCAGCAAGGCGAACGAGGTTGTAACCAGACCGTTCAAATCTTGTTGACACCTTTGACAACAGCATGCGCCCGTTCCTTCCTCCTGTGACATCCTTTTCAGCTTGCAAGATTTCTTGGATGCATTCTTGATGTTGGGATTGGATGGTAGCCCACAGACTTGTAATTTCATCAGAGTCGATTTCAATTTGTTCAATCAGGCATGTTCGCATCGTTTCAACAAGTACCGAGACATTTTGCCCCAGTTCGCCCAATCCCTTGCGGAGGATGTCGTCTTGTCCCGGTGTCTCAAGCTCGGACCACTCGACCATACAGAGTGAAACATCCCGTGCATGGCGGGCAAGACGCTCAATGACGTCCACGCCACGAAGATAGGCTGCAATCACGCGCAAATCTTGCAGCAGGGGTTGATTCAGTGTCAACACCAACAGCAGTTCTTGTGAGAGGGCTTCTGCCTGACGCTGCGCTCGTTCACGAAGTTTGAGAACCTTCTCAACAGGAACTTCGGATGGGCTTGAGACGGCATTGACAGCATGCTTGTATTCCTTGGTGATGGATTCAAAGAATTCGTCCATGGTCTCCTTGATGAGGTTCATTCGTTGGTCGAGGTTGGTTCGAACGGGTGGTGCCATTTATTCAGGCCTCCTTGACAGAAATGTTGGTTCGACCGGATAAAAGCATGTTGATGAGCGTTTCCGACATGTCAATGGTGTAGCCACACAGGCGGCGCGCAATTTCAGAGATTCTAAATTCGATCAGAAGTTCGCTGTGTTGTTTGCTGGTTGCCATCAATTTTTCTTCGTGTTCCCCGAGTTCAGCAATCGCAATTGCAAGGTTCTGTTTTCCTTCGGTGAGCACTCGAATTTCTTTGGAGTACATGTTTCGGACAATATCACGAAGGGCACCGAGCCAGACAGGAAGGAAGGACAGCGGGGCATCCAAAGTTGACAACTTCATCTCTCCTTTCTGTTCAACAACAAGGCGAGCCAAGGTGTTCGCGTGGTCGCCCATGCGCTCAAAGTAGTGCGCCATCACTGAATGCTCCATGGCGCTGTAGCGATTAATTCCGATTTCTCGTTCGATCTGATGATTTTGGAGCACCATCGCGACTTGGCGGTCAATCAGGAGCCGCCGAGCATCGATCTGTCGCTCACGGTCGTCGTAATCCGATAGCAAGTCGTAATCCTCTCCATTAAGCACAGCCAACGCATCTTCAACCAGGCTCGTAACAAGCAGATACATTCGATTGAGACTTACTTGGAGCGGGAGCTCATTCGGGTTGAGCAGCGACACGATGGTGAGTGATTTTGTTTCATCGTCTGAAATTTCCATGCCACGGGTCTCTCGGAGAAACTGGCGAACGACTCTTCGATCTTTTGAACCAATCCCATCGTTTCGGACGACGTTAATGGTGTCTGCACCGCAAACATAGGCGCCAATCAAACAGTCATACAGCGAGTTCGTAGGGTATTTTGCGAGATCTATGGTTACCGTACGCTTCGTTTCTTTTACTTCGTGAGGCGTGATCTGGACTTCCCCAGAGGGAAGCTGCTCGACGCTGACGATGTCGGAAGGATTCAAGTTGTTGGCTTTAATCCAATTTTTGGGCAAGCTCACGATGTAGGTTGAACCTCCGGTGACCTGCAGTTTGCGAAACTCAACTTTGCTTTCCTGGGACATGTTGGCCGAACCTCCGTAGGACTCTAGCCCCTTACGCATATGGAATCTATTCTATTTATTCATATATATTACTATATTGTTCTAATGACGGTATGGAGGATTTTGATTAGTCCCATAGGTGCTACCAGCGGTCGAAGGGAGTACGATGAGTATCCAAACAACGAAGAAAAAAGCGCTTGCCTTGGTGGCATTGATGATGATTTCCGCAATGGCGGGCTGTCTTGGTGGTGATGACACGACCGACGACACGACGGACACCACCGACACCACGGACACCACGAACAACACCAACACGACGGACACCACCGACACCATTGATGTCGGCGAAGTTGTCTGTGGGCCCGATGGGTCAATCTCGATCGCCGGCTCCTCGACGGTGCTGCCGCTGGCTGAGGCCTGGGCAGAACACTACCAGGAGGCCTGCGACGGCATCTCCATCACGGTCGAATCCGGTGGCTCTTCCTCCGGTGCAGGTCGCGTGTGCGCCAACTCCGCTAAGGGGACTCCTGTTGACATCGGCGACATGTCTCGAGACTGGAAGGCTACTGAGGCCAACCGAGGCGATGATGGCTACACCATGGATTGCCTGGTCGGTGACACCTCCCGCAGCGCCCGACAAATCGTCGTCGCTATGGACGGCCTCTCTGTCGTGATGAAGAAGGGCGGCGCTGCCGAAACCTGTGTCAACGGCATGGGCGGCTTGACCGTGAACCAACTTCGCTGGATGTTCTCCGCTGAGACAGCGGCCGAGTTGACGGCTGACGGCCTCGACATGTCTGCGGTCACCCCCAACGGCGACAACGACGACACGACCCACAAGTGGTCTGAACTCGATGCTTCCTGCCCCGACGCCGAGATTGCCTTGGCCTACCCCGACGCTGCCTCTGGCACCTACGAATACTTCTTCGAAGAAGTCCTCCACGAAGCCGAAGAAGGCTTCCGCTCCGGCCAGCAGTCCTCGGACGACAACGTGCTCGTGAACGCTCTTGTCGGCGACGAGACCGCCATTGGCTACTTCGGCTACGCATACTACGTTGAGAACCAGGCAACCTTGACGGCCGCCGCTGTCGAGAACAGTGCAGGCAACATGGTCGCCCCTTCCTCCGCCACGGTGGCTGACGGCACCTACAACCCCCTCTCTCGACCTCTGTTCATGAACCTCCTCGATGACGAAGCCTCCCTTGCCAAGACCGTTCCATTCTTGGAATTCGGCTTTGGCGACGGCGGCGATCTCCTCGTCAACTCTGTGGGCTATGTCGCTTTGACCGATGCCCAGCAAGAAGAGATGGAAAACCGTCTCGCTGGCAAGGAGCCCGTGGTCTGCGGACCCGCAGGCTCCATCAGCATCGCAGGTTCTTCAACGGTTCTCCCACTCGCTGAGGCTTGGGCAGAAACCTACCAAGAAGAGTGCCCGGACATCACGGTCACCGTTGAGTCGGGCGGGTCCTCCTCCGGCGCCGGACGTGTGTGTGCCAACTCCGCCAAGGGTACGCCTGTTGACATCGGCGACATGTCCCGTGATTGGAAGGCTACCGAAGCCTCTCGCCAAGCCAACGGCTTCGTCCTCGACTGTTTGGTCGGCGACACCACCCGCGACGCTGCGCAGTTCCAAGTTGCCATCGACGGCCTCTCGGTCGTGGTCAAGAAAGGCGGCGCCGCTGACACCTGTGTCTCCGGAATGGGCGGCGTCACTCCTGACCAACTCCGCTGGATGTTCTCCGCTGAGACCGCTGCTGAATTGACGGCTGCTGGCCTTGACATGTCGGCTGTGACACCCAACGGTGATGGCGACGATGCCACCCACAAGTGGTCCGAACTCGACGCTTCTTGCCCCGACGCTGAGATCGCCCTGGCTTACCCCGATGCTGCATCCGGTACCTACGAGTACTTCTTCGAGGCTGTGCTCCACGAAGCTGAGCAAGGTTTCCGTTCCGGACAACAGTCCTCGGACGACAACGTGCTCGTGAACACGGTGACCGGCGACGAAGCCGCTGTCGGCTACTTCGGCTACGCTTACTACCAGGAGAACTTGGCAACCTTGACGGCCTTGCCCGTGAAGAACAGCGATGGCGACTTCGTGGCTCCAGACGCCACGACCGTCCGAGACGGTTCGTACAACCCCTTGTCTCGACCGCTCTTCATGAACCTCCTCATCGATGCTTCGACCCTTGAAGACACCCTTCCGTTCATGCACTTCGGCCTGTTCACCGAGACCGGCCAGTCCAAGGTTGGTGAAGTCGGCTACGTGAGTTTGAACGAGAACCAAGAGGCTCAGATGTTCATGAGTCGCTGGCTCTACCTCGCTGGCATGACGGCCGCTGGCAACAGCGAATGGTTTGACGAGGACTTCTGTGGCGGTGCCAAGAGCATCTCCATTGCAGGTTCCTCCACCGTGTTGCCGCTCGCCGAAGCATGGGCTGAGGACTTCCAAGCGAACACCCTCTGTCCCGACACCACCATCACGGTCGAATCCGGTGGCTCGTCCTCTGGTGCCGGTCGTGTTTGTGCCAACTCTGCCAAGGGAACGCCCGTTGACATCGGCGACATGTCCCGAGACTGGAAGGCGACCGAAGGCGTCGTTGATGCCAACGGTCAGTTGAACTGCCTCGTCGGCGACACCACCATCAGCGTCACCCAACTCGTGGTGGCCGTTGACGGTTTGTCCGTGGTCATGAAGAAGGGAAGCGCCGCAGAGACCTGTGTGAGCACCCTCGGTGGCTTGAGCGTCGGTCAACTTCGCTGGATGTTCTCTGCTGAGACCAGCGCCGAATTGACGGCTGCGGGCCTTGACATGTCTTCAATCACGCCCAACGGCGACGGCGACGACACGACCCACAAGTGGTCAGAACTTGACGCAGGTTGCGCAGATGCCGAGATTGTTCTTGCTTACCCTGATGCAGCTTCTGGTACCTACGAGTACTTCTTCGAAGAAGTCTTGGACGAAGCCGCTGCAGGATTCCGCACGGGCACACAGTCCTCTGACGACAACGTCCTGGTGAACACCATCACCGGCGACGAGGCCGCCATTGGCTACTTTGGCTTTGCCTACTACGCCGAGAACCAAGCCACGCTCAGTGCTGCACCGATCGTGGATAACATGACCCACGGCGTCGCAGACGCACCAGAAGAGGCCGTTGCACCCAACGCAAACACTGTTCGAGACGGATCGTATTCGCCGCTCTCTCGCCCACTGTTCATGAACGTGAACAACGACAAGTGGGAGGTTGTTTCCTCCTTCCTCCACTGGGCGTTCTCGGGCGACGGAACGGCTGTGATCTCTGAAGTTGGCTACGTCCCACTCGACGATGCCACCTGGCAAGAGATGCACCGCCGCATTGCCGCAGAAGGCGAGTACTGAACCTGACATCGGTCAATACCCAACTGTGGGCGGCCGGGGGCGCCCGGCCGCCTGCTCTTGGGATAGCACACCGTATCAATAGACTATATAGGAATAAGCAAGAGCCTGAAGGCTGACCTCTCAACGCCAATACGGCGTGATGAGGAGATCGACCATGGGCGCTTGTAAACTCCTGGCTCGTTGGTTCGGAGCGCAGGTCATTGACCAAACAGGATTGGAGGCTTCCTGATGTCTGTGGAAGACAGTCCGAAAGATTCTGCTGAATCAACCGTTTCGGAGAAGCCCGCCCTTGATGGACCCCGTCGGTCCAAATCAGGCGGAGCGGGATCCATGCGGTGGCGTGGCCGTGTTGAGGAGGCCGCCCCCGGGGTTGTCCTGTTTGCTCTCGCAGCAACGGTTATCATGATTACAGCCGGTATCGTCTTTGTCCTGTTTGAGTCTGGCTCAAAGTTCTACAGAGGATTTGGATGCGGCGTTGACGCGTACAAACCGCCTCAGGACTGGCACGAAGACGTGAAAGCGGGCATCAAAGAAGCCGCCATCTATGACGACGGCAAGCTCTCTGACCCGCTCTGGCTTGATGCTTTCTGCATTGTTGGTTGGGACATGGAGCACGAAGTGGTCCTTGCTGAACCGTTCATCGACCGGTTCGAATGGGACGAGGACTCTCAATCCTACAATGATGACAGCGGTCGTGTAGGTTCAACCTTTTCGCAAGCAGACGGTACCAGCATAACGGGTCCTGCGTTAGACCAGGACCGTACATACCTCATTGATTACTTCGAAGCCAATCCCTCAATGTGGGACGAAGCGTATCCGAAAGTTCCTCTGAGCCTGATTTACGAAAATGAGGGCGCACTCATCCTCCACGAACAGAACCCAGAACTCGCTCGAGCTTGGTGGGTCACGCTTTGGGTCTGGAATGAAACCGCCCAAGAAGACGTTGACGAAGACGGGGTCGCAAACGACGCCATTGACGGTGCAGGGACTCTCCTTGACAACGACATTGACGGTGATAACATCGCGAACTACCTCGACGAAGACATTGACGGTGATGGCATCCCTAATCCCTACGACAACGACGTTTACAACCCGAATGCCGACATGGTTGGATTGTTCTTGGGCCTGCTGACCTTGTTGGTCGTGATTGCGACGCTCCTGTGTCCAGGATGGCTCCAGTCCATTCCCGTTGAGCGCATCGACCGGTGGACTCCAGCTCTTCGATTGAATGCGCTTGTGTTGACAGCCATCGGTTTCATGTCGTTACTTGCTCCACCTCAGGCCAGCGTTCTCATCCTTCTTTGCGTGGTCTGTTTGATTTTGGTCGCCTTTGGTTGGCGACTGGATCGTAAAATTCCAGTCTCCATCGCCTGCCTGGCTGCACTCTCATTGTTCCTTGTCCTCGTAGAATTCTACTCGGTCCAAACCGGTCACACCATCGCATTGGCGTTGTCGTTTGTTGCGTTGACAACCGCCATGGCAGACTCACGAAACCAAACTGGCAACACTCGATGGGCTACCATCGATGGCGATACAAGAGCCATTCTCTATGTTGTTGTCATCGTGACCTTTGCACTGATGTATTTCGATGTCGTTGCTCGTGTGAACGGCTCACTGGGGGAGTTCTTCACCCAGACATGGTGGAAAACGGATGTTCGGTCCGCCGGTGAAACCGTCACGGTGACGTCTGACCTCCACATGGGTGTAAACTCGCTCTTGCAGACCACGCTTCAGGTCGCGCTGGGCGCCCTGGTTGTCGCCATTCCGATTGGACTGGGCACCGCCGTGTTCCTCTCTGAATACGCCAGCCCAAGGACGGCCAACATCGTGAAACCCATCCTCGAACTGCTGGCAGGTATCCCTTCTGTTGTTTACGGGTTCTTTGCTTTCGTTGTCATCGCCCCGCTGGTGGTTGACCTCGGCACCGTGTTCTTGGAACGCGGATGGATTTCAGAAGAGCCACAATTGTTCAATCCGTTAAACGGAGCCATTGTGGTCGGCATCATGATCACGCCTCTGATCGCTTCCCTTTCTGAGGACGCGCTTCGGGCCGTTCCCGACAGCCTTCGGCAGGCATCGTATGCATTGGGCGCCACCACCACAGAAACCACGGCGCGGGTCACCATGCCATCCGCTCTCTCGGGCATCCTCGCCTCCATCATTCTCGCTCTTTCTCGAGCCATCGGTGAGACCATGGCCGTTACGCTTTCAGTCGGAACCTTGGCCACGTTCTCAGACAACATGTTCCGCTCGGCTCAGACCATGACCGCCTACATTGCTCAGCGAATCGGTGGCGAACTTCCCATTGGCACCACGCCGTACTATTCGTTGTTCGCTGTTGGCCTCTACCTGTTTGCCATCACCCTTGGCCTCAACATGGTCGGTCACAAGATCATGACTCGCTTCCGGGAGGCTTACGATTGAGTGAATCCACCGAGCAAGAAGTTGAACCTCAGGATGAGGGAAAGGCGGAGGTAAAGAACGCTCGACCAAGCCTGTTTGGAACCATTCACTTGCCACAACGTTCCCTTGCTCGGCGTTACATGACGGCGAAAATTGGCAAGGCCGTCTTCGTATCCATCGCGGTCATGTGCGGCATCGCCCTTGTCACGCTGCTGTCTCAAATATCGGAAGAAGCATTCGTTCCAGAGGAAGAAATCGAGGTTGACGGCGTTCGTTATCCTATCAAGACGGTGGCACAAACCCAACTTTCCTGGAAGGCTGAAACCTACAACCCGTCCTGGGCGGCGGATGATTTGCGTCAATCCCGCTCAAACGTCACCATCGAGGCCTCGTGGACCGAGACCTTCTTTGAGGCGTTCAACAACGATGGAGAACGGTTTGTATCGTTGGCTGGAGAAAGCACCTTTGACCTCGAAGAGGACCTTGAGCGTGCGTTGTGCGACGCAGGCGTGGCACCAACAACCTACAAACCGGTTGAACCGTGGTCCATCATTGACCTTCTCCCAGGCCAAGAACAAGCAGGCCTCCCCTACGACACCGGCTCATCAACCCGGATCAACATCTTCAATCGGTCCGTTGCACCTACCCCGGGGATGGGTGACTTTTGGGTCGACAGCGATGATGGAAGCCGATGGGTCTGGAAGGGCCTCCGTTGGGAGCCGGCTGACGATGATGCGTTTCTTGCAGGGGTCCTCGATTTCATTGCACCGTATCCAGAGGCCTTCGCCGATGGGAAACTCTGGATTCATTACACCCCTGTTGAGCCGCTGTTCCGTGGGGATGGTGATTTGTGGCTGAACCGAACGGCGACCGGCGTTTCCACGTTCTCTTCCATCGAGGAAGCGAGCATGTACAACAAATCCACCCGCTCGTGGACGACGGTTTCCCTGGCCGACATTCCGCAAACCATCCTTAAGCCACAGGAAAGCATTGAGGCCTTCATTCCTGAATTCTGTACAAAAGCTGAAACTTCAGCGTACATTTTGACATCGGGACAGGTGGGTTCTGCTGTGATTGGCGAATTCACCAACGACCGCGGCTATTCGATGGAGGCCACGGCGGATTCAGGACGGTCTCGAACCATTGAACTGACCGTTGCGGTGACCAGCATAGGTGAATCCGCAGCCTTCGTTTCCATCGTCGACGGTGACTTCGATCAACATCACATCCAATTGCAACCCTCGGGTGGTTTGAGCACCAACTGGCTCTTCATCAGTCACACGATGAATTACACCGTCACCTATGTTCAAACCGGTGGCCCAGCAGCTGATGCACGTGAAACATCGTACAATGAAATCGGCGGGTTTGCCCTTGGCAACCCTGTCGATTGGATTCAATTCCGATTTGTGAACGATCAAGACCTTGACAACGATGGGATCGTTGATGCTTGCGATGATGACATTGACGCTGACAACGATGAAAACCCCGTCCAAGGCCATCCGGAGCATTGCCCAGGCGTGGGACGTTTCGTCAATCCTTCTGAACCGTTGAGTCACTCGGCTTGGATCTCAGCGAACGACGAAAACGGCGACGGTGTTCACGACGGCGTCAATGATCGCGACATTGACGGCGATGGGGTGCCGAACCTCATCGACGGGCAAGGCCATTCCGCCGAGGATGCCTTCGCAGGAGCAAACTCACTGGCGGACATCCCCGAGTTGTGGACGCATGCCAGTGAACTTGCCGTTCTCAAGTGTGGGGAGAATTACAAAGCCAACGACCCTTCCTTTGCGGCGTTTGATTGCGAACAAGCCCGGGCCATGACCGATACGCCCCCAACCAACGCCCAAGCATGGTGCGAACAGGTCCGCTACCTTGACCAACTCATCTGGTTGGAAAAATGCGCTGCTCCTGAGCGATTCGAAGGGGGTCAAGCCATGTTTGAGGAACGAGACCCTGTGCTTCCGTTGCTGAGCATGCTTGGTTTGGGAGGCTTGCTTCTCATCATGAGGAAACCAAATGAACTGCTGATGAGGCTTCGATCTTTGTTCTTGAACCTCGGTAGCGAGGAATATGAAAAAGATGTCAAGACCCCATGGTCGTGGTGCTCGTTTGCCGCAGAGGTCATCGGTCGCTTGGTCGGTATCGGATTCCGTCTTGGATTTTTCATCCTCAGCACCTCTCTCTTCTTCAGTACCTTTGCCGAGAATCAACAGCCGCTGTTGATTCCGTTCACCTTCACCATCGGCGGGGCCGTGATGATCATGTCTGGCATCGCTCTCCTTGTCTCGGTCTCTGAAATTCTTGGTATTCGCCCAGAGACCCGAGTCCCTCGCGCCGACGGCCTGGTCGACCTCGGCCTCTTGTTGTTCAGCGGCATCATGATTTACATCGCTCTTCACTGGGTGCTGGTTGAAGGGTGGCTTGTTGGGGCGATTACGCTGTTGATGATCATGTCAGGGGTCAAACGACTGCTTCTCGCCGGTTTGCAACTCACCCGGACAGATAACATCCAACATGATCGATTGAAATTGGTCGTGAAAGGCCGTCAGGGGTGGATGACCGCGACCCTTGTAGCCTTGACCATTGCATTGGTCTCCATCCCCATTTCCGTTCATATTCCGTTCGTTTGGTCCGATTTCACCTCGTCCGAACCCTACAAGGCCGGACTGCGTGCGGCCTTCTGGGAGTGTTTACGTGGTCGGCTACACGATGTTGTTCGCCATACCGCTGTCCATTGGTGCCGCTATTTGGCTGGAGGAATACGCTCCAAACAATCGTTTGCGCCGTACCATTCAGGCTTTGATCACGAACCTTGCGGGCGTCCCAGCCATTGTCTTCGGTCTGTTTGGGCTGGCCATGTTCCTCACCGATCGCGGCATCGGCTTGGGTCTTGGCGGAACGGTCATGACGGCTGGAATGACCATGGCGACCATGGCCATGCCGACCATCGTCATTTCATCTCAAGAGGCTCTACGAGCGGTGCCCCCCTCATTGCGCAACGGTGCGTTTGGCTTGGGCTGCACAAAGTGGCAGGTGACCAAGGACCACGTTCTCCCTCATGCCATGCCCGGGATGATGACCGGAACCATCCTCGCAATGTCCCGTATCATGGGCGAGGCCGCCCCCCTCATTCTGGTCGGGGCCGTCGCATCGGTCTTCACAGAACCCGATGCGTTCTTCTACGTCTCCTACCAAGTTACCCCTTCACTTGATGGCCTTCTTGCTTGGTTCCCTGGCATTGAACCTCATCTTCAGAACATGCCTTTGTGGGCCGACCGTGGCCCGTTCTCTTCCGACCCCTCAGAGTACGTTGGCCCGGATTCAAATGACCGTGGGTTTTACACGGTCCTCCCTGTTCAAGTTTACCGATGGACTGACATGCCTGCCATCGGGTTCAAAGTTGCCGCCGCCGGTGCTTCACTGGTGTTGCTCGGCACCCTTGTGGTCGTCAACTCAGCGGCCATTCTTCTTCGCGCCCACTTCAGGAGGTATTCGAAGACATGACGAACAACAGCGTAACCTTGGAACAATTGAACGCAATGATTGACCGCCTGATTGAAGCTGACGGCGTCATTGATGATGCCGAAAACCATCGTAAAGCATTGCTTGACCAAGCGTTTGAGGACAAGGATGGCATTGATCATGCAGAAGTCATGAGCATTCTGACATCACTATCAGGCGCTGACGGTGAGAAAGCCCCCCCTGAATCTGCCCTCATCAGAGAGATGATGGACGAATTGAAATCCTCTTCAGTTGAGGAAACCACCGAAAATAAATCCGAAGTTGAACAGGACAAGGAACCAAACGATTCTTCACCGGACGCCGAGGGTGGAAATGAATCACCATCTGATCATGATGTTGGCCATGATGACGATGCAATCCCCGATTCAACCGAATTGCTGGACATTGATGGCGAAGCACACATGTGGATCAAAAACTTGGATTTGCACTACGGAAGCGCCCAAGCGATTTACAACGTTTCCATTCCGTTCCAACGCAATGCCGTCACTGCGTTGATCGGACCGTCTGGCTGTGGGAAGTCCACCCTGCTTCGTTGTCTCAATCGCATGAACGACCTCATCCCAATTTGTAAAATCGATGGCTCGATTGAACTTGATGGCGAGGAAATCATGGGCCGTGGCGCCGATTTGGTGACCATTCGTCGCCGCGTTGGAATGGTGTTCCAAAAGCCCAACCCGTTCCCGAAATCCATCTACGATAACGTGGCGTACGGGGTCCGTCTTCACTACACGCCAAGTCGGCGAGAACTTGACCGAATTGTTGAGGAATCGCTGAAACGAGCAGCCATCTGGCAAGAAGTGAACGACCGATTGCACGAATTGGGAACCAGCCTTTCTGGCGGCCAGCAACAGCGGCTTTGCATCGCGCGGACCATCGCTGTCGAACCCGAGGTGATTTTGATGGATGAGCCTTGTTCAGCACTGGACCCCATCGCTACAGCCAAAATCGAAGAACTGATTCTTGAACTCAAGAAGCACTTCACCGTGGTGATTGTGACACACTCCATGTCACAAGCTCAACGGGTGAGTGACTACACGGGTTTCATGTACCTTGGACGTCTTGTTGAATTCGACAAAACAGCCAAGATTTTCGGAGATCCGAAAGAAGAACTGACCGCACGGTATGTTTCAGGCCGGTTTGGCTGAAGACCTTGTCCTCTATAGGCCTCAATAAACTCTCCACCGGAACCCTATGCCTTCCTTATGCGTATTCCGCTTGAGGGGAACATTTGTCTGTTTCAACCGAACACTACCGGACCCTCTTCCTCTCCGACTGGCACCTGGGCCTGAAAGGTGTCAAATCCGCTGAACTGCTTGCTTTTCTTGAGACGCATGATGCTGAAACAATTTACCTCGTCGGCGACATCATCGACCAGTGGGTCTTAGGACGGAAATGGTCATGGAACGAAGATTGTGATAACATTCTTCGAAACCTTATGCAAAAGGCCGAGCGCGGCACGAACATCATCTACATCCCCGGCAACCATGACGACAGTTTTCGAGCCTGGGCCAACGCTTCCATCAACGGAATATCCGTTCAACGAGACGCTGTTCATACCACGGCGGACGGGCGTCGTTTGTGGGTGATTCACGGTGATGAGTTTGATTTGTTTATGCGCCACAGTAAATTTCTGTGCCACATTGGCCACATGGCCTGTCAACTCCTCATGAAGATCAATCGGCCCGTGGCTTGGTTCCGTCATCGCTTGGGAATGAGACCTTGGTCGCTGGCTACCGTTGCCAGGCGGGCACTGCAAAAGAGCAGCAAAACCTACCGGAGGTTTGCCAAAACCGTGACGGAGGCCGCTCAGCGAGCAGGCTACGACGGCGTCGTCTGCGGTCACATTCACCGCGCTGAATTTCGACGAGTCAACGGTATTGAGTACTGGAACGACGGTGACTGGGTCGAATCCTGTACCGCCACAACCGAGGCCATGGATGGAACCATGGACATTCTCCACTATGCCCCTTCAACAACCACCGTCCAGGCTCTGCGAACTCGTGCGGCGCAACGCCTCAACGAGGTGGAGCGTTCGCTGACATTTGAGAACACCCCCTCTCAACTCCTGGAGGGACTCGTGTGAAGATCGCTTACGCACTTGCAGGTGAGGGCCGAGGCCACACCACACGAGCGTTGACGCTTGCCAATGGTCTGCTTGCTCGTGGGCACGAAGTGGCGTTTTTCACGTGCGGCGATGCGCTTGAACTTCTTCGTGAATCCTTTGGACACGATGCGGTCTCCCATCTTGAAACACCGAGGTTTGTGATTGTGCGAAAACGTGTGTCTTACGTTCGTACTGGCTTGAAGGGTCTGAGGTTTCTCTTCGGGCATCGCCAACGGCGCGATGCTGCCATCGAACAGCTTCGTGATTGGGGTCCAGACGCCCTCATCACCGACTTCGAACCCACGTTTGCAGGCGTTGCCCGTCGACTTGACGTGCCGTTGATTTCATTCAATTCCCAGCGATTCTCAACGGATGCGAAGTTGAACCACCTCCTGAACCGCAGGCAGCGACTGAAACTCCTGCCGATCAAAATCATGTGTCGTGCGTTTGCTCCTCGACCCGCCCTGAGTCTTGTGTCCAAAGGCTTCAATCTAGAACCCAACAAACCCAACGCTCACCTTCTCGGTCCAATGCTTCGGCCCGAATTCACGCACGACGGGTGGCGCCCATCAGGGACGCACGCCATCGCTTATCTCCGCCATAGCGTGCTGCATCATTTACCCAATCTTGCGGCTCACGCCCAATCGCACGGGTTGACCCTCAAACTCTACGGGCACTACCCTGAGGAGGTACCTGAAAACGTGGAGGTCTGCCCCATTTCCAACGACGGATTCATTGAAGATTTGGTGACCGCTAACTGGATTGTTCAAACGGCCGGGACGCAACTGCTCGGGGAAGTTGGTTGCCTCGGCATCCCATCACTTTGTTTTCCTGAACCTGCTCAGGTTGAGCAGGAAATCAACGGGGTGTTGGCAGAGAAAACCTTCCCCAATGTCGGGGTTGTACATCCCCGAGCAACATCCATTGAGCAACTTGATGAGGTCCTTCGTGGCCTGAACACGTCTGAGCCACGCCCCATCATCCGGAACGGATGCGAGCAGGCGGTTGAGATCATTGATTCCTTTTTGACCAAAATCAGCTACCGCCGGTTGGGCGTGGATACACCTTACGACCGATTGACAACGGCGGTCGTGGGATGATGACGGAACCAACGAACCGAAGGGCTATGAACGGCCTTCGCCGAATGAGCACCATGTCATGGGAGCTTGTGGAAGTCGCTTGCCTGCGGCCCCATGAACAAACCCTCCCTTGGCGGGTTGAGGAGATGGTAGAGAAAATTCAGCGCAACAAGTACTTCCACAAACCGTTGCTGGTGGACCGGTCAACCATGACCATTCTGGACGGGCACCACCGGCACCAGGCCAGCCTTCGTCTCGGGTTGAAGCGCGTGCCTGCCATGGTGTTTGATTATCAAGAAGATGAACGCATCGTGGTGGAGGCATGGCCACCAACCCCTCGAGGTTCTGTGAGCAAAGCGTTGGTGGTGCAAATGGCTGAAAACGGGCTGTTGATGGAACCCAAGTCATCAAAGCACAGCATTCATGTCGACATCCCTCGATTGAGGATTCCGCTTGAGGCCCTCACTTCTTGATGGCCTGAAGCATGTTCGCCGCGGTCGGTTTGACCTGACTCCAAACCTCGGCGTGGACTTCCAACACCGTCGAACGCGTGTGAATTACGGGGTGACCGCCCTGTTCGGCCTTCTCCATGAAGGCTCGTCGCAGGAGTTTTTGATATTCCAAGAACGACCGAGTAATGGACGGCGACAAGGCCAAATCCGCACCGGCCTCGTAGTGGTTGAGTTTGGTGAGTGAATCGTTGTACATCATACGGTTGAGCAGCCGCCGACCGCCTGCTTGAAGCACCACGGTGACGTCCGGTTCGGGCATGTCCGTGTACAACCCCCGAATCCACTTCTCGTCACCTCCCCGAATGGATTCACGGATCAGGGGAGTCATGGTGTAACGGTCAGCGATCACGACAAAACCCGCCGCCATGAGTGGCTCAATCTGGTGGATGTACTGGTCGTGCAGGTCAGTAGCGTAGAGCAAGGCCCTTGTCCGCCAGTTCAATTGGTGCAACGCCGTGTTTGAGCCTTTGATGAGATCGCCCAACAGGGTTGAACGTGCAAGTCCGACGATGGTGACGGCGACGCCGTGGGCTTTGAGGCGTTCACTCAACAGCCTGGCATGCATGGAACGACCGACGTGGTCGGGTCCTTCGATGACGATGAGTTTCCCCTCTGTTGTCATGCATCTACCTCCTCAAGGGCGCCCCAATCGAACGAAGACATGCGAATCATCTCCGCCGTTCTGTCGTTTTCATCAATGGGTTCAACGCTGTTCAGGTCAATGTGTTCGGAGATCAAGGCTCGAACCCGGGATTGCACCTCGGCCACCGTCCCCATGGCGTCCACTCGAACGATGCGTGCTTCTTCGACCAAGGCGTCGTAGATGGTTTTGATTTTGCCCTGGAGGATTTTGTAGGATTCAAACGGGTCAAACGTCCATCCCATGTCAAGCCCGGCTTCGTAGAATTTCAGTGTTGGTCGACCAGTCACGATGCGATCATAACCCACTTCGGGAGGGATGTCGAAATACAGGGTGATGTCGGGCTCGCGCGCAAAGGAGTAATTTCCCTCAATGGTGGTTCTATCTACGCCTCGTGCGCCATCACGCGCCATCGCAGTGAACTTGTATCGGTCGCAAATGACGATGCCGCCCACTTCGAGCATGGGTTCAATTTGCTTGCTCCACCGGTCTGCAAAATCTGCGGCGTGGATGAGGTGGAAGGTTTGTGGTTTCAAGCGCTTGGTGTCCTTTCCAACTTTGGTTGCTGCAGCGACAACAGGGCTGGAGTTCCATTCCGTGTGATGAACGGGAAGGCCGAGGGCACGAATCCAGTTGAACAGCAGCATGGCTTGCGTGGATTTTCCGCTTCCGTCCATGCCTTCGACGGCGATCAGGATGCCCCGGTCCGTGGGTTCCATGGTCCTCCTCTCCCGCTGCACCGCTCTGCTTTCCCTTTTTGAATGCTCGTCATACCTTTTCGTCGTGTATAGTGGGGTATAGAGAAGCAAACAGTGCTCGGTTTTTGTTGTGCCTTGCACTGATGTTCAGCGGAAAGCGTGCAGGAGGCAGGATTCTCACCAACGCGCAATCGGAGATTGCGCTCGGCTCTCGCCCTGCCATGCTTCACGGACGACGGGTCAGCTTGCTTGCGTTGCAGGAGCGTCCTTTGTCCACCAGGAACTCACGTCCATTGCTCGCGCAAGCGCCCATAACGCTGCTGGAATCAAGGCGTACGTGAAGATGGTATCGGGCCCCCACGCCCATGCGTCAAACCACCCGTCGACCAGCATGGGGTACGGCCAGAACGGTGCCATGCCCCAAATCCCCGTGTGCGAAGGCAGGTCCAGCAGAAGATGCGAGAGGTAGGCGATGGAGAGCAGATGTTCCCACTTGGCATATCGGAACAGCGGCACGACGACGATGGCCCAAAACAGCAGGCTGTGGGACAGGTACCACACGGCCCAGGTTGGGTGGTTGACGATCCATTCGTTGTTGTAGAAGGCCTCGGGCGTGGGATACCACAGCGTTGAGTTGGTTTTCATCCCCAAATACAGGTAGCTGGGCAGGTTGGCCAGGTCGGGAAGGAGAGCGCCAGCGACCCCCTTGAGTTGCCGGTGTTGGATGCGTTTCGGAGCGCACTCACCGATCGCAGCGCCGACCACGGCGTGAAAGAGGAGGTCCATGGAGGTCCACAGAAGTCCAAGGATTTCTATGTGCCCTTGGGTTGAGAATGAAAGAGTGCAGGAGGCAGGATTCGAACCTGCGAACCGTTACGGACTGGGACCTCATCCCAGCGCCTTTGACCAAGCTGGGCGACTCCTGCGCCGACCTTCGCTCTTCCCTCGCGTATATCAACACCGCGACCTTTCCTCAAGCCTGCTCGTCGAAGAAGACGGCCACTTCGTCCAGCGATTTTCGATGAATGTCCGGCACCTCAGCACCCTCCGCTGGATAGCCCACGGGCATGACAAGCATGGCTTCCTCGTGCTTGGGGCGGCCGAGGAGTTCTCGAAGGAACCCCATCGGCGAGGGCGTGTGGGTGAGGGTCACCAGGCCCATGTTGTGAACGGCTTGGATGAACATCCCGGCGGCGATGCCGCACGATTCAACGGTGTAGTAGGTGGGCGCCCATTCGCCGTTCTCCCGTTGACGCTTCTTTTGTTTGAACAGCACGACCACCCAGGGTGCGTCCGTGAGGTGGGGCTTGATGGCGTCGGTTCCGAGAGGGGCCAGCACTTCCGACCAGGCTTCCGGCATGCGCTCGCTGTACGTTTTCCGTTCTTCAGCCTCGGCGGCTTCACGCAGCTTCGTCTGCAATTCATCGCTTCGGATGGCGACCCAGGTCCACGGCTGAAGGTGGGCGCCGTTGGGGGCGGTTGAGCCGGCCAGAATGGCCAGTTCGATGAGGCGTCGGGCAACGTCGCGGGAAGAAAAGTGGCGCGTGGTTCGGCGTTGAGCGAGTTCGGCGTAGTTGGCCTCGGCCAGCGCCAACATCGTTTCCGGTGAACGCTCGGTCCATTCCAGCGGGATGAAAGGGTGGTCGTCCACGATCTCACCTCTTCAAATCCATCCGTAAACCCCGTTCAGGAGGTACAGGCAAAAGCCCAGCGGCACGGCGTACAGTGAGAACCGCCAAAGCGAGTACACCCAAGGGCGGTCGCCGATGACCCCCTCCACCGTTTCGCCGACGGCTTCCCCGACGCTGGCGACGAGCTCCTCGGCCAGAACGTCTTGCATGGGTGCAGGTGATTTGAGCGCCTATGTAGCGTTTTTTACGCTTCTTCCATCGAGGTATCAAGGTTGATTTGAATCTCGTTTCGACGCATGAACGGCAACGTTGTCCACGGGTTTTCGTAAACGGCCAGCACGGCCGGTCCGGAACCACGCAACCCCTCCCGAACGATGGCTGCTCGTAACTTTTCCTCGACGCGCTCCGTTTTTTCGGGGCGTTGTTCGCCCAGAGAAGGACATCACCGCTACTCGCTGCTTGGGTTGCGCCACCAGAAGCACGCCCGCATCGTGGGGGGTTGGCAACGCCTCCAGGTCGTAAGCGGACGGCATGGTGAACGCCAACCAGCCCGCACCCTTCTCCTCCCACATGCTGACCGGAGCCGTCATGGCGATGGATTCGCCGGTTTGATTTCCGCCGAAGATGTAGCCCGCTACGCGACGAAAACCCCCCGAGGGAGCGTTGCCCGCTGTTTGAACGCGGGCTTGCACGTTGGTGGCGTAATCCCGCACCTCAAAATCGCTGTAGGCCCGTACGAGTTCGTAAGCCGGCTCTTCAATGTTGGAAGCCACGGACCACTCACTCCCTTCACGTTCTCGAAAGGCTGTGTTCGCTTGGCCAACGTCCGCGCAGGCGCAGCCATGCTTCGCTGCAGAACATCAACCCGTACACCGACGCCAACCAGAGCGTTGGCCGCCCCCACGTGGAGAGGGCGGAATCATCGGGGAGCACACCGCTCTGGAACGCCAAGAGGCAGCACAACCACACCAAGGTGGCCCCGTGAACCATCCAACGGACGGCGCTCAAGAGTTCCCGGGAGGTGGCTTTCATCTCCGTGAGTTCGGCTTTGGTCAGCAGGGCGGAAACGCCGACGATCTTGTCCAGCGCGGTCCCACCGTTCCAGCGAATGCGTCCAAGTTGAAATCGCGTGAGGTACTCAATGCCCGAAAAGAGGGTGACCCAGACCACGACCACCTCAAGGAAGGGCTCAGCGCCACGCAAGTCAAGCGAGCCCCACACCGTCCAGCCGAGCAAGACCCACAACCAAATCACCTGAAGCATTTGGAAGGTGTGGGCAAATCGACTCAACTTCTGCAACAGTTCCGTGTCATGCCCGAGCACCCATTCGAGCACCAACACACCGACGGCGGCCAAACACGTGGTCGCACTGACGAGGAGCCACCATCCCGAAAGGTCGGCGTCCCGCCACGCAAGCATCAGCGCCGCCAGGACCCAGCCGAGGACGAGCACCGTGGCGACGTTGGTCGCCGCCTGCATGGTGTAGAGCGGGTCGCGACCGTCTCGAAGAACGGCCAATCCGCCCATGAGTTTGACTTCAAACGCCGAATCGTCCACGATTCCGTGGCCGGCCGCCGCCATGCCACCGGCGGATTTGATGCGTGCGGCTTCAACGATGCTTTGTGCAGCCCCGTGTTCCCATGAATCGCTGCCGCCCCACGACGAGCCACGGCTGGCCGCGTGGGCGGCTCCCGTCCCACGGGAGCGACCTCCTCCGGCTGAACGGGTCTTGGCCCACGCTCGAATTTCAGGCGTGATGATCTCCTCCACTTGGTCTTCGTTGAGCGGTGCACCGTGGTCGGTGTAGAGCCAGCGGCACTGGATGGGAACGGGGTTGGCGTCCACGTCGGGCGCGACCATCTGGAATTGACCGGGCCCGAGCGTGGGCAATTGTGCCACCAAATCTTGGTCACCACCGCTTTCCTTGAGCAGGTGGCGGACCTTCTCGACGTCCTGCGGCTGCGTGAAGCGTCCGATGAAGGTCGTGTTGGCTTGAGCGAGGATCTTGTAGTCCACGTCGCTGACGTTTTGGGTGGCCAGCACGCACGCCACGCCGTACTTTCTCGCCTGTTTGAAAATCAATTTGATCAGGTCTTTCGCCGGTGGATTACGTGGGTGTGGAGGCAGGTAGGGAGCCACTTCGTCCATGAAGAACAACAGTTTGAGCTCCCCATCGGCTGGCTGTTGAGTGAGCATCCAGTCGTAGAGTTCGCGGGAGAGTTCCTGAACGAAATATTGCTTCTGGTTTTCGTCTTGAATGGTGTTCAGGTAGACGATGTTGAGCGGGATTTTTCCGGGGACTGCAGGCTCGACGAACGCATCGATGTCGATGGGCACGCCGTTGGAAAAGAGCAGCTGATTGACGCCGGAGGAAAACGCTGCAAGCCGGCGAGCGAGGTCGTTGCGCGTGGTTTTGGGGAGGCGTTCCTCGAAGTCCGTCAACCCGTGTTCCATCATCACCTCGTTCCAAGTCGGGGGGTCCGCCCGTTCTTCTTCGTCTTCGGTAAAGGCCTCGGGGTAAAGGTGGCGAATGAATTCCTGATGCGGTTCTCGGACCACCCTTGCCAGGGCTTGGAAATCGCCGACGTTCAACCCGCAACGGGTCCCTTCCACCAGGATTTCGTAAAGGAACGGTTTGACCGTCTTGCCCTGGGTTTTTTCCACGTCATAGCCGGCCAGGTTGGCAAACCCGGCCGCCACCATGTCCCATGCCGTGATGGCTTCTTCCGCATCCAAATCGGCGGGTGGGGCGCGGAACGGGTCGATGCACAACGGCAACCCCTTGCTTCGAAGCGGCGTCCAAATACGGACTTCGCAGCGGTCCAGCAGTTGCTTGGCTCGGGCAACGATGCCGTCTTTTTCCTCCAGTTCATCAAGGTCAATCCCGAGCGCCAACCGTGCCAAATCGCCTTGCGGGTCGATGATCAGCGAGGGAATACCGGCCAGCGCCGCCTCTTCGATGAGCGCCTTGGCCATCACCGTCTTTCCTGAACCGGTCGAACCAAGCATGGCACCGTGGCGTGCGAGCACTTGCGGCGCGATGTCAATCACATCGCCCGTGTCCCGGCGTGTGCCCAGAAACAGACCTTTCGGCTTGTACTGGCGCTTGGAGGTTGAGGCACGCCCCGCCACGGAATCGGCGACAGCCGGTGCGTTGTCGTTGAACAAGTCGCCGATGAGGTCACCGACCGCTGGGTCGGACGAACCGCCGTCGTTGGATGGCGCCGTAACCTCGTCGTCGGGTGACACCATGAGCGGCCGAACATTGGAGGGGGTCTTCAAAGGCGCGATGAGGAGGGCGGTGAAAACGCACACCTAAGGAGGAGAAGAAGCACGCCGAAGCATGGAACGCATTCCAATGGCGCGCCCGTCATGGGACGATGAGATGCGGTCAGCCGCCGTGGCCACGCTGGATTCCCTGCACTGGGTCAAAGGACCTCAAGGCAAAGCGTTCGGAAGGGAATTTTCTGCCTACAGCGACGCCGTTCAAGGCACGCCTTGCCAGAGCGGTTCCGTGGCTTTGTGGGCAGCCCTGCGTCTGTTGGACATCGGTCCAGGCGACGAAGTGCTCGTCCCTTCCATGACCTACATCGCCACGGCGACCTGCGTGTCGCTGGCCGGCGCCACGCCCGTCTTTGTCGACGTGGAACCTGACCACTGGTGCATTGACCTCGCCGGACTTGAGGCGGCACGAACGCCCAACACCAAAGCCGTCATTGCCGTCCACCTCTACGGGCAAATGTGTGACGACCGACTGGTCGACTGGTGCAAGGAGCACAACATCGCTTACATCGAAGACGCCGCACAAGCCCACGGAGCGGTGTCGGCGGCGGGGGTCAAGGCCGGAGGCGTAGGAGACGTCGCCTGTTTCTCGTTTTTCCCTTCCAAGAACCTCGCCGTCGGGGGCGAAGGCGGCATGATGACAACCCGCCGAGAGGATTTGGCTGCCAGAATGGATGCGCTGGTGAACCACGGGCGCGACGCACGGCTCGAATCGCACGAAGTGGGCTCGAACCTTCGCATGTCCGAAGTATCCGCCGCCATCGGTCGCATCCAACTCAAACGCCTCGATGACTGGCTGGTTCGCCGCCGGGCCATCGCCGAGCGCTATCGCACCGCATTTGAGGGCCTTGAAAGCCTCGTGGTGCCCGCTGTGCGCCCCGGAACACAACACGCCTGGCACCAGTACTGTCTGCTGGCTGATGACCCCGCCGGTCTGCGTGCTGCGCTTGAGGAAGCCAACATTGACTCTCGCATTTACTACGCCACCCCCATTCACCGGCAGCAAGTTTACGCTGATCATCCCCAATTCAACGCCGACCTTCCGGTGACCGATGACGTGACCCATCGGCTCGTGGCCATCCCCGTTCATCACCAAATGACCGACGATGAGGTGGAACGCGTGGTGGCCGCCGTTCAAGCCTCAGTTGTTTCTTGAGGCGAGGGTTTCCGCCAGCGCTCGATTGGACCAAGAGCGCAAGCCCGTGATTTCATGCCCGACCCATGACGGCAGCGCGACCGACTGCTCGCTGCTGGTTAACTCCACCTCGGCGAGCACCAACCCTGCGAGTGCACCCTCAAATTCGTCCACCTCCCACGTCAACCCGTCCGGCCCGTTCACCACGTACCGGGTTTTTTCGACCGACGGAAACGGGCCGTTGCTAAGGATTCGAAGGGCTGTTTGTTCTTTTACACGCCATTCAAGTTCGAGGGACGTGTCGTCCGATACCCTTGCTTTGTACGTCAGGATGTAGACTTCATCTCTGCGGCGCAAGCGGGTGGTCCATGATGGGGTGGAGGCCAGGTGGCTTTCTTCGGCTTCCGTGAGGGCGGCCACGGTTTCCCCTTCGTGGAGGAGCGCGCCATCCTCAATGCTCAACAGCTCGCCGACGGTGTAGTACTGCTCGATTTGACTGATGGCGGCGTTCACCCTCCACGGTTTGTCCCCTCGGGCGTCCACCAGAAAGCGCCGCTCGATTTCCACGTGTTCATCCATTGAGTTCATCTCCAGTGTATTGAGACTGAGGCGGCGGAACTGAAACGACCTGCGGTACGATGGTCGGTATCTGTTGAACGGGAATGAATTCCACGTCTTCGATGAGTTGGGTGCCCGGCGGCCCCAAGGTGACGCGGTCAATGCTGAATCGCTCATCGTTGAGCAAGGTCGAATCACCCTGCGCGAGACGCTGTTCAAGCTGACGTGAGGTGGAAAAGGCTCGCCAGATGAGCCAACCGGGAAACACGAGACTCAAGGAGGCCAAGGCCATTTCCAGCACGACCATGAGCGCTCACCCGTTTCGTTGAAGCAACCCCTTCCATGAAGCCTCGGCGTAAGCCGCCGCCGCAGCTCGTGGGTCGTCGGCTTTGTGAATGCCTGAACCGACGATGATGCAGTCCGAACCCGACAGCACGGCTGCCGTGGGGTCGCCGTACCGCTGACCCATTTCCCCGTCGCCCACGGCAAGGTTCACACCGGGCGTCCAGATCATCTTCCCCTCGCCGACGGTGGCGCGAAGGGCAGCCAGCTCAGCAGGTCGCGAACCGTTGCCAATGAAGCCGAACACCCCGTCGTGGGCCACGCCGTTGTCGACCACTTCTTTCGTGTACCCGGGGTGGAGCAAGTTCCCTCGACTCGACATCTGAGCGAGCAACAGCACACCACCGGAACGGTTCACATCACCCCACCCGGCTTGCAAACCGTCCACGATGTCCGGTCCGCTGATGAGGTGCGCCGTCACCAGGTCGGCCCACGACCGGACATCGTAGATGCCCGCCATCTGAGCGCGCGATATTTTGCCGATGTCGGCGAACTTTCGGTCTTCGAAGATCAGAAGGTTGGCCTCATGCGCCGCCTCGCAGAACGCTGCCCATGCCTCAGCAGACCAGTCGTCCACGAGGTCAACGTGCGTCTTGAGGGCCGCCACGTGCGGTCCAACGGCTTCCAGCAACTCGAACAGTCCGGCCATGGTGTTACGGTCGGCCGCCAGGCAAACGAGGGAGCGTTTGGCAGCGGCGACTTCCATGTACCGCTGGGCCATGGACGACGTCGCCGACGTCCACCGTTCGCCCCACGCTGCCGACGCTTCCATGAAGCGGCCTGTGCGCCCCCTGTCCTCAAGGCTTGTGGCGAAGGCCCCGTCCGGCGAAGCATCATGTTGATGATGCCCCCACCCGTCGGTCCGTCCATGCGACAAGCACTGGTGCTCACCGTCTTGTTGCTCACGATGCCCCTCTCGGGTTGTTTCGGTCAATCCGAACCCCCCAGCGAAGTCGACGAGCCGTCCATGTACCCGGCCATTTGGGACCGCCATACGCTGGATTGGAACTGGACCGGTTCCTATGCGCGCGTCTTGCAGGACGGCCCGCACCAACCTTTGCCGGTGCAGGAGGCGTTCATCGAAGTGGACACGACCGGTACGTGGGAGGGCGGACCGAACACCGCAGAAGTCCACCTCTCGTACTGGCTTCCCTCAAACACCGAGGCGGGAGAACAGGTGCCCGTCATCGCCGTCGTCAGTCCGTATTTCGACTACGGATCGCCCGGCAGTCAGTCCAGCCCCACCAACGTGGTGAGCGCAGGTCGGGGCGAGTTCATCTACGACAACTTCGTTCCCCACGGTTACGCTTTGGCGCAGGTCGCGGTGTTCGCCACCGAGGAAAGCACCGGCTGCTTTGACTACCGCGGCGACGGTGAGGGGCAGGGCATCCACGAAGCGGTTGAATGGTTGGGCACACAAAACTGGAGCAACGGGCACGTCGCCATTTACGGCAAATCCTACGAGGGCGCCACGGCGTGGGAAGCCGCCGCTCAGGGCAGTGAATACCTGAAGACCATCGTGCCCATTTCCGGCACGACGGCCCTCGGGCCGCTGCTGTACAAGAACGGCAGCGCCGAGGCGCGCAGCCAGGTCATGCATTCCAATTACGGAGGGTCGATTTTGGATTATGACAGCAACGACCTCGACAACATGTGCGGCGACGTGGTCGAAGGCTTCCTTGCTGGACCCACCCGATACGGCTTGGGCGAATTGGACCCCTACATGGACAACTACTACGACGAGCGAAGCCACATTGACAAAGCGCTCGGTAAATACAACGGAAGCATCTACTGGGTCCAGGGCATGCAGGACTGGAACGTTGACCCCCACCAGGTCTTCGGCGGACCGCCCGGCACCCACTGGTACCAGACCTACATCGACGAAGGCTACGAGGTCGGCGGCATGCTCGGGCAGTGGGAACACAACTACCCCGACCAGTGGTCCAAGCACAACGCCCAAGCCTCGGGCTACGGGGGCGAAGCGATCCAGAACATGACCCGGTGGGACTGGGGCCAAGACCTGTTCGAGTGGATGGAATACTACCTCAAGGGCGTGGGTGACGCCCCCGCCCTCCACGCCCAAATTCAGCGAAACGATGGAGAATGGCGCATCGAGGAAACGTGGCCGCCGCTTGATGCCGTGTGGCAACCCGCCACCTGTTCGGCCCAAGGGTCCGTCGGGGCGTCCTCCACCATGACGGTGGCTTGCGAAGCCCTGTCCATGGACCACGACACGCACATCAGCGGATTGCCCACCCTTCACCTTGACGTCACCCCTTCGTTTGACGGCGGCCAAATATTCGCAGAACTGCGCGACGCCGAAACCGGGCTGCGGTTCGGGCACGCCACCATGGACGTCCGCTACCACGCCGGCGGGTACGACGCTCAGACCGTGGTGCCGTTTGCCCCGATCACGATGCTGATGGAATTCCAAGGCATGGACGTCATCCTCCCGGCGGGGCACGCCCTCGAGATCGTCCTGACGCAGTCGGGTGAAGATTACCTCCCACCCGCTTGCAGTAACACCTGCCCCATCACCGTGAACTCGGGCGAACTGACCCTCCCCGTTATCGAGCGAGACGGCTCCACCGTTCTCATCACGCCTCAGGGTGAAGACGCCGCCAACAACCAGTGATTGGCTTCGGCGCACCCAGCACGGCATCGGCGAGGACCTTCCTGCTGATTTACGCATTTGCGCGAAAAAAATAACAGAAACCGCGCAAACAGCGTTTTTTTTGACTTGAACACTCGAAAAATAAACCGCGTTTGAACATTAATTTTCTGTGTTTATGAGCATTTGAATTCTATAAGTTCGAAAATAGTGAGCGTATGTTTCATATACCGCCCTCATAGCGGGGCGGATGATAACCATGTCTGACAAAGCAAAACTGGAATACATCTGGCTCGACGGATTTGAACCAACCCAAAGCATGCGAAGCAAAACCATGATCCGCAGCGATTTCGGCGGCACGGTGGCGGAATGCCCCATGTGGTCGTTCGACGGTTCGTCCACGCTGCAAGCTGACGGCGGCGACTCTGACTGCCTTCTCAAGCCCGTTGCCATCTACCCCGACCCCGACCGCATCAACGGGTACCTCGTCATGTGCGAAGTCCTCAACGCTGACGGAAGCCCCCACCGAACGAACGGCCGCGCCACCATCAACGACGACGACGACGACTTCTGGTTCGGCTTTGAGCAGGAATACTTCCTCTGGGACCCAGAGACCAACCTCCCCCTCGGCTTCCCACGCGACCAAACGCCACAGGGCCAGTTCTACTGCTCCGTGGGTGCCAAGAACGCATTCGGCAGAGACATCATTGAGGCTCACCTCGACATGTGCCTGGAAGCCGGTCTGAACGTTGAAGGCATCAACGCTGAAGTCGCTGCGGGCCAGTGGGAGTACCAAATCTTCGCCAAGGGCGCCAAGGACGCCGGCGACCAGATCTGGGTTTCTCGATACCTCGCAGAGCGCAACGCTGAGAAATACGGATTGGCCATCGACTGGCATCCAAAACCCCTCGGCGACACCGACTGGAACGGCTCAGGCATGCACGCCAACTTCAGCGACGGACGCATGCGCGACGAGGGCGGCGAGAAACTCCTGTCCGAGATCTGTGAAGCCTTTGGAAAGAACATCAAGAAGCACATCGACGTGTACGGCGCTCACAACGAGATGCGACTGACCGGGAAGCACGAGACCCAATCCATTCACGAGTTCTCGTACGGTGTCTCGGACCGCGGAGCCTCCATTCGAATCCCCATCGGGACCATCGAGGACGGCTGGAAGGGTCGCCTTGAAGACCGACGCCCCGCCTCCAACGGTGACCCCTACAAGATCGCAGCGGTCATCATCGAGACGACCAAGTCGGCCTACTGAGCCTCAGCGTTCAGCGCCTCACGGCGCCGCAATCGTTGAACGCCGATGAGCACGGCCAGGATGACCACGAGGGTGAACACGTTCGCCACGATCATCGCCATGGACTCGATCAGAACGCCGTAAAGAAGCCACAGCGACAAAGCGACGGTGACCACGGTGAAGGTGGTCAACGAGATGCCTTCGTGCTGCTCATGCACCCAGACGTCCCGTATCTGAGGAATCCACGCAACGATGCCCAGCCCACCGGCCAGCAGGCCGATGGCTTCAATCCACAATTCGGTCATGGACTTCCGGCGCTCGCCAACCGGTTTCAAGGCTTCTGGAGCGCCTGGCCGAGATGCTCGTTCAGGGAAGGCGTTGAGAGGTTGATGGCCGCCACGGTCGACCACGGAATGTCTTCAGGGGATTTCCTTCCGACGACGTGCATGCGCATCGTGGTCCCGTAGGGCAGGCTTGCTTCGATTCGACGCTCACCCGCAGCAAGGTTGAGTTTGCTGGGCTTGGACGAGAGGAACGCACGCCATCCAGCGGGGTGAGCGACCGTCCCCTCCAGCGCTTCACGCCTCGACGACTGCCAGGTTTCAACGGCGGTTCCAAGTCCGAGTTCAAGCACGTCCCCCTTGCAGATGAAGCCCCCGTTCAACTCGACCTCGTCCCACGTACCGAAACCCGCCACGGTTTCAAGCAGGGCTTCGTTGAGTTGGCCGGGATGCTCGCTTTCCAGCAGACCGATGAAACCGGCTTCGTCCTTGACGATGCTCCCGAGCGTCATCACGTTCTTCGGCCAGTCGAGGTTCCGGTTGGTGAACGCCAGCACGACCCGGACGTCAACGTCATCGTCTTTGCCCACGCGTTCGTTGTGCATGGCCAGAAGCATTCGCGATTTGCGAGCGATTCGCTGATTGACGGTGCTGTGGTTGTGCGTGGTGCCGTTCTTTCGATGTTGAATGAATTCTTCTTCGGCGTTGATTTCAAACGACCCGGACCAGTGTTTTTGCTCCACGACCAGCAGGGTGTTTCCGCCAACGATGACCAGATCGATTTCGCGCTTTCCACCCTGCTCAACGTCCGGTATGCGAACCGATTCAAACACGTGCCAGCCGTTGGCTTTCCCTGCGGCTCGACTGATTTTTGCCAGCCGCTGTTCGGCCAGCTCTCCGGCCCGGTGGATTTCATCGGGGGGGTGAAAACGCCGACGTTGTCGCCACCAATTCCATCGCTGGCCGAGTTTCATGTTTTCACCGGAGAAGTTCGTCCACGCTGTTGACGATGATGCTCGGACGCTGCTCCGCTCCTTCCGGCAACGCGTCCACGTCCGCACGGGTGGCTTCACCCGAGAGAACCAGCACACCGACAACACCGGCGCGTGTCGCCATCGCCATGTCGGTGTAGAGGCGGTCCCCCACCATGGCGCAACGCTCGGGTTGGAGTCCCAAGGCTTCGATCTTGTGGAGGATCATGCCGGCGTTGGGTTTGCCCGTAATGTGCTCCGGGTCAACGCCGGTCGTTGCTTTGAACATCGCCAGGTAAGCGCCAACATCGGGCAGCCCACCGTCGGGACTCGGGCAGACCATGTCGGGGTGGCTGGCCACGAGCGGGACGCCGGCGTGCATGTGGATGCTGGCCTGTGCGATTTTGTCGTAGGTGAGTTCGGTGTCGTAGCCGAGCACCACGTACTGCGGGTCTGCGCTCTGCGTGCGAACACCGATGGCCTCCACCATGCTGCGCATGCCTTCAGTGCCAACCAACCACGTCTCGGTGATGTTGTTCTTCTTCAGCCAGGCCAACAGGTCGTGCGTGGAGAGCAACACGTCGTCCTCCGTGGCTTCCAAACCCAGAGCGTGCAGTTTGGTGAGGTACTGAGCGACCGATTTTGAGGAGTTGTTGGAAAGGAAATAGCGCTGGACACCCTGGTCGTTGCAGCGTTGCAGAAACGCCTCGGCACCTTCGATGAGTTCACCGCCGAGGTAGATGGTTCCGTCCAGGTCGAGGAACACGGCATCGATGCCCGAGAGGGAGGCGTCCATGGTACTACCTTAGAACATCAGGGTCTTGAACATGAACCATGGGGAGTGGAGGTTTTCTTGCGCTTCTTTGCTCGCAATCATTTCCGTCATCATTTCCTGGATGGCCGGTTTTTTGGACGCCTTTCCGACAAACCAGTTGAGCAACCATGCTCGACGACTCATTTTCTGCATGCGGAAGGAGTTGGTTAACTCGGGACCCAAGGCGTTCCACAACGCCTCCTGGTAGGCTTCAGGCGGCTTGCCTTCCATGATGTGCCTGGCGGCCATCTCGCCGCTCACGAGCGCGTTGCCCACGCCTTCACCGCTGAACGGGTCGACCAGCGAGGCGGCATCGCCCACGAGGTAGATGCCGTTGCTGGCGGAGCGTCGGGGCTGCCTGCTCGCTTTCTTTCGCGGTGAACCAAACGGCAGCTGCCAGCCTTTGCCGGTGCCGGGGATCATGGTCGCTTCAGCAAAGCGGTCCTTGAACAGCGGATGTTCGGCGATGACCTCCGCCTGCAGCGCCTTGAGTTTCTTGGATTGCTTGTCGAGCAGGGACATGACCATGCCGATGCCAACGTTGACCACACCCTCCGCCACGGGGAAGAGCCAGAAGTAGCCGGGAATGACCGTGTCGACGAAGTGAATCTCGATGTCGCCAACGTTGTCTTCGCAACCCTTCACGCCACGCCAATACTCCCGGTACCCTGCGCAGTAGTGGTCTCGGTCGACCATTGGCTCTTCGTAAGTCTCCTCGAGCATCGACTTGGCCACGGGGCAACGGTAGCCCGCAGCACCGACGACGGTCGGGGCGTGATAGGTGAACTCCTCGCCCTTTCGCCCGCCGATCCTCACGACGATGCCTTTGGCGTGGCGGGCAGTCCCTGAGCCTTTTCCGGGGTCGTCTCCGCCTGCGCCGTCATCGTACAGAACGTCGCGGACCTCGCCGCCTTGGATGATGGCACCCCCGGCGTCTCGAACCAGTTGCTGAACTTGATTGAACAGCAGGTGGTCAAACTGCTGGCGAGGCAGGGAGTAGCCCGCCTCCAAGCGCTGTACGTCTTCTTCGGGCAGTGCGACCCGGACGTTGTGGCCCTTGGGTGAGGAGAACACAATGCCGGTCACCCGGAAATGCGGGGTGGCTTCCAGTGTTTCCTTTACGCCCAGTTCTTTGACGTGGCTGAGCGATTTACCACCCACGGCGTCACCGCAGATTTTGTCGCGCGGCCAGGTCTCTTTTTCGATAAGTAGAACGCGTTTTCCTTCCATGGCGAGGTAGCCTGCGGCGGCTGAACCGCCGGGTCCTCCACCCACCACGATGGCGTCGAAGGTTTCCCCTTCGCTTGGAACGGGCCCGGAATCAATGGGCTGCTTCCACACGACCTCGGCTCCCGTGCGCGGCTCCCCCATGGTTGACATGGAGCATGGGCACCCTTTGAGGCTATGCTTCTCCAAGGTTCAGGCACCACCATGCTCATCACCTGCAGAGCGCTCCCGAGAGCATGGATGAGGGCGGCGCAAACCCTGTGGCGTCGTTCGTCCCGCACCGACGAAAAGCGGCGATGGTCCTCTTGGTCGTGACGCTTGTTTGGGGGGCGACCTTCATTTGGATGAAGCAGGCTCTGAATGCGTTGGAGGTTGAGATCGAGACGTTCGGTACCTTCCCCGTCGTGGCGTTTCTGGTCGCTCTTCGCTTTTCCATTGCCATGGTGCTTGTTCTCATCGCCTTCCCAAAAACGGTGGCAGGACTGACGTCAGCACCCGTCTGGAAGGGCGGTGGCATTCTCGGCGGGCTGATGCTCATCGGGTTTGTGAGCCAGATGGTGGCGCTCAACGACATCAACCCGTCCACGTCGGCTTTTCTCACTTCGCTGTACGTGGTGATGACGGCTTTGCTGACCGTCCGCTTGAGCCAACATCCACCGCGTCGAGCCTTGTATTGGGGCGTCTTCATGGCGACGATCGGGGCTGGGTTCATCGAAGGTCCCCCGCACCTGTCGTGGGGTGCAGGCGAACTCATCACCGTCCTGTGCGCTCTTTTCTTTGCTTTGCACATCATCTTCACGCAGAAACTGACCTCGGAACTCGATCCTCTGATGCTGACGCTGACGTCGTTCATCGTCGTGGCGGGTGGATCTCTGTTGCTGACGCTCGGCTCGTCGGGGGACTCGTTCACCATGATGTCGGACGTGGTGCGCCGGGATGGCGTCATGCAACCCATCTTCCTCTTGGGCTTGGGCGGTTCGTTCTTCTGTCTCGTCGCCCTCAACATGTTTCAGCGCCACATGCACCCCGTTCAAGCGGCCATCATCTACGCCTTCGAGCCCGTGTGGGCCACCTTGTTCGGTTTAGGACTCGGACTTGTCGATTGGACGTGGTGGATTCCGTTCGGCGGCGGGGTCCTTTTGGTAGGAAACATCATCGTGGAAATTACATCCCCAAACGAGGAGACTGAAAGCACGTTGCAGGAGGCGGAGTAGAATGGTTGAAGGGGCGTGGTTCGTTGGCCGAAGTGGAGATACGCATGACGGACAAACAACATCCATCCCGCTTTGCGACCAATGCTGTTCACAGTGGGACGCAACACATTGGGGACGCCGTCAACACCCCCATTTTCCAATCCTCCACGTACAAGCTGACCGATGAGCGATACGCCGGTTGGGCTGCGGGCGCTCAACACACCCTGCTGTACGCGAGGCTCTCCACGGTCAACTCCGATGCGGTCGCCCAAAAATTGATCGCGCTCGAGGGCGGCGAAGACGCCGAGACCTTTTCGTCGGGCATGGGGGCCATATCCGCGACGCTGATGGCCCTGCTCAACCAGGGCGATCACATGGTCGCCAGCGCCGACATTTACGGCGGAACCTACGGTCTTCTGACCGAGGAATTCCCTCGTTTTGGTATTTCGACCACGATGGCCGACATGCGCGACCCGGCGTCCTACGAGGCGGCCATCCAGGACAACACGAAACTTCTGTACATCGAGACGCTGACCAACCCCGTGCTCAAGGTCTGCGACATTGAGGCGATGGCCGACGTTGCGAAGCGACACAACCTGCTCCTCCTCATCGACAACACCTTCGCCTCTCCGTGGGGGTGCAAACCGTTGGACATGGGTGTCGACCTCGTTCTTCACTCCACGACCAAGTACCTTGGCGGCCATTCCGATATTTTGGGCGGTGCCGTGGTCGGTTCGAAGGACCTCATCGCTCAAATTTTCATGCGAAAGGTGCACTTCGGAGCCGCACCCGACCCGCATTCGTGCTATCTGCTTGAGCGCGGGATGCGCACCTTGGACGTTCGAATGCCACGAATTTGTGAAAACGCACACCTCCTCGCACAACGCCTCGAGAGCCACGACGCCATTGAGCGCGTCTACCATTCGAAGCTTGAGAGCCACCCCGATTTTGAAATCGCCGAGCGCATGTTGCCCTGCGATCGGGCATATCGCGTTGTGGTGAAAGGGGCGACGATGCGGCGCTCAAGTTCATGCGAAACCTCAACCTCATCTACGAGGCGACGAGTTTGGGTGGCGTGGAGTCGCTCATCGAATGCCCGTTCAACTCAAGTCACATGTTCGTCCCGGAGGACGTGCGCATGGCGGCAGGCGTGGTCCCTGGCTTTGTTCGCTTGAGCATCGGCATTGAAGACGTCGAGGACCTCTGAGCGACATCGAAGGGGCGCTCGGCTCGTTGTAGGTGAGGCCATGATCGGGACAGCTGTTGGCGTCTTCCTGTTTTTGTACGTGGGATACTGCTGGCGAGAACAAGGCATCCATACGCGCAACGAGGGCTGGAAAACGCGAGAAGAAGCGCCCAAGACCTTTGTTTGGACCATGTGGTTCTACGTCATTTTCGCCGTTGTGCTGATCCTCGCTGATGCTTTGAACCTCAACGGCCAAGCGAAACCGTAGACTTGCCGGGCTTGAATCAGGCTTCGCCGGTGGTGGTCTTGAGCCTCTCGAAGGCAGCGTTCCATGCTTGTTGCAGTTCGTCGACGTCCTCGTCGTTGGCATCCAAGAGTTGTTTCCCCAGCGCCCAAAGTTCGCCGGTCGGCACGGCCCAAACACCGCCTCGGTCGCGAGCATTGGTTTCGAAATGCCACTCTTGGCCACCCGAGCGACCAACGGCCACCAACCAGGCCCACGATGCCGCCGCTTCGTCCAGCGTGGCGTGGCGGGAGGTGGCGTTGCGTTCCACCGAACCCATGCCCTGCGTGAGTCCTGCCACGATGTAGTCGTGAATCATCACCGATGCGGTTCCTGAATTTTCATGCGGAGGGAACCGCGCTTTTTGTTGAGCCAGCGCTTTTGCTTGGTCGAGGCCCTTGAGGAATTTTCCGAAGGGCTTGGGACGGTCGAGTTGACCTTCCCAAATCGTCCTGGCGTCTTCACCTTCGAGGCCGAGCACGCCCAACGCTTCCCACCCGTGCGTGGGCCAAAACGCCGTGAGAACGTCGCCGCACGTTGCGGACGGCATGATGCGAATGCAACGGTCTTCGCGCTGCTCAGGGCTTCCTTTGGCTTCGATCCGCAAGCCGATGCTGTCCTCGTGCGGTTCGGTCACGGCGAGTCGGATGATTTCAGCGGCGAGCAAGCGCTCTTCGGTTGAACCGTTGTGGTCCTCAAGGGCTGAAACGATCACGTCGGTGGACGTGCCTTCGAGCCACACTTCACCGATGAGCACCCCGTCCTGAATGCCTTCCATCACGGTCTGTTTCATGGCGGACGCCACGATGCCTTCGTTCATCGTGAGGCCCTGCCAAGCGTCGAGGACCTTGCCGATGCCCTCAACACTGGCCTCGGGGAGCGGTTGAGTTTCCGGCCACCCCTCCGGCGTCCACACGGCGTCCAGGGAGAGGACGGACGGAAGCAGAGGCGTAGCATGGACAGCGCCAAGTGGTGACGAACGGAGCGTCTTTCTTTCGAGAAGGTGGCCAGGGCATCCAGGCCGAGCCCGACAACAGCGCCGCTGTGAAATCGGAAGGCAACGTACCCGGTGGCCGAAGAGGCACCACTGTGCACGTCGTCCGCTTCGAGGCCGTCCGTGGTCCAGACCGGGTGCCCGTCAATGTCGGTACGTGAGAGGTCGAACCGATCGCTTCAGCACGTCTTCCAACCAATCCTTGGGCGGTTGGGGCTTCGGGCCGGTGCAGACAAAGCCGCCTTCCCAACTGAAGAAGTACATGCCACGCTTGGCGTGGTCTTCCCACGGAAGCATGCGCAGGGTGAGGTTGGCGAAGTTTTGGATGCCGGCGAGGTAGCCGGGTTTTCCGTCCCCTCGGCGGACATAGGAACCGGAGCCGAACGAGCCCGAATTGAATTGTCCAACCATGCTGAATTGTTCGTCATGAGAAGCGTGAAGTGAGCCTGCAAACGCCTTGGCCACATCGTCGCCGCGTTTGGCCATCATTCGTTTTGAGAGCCACTTGAGGTCGTCTTTTTTCTTGATGATCCTCTCAATCTCGCTCAGGGTCTTGGTCACCGGGTCCGTTCGGCCCCAGCGCAGCTTGCCAGAGAACGCCATGGCCGGGAGGTGACTGCGCGGGTTTTCTCGAAATTGGCCGAGCTCTTTGGCGAGTTTCTTCGCCGTCGCTTCGTTGGCTTGTTTGGTCCCGCGCATCCTCGCACGGGTCTTTTTTTGACCGGGGAATTCCACTTTTGACGGCGCTGGCACGGTGGTCCCCTACTCCGGCTGGCCGGGTGGTGGGGTTTGAGACCTTCGCGTGAAAGGCCTCTTGTCGTTGACCGTGAACGGCCCCACCATGCCAACGGTGACGCTGCTGGGTACGGCTCAAGACGGAGGCCGTCCGCAACCGGGGTGTCGACGCTCGTGTTGCGCCAACCTCACGCCCGACGACACCCGCCATCCCGTGAGCCTCGGCATCACGGACGAGCACGGTCAGGGGCACCTCATCGAAGCCACGCGAGCGCTTGGCGAACAACTCAACATCTGGAACCATCCGCCACTGAAGTCCGTGCTGTTGACCCATGCCCACTTCGGTCACGTCGACGGGCTGGGTCTGTTCGGTCGCGAGACGTTGAACGCCCGGGGGCTTTCTCTCTATGCTTCCCCTTCCATGCTGTCCCTCATCGAAGCCACGCCGCAGTGGGCCCTCATGGTGGAGCAGGGCGTGTTTTCCAGCGTACCGGTCGCTACCGGGGAACGTCGCTCGCTCTCCGACCAGGTGCAGGTTGAGGCGGTCGAGGTGCCGCATCGCGCTGAACTCTCCGACATGCATGCGTTCATCGTCCGTGGACCAAATCGGTCGCTGCTCTTTCTCCCCGACCATGACCGGTGGGACGAGACCCTCAACCATCACGGAGCCGCCTCCATCCGCGATTGGTTCCGTGCCTTGGACGTCGATGTTGCGCTGGTGGACGGGACGTTCTGGAGCGCCGATGAGTTGACCAGTCGGACGCAACATGAAGTGCCCCATCCTCCCGTCAGTGAGAGCCTTGCGCGACTGGGTGCACGACGGGATGACGACCCGGAGATCCTCTTCATTCACATGAACCACACCAACCCGATTCACCGGCCCGATTCCGATGAACACGCTCGCGTTGTGAGCCTTGGCTGGGGCGTGGGCCAGCAGGGGATGACCTTCAGCCTGTAGGCGTCATGCCGCTGGGTTGGAAGATGAGCAGGGTCAGCGTCACCTCGACCGATTCCGTGCTGTCGCCGCCGAGGAAATTTCCATTGTTCGCGTTCAACGAGACGTCCATGTTGAGGTTGCCCACCATCTCCGGTGATTTTCCGAGCATGGTCAGCACCGAGACCAATTCGTCTTCGGTGCCGTTGAGCGTGTAGTCGCCGGGGCCCGTGGCGTATTCGGACAGCGCAGCGTTCGGGGTGATGCTGCCGACCTCGGTGATGCTGCCGCATGCGTTCGTCGACCGCTCAGCGTCGTCGCTTTCCGAGAACGGGCCGGCCAACCCGCTGTAGTCCGGACTTGTCACGATATCGTCGCACGCAGCCGTGACCGTTTCACCGGTGTCGGTGTAGGCGATGGTCAGGACGGCGCTGAGGACGGCCGTTGTCGTATTGTCGATGGTGACTTGGAAGGTTTGCGTCTCGCCGTCGTTGAGGTTGAGGGTTTCGGATTGCGTCCATTCGCTCACGGTGTAGGTCAGCTGGTACGGCCTGTCACCCGTTGCCTCGCTGCTTTCGGGAGCCATCATCACGTAGGTGGTTTCCAAGGCTCCAAACAGCACGAGGATGACCACAGCGCCAACGGCGGCGGTTTGTTGGGTTGGCAAACTGTAGCGACCCAACGGGTTCTGGTCGGATTCGGTGCGTCGCCAGCAGAGGATGAAGTGAGTCGCAAAGGCGGCACTCATGGCCGGGATGGACGGGAAAATATCGTCCCCGTAACCGCTCACACTCCAGACAATGACCGCACTCAACGCCGCCGTCATCATCCAAACGGTGTGTTCAGTGTCGGGTTCGTACCCCATCATGCGAATCAACAGGAGCGGCACGAAGATGCCACCGAGACCGTAAACGGCCAGCACGACGAGCGCGAACACGGAGTCCCCAAAGCCGGGGAATTGTTGCCCTCCCAGGGCGATGGCGGTGGCAAAAATGGCCACCACCAGGGTGACCGTTTTCGTGGTCTTGTGGTCCGTGCTCCATTCGGGTCGTACGTCGTCGGTGATGGCAGCGGTGCAGGCGAGCACTTGACTGTCGGCGGTGGACATGGTGGCGGCGAAAATGGACGCCAGGATCACGCCGGCCAAGAACGGGTTGAGCACTTCCATCGCCAGCAACGGCAACCCGTCTTGGGCTTGTGATGCATCGAGGTCAAGGAAGATGGCTCGACACGCCAAGCCAATGATGAACATGAGCGCAATGAACGGCGTTTGCCACACGAAGAACCAGATGGCGGCTTCCTTGCGGTCCTTGTCGTCCTTGAGCGTCATCACCCGCGAGACCACCTGGGGCTGACCTGCCACGCCCAGTCCGCCGAGGAAGAACGCCCCGATCCACAAGGTCACGCCGAAGGTCAAATCCGCCGGGAAGAGGTTCACCATGCCGGGGTCAATGTCCTTGAGCGAGTTGTGGAGGCCAGAGAAGCCACCGACTTCGGAGACCGCGACGTAGCAGAGGATGCTTGAACCCACGATCATTACGCAGGATTGGGCAGCGTCCGTCCATATCGAGGCGCGAATACCTCCAGCGTAGCAGTAGGCGACGACCAGCACGAACCCGATGAGAATGCCCCTTATTTCGGACCAGCCGAGCATGGCACGGAGGGCAACGCCCCCGGCCACCAGTTGAGCAGCGGCGTAGATGATGAGGAACGCGACGGACAAGACGCCCGCCAGTTTGGCTTCGGGCGCACCGGTTGTTTTGGACACGAGGGAAGAGAGCGATCGCACACCGCGCTCGCTTCCTTCCTTCTGAATGAACTTGTAAATCCATATCCACGCCACGGCTTGACCCAAGGTGGAGACCAGACCGATCCACAGGCCCGAATAACCCTGAATGAAAATGAAGCCGATGAAACCAATGAACATGTAGCCTGAGTTCCACGTGCTGACGGCACTGAGGGCAGCCAGGGCGGGGTGCATCCCGCGACCTGCAACCAAGTAATCGTCGGTTGTGTCGACCTTCACTCGCATCGAAGCAAGGCCAACACCGGCAAAGAAGGTCATGAACATCAGAAACGAAATCAGGAGAACGATTTCGTCAGGCAGACCGAACATCTTCAACCACCCTCCGTCCAACGAGCGAGCGCCTTCTCTTCAATTTCACCCGTGCCTGCGGGGAAGACGAGGCAGTTGAGCCGACCACCGGACTCGTCTTCCAGTCCCGCCACCGTCGTGGTGACGATGCGTTGTTCGGGCGTGCCCATGTCCGAGCACAACACCACCCGAACATCGTCGACGCTCGCTTTGAGGTAGGCTTCAACGGCGGCGGCGACGCTGGTTTGCTCGACGTCCTCCGAAAGATGCGGTTCTCGCTCGTCAAGTTTGGACCACATCATCCGCATGGAACGGGCTGCATCGGCCGGCGTCATCGGGCGCTGGTCGCCGACGCCTTGACCGGTGGGATCAAGATCCAACAGGACGAGGGTGTGAAGCCCCTGGTCCCAGTTCCCCGCCACCACTTCCAGCGGCGACGTAGCGACCCACCCACCGTAGGGGTAGGTGAAGGTCGTTTGACGACCAAATCTGTAGTTCGACAGGCCGACCGCTCCGGTGACAAGGGTGGTGATGGACAGGCCGTGAAACACCCGACACTCAACGCCGGCTTCCAGGGCGCGTAGCTGCAAATCAACGTGGGTCGTCGCCTGGAGAGGGTCTCCGACCACCAGCAAGGCCACGAGGGAGGTGGCTGCAAGGGTCAGGAGTTCTTCCGGCTCTTCCACTTCGGGGCGCATCACTCGCTGAACGGGGCCAATTTCTTTCTCCAACCGCACCAGTTCATCCTCTGGCCAAAGGGCCGTGTACGCCTCGTATCGGCGATGGTCAGCTCTCTTTGCGGCGTGGAGTGCCTCGAGGGTCATGCCCTCCATCCGTCCCAACCCCATGCCGACCAGCAGCAGACCGGTTTCGGGCAGTCCGGTGGATTGGGATGCTTCGGCCGCCATGCTCAAACCCCTGAGACGCTTGGACAGGGCGAGGGCCATGCGTCATTTGAGCGTGCCGAGCGACCAAACACAGGCGTGGTTGGAGCGATGCAGGGCCGAAGGCTGGCTTGAGAGCACCGGTGTCGTGGCGTTGGATGCGACGCATCGAGGCGTTCCATTGAACGAACACGCCCCCGGAGAGGGCGACGCGTGCTGGAACGGATTGAACATCGTGGAGGTCGAACCGCTCACCAAAGGCCCGACCCACTGGAAAGAGCGTTTGCCCGAGCCGCTGAAGGACCTTCCCGACAGCCTTTGGCCGACGGCTTACGAGGTCCAGGGCGACGTGTTGACCGTCAAACTCGAGGGCGCCGCACGGGAGCACGGCCAAGCCGTTGCGAACGCCATGCTGGACCAGCTTCCCAGCGTGCGCATCGTATGCGCGGATGAAGGCGTCAAGGGAGATTTCCGCGTACGGGACCTGGTTCCACTCGCCTGGCGCGGCGATGAACCGCACACTCGGACTGAAATTCGAGAACACGGCCATCGTCTTCTCGTGGACCCGAGCCAGGTCTACTTCAGCAGCCGACTGTCAACCCAACGGTTGGAAACGGTCCAACAACTCCACACCTTTGCCGACACACTCGGCCGTCCGCTGGTGGTGGCGGACCCCTATGCGGGGGTTGGCCCCGCTCTCCCCGGCCTGTTGGCCCTTGAGGACGTTGTGGCCGGCTATCTCGTCGGCGACTTGAACCCTGCCGCCGTCGCCCTGCTCGAGGAGAATCTGCGACGATGGACGACCAAGCAGAACCGTTCGTTTTCGCCGGCGACCGTGGTTTGCAAGGACGCACGAACATGGAAGGACGACGAACGCCTCCGCGGTCAGGCCCATGCCGTGCTCGTCAACCTGCCGCACGACAGTTTTGAGCACCTTCCCGACCTCTTTCCGCTGTTTGATCGGTCCACCACCAGCCTGCTCCGAGGCTGGGCCATCGTTGAGCGGAGCAGCCTTGATGGCCGCATCGACCGCTTGAATCGTCTGGTTGGTGATGCCGGGGGAACAGCGAGTGGCACACACGTTGCGGAGATCAAAGGGTTCTCTACCACCCGATGTTTCGTGGTGTTTCAGACCACCATTACATGGGATTGAAGCGTTCACTTCATGAAGCACCGACCGCTGGAGGGTTCCATGGAGAACATCGTCAAGTGCACGTGCGGAGCGAGCATCAACATCGCTGGCGTCCCTCCTCGAAAAGACGGTATCAAAGTCTGGTGCAAGGTCTGCGGCACCATCACGGTCCATCAGCGCTGACCTTTCATCCCGCCACAGAGGGGTGTGACGACGCCCGGACCCTCATCGGCATGTTCATGGTCGTTCCTCGTTCACAACAAAAGGAGTGAAGCCCATGTCCGACCAACCCCTTGTGATCGACGTCGTGGACAACGGCGGCCAGTGGACGCACCGTGAATGGCGCATGCTGCGCTACCTCAAAGTGGACACCCAGATCATCGACAACACCACGCCGGTGGATGAACTTCGGGACCTGGACGGTCTCATTCTTTCGGGCGGGGCGGCACGGGTTGGCCTGACCGGGGAACTCGGGAACTGCGGCGCCTACCTCGAACTCGATATTCCCATTCTCGGCATTTGCGCCGGCCATCAGTTCATGGCGCGTCACTACGGCGGCGACGCCCGTGAATCACCGGAGCCGGAATTTGGCGCCATGGAAATCGAACTCGTCGACGGCGGGGGAGCCATCTTCGCAGGCACCAACCCGACCCAGACGGTGTGGGAGTCGCACAACGACGAGGTTCACGTGGTGCCCGAGGGCTTTTTCATCACGGCCGGCAGCCCCTCGTGCAAGGTTCAGGGCATGGAAAACGAAGCGGGCGACCGGTTCGGCCTCCAGTTTCATCCTGAGGTGAACGACTCAGAGTTTGGCAAGGAGATGTTCGAGAATTTCGTTGCCCTTTGCCGTGCTCGCCGCGACGGGTAATCTCCATGTCCGGCAATCACAAGCGCGATTTGGGCCAGTACTTCACCCGAGACGATGTGTGGTTGCGCCCTCACCTCCTTGAACACCTGAATCAACTCCGTGAGCGATACACCACTTGCGTTGACCCGTTTGCCGGCGACGGCCATCTGCTGCGTCGTGCTGAAGCGTTGGGATTTGAGGTCCACGGCTACGACACCGACGAAACCATCTGCCGCACGAACGGTTGGGGCCGTCCGAACGATTCCATTCGTAACGTTCCGCTTCACACCGATGCGTTCGTTCTGACCAACCCGCCCTACCTCGCCAAGAATTCAGCCAAACGCATGGGCTCCCCTTCGGTCGCCTATTTTTCCACCGAAACAGCCCAAACGATGAATCACAGCCACGCCAACATCCTCGATGACGTGTTCAAACTCGCCATCGAACAGACCCTCCCTCACTACGAGGAGTCGATGTGGATCGTCCCCGAATCCGTGGTTCAGGATCTGGAACATCTCCCTCACTGGCGAACACGCCTCCATTCGCTGACCGTTCTCGAAGACAACCCGTTCACCGACACCGAACACCCGGTGTGCGTTTTGGTGTTCTCCGCCTCCGAACCTCGCGGTGAAGTTTGGAAAAACGATACGTGTTTGGGCCACTTTGATGATTTGTGGCAGCGCCATCACGGTGCACGTTCCGCCCCGAGCGGAGCAACACCGATGACGTTCAATTCAAAATCGGGAAGGCTGGGGTACCGCGCCGTTGACGGAACCAAGGAAGACGGCTCAATGAGAATCTGCTTCTGCCTCGGGGACGACCTCGGTTATGAGCGGGACCGCATCAAGGTCAGCAGTCGCCACATGACGTACATCGATGTGGTGTTGGAGGGAGAGGCGTTGCGGCGCACGATCGCCGAAGCGAATCGTCGAATTGAGGCGTACCGAACGACGACGCATGACGTCTTCCTCACCGCTTTCATGGGTAACACCAAGAACGGGGTTCGGCGCAGGCGGATGGACTATTTTCTTGCCAGGAGGATGTTCAACGCTGCTTATCTGCAGGTGCGCGACCCCTCCAACAGCCCCCCATAGCATTATAGTGGAGATTTATGCAAGAAGGGCCAATGTCCACCGCGCGACGAACCCCTGCCCGCCTGCTCGCAACTTTGCTGTTGTTGACCGCCCTTTCCCCCATTGCTCTGGTCCAAGCCGTGCCCGATGAACCGTCGGAGTACTACTACGGCGTGGAATACGACTGGTCGAGCCTCGACAGCGACGTCCAAAACGTGACCGGACTTGACATTCAACAACTGTTCACTGAAATCATGGAGGACGCTGACCAGGCAGGCTTCAACCTGGACCTCGGACAGTTGACCACCGGTGCGACCAACGTCTACGTGCACCAAACCGAGGACATCACGCCCCAAACCATCCAAAACTTGGACGGGGACGACGTTCAGGTCTGGAGCCGCACCAGCGACGTGGTGCTTCGCCACGGTCTTCTCTCCAACGCCATCGTCATGACCGACTGGTCCGAGACCACCTTCGGCAGTTCGCCCACCGGCATCGACATCGACGTCATCGCCGAAGCCGAGAACGTGTTGACGGTTGACATGCTTTACACCGAGTACCTCGACGACGACTACAACTTGGTCGGCGCCGACATGGATGTCGACATGACCGTCGGCAACGACATGAACCTCGGCATTGACATCACCCTTGAGGGCGACGGTGAGGAGCTCAACGTCGACTTTGACACCGGGATGGACTTCAGCTACTCCATCGCTTCTCAAGCCGAGTGGCGGCTGGGCAACCCCAGCCCGATCTACGTCACTGCTGCCTCCAACGACAACACACGTTGGGAATGCGCTGGAGATTACGACGAAGTGGCCGTGAGTTCAGATGAATCAGGTGACGAATACGAGGTCAACGACATGTGCGGCATGGTCGATGGAACCTACATCGGCTCGGCCGACTACAACGTCTACCTCACGGGCCTGCCCATGGAAGAGTTCGGCTTTGATGCCGGCGACTTCGATATCACCATCAGCGACGAACTCACCAGCGAGGGCGACTACGAAGGCGACATCGACATGGGCGCCGTTGAATTCAACATGAGGTCAGACCGACCACTCGAGGTTGACCTTGGCGACGGTTCGACCATCGACGTCGTGGCTTGCGACACCTGCCCGCCCGGCAACCCGGTCATGTTCATCATGATGGGCAACGTGCTGGGCCACGCCAGCGAATCCTTCGGGGAAGCCGTGGCAGAGGACTTCGAGGCCGAACTTGAGGACTCTTTTTCCGAGATCCTCGAGGGCTGGATTGGCGGTAGCGGAGATGACGGTTCTTACGAAGAGGAATCCTTCTATTGCGATGACGGGCAGGAGATTCCAGCCGACTGGGTGAACGATGGAGAGGAAGATTGCTACGACGGCTCGGACGAGGACGACTTCCAACTCAGCGGCATGATGACGTACAACTACAACGTTGAAGACGACGTCTTCGGCTTCAGGGGCAACTTCGATGCCACGCAGCTCGGCTACCAAGAAGACAGGGAATTCACCTGTTACGACGGCGACACCATCCCGCTCGACAACGTCAACGACGGATGGGATGACTGCTATTCGGGCGAGGACGAGGATGGAAACCCAGACGCTCCCGATTCCTACTTCTGTGAGGACGGCACGGAAATCACCTTTGTCATGGTCAACGACGGTAGCGCCGACTGCGCCGATGCATCCGACGAACCCGTGGACAACGACGGGGACTGGTTCCTCTGTGAAAGCTACGACCGCATTCCGTTCCAGTACGTCAACGACGGCAAGCAGGATTGCGAGGATGCCGATGACGAGCACGAGACTCGCCAGTCCGGCAATTTCTACTGTGACGGATACGCCACAAACCTGGATTTCGCCCTGGTCAACGACGGCACGGCCGACTGCGCAGACGGTGCCGACGAAGGCGAAGCAATTTTCCAACTCGTGAACATTTACGCCAACGACGGCATGGGCAACGTCCTTGTTTCCGTCGACGATGTCATGTTGTGCGCAAGTTGGAATTGTGATATCAGCATGTCTGTTGACAGCGGCTTCGTGAATTACGAGTCCGAGGTCCCAACCCCGTCGACCTACGGCGAGATGGACATGTGCACCGGCGCCACCATCTACGACGCAGACGGCACCGTTCTGGCAACCGTTGAAGAAACGTGCAACTCGATTTGGATCGGCGGCCCCGAAATCTCCGAGTGGGGAACCTACATGAACGACAACGGCGAAGACTCGCTCGCCCTCCACGTCACCGCAGAAGACTGGGACGGCAGCTACAGCGACGTGACGGTCACCTACGCAGTGAACGAGATGACCGACAACGGACCGGTCACCGTTGCCACTGAGAGCGTTGCCTTCAACGGCGAAAGTTCGGTTGAATTTGACCGCACCGTCGACATCTCAAACCCCGGCGAGTACTGCCTTGATGTCACGTTGATGCAGGACGGCGAAACCGAGCCCTTTGACACCCACCAAGACTGCGTGACCGTGGAAGAAGGCCCCGAGGTTAGCGAGCGAATGGAAAAGATCGCCGGCGCTCTGGCCGACTCCGGTCTCAGCAACGTGATGGAGAACTTTGGACAAAACCTGGCTTCCACGTTTGAAGAGCTTGATGAGGACTACGAGGTCCCCGTCTTCCCCTACAACGACGGCATGTGGGCACCGCTCTGGAGCAACGAACATGCCACCATCGTCGGTGTTGGCGTGTACGCCTGGGACGAGGACGGTGACGCCTACGTCATCGCTGGTCCGGAAACCACCGGCTACAGCCAAGACCTCCCCATGACCTTCGCCAGCATCCGATACATCACGGGCGTGCCCGCACAGGAAGCACAGACCGAGATGGCTGGGTTTGACGACCTCGAGGACATCGTCGATGTCGAGAACCACGATCTCTCTGAACTGGCTGCTGACCTTCAGGAAGCAGGCGCCGACACCACCGACCTCGGCTTGGGTGATGGTACCGACAACGGTGGCGAGACCACCGACGACGGTGAGCAAACGGCCGAGGACATTGCGGAAGACGCCGGCCTCCTGCCGTTCACTTCACCACTGACGGTCATGGCGCTCATTGGCCTGGCTGCCCTTGCCGGTCATCGCCGCCACGAGCACGAGTGAAGTCAAAAGCAACGGAGGAGAGGGAGAGCCGTGCTGCCACGGCCCGCGCCCCACCGTGCCTTTGGAGCCGTACGGCTGAGCATCACCGTTCTTCTTGCGGTTCACGTGTTCATCTCGGCATGGCTGGTGGCCACGGTCGAAGGCACGTACACCGAGGGCAAACCGGCTCCTGCTGCGGTTCATTCGCTGGTCGCCATCGACAAAGATCAAACGATGATCGACGTGGAAATCAAGAATGCGACGCCCCTTTTCTTCTACACCTTGACCCGGGATGCAGATGCATCCGTTCCCGCGGACAACAACGGCACGGACGCTTCATCCGATGATGCATCAAGCGATGCGCGTGAGGATGAAACAAACGATGCGAGGCAAACCGATCGGGCGTGGCTGGACATTGGCCGCCAATCGGTGAACGTCGCCTTGGTTCTGATGGTGCTGGGCGAAGCGTTGATGCTCACGTCCCTTCGATGGCGACACCACCTTCGTTCGTTGGGCTTTTTGGCAGCCGTCGCTGCTTTCGCCATCGTTTTTCCTGCCTGCTACATGCTGGAACTGACCGGTGGCGCCGATGAGGACGAGGACCGGACGGCGTCCAACACCCCCGGGGCCAACCTCGAGACCGTCACCTTCGTCCACACCAACGCATCTTCGGGGGTGTCGTTGACATGGTTGGGTTTTCAGCTGGAAGCGGATTTCTCAGGCTACGATCTCGGGCTGGTGGTGCCCGAGAATCGAACGACCGTTGCCCAACAGGTCCCCGAGCCCGGCAGCGAAGACGCCGAAGCCTACATCGCGTTCGAGTCGTCGTTCAACGTGCAACTCGGGAAAAATCTGGATTCACTTCTGGTGTTGCCGTTCATGTGGTACCTCATGCCGGCCATGAAGCGACCGGACGGTCACTCGCCGCCTGATGGTGAAAAAATAAGCCCTGACGTCGCTGACAACCAACTGTTCGAGGGTGGTGAAAATGCAGGAAATTAAGCAATCGTTCCCAGGCAATCGGATCAGCGGTTTCCTTTCGGAGATGTCAAAATGGCTTCTGGGGGCCATCGTTCTTGTCTCGGTTCTCGAGTGGGAAACCCCACCAAACACCTCATTGGCTGTTCACTTTGGGATTGAAGGCACGTACGTTCCTTTTGTTGCGGTCTTGGTGGTGGCGTTGTTGTCGTACCAGCACAAGGCCGTATTCACCAAGAAAGCCGGTGAGGATAAAGTCCAATTTTGGAAACAGATGTCTCCTTATTTCATCTATGCGAGAAGAGAGATTGACGTTGAGGATTTATCCTACCGTGTAAAAAAGAAAAAGCTACCAATTTCAACGGAAGAAGACCATGGCCCGACCAACATGGGATCAAGAACGATTTTTACGACCTACGTGTACGATGGAACGAAGAAAATTTTCGTTTTCAGTGGTGAATGTGATTTCTTTCGTGAACATCTTGGGAAGGGCCCGAGCCGATGACCAGGACACAAGAAGTTGTGGCGTTTGGGCCCGAAATCGCGGTTGGAATGAAGAGAAGAAGATGGCGCCCACTCCGGGAATTGAACCCGGGTCGCAGGAATGACAATCCTGCATGATAACCTCTACACCAAGCGGGCTGTAGCAACTTGCCGGGGACGCAACCGCTATTTAAGCCGCGCCATGTCGGTGAAATGGGTGCCACCATGGCCAAAAGAAAGACGTCCGCGGAAAAAGCACGAGACGATGAAGAAGCGTCCCAACTTGACAACATGCTAGGGGATGCTTTTGGCGACATTGGTTCGCTGGAACAACCGTCGGAAACCCCCTCGCCTGCGCCCGAAGAGCCACCTGAAGCCTCAGCACCAAGCGGCCCTCCGTCCGGTCCACCTTCAGGTCCGCCCAGCGGCCCTCCATCCGGTCCTCCTGCGGGTCCGCCCAGCGGCCCACCGTCCGGTCCTCCTTCAGGTCCGCCCAGCGGCCCACCCAGCGGTCCTCCTAGCGGTCCTCCCTCCGGCCCTCCGTCCGGTCCACCCTCAGGCCCTCCCGACGCCCCCCCTGCCGAGGCTGAAGCCGAAGAGCAAGCCGAGCCCGAGCCCGAGCCTCCTGCCCCTGAGCAAGCCGAGCCCGAGGCCGTTGCCCCAGAGGTCGCCGAAGAGGTGACTGCTCCTGAGGTTGAAGACGAAGCGGCCGAACCAACGGAGGAAACGACAAGCCCTGAATCCACCCCTGAAGTGGAAGAAAGCGGCGATGCAGCGACTGCATCGGACGAACCCAACGGGCCCGAAGTGGACCAAACCACCCTCGACTTGCTGGCGGAGAAAGAGGCTGAACTCGAACGCCTCCACATGGAGAACGCACGCCTGCGCCAGTCTGTGGTCGGTGCAACGGAAGTCATTGAAGAGCTCGAAGAGCCGCCGATGCCGCCGCTGGTCGAGGACAACATCGTCATCGCACCCTACATCGTGTCCGATTTCGTCCGACTTGGGAAACAGCTTGACCGAGACCACCTGGTTCGGGCCACCATGGGCTCGCTGGCCATGATCCATCCCGAACAGCCCAACGTGATGATCTCCACCAAACACATGGTAACGCTCCCGCGGATGAACGAACGAAGCCTCTGTGCAGCCCCGCTGGGCTCAACCTCGCCACGCGGCGCCCCGGTTGACTGGCACGTGCTTGAAGTGGTGCTCGCATCGGTTTCGGTGGTGACCGGAGGCCCGGCCGCCGTCATTCACATGCACGGACCGCACACGACGGCTGCCAGTTGCGAACAAGACCTCGTACTCCTCACGCCCGTTGACGAAATCGGCAAGCAGCACATCGGGAAGATCATCATCGTTGACCCGGACCCCGAACACCCCGAGGATTACCTTCGGCAGGTCGCCGAGGCCCTGAACCAAGGTGGCATGCGATGCGTGGTCGTTCGTGGAAACGGCGCCTATGCGGTCGGGGCTGACTTTGACCAAGCATGGGCGAACGCAGCCATGCTGGAGCACAGCATGGAAATCCACCTCCTGACGCGCCAGGCCAACCTGAAAATCTGATTTCTTTATACCGCCTCGTCCTTCTTGGCTGACGGACGTGTGAGGATGCTCGGGTTGGTTCCAAAGAATCCCTTCAACCCAACGGGTTGGGTGTTGGATTGTTTATATCAACTCGGCGAACCATGCTTCCAGAGGTGAACAACCATGCAGAACGAAAAGATGTTTGAAGTTGAGATTGCAGACGCATCGGGCCACTCCACGGTCCAGATGTCCCAAAACGAAATCGCCGAGAAGGCCAACCAAACCCAAGGCTCGTGGGTGTTCGTGAACGACCAGCTGGTCAGCGCCACCGACATCGCCGAGATGAACTTGGAAGCCGGCAGCCGCATTCGCTTGATGCCCGGTCTCGTGGGCGGTCAAGACGCACCGACCTTCGTGGTCGAGATTGCCGACAGCACCGGCCACACCGAGGCCGTGATGACCCAAGCCGAACTGGCCGAGAAAGCGAGCCTGCGACAAGGTTCGTGGGTGTTCGTGAACGACCAGCTCGTCGACGTCGCCGACGTCGCCGAGATGAACTTGGACGCCGACAGCCGCATCCGCTTGATGCCCGGTCTCGTGGGCGGTCAAGACGCGCCGCTGTTTGAGGTCGAAATCGCCGACGCATCGGGCCACACCACGGTTCAGATGACGCAGGCCGACGTGGCCGAGAAGGCCGGCCAAACCCAAGGCTCCTGGGTGTTCGTGAACGACCAGCTCGTCAGCGCTGCTGACATCGCCGGCATGAACTTGGACGCCGGAAGCCGCATCCGCTTGATGCCAGGCCTTGTGGGTGGACGTGCCTGCTGAACCCCATGTTCGGCTCTTGGACGCCCGAGGAAGAGGATCTCCTCGTCGAGAACCTCGAGCTGGGATGCGACCTCGCGTTCATTGCCGACGTGCTTCATCGTTCAGTCCAGGCCGTAGGAATGAAAATGCTTCAACTCTACCAGCGCGGTGAGTTGGTGGTGATGGCAGTCCCAACGTACGAGGCCGGACAGGAACGCTTGGGCCAATGAAAGGTTCAAAACAGGATGCGAGGTCGCGGAGGACGGAGAGAGACGTATGGTTGAACTCGTTGACTACAAGTGCGCCAGCTGCGGAAACCTGGAATCGTTCCACCGCGAACGAAACGGAATCAGCTGCAAGGCTTGCGGTTCCCGCATCTTCATGAAACTCCGCCGACACGGCACGAAGCGCTTGAACGCCGAGTGATGACCATCGCTCGCAGAGTTCAAAGACCATGGTCCGGTCTATCCTTCCATGAGCGTCTGGCTTGACCAACACAAGCCGGTTCTGTTTGACGACCTGCTGACCTCGTCATCGGTGATCGACGCCCTCAAACACCTCTCGCTGCAGGCCAACCCGCCTCATCTGCTTCTTTCTGGGCCGGCCGGTTGCGGGAAGACCACCGCCCTCCAACTGGTTTGCCGTCAAGTCCTCGGTCCGTCATGGCGAGCCACCACGCACGTGCTTCAGGCCCGAGACTTGGACAAAACCGCCGGTGCGATGGCCAAATTCGAAGCCTTCCTGCGGCCGGAGGGCGCCGGTTCGGAAGACACTTTGGCGGGCCGAACCAGCCTGGATGCCTTTGATCACAACATCAGTGCATCCGCCGATGCGTCTCCGCCCCCAGCGGGCGAGGAATCCATCGCTCCTGCGGCGGGTACGTTGGCCGCCGTTTCTCGCATCATCATCATCGAGGACGCGGACTACCTCGGTCACGCTCGGCAGTCTTACCTTCGGCGCATGATGGAGGAAAGCAGCCGCAGTGCACGTTTTCTGTTCACCACGCACACGCCATCTCGAATCATTGAAGCGCTCAGAAGCCGAACGCAACACGTTCGCATGCCCTCCCTCACCCGGCTGATGATTGAACAGCGATTGGAAACCATCAGCCGAGAAGAGGGCCTGAACCCGACGCCGGGCGTCTTGGGGGACATCGCTCACGTCGCCAACGGGAATTTGCGAAAGTCCATCTTTACGCTCCAGCTCATGGCGCAACGCAACCTGCTTTCCGAGCGGAAAAACATTCAGTTGTTGATGGCCAACAGCAGCAGAAGGGAGATTCAACTCGTCTTGGAGGAAGCCCTTCGCGGGCGGGTCCACGATTGGAAGTGGGAGCGGCAGGGCGAGAAGAACACCCGGGTGCTGAAAGGAGCCATGGGCGCCCTCGATCAGATGATGTCGACCCATGATTTGGACGGACGAGGTGTCGTTGACCGACTGCATCACTTTCTCGTTGCCGGACGGACGCACTACCCTGACGATCTCCTGGCCGCTCTGCTTAACGCCGTGTCTTCGTGCGATACGAGGCTTCAACGGTCAGCACAACAACGAATCCAACTGGAGGAACTCATGCATCAAATTTCAGCGATTGGCGATCGGTTCCTTCGCCATCCCGCATCGCAATCGTCTTGAAAGGCCGCCTATCAGCGACCGTTGGGCGTGTAGCACAGCTGGATAATGCACCGGCCTCCTAAGCCGGAGATCGCGGGTTCGAATCCTGCCACGCCCGCCAACATTTTGGACAAGAGCCAAAAATCAGACCGTCTCACCACCAAGCGGGGATGGCATGGCGGACGACAGCGAGACGGGCAATCTCCTCCCCGATCCCTACGGTCACGGGTTCGCTCGAACCGAGAACCCTCTCGAACGCACCGTGGAAAAATGGCAGCAGCAGGAGCAGCTGAGAATGCGATTTGGTGTGGTGGCGCGCCACCCCGCAGCGTTGGCTGTGCGCCAGTTTTTCGGCGCCAGCGTCGCCATCGTTGCGTTGCTTTCCATCATCGTTCCAAGCCTGACACCACCCAACCCCGGCTACGTGATTTTGTTTTGGCTCATCCCCCTTCTCGCTGCCATCGTGCCTCCGGTGCTCGCCGGTGAAGCCATGTGGCAGTCGATTCAGGCGCGTATTTCGCTCCGTGAAATCGACGATGAGGCCACGGGTGGCAAACTTTCGCTCCGCTCCCAACCCGGCATGGACCGCATTTTGGAAGGCCTTACCGATGTACGTCGACACAACACGCTGAACAGTTTGCTGGCACTCACCTCGGTCTCCTTACTTGGACTCGGCACCGCCATCACGGAAGAGTCCCTCGTGTGGTACCTGTCCATTTTGGTGTCGATGACGTTCGGGTTTGCCCATTCCTTCCATTCCTACTTCACCAGCGATGCCGTGCGTCAGCAGGGCGACCTGATGCCTTGTTTGGTGCACCACGCGCCAACGCATCACCCAACGCAACTGGGCTCCATCCTCGGAGAACTCATCGTTCTCCACCTCGACCCTGACCTCTACCTCGACTGGAGAGCGTGGTTGAACGATTTCCGGTCGAGCATCCTACCGGGGTACGACAAGGACCAGTCGTGGGAGCGCGTGCTCTACATCCTGCACCTTCACGCAAAGGGTGACCTCAGTGACGCCATCGCCATGGGTGAACTCAGCGAATTCATTCGTCCTGACGCCATCAAAGACGTCCTGCTCGACGAGGAGGCCAAGTTCAACTGGCGTTCACTCCAACGGTTGCTGGCCCACGCTCGCGTTTGGCAGCCCAGCGCCTTCCGCCTGCTCGAGCGGCTGCAGTTGGACCTCCTGTCCGGGACACCCAGCATGCTCCGCTCGTCGTGGCGCATGGACGTCGCCCTTGATCCCGAGTGCGAGGACGGCACGGGCCACCTTTTCATCGGCCTCAACAACCAGACGTTCGAACAGGCGGTGGCGAGGGTCGAGGTGGTCTGCCCGGGCGGAGAGCCGTTCGCTCGAGATCATCGGTTTGAACTCCAAGCGTGCCCGCCACCCCGCAAAGCGGTCAGCCTGAACGCCGAAGGTGAAGACGATGCGCTCGACTGGGTCCCTCGCTACCTTCAGCAAGGTGTCGTTCTCTGGCTGGGCGTTGCGTGGCCCGAGCGAGAAGAGGTGGACCGCTACGTCCAGGTCATCCTGCGCGACGAAGCGGGTGTGGTCATCGAATCCCGGGTGCTGCGCACCACCGTCAAGCGCGCATCGGGCTTCCAAATTCGACGAAAAAATCGACATCTGGAGCGCGCCCGTACGTGGGCAAGTCGACCTCTTCCCAAAGTGTGAATGGGTTGCAGTCCACCGAAACCCACCCATGCTTGGCTGATGGGAGAAGCGCGCACCTTATGGCGGTCCTCCACTTCGGCAAAACCGGGGGAGTTAGAGAATGGAAGCATGGGATGTTATTGTCCTCGGCGACGGGCCCGCTGCGCTGCACGCCGCTGCCGAAGCAGCCAAATCCGGTGCGAGCACGTTGATGATGTCTTCCACCGGTCTAGGCGCCCCCGGCATGGCCGCTCTCGACGGTCTCTCCGCCTCGCTGCAGGAGGCGAACAACCGCAGCCATCGCGAGGACACCATCCGTTGCGGGGCGTTCCTCTGCGACCAAGACCTCGTCGCCGAAACAACCGCTGGTGCCATCAAGCAGGTGGACCTGCTGGAGCGCCGAGGTTTGAATTTCCGCCGGGATCAGCAAGGCCTTCCCATCGTCCGAAAAGGAGCAGGCCATCAACAACCTCGGACCACCGATGCCGGCAGCGCTACCGCAACCGGACTCCAACAAATCGGTGAGGAACAATGCATGCGCCACGGCGTCATCCGTCGCGGCGATCAGGTCCCGTTGACGCTCGTTCACACCAAGCAGTCGGTGGACGGCCTCGTTGCGCTCGACATGGTCAACGGCCGTATCATCGGCTTGCAGTGCAAAGCTCTGATCATCGCCGACGAAGGCTTCGAAGGCGCCTTCCACACGGGCGTGGTTGGTCTGGGCATGGACATGGCCTTCCGAGCCGGGGTCGGACTGCGAGACATGGAGTTCATCACGCATCATCCCTTGACCGTGAAAGGCACCAACGTTTTCTTGCCCACCGGGCTCATGCTTGACGGTGCAACGTTGCACGAAGCCTCCGGTGCAGCCATCGAAACCGACGGGCGATCCATGTTGGACATTACCGCTTCCATCAGCGCCGCCGTTCAACCGGTGCTCGACGCTCGGAACATGGGCCAAAGCGCAGCCTGGTGGGGTTCGCTCTTCCGACTTGTTCAACAACGGACGGGCATTGACATGAACCGACAAACCTTGCCGCTCGAACCCGCCGTGGGTCACACCATCGGCGGTCTGCCCGTTGACGGAAACGGGCGATGCGTCGTCGTTCGTGGGCCCGGTGGTTCACCGGTCTTTACGCCGCAGGCGACGCAGCCTGCACGGGGCTTCACGGTGCCGCTCCGCTCAGCGGTAACCGTCTGCTGGACGCGCTGACGTCCGGCACCGCCGCCGGTCAACACGCTGGCGAGTGGGTGGCAGGTCGCAAGTTCAGCACGGCTTCGGGGCTTGAAGCAGCCATCGAAGAAGCCGAAGCCGACATCTCCGCCATGACAGATGTGGGCGATGCGACCCATGTGGTTCGCTGCGGCAGGTCATGACCAACCTCAGGCCGCTCTTGCTTCCACCTCGACGTTCACGGCGGACACGATGAACGGTCTCCTCTCGAAACTGGAGCAAATCGCCATCACGCGGAATCCCTCCATCTCGACCAGCATTCGCTGATCGCCAACACCAACCTCCTCGAAGTGCTGCGCGTACAGGCTGCCATTCGAATGGTCACGGCCTCCGTTCAAAGCGGGATGGCCCGGGAAGAATCCCGAGGGTCGTTCCAGCGGGAAGATTTCCCTGACACCAGCGACGAGTTCCTTTACCACATCACCGTGGACCGAGAAGGAACCTTGGGCACGTTGGCCATCAAGAAGGGCGCCGGCGGCCACTGGGTCCTTCCTCCACAATGAAGAAGGACATCGCCGTTCCAGCCCTCTGCATGACCACGCTCTTTGAGCGCATCCTCTTGGGTGAGATTCCCTCCCACAGAAGGGCCAAAGGCAAAGGGTGGTACGCCTTCCTCGACATTTTCCCCGTCGAGAGGCCACACGCTCGTGATACCCACTCGCCCTGTTCAGCGTTTGGCGGAACTCACGCCGAGGAAGGGGCCCAATTGATGTCGAGGGATTACCGCTGTTCAACGCCGATTAGGATCTCGATTTGGAACCACGGATTTCACGGTCTGCCTTCACGATGGACCGCTGGCCGGACAGGAAGTGCCGCACGTCCATGTGCACGTGTTGCCTCGCACGGCGGGCGATGGTGGTGGAACACTGATGGCCATGTGGCCGACTCAATCAGCGGGTGAACCCGATCACGCCCGGTTAGGTGCCCTGGCAGCCGAACTCAGGGAGGCGGTGTGATGAACACCGCGCCCACCGGCGAGGAGGATTTGGTGCTCAACCCCAACGCCGTTCCCGTGCTGTCGTCCTCGGCGAAGAACATGAACATCGAGAAGTTGCTGGCAGCGCCGTTGCCCACTTACGATTCATCCGTCCCCGGCTCCTTTGTATGGACCAAACTGGCGTTTTGGATGTGCCGAAGGGTGTCGAGCGTCAATTTCGAACCGTCTCGTCCACCACGGCCGCCCCTCTCTCGGTTCGTGGGTCCGGCGCAATGTGTTGCGGGTGGCACACCAACGGTCTGATGGACCCCTGGGTATTTTTCTTCAGCATCCGAAAGAATTCGTGGTCGGCGCACGGCACGACCTCATGACTCGGCCGTTGCTTGGCTGGTGGACTCGAAAACTGGCGGTTCAACCCGTCGTTCGCAGGGCTGAACTGCTTCGAGGGGGTTGCAGCGAAGAGGAGGCCATGCACCTCAACGGACGCTCCTTGCTGGCGTTGGCAAACGGGATAGCTCACGGTTTTGGATGCGTGTTGTTCCCAGAAGGCACGAGCCACAGTCTCTCCCACATGGTCCGGTTCAAAACCGGTCCAGCCCGGACGGTGCTGGCGGCCGCCGCCCTCGCAAAGGCCAACGACCTCCCACTCCCTCATTTGGTGCCCGTCGGTCTCCATTTCCGTCGTCGAGAGTTGTTCCGTACCGATCAGTACATCGAGTTTGGTGAACCCATTCCCTTGACCGACGACATGGTCCCCGAGGATATGGTGGCCGCCGTCAAAGCGGGCGAGTGGGTTGAACCGCCCGCAGAAATCGTTCATCGCATTCGCGATGAACTCCAGACGCGTTTACCTCCCATGACGCCTGAAGCCGCCACATGGGCAGAACACCGAGCCGTCCACTTGACCGCTCACGCCGAGGCGCGCGCAGAAGGGCGCTCGTTGGCAACTTGGCAGGAGGAGGTCTTGGCGGCTCGGAAAGTTCGTGAAAGCATGGCCGGACAGAATCGCCTCCTTTCCCCTGAGCCGATCACCGGTGCTCGCTTTGACCGAGCGAACGAAGCCGCCGAACTGCTCGAGCAGCGTGGTTTGGACGGTCGCGATTTGGGACCTCGCGGGCGCGTTTTCCGGAAGGCAAGCCTGGGACGCCTCCCATCCGCCGTCGCATCCGTCGCTCTGTTCCTGACCCTCCTACCCTTTTCCATCACTTCGCTTGGCCTTCAGATCACGCTGGGACGTCTGCTCGGCGATTCCACCGATGAAGGGCTCGATGCTCGGACCAGCTTCCAGTTTCTGGCGGCGTTTTTTGGATCCCTCCTCATCTGGCCCGTCGTCGCTGCGCTGTGGACGGCGGGGGTGTGGTTCACGCATGACCGTCTAGCGTCTTTGTTCGGATGGGGCTCGAACTGGTTGGAGATGGGCGTGGGTTCAACCCTGGTTGGACTGACCGTCGTGTACCTTCTTTGTTTTCCGGTGTTCTGGGCCAGCGGGAAATCCTTTGCTGCTGCGTGGGACGTGTGGGTGGACAGCAAAAAGGCCTGGACCCGCTCTCGGTTTCCAAAGGCGGAAAAAGCGCGACTTGAGCGTCTGCTGGACGAATTGGTCTCCTGAACGGTTGCATTCAAACGGGATGAGAATATCGGATAGGTCATGACGCCCGATGAAACCGTCGACCTGCTGAAAAAGTGGCTGTCAGAAGAGCGTCTTTCCGCCAAAGCTCAGAACGACCCGCGCGCTCACGCCCACTTCTTGGTTCGCTACCCCAGCGGGAAGCAGGGGCCACATGTTTGCCATCGTCGTTCCAAAGGGGCGAGACTTGGTGGCCGTGTCGAGCATGACGCGGGTGGATGAAGGCCAGCAGAAGGAGATGCAGGATCACATGGACGACGAGGACAGCGACTGGTCTGAATGGATTCATGAAAGCCGCCTCCACCTCATCCGCACGGGCGTGGACTGGGTCATCCACATGGGCCATTCGGGAGAAAAAAACCCGGGCCGCTCCAAGCGTTCAACGTCAGCCTGCCCATTTGGTTTGACGGTCTGAACAAGCACGAGTTCATGAACAGCCTGCGCCGACTCTGGCTGGCGAAGTTGGCGCTGATTCACGAGATCAAGTACTCCTACGGCCCCGGCGTGGGCAAACCCGGTCCCGTGGACGACTGGGCGAAATCCAAGCCGAACGGTGGAGGCCAGCCCGTGGCCGATGATGCTCGACCAACCGCTGAAATCGAGTTTGACGAGAAGATGTCCTTTGGCTCGGGTTTCGACCCGAGCGAGTGGGCCTGAATCAACCTGAAACCCCAGGGTTTTGCACGGTTGAGTGCACCGTTTTCGTCGTACACGCGACCCGCCAAAAGATGACCGTTAGGGGGCGCGGTTAAGTATGATTAAATTCACGAGAAATTAGAGAAGTCCGGGGTATACCTATGCGTCAAAAAATGAAATCCATCAGCCTAGCATCCATCATGGTTCTGTCCGTGATGTCGTCGTTGTTGATCGCGTCCGTTTCGGTCAGCGCCAGCACCGTTGTGATCACCGAAGCCATCCAAATCGTGGACGGTGGGACCGCATCGGACCAGCAGGCAGCGGTCGGCTCGGACAGTTCGGGCAACGTTCACGTTGTTTGGACGCGAAACAACCTGCATCTGTACTACTCCATGATTTCTCCACGCGGCGAAACCCTGATCGACGCAACCCAAATCACCAACTCCGGACTTCACAAGATTTGGCACCCCGATCTCGCCGTTGACGAATACGATCGTATTCACGTTGTTTGGGCCGACAAAGCCGGCCAGCACGCCATCATGTACACCGCCCTTTCTCCGTGGTCTGCACCCATGGACGGCATGGCTTCCGACGACGGTACCATCACCGCCATCGACGACACCATCATCTCTCGCCGCTCCCAAAACCGAGACTGGCCAGCCCTGGACATCGACAGTCAGAACAACGTTCACATCGTGTGGCAGGACAACTACGACGAACTCGGTCGTTTCTTCAACCAGCCTCAAATCTACTACTCCATGATTCAACCCGACATCGGCTCCGGGGCCATCGTCACCCTCTTTGACGACACCCTCCTGACGCCGATCATCGGTCACAAGGGTCACCCCGACGTCGTTGTGGACGCCAACGACTACGTTCAAATCGCCTGGGACGACACTCGCGGCGGAAAAGTCGAGCTGGCCTTCATCGTTGACACGTCGGGTTCAATGTATTCCGAATGGGCCGACATCTGCACCGTTATTTACGGCGGAAACTTCGCCAGCGGACCCTACTTCCAAGGCATCAAGCCCATGCTCGAAGAGGGCAACATGACGGTTTACGAGACCATCTACGGCCTCGGCAACACGCTTCCTGGCGCCGCCAGCTCGGGCAACTGTCAGGGCTACAACAAGAACACCGGCCCCCGCACCACGCCGCTCGGGCAGACCCCCGGCGACGACTCCGGTGGCATTCGCAAACTTCCCGGTACCATCTACAACGGCAACACCTACTCCGGCTACTCCGGCGAGGATTGGGGCCCCGGCTCCAACTGGGCCTGTCTTTCTTGGAAGGACGCTGCAGGCAACGTTCCAGGCAACCCACCGACCCAATCCGATCACCGCTGGAACCCCAACGCCACCAAGATCGTAATTCCCGTCTCTGACGAAGGCCCCAAGGACGGCGACCCGTCCCAGCAAGCCGACGACAAGGCCGCCATCCAAGAGGCCCACGACAACTGTCTCCTCGCTGGCGTTGTGCCCGTCGGTCTGTACGGCCAAGGCTACGGTGGTGCGGGCAACATCCAGTCCCACTTCATGGACCTCGTTCAGTGCCCCAACGGCATCGTTTCGACCCAAACCCGAAACTGCCCCGGCAACACCCTTGCGAACACTGACGCTGGCGGCCAAGCCTACGAATTCCCGTCGGGAACCGGTACCAACCAGATGGCCCTCCTCGTGGAAGCCATGGTTTACATCTCGACGAACAACTCGCGTGAGATCTACATGTCCGTTCTCGACCCCTATGCCAAGATGAACAACGACCCCAGCTTCACGCCCGGCCTCCCCGGTCACTCCGCTCAGGGTGGCACGTACGCCGAAGACACCGGTGCGGGCGCTGACGGCCACCTCGTCGTGGTCAACGACACCCGCGTCACCATTGACGACGCCTACTCGTTCCACCCTCCATCGGCGTCGACAACCAGGGCAACACCCACATCGCTTGGATGGACGGACGAGACTACGGCTTCGAGAAGGACGTGAACTACGAAATCTACTACACCAAACTCCGACTCCAAGGCGCTGGTGCTTGGGACGGTGCAGAGGAAGGCCTCTCCACCTACGCCATCAAGAAGATCAACGACACGCCGATCTCAAACGTTGAGGGCAAGAACGGCCTACCACCCGCCTCACCCTACGCTGGAAACTCGGTTTTCCCCTCTCTGTTGACCGACGACCAGAACAACGTCCACATCGCTTGGGTTGACTCGGGCAACCTCTCTGCCAACGAGGAAATCCTCTACACTCGCTTGAATCAAACCGATCCTGACCGGCGACGGTCTCACGGCGCTTGACCCTTGGGAGGCGGTTGAGGTCACGTCTTGGAATTCAAACAAACTCGGGCCGAACAGCGGCAGGCAACCGGCCATCGGTATGCCGCCGGCGTTCTCGAACGACCTTGGTAGCGGTGCCCATCTTGCGTGGTCTGACACCAACACCTGCGGTGATGAAGGTAACAACAACCGGTTTACCATCTGTTATTCCCACGTGTTGACCGGTCAAGTCGACGTTGACTTTGACGAGGGTGAAACCTTCTACCACGTCATTGAACCCGGACAGCAGACCATTTACAACATGACGATGAACAACTCCACGCCCGGTCCAAAGGACCTCGTGGCTGACACGTACGGCCTCAACATCTCCGGCGTGCCGATGAACTGGACGGCCAACCTGTACTTCGCCTCCAACCACTCGAGCATCTTCCCGGACACGCCCATCTTCCTGGAAGGTGGCGAGGACATTCGATTCTACATGCGAGTGCAGGCGCCGTCCATCTACCAGGCCAACGGCGACGAACTCGCCGAAATTCGGGTAACGGCGCAGTCCTACAAGGACCCCGCCATTCAGAACGACCTCATCACGTTGACCCTGATGGACGTGGTTCACGGCATCAACTTGGACACGTCCCACAGCATGGCTGACATTGAGCAGGGCGACACCGCCATCTTCTCCATCACCATCACCAACACCGGAAACGTGCACGACGCGTTCGTGTTCTGGGACCCCAACAGCCTCGAGGGCCAACAGGAATGGTTGCTGCCCTTTGGCTGGCAGGTCAACTTCCCGATTCGTGTTGAGCTCGACCCCGGACAGTCCGTGACGAAGAACCTCGAAGTCTTCGTTCCCACGTCCGAAGACCCGGGTGCGTTCGTGATTTACGTGAAGGGTTGGTCCGAAGGCGAACCGATCAAGTCCGTTGAGAAGGGAACGTACGACATTCTTGAATTGGGCGTGTTCGTCTCGATTCGTTCGACCGGCAACATTGTGTTCGCCGTGGACGACCGTTCATCGCAGGTGAAACCCGGTGAGTGTGCGTCCTACGACGTGGATGTCACCAAGAATTTCGACAGCGGGGAGCTCGTGTTCGCTACGCCCGGTGCGCCCGATGCCAAGCCTGACGGTGTGGCCATGGACGCCTGGCGAGTGGAAAACTGGGTCGTGCTGGTTGACTTTGCCAACGCCACGGGTTCAGCGGACGCCGGCGACGGTCTCGGCGACCCCATCGCTTGGACCATCCCTGCCAACGCAGAGAAGATCACGAAGCGCGTCACGGTCCACGTTTGTGCTCCACAAAACGCCACGGCCGGTCTCGGCCCCGCCATTACGCTCAAGGGGTACTTGGACGGTTATCCCAGAATCTCGGATTCCGCCATTCTTTCCACCAACGTGGAACACGTGTTTGACCTCGATGCCGGCCCATTGACCCCGCCGTGGGCACGTCGATGAACGTGAACCCCGGCGACCAGATCACGCTGCCCATCACCGTGACCAACGACGGCAACGGACCGGACCGCTTTGACTTCCGCTTGGCTCGGGTCACCGACGCCTTTGGTGTTGACGTCATCTGGGACATTGAGATTCCACGAGAGAACCTGCAGGAACTTTCGCCCGGGACCTACCAGGCCTTTGACGTTCTGATGAACGTGCCCGCCCGTGTTCCCGCCGGCGAGTACACCGTGGTCCTCCAAGCCTTCTCCGAAGAAGTCTACCCCGACGCCAGCGGTCGTGAAACCCGTATTCGTGATACCCTCGTGCTAACCATCACCGTTGACGAATTCCACGACATGCAGATCTCGATGGACTCGTCGGTGGACAACGCCGTGAAGACGTCGGCCCCGGGGCGCGTCGTTCGTTTCACGCTCAACGTGACCAACAACGGGAACGTGCCCGATGTGCCCACGCTGAACAACCACACCGCTCAGCGCGACGGGTGACTCGCTTCTCTGGGCGGAACTGCCTGGCATGAACCAACTCAGCAGCTGGGACGTTGACTGGTTCATCATGCGTCAACTCAGCGCCGATCTGGTCGTTGAAGAACCGTGCACGGAAGTGATGTCAACCGATTCCTCCTACCCGGAGGACAGTTGCATCTACCTCAAGGACCTCGATGAATGGCGCCTGCCCGAAATGATGCCCTACGAAACCATCACCACGGTGGCGGCCGTCGAGATCGGCACGGATGCTAAACTCGACACTCGAAGCATCGGTCTGAAGGTCGTCTCGAAGTTTGGCGACATGGAGAACGACGGCGACCACGATGACTCGCCCGCCTGGGACGGCGACAACCTCGACACGAACGAGTTCATTGTCACGCTCCGACTGCGCGCACCCAACCTCGAAATCTCCGAGATCATCATGCCACCGTCCAACTCGGCTGAGGTTGACGCCACCATCCCGATCGGCATCATCTTGCAAAACACCGGAAACGTCCACGCAACGGACATCGAGATCGTGCTTTGCGAGTACGGTGAAGTCAACAGCGAGATCACCAACGAGCTTCGAGAAAACGGCTGCGACGAAGAGAACGTGGTCATGCGTCAGGTCGTAGGAGCGCTTCTTGCGCCGGACGACACCGAAGAGGCCAAATCGATCGAACTGTACCTGCTCTACCCGGTTTCTGCCGGTAGCAAAGGCGTTTACGTGGTCGTTGATCCAATGAACGAGATCGTCGAATCCGACGAAACCGACAACGTGAGGCCGATTCCGGAAGAACTGCAATCCAACAACCCGGTGCTCGACATGGCCAGGGAAGTGGTCGGTAAGACCGCCCTGCCCTTTGCTGTTATCGTGCTGACCATCGCCTTGCTGGGCGTGGTTTACCTCGTGGGCAAGGGTCGACGAGACGAGGTCAACAAGCGATTGGCTGAACAGTCCTCGCTCGTTTCCGTCCTCGCAGACGAAGCTGACAACTGAAGCGCATCACCTGGACTTCGGTCCGAGGTACCAGCGCAACTCGGTGTTGAGCGGAGCGGCAATGACCTGGCCTGAGCGGCGTGCAATTTGCTTCTCCAGTCGGGAGCGAAGGGCGGTGATGACGTCGCCCACATCGGGATGGCCTGCAAGTTCCTGCTGCACGAGGGCGGTCAAATCGAGGCGGTCCCCCGTTGCTTCGACCATGGTCTGGATGATGCTTCGCTCCTCGTAGGACTCGAAGTCCGCTTCAACCGCTGCTGACACCCGTTGGCGCACGTGCTGATGGAGCGAGATGAGAGCGTCCCGTTGGGCGTCCAAGTCTTCGAGAACGGAGGCGAGGGTTCGCATGTGAGCCAACCCTTCGGCGACGGCGATTTTCTTGCGGCCACTCAAGGATTCAGCGACCGGGATGGAGGCCGTAGGGAGGCTGCTGGAGAGTCGCATGGGGCCCCCAGCAGGCAATTTACGCTCTTCGCAGCGAAACAGATCCGGGCCGATGTCAACGTGAATCGACATGGCTCGTTCGACGGCGTAAACGGTTCGAGGTGGACCGCCTTTCTCGGAGGGTACTTTGCGCTTTGAGACCATGCCGCCTTTTTCCAATTCTTTGAGATGCTTGACGACAGCCGGTTGACTCACACCGATGAGCTCGGACAACTGCATGGGGTAGTGAGGTTCCCTCGCCAAGCGTTCCAGAATCTGCCGGCGTACCTTGTTTTGGAGGAGGTGCAATACTTGGTCAATGTCCGTCACGCTTCTCAACTCGAGGTTGGGTAGTCGACCCTCCTCTATGAACGCACCGTTTCCTTACTGCTCGTCCCAATCTTTCCACGCATCGGCGTTTCCAGCGGGTTCGGTGGCCGCTGAGGTTCGCTTCTTCGTCGTGGAGGTTCGCTGGACCGGCTTGGGTTCCGCGAGCGGCACACCTTCGTCCCATGAAGCGATGGCGGCGGCGTTGGCGGCGTCCTGAATGGTGTCTTCGGGGGTCGTGGTTTGGTAGCGCTCGGTTTTGGCGTGTTCCTGCGCCCCTTCCACATCACCGCGCATCAGGGCGTAGACCTGCTCGGTGGTGAGCAACGAGCCAGCAGCGACATCTTGCATGCCGTCCACAAACTGCTCGGACGGCTGGTGTTCGGCCGTGTCCGAGAAGGGCGGTGCGACCGCAGGTTGTTGAGGCATCTGCTCCTCTTGCGTGAACAGCGTGGGGTGGTCGGGGTTGACGTCGGTGATGGGAATGAGTTGCCCCTCAGGCCCCACCATCATGACGCGCGGTGCTCGGCTCGGTTTCGAAGCGAAGTACACGACGAGGGCCAGCGGAGTGGTGAGTATGCCGAGGCAGCACATGGCGCCACCAACCACCAACCAGGTGGACGACAAGAGGTCGTTTTGGATGGCGTCGATGGGGACCAACCAAGCGGTGCTTTCCGTACAGTCTTCCTCGCACTCGACCACGAGAGCGTATTCTCCGCTTTCGTTCAGCGTCCACGAAGCGCGTTCAACAAATTCCGTTCCGTCGGCGGCCATGACCTGCCAGTCGAGTTTGCAGGCCTTCTCCGTCAGCGCTTCGCCGACGAGAGCAGACCCTTCCACACGATGCATTTCAACGCTCATCACAGGTTCGCTTGGGAGTTGATACAGCCGGTAGCACGTCCCGTTGAGTTCCCCCAGGGCGTGGGTGCCCGCACCCGTGTAGGGTTCGTCATGGTGCTGTTCCCTCGGGTCCATGGCGGCGTTGATGCTGTCCGACTGGCTTGACATCATCACGGCGCCGAGCAAAATCATGACGCCACCCACGACGGCAAGGCGGAACCCCCACGGGGAACGCTTCGCAGGTTCGGGTGCTTGCATCATCGCTTTCCAGACCCTCTTCCTCCATAAGGCTCGCTGATGAACTCAGGCCAGGCCGATTTCGTTCAGCTTCTCCGGAAGGTAGGTGTCGGTGACGAAGTCCAAACCGTACTTGGCCAGCGATTGCTGTTCAGCTTTCTTGCCAAGTTCCAGCATCATGTTGATCTGATCTTGCCACCATCGGTCGGCGAACCTCGGGTCGGAGAGTTCAGCTTTGAGGGCGTCAATGTCCCTCGAAGATAAGTCGTCGCTGGGCAAGTCGTAGGCTTCAATGTCGTCGGCCGTGATGCCGAGGTAGGTGGCCGTCGGTGTGGCCAAGTATTCGGAAATGTGCGCCGTTTTGATGGCGCCGTAGGCAATGGAGGCAAAGATCCTGAACGACCACGGGTCGCCGTCGAGGAACACCACCACCGGCAAGTCCCACTCTTCGCTCATTCGCTTGAGGATGCGCCGGGTTGAACGAGCTGGCTGTCCTTTCAGGTGGACGAGGGCGCAGTTGTAATCCTCATCGAACCCGTTTTCGATGAGACGGTCAAACATACCGCCCGTCTCGATGGCCATGATGAAATTCACCTCGTGCTCGAGCAATTCGATCTTTTCCTCCTCCACGTTGTAGGGGACGCCGTACCCTGAATCACCCACGTCGTCCCGGGCGTTGATGCGCATCCATTCGCCGCGCCGGTTGCGCTCTCGGATGGTCACGTTTCCGATCATCCGAGCGCCGTCTTCCTCCGGCCGGAGCTTGAAGTCTTCACGCAGGCACTGCGTCACGACTTCCAAATCCTCGGCAAGGTTGTTGGATTCGTTTTGCGAGGAGAACTTCCCGAGACCCCAACTCTCCGAGATGTAGTACATCTCTCTGAGGGTGGACGACTTGTTCGTGTTGATCATTTCTTCAATGAACTCCACAACGTGAAGCGCTCGCAGCAGTTGCTTGGCAGAACCCAAGCTGGTTGCATCTCGAACCGACCACTTCTTGCCGTACTTGTAGACGCCGAGGTTCTTGTCAAATCCGATGTTGTTCTTGGTTCGAACGGGAAGCGTCATCGTTGGAGGTTCGCCCTTGACGATTTTGTCGTACATTTCCGTGACGACTTCGTGGAGGGCCGCTTTGGTTTCCTCGGGCGTGTGGCTGGCCGACATCATGCATCACTCCCGAACCCCATGAGGGTTTGTTGGCCCGACGGTTTTGGTGCCTCATCAGCGGGGGCCTCCGCGGGTTTTGGCGCCTCGACCTCGCTCGCTATCGTTTCAGCATCGTCGCCACCCTCGCCGTTTTCACCCGATTCGCCTGAAGCCCGCGCCTCCTGACGTCGTATTTCCTCGAGCAATTTTTCGTCCATCTTTGAGGCCCCAATGACCTCTTGGCTGCCGCGATAGAAGACATCCGTCTCCGTCCAGTCGCCTCGCTCAAGGCCGCTCAACGCGTAGGTGATGGTCGTGGTTTGTCCGGGTTCCAACGTGTCGAGTTTCCACGCCCACACGCCCGTGGCTTCCTTTCGTCCGCCCGTGGTGTTGTTTTCCATCGTCGCTCCTTCGCGTTCAGGCCACGAGGCCAGCAGGGTGTAGGCCCTCGCTCGAGAGGTGTAGTTGAACAGGGTGATGCTCACGTCCGTCATCTTGGTTTCCTTGTTCCAGTTGGTGGCGCTTTCGGCGATGACAGCGCCCATGATCCTGGTGATGGAACCGGCCAAATCGGGTACGGGTCGCTTGAGGATGGCCGCCGACTTTTCCGCAATGGCTGGAATGATGTCGTTGACCAGTTCGAATTTCTCTTGCACCTTGACCATCTTTTTCTTCTTCTCGAGGTGCTTCCTCAACCCCCGACCCATTTCCAGCATGGCCCGTCGAACTTCGTCCATCACCTCGCCGTTGTCGGCGAGGGCTTCCTTGGCTTCGGAGGTGAATTGAACGTTGGTGCTGGCGAGGTGAACGAGGATGGCCGCAGGGCCTTTGGGCACGCCACGGCCGCCCGCTTGATCCAGCCCGTATTGACGCCAGTCCACCGATTCGATGGCCTTGGTCAGCAAACAACCTCCCTGCTGGTACATGAGCGGCACGCGATTGGCGAAGCGAAGCACCTCCACCGGTTTGTCCGCCGCCATACCGTCTCCGAAAATCAGGCCAACTTCGACCTGGTAGGGGTTGCCTTGGGACACGGTGGGGGAACGCGTCATCGTCGTGACGAACCTCGAATCGATGGTTTTTGACAGCCCCTTCTTGATGAGCAATTCCTCAATGGGCGAAAGGCAGTTGGTGGGTGGGTTCAGCAGTTTCACCGGCTTGCCACCGAGGTGGCGTTCTCCCTGAAACGCTTCCAGCAGGGCGCGAATTTGGTCCGGTTTCATCGATTTAGGTTTGGCTTTCTCCACGATTTCTGCCGCTTCGAGCAATTGCTTGGCCGCTCGGGATGAAACGCCTGAGAAATTCTTGTACAGAAACGACGTCATGCGGCTGTCCGTGGATTCGCTGCACATGCGCTGCAGGGTGCCGAGATGAATGCCGTGAGGGTGGGGTTTGATGCTCTCCACTTTTCGGGGGAGGCGCTCGGTGACCCGCGGCCAGTGATGGACCTCACCGTCCGGGTCCTCAAACGTGATGTCAGCGTGAGGGTTGACGATGCTGGTCATGCGCAGGTACTGGTAGACGCTTTGACGGCCGCGCTGGTACTTTGCCTTCATCCGGCAGGTGATCTCCAGTCCGTGTTCTTTCATCTCGCCGTTGGGAAGTTCCCAGAGTTCCCGGCCCTCGTTGGTCTTCGTGGCCTTGTTCTTTCGCGTGTCAAGACCGATGTCGACGATGGCCGCTGAGGTCTCGGTGGCGATCTTCGAGCGAACGTGGGTCTTGCGCCCGGTGGTCAGTTGACTGTACATGACCACGCCGGTGATGCCGATGCCTTGCTGGCCGCGAGATTGGCGAATGGCATGGAAGCGGGATCCGAACAGCAGTTGCCCGAACACCTTCTCGATGCTTCGTTTTGGAATCCCCGGCCCGTTGTCTTCGGTTTGAAGTTCGACGATGTTTTTCTTGTCGTCTATTTTGGTGATCTTGACGCGTATGTCGGGCAGGATGCGAGCCTCTTCGCAGGCGTCCAGCGAATTGTCAACGGCTTCTTTGACGGCCGTGATGAGGGAACGGGTCAAAGAATCGAACCCGAGGAAGTGCTTGTTTTTCTCAAAAAATTCTGAAATGGCGACTTGTTTTTGATTGCTTGCCATGCGTTCTGCGGTCCCTGCCATGGGTGTTCACCTCCACCGGTCCTCCTCCGTCTTGACGACGTCGGGCCGACAGATGACCTCCCCCGTCCTTTGAGGGATTATAATCTCCGCAGGCGGAACCGCATGAAGAAGGGCAAAAAGCGGAGACAGCGAGGACTTCCGCTCACGCAAAGAGGTCGGGTGCCCACATGCTGATGTGGCCCGTGAAGGCCGAAGCGGCAACGGTCAACGGACTGGCGAGGTAGAGTTTTCCGGGACCGCTTCGGCCCTGGAAGTTTCGGTTGATGGCCGAGACCGTCACCTGCTCGGGGGTGATGGACACGCCGGGGCCCGCGCCAATGCAGGCACCGCAGCCGGGATCGATGAGTTTCACACCCACCTCGAGGAACAGGTCGTGCCAACCCATGCGCTCGGCCAACGCTTTGACCTGCCCCGAGCCGTACTGGATGTAGAAATCAACGCCTTCCTTCACCGACAGGCCGGCGTCCTTGGCCGCCTGACAGACCTCGGCGTAGTAGGCAATGTCGTCTTCTTTCCCGGCGGTGCAGGAGCCACCGTAGGCGATGTCCACAGCGACGGTGCCGATGTCGACGATGTTCGCCCCGTTGGTGGGGTCGCTGGGGATGCCTTCGTCGGGGTTGCCGGGGTGGGCCACCATCGGCACAATGGAGGAGAGGTCGATGGTGTGAACCCCGCCGTCGTAGTGAGCACCTTCATCGGGGGCGACCATGCGAGCGCGTTGTTCGGCCTCTGAGAGGTGCGGTTGGGCGTTGAGCATCCACGCCATCAACGCGTCGTCGGCTTCGCAGATCCCCGTTCGGCCGGAACACTCGGTGGCCATGTTGCACAGCGTCGCCCGTTCGTCAATCGAAAGGGTCGCCAACCCCGGGCCACCGAACTCCATGCTGCGGTTGAGGGTGAGTTCCTTGCGAGCGTGGTCGGCGAGGATGGCGAGGATGACGTCCTTGGCCGTGCACCCGTGATGGAGTTCGCCCACGAGCTCGAAACGAATGGATTCGGGGACTTTCACGAAGGTGAAGCCAGCGCTGACCAAGTTGGCGTATTCCGTGGCGCCCACGCCCCACGTCAGGGCGTTGGAAGCGCCGCCCATGCAGGTGTGGGAGTCCGTGGCCTGAATGAAATCACCAATTTCGATGAACTCCTCACGGGCCACCTGATGGCAGATGCCCGGCGATACGCCGTCAACGGCCGAGTAGTCTCGCACGCCGGCATGCTGCTGGAAGGCCACTTGCAGGTCCCGCAGCGTCTGCACCTTGTGCATGAACGGAACGAATTTCGGGTTGTGCTGGGCGTAGAGAAGATGGTCTTCAAACACGGCAAACTTGTCGGGGTTCGGTAGGGTGTAATCCTCACCGTACTCTTCCTGAAGGAAGGTGTGAACTTGGGCGGTGGTGAACTCGTGGGAGTAGCCGCCTTGGACTTGAGCGATCACGGGGTCCCCGGGTTTGACGCACTGCCCGTCGGGCTGACCGACCAGGTTGCGGCTGATGATGTGCTCCGCCATCGTCATCGGTCGCTGGCCGGTGTCGAGGGGGTCGAGGTTGAGTTGGCCGGCCGTGAGCGCCTTAGCGAAGGGGAACAGGCCGCCGTGTTCAACGATGAGTTGGGTGACCGGGTCGTAGCGTCCGGTGAATTCACCGAGGGCGATGGACTCACCGTTTTGCAGGCGTTCAAGCATGGCATGGTCGCCCATCAGCTGACCGAGGTTGATGTTGTTGCGCTCGTGAATGGGGGCAAATGAAGCGGCGATGACGATGCTGATGCCGGCCCAACGCTCGCACTGGGCTGCGGTTTCTCGGCTTGAGCCGGTGCCTTTGCGCTGGCCGGAGACGATGACTTCGAAGTTGCCGTCCTTGAGGGCGTTTTCTCGGAACACGCGGAGCCCGTTGTGCATGAGACCGGCGTAAGCGTTCTTGGCGATCTCAGCGGGGTCGTGGTCAAAGCAAACCCAGGCCGGCGTCATGACGTCGGTGTTGATGTCGTCCAAGAGGTCGTCAACGGTCAAATCCTCCATGCGAAGGTCAAGACCGTCGTAGAGCTGTTGCTTGATGAGGTCCAAATCTTTGGTGAGGAACAGCACCCGTTTTCCGGGCGTCAACGCGACGTGTTCCGGCGGCCGGTTGCTTGCCATGTCCCCCCCTCAGCCTTGTCAGGCATCAGCCATTGATAACCGGTTCGGGAACGCATCGTGGAAGGGAACTTCGCCCTACGCCTCAACCGCTGTCTCGCTGAAGAGTCGCAACACGACCACGCCCGCCACGATGAGGCCGATGCCGACCAGGCCTGCGACGTCGATTTTCTGGTCGTACAGGACGAAGGAGACGAGGGTGATGGTCGCCACGCCCACGCCCGACCAGACGGCGTAAGCAACGCCGATGGGAATGGTGTCCAACGTGAGGGAGAGGAAGTAGAACGCCGCCGAGTAGCCCACCAGCACGACGATGGAGGGCACCAGGCGCGTGAACCCCTCGGTGGATTTGAGCGAGGCCGTGGCCAGCACCTCGGAAACGATGGCCAGACCGAGGTAGACCCAGTTGTTCACGACACGGTCTCGTGCTTCGCGTATTTGAATTCGCGGCGATGGCTCAACGAAAGAAAATCCGCCTCAGCAAAAGGTAATGAGTGATTCGACCCACTGCAAGCCCTTCCAAAGGCTCTGTTGATGTACAGCGATTCAATGGCCCACTAAGATTGATGGGGGATCGGTAGATGCCCAATACAGAACAAAGAAAAGAGCAAGTATGGGGATGAGAAGAACCAAACCCAAGGCCCAAGGCGGATTCATTACAACAAGCGGTAGAGACGCTATGAGCCCCGTTCGTATTGGTGAAGTTGGATAGTTTCGTTTGGCGTTTGCAGAGCTGTTGTACGCACCGAATGCTATCCCGGCCAATTCGTTGATCACGAACAGGATGATTGTTGATTGGACGGATGCGAGTAAAGCCTCCTCCAACACGTAATCGTCATTCCAAAAATGACCTCCTACCCGTTGGTCGTACGTGACGATGACCACGGTCGACACCATGACAGAAATTGAGAAGGCGGAGACAGTGTATTTTTTTTCCTCGTTTACCACAAAATAACGCAACAAATAGAGGAGATATCCAACCAAACTGTACATCACAATGGTGGAAAAACCTTCACCCTCTGGTTCGACAAATGCAAACTCCATTTCCCATGAGAAGATCATCATCGAAACCAACAGTGAACTCAAGACGATACCGATGTTCATCCGATTGGCAGCCACACGCTCAATCGGTAGTCATCTGATTTGAAAATTATCCCAACAAAATAGAATCCAAACAACGACCAAAACGATTCCCAAAAGGGTCATGAAAACAACAGACACATCACCTCCACAAAGTTTCATGAAGTTATCCGAAAGCAGTTCGTATCTCCCTTTCTGATACACAGGGGATTTACTGGGTCGATACAGACGCTACCGTCGTCGCCCTCTTTTTGCACGTGCTACGGGACGATTGCGAGGTACGAGCATGCCGAATCCTAGGCGATGACGCCCGCTCCGATGATCAAGAGCAACAGCATGAAAATCATCCCCACGGCGAGGGCGTTAAACACCAAGGAAAACAGGAGGCGGATTCCCTTCTCTTCGATCCTGTTGTAAGGGTAGAGTTTGATGACCTCTTCCTTTCCACCTTTGATGCCGAAGACGGGTCGAAAAAGGGATGCCCGTCTGGCGATTTCAAAGCAGATCATCACGCCCACAAAGACGACGATGGTTCCGATGGTCATGGAGACGTAATACCCCAACCCGATCAACGCGAAGAACGCAATCGGGAGGAACGTCAGGTGCATGTGGACGATGTAGGCGGGATAAACCGCCTCGTTGAGGTAGGCGAGCCACGTGCTCGGTTTGTTGAGGAGTTTGGACGCCCAACTGAAGATAAAGAGGCACCAGAACCAGGCGTGGAACGACTGAATCAGCGCAGCGATGGTTGGTTCAACTGCAAAGGCATTGTATCCCTCAGCCACCCACCCTCCTTCGTAAATGTGAGGGGTTTCGAACACCTCACCACCGATGAACCACATCACAGCCAACACGGGCGTGATGACGGTGACGGGGATTCGAATGCGGTCGATGGCAGGAAAGTAGTCCTCCTTGGCTGCGATCATCAAGTATCCAAACAGAAAGTAGAGCATGTAGCGTGGAAACTCCCACCACATCCCCACTTCTCCGAATCCCCACGGCTTGAACAACACGTTGTTGAGCGAAAGAACGAGAGGGGGGAGCAAAAGAAGACCCATGCCGTGGCGAACCTTCAGTATGGAACGCGTCATTTGGACAATTTTACCATCGGGATGGCGACGTACGTGCGAGAACACGGGCGTCAAAAGAACGGAATAAATCAAGAGGTTGTAGATGAACCAAAGGTGACCGTACGGCATGTCTTCGTGTCCGGGAAAGAGTTCGAACAGCCGAGCGGTTGTACCCAGCGGTTCAAAGATGCCAAAGAAGAGAATGTAGGTCCCAAACAACAGGGGAATTCCAAGTCGCGAAAAGCGTTCTTTGACGTAAACGCCCCAGGTTCGCTTTCGAAAAGCGAACGCTGTACCCATCCCTGAGATGACAAACAAAGCCGCCAATCGCCACTGATGCATCACGCCGATGATGAAGTACAACGGGAGGTTGAGGATCTCCAAGCTGCTGTCTCCACCTTTGAGTGTGCCGAGCGAAAAAACAGCGTAATGAAACCAAATGAGCAGGCCGAAGAGAATGACTCTCAGCCAGTCAACATCATGACGCCGCATGCTTTTTCCAAAAAATTGGGTCTAATAGTTGTATCAACCAACAGCCGAATTCAGGTGTGGTTCACGGGTTTGTGAGTCAAGCCATTGATGGTATTCAATAACGAGATATCATCGTAAAATTAGATTAACTTCTTTGAGGCTTTCTTACAGCATAAATTAGGGAGTGCTCGTCGATGACCGTGTACGGAGATCTAACCTATGCTGTCGAAGTCAGCATGGCGCTGATTGTCGTTGGATTGGGTTTATCTGCGATTTTCACAACAAGAATATCTCAAGAATTGAGAAATGAATTGCTTCTCATTGGTGCTGGCTTATTGATTCCGTTGGCCATTCTTCATACCTTATTCACCGGCCTGAACGATTGGGAAATGGGGCACACGGACCTTGTCGGCGTCATTGTTCCTCCAATTGTTGTGATATGGTTGAGTTTCATGTTTTGGACAACGCTAACGCCATCTGCTATTGCGTTGATTGGCATTCGATTGGGGTTGATACAACAAAAATTTGGCCCTACTGAAGCAAGAAGGATGTGGGATTATTTCCTCGGCTGGAATAAACTGTTGAGGATTTACGGTGAACTTAACAAATGGGGAGCGATTCTCTTCGTTTTATTCCTCTTCATATACCTCCCACTTACTGCCCCCTCTGATAATCCAGAAGCTTACCTGCTGCTCTGTTTTCCTCTCTTCTTTGCCATCTTATACTTCTCTCAGGACCGCTCTAAAGCACCGAAGTCAACCAATTTCAGCACCCCAACGGGTTTGGTGGAATTCGCTGAAGTGGCGAACAGAATGCAAGAAACAGGGTTTATGGAATTGGTCGAGGAGGGTGGAGGAAACGTCATGGGCGTTGAGGGAATTGTTGAACGCCTCCAAGAAGCACCACCACAAGTTCCTGATAACGAAATTTCTCAAGATGACCAATGGCAGCGTTATGTCCTATGCAAAGGAATTCATCTGGGCGTACATCTTCGCTCTGATGTGGCCAGGCCTCGACAGATTCTACCTGGGCGATTCACGCAAAGGGATTCTTTTCTCTGTCTCGGCCTTGGTTCTCCTCCCGACCATTGTTGGAAGCTTGGTGTTGTGGTTGGTGAACTTATTCAGCGTATACAGGAGAACGCACGCCTACAATTTGAATGCGATGAAGAAGGGCTCCCAAGCGAATCCTTCAGAGGGCACCCTCTGATGAGATGGGTCATCAGACCGTAGTGTCTGTATCGGCCCACTGAATCGCCTATGTATCGGAAAATAAAATGAAAAGGGGGTTGGGATACCCCCTTGCAACTTATCCGAATCAATTTGTGATTTATTCAAATGAAAACTCCTTTATTTCTTCAAGAAGATTATTTGTTCCGTTTTTGCTTTTGATGATAGTATGTCCTTCAGATTCTAGTAAATCTGCATGTAATGTAATCCCGTCTGGAAATTTATCATTTAATTTACCACCATCTTTTACAACACGCCAGTAAGGAGTAACATCTTTTCCCCTCTCTCTATTTTCTTCGGCTGCAAATGCAACAATTTTCAAGAAAATGCCTGTTGTCATTGGACATGCCATATCAGCACCTGCATCTTTAGCCAACTTTGATCTTAGATTACCGAAAGTTACAACTGTCCCAAATTGTATTGATTGTACAAGAGCATCAATTTTTTTTGGCTCTGGAATTAGCATTGTCTTGAGTTTACCCCCATTAGACCACATATCTGGACATTGTTTGATAATTCCATGCTTTGGATTATCTGAGTTCAATTTCTCTATCCAACTCTTTTCCATAATTTTCCGATTTTATTTCTCAATTTAACCCTTTCAACACCCTTACGACATACGTCTCATGCTTGGGTAGTCACTGCGATAACCCTCTGCACAGGTTGCTCAGCCCTTTAGAAACAATACGCTGCCTATGAGCATTCATCGTCCTGATCATCATGACAATGGTGTCTATCGGATTCAGCATGTTCTGTCTCATCGTTCTCCTCATGCTGATGATGATAATCTTCATCGCCGTGGTGATGAAGGCCGGGCTCATCGTCATGATGGTCTGGGAGATTGTTTCCTTCATCGCTACCAATACATCCAACCAGACTTGCGCAGGCCATCACCAAAACTAGTATCAAACCCCTCTTTCGCATGGAGATTAGTAATCGATGAAAGCACTAATATTTGTTGTAGTCGAATCGCTTTTACTTTTCACAGTACGAAGCATGGGCTACTCTCTGCTCGAAACATCAGGCGTTGAAATCAATCATCAAGTATAAATAGAAATTCCAAAAGGGGTTAAATAGGTTCGCACATCGATGCGGATACGTGTGGGATAAAAATGGATGACCAACAAGTGGAAGACATCGTCAAGTGCCCTGAATGTGGAAGCCGATCGCTCTCTCGAGACGAGACCCGTGGTGAGGTCGTCTGCGATGACTGTGGACTGGTGTTGGAAGACAACGTCATCGACCAGGGCGCCGAGTGGCGTGTCTTTTCCCCCGAACAAGGCGACCAACGCGCTCGTACCGGTGCGCCCATGACCGTGATGCTTCACGACAAAGGGCTGTCCACCGACATCGACTGGCAGAACAAGGACTACTCCGGGAAGACCATCAATTCCCGCTATCGCTCGCAATTTTACCGCATGCGAAAGTGGCAGAAGCGCAGCCGTGTGAGCAACGCCACCGAGCGCAACCTCGCCATGGCCCTTGCTGAATTGGACCGCATGGCCAGCCGTCTTGAGCTGCCCAAGTCCGTCCGTGAGGCCGCCGCTGTGAACTACAAGAAAGCCGTCGACAAGCGCCTGATTCGTGGCCGCTCGATCGAAGGCGTCGCCGCCGCCTCGCTCTACGCCGCCTGCCGTCAGTGCGGTGTGCCCCGAACCCTCGACGAGATCGGCCAAGCCTCGCGAACCGGTCGCAAAGAGATCGGTCGCACCTACCGCTTCATGGTTCGTGAATTGAAGATGAAGATCATGCCCACCGGGCCTGAGGATTACATTTCCCGATTCTGTTCTGGACTCGGCCTCGACGCTGACGTGGAAGCCAAGGCTTACGAACTCATCAAGGCCGCTCAAGAGAAGGAATTGACCAGCGGCCGTGGCCCAACCGGCATCGCCGCTTCCATCATCTACATCGCTTCGGTGTTGTGCGGAAAGCGACGCACTCAGCGCGAAGTGGCTGAAGTGGCCGGCGTGACCGAAGTCACCATCCGGAATCGATACAAGGAACTCATTCAGAACCTGAACATCGAACTTGACATCTGAGTCCACCGTTGAACGAACGGCGAGCCATTGAGGTGAACAGCGTGAGCAAGAGCCGAACGAAAATTTCCGACGAAGCCTTCGAGCGCGTAGCGACGGGCCTGGTCGAGGCTCTCGAGCGCGGCACTGAGGCGTGGCCCCTGCCCGAACCGCCCATGAGCGACCCGGACTTCCCGGCGATTGCACCTACCTCCCCGCACCGTTTGTTCGAGGAAGGCCTGGGCATTCTCAACATCGACCGAGGCATGTTTGACCGGCACCTCAACACGGTGGTCGATCTCATCGTTCCCCACCGGATGAACCTCAGCGACGACCCGTTTGAGATTCATCAGAAGTGGTTGAGTCGACGCATGGACGACGTTGCCCATCGGCTGTTGTTCCACATCGCCACCGACTGGCTGGCTCAGGCCTTCGACCCCCACGCGCCCAACACCGACCGCTGGTGGTTGAGCATCGCGTTGCTCAACGGGCTTGCAACGGTGCCGTACGGGCAACCGGTTCACCAAGGCTATCACCTCGTGGAATCCATCGCTCTGGCCGAACGACCGGGCACCTGGCACACACAACCCGACGCCGGTCCACAGCACATGGATTGGAACCCGCACGCCGTGGTGCCTCGCATGTCCAGCACCGTCGTGGCGCACGAGCGCGGTGTGGAAGCCGCTCGGTGGGTGTTGGAGCGCCTCGAAGACGGTGACCTCGACCGCCGTCTCTTGTTGCTCGAATGGGTCCGCCTCCTGCTGGAGCGCGCACCCCTCATCGAACCGCTGGGGCTCAAGGACATCCTGTTGCGCAGAGCCTCCGACCCGGTGGCCGAAGTGGCCAACAAGGTCACCCTCTGCCTCGCCAAAGCCATCGAAGCCGACCGAGACTTTGGCCATCAACTCGCCTTGCGTCTTCACGAGCGCGAAGAGACGCTGGTGCGTCGGGCCATGGCCGACGTGCTCACCCGTCTGTTCCGCCGATTGACGTGGGATGCGCTGCCGCTGCTCGACGACATGCTGACGTCGGACGACGAGGGCGTGCTGGCGGCCGCCAGCGCCACGGTGGGCGATGTCAAGTACCTCGACAAAGAACAGTGGGCCGACCGATTGCGACAACTTGCGGACCATCCGCTGGCCATCGTCCGACGAAATTTGGTGCCCAACTTGCGCGAATACATTGAATTCGATCCTGCAGATTCCCGAGGTCTGTTCCATCAGTTGTGGAAGGACGGGGACGAGGTCGTGCGGACGCGTCTTCGCGAGTTGATGTTGCGCATGGAAGAGGTAGCGCCTGACCGTTTTGCTGCTCAGGTGAAGGCCCTTCACGAGGTTCAGGCCGACCTTGGTCCGCTGTGGGAACCGTTGGCGTTGCGCCGGGCCGAACGAAGCCAGGCGTGGCAGGCTTGGCTGGCCGGCGAGGGCGAGCAGCCAAGCAGCGAGAAACGGACGGTCCACGTGTCGCAGATGGAAGCGCCGGAGGAACTCCCCGAACTGGACGATGCGCTTCGCTCCCTTGACGAGTGATTCACTCTTCTTCGTCGTTCAACGGACCGTTGGTGATGGCCCAAACGTAGAGGCCGTTCATGATGGCGAGCACGCCCACCAACGCAACCAGAAGCCCGGCAGGGTCGGGTACGGTCCCCCGGTCGTCAAGCAAGCGAACGGCACGCGTCACCACCAAACAAGCCAAACCGAACACGACCACCCGAAGCCAGGTGGTTTCCGGCGTCTGCCAACGGTTGACCGTGGGCGCCACACCGTAGAAGCCGAACGTGTGCTTGAACCACGCCAGGTACACCAACACCATGCCGAGCAAACCCAGTACGCCCCGCGTGAACGAAGGTGAGTCCCACGGCCCACCGGGAGCCACGTTGACGAACGACTGACCGATGAGAAGGGCGCCAGCCACGAGAAGACCCACCGTGTCTTTTCGTTCCATCAATCCCGGCTGGAGCGCCACGCTTGAAAGCCTGTGCCTTGTGTGGCGGGTCATGGAGCCGGTTCGAGACGCTGTTCTCATCGCAGCCGGTCTCGGGACGCGAATGTTTCCTGCCAGCGCCTTCACGCCCAAGGAATCGCTTCCGCTTCTCGATGTACCGCTGCTGGTCCACCTCGTGATGGAGGCCAAAGCAGCGGGCATCCAACGCCTCCACGTCGTCACCTCACCGTCAAAATCCTTCGATGCCGTGCTGGAAGATCGCAGTGAACTGCACGCACTGCAGGACCATCTCGACCCCTCGCTGTTCAACGCAACGGAGGGGTTGGAGGTCCACGTGCATCTTCAACAGGAACCCAAAGGGGTGGGCAACGCCATGGAGGCAGCCCTCCATGCCGTATCGGGCCCTTTCCTGGTGATGCTGGGCGACAACCTGCTGATGGACGTTCACTCGACCGCTGAGGCTTACGAGGCCAGCCAAGCGTCGAAGCGTCTCATCGATGCGTTTGCGGAGACCGGAGAAGCCACGGTCGGTCTCATGGAGGTTGAGAGTGAAGTCGTGTCCAAGTACGGCATCGTCGCCTTGGAGGGCCACCGCATCGTGGACATGGTGGAGAAGCCTGCGCCCGAACAGGCGCCCAGCAGGCTGGCGATGTGCGGCCGCTACGTCTTTCCAGCCGACAGCTCGGACCTCCTCGCCGTCTACACCTACGAATCCCACGGCGAGTTGCAAAGCATTGCGATGCAGGAGCATTGGATGCGAGCCGGTCGTCTTCACGGCGTGGTGCTGGAGGGCACGCAGTGGTACGATTCCGGGGCGCCCCTGTTGTGGCTTCAGGCCCAAGTTGACCATGCGCTTCGTCGGGACGACCTCGCTGAACCCTTCGCTCGTTGGCTCCGTCAGCGACTCGAAGATCAGCGTTGACCGGGCTTCCAGAACGTCAACGGCTCGGGAAGTTCCCCTGACGCATGCCTTGCTGCGAGGTGGTCGGCGCGTTCGTTCCAGCGATGCCCTCGATGGGCTTTGACGTGGGACCATGAAAGGGGGCGAAGGGCGGCGACTTCAGTCCAGAGCGCTTGGACGTGCGCCACCAGTTCCCGGTTGGCCTTGGCTTTCCACACCCCGCTGGCCAGGTTACCGGCGTAGGTGGAATCTGCACGGATCACGACCGGCTCGTCCCCGCCTTCGATGAGCAGCCAGCGCAGAGCCGCTGCAAAACCGCTCAGCTCCGCCGTGTTGTTCGAGCCCACTTCAGCACCGATGTACCCGTCAGTGCTTGAATCGGTGATGACCGGCCCGGCTTCTTCGTGATGGAGCTCGCCCGACCCTTTGCCGAGCCCGGAATCACCAACCACGACCACCAGCCCCCACGAAGCGGGCGTTGAAGCATCGACGTTTTGGTTTCCCAAACAGGACCCGTCAACGTAGAGGGTCAAGGCCGGGTGTTCCGACAACGGACTCACTCGCCAATTTCGGCTTTGTAGGCGGCGGCGTCCATCAGCGTGGAAACGGCGTCAGGGTTGTCAAGGGTCATCTTGACGATCCATCCGTCGCCGTAGGGAGAGGAGTTCATCAGTTCGGGTGCGTCTTCGAGGTCCACGTTGACGGCGGTGATGGTGCCGGCCAGCGGAGCAAAGATGGGGGAAGCGGATTTGACGGATTCAACGACCGCAAACTCGCCCATGTCGCCCACCACGTCCCCCTCTTCGGGGAGTTCGATGTAGACGATGTCCGTCAACATGTCCTGTGCGTGGTCGGTGATGCCGATGGTGACCGTGTCACCCTCAACTCGCATCCATTCGTGTTCTTTGGTGTAGTACAATCCATCGGGGACATCGCTCATGGTCTCGCCTCTGATTCAAACGAGGCGGCGAACGCACATCAACCCTGCGCTGACGGATTCAGGCCTCTTCTCCGAGGTCTTGGCTCAGCACCTTGGCTTCCATCGCAGCCCACTTGGCCGTGACGTCTTCCGAACGATGAACCTCCTCAATGTCAGCGCGAACCCGACTCGCCATCGCCTCTTCGGTTTCGTGGGAGAACCATCGTGCGAGCGGCCCGTTGCCGTTGCCGAGCATCCAGCCCAGAAGGAAGCAAAGAGCACCGGCCAGCAGAAACCCCTCGAGGGCCGGGGGACTGGCACCGAAGACCCGTCCGTTCTGAAGCCCAAATCCTGCCCCCAACAGGAGGCCCACGCCGGTGCCGTAGAGGAGGCGCTCAACGGCGACGTTCGGGGGGTGCATGTGGCGTCCACGGCGGATTGCCCCATGAAGGAACCGATGGCGAGTGATGCGCTTCAGTAGGTTTCTCGCATCAACTTGTGAATCTTGTACGGAAGCAGTGCTCGATTGACCGGTGTGACCTCGAGGATCCGCCCGTCGTCGCGACGGCGAATGTCTTGGAGCAAGGGGTGGCGACTCTTCTTGTGCAGGGTCAGCAAGGTGGGCATGTCAACCTCAAGGGCACTCCGCACGGCCTGGACAAAAGCCTCGGATTCCACGGAGAATTTTCCGATTTCATCGATGACCAACACTTCGCAGTGATGTTGAGCGTGGTCGATCGCCGGCAAAGCCACACGGTTCAACTCCTCAATGTCGATGCCGTAGCCGAGCACACGAAGACGAGAATCAATCCCCTTGTGTGCGATGATGCCCTCTTCACCCGAGACGATGTCGATGACCTTGTAGCCCATTCGCTCGCCGTTTTCCAGCAGCGGCTCGGTTCGCAGTCCGCCGAGAATGGGCTTGTCGGAGGCGCCACCGCGCATGGAGATCTCCCGCTTGCGTTCGTCGAGCAGCATGTCGAGGACCTTTTCCATCACGGCCGATTTTCCACTGCGTGGCAAGCCCGTGATGCCAATTTTTGGATGAACACCCATCTTTTCTTCATCCTCCGAATCGTGTGCATCCTCAGGGAGCCACGAGGTTGCTATAAATTATCGTGTTCAAAACGCGGGTATTCGGAAATCCCGCGTCCGTATCTTCCAGTTCAGCGAGCGAGAGTGCTGAATTCTGGAAACGAATCGGGCAATTCCACAGGGAGCATTTCCAACTCGTAATTGTTCACGTTGTTGTTGGCCGCCCAGGCCCGTGCCCACTCGTCGAGGTCGTTGTTGTTGAGGTGGTTGCAGAGCCACTGCAAGCCGGCCTCGATGTCCGTGTGCTCCTCGACCAGCCGGTTCTGAATGTCGTTGTGGAGTTCGATGTGGTTGACGCTGTTGCCCAACACGCTTCCTTCTGGAATAACGGCCCAGCGCAGTCGACGCTCCTGATGAGCGTTAACGATGGCCTGGCAGGCGAGTCGCGGTCCGTAAACGGGGTGGTTTTCACCCACCCACATCGCCAACTGTCGCTCGCTGGCCCGGGAGGGAATGTCGGTGCGGAACGCAGGGTGGCGAATGAAGACTTGACCGTCCTCGCTTTCGGAGAAATGTACCCCTCGAATGAACGGGCGGCTGCGCTTGCCTTTCACCCACGTTTCGATGTTTTTGGCGTGAGCGGTTTGGTCGATCTCACCGACACGAACGCGAACCTGTCGGTCGTTCGTGGTCAAGGGGTGTTCTTCGTCGCTCAAGCGAGGAAGTTTCGCCAAACGGTCGAGGACTTCGAGGGTGTAGGACCGCTCCACTCGGTCGCGTGGCAGACGGGGCACGGCCCACGTGTCGCGCGCCCACGCCGTCCACCGGTCTTGCTTGAGCTCAAACAGCGGCACACGAGAGGACAACCCCTCGCCTTCCCGGCGAAGGTCAGCCCGGGTGATGGGTCCTTGCAGGTTGAGCACGGGGGCTTCACCGTTGGCGGTGATGCCGAGGACGACCACGCCCTGGGTCATGCCCGGGAAGAGCAGGTTGGCCTCTTCGATGGCCCAAGCATGGGTCCAACCGTGGTGCTTGACCAGCAACTCTCGGAGCGGGTGCGAGGATTGCTCGCGGAGCAAACTGTCGGGAGCGATGATGCGAAGCCGTCCGCCATCGTCCAGAATTTGCAGGCTGCGTTCGATGAACAGACGGTAGAGGTTCACGTTGCCTCGCATCGTGGAGAACCGAGGTTGACCGTTGTCGGTGAGGCCGCGTAGACGCTCACCCAGTTCTTTGCGCAGCTGACTGCCGTCTTCCATGCCGCGGAAGCGGTCCTTGATGCGGAGCCAGGGCGGGTTGGTGAGGACCAACTCAGGCGCTTGCTCCCAAGGCCAATCGCCCTGGAGGGCGTCGCCGAGTTGAACGCCGGCGTCCAGGAGGGTTTCCATTTCTTTGCGGGAGATTTTCCCCGGGGTTTCCGGCCCGAAACTGACCAGTTCGTGGCGAATGGATTCCAACAGCAGCCGCATTTTCGTGCTCTTGACCACGAGGGGGTCAACGTCGAGCAACTGGATGTTGGACAGCAAGCGTCGCGTGTCTTCCTTACGCAGTTCCGGGTCGGCGTCTTCGTGTGCGTCGGCATGGCGTCGAATGAGGCGAGCATGGAAGAGCCCACCACCGGTGGCGGTGTCGGCCACGGGCAACGGAATGCCGCTGAGCGTTCGCTTGTCGGCCAGCACGGCGGCGTGCTCAGCGTCGTCGTCGATCTCGCTGTCCTGAGTCGCCTTTGGAAGGTTGAGTTGTTCCACGTGCTGACGGAAACCGGGGGGCAGGTTGCTCATCAAAAAGTTGGATTGCTGCACGGGCTTCTTGGGGTTGACCAAACTGTCTTTCATCTCCGAGCAAATCACGGCGTCGGCGAGACGAGGTGGGGTTGGATGGGCGCCGCGCGGCGAGCGTCCGTCGGACTCCGCATCGTGCCGGGCCAACAGGTGGTCGAGAACGTGGCCGGGGTCGGTGAGCAGGTTGGCAGGAAGGGTCGGCCAGTCTTCGGGAAGGAGGGCTGCAATGGGTTGGAACGTCTTGAGGGATTGTTCCCATGTGGTCAACCAAATGTCGATTTGTTGTTCGCGGTTGTCAAGGCATCGGTCCAATCGTGCATACCAACCACTAACCCCGTTTTGCAATGTCCCCACCAATCCGACGGGACGGCTTTCTCTCTTTGAAGATGCCTCTCAGTGAAAGGATGAGAAAGGCCCGTTTTTATGATAAAAACTCAGTTGCTTTTTCGAACCAAAGCCATCCTTCCTTGACCCAATCCAGCAGCGTGGAGAGTTGTGCGGTGGAAGCGCCTGCGGCTTTTGCGATCTTTCGGAGGGCGGTCAATTCCTTGCGGTCGTAGTCCCCGTCAACCGCCGCGACGAGGGCGGCGTCGCGCAACACGATCTGAGCCAGGACGGGGTCGATGTCGGCCAGCGACCGTTCGAGCGGGATGGGTTGCTCAAACCCGGCACGCACGGTGATACGGGATTCGGGGTGAAGCATGGCTCGTCCCATCATGGCTTCGATCATGGCGATTTCTTCTCGCACCAATTCACCGTCAGCAGCGGCGATGAACACCAAAATTTCGGCGTAGCGCACCCGTTCTTGGGGCGAACGATGGCTCAACCCATCGGGGAACATGGGACCTCATTCCTCAAGCGTGTCAAGGAGTTCGTAGCCCTCTTTCATCCACTTGTAGCCTTTGATGGTCCATTCGAGCAGTTGTTCAACCGCATCTTCACGCAGGCCCAAGTGTTCGGCGATGTCCTCGAGGGCCTCGCGCTCGTCCTCATCGACGGTGCCGTCGGCAGCCGCCATCATCACGGCGTCGCGAAGGGCCAGACGGCCGGCTTCACCGGAGAGTTCGGACAGACACTCCTCCAGGCTGGGCGGGGTTTTGAGCGCCGTGCGGATGGCTTCACGTTGACCCGGGGAGAGGAGAGCAGTGCCAAGCCGTTGTTCAAACATGGCCATTTCGTCAACCGTCAACTCGTTGTCAATGCGAGCCATGAAGGCCAGCAATCGAGCGTAGGCAAAGCGTTCTTCTCGGGGGAGTTTGTGAACCGTGTCGGGTAGCATTACGGCTAAACGGAGCGCTTCTACCCAATGAACCCAACGGAGAAAAGCCCCTGCGAAACCCCAATCTTGAAACAACGATTTGCCGCCCGAAAGGCATGGCTGAACAGGCGGATGCGCCGGTGGTCGTGTGGACGAGCCGAGGTTGCGGTGCGTGCGTGCAGGCCAAGCGTCTGCTCGATGGGAAGCGAGTGGCCTACAAGGAACGGCGCCTCAAGAACGACCCCGCTGTTCAACGGGCTTTTGCCAGGGCCACCGGCGGGGCGCGGACCGTGCCGCAAATCGTTGTGGGCGAACATCTCGTCGGCGGATTCGACGATTTGGTCAACCTCGAGCGCTCGGGCGAACTCGATGTGATGCTGGGTCGAGCCGAACCCTCCACCGAAAAAAGCCTCTGGCAGCGGCTCAAGCGCGGTTTTCGCGGCTGAACCTCCGTTGAACAAGCGTTGATAGGTTCGCGCCTCCAGTCATCGGCATGGACCCCAGCGTCAACGTGCTCGGCACCGACCTCGAACCGTGTTCCCTCGACCCGCTGACCGGCTGGTACCGGGACGGATGTTGCAACACCGATGACAACGATCACGGGTCTCACACGGTGTGCTGCGTCCTGAACGATGACTTTCTGGAATTTGCCCGCGAGATGGGCAACGACCTCATCACGCCCGCCCCCCGATTCAACTTCCCCGGTCTCAAAGCGGGGGACTCATGGTGCGTTTGCGCCCGAACCTGGCTGTTGGCGGTGAACGCCGGCAAGGCCTGCCCCGTGGACTTGGAGGCCACCCACCGGCGAGCGCTCGACATCATTCCGCTGGATGTGTTGGAGACGCATGCGCTGTAGGTTTGTACTGGAAGACCAACCACCGCATCATCAGCCAAACGATGACGCCCCACAGCAAGAGGTTGACAAGGCCGAGCAGCCGAAGGTCCAACGCCAGGTGTTCATCCAACCACCCAATGGTCAAACTCGAGCCGACCAAACCGATGATGGAAACCGGAATGGCCGTGGGGAGGGTCCAAGTCATGGGCTTCCTGTTGTCGAACGTAAACCAGCGGTGGACAAAATGTGCCATGATGCTGGTGGCGCCCCAAGCCACGGCCCACAGCAACCGAACGTCAATCCATGACAGGGTTACCAGCATCACTGCCCAGCACGCGTAAAACGCCAAACTGTTGATGCTCCCGCCCAAACCAAAACGAATGAGTGAGCCGCGTGGAACCCGCTCGTCCAGCCACGAAAGGGCATCAGTCGTCATTGGTGATCACGTCGCTGGGCTTCCCGGTCAGCATCCCTCGTAGGGCATCGTTGTCCGCTTGCATGGCGTCCATGATGGCGTACTTTACGCCGAGTTGTTCAGCCAAGACACCGAGGGCAGAACTGTCCTTCGGCAGGCATTTGCCGCCGAAACCTCGTCGCAATCCGAAGATGGGGTCGAGGTGAGAGGGGCCGATGGGTTGAGCCTGTTCGGCAGTGATGATGTCGCGAATCGCATACCAGTCTTCACCCATCGCTTGGCAAATGTCGTACATTTGGTTGGCGAAGGTCACCTTCAACGCGTAAAAGGTGTTCTTGGTGTACTTGACCAGTTCAGCTTGCGTTGGCGTGACCTGAAACAGTTGTTCTCTTCGCAAGACTCCCGCCTCTTTGTGCTGCTGAAAGACCAGTTGCGCCACCTCTTTGTGGTGCGTGCCCACCACCAACACGTCCTGATTTGCAAAGTCCTCGAGGCGCCGACGCTCGACCAAAAACTCGGGTGAATAGGCGATGTTGAGGTGGGGGTAACGCTCGTGGTAGGTTTGGGTGGTGCCCGGAACGACGGTGCTTTTGATGACGGCCGTGAACCCGTCAGGCAAGGCGTCGAGCACCCCTTCCACGATGCTGGTATCGCAGGCCCCCGTCTCAGGGTGAGGCGGCGTTGGAACGGCGATGTAGGCCATGTCCACGTGGTCGATGACGTCGCTCAGGGCGGTCCCACGGGCCGGATCGTGCACGAACAGCTCGTGAGCGTGTTCGAAGCAGTGTTCGATCGCACCGCCAACCATGCCCGCTCCAATGATGCCTATTTTCATCTCGCTCGCTCCTCTTATCGGTGGGGGGTGGGGTCCAACTTGCCGTCTTTCGCCATCTGTGAGGCTTGGAGAAGAGAATCAGGCGTACCGCAGTCAACCCACGTCTCCTCCCCCACGGAGAGCACCGAAGCTCGTCCGGCCTTGACGTAGGTTCGGGTGATGTTGGAAATTGAGAACCCGTCGCCGTGTTCGGCAACCGCTTCATCGAGTCGCTCCCAAAAATCCTCGTCAAACATGTAGATGCCACCGATGGCCAGGTTGGAGGGCGGGTTGGAAGGCTTTTCCACGATGTCGCAAATCTCACCCTGCTCGTCGAACACCGCGACGCCAAACGCTTCGGGGTGCGGTTCCTCCCGGGCGATGAGCAAGCAGCCTGGAGGTTGCTCCGCCGCTTCAAAAGCCGCCACGTGTTCCCCGAATTCCAAGGTGGTGATGTTGTCAGAGAAGTACACCATCAATCGAGAGCCTTCGTTGTAGGGGCGTGCCAGGTTGAGCGCGTGCGCCACCCCCTGCGGCTCTTCCTCAATGACGTAGTGAATGCGCTCACCGGGCAGACCCTGCCCGACATGGCGGGCGATTTGACCGACGAATTGGTTGGAGATGATGGTGATGTCCTTGATGCCCGCCCGACGAATGGTACCGAGGGCGTAATCGATGACGGGGCGCTCGTGAAGGGGCAGCAGGGTTTTCTGCGTGTAGCGGGTAAAGGGTCGCAGACGAGAGCCGTGACCTCCAGCGACGAGGATGGCCTTGACCGTCATGGTCCGAATGGCTGACCGGCGGCTTTAGAAGATGCTCATTGAGAACCCGACTCGCGCTTTGAATTCATCAACTCTTCAACGGCGCCGTCCTTGGCGTTTCGTTCGAACCAACCGCTGGCCACCAAGTCTCCCAAGCGTTCCACGCCCGCTTCGATGTTGTCCATGTCCCGACGTTCCGCAAGGTCCCACTGGCGTTGGGCCTCCTCGGCGTACTGTTGGTTGGCTTCCTCGACCAGTTGTTCGCTCACTCGCAACGCTCCTTCGAGGCCGTCGTAATCTTGCTCGTGCAAGGCCGGGTCGACCCGGTCGGCCCCAGCGTCAACGGCGACACCCTCGCGGTCAAAGGCCGGACCTTTTTCGTCACTTCCCCGGGTTCGCAGAAACGTTTCGTTGGACGATACACGCCCCACCGTGGTGCTGAACGCCAGGTGAAGGTGATCGGCCTCTTCGTCGCTCAGGTCCAAACCTTGCAGTTCGTCCCAACCAAACACAATGCTATCGAGCAGGTTGGCCAAACGATTCTGGAGGGTGTTCCTGCGACGCAAACTCAACCACAACTGCACGAACACCGGCGCACTTACGGCGACCAGGCCTTGCAGAATCGTCCAAATCTCAAGACCACCAAGGAATCCCCCAATGACCCAGACATCGGCCAAACCGACGAGGACCCAGGTCGTGATCATCCCTCTTCGGTGGGTTCGACGTTCTTCGACGAAGAACTGCTGGATGAGGTCCTTGTTCGTCACCACGACCGTTCACCTACTTTGCCGCAGCGGCCTTGATTTTATCCAAGGTGGCCTCGTCAAGCTCGGTTTCAACGTTCCAACCCATGTCCTTCAGGCCGTTGACGACACTGGCATCGAGGATGGTGTTCATTCGTTCCACAGCGTATTGAAACAGCAAGCCGCAAAACAGGACGGTGGCCAAGCCGAATTCCCATCGAGACAAGGCGGCCACGCCGACGCCGATGAGAACGATGACGACGGCCACGGGCACCAACCGTCCTTTCAGTTTCAACCGCGAAGCATGAGCGTCGAGCACGCGCTGCGCCCCCTGTTTCTTGCTTCCCATGCGTCGGGCAGGGCGCCCCTCAAGGTGAAGATACCGCTTCCCTCGACAACCATTCGTTCAACTCGGCAAAGGTCTCGTCGAGCCCCCCGCTGGCGCGATCTTGGACCAGCACGCTATCGCTCATGGTGAAATGCCCCCGAGGCTGGGAGATCAGGTGCTGAAGCAAGTCGCTCATCGCTTGCTGCATGTTGGCGGTTTGCTCAACCTGCATGTTGAGCAAACGCTCCATGCTGTTGAACACGACATCGTTTTGCTCGTGACGAGCCTCCAGGGCTTTGGAGGCTGCGGTCATCGCCTCCTCTTGCCGCTTGAGCAATTCACGAGCTGCCGGGCTGCCAACGGCGTCCCGGCGTTGAAGCTCCTCGATCGCCGTGTTCAGCTCGATGTGCCTTCGGGTCAGCGCCATTTGCAGATTTTCCACTTGTTCGTTGGCTTCGCGCAGTTGAACGCTCAGTTGCCGTCCGTCTCGCTGCATGCGATTCAATTCAGCGCTGTGTCGCGCCGATTCCGACAGGAACGCCACCAGGATGGCCAAACCGAGGGCCATTTCCGGATGCACCATCATCGCTGTTGCCGAAAACCACGCCACACTCCCCCAGAAGATTGACCTTACAATGCCCATGGGTAACGTTGGGTTGCCGTAGGATAAAGTCGGTCGGCGGGACTGCCGAGGGCTCCCATCAGGACGGCAAGAGAACGAAGCAGTCGTCGTCCACTTCGATGACCAGCCCGGTGGTCAGGAGATGGTCCAGCGCTTCGTCGGTCTCATCGTCTTCGATGTTGTTGGACCGGGTGTAGGCGAAGATGGCCTCGAGGGAGGCCACGGGTTCGCCTCGAGCCAGTTCAAGTTCAATGCTCATGACGACCGACTGGCAGGCGATGGCGAGCAGCGGGTCGTCGGTGTTGGCGTCCGGCATCAGGTCGAGGAAGATGTTGGCCGGGTGCTGAACCTCATCGGTGATCGGTGGGGTGGCGGCGTCGGCCGTGGCGCGTTCGCCCAACCCTCGCAGGACGTGGGGTTCGTTCAGGTCAAAGCAATCGAACAGGTTGCGCTGATGCGGGTCATTCATCTCTTCTTCAACGGCGTCGGTCTCCAAGCGACGGCCCAAGTCGTCAAGTCGTTGAAGACGCTGGTCGATCATCACCCGCTCGCGAAGCAGGTCAAGCGCCAGCAAATCCATCGTCATGTTGGCTTGCTCCACCAACCAGTCGTGAACGTTCCAGTTGGGATTTACGCCCACCATGGCATCGGCAAGCTGTCGCACCTCGTCGGGCAGGTCCTCGACGGAGACACGACGTTCCTGCTCGTTTTTGTGCTCGTCTGCCATGCAAGTTCTTCGGACTTGACAGCCTATGAAGCATCCCCTGATGTTCCGTGCAGGACAGGGAATTCCCTCGAGATTTCTTGCTCCTCGCCCTTCGCCGAGACGGTCGTTTTCCCCACCCGTTGACCTTCGTGGTCTGAGGGTCGCGTTCATGTAGAAGCGCCATGTGCGAGACGGTATGAGTGACCATCGCATCACGGTTCTGCCAGGCGACGGGACGGGTCGAGAGGTGGCGCTGGAAGCCCAACGCATCTTGGACACCATCCAGGAGCACTCAAACCACGGCTTTGACCAGACCGTCATCCCCTGCGGTGGAGAGCACTACATGGCCACCGGCGAGGAATGGGCCGAAGGCTCGTTCGACGTCTGCAAAAACGAAACCGACGCCATCTTCCTCGGCGCCATCGGCTACCCCGGAGCCCGTCTTCCAAACGGCGACCTCGCCGGGGGCTCGGTCATTCTTGGTCTGCGAAGCGGCCTCGACCTTTACGCCAACGTCCGACCCATCAAACTCTACGAGGGCGTGCCGCACAAAATCCACGGTGGTTTCCGACAAATTTGGGAGCCCGGCATGGTTGACATGACCATCCTTCGCGAGAACACCGAAGGCCTCTACCACGCCTTGTTGCGGCGTTCCGCAGACCGGGCGCAAGGCCGACCAGAGTACGAGCCTGAACCCATGACGTTCCCCGGGTTGGACGGCGAAGTCGCCTATGACCCTCGGCCCATTTCGAAGAGCGGCTCCGAACGGTTGATTCGCATGGGCTTCGAAATCGCCGAAACCCGAAACGGCGCTCCGGCTGACGGCGTCCGTCGCGTGTCCTGCATCGACAAATCCAACGTGACCCGAGGCTGCCAACTCTTCCGCTCAACCTTTGACGAAGTGGCCGCCGATTACCCCGGTACCGAAGCGGACTACGGCTACATTGACGCCTTCATGCAGTGGATCACGCGCTCACCGGAGCACTACGACACCGTCGTCACGTCCAACATGTTCGGCGACATCTCCACCGACCTCGGTGCCGTTCTCCAGGGCGGCATGGGGATGGCAGCGTCGGGCAACATCGGCGACGAGCACGCCTTCTTTGAGCCCGTTCACGGCTCCGCTCCAAAGCACGCCGGCCAGAACAAGGTCAACCCCATCGCCTCCATCAATTCCATTCAGATGATGATGGATTACCTCGGTCGCAAAAACAACGACGACGACCTTGTCGCCGTCGGTCGCCTCATCGACGAAAGCGTCGCCGACCACCTGAAGGAGGGCAAGATGTTGACCTACGACATCGGTGGAACCGCCTCGTGCTCCGACGTCGGTATCAGCATCGCCAACCGACTGGCGGACAAGCTCAAAGAACGCTGAATCAACGCAACGGGCCGACATCAGCCCGCTCAGCGACGATGCTCACTCAACCACGGTGGCGCTGGTGATGATCACCGGCACAACCGGGCGATCTTCGCTATCCGTTTCGACCTCGGAGATGGTCGTCACGTGTTCGCAACCGTCCGTGATTTCACCGAACACGGTGTGGACGCCGTCCAGCCACGCGTGGTGGTCGATGTCGTCGGGCATCAGGAAGAATTGGCTACCGGCGGTGTTGGGCTGGGAAGTCTTGGCCATGGAAATCATGCACGAGCGATGCTGCAGACCGTTGTCGGCTTCATCTGGAACGGTCCATTCATTGTTGGCACAATTCGACGCGTTGGCCATGGCTTGCCCGTTGCAGTACCCGTACCAGTCAGCAGCGTATCCACCGGAACCGTCGTTCTTTTCGAAGTCACCGCCCTGCACCATGAAGTCGTCAATGATTCGGTGATAGTGGGTCATGTTGTAGTTCCCCGCCGTGACGTGCTTCAGCATGTTGTCGGCGTGCATGGGCGCAGCGGCATGGTTCAACATGATTCGGATGGTGTATTGAGCGGTGGCGTTCTCGACGTTTTCTCCGTGGATGATCTCCATGGAGATGTTGGTGTATCTGCCATTCTCGGCATAGTCGCTCTCACCCGGTTGCGAGGATTCTTCTTGGGTGTCTTCCAAACATCCCGGGAACAGGACGACCAGGGCCAAAAGCACAACTCTCAGTTTCATGGTATCGACCAAACCACCGGTCGTTTCCTTATGAACCATTCTCGGTGGACGACCAGAAATCTTTGCCAACCCCGCTTGGCCATGCGTAGGCAATGACAAGGCCACTGCGAACCCTCTGATTTGATCAAAACGAATCAATGGGTTTGTGCATTCGTCCTCTCATAGCATGGGAAGGCACAAATTCACAATTGGTATATGACGCACAGATGTTAAGTGTGCAGATAACCTGCAAAAACCGTGTCGGAGAAGAAAAAGAAAGGTCTCCTCCGTTCAACTGTTGGAGGTATTGCTAAGGCTGGGGGTGCGGCAGCAAAGGGGACGGCCAAAGTTGCCGGTAAATCCGCAAAATACGCTGCAAAAGGAACGTACGCTGTGGGTAAATCAACGACGAAAGCCACCTATGCTACGGGAAAACTGGCAACGAAAGGAACGTACGCTGTGGGCAAAACTACCACCAAAGCCAGTTATGCTACAGGGAAAGTAGCGGCCAAAGGTGGTTACATCACCATGAAAACGGGGGGGAGAACCTTCCTTTTTGCTGCAAGAAAGGCATATCCGCGACATCCTGATGAAACCATATGGCAGTATAGAAGGAGAATGGCAAAATTAGGTTTCAAAGTTTCGATGCTTACAGGTAAAATTGTCATGGCAGCAAATGGTTCTGCTACTGTAGAAGATTTTGCAAAGAAGTTAGCGAGGGATGTCGCGTCCGATGCTGCACAAAGTATAGCCTTAGAAGTCGTCAAGCAGTCTGTTTCGAAAGAGAAGAAATCACAACGTTCCAAAAGAAAGCAAGCTCAATCACACCCCCGCTCGGAAGTTGTCGCCCGAGAAATCCCTCCGATACCCCCTGGGTTGAATGTGGTTGGGGCTCCTCCAGCGATTCCTCCCGGATTGAATGTTCCCGGGGCCCCTCCAGCGATTCCTCCCGGATTGGATGTTCCCGGGGCTCCTCCAGCGATTCCTCCCGGATTGAATGTTCCAGGCGCCCCGCCCCCCGTGCCCCCAGGTCTCATCTAAAGGCCCACATGCGCTATGGTCTGTTCAAGGACGTCAGCATCTCCTTCAATCCTTCATCGAGCACCGCTTGATGGTCGTACGACGGGTCAACCACTTGCTGCCCATCTTCAGCCGCCAACGCAAGCATGCATGTCAGCGCCCTGGACAACTCATCAACGATGGTGATGCTGCCTTGCTGAGCCGACCGCGAGAGCGGGTTCAGGTCGATCACGATGACCTTCTTGCCCATGGCGACCAAGGCGTTGCATCGGTCCCCGTCTTCCAGCGGAACGAGGATGGCGTCACTTTCGAGAATGCCCTCTCGGTGGCAAGCTGCACGCGGGCCTTTCAACCCGGGAATGTTCGCATCGGGGGCGTCACCCAGGATCGCAACGTCAAGACCCAAGGCCGCGTTCCGTTCGTTGAGGTGGCCGAGGATGGCTTCCATGCGTTCAGGAGTACGGTAGAAGATGTTGACTTCAACCGGGCAGGCGAGGACGTCGGCTAACCTCAGCATTTCATCGGCGGCCAGTGCCGCCACGTTCCCGTTGATGCTCAGCACCGGACGCTCGGCGGCCTGCAGCGTAGCCACCGCTTGTCGTGCAGCCCGTCGGGCACTGTCCGTGGTTCGCTCCCCCAGAAGGTAGTCGAAGGCCTCACCACGCCCGTGAGCGATCATGGCGCTGTCGGCGAGCATGCCCTTTTGCGCTGCAACTTCGAGTCGATGGCGCATCAGCAGGGATGCATAACGTGGATGGCTGGGGTCGGCCGCAATGTCGTCCATGGTCATGCCTCACAGGCCCTTGACGAGCATGCTCATGTCGAGCGGTGCAACGCCGCGATTGATCACGCTGGTGGACACCACATCAAGCCCGCATTCGTGCCATGATTTGAGGTCGTCAAACACGATTCCGCCGCTCGCTTCGAGCACGACGTGTTCGCGAACACCCTGGTCTTCCATCTGTTCGCTAACGGCTTTGCACTGCTCGGGCGTGAAGTTGTCGAGCATCACCACCAGGCGGTCCAACCCCTCTTGCTCGCGTCGCTGCGACCAGACCATGGCGGCCATGATGGCTTCCTTTTCGTTCCGCGTTTCAACTTCGAGGAACGCCCACTTCGGCGGGGTCAACGTGTTGAAGGAAGGTGACCAGACGCTCGGCGTGCGTGTCCATGTCTTCGTGCATGCTCGCCAGATCGTTTTCTTTGATCATCATGGCGTCGTCTTTGGACAAGCGGTGCGTGAGGCCGCCGCCCATGTGAACGGCCCACTTGTCGAGCAGGCCCCAAACGGTTTTGCGAGTGCAGGCGATTTGTTTGGGCGCGATGGCCGACCATCGCTTGGCCTCGGTGGCGATGCCGGAGAGTTGGCCCAACGCGTTCAGTGCAAGACGCTCAACGGCGAGCACGTCGTCGCGCGCCCCGCTCAACACGGCGATTTCATCACCGGAGGAGACTCGCTTCCCGTCGCCGGCAAACCACGACACGCGGACGGAGGGAGCCCAAATTTGGAGGATGTAATCCACCACGGCGCAACCCACGACCAACCCGTCCTGCCGTGCGTAAATCGTGGCTTCAATGGACGGGCCTGAGCCGGAGAGTGGCATGTCAATGCCGTCGTCACCCACGATGGCGCTGACCCAACGGTCAATGCTCGCCATGAGTTTTCGACTGGCTCCGTCTTCCATGGTCCACAGTTCATGCCCACGGTCGTGAGGCAGGAGCGGTGCATCGGCCATGATGTTTGGAGCATGGATGACCACTTCAAGCCACCCCTTCCAACGACCTTTTCATCCGCAACCCATGGCAGCGTCATGGCACGAGTGACGGTGGTTGGTGCGGGTATCGCCGGCCTGACCGCTGCCCTTTACGCCGTCACGGCCGGCCATCACGTGGTGGTGCTGGACCGCACCGACCGATTGGGCGGGCGTGCGACGTCGCAGACCGTTGACGGTGCACCCTTTGGCTACGGCCTCCATTTGCTCCTCCAGCGCGGTCCGCTGATGAAGGTGGTCAAGAAGATCAGCCGCATGCCCGTGGTGCTCGCCAGTCCACGAATGGACCGCCTTCACGTGGTCGGCGTAGGGCCGCTTCGGCCACGAAACAACGTCCGCTTGGCGGCCGAGTTGCGCCGAGCGCTCAAACGAGCTGACCCCAACGATGCTGCGGCGGCAGGGGCTGCGCTGTTGGCCGATTCCGGTGTTCCTCGGTTTGATGGGCGCTATGCAGCCCTGCAAAAGGGGCGGTTGACCTTTGTTGGCGAGGGCTGGGCCGGGTTGGTGGGGCGGATGGCGGCCGCCTTGGACGAAGTCGGCGTCCTCATCGAGCCCAACTGCCACGTGAAGGCGATTCAAGCCGGAAAGGTCTCGCTGGAAGACGGACGAACCTTCCAGAGCGACATCATCGTCCTCGCCTGCGGCTTCACCCAAGCCAAGCGGCTCTTGCAGGGCCTTGACATCGATGCACTTGACGGGGTGAACCCCGTCCGGGCCAGCACGGTCGATGCCACGCTCAGCGCTCGCCCTCTGGGAGATGCTCACGGCGTTGTTGACCCCGAAGCGGGCGGCTACGTGCTTGACGTGGCCAACGTTCAGCCCAAGTTGGGTCTCGACGGCGCCTTCCTTTCCGCTTTGATGGTCGAGCGAGCGGGCGAGTCCAAGGACGAGCGCCTCGAGCGCTTGGAACGGTTCCTCGCTCGTCACGCGAAGGGATGGGACCGGCACGTCCTCCACGAGCGCCGTCAACGTGATATCGTCGTTCAAACCACGGGTCAGAAACCCGCCTTCGATGCCCACGCTGACCGCGGCATTCTCCTGGCGGGCGAGTGGGTGCTGTCCGAACACGCCCTCGCCGACGCCGCTGCGGCGACCGGAAAGTTGTGCGGACAGAACATCCGTTGAAGCCTTATTCACCGTCGTTTTCAACATCCGCCCATGCGCTTCGTTTCTTGGAACGTGAACGGCCTTCGTGCAGCCATTCGAAAGGGCATTGACGCCTATTTTGAAGAGCTCGAAGCCGACGTGATGATGCTGCAGGAAACGCGCACCCTCGAGGACCAACTCCCCAAGGACTGGTCTTGGCCAGAGGGGTGGCACGTCACGCTTCACCCCGCCGAGAAAAAGGGCTATTCCGGCGTGGCCACGGGCACGACCGAGCCGCACACGGTGATACAAACCGGAAAGGGTGGAGCGCTCGACCCCGACGACCTCGAGGGGCGCGTTCTCGTCACCGAAGTCGGTGGTGTGGTCTGCATCAACACCTACCTGCCCAGCGGGTCGAACAAAGACGAACGGCAACACTTCAAGGAGGCGTGGATGGAGGAATGGCGAACGTTCATCCGACCCTACCTTGAGGACGATCGCCCGGTTATCGTCTGCGGTGATTTGAACATCGCCCACACCGAGGACGACATCTGGAACCCCAAGGGCAACGCCAAGAATTCGGGTTTTCTTCCCCACGAACGTGCGTGGTTCACCGACCTCCTGGAGGACGGATGGATGGACGCTTTCCGAGCAACCGTCGGCCCGGGCGAGAAGGTGTATTCCTGGTGGTCCAACCGAGGGCAAGCACGGGCGAAAGACCGGGGTTGGCGCATTGACTATTTCCTGCTGAATTCGGTCGCAGCAAAAGCCCTGGTCGACTGCACCATCGTGCGTCAGGGCGGAATTGACGTCTCCGACCACGCACCCGTGGTGTTGGATCTGAACCTCTAACCGTCAAGTCGGCCAAATCGGTGCCGTATTTTCGAAACCATCCAGTAGGCAGCGTCCCTCACCGGCAGCGGCACCAGCCAAGCAAAGGGGTACCACATGGCGTAGTACCAGCGCATGCAGAGCAGCAAGCGAATGGCACCGGCAGAGCGGGCGTACGGTGTTCCGTCTCGGACCACGTACACCGTGTCCATCGCCTGAAGTTTCGGGGAAAACGTCGAGATGAGGGCTTGGCCTTCGTCCGAATCGATGCCGTGAATGTCGAGGTCAACCGAGGGCTTGACCCTTCGCTGCAGAAAGCGAGCCAGTCCGTTACACATGACGCAGTGTGCGTCGATCAGCACCGTGGTCTTGACCATAGCGTCACCCGTTGTGCTCTTCTTCGAGGGCACTGAAAGCCACCAGAAGTTCGTCGACACGGTCTCGAAGCGCCTGCAAGTCGTTGTCGCTCACCGAGACCGAGAGCGACACACCGTCTTCGGCAGGGCTTAGCGTTGGCTCGTAGCCTTGCAACTTGGCCGCCTCCGCCATGGCGCTTCCCAAGACCTCGTCGCCCGACCATCGCACCTCCATCACGTGCTCTTCGGTCATGAAGAGGCCTTGGGGTGGGCTGATATGAGACTAACCGTCCGGTCAATGCATGCCTCAGCCCGCCGATGACCCGTTCGTCGTGGCGGGCAGCGGTGGTGTGGTCTTGGGTGAGGCTCGCACGAACCACGAAGGGCGGAAAGCGCTCTTGCTCGTTCGAGGCACCGAGGACACGACCGAACTGCGTGCGCTGGCTGAAACCATGGGCATCACCATCGTCGAAACCGTGCTTCAATCCGGCCACGCCGACCCTCGGACCTACTTTGGAAAGGGCCGTCTCGAAGACATCGCTGATGAGCAAAGCAGCACGCTGCCGGGCCATCCTTGGGAGGGCGTGGATTTGGCGATCATCCACACCAACGCCACCCCTCGTCAACTCGTGGGGGTGAGCCAGGCGCTCGGCGTTGAAATTTGGGACCGTGTCCGACTCCTCTTGGCGCTGTTCACGGCTCACGCCTCCTCCGTGGAAGCCAGAACGCAGGTCCGTATTGCCCAGCTTCAATCCGACCGAACCGTGCTGAGGGAACTGGCGCAGCAACAGACGACCGGCGAGCGCGCGGGGTACGGTGGCGGGGGTGTCACGGCGTTGCAGAACGTTATTTCCAATCTCAATCGAGAATTGACCAACCTCCGTCGACGACAAAAGAAGCACACCAATGCCCAACGGGAGCACCGGCGACAGCGGGTGCGAAGCGGTGCCATGACCGTTGGGTTCGTCGGTTACACCAACGCCGGAAAGTCGTCGCTGTTCCAGCATTTGTCGGGAAAAACCGTTCTGGTGGAGGACCAACTGTTCTCCACGTTGGAGACCACGGTGGGCAGGATGGAGAAAAGTCCGCGAATTCTTCTCGCCGACACCATCGGTTTTATTGATAACATACCAAATGCTACATTAGCGGCATTTAAAGCAACCATTGCTGAGGCAATAGATGCTGATTTAACGCTGATTTTGGTTGACACCTCCGACCCCCTTGATGAAGTGCGCCGAAAACTCGAGACCACCCGCCGAGAGGTGCTTGAGCGACAGGAACACGAGCCTGAGGCCCTTGAGGAAGGGCGACCGCCTCAGGTGGTGCTGACGAAAATTGATGCGACGACCGCCGAGCAGCAGCAGGCGGCCAGCGACCTCGTCGTCTCGCACGGGTTTCCAACCCCCGTCGCCGTTTCGTCGATGACGGGTGAGGGCGTGGACGAGCTTCAACGCTTCATTCGCGAACAGTTGTTCGGCGCGCCCGTCCAAGTCCACGTTCACCCGCCATCAGCGGCCTCACCCGACGCCACGGAACGCATCGTTTCCAGCGTGTACGACCAAGGCATGGTGGAGGTGGACGAGCGCTCTGAACAGGGGTCGGCCGTGCTCAAAGTCTGGATCACCGCCGCCTGCCAGGCTCAACTCCAATCCCGTTGGGGCGCTCGCATTGACATCAAGTAGGGCGCGTGCCTCCGGAGAACCATGTCGGAAGAGGTCGGGGAGGAAGCGACCTACCTCGATGAGGTGGTGGAGGAGACACCGCTTCTGTTCGCCTCCTCCGAGACGGTGCTGACCATCGAAGACCCCAACCTTCACCCGATTGGAAAAGCCACGGCGATTTTTTTGCTGTTCACGTGCCTGCTCGGATTCCTCAACGGCTTGGATTACGCTTCACCCACCGACGGGTTGGTGCGACCGGACGAGTTCGTCTACCGGCTTGCGCTGACGGCACCCGACGACACCGCCACCTTCACCGGGAGCGTCGTGGACGAATCAGGCGCCCCGTTGGTCAACGCCACGGTCTACCTTTCGTGGCTCGATGACGGCAGCGGCATGTGGGTTTCTGAGGAGAACTTCACCGATGAAAACGGCCGCTTCGGGTTTGAGGAACTCGACCCCGGCTTGATTCGGGTGGACGTCATCGTTTACCGAGACGACCACCGAGACGTGTTCTCGAATCGCGTGTTGTTGTCGCCACCGGCGCTGATCGAACCCATCGGGTTCACCGACATTGACTTCCAGTTCCCCTCCGCCGAAACTTTCGCCCAACAGCCTTGTGAGGGCAACATGGACGAATGTGAAATCCGGACCGTCGACCGAACGCCTTCGCAAATGGACCACCCGCTCATGGACCCCAGCGCCGCCACGGGTTACGTCCTGGTCGGGTTTGCGTTCATGGGTCTCGCGCTGATTGCGGCCGGTTTCTCGGTGTGGGCCCTCAAAGCAGGTTCGGTGGTGCTGTTGCGCACCGCCTCGGTGGTGGCGTTCTTCACGATGGGCCACTACTACTCAGCGTGCGTCTTCGGGCTGTTGGCCTTCGTCTTGACCTTCGCCGTCCCTCGGCGTCAAATCCCGCTCACGTGAGCGACGTCGGTTCACGCATCAGGTGTGGCCGGCATCGATGAGTGGTGCACGTTGATGCGCGGGAAACCGGCCTCGTCGAGAACGTAGCCAAAGGTGTACTCCACTTTCACTTCTTCACCGTCTGGCGCCGTGAAGAAGTAGTTCCCCATGGCCAGGGCCATCGTGCCGTGAAAGACGGTTTCTGAATTTTCGAAACGGACCTTTGTCCAACCCTTAATGGCGAATCCCTTGTCCTCCGGGCAGGCGTTGTTGGAGGCCACAAAGTACGAGAGCGCTTGCTCAAAGGTCGGACGGAACTGCTCAATCGCTGCCAAGGTTGGTTTGAACAGCACGTTGCTGATGCCGTAGGCGTACAGGGTTTCGACGTGGTTCCGTGCCACGCCGACGTAATCATCACCGTTTTGATGAGCGGTTGCGATGGCGACGATCCCGTCCCCCCATGCCTGTTGTGCTTGTTCGATGGCCTGGTGCGTCATCATCGTCCCATCATCCTCGAAAACCGTCGTTGACGGTAGCCTTTCTTCTTTGCTCGGTCGCAACGAACGCCATCAAACGGGGTGGATGCTGACGCTGCGAAGCGACCCACTTATGGAGTCGGGGCGTCTCATCGTACCATGGACCTGAAGGACGCAACGTGGATGGTCCGGACCATGGACCAGCCCGTTTCCACGGTTCATCTCGACGACGCGAACGGCGTGTTCGCGGGCGGCTGGGACGGGCGTTTGACCCACTGGGACGAGGCCGGTGAACACGTTTGGACGGCCCAAACCAACGACCGCATCAGTGCCCTTGCGCTCAACGACACCACGGTCGTGGTGGCCAGTGGACTGCACGTGGTGGCCCTCGACCGGGCCACCGGTGAGGAGCGCTGGTCGGCGGCCTTGGAAGGAAGCGCCGATGCCGTGATGTGGTGGCAAGGCGACCTCGTGGCGGTGTCTTCGGTGTACGACATCGAGCACAACGATTTCATCGAATCCGCCGTGTGGCGGTTTTCAGCGGAAGGCGTGTGTCACTGGGTCGAACGGATGGACGAACGACCGTGGACGCTGGTGGAGGCCGACGACCGCTTGCTCGCAGGATTGGGACGTCCGCGATGCGGTCACCTCGACGTGTCGGGTGCGCCGCCGTTCGACCATGTCTCGCCCGTCTCTTCTTCGCCGATCACGTGCGGAACAAGCGGTCGAACCCGCGGTTTGTTCGGCCAAACGGACGGTTCGGTCGTTTCCCATACGGGCGATGTCCTGTCGGTTGAAAACGGGTCCATTGAGCACCTGACATGCATGGTCAAAGGCTACGTTGCCACGACGGACAACGGTCTTGCGGTCGGACGGACGGAAACGGGCGAACAGTGTTGGTCTTCGGAGGGTGCGCCCGTGGCCGCACAAACCGAGGCGATGGAACACGAGGGCGCCTCTCTCTTGTGGCTTGCTCGGGCCGAAGGTGCTGGCAGTTCGGTTCACGTTTGGGCCACCAATCAGGGCGGCATGGTCGCCAGCGGGACGTTCCCTAAGGTGCGTTCCATGGACGGAACAGCGGAGCGCGCCGTCATCGGTTGCGAGGACGGGAGCGTTCACGTGTGGGACCGCACGATGCTTCAGCGCCGGATGGCGAATCAAGCGGCGCCGTCGGAAGGTGTTGACGAGCGCACGTCAGCCCTTCAGGCAAAACTTCGGGCGCTTCGTCGCTGACTCAGCCCTGTTTGGGTCCCGTCATTTGCTCGGGGCGAACCCACTCGTCGAACTCTTCGTTGGTCAAGTAGCCCAGCTCGAGGGCGGAAGCCCGCAGGGTCGTTCCCTTCTCGTGGGCGTTCTTGGCGATCTTGGCGGCTTTGTCGTAGCCGATGTGGTTGTTGAGGGCGGTGACCAGCATCAGCGAATTTTCGAGGTGCGACTGGATGTTGTCTTCCACGGCCACCAAACCCTCGACACAGCGGGTTCGGAAGGTGCGACAAGCGTCGGTGAGCAAGTCCACGGAGTGAAGGAAGTTGTGAATCATCAGCGGCTTGAACACGTTGAGTTCAAAGTTGCCCTGGCTGCCGCCCACCGTGATGGCCGTGTGATTCCCCATGACCTGACAGCACACCATGGTCATCGCTTCCGACTGGGTCGGGTTGACCTTGCCGGGCATGATGGAGGAGCCGGGTTCGTTGGCGGGTAGCGCCAGTTCGCCCAAGCCGCAACGAGGCCCTGAGCCGAGCCATCGAATGTCGTTGGCGATCTTCATCAGCGAGACCGCCAGCGTATTGAGCGCCCCCGAGGCGGCCACGATGGCGTCGTGGGCGGCCAGTTGGGCAAATTTGTTCTCGGCCGAGCAAAAGGTCAGGCCGGTGATGTTGGCGATTTCATCGGCCACCATCTGGGCGAAGAGCGGGTGAGCGTTGAGACCCGTGCCCACGGCGGTGCCGCCTAAGGCGAGTTCGAACAAGTCGTCCAGCGCAAAGTCAAGGCGACGAAGGTCGGCGTCGAGTTGGGCCACCCAGCCGAGGCTTCTGACCGAGGGTCAACGGAACGGCGTCCATCAGGTGTGTGCGACCGATTTTCACGATACCGGCCCACTCGACGGCTTTGGCATGGAGGGCGTCGCGCAGGGCGCGCACGCTCGGCAGGAGGCGATGGGTGAAGGCTTCAGCCGCAGCGATGTGCATGGCCGTGGGAAAGGTGTCGTTGGAGGATTGCGCTCGGTTGACGTGGTCGTTGGGGTGGACGGGGGTTTTGGAGCCCAACTCACCACCTGCGAGTTCGATGGCGCGGTTGGCGATGACCTCGTTGGTGTTCATGTTGGACTGCGTCCCGCTACCGGTCTGCCACACGCGAAGGGGAAAGTGGTCGTTGAGGTGACCGTCGATGACGTCCTGCGCCGCTGCGATGACGAGGTCGCCCACTTCGGGGTCGAGTTGCTTGAGGGCCACGTTGGTCTTGGCGGCGGCCTGCTTGAGGATGCCGAATCCTCGAATCACACCCAGCGGCATGGTATCGTGGCCGATGTCAAAGTTCAGCAGCGAACGGGCGGTTTGGCACCCGTAGTAGCGGTCGGCGGGGACCTCAAGTTCACCCATCGTGTCGGATTCGATACGGACTTCGCCTTCCGGTGCTTCCGCTCGCAGGGACTGCGCTGGCGGAGCAGCCACGGCGGGCGCCTGCCCCTCAAGCCCCTGCTGAATCAGGCGAGCGATGGTGGCGGAGCGACCGTCAGCACGGCCTTTGCCGACCTTTCGGTCCAGTTTTTTGGCAAGATCCTCTGGAATGCTGATGCTCATGATTCGGCGGTCGCCGGCGCGATGTTTGGCCATGCTTCCAAGCCCGTAAAGGCGTTTAATAAATATGATTGAATCAATACGAGAACACCAATGCGTTCGAAAGAAAATTTATCAAATTCAATCGTACAGCATCCGCCGTGGAAAGGAAATCGTCGGTGTGGGAACTCCTTCCATCACTTTTCATTGTCTATCTCGGGATCAACGTCATCATCCAAATGACTCAACACGCGGAGTATTTTTCACAAGGCGGAGGCATTTTCCTTACCATCTTCTTCTGCACTGGTGGGGCTGCTGGCTTCCTCACGGGAGGGTACATGATCTTCTACGGGTTTCGGTGGGCGAGAAAGGTCCTTCGAGGAGAGCACACGGGCGCTCAATTGAACCTCAGGCTAACAGCCACGGTGGACAACCAAGATGAGGATCCGTATTCGACGCGCACCTCAGACGAACCTTAGATTCAATTCTGCAAAGGCCCGAAGAAACAGCCGCTGGCGCTCGTCCAAATCATCCTTTGATGACCGATTTGAGAATGCGCAGCGTGGTGCTCTCGCCCGGTGTCATGTTCCCCATGGCCCGCATGTCTTCGAATTCAGCCCAGGCTCCACCCAAGCGTCCTTCGGCCCACGCGTCGAGAAACCACGGATGAATGTAGGAAGAACGGCAGACGGTTCGGGTGTTGCCAAGGTTGGCAGCCACGGTGTCGATGACGGCCAGCATGGCCTTGTTACGACCGGTATCGGTCGTGGGGACGTCCCAGTCGCCTTCCGACCACAATTTGTCCATGGACTCCACCGAGGGAATGGATTTCAGCCATTTTTTCATCTCGGCGGCCGTTCGCTTCGAAGACAAAAACGCCAGCCTCTCCGCACAACGGGAGGTCGCAGCCCACGTTCTGAAGTTCTTGGCGGTGAAGCCCATGCCGCTTGAATCACGGATGTACTGGTTGATGTGTTCGGCCTTGAGGTCCACCTCGTTGCCGGCTTCGGAGATGTACATGAAGAGGTCAGCGTCTTTCGCACCCAGGCGGTTGGTCTTGAGGATCAAATCCACCAAACCGTCGTCCTCGATGGTGATGTGCCAGTCCTTGCCGGACTTCCCCGTGAAGGAAAACACGGCGTCGTGCCGACCCTCGGCATCGTCCCCTTTGATGTGCTTCACGTGCATGGATTTGAGGGTGGTCAACCCGTAGGATTCGTTGGCCTTGGCGTATTCGTCCGAGCCCACTCGAATGTTGTACAAATCCATCAGACGGACGACCAGGGCGGCCACGGTGTTCAGCGTCATACCGCCCTCTTCCAAGTCCCGAATGACTTGACGTCGCAGGCGAGGGAGCTGAGAGGCAAAATAGACCACGTCGTCGTACTTCATCTCGGTCGTGATCTCGGTCCAGTCGGGGTGGTACCGGTATTGCAGTCGACCTTTGAGGTCTCGACCCGTGGCTTGAATGTGGCCTCGGGGGTTGGGGCAGATCCAGACGTCTTCCCATGCAGGCGGCAAGCCCATGCTGTTCCAACGGGCGATGCGGTCCTCTTCCTCAACCGGTTCACCGTCGGGTGCCAGGTACTGCCATTCCACTTCACCCTCCTCGGTGGCGATGTTTTGACGGGTGACGCCCCGCAACGAAGGGTCGCTTCGAATCAGCGTTGCTCTGCGCAAGGCTTCATCGGCGTCAACCGGCATACTGCGCCCCTTTCCTCAACAGGTCATGAACTTAGGGGCGTTTATGATTGAAGGAAGTCCGGTCCGATGCCCACGTTGACGGTTCCATTGCGGTAAAGCCCCCGGTACATCAGCATCGTTTGGAAGGGCAGCACCACCTCGCCCTGGGTGTTCACGGCGATCAGACCGCCCCGTCCACCGTAGGGGGCCACCTCGTTCAGCACGCGTTCTGCTGCTTCTTCCAAACCCGTGTGCTGGTGGTGAACGGCGACCGAGTGGGCCGCAGCGGTCCGAATGAACGCCTCGCCCACACCCGTGCAGGACACCGCTACGGCGCCATCAGCCCACGTGCCCGCTCCGATGATCGGCGTGTCGCCCACCCTTCCGAGCGGTTTACCGGTCATCCCGCCGGTGGAGGTGGCGGCTGCAACGTGCCCGTGGACATCCAGGGCCACGGCACCGACGGTGCCCCATCCATCTTCCCCGCCGTCGTGGTCGAGCAGGGCGTCTTCTTCATCGGTGGCGCCGGGTCGCAGCCGCTGCTCTTTCCATTTGTTCCACTGCGCGCGGCGCAGGTCGGTGGCGAACCAAGCCGGGTCAACTTGCTCGAGCCCTTCCCGGTCGGCGTAGGCGTCCCCTGCGTCTCCCGCTACCATCACCGGCCACCCTTTCACCAACAGCCGATGCGCTGCTCGAACGGGATGGCGCGTCGTGGTCAGCCCGATGACGGCACCGGCCGCTTGGTCCTGACCTCGCATGATGCTGGCGTCCATGGTGACCTTGCCGGTTTCGTCCAGCACCGACCCTTTTCCAGCGTTAAACAGGGGCTCGTCTTCCATCGCTTCAACGGCGAGGGTGACGGCCTCGAGCGCCGTGAGTTCACCGGCGTTGAGTCGACCTCCAAGGTCGTTGAGCAAGGCCTCCATGCAGGCCACGCGCTGCGGGTCGGCGTCGGTCATGCCGCGCCAAGGGCCGTCGCCTCCTGCACCACCGTGCACGGCGAGGACCACCACGTTACCACCTCACTCGATGACGGTGCAGCGGATGATTTGCTGGGGTTCAGCGGGGCGGTCGCCGGGGAGTTTTCGACATCGCTCGATGGTGTGAACGACGTCCATGCCTTCCGACACGGCGCCAAAGACGGCGTGGTTGCCGTTGAGCCAGGGGGTTGGCACCGTCGTGAGGAAGAATTGCGAGCCACCGGTGTTTCGGCCGGCGTTGGCCATGGAGAGCACACCGGGCTTGTCGTGCTTCAGGGCAAGGGCGGAGGGTTCGCAGGGAATTTGCCAGCCGGGGCCACCGGTGCCGGCTCGGCGGGCCATGGGGTCTTTCGAGTGCGGGCAGCCGCCCTGAATCATGAAGTCCTCGATCACACGATGGAAGTGAAGTCCGTCGTAGTGGCCCATCTTGACCAGTTTGACGAAATTGGCGACGGTGTCGGGGGCACTGCCGTGAAAGAGGTCGATGGTGATGTTGCCTGCGCTGGTTTCCATGAGAACTTGCATGCTTGAACCACGGACCGGCACTTCAAGAGGATTTGCCTCGTCTGCACGGATGCACAAGTTGATATTTACCAGTCCCCAAAAAGAACCATGACCAACCCCATTGACATCCCTTTCACCACCATGGACGGCACCACGACCACGCTTCGAGAACTCGGCGGCCGCCGGTGGTTGGTGGTGAACGTCGCCAGCGCATGCGGTGCAACCCCCCAGTACGCTGGGCTTCAAGCCCTTCACGAGGCGCACGACGACCTGACCGTGGTTGGCTTTCCTTGCAACCAGTTCGGCGGTCAAGAGCCAGGAACGCACGCAGAAATTTGCGACTTCACGTCCTCCAAATACAACGTCTCTTTTCCGCTGATGGCCAAAGGCGACGTCAACGGACCATCTCGGATGGCCCTGTACGAGGCCCTCTGCACGACGGCCGATGCCGACGGCCGCACGGGCGACATTCGATGGAATTTTGAGAAATTCATCGTTGACGAAGACGGGGCTGTTCAGCGTTTCTCTTCCGGCACCAAGCCGGATGCGTTGGGCCTCTGATCACGGTTGTTTGTAGCGACGCTCCTTCAAATCGTTTTGATAGCGTTCTCCGAAGGACGCGCCGTGTTCAGCGATCCACGTGGAAAACCGGCGCGTGCCGACCGGCGCAGCATCGGATGCCATCAGCCCCTGACGCAGCCCCTTGATTTCGGCGCGCGTGATGACGTCGTCGCGCAGGAACACGCCAAGCACGCGACCAAACAACCACCCGAACATCGGTGGCATGGGGAGAATGGCTCGCTTCAGGCCCATGGCCTTCACCATGTGGCGAATGTAGTCCTTGTAGCGAAAGGTTTCGGGACCCGTAACATCGACCACGGTGTTCTCCTCCAGCCGCCCCTGTGCGATGGCGACTTCCGCCACGTCTTCAACGTGAACCGGTTGGATGGGGTAGTTTCCAAAACCAAACACCCCGAACACCGGGAAGCGCCTTAGCATCCAGGCGATGTTGTTGATGAGCACGTTTCGATGACCGCCAAACAGCACGGTGGGCCGCAGGATGGCGTAGGACAGCCCCGACGCCTTGAGCATGGCTTCCACCTTGACCTTGCCTTCGAAGTAGGTCCAGTTGGGGGCTTTGGTCGGGTTGGCGACGGAGAAGTGCACCACGCGTTTGACGCCCGCCAGCTTGGCAGCCTCAAACAAACGCCGTGTGTTCTCCACCGCCGTGTTGTGGGCAAAGCGGTGCTCTTTCTTGTTGTAGCGAACCCAGTAGGTGTTGTACAGCACTTCGGCCCCGCGCAACGACGCCACCAGACGGTCCATGTCGCCAAAGTCCAACCCGTGGACTTCGACGCGTCCGTTGAACGGGTCGTCCCTGCCCACGGCGTTGGTCAGGGTTCGGACATGGACTTCTTCGTCGAGGAGGTGATGCGCCACCCACCTTCCGGAATAGCCGAACGCACCGGTCACGACGTGAAGCGGCCGGTCCATGGCGGCATATTGGCCTCAGGAACATCAAACCAGCGACGCCTTTGCTCCATCATGCCTTGGTTGGCGACCGGAGGGCTCGTATCATCAGCCCCATGAGCGCAAGTTCGCAGATCTTTGCCGTGAGACCCAACCGGTCCTCGAAAATCATGTGCGGGTCGTGGGTGCTGACAAAGTACCCGACAAACATGGCAGCGGTCACGCCGCAAAGGCCCAGCAGGGCCAAACGCTCCCGTTGCGCAGGAAGTTCAACGACCACCAGGACCGCCAGCAGGCCAAGGACGCCAACCCCCCCAAGGAGCAGCAACCTGTCATCGAACCCGAGGATGAGGTGGATGAGGCCGGTGTACGTGGCCAGTCCCACCATCAGCGGGGAAAGACTGGTTGAACGGATGCTGAACAGCACACTCGTCGCTTGCATGGCGGCCAGACCACCCACCAGCGAGAACAGCAGGGTTTGCCCGGTGGTAAGGCCGACCTCCAAACCGTTGCTGCTCTCTCCGCCGTGAGCCGAGACGGTGGTCAAGCACCCGAGCAAAACAGGGTGAGCATGAGGAGGTTGAATCGCATGCCTGTGCAATTCCATGGAGGTATAAAAAATCAACACGACGGACCTGCGTTGACCCTCGGTGTTCATAACAAGTCGGCTTGGAGGGTGGCATGGAACGGTTGGTCCGCTGACGAGGGTCGCGGGGTGTTCGTCCTTGAGGCAGCCACATGTCAACCTTCACTGAACTTCACCTCGACGACCGAATTTTGGAGGCCCTTGACGGTGAGGGCTACCGCACGCCAACTCCGGTCCAATCCGAAACCATTCCCGCCCTCATGGACGGGCGAGACGTGCTCGGCATCGCCCAAACGGGCACCGGAAAAACGGCAGCGTTCGCCCTGCCCATCCTCCATCATCTCGCCGCTGAGAAACCGTCCAACGGCCGCCCCATCCGCGCCCTCATGCTCACGCCCACACGGGAACTGGCCGCGCAGATCGGTGACCGCCTCCGCGTGTACGGTCGCCACCTTCCGCTCTATTCCACTGTCATCTTTGGCGGCGTCGGGCAGAGCCCGCAGGTGAAAGCCCTTCGTCGGGGTGTGGACGTGTTGGTGGCCACCCCTGGCCGCTTGCTCGACCTGTACGAGCAGGGGCACGTCGACCTGAGCGAAGTCCAGCATTTCGTGCTCGACGAAGCCGACCGCATGCTCGACATGGGATTCAGCAAGGACGTGGAGCGTATTCTCAGACTCGTTCCGCGCAAGCGACAGAACCTGATGTTCAGCGCGACCATGCCCAAGGCCATCGGCGAGTTGGCCAATCAAATGCTGCACCGCCCGGTGCACGTGGACATCAGCCCCGAAGCGCCAACCACGGACCGCATCGAGCAGTACGTGGCCTTCGTTCAGAAAGCGGACAAGCGGCAGTTGCTCATCGACCTCCTCGAAGGCCAGATGGTCGCTTGCGGCATCGTGTTCACCCGAACCAAGCACGGTGCTAACCGTCTGGCAAAACAACTCAGCAAGGTGGGAATCCCCTCCGATTCCATCCACGGCGACAAGAGCCAGACCGCAAGGACGCGAGCCCTCGAAGCGTTCCGAAACGGCGACGTCTTCGTTCTCGTGGCCACCGACATCGCCAGTCGAGGCATCGACGTCGAAGACATCACTCACGTCTTCAACTTCGACTTGCCCAACGAGCCCGAGGTCTACATTCACCGCATCGGCCGCACGGCACGCGCCGGGCGCGAAGGCTTGGCCTACTCCTTCTGTGATGAAACCGAATCCGGTTATCTGGTCGGCATCCAGCAACTGCTCGGCGAAGAGATCGAGGTTCTCGAGGAGCAGCCTTACCACTTTGAGAAGGCCCGGCCGAAGCCGGGTCAAAAGCCCGGACGAGTCAAGGGTGCACCGGTGGGCGGACGCTCACGCCGCGGCACGGGTCGCGGGAGTAACATGCGGCGCTACAACCGCGGGGGGCCGAACGCCAACGACCGCAGTCGGAGAGGTGGACTACGAGACGGCGACGTGGGTGGAGGTCGAAACCCGTCCAACCGCAAGTCGGGTCAGAAAGGTGGCCGCCCCCATCGTCCGTCGGGTGGCAAGCCCCCGCAGCCAAACCGGCATCGCGGGAAGCAGCAGGGGCGCTCAAACGCTTCCAATCGGAACCGGCCAAATCGCTCCAATCGTCGTCAACCTCGTCGCGATGACCGTTCATGAGTTCGTGGCGGAAACATGATGATTTGAGGGGGCCTCATACGAGCCATGGGTTCCGTTTGGGTCATCGATTCAAACTGCTTTATTCACCTCGGTCAGAAGGCGGAAGACGGCTTCGTTGATGATTTAGAAGCGGTCTTGCGGGGCCGACAGCTGCTGATCACGCCGGGCGTCGAGCAAGAAGTCGCCACGGTCGCTTTGCGTCGATGTGACGGCCGTCCAAACCTTCTGAAAGCTCTCGATGCCATGCTTCACAGCGTTCCCGTTGACGAAGGCGACGTTCGGGCCTTGGCCCAACGCATCGGTGAATCCGCTGCTCCACAGGACGTCGACCTGTCCCTGATGGTGCTGGCTGACGGCTTGGGTGCTGAAACCGACGGGGTCGTGTTGGTCTCGGACGATTTCAAGATGACCACCACGGCCGAGCGGACCGACCTGCGTTTCGAAACCTGTCCGCCTTCGACCTTCCTTCAGCGGCTGGTGGCGGAGGCGCCCGATGCAGACCGAGACGCCAGGTTCCGGAGCCTTTCCCGTCAGGTTCGTGCGGCGGAGATGAAGTACGCGATCAGCCGTCGTAGTGAATACGACGTCCAGCGAAAATTGACCTGGATGGTGGATTCATTGCTCTCTTCCAGCCACGCGTTGGACCACGACGAAGAGGATGCGGAACGGTTGGAGCGCCGACAAATAGCGGATTTAACCCGCGTGATCCGAGGCTACAAGATCAAACCAAAGCGTTTGGAAGCGCTGGGTGAACTGGCGACCATTTGTGCGCCCGTATCCAAATTGGACGCTCACCTGACCACGCTTCGCATGGAAGCGGACGACCGACTTTCCGAAGCGATTCAAACCACCTCATCCATGTTGACCGAGGTCATGGAAGAGGTTGGCATGGGTTTGGCCCCGCTGGGCGAGGAACAAGCGGAACTCGTCCATCGCGCCATGGCCGGCAGCCTCCTGCGCACCGAGTCCGCCCTGGGGTTGATGGCGAGAATGGCCGGGCATCACGAGCACGCTCGTCGCCATCTGGCTCGGCTTCACTTGGCAACGCTGGTCGATGACGTGGGGTCGGAATGCAAAGCCATGCGACGATTGGGCATGCTGGCCCTCCAGAGCGGTGATGTTGCTCGGGCGCTGAAACTCTTCACCACGTCCGCTGACCAACCGACCACGCGAGCGGACGACAGCGTTCCATCGATGGTGCTGGCCGCCATCGCTTCCTCCCTCACCGGTGATGCAACCGCCGCAGCGGCGTGGGTCGAGAGGGCGTCGGAACACCTGATGGACGACCCCGCCAGCGGTTCGAACATCCTCGAACGTGTCGGTACGGCGCTGCTGGCCATCGACCGGCCGGAATTGGCCATTGAGCTGTTCGACGAGGCGATGGAGTGCGCCATGATGGCGAAGGACGATGACAGGTACGAAACGCTCAGCACCTGCATGGTTCAGGCGGAAATGGCGCTGGATGACAGCGAGCGGGAGAACATCCCGGTTCTCCGTCGTCTCTTGGACGGGCTCACGCCAGCGGAGCGGGTGCAGCAGCGTTGACCTCGGGGGAGACACCGGCTTCGTAGCGCTTGAAATTCTCGTTGAACATTGAGGCCAACTTGTCGGCGGTGGCGTCGTAAGCCTCCCCGTTGGACCAGGTGGACTTGGGTTGAAGCACCTCGGCGGGAACCCCCGGGCAAGCGGTTGGAATTTCAAAACCAAAGCGCGCATCGGTGACAAACTCAACGTCGTCGAGTTCTCCATCAAGGGCAGCGTTGAGCATGGCTCGGGTGTACTTGATTTTCATTCGGCTTCCTTCGCCGTAAGCGCCGCCAGACCAACCGGTGTTGATGAGCCAGGCCGTGGACCCGTGCTGGGCCATCTTGTCGGAGAGGAGGTCGGCGTAGACACCGGGGTGCATGGGCATGAAGGGTTCACCAAAGCAAGCCGAAAAGGTGGCTTGAGGCTCTTTGACACCGACTTCTGTACCGGCGACCTTGGCGGTGTAGCCCGAGATGAAGTGATAGGCAGCCTGTGAGGGCGTCAGACGAGAGATGGGCGGGAGAACACCAAAGGCGTCGCAGGTGAGAAAAATCACGTTTTGCGGGTGGCCACCCTTCGAGTCGGCTGTTCGGTTGTCGATGAATTCGATCGGATAGGACCCTCGAGTGTTTTGGGTCTTGGAGGTGTCATGGAAATCGGGCACGCCTTCGCTGTCGAGGACGATGTTTTCGAGCACCGTTCCGTGCCGCCGGGTGGTGGCGAAAATGGCGGGCTCATCTTCTTCGGAAAGGTCGATCAGTTTGGCATAGCAGCCGCCTTCAAAGTTGAACACACCGTTGGCACCCCAACCGTGTTCGTCGTCGCCGATGAGGGCCCGTTTTGGGTCGGCCGACAGTGTGGTTTTCCCGGTGCCAGAGAGGCCGAAGAAGATGGCCGTGTTTTCCCCGGTGGTGTTGGCCGAACAGTGCATGGGCAGGATGCCTTTCTTGGGGAGAATGAGGTTCATCACGGAGAAGATGGATTTCTTGATCTCTCCAGCATAGCGGGTGCCCCCGATGATGACTTCTTTGGCGGCGTAGTTCACGATCACAAAGCATTGCGAATTCAAACCATCGTCCTCGCCATCGGCCTCAAAATGGGGGGCGTGGAGCACGGTGAATTCGGGCTCGTGCTTGGCGAGTTGGTCGGCACCGGGCCGAATGAACATGTTGCGGGCGAAGGTGTTGTGCCAGGCGTTGTGGTTGACCACGCGGATGGGGAGCGCTTCGGAAAAATCGGCGCCGCAGTACAGGTCTTGGACGAAAAGCGCCTCTTGCTTGGACAGGAACTCAACGACCTTGGCGCGCATTCGGTTGAAGGTATCGAGGTCAGTGGAGACGTTCACATCGCCCCAGTTGATGTCGCTGGACACCGAAGGCTCGTCCACGATGTACTTGTCGTTGGGCGACCGCCCGGTTCGCTCACCGGTTTCGGTGACGAGCGCGCCGTGGGCGCTCAGCACACCTTCGCCCCGCTCGACGGCGAGCGCAACGAGGTCCTTCGCTTCGAGGTTCCAGTAGACGGCTCCGCTGGGGGAAATGCCGTGCGATTCGAGGCTACCGGAGGGGGTGCCGTGGGTGCCGCCCATGTCGGCCGTTTCCGCCGCCCCTCTTTGTCCCTTTTGGCTCAACGGCCATCGCTCAACCGTCTTCAAGCGACCTCCGATGACGACGGCTCAGCGGCGTGCCAGAACCGATAGAATTCACCACAAAAGCCTGCACGGGGCGGACAAGTTCATGTTCGGCAAGCCAAGGAGCAGTTCATGGAAGGCGCGGAGGATGCCAAGCGCTCGCCCCCTCCAGAAGAGGATGACGTGCTTCGTGAGCAGTCGTTCAAGCGCCCGCAAGGCCTCAATCTTGACGCCTTCATGCTCGCTTCGACCGAGGAGGACCCTGAACCGTCAACCGACCCTGTCCCCGAGGCGACGACCGGCGCTGCGTCAGCCGAGCCAGACGTTGCTGTTGGGGACGTCAAATCGTTGTTCACGATGGCGTCCGAATCCACGTCAACGGTTGATTCCACCACGCAGATGGCCGTTCACGGAGAACAGACCATCGGGAAAGGTTTGGCCGTGGCCATGGTCGTGGTGTGGACCGCCATTGGGGCCCTTGTTGGAACGGTGCTGCCACCCGTCATCGGCGGTTTCGGACTGCTCGGCATGGCGGTGGTCGGCCTTTGGCTCGGTGAGCGATGGATTCGACAGGATGCGATGCACCTCCTCGGCATCACTTGGGTCATCATTTCGATGAAACTTCTCTACGGGTTGGCGCTCGATGCATGGCGTTGGGGTTGGTTGGACGGCTTTGGTGTCGCAGAGAGCCAACTCCTGGGCGCGCTGATGCTGGGCTTGGTCGGCATGAACGTGGCGTTGGCGTTTCGTCATGACGAGGACGCCATCGCAGCCCAATCCGCTCTGGTTTTGTTCGCCGTGGGCAGTTCCGCCGGGGCGGTTTACGGCGAGGTGGGCATTGCGGTTCTGATCGTGTTGGCCATGGCGTTGATGCACGGACTGGCCCTGCTCCGCGATTCCGGCAACTTGGCGAGCCTCGGCATCTCCATGTCCTACCTTTGGGTTGGTGTTCATGCTCTCTCCAACGATTGGAACATCCTCTCGCTCACCTTGCTGCCCATTGAGAACGATCTGACCCTTTTCCTTCTCCTGAGCGTTGTCACGGCCGCCAACGCCTCCATGGCCGCCGCCTTTGTGCGCCACGAAAACTGGTTGAGCCAAGCGGTCCACGCCGTGGGACTGGGCAAACCGGGCTTGTGGGCCGTTTCCGTGTCCTTGGGGATGGTGGGTGCGCTGATGACCATCGCCGCCCATCGCACGGAGTTGGGGTATGCTCTTGCTCAACTCATGCTCCTGACGCTGGCGTTCAGCTCGTCGTACCTGGTGGTTCGTGGGGTGGCGTGGACCAAACTGATGCCGTTCGTCCTGGCGCCCATGCCGTTCCTTATCGCAGGGTTGGCGCTGCTCAACACCAACATCGTCAGCCTTTCGTTTCCCTTTGACCTCACCGAATACTCCGTGTTTGCGCTGGCCACCACCGGTTTGTGCATCGGGGTGCTCCTCACCCACCAAGCCAACGTCTCCGACCACGTCTTGTGGACCGGCGGTCTGGTGATCGTCACGCTTCTCACGCTCCTGATCCCTGCCGATGACGGTGGGGCGCAGGCTCGCATGTTGCTGGTCGCTCAGGGCATTGTTTGGCTGGGGTTGGGCGGCATTGCGGTGCTGCGCCATTCGCCCAGCATCGCCGGCGTGGCCGTGCTGGCGCCCTACGCTTGGCTGCTCGTCTTTGCCACCAATGCAGAGCAGCGGCTCATCAACGCCGACCTTATTCCCATCGTGTTGTCCGAAGTTGACCTTGGCGTCTGGATGGCGTTGCTCGTCGTGCAGCAGGTGGCGGTGAACCATCGTCTGGGCGAAGCCAACCTCAACCTCGCCGGTGGCGTCGCCGGGCTTTCAGAGATGAGTTCACGTCTCCGGGATTCTGAAGTGCTCAACCTTTGGAACCTGGGCTTCATCCTCGCTTGCGTTTCGTTCGTGGCGACCGCCCGTCCAGAGGGCCTCACGGCTGAGGGTGCCTTGGGCGGCATGACGGCGCTTCTCTTCGCCCACGCCGTCATGACGTGGCTTGGCCTTCATCAGGGGCGACCACAAACCCTCGTGGTGGTGTGGTCGGTGTCGGCGCTCGCCATCGCTTGGAATTACGGAATGGAGGCCGGCTGGGCTGCGGCGCTGACGGGCGGAAGTTTGGTGCTCATCGCCGCCGCTGCGCGCCGGGCGGACGCAGCGGACATGGACCACGGTGACCCCACGTTGCGGTCGTTGCCCGGTCGATTGTTGACCGTTCACCTCGGCATGATGACGGCGTTGTTTCTCGTGGTGGCGCTCGGCCCTGACCGAACCGATGCGCTCACCGGTCAAGCCGATCTCTCAGCGGCTTTGGGGGTCGAGGTCCTGACGGTGATGGGGGTCGCCTCAGCCCTGCTGTACATGCAACGTCTGCGAAGCGTTGACGCTCTTCTTCCACCCACCGTGGCCGTCATCGGCTTGCTGGTGAGCATGGCGCTGGCCGGGCAGACCGAGGCGTCGAACTCCATGCAACTGACCGCCCTTGTTGCGTTCGTGGTCGTGGGCGCCTACCTTGCGTTCCAGGGCGATGTCCGTTCCGGCCTCCGGGCGCTGGCTGCAAGGAAGAACGCCAAGCGGCCTTCGCTGCCAAGCGAGAGCGCATGCAAACCCTGGTGGCCTCGGTCAGCGCTGACGGCACCACCTCGGTGGCGCTCAAGGAACTCGACGCTGAGCTGCTCGACCTCGCCCAGCGCCAAAAGAAGCGGGCCAAACGAGCGGGAACCGGTGATGCGGACGACGTGATCATCGGCGATATTCACTACCGTCCCGTGGTGTTACTGCTCTTCCTCTCGGTCGCCTTCCTCGGCTCCACGTGGTTCGCTTACGCCACGCCGTACGCCCTGTTGGCGCTGGTGTTCAGCGCCGGTTTTGCGGTGGTCTTGGTGGGCCTGACCCGCCTGCGTGCAAACGCCATCGGTTTACGCCTTCCCGATGTGGCGGGGGTTGAACTTCCCATCGCTGTGGCGATGGCGGGAATGGTTCTGGTCCACGTGGCGGGACGAATGACCACGGGTGTGCTCGATGAAGGCACGGTCCACCTCGCCGTGCTGACGCTCACGCTCGGCCTGCTCGCGGCCATGGGGCTCATGGGACGCAACGACCTCGGTCTGCGCATTCCCAGCGCCCTCGAGGCGTTGTTGGCGCTGATGGTCATCGACCGTGCGGTGTGCGTGCTCATTGGCGGAGAGGTACCACTCCCCCTCAGCACCGACCCGCTGTCGCTGCCACTCTCCACCGGTGGCCTGCCTTTGTTCGGCATCGAACTTGTCCTGCTCGGCATGGTGTTGCTGTTCGACTGGGTGGAGGGCGAGCGCCTCCGCCGGGGACTGGACGACCATCGAACGGCGCTGGGCCGCAGCGGCTGGATGGTCGGCACGGTCGTGTTGTCGTTGGGACCGGGGGCCGTCCTTGCGTTGGCGTTCGGTCTCCGACGAAGCCTCGGATGGACTCAGCCGGCCGTGGCGATGACCGTGATGCTGTTGGCACCGTTGGCGGTGCAGGCGTTGGTCGCTTGGGTCCTCTCACCGGCCGACGCTCTGCTCAGCCCCGCACGCGTCACCGGCGCCTTCGGAGTTGTCAGCGTGGCATGGGTGGCGCTGGTGGTTGCACGGGACCACGGCCTCTGGCTTTCGGCCTCGTTGTGGTCGGTGCACGGCCTCCTGATTTCCGCCGCCGTTCTCTCCACTTCCCTGATGGGTTTGTCCCTTGCCACGTTGGTCGTTTCCGCCACGGCTTGGATCGCGGGCATTCTGGCTCAGCGCAAGTCGTGGCGTATCGTGGGTGCGGTTGACTTGGCCGTGGCTTGGATGGTGGCAGCGGTGGCCCTGGTGGCCGGTATCGGCGCAACGTACGTGCTCGTTCTCCTCGTGGCTTCCGCGGCGCTGTTGTTCGCCGTCACCACGTTGACCCAAGCCAACGAAGCGGTGCTGCTGGACGACTAAGGTGCCGTGAGAGCGTTGACAAGGTCATCCTCGACGCGCTTGAATCGCCCAGAACGGACGAGGGTCCAACGCTCTGGAGAGACGCATCGACAGACTGGTCTTGGCTTGCGTCCCACTGTTGCGTACACCGAACGAGACGACGCCGTGCTTTGACGTCCCGTGCATCAAGAGCAGATCGGGTTCCCCCTCGATGTGGCGTTGTTCAACCGCAAACCCCTCGGCTTCAAGCGCCGCTGTGACTTGGAGACGGGTCGCAGCGAACACCTCACTTGCAGCGGTCCATCGCTCCCTGCGACTGTCCCTTACGGAAACGCGACGTTTGTGACCTCGCTCAAACACCGCTCCAGACCGGTTGGCGGCGGCGAGAAGAACGGCGCACAACGTGGCGGCACCGTCGCCGACCAAACTCCACGTATCAGGGGCAGACGGATGCGGTGCGGGAAGCACCACGTGCCCCGAATCCTCGATGCCACAGCAGGTCGGCAGCGTCGAACCGTGTAACCAGCCGCCGTCCTCTGGTCGAAGGGCGTAGGACAGCCAACGGTCGCCGACGGCGGTCTCCGTGCACGTCGTATCGGGGTTCAGGGTTTGAGCATGACCGAACAGGGCCACGTCGGATTCGATGCTGGCCGCAAAAGACCAGGGTTGGTCGGCGGCTGCCTCGAGCAACATCGCTGCCATGGCGTCGCCGTCCACCACGGCAAAGCCGGTTTTGGTGGCTTGAACGAGAAGGCATCGGTCGCCGTCCCCGTCAAGGGCAGCGGCGACCAGTTGACCTTCAGGGGCGCTGGGCAAGGCCTGAATCATCTGGTGCGGGGATGCCTTGGCCTCTTCGTGCGTCCACGTGGCCGTCGGGGAAAGGTCGCCAGCGCCGCATCCTTCGTTGAGCACGGCGGACGGTGAACTCACCTCGAGACAGTCGACCCCATGTTCGCGCAGAAAGGCCGCCAGCCACGTGGCGCCGAAACCGTTGGCGCAGTCGATGAGGAACGGAGAAGCGAACCGTTCCGGGGCAGCATCGGTCCAAGAGCCAAACATGGATTCGAACTGCCCCCATCGCTCGGCTAACCAGCTGCGGTGTGCAGTTTCGCTCCATTGAGGACGGTCTTCGTCCGGCTTGGAGAGGGCCTCACGGTCGACGACGTCCACGTCTCGGTCCTCTTCAGCAAGCTGACGAACGGTCTGACTGACGTCGGCTTCGTAAGCCCGATTCGATTTGTAGCCAAAGGTGTCGAAGACTTTGATGCCGGAATCGGAGACCGGGTTGTGACTGGCGGTGATCATGCATCCCGCTCGCGCCCCAAACACCAGCACGGCTCGATGGAGGGTGGGCGTGGCGCACTCGCCGATGTGGACGACGCGGCTACCGGTCAGCCGCAGCCCGAGGGTCAAGGCTCGAACCAAGGCTTGGTTTCCAGGACGCCGGTCCCAACCCACAACGACCACGCTTCCTTCGCCAGGGAGATGAGGCTGCGTGTAGGACAGGGCTTCGCCGACGAGTCGCATGAACGCCGGCGTGAGGGTACGCTCATCTTCGATGAGGCGAATGGCTTCGTCTTCCTCAACGTCCCGCAGCTCAACAACACCACGGATGCCGTCGGTGCCAAAGAACGAGGCGCTCACGGTCATCCCTCACCGATGTTGACTGTCGGGTCCGTGGATGCCGGTGACGGTCACGTTGGGCCACACCGTGCTGTTGCAGCCGAGCACCACGCCGGGGTTGGTGACGCTGTTGCACCCCGTGGCCACCCCTTCACCCAGCACGGCGCCAAATTTTCGAAGGCCGCTGGGGAGACGCTCGCCGTTCAGCCGCACGTGAACCTCGCCTCCGTCGTTGCGGAGGTTGCTGAGTTTGGTGCCGGCGCCCAAGTTGGCGCCCTTTCCAAGAATGGAATCGCCGACGTAGTTGAAGTGCGGTGCCTTGGCGCCCGGCAAGAGAATGGAATGTTTCACTTCCGTTGCATGACCGACCACGGCATCCGCGCAGATCCACGAGTGTTCACGAACATAGGCGCCGCTTCGAACGACAGCACGGGGTCCAACGTAGCAGGGCCCGATGAGGGAGGCGCCGGCCTCCACGGTGGCCGTCGCATCGATAACGATGCCTTCACCACGGGTGAAAAAGCCGGGGTTTTCACAGGCGATTTCACCGCTGATGGTTCCCATTTGCGCCTTCAGGCTGTTGCTGCCGTCCGGGTCGAGAAGTTGCCATACGGGGCCGTGGTCCGGCAGGGCAGGGAGGTACCCGTCCTCCTCTCCGGTGAAGGAGGGAAAGAGGGTCTTCGCGTCGGCCAGCCCGCCCCAGTCCATGCCTCGTCGAAACGGTGCTTGGGCATCAATGTGGTGATGGCTCAGGACGCCAAGTGGTAGATTCGCTTTCCCGTTGATGAATCGAGCCGGAAGTTGATCATCTCCGAGAGGTATCGGGGAATGAACAAGCCGACCTTTCGCGTGGTCAAACCGTGGTTGCGCATCTTTCGTTCGTTCGACAAAAAGGCAACAATGTCGGCCGCGGATGCACCGGGTGTCGTGGCCACGTAGTCAACGATCTCGTTCTTCAGCCGCTCCAAGCGGGCCTGCTTTTGGGAACCTTTTCCTTTCATGGTGGTCTCAGTTATCAGTAGGTTGCGGCGCATCATAAACGCCGGTTGGGATGTCCGTGGGACCCCACGTTCAGCGCACGATGTGAGGCCAAACCCCGTGTTCAGGGTTCATGGTGTTGAGGCGCTCGAGCGAGGGCGTGTTGCAGGGTCCTTTCTGGAGAACGGGGGCTCGAACGGTGTCAATGTCGTGGTTCATCCTGAAGCGCCCCTGAATGGCGACCTCCGTCGCCCCGAGCCGTCCATCGTTGCGATGCAATTTCGAGAAGGCCATTCGTTGACCCACGGTCAAGGCGGGACTGAACACGGGCTGACCGTCCAACAGCAAACCTTCGCACAACCATCGGTGTGAGCGGCGCAACAGAGCGTCCCAAACCGCAGCAATTGGTTGGTCGTCGTTGAGGACCATGGCCTTGAGCGAACCGGCGATGAAGGGAAGGCTGGGGTCGCCGCTTCCCAAATCCATGCACAGCACCCGGCCGACGCCGTCAACGGCGTGGCAGGCTTCGATGTTGATCGGGTTGCCGTTGATGGCGATGGCGCTCAGCACCACGTCATCTCCCGGCAGTTGAATGCCTGCGTTGAGCAGGTCGGCCATCAGTTCGTGGTCCTGATGGGCGTTGAGCGGGGTGGTGCCGCCGACCGAAAGACGCTCGCGAAGCTCGTGCTCGACGGCGGTTTTACACGCCAGAAGCACCGTCTGAAGCAGTTCGGAATAGGACAGGTGGCGCTCCACACGCCATCGACGGCCGTAGACGATTTCGCAGTCTCGGTCGGCGCAGTAGTTGTCAGGACCCACCACCCCGATCACGATGTGGGGCACGCCTTCGCTTTCCTCCACAAACAACAGCAGGGGGTCGGGAAGTGAAACACGAGCGCAAAAGGCTTGGACGTCCTGTTCGGTCAGATTGTAGGAACGGAACTGTGCCGGCGTTCGGCCGTACACGCCTGAGATCTTGACCGTGGGCGAGCCCGGCAGTTGGGCGTCACCGGGCGGTAACGCCCGAAGATTGGCTTTCGCCATGTCCAACAGCGCGAAGGAGGCGGGGTTGGAAACGACCATGGCGGTGAAGGTCGTCCATCCGGAAATAAGTGTTCGTTTTTTCTAACGGGTTGGTGGCTGCCCCCGAGAGGCTTCGCCTTCGTGATAGAGTGGCGGGCGATGGAGGATTCGAACCCCCGTCTCCGGCTCCGAAGGCCGGAAGGATATCCAGACTACCCTAATCGCCCGTAGACCCCCCGAGAAGCCCCCCCTTCTTGAAGAAGGCGGGTGACTTGGGTTGTCCATGGCGCGCTCCCTCCCGTGCATTCCCAGTGGATGTTCAGCGTGTTGCCGCGAGACCACGATGCCCATCACGCAAGCCGAAGCCTCCCGCTTGGCGCGCCGGACCGGCATGAAGCAGGACGACTTCGCCGTCGTCAACGACGGGGTGCTGACACTGCTCAACAACGCACAAACGAGGGCTTGCGTTTTTCTGTTGACCGACTCGTCGGATTTGAACGCTGAAGGCATGTGTTCCGTGTATGAAATTCGACCGAAGGGCTGCCAAACCTACCCGTACGTGCTTGACCAAAACGACCGAGCGGTCCTCGACGAGGGCTGTCCCCATCGGTCGCAATTTCCTCCGCCTCCCGAGGGAACCGACATGGTGCTGCTCAACCTTGAGGAGCGCATCGTGCGTGAAGGATCAGCCGACTGAGGCTTCGGTGAACCCGCTCAACGTGCACCGATTGCGGTGCCCAACCGCACGATTCCACCAGCCTCAGCACGTCCGACCAATCGCCGTTGAGCAAGGCCAAGGGATGGTTGAGCGGCAGGGCATCGGTGGTGTGTTCGGTCGGGGGATGAACGGGTAGGATGAGCACGAACCCTGCGTCAGGGTGGGCCACGTCCCGAGCGCTGCGAAGGGAGGCCTCCAGCAACGGGTCGTTCGCCATGCTGCCGTGGGAGTTTCGACCGTAGGGTGGGTCGAGGACGAAACCCGCGACCTTACCAATCCAATCGTCGGGAATGGCGTCGGCCAGTCGCGTTGCGTCCCCGCGCTGAACGCTGGCGTGTTCGGGTGTCGTTCCGTCGTGCGCCCATGCCAGGTTGGTCCTCGCACCCTGCACCATCTCGGAGTGAACGTCAATGCCGATGGCGTTTCTCCCACTCAGTGAGGCCTCGATGAGGAACCCTCCGGTGCCGGTCATCGGGTCAACGACGGGCCCTCGCTCACGCGGCCCTGCGGCCAAATTGACCGCCAGTCGGGCCAGCACGGGGTCGAGGCTGACCGGTTTGAAGAACGGACGTTCACCCGCTCTCCGTTCACCGTTGGAAAAGGACGCTTGCCCGTCGCCTTCCATCCAGCCGCATGCCAGGGACGCGGTTGGTCCGTCCGCTACCAGGGCCAGCACGCAGTCCGGTTCGCTCAAGTCCACGGTGTAGCCTCGGTCGACCAGTACGCCTCCGAGTCTTCCCGACAGGGCGGACAGGCTCCAGCCGGGGATCTTTGCCCCTTGCTTCCAAGACCGAACCGCCACCGTCCCTTTGACCGGATGAGCCTCAACGTAGGTCGCCATACGAGCCAACCATTCGTCTTCACTGGTGGTTTCCGTGGCCGCGACCACGCCGTCATGAAGGAAACATTGGAGCCCGCTGGCGAGTTGGAGAGCGGCCGTTCGTCGGGCTTCGCTGGCACCGGCCACGCGCACCCACCGGGCCGAAGTTTCGTTTTCAAGCCGGGCTTCGGGCAAGAGTGCAGCGAGCTCGGCCTTGGCCAACCCGGGATGCCAACCGCGCAGGCATGCCAGCATGTCGCCCATGGTCCACCCTGTGGCCCAGCCTTCTTGATGGAATCGCAGGCGAACGCCTACATACGGTGACCTGTTGTTGGAATCATGGGCTGCAACCTGAAGGACATCGCTCCGGCAGAACAGACCAGCCTCAAGGATTTGGCCGGTAAACGCGTGGGCATTGACGCCTTCTTGACCGCCTTTCAATTTCTCACCACCATGCGCGATCGCTCACCTCAGGGCGACGGCATGCCGCTGCGCGACGCCAACGGTAACCCGGTGTCTCACCTGATGGGCTTCCTTCACCGAACGGCCACGCTGTTGGCAATGGGCATCAAGCCCGTCTACATCTTCGACGGCACTTCACCCGAACTCAAGGCCGATGAGATGGCTGCCCGACGCGCTCGCCGTTTGGAAGCCGAAGCCGTTCACAAAGAGGCGCTCGCCGCAGGAGATTTTGCGCTGGCCCAGAAAATGGCGGCCCGTATCATGCACTATTCGCCGCAGATGGTGAAAGAGACCCAACAACTGCTCGACCTCATGGGTGTCCCGTGGGTGACCGCCGCTGCTGAGGGCGAGGCTCAAGCCGCCGTGATGGCCGCCAAAGGGCAGCTCGACGTCGTCGCCACACAGGACTGGGACGCCCTGCTCTACGGCTCACCCGTGTTCGTTCGCAACCTCATGGACGACGGCACCAAGCGCTACGGACGCGTGGTTCACGCCCAATCCATCGACCTCAGCGAGATGTTGGCGAGCAACGAGCTCAGCCGTGAACAACTGGTGGATCTCGCCATCATGATCGGCACCGACTACCATCCGGGCATCAAGGGCATCGGACCCAAGACCGGCCTCAAACTCATCAAACAGCACGGCACGCTTGAAGCGGTCTGCGAGGCCAAGGACAAGGAGGTGCCCGAACGGCTGGATGAAATTCGCGAGGTCTTCCTCAATCATCCTGCGGTGGACGTGGAGGAAGCCGACCTCAAGCAGGGTCAAGTCGACCGCGCTGGCCTCGTTCAATTCCTTCAGGAAGAGCGTCAGTTCAGCCAGCGTCGCATGGACCAGGCCTTCGAGAAACTGAAGGAAGGCGGCTACCTTCGGGAAGGCGGTCAGACCTCGCTGTTTTCCTTTGACGGCTGAATGAAGCGCAGCGGACTCGCCAGCGTCATCACGCCTTCGTGTTCCACGAGTCCTCCACGGGCCTCGGTTTGCACGTCCAGCACAGCGCCTCGTTCACGGTGTTGACCGGTGCGCACGGAATGCCCCTCAGCAACCCCTCGAGGGTGGCTCGGTCCAGCGATGAGACGGCCGCTTGAACGGTGGTTTCCACCGCAGTTCGCTCTTCGATTCGGGCGCTGTTGTCCTTCCAGTGCTCGGGCACGTCCAGTTCCAACGCCGCCACGAGCTTGTGCCATTGATTCTCGGTGCCCACGCCGATGGCGAACCAACCGTCGCTGGCCTCGAAGGCCCGGTAGGGCACGAGGTTGGGATGGGCACTGCCCATCCGTCCGGGGGTGATGCCGGCCAGCGCGTTGTGCCCCTGATTCACGAGGGAAGCCAGCGCCGTGTCCCACAGGGAGACGTCGATGCGAGCCCCCTTGCCGGTTTTCTCTCGGTGGTAGAGCGCGGCCAAAATCGAGGACACGGCGTTCATGCCGGTCATGACGTCGATCCACGCCACACCAACCTTGGCGGGGCCACCTTGGGCGTCGCCGGTGATCGACATGATGCCGCTGGGGCCCTCCCTGGTAAAGGTGGGGGCCCCCGCCTCTTTCCGTGGGGGGCCTTTTTGGGCCGTACCCAGTCCCCTGAAAGGGTAAGGGCTGGGGAACCTCCCCCACGATAAAGGTCCCGGGTTTGAAGTTCTCAACGACAAATTCCCAACTCGGCCCCAGGTTGAACCCCCTTTTGCCCCTTCCTTGATGTTGACCGTCCCGGTGCGCACCTTTGGGACGGAAAAAGCGGGGGACCCTTTTCACCGTAAAAACCGGGCCCCTAAAAAGGGGGGGGCCCCCCGGGGTGTCGTCCCCAAAAAGGAAGCCCAAAAAGGTTTAAACCCCTTCGGCAAGTCCTAAAGGTTTGGAGGGCGTGGGGGCCCTGCGAAAATTTCCCGGGAAAAGGGTCGGCCGCGAACGCCGGACAGCTTTTTCATGGGGGGGCCCGCTGTGGGGGTCAATTAAACCTTTCCCGTCCGGGGCGGCGACGGGTTTGGATGGAAAAATAAAGGGGGTTTGGGCCCCGGGAAACCCCGCGAACGTCCTGGGCGGCAGCCTTGGCTGTTTGCAGGGCCCTTTTCGCCCGGGTTTCCGCGCTTGTTCCCCTTGTCGTGTTTTCCCAGCTCGAAAAAGGGGGCGGCGGTCAAATCAAATCATCTTCGGCCCATGGCCTCAACGGCCCTTGGCCTCGGTCGGAAAGTCGGTTCTTATGGCTTGCCTAAAATTCAATGAACCGGGGGGGTTTTTGGAAACCCCCCGGGGGCCGCCCCCTTGGCGAGGATTGAAAACCCTCCCCCGGAACCCCCCCCAAAGGGGAGACACCATGGGGTTTTGCTGGGCGGTCCAGGGCCCCGGGCCCGGCCCCGTTTTTCACCAAAATGGGGGAAACCACCCGTCCCTTTTCCCCAAACAGTGGGGGGAAAGGGTAAACCTCCCTTTCCCACGGGTTGGGGGAAAAAGACGACGGGAATTGAAGGGGTTTGGAAACCCCTACCTAACACGTTTTCACCCGCGACCAGGGAACCTACCCGGGGATTTGGGCCTGGAAAAACGCCTCACGGCATCTTCGTTGGAAACCCCATGATGATGGCCCTTCGGGCAAACAAGTATTTTGGGGGCTTTGGGCGGGCAATCCCAACCCTCCGTTTCGGCCCCTTGGGGGGGAGATGGGCTTTTTTTCCTTCTTCCAGGGGGCGGCGGTTCCCCGGGAGACCACCCTTTACTGGCAGGGCCAGTGCCCCGGGCTCTCGCCCGGCTTGGCGAGGGGGGTTGACCCACAAACCGGTTAAAAGGAATTGACAAAGGGGGGGCCCCCAAGGGGCCTTCCAGCTCCCGCCCCCCGGGTTGATCCCCTTTTTTGGGGAATTCCCCCACCTTTAGCAGGGGCCCCGGGCCCATGACGGCCTCCATAAAGGCCGCTTCAATCGGTCCTCAAAAAACCGGGGGTTTGGCCACCCCCCGCCCCCCAGGTCTGGTACACGATGGGGAGGGAATCCGACGAGCCAAAATCCCTCCCCCAAATTTATCCCCAGGGCCCGAGGGCCCCCCAACATCGTGATGCCCATAAATTGAAACCTTCCGCCTCGACCCCCCCTTTCCGTGGAAATTCAAATGCCCGGGAAACGGGAAGGGCCCCCTTTCCCGGGGGCCCGGGGGAAACGTCATAAAAGGTGCTCTGGGGCAGTTCTTGGGAGGGCCTTTTCCCCCGGGACACGAAAGGCCTCCTCCCCGCCTGTCTCAACGGGTTGGTGGACGGCGACGAGCAACGCATCATGACTCTTGACGGCGCAACCATCCGGGCAAAGAACTGTCTAACACGGATCGGACTTCGGCGCTCGTTGCTCATCTGTCCGACGACGACCTCGAAGCCCCCTTTGCGCCGACGTCGGTGGGCCATTGACTTTACCAAACTTCACGCCGCTTACGCCTGCAAAGCCACGGCGCACAAAGGTGAGCCACTGTCGTTCTTCATTCGAACCATCAAAGGCTACGGCCTCGACCTTCGCCTGCCGGACGCAACACCACCCACCAGAAGAAAAAAGCCGACATGGACACGATGGTGGTGTTCTTCATGCGCACCGACCTCGGTCTTTCCTTCACCGACAAGGACCTTGAGTCCCACTCTACGTGATGCCTGGAAGACGTTCCTGAACTGGCATGCCTCCCAAAGCGTCGTGTGGCCATGGGCGGCCCAATGCCGAAACGCGTGGTGCCCACTGAGTCGATCGAGCTTCCCGTCGCCGAGACCTACGCCGAATTTGACGCCGGAATCAAAGGGAATTACGGAAGTTTCCACCACCATGGCGTTTGTTCGGGTGCTTGCCTGTTGATGGGCTGACAAGACTCGGTCAGCGCGCCGTCCCCATCATCCCCGACGAAGCGAGAACCTTCGGCATGGATCCGCTGTTTGCTGAATTCGGCATCTACCATCCCGGAGGGACAATGTACAAGCCTGCTGACTACAATGTTCTGATGAAGTACAAGGAATCCAGGCGCGCAGCTGTTTGAAGAGGGCATCAACGAAGCCGGCGCCACCTCCACCTTCATCGCTTCAGCCACGTCCTACGCCACTCACCTCTACCCCACCGTTCCGTTCTTACACGTTCTATTCCATGTTCGGTTTCCCAGCGCGTTGTGGACCTGATTTGTCCGCCGCCGACCAGCGAGCTCGTGGTTTCTTGATGGGCGCCACTTCAGGTCGGACAACGCTCAACGGTGAGGGGTTGCAGCATCAAGACGGGCACTCGCTTCATGGCGCACACCAACCCAGCGGTGCGTGCGTGGACCCTGCGTTCGCCTACGAACTGGCCACCATCGTCCGACACGGCATTGATAGGAAATGTACGTTGACAATCAGACGCTCCACTACATCGCTATCTACAACGAAACTACCCCATGCCGCCCAAGCCAAAAGGGGTTGACGAGGGCATCATCAAGGGCATGTACCTGCTCCGTGGCGCACCGAAGGGTGACGGGCCGCTTGTTCGCCTCATCGGTTCCGGGCCCGTGATGGTGCAGGTGCTCGACGCCGTGAGAAGTTGAGACCTACGGCGTGCGATGCGAAATTTACTCCGCCACCTCCTACGGCGAACTCCGTCGTGAAGGTCATGCGACTGGCACAACCGGCTCCACCCCACCGACGACTTCAGAAGCCCTACGTGAGACGCTGCTGGCTGAAACTCGCTCCTGACCGTCGCTGCCCCGACAACATGGCGGCCGTTCCGGACATGATTCGTCAGCGGGTCAGCGACCCTACACCGTCTTGGGCACCGACGGCTTTGGCCGGTCCGACACCCGCGAAGCGCTCCGCCGTTTCTTTGAGATCGACGGCGCCGCCATTGCGCTGGCCGCCCTGTCCTCGCTCGTGCGCGAGGGCGAACTCGACGGGAAGGTCTACGCCAAGGCGGAGAAGAACTTCGCGGTCTCGACCGACCGGCCCGACATCGCCTCTCTTTGAAACGGGCTTTGAGACGCCCTCACTGCGCTGGCGAGCGGAGCGAGAAGGACACCGTTGGTTCAATCAACGACGTGAACAGCCAGCGTCAGGTGAGATCGATGGTGATGCTGCCCGAGTCGCCGTTCTCGTTGTTTCCACCGTACTCCTTTCCATCCACGATGAACCCGATGTCGGATTCGTAAAACGCATAGTGCATGGTCCACACGTGACCTTCCTCGAGAACGACGAACTTTGCGGCGCTCGAGAAGCCGTCGAGCGTTGACTGACCTCCCGTCTCGGAGATGAATTCAACTTCACCGTCCCAGCAGCAGAAATCAAACGCACTTCGGTCAAAGAATTCCACGTGATAGTCGTCCGGGGCGCAGTGAGAATACGTCACACCCTCGCCCTCGTTGTATTCATCGGAGCCTCCAAAGTCGACGGTCTGAACCATCAAGGCGATGTCAATTCTTCCCGTGTCACCGTATTCATTGTCCCCGCCGTACATCGTTTCGCCGTTCATGAATCCGACATCCTCCTCAAAGAACGTGTACTCCATGGACCAGTTCAACGTGGGATCGAGCAAGACAAATTGTTTCTCGGCGGAGAACTCACGAATGGTGTCCGTTGAGCCGTCGGATGCGTAGAAGGTCACTTCACCTCCCCATTCCGAAAACGTGTCGGCGGACAAATCAAAGAACGCAACGTGCCACGAGACGGAGCACTGGGCGCTTGAACCGTACGTGATCGGTGCTTCTTGGCCTTCAAGACACCCTGCGAGAGGTCCTGAAAAAAGGACCAGCGAGAGGAGAACGGCTGCTTTCTTCATTGACATTGCCGTGAGTCAAGAACGTCTGGTACATAAAAAAAATCCCGGCGGCAACCGGCGGTTTTGCCGAAATTCAAACGATTCCTGTGGTTGAATACCGAACTACAAAGGCGAGCGGCCGGGTTTGACGATGCATGTGGGTGCGTCTGTTCGTCGTTGCCTTCGGGCTTTTCGTGATCTTCAAGATCACGCTCATCACCTACCGCCGACGTCGATACCCGGAACCTCACGAGGACTGGAGCGTCGTGAACCTCGACGACGTGTCCTTCCCCGAAGACTTCAGGTGGGGCACGGCCACGGCGGCGCATCAGGTTGAGGGAAACCTCGTCAACAACTGGACGGTCCACGAAGCGGCGAAGGGCCTCGAGCCCAGCGGGGAGGCGTGCGACCACTGGCGCCGCTGGAAGGAGGATTTCCAGTTGCTCAGCAATCTTGGACTCGACTCCTACCGTTTTTCCGTGGCCTGGAGTCGTTTGGAACCGAAAGAGAACGCATGGAACCACGAGGCCATGGACGTCTATTCCGCCATGGTGGACGACCTGCTCGCCAGGGGCATCCGGCCGGTGGTCACCCTTCACCACTTTTCACATCCGGACTGGTGGGAAGCCAAAGGAGGCTTTGCCGACGAAGCAAATCTTCCCGCGTTCGTCTCGTTTTGCGAGCGGGTGTTTGAGGTTCTGTCCGACCGCGTGTCCGTGTGGGTGACCATCAACGAGCCGACCGTGTTTTCGACCATGGGCTACACCTTGGGGATGTTTCCTCCCGGACGGCGTTCCGTTCCGATGACGCTGCGCGTGATGCGCAACCTCTTGCGAGCACACGCAAAGGTCTACCGTCGTCTGAAGACGTTGAACCCGGAGGTTCAGATCGGCGTTGCAAAGAACGTGACGTTGTTTGATCCCAAGAACCGCTGGAGTCCCATCGACTGGCCGCTTGCACGCCTCATGGAGTGGTTTTGGAACGGCGCCTGGCGAAGCGGCATGCAGAACGGCCGGATGTTTTTCAAGGACATCCCGGAGGCCAAAGGCACGCTGGATTTTGTGGGTTTAAACTACTACACGCACGTGCTGGTGGGCCCGGCTTCCGTGTCGCTTCTCAAAATGAAGTTCCCCAAGCGGCGTCAGGAAGTGGCGACCGAATTCGGCTACCCCATGTACGCCGAAGGCCTTCGTCGAGCCATCGAGTTCCTCGCTCCGTTGAACGTACCGATTGAAATCACGGAAAACGGCGTGGCCGACGCTGAGGACACCCTGCGAACCGAACACCTCCGCCGGCATCTGTGGGTGTTGTCCAACGCCGTCAAGGACGGACACGACGTTCGCTCCTACCACCACTGGTCGCTGATGGACAATTTTGAGTGGGCTGAGGGCTATTCAATGCGCTTCGGTCTTCACCGGGTTGATTTTGAAAGTCAGGAACGAACGCTGCGGCCGAGCGGTGAAGTGTACAAGGCCATCGTCGGGCGTCGTTGATGGACGTCAAATCCACTGATCGTTTTCAGCGGTCAACGCACTGCCCGCTTCCCCCGTGTTGACCACGCCTCGAGGCTCCACAATCATCACCTTGCATTCGGCCTCGGCGTAGGGCTTGTGTCGCGTTCCTTTGGGGACAACGTGCATTTCTCCGGCGTTGAGCGTGATGGTGCGATCTTCAAACTCGATGTTCATGCTCCCCTCGATGACGATGAACACCTCGTCGGTGTGCCCGTGGTCGTGCCACACAAATTCACCTTCAAGCTTGACAAGTTTGAATTGGTAATCGTTCATTTCAGCGATGACCTTGGGTGACCAGTGGTCGGAAAAAGAGGCTGAATTTCTCGTTCAGGTTGATGACGGTCATGCGTTGCCTACACGACCGTTTTACTTGGCTCTATGCCTCGGCAACGGCGGCACCCATGTTCCGTTGTTTCGTGCAAAATCCAACACGTGACAGTAGACGGTGGTGATCGACGATTGGGGTCCTCCACCGGTTGAAGGTGGGCTGCTCGGAGGAGCGGTGGCGTTTCTTCCACGCACGCCGAGCGACGAGCGAGAGCGAAAACCGGAACAGTGCCGGGCCGTTCACGGGCAGCGTCAGCCGGAAGTCAACCAGTGGCGTTCGATCAGCCCCGCCTCCGCCATGGCGTGACTCGTCCGACCATCGGGCTCCACCCGCCTTAGTTTCACCAACCACGAGGGATTGATTGAGGAGTCCAGCGCGAAACCCTTGCTGCACCAACACGGGCGCCATCCACGACACCCAACGTAGCCGTTGGGTGCCCGGAAGTACGGCCGAAACGCCGCTCCAGCAACACGGCGAAGAACCGGTTGAGGTTTCCAGCATGTTTTGAAACCCATCAGGGTCTGCGTCCCATGCCGACCACGACCGGTGCGTGTGGCCGTGGCACCCCACGGTCAATCGGTCGAAGGCGTTCAGTGCTTCGGTCAGCATCTCGCAGAATGCGTGCTCCTCGAGGGCGTCGCTGATGACAAAGAGCGTGACGGCTCCATCGTGGCTGCCCATCCAACGAACAAATCCCTCCCATCCCGAGAGCGGAACGCCTCGGAGGGTTGGTCGGACCTTCCTTTGAACGGAACCGTGCTGCGTGTGGGGTGGCAGCGGTGCTGGGGCGAATGCACCAGGTCGTCACATCGACCGTCATCACGTTGGCATGTCAGGCCTCCGGCCCAGGTCAATAAATGCAGATGATGCGGCACGGTTCGTTCGTTGAACTCAATGCCGATGAACTCAGGGGAGTCGCTCACCGCCCCAACGGGCGCAAATGGCGTCGGCGGTGGCCAGACCTGCCTCGTTGTGAGGATGGACGGCGGCAATTTCAACGGTGGTGGACGATTCTCGATTGGTCAACCAGCCAAAGATAGTGTCGACGCATGCAGAAGCCATGTTCTTTCGACGATGAGCGCGTCGCACCCAATACCCGGGTTGAAGTCAGACTTATTAAAGGATTCAATAATATATGTGAGAAAAAATAATATTAGGAGCAGATTTTTTAGATAATGTTATTAAAATAAATGGATGGAAGACAACAACCGAATATAATTTATTTGATTTCATTAATGAATACTACATTTTGGGATTACATATGCAATCATTACAGATATTTCAAAAGATGGAGCAATGCAAGGTTCTTCTACAAAAAATTTATAAAAAAAAAATAATAATTGAGAAATTTCAGGTTTTAAATCTAATTGCTAGTGGTGGAGTGACAAGTGAGGAAGATTTAAATAAATTAAAAAAATATAGGATGTTATGGAGCTATTGTTGGAAAAGCTTTATATGAAAAAGAATAGATTTAAAAAAAATGATAAATAAGTATGGTAGCTAAAGAATAATTCCATGTTTAGATATTGACAACAACAGAACTGTTAAGGGAATTAATTTTCTTAATTTAATTGATGCTGGTGATCCAGTGGAATTAGCAAAATTATACTCAAATGAAGGTGCTGATGAATTGGTTTTCTTGATATCACTGCTACAAAGATAAAAGAAAAACATTATCTAATTTAGCTCTGAAAATTTCAAAAAATATAAATATTCCGTTCACAGTCGGTGGCGGTATCGCTCTATTGATGATGTTTCATCTCTATTGTTTAGTGGAGCTGATAAAATATCAATTAATACTCAAGCACATAGAACACCTGAGCTAATAAACAAAATTTCTTCAAGATATGGAAGTCAATGTGTTGTGGTAGCTATCGATGCCAAATATATTGACGGATCTTTGAGGTATGTATACTTAGTGGGTGGAAGAGAAAAAACAAATACAAAACTGATTGATTGGGCAGTTGAAGTTCAAGAGGAGCTGGGAGATATATTATTTACATCCATGAATAATGATGGAACTAAAAATGGCTTTGCGAATGAAATTCTTTCAAATTTATCTGATAAGTTAACTATCCCAATTATTGCTTCTGGAGGTGCAGGAAAAGGCCACAAGATTTTGTGGATGTATTTAAGATTGGAAATGCAGATGCAGCTTTAGCAGCCAGTGTATTCACTTCAAAGAAATTGAAATTAAAAATTTAAAAGAAGAACTAATAAAAAACAATATAAAAAGTTAGATTATGAATATAGATTTTTCTAAAAGTAATGATGGGTTAGTTCCTGCGATTGTTCAGGATAATACAACAAAAACAGTACTAATGTTAGGATATATGAATCAAAAGCTTTTGATCTTACTAATTCTACTGGAAATGTTGTTTTTAGTAGATCCAAGGAAAGAATATGGATGAAAAGGAGAAACAAGTGGAAATATTTTAAAACTTTGTTCTATTGACTTGGATTGTGATAATGATGCATTACTCGTAAAGTAAATCCATCGGGTCAACATGTCATAAAGGTAATGATACCTGTTGGGAAGAATCCAATGAAAAGATTTTTATCAATTCTTAAGAATTAATTCAAGAACGAATTAAAAACCCTAATTCAAAAAGTTATATTTCAAAGTTATTTAATGGTATAGATAAGATTGCCCAGAAAGTAGGGGGAAGAAGCAGAATTAGTTATAGCTTAAAAAAATTCTAATAATAAACATTTCATAGGGGAGTCTGCTGATCTATTTTTCTTTTTTTATTAATTCTTAAAAAAAAAGGTTTTAAAATTCGTGATGTAATTCAAAATTAGAAATTAGAAATAAAAAAAAAAAAATATGATTTTAAAGTAAATATTTATTAGATTTATTTCATGAAATTTAAACTAACATTTTTGCTTTATTTTTGGATTTTTCTTTTTAAGTTCTCAAAAAAACTTTGATTTTATTTCCGGTTTGAAACTGGTGATTCTGCCCGGGTTACAATTCAAAAATCTAGTTCGTCTTTTTTTTAAAAAATGGGAAAAAAGTACAGATGGATCTGATGTTAATTTAATTTTTTCTCTTGATGATGGAAAATGGGCTCTTAGCATAGATGCTACTGGTTATACATATCCCAAAAGCAAAAATTATAAATTTCCAAGTATTCTAATGCAACAATTACTTTAACTGAAATGATCAGTAATGGCGTATTTAAATACTCATGGAAATGATGATAGTGCTGCTGGCCCTAAAACAAACTATTATAGTGAGCCAACGTCAATTAAGGTTTTAGATAAAACGTTAACCCAAAAAGATTATTCTTCAATTTATTTAAAAAATCGATATGGGATAATTCTCTCTTGAAAAACCATGGTCCATTGAAGATAGTTATAGATTGTTTAAAACAATGGAAATCTTCCATATAACCATATGATGACGTTGATTTTCAAGGTAAAAATATAAGAGGTATTTTTAAATTGACCCAAAAATGATCAGTATAGAATATTTCTTTTACGATGGTTCTTTAAAAAAAAGTACAAATTTGTCAAAAAGCATTTGTTTACGCATCTCCTCAAATTGTAACAATTGATGGTATTTAAAGGGAAAATATTATTCAAACGACTTTATCCCCAGTTGTAAGTTATTTGACTGATTTTGGGGGTGATGCTGAAGAAGTAAATAAGATTGCTAATGAATCTTTTGGTTTGAAGTTTTGGAATCAAATCAGAAACAGAGGATTTGATGGGTGAAGATTCCTCAAATTTTCAAAACTTTACATCAATTGAAAAAAATTTAAATATTAGCTATGCTTGAGGAATTACCTGAGGGTTTTCAAAAAAAAGAGGTTTAAAATATTTTGTTAGAAAATTAATGGGCAAGACAACCCTGTTTACAAACCTGCAGCTGAATTGCATGGACTGGCGGATCTTCAGCTTATCTTGTGGTTATGAAACCCCAGTGATGGTTCAAAAGCTAATACAATAGAATTTATGTCAAAAGCATTTAGTGGTGGAAGTTTAAATGATGCAAGAAGACTAATTTTACATGAAAAAGCTCATTTTTTGTGGGAATATACTTTTGATGATTCATTGAAAGATGATTGGGCGGATATAGGTGGTTGGTTTAAAAACCACTTCAGCCTCAGGATGGTCAACTTATAATACAACGGAATCTGTTTCAGCTTACGCTCATTTAAAAAACCCAAATGAAGATATGGCTGAATCTATTGCTTTATTTAACAAATCCAGACAAGCTTTTGAATGTATCAGTGAAAAAATATGAATTTATTAGAGATAGAGTTATGCATGGAACTAGGTATGTAGCTCAAATAAAAAAGACTTGACTTTTACTGTTTACAATTTATTTCCAGATTATACATTTCCTGGAAAAGTGACTGGAGTAGAAATTGAAGTAACTGGTGAACCAACCGAAGAAAAAAAGGTTAAGTTAAAAGTTAAATTAAATTCAGAAAACTTTCCTCATGATGGAGGAAGTGAAGTTTATACCAGATTTGTTTCTACTATAGGAACTATTCATGACATTCGGCTTGATCCCCAAAACGGAGAAACTGTGGATTCGATTTTGGTTGGTGAAACTATATTTAACAAGTATGAAAAAGCTGGATACTGGACATTACAGTCCATGACAATATACGATCAAGTTAGAAATGCTAGATATGAAAATACCTCTACAGTTGGAATTAAATTATTCATTAATAATCCTGACGAGGATATTCTTCCACCGGTTTGGAATTATGATTTAAAATTAGAAGAAGTTGAGGAAAGTTTACAAATAGCCTTAAAGAGACTCAACCTGATGAAAATGGAATAAACATGAAAGCTATAAAGATTAGTTCAAGTGTATATGATAACAAAAAATGCAAAGAATACTCACTAGAATTATAAATCCAACTATTGATTCTGCAACAGGTGAAAAACTAGAATCAGGTGATTTTATATTTGAAAGAGGTAATGGTGCTTATCCAATAATTGATAGTTTGAGAGGATATGCTAACGAATATAATTCTGATAAGTATTTTGAAAGTTAATATCTGTGCCTTCTTATTTCCCTCAGGTTATTACTCTGTTTCAATGATAGATATGTTTGATAATGCAGGTAATGGTGCTGATGTGTTTTTGTTAAGGATACATCAGACTTTCACATACCACCTGAAAATAAATTGATTAATTACAAGGATGTTAGGGATAGTGTTTATGTTAAAACGTTATATCCAGATTACAGAAGACCAGAAATTGATATTAATAATATTAGTGTTGTTGCTGAACCAACAAAACCAGAAGCCCCCTGATGGTGAAACAAGAGTTGACATTACACTAATTGCGCGCGATATTTCTGATTTCGAGGGTAAAGAAGCAGGAGTTAGTGCATTTCATTTATACTTAGAGATCCACTCGGCAATGATCACGGATATCAAACTGGGAATGGAACTATGAATCATCCTGCTTTGGATAAAACCAGGAAATCTAATTATGATGGAACTTCAGAGTGGAAAGCATTCGATTTTAACCTTACCCTTCCACAAGGCTCACCGCCTGGTAAATGGGGTATACTCGAAGCATTGGTTCGAGATAAAGCCGGTAATATGAGAAACTACTCCTTTGTTGAGTATGTAAGATTTGATGTCATTGAGTCTGATATTGTTTTAACATCCCCACTTGAGGTTGAAATTTAGAAAAACATATTAATGCAAAAAATGTTGATAGTATTTCTGCAAAAATGTCTTGTGTACCCTGTAAAGGCTTAATTATGTTTATACTATTTACAGTAAAATGGGTGGAGGAGGAGCAGTAGTTAGAGGGAAGGCAAGTTTGAAAATGATACAATTGTAGCAACTAATATTCAAACCTCGGGGTTTTAGATGGATTAGTTAATTTAACGGTTCAAGTTACAGACACTACGAGTGCATTAGTAGCAACAAAAACAGCGGAATACCTAAAAGATGTAGTATACCACAAAAGCATATTACACCAAATCAAATATACAAGATCAAGGATGGAGTAGTCTCGATAGTATTATTGTGGCAATAAAAGTTGAATCAGTTGATGTCGGTGGTTCATACTCAGTAACAATTAAAAATCTGAAAAGACCGGCTCCCTTCCCTGGATCAAGTTCTCAAAATGATCTTGTGTACTCTGGGTCAATTGATAGTGAAGAATTTAATTTAGATGATTTAGATTTTTCAAAGTTCAAAGCGGATATAACAAATTTATATTAACTGTTACTGATCAAGTTGGAAATGTTGGAGAAGAATCTGTATTGTATTATTTAAAAGACGATGATAGGATTATATTTTTAGGTGAGTCTATTGATCCTGAATCTGATTACGATAGTGATGGTGTAAAAGACAAAATTTGACGATTGTCCTTACACTAAGGAAGGTTCAAAGGTTAATATTACCGGATGCGAGTTTTGACTTACCAATATCAAATTTTGATGTCGAGGTAGGCAGTGCTACTTGTATAGGTAACAGTGATGGTTCAATTAATTTGGAGTGTAGAGGATGCTTCGTTTGATTATACAGTGACGATTACTGGTAAGGATAATGTTACGATTACTGGTGATAGTAAAACAGCTTCAGTGTCTGGTCTTGCCAAAGGACTTATACGGTATGTTTAAGGTTGATGGTCAGTCGAGTTATGAGCAATGTTTTGATGTGTTGTTGGAGAGCCTGATAAGTTAAATGCTTTGTTAGTGTGGATGAGGATGATAAGAAGGTTAGTATAGCAATGAGCGGATCCAATACTTATAATGTAGAGATTAATGGTAAGAGAACATCTGTTAGTTCTGATAGTTTTGATACAGAGCTTAATACAGGTTTAAATATTATAAAAGTATATACTGATTTAGAGTGTCAAGGATCAATAGAGCAGGAGGTGTTTATATCAGAGGATATACATTATTATCCTAATCCTACAAATAATGATGTTAAGGTTCATGTAGGAGGAAAGGATCAAAAAGTAAAAATAAGTGTATTTACTACAGCTGGGGCATTAGTGTATACACAAGAACAAACGATAGAGGATATGACTAGAAAAACACAGATAGACCTGTCAAAACAGAAAACAGGAACTTATGTGGTAGTTATGGAAAGTGAAACAGTTAGAAAAACCTTTAAAATTATTAGAGAATGATTTTAAATTAATAGATAATTTTTGATATTGAGTGATATGCGTTTTGATTTTTTAAAATATTCATTTTTACTATTTTTTTTCTGAGTTCATATGCACAGATTAATTGTTTTGATTCATCTAATAAGAAAGGGTATTTTGAATATTCAAACACAACTGATTCTGATTTTACAAATTATTGGTCTAAAAGTAGTACGGGAACCTTTTAAATTTGGGAAACAACTAATCCTTTTCATGATTTGGGATCTTTAAAGGTAGTTGTACCTGCAAATAATCTTAATAATGTTCATTTATCAACAACTTCAAATTGTACAGGTATTAATGTGACTAATTCACAGGTGTGGAATATTTCAGCATATATTCTTGCTGAGGTAGGAGATCAATTAAAATTCAGTTTGGTAAACCCATCTGATGGATCAGTTTTAGGGTCTGTTACTAACACAGTCAGAAAATAAACCTTGGCACTACATAAGATTAAAATTACATCAAGTGCGCCGCAGTAATGCTCAATTAAAAATTAATTTTCATCACGATGGTAATTATTTTATAGATAATGTAGTCTTAGAACAATCTGATATAAATACCTGGTATATATCTCCTAGTGGTAATAATTCAATGACGGAACATCATTAAATAATCCTAAAGCTGATTTGTGGGGTGTTATTTCAGACTCAGATTTTAAATATGGTGAAATTATAAATTTCAGGGGAGGTGATTACAATAACAGTGGTTATTATGATATCAGTAATGATTATGCAAATAGACCTGATGATAAAAGATAACGACTACTATTTTAAAGTTCCAAATAGTAACAGAGCTGATTTTAGGACTGGAACCAACACTAATTTAAATTATTCTTCTGTGAATAGAACTATTGATAGACCATTAGTGATTAGAAATTATGTTGATAATAGTGGTAACCATGAAGTTCCATTGATAACGTTTGATGGTGCAGGTGGATTTATGTTTGGATCACAAACTCAGAGAGTACAATTTCTTGAAATAGCAGGTTTAAAAAATCAGAGGTCCTAACAGTCACATTACATATGCAAGCAAAGGCTCACAGAGATGCAAACTGTAACTGCTAAAGGTAATGGTTCGTGGAACGCTTCTAATACACCAGATGATTTATTTAGGGGTAGAGGAATAGTAGTTTGGGGAGGATCATTCCTAAATATTCACTCTAACGAAGTTTATGAAACTCCAAACTCTGGTATTAGGGTTAATAATGCTGATTATGTTAGACTTGTAAATAATAAGGTTTACAAAACAACTTGGTGGTCATATAACGCTGAAAGTGGAATTGTAATAGCTCAAAGTTTAAATCATGAAAATGTAACAAATCAAGATGGTGCTGGAGCTAACAATGTAGCAGCAAATACGGTAGGTATAATTAAGATGAGAATTGAAAATAATATTGTTTATGAAAACATTAATAAGCTTGTGTTTTTTAATCCAAGCAGTGGATGTGAAGTAAATGGTTCTTATTCCACCACAAGTACTGCTTATGGATGTGGAGGACAAACACAAATCAAAGATGGAAGTGGTGTTTATATTACCGAAATAAATATCTACAAGCAGATACTAATGGTGCCAATCCAAATAAATATTCTTATGTAGGCTCATTTGTTTTTACAAATAATATAGCATGGGGAAATGGCATGAACGGTCTTGTCGTTCATAAAACTGACAATACCCTTGTTTCTAATAATACATATACAAAAATGGTGAAGTTCCCTCAAGAGAAGATTTGGATAGTAGTGGAAATGCTATTTGGGTATTACCTAATGGTCAATCCAATGATGTTACTAATTATGTTAAAAATGGTTCTAATAACTATTCAGAAGCATGGAAACAAAATGTACCAAAAACCAAGACAAATGTATGGTGGAATTGTAGTTCACTCTTCAGACAATGTAGACCTTCAAAATAATATTAGTGTTCCAAAAACAGTCAAGACAAAGCATATGTTCACTTTGTTGAAGCTGGTAAAGGTTATGCACTTTTGATAACGAGATGTTGTTGGGGGGGTTCGTTTTACCAAACTGGTTGAAGGGGTAAAGGGGAAATGGATGGTTATGCAAAATTACTCGGATTTAAGTTCAACTTTCGATAATACCCCATAAAAGGCAGGGGGTTTTAAAAGGGTAAAAGATCCCATGCTAAAGCGGGAGCATTTTAAAAACAGATCCTTTTTTTGATGAATTATTTTCAAGAGCCCTTCAAATATACTATTGATAGGGAGTTTTTGAAATGGCATCATTTTTTCGTGGAGCAATACCAAACCTCCTACAGATATTTCTTTAAGCTCAATAGTATTGTTTAAAATTCATCTGGGCAAAAAAATGTTGGACTTTTTCAACAACTGACAGTGATGGAGGCTCCCCTACTTATAGTCTGGGTTTTAGGCTCGGGGGAACTGATAATAGTTATTTGAAATTTTAAAACTTAAGAACAAATCATCCGACGCTGAATTATGGTCTAAAAATTTTTTTCTGTAAGAATACGCTACTGACCTGTTGAATCCAATTTTAACATTTGAAAAGCAATTCACAATTTCGTCAATGACACCCGAAGCCCAGTATCTTCAGAGTTTCAGCTGCAAGAGCTATCACTTCAACCGAAATTACTTTAGTTTCAACGATCCAGTTTTAACTTTGTCATAAATAGTTTCTAACCCATTTTGGGGATCATAGGTTCAACTGAAATAAAGTTTATTCAAAACAATGGTTTTGTAGGAACAGATCATTTACATTCAAACAACAACAGTATGGAAATCAATCATCATCAACAAAAACAGTCACTTTAAAAAGGGTTTAATGGGTATTTACCCCAAAAAAAAAAGGGAAAGTCTTTGGGGAAGAACCAGTTCTCAAATTTAAACCCACATCCGTTTTTTGAAGATGCAAAATATGGCTGTTGCGATGAGGCCCAAAATTTAACAAACAAAAAATGCACCCAAAGATCAACAGAGGTAAGAGTTTATCTTTAAATTCTAAAAAATGGGTTCAAATTGAAGTGATATTGCAGGTGCTTCCACATGGGATATTCATGGGTTTTTTTCCTCGATGGACGTCAGAATTGGGGATATTTAAATAATAACGATAACCAAAGATCAGGTCATGTTAGGGTTTAAATTCTAGTGGAAGGGCTCAAATAGGGGGGATATTATTGGTGACCCCGACGGAGATGGTTTTTTTACACAGCCTATCATCTGAGGAAACCCTTTTTGGGCCTCTGCTTAAATTTTTTCAACAATCGGGTTATGTTAAAAACTTTTTAATATTCAAATAAAAAATGGTTCAAAAAGGTTCTGATATTACGGAGAAAGTTTTGGAGATAGGTTTTCTTTCGGTTTTTTTCCTGATGGATTAACTTTTTTTGTTCTCATGGAAATTAATGGTGAAAAACAGGTATGGAGATATGAATATTTAAAAGGTTTTAGATCTTGGCAAAAAAAGGGGTGACCCAGTTGGTAAAACCCCGGAGATCATTTTGGTCATGATGTTTCCTTTCTGCTGATGGTAAAATTTTAGCAACGGGGGGTAGAAGGAATGTGGGAAATGCCGAAGCTGGAATGTCAGAGTTTATCAATATTCTAATTTAAATTGGTCTCAGCTTGGAAGGATATTGAGGGAGGCTGAAAATATTATTCATCTGAATATGGTATTTCATCCTAAACAAAAGAAACATGGGCCCTTTAATGAGGAAAAGGGACAATCGGCTGTAGATTTCAGATATTTAATAATCTTGGGCCCCTGGTTAACCCAAATGGTGAGCAAGATTATGGTTTTTTTGCAACAAATTTTTCCGAGGAACTTTAAAAGAATTGCAGTTTGGAAAATTTATAGGCAAATAATGGGATGTTAAAACTATTCCTTTAAGTGAAAGTCTCCATCCTTTGAAATTTTCAAGTACAATTAAAAATTTAAAATTTTTAGTTTGTTTTCGAGCTGATTATGACGATCTTACTTAATTAGTTTCTAACCCTTTAAAAGGATCTGTTGTTTAAGGGAACTAATGTGACTTAACCTCCACAACTGGATACGAAGGAACTGATTCTTCACTTATAAAGTTTCAGATGGTTTCACAACTTCTTTTTAATAAAACTGTAAATATTGAGGTTTTTTTTCTTCAAAA